>NZ_FNNZ01000009.1 GCF_900106925.1 Thiocapsa roseopersicina
CCAGGGGGTCAGGGCCTGACTCAGGATGGGGTCATCCGGCTCATCGGCGGGCGCCGCCGCGGTATCGGGCTCCTGCGCCGCGAGCATCGGTGCGATGGCAATGGCGATCGGGAGCCACAGCCAGGGAAGAGCGAAGACACAGGGTCGTGAGTGCGACATGGGAACCACCTCGGGGGCGGAGATGGGAAAAGGGGACGGATTTATGTGTTACGGAAGTTTATCCCTCGTACCTTCGCGCTTGCGGGAGGCACCGATTCGCAAAGAAACGGCGCTTTTCGGTCTTCGGCGTTTGCGCGATTGCCTCGTCTAATCCGCCACGCCTGCGCGTGCTCGTCGTCTTCCCGGAGGCTCCGTGGGCACGCCCTCGCGACCCGCTCGGGGTCGGCGAGGGAGACCACCGCAGCTAAGAAGCGCTCTCGCCTTCTTTGCCCGGTGCTTCGCTGCAGTTCTCGGGCGCATCGATGGACGTGGCGTTGGGAAACATATCCAAGAACTGGATGCGCATGCCGTAGCCGTGGACCTTGACCGGGGTCTGCGGACAGTTCCGCGAGATGCGGCTGGCCTTGGCTTGCAGGTCCGCCGAGTCGAACTTGAAGTAGGGGAGCAGGAAGCCCGCGTCTGCGTTTCTGAAGACGAGTGTGTCCGAGGTATCGGCGTAGACCGTCTCGATCCGATACTGCACCGTGCGCCCGTCGCCGGTCATACCCGTGATTTGAACCTTCCAGGAATCTGGCCCCCAGAGCAGCCACAGAAAAGCAAGGACGATGACGACGATAACGACAGAGACAGTTATGGCTTTTTGTTTCATCTCGGGCTCCGTTGTCAATGATACGATGAAGTATAGGATCTCCGGATGGGTGGTGCTCGGACACACCCTCGGGCAGATCACTAGTCATAGCTCCGATCGGCCGAGACCTTTCCGCGAAAAATCCAGCGGATCGTGGTGATGTCGATGAGACTCACCGGGAGCGCGACCATTCCTATGCCTTGGAAGATGAAGCTCGACGAGGCCCCCGGCGCGGCGGCCTGCGCGACTGTGACTTGATAGGAAGCCCGCCAGGGCAAGAGCATGCCGATGAGGATGGCGAACGCAGTCAGGAACAGTGTCGAGGCGATCAGGCATGGCTGCCGATCACGGCGGACCCGCACGCAGTGGGAGAGCACCCGGGCTGCCGCGCTGGCAACCAGCGGATGGCCGAATGGACTGGGTCGCGCGAGCAACGCTCGACGACCCGAGAACAGAACTTCAGGTGGGCAAGAGAGCGTGGAGCGAGCTCATGAGCGCAATCATCAACATCGATGTCCCCGACATTGAGCGTGCTATCGAATTCTATACTGCGGCCACCGAATGTCAGCTTGAACGGCGCCTGGATGATACGGCCGCAGAGCTATCGTGCGGCGCCGTCAATATCTACTTGCTGGAACATGCGACGGGCAGCACCGCAAACGCCGATAACGAGCAAAAACGACACTATTCTCGTCACTGGACACCGGTTCATATCGATTTCGTGGTCGCCGACCTCGATGAGGCGATCGTAAAGGCAGAAAACGCGGGCGCTGTACGCGAATCAAATGTAGAGATCTGGCACGGCGCTACCCACGTCACCTTCTCCGATCCATTTGGTCACGGGTTTTGTCTGATTCGTTTTCGTGAAGCAACTTATGAATTGGACCCGAGGGAACCGGAGACCGACCACGGATCCGTTCCCTGCTTCCTTCCGAGAGTTCGGACCCACCGCGGCGGCATTGGCCACAAAGTCCGCATCGAGACCCGATCCGATCGATGAAATACGCGTTTCGGACTTGGTGGCCAGCCAGCAGACCCGCAGAAGGCCCGATGCATCGCATCGGCGAAATCGGTGCCATGCTCGGTGCTCGACCAATCCAACGCATGCACGATGACTTCGTGCTCGCGTCCGAGGGTTTGTGACCGCTGCCCGACGCCCTTACCCTTACGAAAATCAGAACCGCTCTAGCGGCACATCGACACCACCCGAGGATGTCCGACCCATGCACCGATTGCTCCGTTGCACGACCGCACTTGCCGTAGCCGGACTTGTCTCCGGTTCAGCGCTCGCCCTGGCCGACGCCTCCCCCGGTCACGAGGCGCAATTGCTGTCGAACCCCCGTCAGCTGATCTTCGAAGGCAGGCGTTCGGGCGAGGGGTATTTCAGCGCCGATGGCCGGCTCATGATCTTCCAGAGCGAGCGCGAGTCCGGGAATCCCTTCTACCAGATCTATCTGCTCGACCTGGAGACCGGGGACACGCGCCGCGTCTCGCCCGGCATCGGCAAGACCACCTGTGCCTGGATTCATCCGCAGGGCGATCGCGTCCTCTATGCCTCCACGCATGAGGATCCCGGCGCCGAGGCGGCGCAACGCGAGGAGCTGGAGAAACGCGCCTCGGGACAAGGCAGCCGCTATTCCTGGAGCTTCGATGCGGCCTACGAGATCTACGAGGCGGACGCCCGGGGCAACATCCTGCGCCGTCTCACGACCGCCGAGGGCTATGATGCCGAGGGCTCCTGGTCACCGGACGGTAAGACCATCGTGTTCGCCTCGAATCGTCATGCCTACGTCGGCGATCTCTCCGATGACGCGCGCGCTGCCTTGGAGCAGGATGCCTCGCGTTCCATGGAGATCTACATCATGGACGCCGACGGTGGCCAGGTGCGCCGACTCACCGACTCGCCCGGCTACGACGGCGGCCCCTTCTTCAGCGCCGACGGCAGCCGTATCGTCTGGCGGCGCTTCGACGAGGCCGGCAAGGTCGCGGAGATCTGGACCATGCGGCCCGACGGCAGCGACCAGCGGCAGATCACCCGGCTCGGCGTCATGTCCTGGGCGCCCTTCTTCCACCCGAGCGGCGACTACATCATCTTCGCGAACAACGCGCACGGCTACGACAACTTCGAGCTTTATATCGTCGACAGCGACGGACGACGCCCGCCGGTGCGCGTGACCGACACCCCCGGTTTCGACGGTCTGCCCGTCTTCACGCCCGACGGCAAGCAGCTCTCCTGGGCGAGCAGCCGCACGGTGGACAAGCAGGCGCAGATCTTCATCGCGGACTGGGATGATGCCGCCGCGCGCGCACTGCTCGGACTGGACACAACCGAGGACACCGCGACACCGCCGGACCCGACATCCGGCATGGGGATGCCCGCTCCGACCCGCGCCGAGATCGCCGCCGAGGACCTGAGAACCCGTGTGGACGCGCTCACGGCCGAGCCCATGGCCGGCCGCATGACGGGGACCGCGGGCAGTCGTCTCGCAACCGACTATGTCGCGGACGCGATGACCCGCATCGGGCTCCAACCCGCCGGCGATCAAGGCGACTGGTTCCAGCCCTATCGCTTTATCTCGGGTGTCACCCTTACCGAGGGCAATCGGCTGACGTTCACCGACACGGATGGCCGAGCCGCCGAGCTCACGGTCGACCAGGATTGGCGGCCGCTTGCCTTTTCGGGCAGCGGGGCGGTCGAGCCGGCCGAGGCCGTTTTCGTGGGCTACGGCATCGTCGCGCCCGCCGCCGAGGGTCAGCCGGCCTACGACAGCTATCGGGATCTCGAGGTCGCCGACCGCTGGGTCCTGGCCTTTCGCGGTCTGCCCGAGGACGTCTCGCCCGAGCGTCGTCAACATCTGAGCGAATACGCGGATCTGCGCTTCAAGGCGATGGTGGCGCGCGAGCAGGGCGCGCGCGGCCTCGTCCTGGTGAGCGGCCCGAGCGCCCGGTTCAAGGATCAGCTCGTCGCGCTCGAGAACGAGGCCGGCGCGGGCCCCGGCAGTCTCCCGGTCATCTCCGTGACAGATGCGCTCGGACAGCAATTGCTCGCCCCTGCGGGCAAGGATCTCGCTGCGGTCCAGCAGGCACTCGACGGCGGCGATGCCGTGTCGGGTTTTGCGCTGCCGAATCTTCGGCTGGCCGCCGACATCCGTCTGCAACGCGAGGACTCGGTCGATCGCAACGTCCTCGGGCGCCTGCGTGCGGGCGAGCGCCCGAGCGAGGAGGTGGTGATCGTCGGCGCCCATGTCGACCATATCGGCGACGGCACGAGGCTCGACTCGCGCGACGACACACCCGGACGCATCCATCCCGGCGCCGACGACAATGCCTCGGGCGTGGCCGCGCTGCTGGAGATTGCCGAAGATTTGGCGAGCCGCAAGGCCCGCGGTGCGCTCGATCTGCGTCATGACGTGATCTTCGCGGCCTGGACCGGCGAGGAGATGGGTCGGCTCGGCTCGGCCGCGTTCGTCGAGGCGCGCACCCCGGGCGATGAGGGTCTCGGCGAGCAGGTGCTGGCCTATCTCAACCTCGACATGATCGGTCGCCTGGATTCGCATCTCAGCATCCAAGGCGCCGGATCGAGCAGCCTCTGGCGCGGGGAGATCGAACGGCGCAATGTCCCGGTCGGCCTGCCGGTGCAGGTCCAGGACGATGCCTATCTGCCGACCGACTCGACCTCCTTCTATCTCGCCGGCGTGCCGGTCCTGAGCTTCTTCACCGGCGTACACCAGGATTACAACACCTCGCGCGACACCGCCGATCGGCTGAACTACGAGGGTCTGACCCGCGTCGCGCGTCTCGCCGGTCTCCTCGCCGCGGCCGTCGCGGTCCGCGACACGGCACCCGACTATATCGCGCAGGAGAAACCGAGCACGGGCGCAAGCCGCGCCAACCTCCGCGCCTATCTCGGCACCATCCCGGCCTACGACAAGACGGACCTGAAGGGTGTGCTGGTCGACGGGGTGGCCAAGGACGGACCGGCCGAGCGCGGCGGCATGCGTGCCGGCGACCTGATCGTCTCGGTCGCCGGCCGCAGGATCGAGAACATCTACGACTACACCTATGCGCTCAATGCGCTGAAGGCCGACGAGCCCGTGACCGTCACGGTCGAGCGCGACGGCACCGATCAGCCACTGTCCATCGTGCCGGCGGCCCGGGAATAGTGCCGTTGCGTGATCTGTTTGTCGCTTTCCCCGGCAATCGCCTGTCGCCTCGACGTAACCGATGACCGCTTTCGGGCTAATCCAACGCCCTTCCCTCCCCTGCCTCCTCGTGCGTGCGCCCGTCGCGGATGTGATAGATGCGCCGGAAGGTCGGGATGATCTTCTCGTCGTGGGTGACCACGATGACGGCGGTGCGATACTGCCGGGCCATGCGGTTGAGGATGCGGATGACGCCGAGGGCGCGCTCGCTGTCGAGCGGTGCGGTGGGCTCGTCGGCGAGGATCACCGGTGGGCGGTTGACCAGGGCGCGGGCGATGGCGACACGCTGTTGCTCCCCGCCGGAGAGCTGCGACGGCATGGCGCGGGCGCGATGCTCGACATCCAGCGCCGCGAGCAGCTCGCGCGCCCGCTCGCGCGACTCGCCGTTGGGACGACCCGCGAGCATCGGCAGCAGGGCAACGTTGTCGGTGACGTCCAGGAATGGGATGAGATAAGGCGCTTGGAAGACGAAGCCGATCTTGTCCCGACGCAGGGCGCGCAGATCGCGGATGCGCCAGCCGTCGTCGTAGATGGGATGATCGCCCAGGATCATGCGCCCGCCGGTGGGCTCGATCACGGCACCCAAACACTTGAGCAGGGTGCTTTTTCCGGACCCCGAGGGCCCGACGAGTCCGACCACCTCGCCCGGGGCGACGGCCATGTCGACACCCTTGAGCGCGTCTACCGCGGTGTCGCCGCTGCCGTAGCGCTTGCGCAACCCCTCGATGCGGATGCCTTGTGTGTCGTCAGCCACCGATGGCCTCCGCCGGATCGACCCGGAGCGCGGCGCGGATGGCGACCAGGCTTGCCAGCACACAGATGATGACCACGACCAGGAATCCACGCGCGGCATCGCCGGGGAGCAGCAGGACGTATTTGGGAAAGATGGGCGCCCAGAGGGTCGCCACGGTCTTGCCGACGACGAAACCGATCACCCCGAGCCCGACCGCTTGTTGCAGGATCATCCCGGCGATGGTGCGGTTGCGCGTGCCGATGAGCTTGAGTACGGCGATCTCGCGGATCTTGCCGAGCGTGAGGGTGTAGATGATGAAGGCCACGATGGCCGCGCTCACCACCGAGAGGATCACCAGGAACATGAAGATCTGACGGGCAGAGGTGGCGATCAGCTTGGCCTGGAGGATCTCGTTCATCTCGGCGCGGGTGTAGACGGTCAGGTGCTTCCAGCGTCGGATGTCGGCGGCGACCTCATCGGCGTCGGCGCCGGGCTCGAGACGCACCAGGATGGCGTTCACCGAGCTGCTCTGGGTCTGGGCGGCCAGCACGGCATCGAGCACCTCCGGCTGACCGGGTCGGTTGAAGACGGGGTTGGCCGCGGTGCGGCGACGCTGCGCGATGATGGCGTCGTTGTCCTTCAGAAACTGCGCCTCCTGGGCGTCCTTCAGCGGGATGTAGACCATGGGGTCACCGCCCGAGGAGACCGCGCGCCGGGTCAGCCCGACGATGGTGTAGAGGTTGCGGCGGATGCGCACCTGCTCGCCGAGGCGAAAGCCGGTGGTCACGTCAGCGACCGCCTCGTAATGACCGCGCGTGAGATGGCGCCCGGCGACCAGGAAGGGCGGTTGGCCGGGCTCGCCGAAACCGCCGGGGACCACGCCGACGATCATGGCGCGGCGCTCGCGCGCGGCCTCGTCGCCGGCCGGATCGCTGGTCTGATTCGAGGCGGCCTGATTGGGGGCGACGGGCCGCACCTGCATGGTCAGATAGGTGACGTTGGCCGCACGCGCGACGCCCGGCAAGGTCAGGATGCCCCGGTAGAGGTCGTCGGCGAGGGTGGACGGCTCCGCGTAAGGTCCGAGCGTGTCTTTCTGCACCGCCCAGAGGTCCGCCCCGCTGTTGTCGAGCAGCACCTCGGCATCATCGACCATGCCGCGGTAGATGCCGGCCATGGAGAGCGTCACGCCGATCAGGAGTCCGAGACCCACACCGGTAAAGACGAACTTGCCCCAGGCATGGAGGATGTCGCGCCCGGCGAGGCTGATCATCGGGGCAGGCCGGGGATCCGCTCGACGATCTCGACCCGACGGCCGGGCCTGAGCGGGACGCGGGAGTGCAGGATCACCCGATCGCCGGACGCCAGGCCGTCGCGGATTTGGACCCAACCCTCCAGGTCACGCGCGCCGGTCTCGACCGCGGCGAAGCGCGGACCGCCGTCATCCAGCACCCAAACGCCGAGCTGGCCGTCGCGACGGTGCAAGGCGGCATTGGGCAGCGCCGGGGCCGGTTCAAGCGGCTCCAGGGCCACGGTCACCTCGGCCAGCTCGCCGAGTCGGGGCAGCGGTTCGGGCAGCGGTTCGGGCAGCGTCGAAAATGCGATCTTCGCGCGAAACTCCTCGGTGACGGCGTCGGACCGCGGCTCGATCCGCAGCACCTCGCCGGGCAAGGTGTCCAGCGGCAGCGAGCGCAGCGCGATGCGGGCCCCCAGATCGGCACGCAGCGCCCCGGCGCCGAGCTGATCGAAGCGGACATCGATCCAGAGATGACTCGGGTCGATCACCTCCACGACCGACTGTCCCGCTACGACGGTGCTGCCGGGCTCGGCGTCGCGCGAGACCACCAGTGCGTCCACCGGCGCGATCAGGCGCAGATTGGCCCGCTGCTGCACCAATGCCTCGCGCTCCGCGCGGACCCGCACGAGATCCTGCTCCGCGGATTCCAGATTGGCTACGGCCAGCGCCAGACCCGCCTCGGCGACCTGGGCCTCCTGACGCTTGGCCTCCGCCGTATCCTCGCTGGCCGTGCGCGACAGCAGAAGCTGCTCGTAGCGCGCGACCTGGGCGCCGGCGAAGTCCCGCCGCGCCTGTGCATCGCCGACTTGGGCATGGGCCGCGACCACGCCGGACTCGGCGCGGCGCAGTGCCGCGTCCGCCGCGGCGACGCGGTCGTCGAGATCGACCGGGTCCATCTCCCCGAGCAGTTGGCCGGCCTCGACCCGATCACCCACCTGCACCTCGACCCGCCGCACCCGCCCGGCATAGGTCGGGCCGATGCGGTACGTATACCGCGCCTCGACCGTGCCAACCCCGAACAGGGTCGGGGTGACGGGACGCATCTCGACGGTGGTCAGGGTCACGGGCACCGGGGCCAGCGGACCCGAGGTCAGCGCCAGCCAGAGGAAGGCGCCGATGAGCGGAACGAGCACCGCGAGCAGGAAGACGACACGCAGGCTTGGCTTGGGAAGGTTCATTGGGGGCTCAAAAGCAATGGCGAGCGACTCGGGGGAGCCGTTCGAGAAGGATGGGGATGGAGCCGCGTGTCGGCCTTGACTCAGGTCAAAGGTGCGGGGTGCCCACTCTCCGGGGAGAGTCGAATCGCCGTCGGGTCTGAGAACTGGATCCGCCGCAGAGACACCACGACGGAGGTGATGGTGATCGCAGAGCGATCAGAAATCGACACGAACGCGGCGATGCCTTGATCCGCTGACACATCGGTCCAGGTTGGATGGGGCGGTAATCGGGGCGACGCACCGCGGGCGTCACGCGGCGCAGAGCGCCAAGGGGCATGCGTGACACCGCGCAACGGTGTCACGAGCCCCTGAGGGTTTGGGTGGCCGGTCTGTTGAGTGAGGCCCTTCCCTACTCGATCATCACCTTGACCGACGCCTTGGCGGCGGTCTTGGGCAGTGTCGGCGGCGCGACTGTGAGGGCATCGATCTCGGCCTGATCGAGCTGGTCCTTGCCGCCGCCGCAGGCCATGATCTGCGCCTGGACGTCGCCCTTGATCTTGCGGCTGTGCTTGGCCTTCCAGTCGGTGCCGCCCTCGGCGACACGGGTGCGTTTGGGGTCGAAGTGGAAGTCGACCTTCTTCTTGGACTGCGGACCCCAGTAGTTGACCTTGCCCAGATCGTAGAACTTGCGCTCGAAACCTGCCTTCAAGAATGCCTTCAGACAGCCGAGCAGATAACGCCGCCGCTCGCCGCTGCCTGCCCAAGGGTAGGAGAAGAGCGCCTTGTGCATGTAGAAGCGGCGATAGTTGTGCATGACGCGGTCGAGCAGCTCGGCGCGATCCATGGCGGCCGGCTTGATGATGGGCGTGACGAAGTTGTACTTCTCGTAGTCGAAGATCTCGACCTTGTCGCCCAGCTCGCGGAAGAGATCCGTGAAGGGCCAGGGGGTGTACATGGCCCAGTTGGCGAGGTCCGGCTTCCAGTCGCGCGCCATCTGGTAGGTCTCTTCGAGCGTCTCGGCGGTCTCGTTCTCGAGCCCGACGATGAACTGCGCCTCGGTGAGGATCCCGGCATCGCGCAGCAGACCGATCGCTCGCTTGTTGTCGGCGACCGTGGTCTCCTTGTTGAAGCGGTCGAGCTTGAGCTGCGCCGCGGCCTCGGTGCCCAGCGAGACATGGATCAGGCCGGCCTTGCGATAGAGCGGCAGCACGTCCTCGTCGCGCAGGATGTCGGTGACGCGGGTGTTGATGCCCCAGAGGATCCCGAGATTGCGCTCGATCAGCTCCTCGCAGAAGGCGATGAACTTCTTGCGATTGATGGTCGGCTCCTCGTCGGCGAGGATGAAGAAACCGACGTCGTGGTCGCGCACCAGGGTCTCGATCTCGTCGACAACCTTCTTGGGATCACGGATGCGGTAGTCGCGCCAGAACTTCCACTGCGAGCAAAAAGAGCAGGTATAGGGACAACCGCGGGCCATGTTCGGGATGGCGACGCGCTTGTTGAGCGGGATGTAGTTGTACTTGTCCCACTCCAGCACACCCCAGTCGGGTGTGATGGCGTCCAGGTCCTTCACGGTCGGGGCGGCCGGGGTGGCGATGATCTTGCCGTCGACGGCGTAGGCGATGCCTTTGACCTTGCCGCGCTCCTCGGGCCAACGGCCTTCGTCGATGGTGCGGACCAGATCGACGATGATCTCCTCGCCTTCGCCTCGCACGATGGCGTCGATCCAGGGCGCCTCGCCGAGGACCTGCTGATACATGAAGGTCGCATGCACGCCGCCGAGGACGGTGACGATCTTCGGATCAACCTCCTTGACGATCTCGAGCAGACGCTGGGCCTTATAGATGGAGGGCGTGATGGCCGTGCAGCCGACGATGTCGGGGCGATAGGCGACGATGGCGGCGCGGACCTGCTCCTCGGACAGATCGTTGGTCATGGCGTCGACGAAGCGCACCTCGGTGAAGCCCGCGGTCTTGAGCGCACCGGTGAGATAGGCCACCCACGCCGGCGGCCAATTGCCGGCGATCTCGGCGCCGCCCGAGTGGTAATTTGGGTGGATGAAGAGAATGCGCATGCGTCGAGCCCCCGGCCGATGGTGAGTGTCAATGAAGATTGACAGTCGACCTCCTCGTCGTCCTTGACACAGGTCAAATCCGCCCGGGCGACT
Organism: Thiocapsa roseopersicina; assembly: GCF_900106925.1. Classification (GTDB taxonomy): domain Bacteria; phylum Pseudomonadota; class Gammaproteobacteria; order Chromatiales; family Chromatiaceae; genus Thiocapsa; species Thiocapsa roseopersicina. The sequence continues at coordinate 10,341 of NZ_FNNZ01000009.1, forward strand.
CGGAAATGCAGGTCTTGCCGGCGCGATCGCGTACGATGGGATCTGACCTAGGTCAAGGACGCACCGCGCCATGCCGGGAGAATGCCGGGTCATTCAACCGGAGGATTCGCCATGACCGACTCGATCGCCACCTTCATGACCGACGACCATCAGCGCTGTGATCAGCTGCTCGCCGCCTGCGAGCAGGCGGTCTCGGGCGGCGATTGGAAGCGACTCGCGGAGCAGGCAACCGTTTTTTCGAAGGCCCTGATCGGCCATTTCGACATGGAGGAGCAGGTGCTGTTTCCGGAGTTGGTCGCCATCAGCCCCTGGGCATCCGGGCCGACCGGTATGATGACCATGGAGCACGGCCAAATGCGCGCTTTGGTGGAGGAGCTCAACGAGGCGGTCGACGAGCAGGATGCAGACGCCTGTCTCGGGATCCTGGAGACGCTCCATCTGGTGATCCAGCAGCACAACTCGAAGGAAGAAGGCATCCTCTATCCGATGGCCGAGGAGAGTCTGGGTGACCAGACCACAAAAATTCTGAACCGACTGCAGGCGGGCTAAACCATGGACAGAACACTCGACGTCAGCGATCTTCCCGCCCCGGAGCCGATGGAGCGGATCCTCGATGCGCTCGCCGACCTGCCGCCGGATGATCGCCTGTGCGTACTCCATCGTCGCGAGCCCTATCCGCTCTACGACATGCTGCGACGCATGGGCTATCGCTGGGAGATCAGCTCCGAGGACGATCGGTATCGCATCCTGATCTCGCCCGTGCCGAAGCATCAGCGTCCGGTCAGTCGATTGCGGCAACAGGGTGCGAGCCGTTTTTAAACCGCGCGCGTTGGGCCATGCGGTGTTCAGTGCTCGGATTCCAGGTTTGTCCCTGCTCACGAGCGTCGGAGCCGCGCGGTTTAAAAAGATCAATTTATTCGTTTTTTTGAACCGCGTCGCGCCAATAGCTTCAGGTGTCCGCAACGCTGCCTCTAAACGACAAAGCGACCCCAGGCGCTCCGGACGCGGTTCAAAAAAATGATGGGCACCGGCGGACTCTCACTCGATCAGGCCCCGCCGATCGACATCCCCGCGCGCTTCTTCCTGACCGCGCCGCTGTTTGCGATCGCCGCCGGGCTGCTCTTGGCCTGGCAGGGCCCGACCCTCTTGGTCTCGCGCTGGATGCCCGGCGCACTCGCCGCGACCCACCTGATTGCCATCGGGTATCTCGGTCTAATCATGTGTGGTGCACTTCTGCAGATGCTGCCCGTCGTCGCCGGTGCAGCGGTCCCGGCGGTGCGCCTGGTCGGCACGGCGACGCATCTCCTGCTCACCGTCGGTGCCGCCGGGCTGGCTTGGGGGCTAGCGGGAAGCGGCCCGACCCTGATCCGGGTCGGCGCCGGTGCCGCGGCACTGGGATTTCTGGTCTTCGTGATCCCGGTCGGCATCGCCCTGGTGCGGGCACGCGGTGCGCCGGGGACCCTGCTGGCGCTGCGCACGGCCGCCCTGGCCCTGGCGGTCACGGTTGCCTTGGGGCTGTTGCTGGTCGCCGTCCTCCAGGGGTGGATCCGGGTTGCGGAGCACACCCGTTGGGTCGATACGCATGCAGCCTGGGGGTTGATGGGCTGGGTCGGGCTGCTGGTGGTCGGCGTGGCCGTCCAGGTCCTGCCTATGTTCTACGTCACCCCGACCTATCCGGCGCCGATGCGGCGCTGGTTTGCACCGGCCGTCCTGGTCGGGGTCGGCGCGGCGAGCGCTGCCTGGATCATGGGGGCCGACCTCGTCGGGCAGGCCGTCTTCGGTACGATCGCGCTCGGTTTCATCGGCTTTGCCTTCATCACCTTGCGCTTGATCAGCCTTCGCGAGCGACCGAGACTCGACCCGACATTGCTGCACTGGTGGGCAGCGATGCTGAGCCTCTGCGGCGCTGCGCTTGCTTGGACCTTCGCAGCACCGCCGACCCTGATCGGCGTGCTCCTGCTGGTGGGGGTAGGCGTCGGGCTACCGGCCGGTATGCTCTTTAAGATCCTGCCGTTCTTGACCTGGTTTCACCTACAGCATCGCCAGCTCGGGAGCGGACGGTTCGACCTGCGCATCCCGCATATGGGTAGTCTGCTGTCGACGCGATGGGCACGGGTTCAATTCGGCCTGCATCTCCTCGCCCTGGCACTGCTCGCGGGTAGCCTGTGGGTTCCGGTGCTGGCCCGCCCGGCGGGCATCGCGCTCGCGCTGTCCTCGTTGGTGCTGCTCCTGTTGCTGATCGGCGTCGCGCGTACCTATCGACGGTTCGCTGCCCTGCTCCGGCCGGCGCCTTCAAGAGCGGGGCCGCAAACCTGAATCGACCTCATCCGACTGCGCAACCCCCTCTCCCCAGCCCTCCCCCGCGAGGGGGGAGGGAGCACGTCTAAACCAGGCATTGGCGTCTCCCCCTCCCCTCGCGTGAGGGGGCCGGGGGGGAGGGGCGTGAACGCTTGCTGGCGCTCAGTGCTCGCCCTTCGTGCGTAGCAGGCCGGCCAACCGGTTGCCTTGCTTCTGCGGCCCGCCGCGCGGAAAGAGTCGATGCAGATAGCGATTGCTGCCCTTCTCGCTGCCCCAGACCTTTCGGAAATGGGCGATCATGTCGCGCACCATGGCCTGGGTGCCATGCTTGGCATAGCTGGCTCTCAGGAAGCGAATGATCTCCCAGTGCTCGGCGTTCAGCTCGAGCCCGTCGTAGGCAGCCAAGGCGCGGGCAAAGTCCTCGGACCAATCCGACGGATCCACGAGGTACCCTTCGCTGTCTGTGAGGATCGCGCGGTCGCCGACCTGGATGCTGCGCGTGGTCATGCTCGGGTAGGCGTTGCTGCCGGAGGGAAACTCGCCCGGCAGCCCCTTCGAGTCGCGCTCGGATTGGGTGATCGACCAAAGCTCGATCGGGATCTCCCCGTCGAGGCGCCCGTCGAAACGCTCGACTCCGGACACCAACACCTTGCCGCTGGTCGGCGGCAGATCGAAGCGCGCCAGGCCCGCGCGGTCGGTGAGGACAGGCGCGGTCTCGGACCCGTCCGCGTCCAGCTTGAGGACCACTGGTGTGCGTTTCAGCGGCTCGTTCGTGACCTTCATGGACACCTTCACGTCAATCATGGTCTTGTCTCCGACTCCATCGATTTTGATCTATATCATCAAATTAGCCTCTACTTGAACCCGAGACAAACGAATCCTTTCGGCGGTAGATATCGGATCTTTCGATGCCAAAGAACTGAAGCCGCGTTTGCTCCAGCGCGTGGGGATTGATACAAAGGCGGACAAAGATGACACGAGCGCATGCCATGCCGAACGCGGCTTATGGACATTGACCAGGTCAGAACCTTCTTGGCAGTCGCCGCGCACGGGAGCTTCCAAGAGGCTGCCAACCGCGTGCACGTCACTCAATCCACGGTCAGCGCGCGCATTCAGGGCCTCGAGACTTACCTGAACGCCCGTTTGTTCGTGCGCAACCGCTCGGGCGCGACACTCACGCCCGCAGGCCGGCGGTTCCTTCGGCACGCCAAGACCCTGGTGCTCACCCTCGAGCAGGCACGCCACGACGTGGGTCTGCCGAGCCGCTTTCGGGCCAGCATCACGGTCGGTGCCCGTATCGCCTTGTGGGACGGTTTTCTGCCGCTCTGGGCCGGGCGGATGCGCGAGCTTGCCCCGGACGTCTCGCTGAGCAGCGAGATCGGTTTCGAGGACGACCTGATGCGGCGTATCGTCGAAGGCACGCTGGACCTCGCCTTGATGTACACGCCCCAGCACAGCGCCGGGCTGCAGGTCGAGCACTTGTTCGACGAGACCCTGGTCCTGGTGACCAGCGACCCGAAACGCACCGAGCTGGACGACGGCTATGTCTACGTGAGTTGGGGGCCGACCTTCTACGCCCAGCACAGCAAGGTCTACCCGGATCTGGAGCGACCGGCCCAGATGGCGAACATCGGCTGGCTCGGTCTCCAGTTGATTCTGGCCAACGGTGGAACCTGCTTCGTCCCCGAGCGGGTCGCTGCACCTTACGTGCGCGCAGGATGCCTGCACGTTGCGCCCGACAGCCCGAGGTTTCTGTTGCCGGCCTATGTGGTCTATCCCTTGGAAAGCGAATCGCCCGTGCTCGAAACGGCGCTGTCGACCTTGCGCGCCGTCATCGCGGAACGATCGCCTGCCGACGGCGGCACGTCCACGGAGTGCACGCCCGAGCCGATCGCCGGGTCCGAACACCCGCCGGAGCGTCCGCATGCACCCGGCCCGGCTCCCGAGATGAAGCAGTCGTGACCGATCGGGTCGAGCTTGCGGAGCGAATCAAGTCGGCCTGCCTGCAGGCCGCGTCGGCGGCCTATGAGCAGGCCGGCATCAGCGGTCTGTGCGGCGAGGGCCGTTGGGAGCTCGCAGTCCAGGCGATCAAAGCCCTTGATTTGGCCCCTTTGCTCGAAACCCGGACGCCCGAAACCCGGACGCCCGAAACCCAGAGACCGGCAAGCCCGAGACCAGAAGCGAGGAGAGGATCCATGCAGCGCATCGAACCCTTGCGGCGCCTGTCGAGCGAGCATCACACTGGCCTGGTCATCGCTCGGCGGGCGCGTGAGCTGGCGCGAAAAGCACCCGACGCCCGCGAGGCCGCCTGGGCAGATCTGAGGCAACGCTTCGCCGATGAGCTCGAGCCCCATTTCAAGCTCGAAGAGCGCGGACTGTTGCCGGCCCTGCAAGCGGCCGGCGAAGGCGTGCTGGTGGAGCGAACCCTGGCCGAGCATCTGAGAATGCGTGCCATGATCGATGCGGGCGGACCGGAAGACCTCGCCGCATTCGCCGAAGCGCTTGCGGATCACATCCGGTTCGAGGAGAAGGAGTTGTTCGGGGTCGCGCAGCGTGTCCTGGGGGCAGACGCACTGGAGCGGATCCAGGCGCTACACGATCGCGAGGCAGCGCCGGTCTGCCGCGCTTGATCTCCGTCAAGGGATCTGAGTCCCCTTGCTCTATGCTGAGAATCGAGCTTGGTTTTGATCCGGATGATGAGAACAGAGGTCGTCGGCGACCCGAGCACACCCGCGAAGACACCGACCCCGCCGAAACCTTGGAGGCCCCGCATGAGATTTCCGATCCTGACCGGTCTGTTGCTGATGTCCACGGGGCTCGCTTTCGCCGATCCGACCGAGTCGACCGAGGTCGGCTTCCCAGAGGTCCGGACGTTGGGAACGCTGAACGGCCAAGCGTTGGCCTGTCGGCAGTTCGATGCGTCCAGCGAGGCGAAGGCATTGATCATCGGCTATGCGCCCAAGACCCGCCGCTACGGAACCCTCTTCGAGACGGCGACCAACGCTGCCTTCCTCGCGGCGACCAAGGACGACGCGCCCTGTCCGACCGCGGCCGATCTGGCGGCGCGACTGGCGGAATCGGCGGAAGCACTGAAGGCGGTTTTCCCCGAACAAGCGAACCCGGAGCAGGCGAAACCGGAGCAGGCGAAACCGGAACCGTCGGAGCCGCAACCGCCCGGCGCCGAGCCGTCCCTGTCGAACGACGAGACCGGATCATGAAGATCCCCGTCGTCGCGCCGCTGGTTGCAGCATTGCTTCTGGCAGCCGGCATAGCCACGGGATCGGTCGACGCCGCCGATGCGCCAGCCGACGACGAGTCCCCGCCGAGCGGACGTTATCTCCTGATGGACGCCAACGGACGGGCCGTCACCAACGCCGATTTCCCCGGTCAATTCCAGCTCATCGCCTTCGGTTACACCTACTGTCCGGACATCTGCCCGACCACGCTGGTCGAGGCCGCGGCGATCCTGAAGCAGTTGGGCGATCGGGCGGAACGCGTTCAGCCGATCTTCATCACGGTCGATCCGCAGCGCGATACCCCGCAGGTGCTGGCGACCTATACCGCCTACTTTCACCCGCGCATCATCGGTCTCACCGGCTCTGCATCGCTCATCGATCGCGCCGCTCAAAACTTCAACGCCCGTTACCGGAAGGTCACCGAGCCGGGCGCACCGGCCGATCGCTACCACGTCGACCACAGCGCCGGCATGTATCTCCTCGGCCCCGACGGGAGCTATATCCGTAAGTTCGGTTACTCGACACCGGCCGCCGAGATCGCCGAGCGGATCGACGCCTTGTTGTCCGAGACACACAAGGCCGACCCGACGTGGAGCGCTCCGCCGCCACGGTGAGACTCAAGCCGAGGAAAGGCGAATCGAAGACTCTTCACTCTGGATGGGCGGGTGATCAATGCGTTTTCGTTCAGAAACGCAGATGCAACCGTCCCGGCGCGCGTGAAAATGATCCTGAGCTTCACTGCGATCACACCTTTCCCTTGTGTGCGCTGGACCGCAGGCGTCAAACTCCCGCGCGCGGCGCCGATGCCTTGGTGCAAGGGGGTACCGGCGGGGTCGCGTCGCCCACGAATCAAGAACTGGAGATTTCGGGATGAGAACAGGTGAAAAGGTCGTCGCTGCAATCGCTCTGGCTGTAGGTGCGGTATCGTCCGCGTTTGCTCAGCAGGCCCCGGGGTGGAATATCGCTTGGGGAACCGCGCAGCCAGTGCCCTTGAGTCCGTGGGCCACTGCCCTGCTCGGTTTGTTGTTGGTCGTAGCGACCTACGCCTTCCTGCGCAGGCGCAGCAAGCAGGGAGGGGTCGCCCTTATGGCCGCGGCCGCCATCTTCGGCTCGACTCACCTGCCGGAAGATCTGTGGGCAACGCCGTCATACGACTATACGATCTCCACACCCTCGGGCTCGGCGTTCGTGAGCTGCCTCAACGTCGGTGCGGGCTCGGAACGACAGCCAGCGAATGGAATCGCTTACATCTTCGTGGGCACGACACTCGAGGAAGGCGTGATCCTTTCCCGGGTCGACCCCAGCTCCCCGCTCAGTGCTGCCTCCGCGGTCACCCCGGCAATTGCCAACGAGTGCAGCGTCGGACTTCGAGTCACGCCAGCCGCACCGTGCACCTTGCCCTGCAATCCGACTTAGAGATACGTCGATCGGCCGTGTCCGCCCAAGGCGGGCACGTAGTCGACCAAAATCCGTCTCAATCCACCACTAATGATGCTGAAGACGCTGCTCCAGCTCGGCGAGTCGCGCCTCCAACGCTCGGCGCTGTCTGAGCTCCTCCTCGGCACGCGCCTCGGCATCCTGTCTTGCCTGCTCGGCGGCTTGGCTTGCCTGCTTGGCCGCTTGTCGTGCCTGCTCGGCCTCCTGCCGCGCGAACTCCGCCTCCGCATGGCTGCGCAGCGGCTCGCCGGTGGCGGAGTCATGAAAGCGCAGTTGTCCCTCCTCTAACCGCAGATCCAGGCCGAGCACGGCGCTATGCATCAGCAGATCGGAGCCCGATCGCTCCTGCACGGGCAGCGGCCAATAATTGCGCTCGATGAGCTGCAAACCCTGTAAACGTGGTTCCAGATAATCCCCGGTCGGGTCGTACTGCCAGTATTCCTTCACCCCGAGCAAGGCATAGACACCGCGTTTGGCGCCTTGGTCCTCCGAATAGGTGCTCTTGGACGTGATCTCGAGCACGATGTCGGGTGCCTTGGGTTCCTACCACAGCTTGTAGGAGGCGCGATCATGCGATGGCGCACCCATCACCACGAAGACATCGCGCGCCACGACGGTCTTGGGATTGCCCTGCTCGTAATAGACGAACATGTTTCCAGACACATAGACATCCGGGCAGTCGCGGAAATGAATCCGCAGCGACTCGACCGCGTACATCAGCGGCTCGCGTTGAAAATCGCTCTCGGCAGCGAGTGAACTCGGATGTCGCGTGCTAAACCGCGCCGGCTCCAGCGGCCGTCAAGTCTGCCGAGACCGATCCCATCCAAAAACATCGCACACCGCGCTGGGCGCGGTTTAAGCCGTCAGCCGCGCATAAAGAACCGGGAGCTGCGCCGGAAGCTCGGTGGGCCGGCGGATGACGACATAGCCGCCGGTGCCGAAGAGGTGGGGGAGATAGTCGTTGCCGCGCTCGTCGATGGTGACGCAGAAGCAGGTCAGGCCGAGGGCACGGGCTTCCTGGACGGCGCGGCGGGTGTCTTCGATCCCGTAGCGGCCTTCGTAGCGGTCGAGGTCGTTGGGTTTGCCGTCGGAGAGGATCAGCAGGAGACGGCGGCCGCCCGGCTGCGCGGCGAGCAGGCGAGTCGAGTAGCGGATGGCGGCGCCCATGCGGGTGTAATAGCCGGGCTTGATGGCGGCGATGCGCCCGCGCACGCCGGCGCCGTGCGGCTCGTCGAAGTCCTTGAGACTGTGGATCCGCACCGGATCGCGACGACGCGAGGAAAATCCGAGCATGCCGAAGCGATCGCCGGTCGCTGCCAAGCTCTCGGCGAAGAGAAAGAGACTGTCGCGGATGACATCGATGACGCGTGCGCGGTCGTCCACCCAGGTGTCGGTCGAGAGCGAGAGGTCCGAGAGCAGTAGACACACCAGATCACGCGCCCCTTTGCGCATGTCGCGATAGAGTCCGTCGGCATGGGTGCCGGCCCCGGCATGGCGATCGGTGGCGAAACGCAGATAGGCGTCCAAGTCGATCTCCTGTCCGTCGGACTGGCCGCGCTGCCAAACCCGCGCCGGGGCGAGAGCCTGAAACTGATGACGCAGCCGATGGGCCGTACGGCGCAGGTGCTCGGGCAGCTCGCAGGGTGCCGCGTCCGCGGCGATGAGCGGGACCACGCGACACTGATTCGGGCACAGTGTGCCCTTTCGCCAGTCCCACTCGGGCAAGAGGATCCCCTCCGAGAGGACGAGGTCGTCCTCGGACTCGGCCGGCAGGTCCAGGTCGAACTTGAGACGCGCGCCGGATGCCTTACGGTCGCGCGCGACCGAGATGCGATCCAGATCGGCGGCGGCGGTGCGGGCGCGCTCGAGATCGTCCTCCTCGTCGGTCCCGCGGTCGACCTGGACATGCTCGCCCCAGGTGAGGATGTTCTCCATTCGGATCGTGATCAGCCCCTGGTCCTTCTCCGGCATGGCGACCCGCTCGGCACGTCGCCGACGGCGCTCGCCGAGCGACTCGACGGCGGCATCGCGATCGATGTCCTGCGACTCGCCGCCGGAGGGGTCCGACCAGGCGCCGGCCGGGAGCTCGGGATCGGGATGCAGCCAGAGGACGACCGGATACGGCGGACGGCGCGCCGCCGGGAGCCGCGCGACACTGCCGGGATCCTCCAGCGCAAGACGGATGGCCTCTTCGCGCGCACGCTCATCCGCCGGCAGGGCACGCGGATCCGGGCGCAGGTCGAGATGGGCATCGAGCAGCCGCCGGTAGCGCGGGCGCAGGCCCGGAAAACGCTCGAGCGTCCGGCGGGCCTGGTCCTGACTCTCGACGAGCCAATCTCGGGTCGGGCCTGTCTGCTGGGCCGCGAGCCCGGCGAGCCAGATGTAGAGATCGCGATTGAGCGCCCGCTCCGGGAAGAGGTCGATCCGGGCGGGCAGACGTAAGGAGCGCTCGTCGCGCCAGGCCAGCTCGACCTTTTCGTCGAGCCCGGCGAGTCGTTGCAGGAACCCGCGACGGGCCCCGTGTGCGCTCGCCTCGGCCGCTTCGACCTGGAGTCCGCCGTCGCCGCCCAGAGCACGGAAGAAGATCCCGATCGGGACGGCCACCTCTTCGAGCGTCACCGCCGCAAAGGGGTGCCGCCGCTCCGAGAGACGGGTGATGGCGCGATGCCAGAGTGCTCCGACTTGTTCTTCCATGTCGGCGGTCAGCGGATCCGGGAAAGGCGGTCGAGCCGCAAAGGCGCACGGGATGCGACGGTGTTCATGAGGTTCGAGCCGTCGCGTCGCCTGTCTGCGCGGTCCAGGACGGGCCCATCGCGTCGCTCGGTTTGTCTTGGTGTCTGTCGGGCCTGTGCCGTGACTCGGAAGGCAGGCCGGATTCCTGATTCGGCGTGCTCGGACGTCCGGTGACGACCGGCAACGCCTCCGCACCTTCGACCCAGCGCAACAGACTCTGCTGCGGGTCGCCGTGCTGGACCTGTGTGCAGGCCGAGATGCATTCGGCGCACTCGGTGCAGGTGAACATCTTGCGCTTGATCGTGCGCGGCTTCAGACGCATCGGACAGGCATGGTCGCAGGCGTTGTCGCAATCGGCGCAGGCGGCGGCGCGGCGGGTGTCGAAGCCGACCACCATGGCCCGATCGTTGGCCATCCAGGCGAGGCTCTGGAACAGGCCGACCGCGCAGACATAGCGGCAGAAGAAATGGCGCGCGAGCAGGAACTCGACCGTGAACGCGATCGTGGCCGCCGTCAGGAAGATGCTCTGGTTGCGGGTCAGGGTGCCGTTGAGCAGGTTGTGGTAGATCTCGAAGGGCGGCAGGAGATAGGTGAGCAGGGCCAGCGCCCAAAGGAAGGCGAAGCCGACCACGGCGAGCAGGGTCGGGATCCAGTACCAGCGGTTCCAATACGGAGCCGACGCCGGGGACTTCGCGCTCGGATCCTGCGCGCCGGTCACCGTCATCGGAATCGGACCGCGCAGCGGCGGCGGCAGGGTGCGGCGCTCCCAGATGCTGGGTTTGCCGGAGGCGCGGCGCATCAGGGCGTTGATCGTCTCGACGACAGAGAAATGCGGGCACAGCCAACCGCAGTAGAGACGCCCGTAGCGCCAAGCAATGAACAAGAAGAGCGCGGCACCGCCGAAAATCGGCAAGAAACCGCGGACGAAGAGGTTGAGCGTGGCGTCCCCGATCCCGGTACGACCAGCGAGAAAGTCCTCGATCCCGAGCGTCCAGTGCTGCCCGAACAGGATCGCGTGGCCGAGCGTCAGATCGATCCGAAAGAGATCCAGCGGCGGCGCCAGCAGGAAGAGCGAAAAGAAACCGACCTGAAACCAGGCACGCCGCTGTTGCAGCCGGGTTCTAGACATGGCGTTTTGCCTGAGGACACCCGCCCGGCAGCGGCGGCCCGACCAAGGGGTAGCGCCAGCATTGTCCAGCCAACGCCTTGGTCAGGCCGAAGACACCGAGCAGGACCAGCGTGGTGTGACAGACGATGAAATAGAGGATCACCAGCGTCCAGACATACATCGCACCGGCACCGGCAATCGCCATGACCGCGGAGATCACGATGATCAGGAGCACTCCGGCCCAGAGACTCGCGCGGACCGTTTGGTCCAGATGCGCGGCCGCCAGCGGTGCGCGACCCTCGCGCCCCCAAAACGCGAGCGCCAGCAGAAGCAGGAAGCCGATCCCGGGCAGGATCAGCAGGTTGGCGAGATACAACGACTCGGCGGCGATAGCGATCCGCTGACCTTCAGGCCGGGTACTCTTCATGAGGCTTCAACCGCTTTTAAAACGCGCCGACTCCAACGGTGGTCACTTCTACCGGGGCCGATCCCCTCCAAAGACATCGCATACCGCGCCGGGCGCGGTTTAAACGAGTGTCGCATCGATCACCTCCGCGAGTGCCGCGATGGTCTCGGCATCGTCGGTCAAGGGCTCGACCAGCGCGGCGAGACAGGCGTCGCGTGGGTCCATCCCGGCCTGGATCAGCGTCGCTGCGTAGACGAGCAGTCGGGTCGAGACGCCTTCCTCCAGATCGTGGTCCTTGAGTGCGCGCAGCGAACCGGCGATCCGCACCAGCAGCTCGGCCCATGCGCTCTCGATCCCGGTCTCTCCGATCAGGATCGCGACCTCCAGGCGTGGCTCGGGAAAGCCGAGCGTGACAGCAACGAAGCGCTGACGCGTGCTCGGTTTCATCCCCTTGAGCAGGTTCTGATAACCCGGGTTGTAGGAGACGACCAGCATAAATCCGGGCGGCACCTGCAGCGTCTCGCCGGTGCGCTCCAACGGCAGGATACGTCGATCGTCGGTGAGCGGATGCAGCACCACCGTGGTGTCCTTGCGCGCCTCCACCACCTCGTCGAGATAGCAGATGGCGCCCTCGCGCACCGCACGGGTGAGCGGACCATCGCTCCAGAAGGTCCCCTCGGCGCCGATCAGATGGCGGCCCACCAGGTCCGCCGCGGTCAGGTCGTCATGACAGGCGACGGTGTAGAGCGAGCGCTCCAAGCGCTCGGCCATATAGCGCACGAAGCGGGTCTTCCCGCACCCGGTTGGCCCCTTGATCATCACCGGCAGGCGGTTGTGGAAGGCGTATTCGAAGAGCGCGACCTCGCGGCCTTGCGGCTTGTAAAAGATCGACTCGCGCTGGGTCTCGCTCTGGGTCTCGGCGGACGCCTGCGCCGCATGACCGGCCATCGCGCCGGTGTTCGGAATCGAGATCGGACGAACGGCGTGTCTGGATGTCATCTGTGCTCAGCCGGCAAGTGTGAAGGCGATGGTGATCAGGGTTCCCGGGATCAACAGCCACAGGAGAATGACGAACCGCCAGGGTCCGCGTAGGCCCTTCAGACCCATGAAGAAATCGCCGATGAGCTGACCCTTGATCAAGGCAAAGCCCAGAACGAGCAGCGACAAGACCAAGGCCCTGCTTCCCGAGAGCAGATCGAAATGGCCGACGGCGAAGGTCACCAGCGTCAGCACGACGAGCAGCAGATAGACCCGTGTGCAGGGGCGCATCGCGGTTTGCGTGTTCATGACGGTGTTCATCGCATCACGTAGACCAAGGGGAAAAGGATGAGCCACACCAGATCGACCATATGCCAATAAACACCGCCGGTCTCCATGCCGGTATGCTCGCTCGCCGAGTAGGCGCCTTGGTGCGTCTTCAGCGCCACCGCCGCCAGAATCACCATGCCGAGCACCACATGCAGGAAATGGAAGAAGGTCAAGGAGAGATAAAACATATAGAAGGTGTTGCTGCTCAGCCGCACACCTTCGCCGAAGTGGTGGACATACTCCGCCGATTTAACGACCAGAAACAGGGCACCCATGGCCAGTGCGGCAAGCAGCCAACGGACGCTCGTTTTACGTTGATCCTCGCGGATGGCCGCAAGGGCACGCACCACAAAATAGCTGCTGGTAATCAGTGTAAGGGTGTTGATCAGCGCTGCGCCCTTATCGAGCGTAGCCTGGTATTCATTGAACATCGCCACGTCACCCATGCGGGCGAAGGCATAGGAGGCGAAGAAGATGGCGAAGACCGCCAGCTCGGCGAGGATAAAGATCCAAATCGCCAAATCACCCGGCGGGTAACGGACGGGCGGCGCTGCCGTGAGCGTTGCGGACATCGAGGGCTCTTGATCAGGTCGGATCGGGTCGGATCGGGCGTCGGCGGCCCTTGATTGCCCTGCATCCTAGCGGTGCGGTCGGATATCGGCTTTGATCGACATCAAATCGGGTTGCGGCCGGAGTCGGCCTCCGGGCGGGGTTTTCGGGACCGACGTGGACGTCTGTCCTCGGGGCGAGCACTCAACAACCACCGCCAAAGCCGGTGGGTCTGCGTCATGAGCTGAACGTCCGGATACGCATCGACTCGACGAGGCGCCTAAAACTCCACCTTGAATTCCGGCGCCGGGCCTCAGTGACTGGTCCCCGTCGACCCGCTGATCTTGTTGTGGACGTTGTACTTGCCCGACGGTTTGTTCATCGGCAGGCGTTTGACCTCCTCCAGCGTGGCCGCGTCGTAGATGACGAGTGCCCCGTTCGGGGCCGGCTCCGAGACACTGACCAGGGCGTATTTCCCGTAGCGGTCGAACTCCACATGCGCGGCGGTCAGGCCGGGCGAGGGGCGTAGCGTCTTGACGATCTCGAGCGTGCCCTTGTCGATCACATGCAGGGCATCCCGGTGCGGACCGAAGAAGACGTCCACCCAGGCGTAGGGCGACGCCTCGTGGCTGCGCATGAAGAATCCGGGGCCGAGCGTCTCGATCCGCGCGATGGTGTGCCAGTCGGTCATGTCGATGACGCTGACGCGCGACTCCTTCAGGTGCGGCGTGGCCAGCACCTGACGGCCTTGATACTCCCAGGTGATGCCGGAGCCCAGGTGCGGCATGCCGGCGAGGTCGAGGTCGGCGATCTTTCGGCGTGCGTCCAGATGCACCACCTGACCTTGATCGGCGTCGCGGGCGGCGCCGAGCACCAGCCGATAACTCGGGTCGAAGAAGAAATCGTCCAGATAGTCGGCCAGCAGGGTCCGTTGCACCGGGAAGCGGCCGGTCTGGCGGGCGGTGCCCTCGCCGAGCCGATAGTCGTGCATCGGCCCGTTGTAGACCGGCAGCGGATCATCGGCCAGCTTGATCTCCCAGATCTCGGGTATGTCCTTGAGTGCGGCGACGAAGCTGCTGCGCGGCGGGGCCGCATAGACGGCACTGACGCGCGAGCCGCGGCCGGAGTCGTCGACCACCGGGATCACATTCAACGGGGTTAGATCCTCGGCGCTCAGAATGACCAAGGAGTGCGGGAGATAGTTGGCCACCGCCACATAGCGACCATCGCCCGAGAGGGCCAGATTACGCGTGTTGATGCCTGCGCGGATCTCGGCGACCGACTGCAGGCTGTGGAGATCGAACTTGCTGATCCAGCCGTTGCGCGAGGCGAAATACACGAAGCGCCCATCGGGGGTGAATTTGGGGCCGCCGTGTAGTGCCGGGTGGGTCTGGAACCGATGGATGGGCTCGAGCCGATCGCCGTCGAGGATGGTGGCGTGATGATCGCCCAGCTCCACAACCACGAACAGGTTCAGCGCATCGGCGCCGTGAATCGGCTCCGCCGGAAGGTCGGCTGGATCGACGAGACGTCGGTGGCTGGCGAGGATGCGCTCGAGCGGCCAGGTGGGTGTCTGCTCCAACGGGGTGAGGATCAGGCCGGCGAGCGCATCCGCCATCGCAGGCTCCAGCGCACCGGAGAAGCCCGGCATCTGGGTCGCGGGCCGACCCGCGAGGATGGTCGCGCGTGCGTCCTCCGGGGTGAGTCGGCCGAGCGTTTCCGGGATGAGCGCCGGCCCCATGCCGCCGAGTCGGTCCGCGCCGTGACACTGGGCGCAGACGCTCGCGTAGATGCCTGCGGCGTCCGGGGTCGGAGACGGGACAGGTGCAGAGGCGGGTAACGGCGCAGGCGTCTCTGCGTCGGCGGCTTGTGCGGGCTGCGCCGGTGCCAATGAGAGCGCCAGAGCCAGGCAGAGGCCGAGCCGGACCAAAGGCCGTGTAATCCTCGACGCAGTGACGGATCGGGATGTCATGCCGCGTTCCTCGCGACGTCCCGATCGCCGGTCGATGCGGGTCGCAGGCCAGGGGCCTCGCCGAAGGTCTCGGCGATCTCCGCGTCGGTCAGATAGCAGCCCGGGTCCTCGCTCCAGGGATCGCCGGTGAGGCGCCAGGCACGCGTGCGGCTGTTGCCTGCGCAGATGTCGAGATGGCTGCAAGTGGCGCAGCGGCCTTTGAGCGGGCGCGGGTGCTGCTTGAGTCCGTCCATCAGGGGGTCAGAGCGATCGTCCCAGATGACGCCGAAGGGGCGCTCCTTGACGTTGCCGAGGCTGTAGTCCCACCACATGGTGTCCGGATGCACCCGGCCTTCGTTGTCGATGTTGGCGATATTCACGCCCGAGGCATTGCCGCCCCAGCGACGCAGCATGGTGCGCAGCCGCGGCAGCGCATCGGGCTGCCGGCGCGCCGCCCAGTGCAGCAGATAGACCGCGTCGGCATCGTTGTTGCCGGTGACGATCTCGCGCCGACGTCCGGCGCGCACATCCGCCCAGCAGGTCTCGAACAAGAGATCCATCGCCTCGCGCGTCAGCCGGTGGTGCGGGTCGTCACCCCGGTTGCGATAGCCGCGACCGGCATAGTTGAGGTGCGAGAGATAGAACTTGTCGATGTCTTCTTCGTCCATCAGACGCAGCAGCTCCGGCAGCTCGGCGGCGTTGTCGCGCGTCAGTGTGAAGCGCAGACCCACCTTCAGGCCGGCCGTGCGACAGTCGCGCAGTCCCTGCAGTGCGGCTGCGAAGGCGCCCTCCCGGCGGCGGATGCGGTCATGGGTCTCGCGCAGACCGTCGAGACTGATGCCGACATAGTCGAAGCCGGTCGCGGCGATCTCCGCGAGGCGCGCCGCATCGATCAGCGTGCCGTTGCTCGACAGACCGACGTAGAAGCCAAGCGCCTTGGCGCGGCGGGCGATGGCGAAGATGTCCGGATGCAGCAACGGCTCCCCACCCGAGAGGATGAGCACGCGCACGCCGTAGGCGTGCAGGTCGTCCATCACGCGGTCGATCTCGGCGCGGTCGAGCTCGCCGGGGAAGTCCTTGTCGGCCGAGGTGGCGTAACAATGGCGACAGGTCAGATTGCAGCGTCTGACCAGATTCCAGATGACGACAGGGCCGGTTTGGCCGGCAGATGCCGTCGGCTGCGCGGGCCGAGTCCCGGCATCCGTCCCCGGGCGCAGTGCGTGAAGATAGCGGCTCAGACGAAACATGGTGTCGGGATCCGGTCGATCACTTGGGGTTGACGGGTCGGCCTAGCCTGCCCAACGCAGACCGGTCTTCTTGAGCACGGCGGTGCTGAAGAGCGTGGCGTGGGCGCGGCTCTCCGCGCCGATCTCATCGACGAGGCGCGCCACACGGGCCTCGACCTCCTCGCGCCCCCGGCCATGCACCATCGCAAACAGGTTATAGGGCCAGAGCGGCGGATGCCGGGGACGCCGGTAACAATGGGTCACCTCCTCGCGCGCGCCGAGCCGGCGTCCGACCTGCTCGACCCGATCGTCCGGGACATCCCACACCGTCATTCCGTTGCCGCGCAGGCCGAGCTTGTAGTGGTTGGGCACCGCGCCGATGCGCCGGACGGCGCCGCTCGCGAGCAGCTCCGCGAGCCGTGCGAGCAGGGTCTGCTGATCGGTGCCGATCTCCTCGGCGATGGCCGCATAGGGCTCGGGGACCAAGGGCAGGCCGGCCTGGGTGCTCGCGACAATGGCGCGATCGAGCCTGTCCGGCGGCCGCGCCGGGGCGAATGGTCGCGGCTCGACCCGCCGGATCCCCACCGCACCCTCGGCATCGAGATGCAGGTTGAACCCCAGATGGAAGGATTCGAGCTTCGGAAAGTCGTGCACCGGCAAGCCGGTCTCGCGCTCGATGGTCCGGATGGCGTCATCGCGCGCCGCCGTGCCCTCGGTGGCGAGCACGAACCACATGTTGAGCGGATGCTCGCGCCGGTAGTTGTGCGCAACCTCCTCGAGGGCGTTGACCTGCTCGGCGACGCGCGCGAAGTCGACCTCGGGCACCGCCAGCGCGGCCAGCGTGAAACAGCCGCCGAGCCGCTCGGCATCGAACAGAGGACCGAATCGGCTCAACCAACCCTCGTCGCAGAGTCGCCGGATACTCTGGATCAGGGTGGTCTCGTTCGTGCCGAGCTCGGCCGCGACGCCGTGGAAAGGACGCTCGACCAACGGGAAACCACCCTGAAACCGGTTGATGAAGGCGCGCTGCAGCGGGTCGAGTCCGCTCATGCCGGTACCTCCATCCGGGCGCGGGCCGCCGGACGCCGGGCCGGAGCCCGCGTCGAGGACGGCCGCTCGCCGTAAGATGCGCCGCGCTGCTTGAAACAGCGCAGGCTGAACAGGACCGCCGAGTCGATCTCGGCGAGTCCGCACTGCTGTTTGATCTCCTCGACCTGCGCGAGCACGGTCGCACGGTCGCGGCCGTGGATCATCGTAAACAATGTATAGGGCCACTCCGGAGGGCGCGCCGGGCGGCGATAGCTCAGCGTCACGCAGGCGAAGCGCCCCAAACAGCGCCCGACCTCGGCGACCCGCGCCTCCGGCAGTGCCCAGACCACCATGGCGTTCGACCCGTAGCCGAGCGCACGGTGGCGCACCACCACGCCGAGGCGCTTGATGGTGTCGTCGGCGAGCAGCCGCCCGATCCGCGTGATCACCTCGGACTCGTCGAGCCCAAGCGTCTCGGCCACCATGGCATAGGGGCGGGGGCAGAGCGGCAGCCCCTGCTGGATGACCGCGAGGAGATCCCGATCGATCGCGGAGCGACGACCTGAAGGGCCGGAAGGACTGTTTGAGTGATTCATGTCCATTGCAGTCTGAACCCAAGGTCGATGTGGTATTCCTCGAGCATCGGCAGATCCATGACCGGGATCCCGGTGCGCGACGCGATCTCCTCGAGCACGACGCGCAGTCGATCCGCATCCGGCGCGGTCAGCACGAACCAGAGATTGAACGTGTGCTCGCGCTCGTAGTTGTGATTGACCTCGGGATAACCGCTGACCACGGCGGCGACCGCCTCCAGACGCTCGGGGGCGACACGCATCGCGGCCAGGGTGCTCACGCCCGCGCGGCCCGGGCGCACGACCGGGCCGACGCGGCTGACGATGCCGGCCCGGCACAGAGACTCGAGCCGTGCGATCACCTCGGCCTCGCTGATCCCGAGCTGCTCGGCGATCTCGCGATAAGGTCGCGGCGTGAGCGGGAAGCCCTGCTGAAAATCATCGAGCAGGCGCCGGTCGAGTGCATCGAGCACAGGTGCGCGGATCGCATCGGGCGCCGGCGAGGGCGACGGGCCGGTCGGCTGCCTGCTCATAGTCCGATCCGGTGCGCGCGGGCGCTCAGAAAGATCCCGCTCGGCTTGTCCGCCGGGATGGTGGCCACGGGGGCAAGGGTCGCGGTGTCGTAGACCTGCACCTGGTCGCGATCGCGCACCGAGACCCAGACCTCCTCTCCGCGCGGCTCGAACTCCATGTGCAACACGCCGGGACCGGGCTCCAGGGACTGGACGACGGCGTTCGTCTCGGTGTCGATGACCTGGACGATGTGGTTGTGCGGCAGTGCAAAGTTGACCCACACCTGACGCCCGTCCGGTCGGGCCATGACGAACACCGGCTGACCGGCGACCGGGATCTGCCCGACCTGCTGCCAGGTGTCCAGATCCACGACCAGCACCGCGTGGTGACCGACCGCCGGGATGAAGGCCCGACGACCGGCGACGGCCCAGCCTTCCAGATGCGGCATCTTGTAGACGGGCAGCGCTTCCTCGCCACGGCCGTAGCCGCCGAGGATGCGCCGCACGCCGGCCTGCGGATGCCAAAGATCGAGCATGGCGAGCCCGTCCTCGCCGAACAGCCCGGCGATGTAATACCGCCCGTCCGGGGTCAGCAAGGCATCGTAGGGGTTGGTGCCGATGTCGGTGAACCGCTGAATCGCGGGTTCGGCGGGATCGCTCAGGTCGGCGATCCAGATCTCGCCGGCGTCCCAAAGGCTGAAGACGAAGCGCTGACCGGGGGCGTCGACCAGGCCGATCACCTTCGAGCGTGCGCCGTCGTCGCCGTACGTCGCCGGGATGTCGGCGACCGGCGCCAGTGTGGCTGCATCAAAGATCCGCACGCCGCCTGGCTCGTAGTTGGCGACGGCCACCAGGCGGCCGTCCTGCGAGATGGCCCCGCCGATACTGTTGCCGGCCTGCTCCGTCCGGCCGACCAGACGGGCGGTCAAGAGGTCGACCTTGGAGAGTCCGCCGTCCCGCCCAAACACGAATGCATAACGCCCGTCGCGCGAGAAGACGACCGATGCATGCGACAGATCGCCCAGATCGGTGATCCGGCCGATCGCGTGGTTGCCGCTGGTCTCGATGATCTGCACCGAGCCGGCCGCCCGCTCGATGACCACGCCCAGATCGCCGGTGCCGCGCTCCGCGGCGTCCACCGGCAGGCTCGGCGCCAAGCTCAGCACCGGCACAAGCACCAGTACCGCGAGCATCGAGGGCCAGCGCGTCGGCGGCCTCCGACCTGTCCACAAGGCGATCATGGCACATCCCCCTTGAGTGTCTGCGCCAGCCAGGCCGCATCCGCCGGCGAGAGCAGCGGATGCCATGGCGGCATGGCGGTCCCCGTCTGACCATGCAGGATGACGGAGGCCAGGTATTCAACCGGCTTGTTCGCCAGGGTTTCCGACAACAGCGGTGGACCCAACCCGCCCAACAGCTTGAGTCCGTGACAGGAGCCGCAGTCCTGCACCAGTAGATGCCGTAACTGGGCTTGTCGCTCGGGCGTCGGCGGATCGACGCCATCGACCGTGCTCGGATCGGCAGCCAAACCGCCCGAGAAGACAGCAAGCAGCAAGAGGGGCTTCGTAAGGGTCAATGATCGAGCCATGATCCCACCTCCATCGGACCGCGCTCGGCGCACCAGTCAGGCGCGATTCGCTCCGAGCCGGGACGCGCCCTTCGACGTCGGCGCAGCGCGGCCGAGCACAAGAAATAGAGACTCGAACCGCGTCGCGGACAGGGTGCGTCGATCGCCCGGACGCCGATCGACGCACCTCGCCGTCGGATGGCTCCGAACGCGGCTCGACCCGGCTCAGTAGACGTCGTGCACGGTGTTGTAGACGTTGAACTTGCCGGTCGGCGTCACGATCCGCGGATCGTTGATGACCTTCTTCAGGCTGAGTGTCTTGTCGTCCAACACGACCAACGCCGATGACTGGTCCTGGTTGTTCCAGACCGAGAACCAAACCTCGTCGCCCGCCTGATTGAACTCGGGCTGCACCACCCGCTTCGGGCCTTCGCCGAGATCCGCCCATTCCGCGATCGGCAGCACCTTGTAAGGCGCGCTCAGGTCGTCGATGTCGAAGACCGCGATGCTCTGCGCCAGCTTCTCGACCGAGTTCAGCGCGGTGTCGACATAGAGATGGCGCGAGTTGGGATGGGTCTTGATGAAGAGCGATCCCCCGCCCTGGCCTTGCAGCGTGCGCACCACCTTCCAGGCCGAGTCCGGGTGTCCTTGCGGATCGGTCCCGATCAGGCTGACCGAGGCGTCGCCGAGATGGCTGGTCGCCCACACCGGTCCGAACTCGGGATCGACGAAGTTCGCGCCGCGCCCGGGGTGCGGAGTGGCGCCGACATCGACCACGGCGGCAAGCCGTTGCTCCTGCGAGTCGACGACGACGATCTTGTTGGATTTGTTCGCGGCGGTCATGAAATAACGCCGTGAGGCATCCCAGCCGCCATCGTGCAGGAAGGGCGCTGCTGCGATCTCGGTGATCTTGAGATTGGCGAGATCCTCGTAGTTCACCAGCAGGACCTTGCCGGTCTCCTTGACGTTGACGATGAACTCGGGGTGCGCATGCGAGGCCACGATGGCCGCAACGCGCGGCTCGGGATGATATTCCTGCGTGTCGACCGTCATGCCGCGGGTCGAGACGATCTTGAGCGGCTCGAGGGTATCGCCGTCCATGATGACGAACTGCGGCGGCCAGTAGGTTCCGGCGATCGCGAGCTTGTCTTCCGAGCCCTTGTGCTTGGAGGTCTCCACCGAGCGGGCCTCGAGCCCGACCTTGATCTCGGCGACGGTGGCCGGGTTTTCCATCCAGAGGTCGATCAGGTTGACCCGCGCATCGCGTCCGATCACGAACAGATAGCGTCCGGAGGCCGACAGGCGCGAGATGTGGACCGCATAGCCGGTCGGGATGACGGACACGATCTCCTTGGTGTCGCCGTCGATCAAGGCGATCTTGCCGGCGTCGCGCAGCGTGACCGAGAACAGATTGCTCAGATTGAGATCATTCATCTGTTTGGTGGGCCGCTGTTCCGGCGGCACGAGCAACTGCCAGGTCGCCTTCATCTCGGCGACGCCGAACTCGGGGGGCTGCGGCGGCTCATGTTGCAGATAGCGCGCCATCAGGTCGATCTGCTCGGCGGTCAGGTTGCCCGAGGTGCCCCAGTTCGGCATACCCGCCGGCGAGCCGTAGGTGATCATCGCGCCGAGGTAAGGGGTTCCGAGCTGCCGGGTGATGTCCGTGGTGAGCGGCTTGCCGGTCGCGCCCTTGCGCAGCACGCCATGACAGCCGGCGCAACGCTGAAAGAAGATCTCTTTGCCCTGGTTGAATTCATCGACCGTCATCGGCGGTCCGTCGCCGGTGATCATGTCCTTGGTGGTCGTCGGGTCGACGCCGCTCGGAGCCCCTTCGTACTTCAATTCGCTTCCGGCGTGACCGGCGGGCGTCTCGGTTTCGGCGAGTGCCATGCCGGTCGCGACGCCGGAGAGTGCAAGCAACAAACCGACTTGGATACGCTTGGGTATCGTCATCCTGTACCTCTTGCCTGTATCGGGCTGTAGTCGAGAAGCGTCGCGGTAAAACAACTATAGTTCGCGCGGTCTTCTCAACCTTGACCTGAATCAAATCGAATTCGGGCCGTTTGACCGCCTGTATTGGATCACGAGACAGCCTCACGCGACGATTGCTGCAAGATGCATCGCGTCCAAGGGCATTTCTGATCATACTGCGCCATCACATCGATAGCCGGCCTATCGGAAACCCTTTTCGGCGTGAGCGAGGCCATTTCAGGAGACCGGCAGGCCGGAGAGGTTTCCCGTTCCGAGATCATCCATGTCGACGACACGCCTGACCGCTAAACCATCACCCGGTCGATCGCCCGCAAGAGCGCCTGCGGGCTCGCCCCCACAACCCGTGACCCTCGAGGATGCCTTTCGTTATTGGCTCAAGCTCGGCTTCATCAGCTTCGGCGGACCGGCCGGACAGATCGCGATGATGCATACCGAGCTGGTGGAGCGGCGCCGTTGGATCAGCGAGCATCGTTTCCTGCATGCGTTGAACTACACCATGGTGCTGCCCGGCCCGGAGGCGCAGCAGCTCGCGACCTATATCGGCTGGCTGATGCACGGCACGCTCGGCGGCATCATGGCGGGCGTCCTTTTCGTGCTGCCGTCGCTCGCAATCCTGATCGCGCTGACCTTCGTCTATCTGGCGTACGGCGACCTTCCGGTCGTCGCGGGCATCCTCTACGGCATCAAACCGGCGGTGACGGCGATCGTGGTGTTCGCGGCCTGGCGCATCGGGTCCAGAGCGCTGCGCAACGGCGCACTCTGGGCAATCGCCGCAGCAGCCTTCGTCGCCATATTCGCGCTGAACGTGCCTTTTCCGGCGATCGTGCTCGGCGCGGGCCTGATCGGCTATCTGGGCGGGCGGATCGCGCCGGATCGATTCAAGACCGGCGGCGGACATGGGTCCGGCAGCGGCGACTATGGTCCGGCGATCATCAACGACAACACGCCGCTGCCGGCGCGCGCTCGCTTCTCTTGGCGGCAGACCTTGGGCTACGCCCTGGTCGGACTCTCGCTCTGGGGTCTGGTCGAGGGCCTACTCTGGCTCGGCTTCGGTTGGCAAGGAACGCTGACCCAGATGGGCTGGTTCTTCACCAAGGCGGCGTTCGTCACCTTCGGCGGTGCCTACGCGGTGCTGCCTTATGTCTATCAGGGCGGGGTCGAGACCCACGGCTAGCTGACCGGGACCCAGATGATCGACGGTCTGGCGCTGGGCGAAACCACCCCCGGACCGCTCATCATGGTGGTCGCCTTCGTCGGCTTCGTGGGTGCCTGGACCAAGGAGATCTTCGGACCCGATGCCCTGCTGCTCGCCGGGATCGCAGGGGCGAGTGTAGCCACCTTCTTTACCTTCCTGCCGTCGTTCCTCTTCATCCTGATCGGTGCCCCGGCAATCGAAGCGACGCGGCATGATCTGACGTTCACCGCGCCGTTGACCGGCATCACCGCAGCCGTCGTCGGCGTCATCGTCAATCTGGCGGTGTTCTTTGCCTGGCATGTCCTCTGGCCCGAGGGCAGCGCGGCGGCGCCGTTCGACGGACCCTTCGAGTGGTTCTCGCTGGTGCTCGTGATCGCGGCTTTCGTCGCCTTGTGGCGATTCAAGGTCGGCGTCATCCCGGTGATCGCGGCCTGCGCACTGGCGGGACTGGGTTACTCGCTCCTGCGTTAAACCGCGCCCGGTGCAGTATGTGTAATTTGCTGGACTGGTTTGACCGTGCCAGCTCTGACGACTGTTGGAGTTGGCGCGGTTTAAAGTACTAAAAATATCAAACTCTAAACCGCGTCTCACCGGGATCGAGGATGTCTCCGATGCCAAACGCACATTGAAAACGACGCATGTCGCTCTAGACGCGGTTTAGTCCGGCCGCGGCCGTGGATCAGCGCTCCGGATCAAGCTCGCGCACGACCCGAAAGCCCATGTCGTCGCTGGAGCCGGTCGGGAAGTCCCGCCACCGATTCGCCGAGCGCACCTCGCGGGGCGGAAAGCTCCAACTGCCGCCGCGATAGACCCGCTGACCACAGCCCGCGGGATTCTCATGGGCGCTCCCGTCGGCAGGCGCCTTCGCGAAGGTCTCCGCGAAGCAATCGGCGACCCATTCGAAGACATTGCCCGCCGTGTCGTAGAGGCCGAAGGGGTTGGGTTGAAAGGAGCCGACCGGCGCCGTCTCGTAACCGTCCCACGCACTGCCGCAACCGGCGCAATTGGCGAGATCCACACCGAGGTCATCGCCCCACCAGAAACGCGTGTCGGTCCCGGCGCGCGCGGCATACTCCCATTCAGCGTCGGTCGGCAGTCGGTAGACGCGGCCCGTTTGCTCGCTCAGCCACCGGGTGTAAGCGACGGCGTCGTTCCAGGTCACGTTGACGACCGGGCGCCGACCCCGGCCCCAGCCGGAGTCGTCCGGCTTGACGCGGCCCGTCGCGTCGCAGAAGGCATCGAATTCATCGAAGGTGACCTCGTAGACCCCGATCGCGAACGGCCTCGAGAGGATCACATCGGTCGGAGGTTTTTCGTCGACATCCGTGCTGTTTCCCTGCAGATCGCCGCGTACAAAGCGGCCTGACGGCAGGGCCATAAGCTCCGGAGCCAGCCCGCCGCCGGCGAGCGAATCGCGCAGCGGTTCGGGCGGACGCGCAGGCGAATGCCGGTCGATATCGCCGGGCGGCTCGACCGATGAATGGACGCTCGAGCAAAAGGATGTCAGCAAGAGTGCCGTCGACAGGGGCATGCGCTTCATCGACCTGTTCTCGAGGGTGATCGAAGGGCGAAAGCCGGCAACGGCTTGGCCCTTCGAAGGGCACTACCAAGTCAGGGTTTGCGTATCGTCTTTGAAGAGTGCGCCGCCGGTCAGATCGGGGTTGCCGACCTGAGCACCGGGGATGAGATCGGCCTCGGCGACGCCGTAGTGCTTCATGCACATGGGACACACGAGCACCAGGGCGCCCTTGTCGATCATCGCGGCCAGTTTCTCTTGGTGCTCGCCGAAGGTCGCGGCATTCGCCTTCGCGCCGATGAAGACACCCTTGTCGTTGAGGAAGATGGTCAAGGGGTGGCCGCGTTCGAGCTGATTCTTCCCGAAGCTGATGCCCATGTTCGCGCGGTGCGGGTCATCGGTGGTCAGATTGATGAAGAGCGGATCGTCGTCGCTCGCCAGGACGGGCGCCATCAGGCCGCCGGCGGTCAAGGCGAAGGCCACGAGAAGCGTGGACAAAAGACGCATAGCGATGTCCTCGAGGTTGTGGTTGGTATGGTCGTCGCGATCCCGGTGATCGTTGGATCGGCAAGGGACCCGAGCACCGCGTCGAAAAGGTGATCGGGTCGAAGCAGCGTAACCCGAGAAGACGTCGCCCCGAAAGGTGTTCGGAAGCCGATTCAGCATCGGCCTCGACGTGCCGCAGCCGGCTGGCTGCGGCACGTCGCGCTCGGCATAGACCTAGCGTCCGGGGCCGAATCGGGGCCGGATTGTCGCGACCGGCCCCGCTCTGCACACCGTGACTCAGACGGCCGCCGGACTCGGTTGCACCTTACCGGCATCGATCGCCTGCGGGTGCTTGGCATCGTGCGCCGCGACGAAGAAGGACGCGATGTAGGTGCCCAAACCGCCCAGGAAGACGAGCCCGGAGATCACCCGCAGCCAATAGAAGAGAGCGATCTTGTCCTGCACCACCATGAAGGGCAGAGGCGTCTCCGTGTAGCGTTGCAGGAAGATCTGAAGAATACCCGCCGCGGTGAGGAACAGCGTAATGAACACCATGGAGACACTCATGAGCCAGAAGGCCCACATCTCCAGGATCTGCGAGCGCATGCTGTTGGCCTCCCGGCCATTCAGGAGCGGCATGGCGTAGGAGATCATGGTGATGTTGATCAGCACATAGGCCCCGTAGAAGGCGAGATGCCCATGGGCGGCCGTGATTTGCGAACCGTGGGTGTAGAAGTTCACCGGCGCCAAGGTATGCAGGAAGCCCCAGACGCCTGCGCCGAGGAATGCGAGCACCGCGGTGCCGAGCGCCCAGAGGACGGCAGCCTTGTTCGGGTGATTGCGCCGACGTTGGTTGACCATGTTGAAGGCGAACACCGTCATCATGAAGAAGGGCAAGGGCTCGAGTGCCGAAAAGATGGAGCCCCACCATTGCCAGTACTCGGGCGGACCGATCCAATAGAAGTGGTGTCCGGTGCCGATGATGCCGGTGATCAAGGCCATGGCGATGATGATGTAGAGCCACTTCTCGACCACCTCGCGATCCACGCCGGTCGTCTTGATCAGCACGAAGGCGAGCATGGCCCCCATGATGAGCTCCCAGACGCCCTCGACCCACAGATGCACCACCCACCACCAGTAGAACTTGTCGAGCACCAGGTTGGTCGGGTTATAGAAGGAGAAAAGGAAGAAGAACGCCAGACCGACCAGACCGATCAGCATGACCAGACTCACGACCGTCTTGCGTCCCTTGAGCACCGTCATGCCGATATTGAACAGGAAGGCGAGCGCGACGATCACGATACCGACCTTGGTGATCGTGGGTTGCTCCAGGAACTCGCGCCCCATGGTCGGCAGGATATCGTTCCCGGTCATCTCAGCCAGGCGCGCGTAGGGGACTGCCAGATAGCCGATCACCGTCAGGGCTGCGGCGATCAGGAAGATCCAGAACATCACGAGAGCCAGCCAGGGGGCATACAGCTCGCGCTCGCTTTCCTCCGGTATCAGGTAGTAGGCCGCGCCCATGAAACCCATCAACAGCCACACGATCAGCGTATTGGTGTGAACCATGCGGGCGACATTGAAGGGGATTTCCGGGAAGAGAAAATCACCCACGACATACTGGATACCGAGAATGATCCCGAAGATCACCTGGGCGAGAAAGAGTCCGATCGCCGCAATAAAGTACGGCTTGGCGACGGCTTGAGATTTATATTTCATCGAATGGATTCTCCGGTGCTGCGAATCAGCCTTGAATGTTCGGCGGCCAGCCTGCCGTATTGATCTCTGAGCTGTATTTCAGGAACTCGGCGATGGCGTCGAGCTCCTCGTTGCTGAAGTTGAATTGCGGCATGCTGCGGCGACCGGGGATACCCATCGCGGGGCGACTCTGGATGAACGCCTTGATCGCCTCTTTATTGTTGCCGAAGCGGGTGTAGATGTTCCCCAGCTCGGGGGCAAAATAGGCCCCTTCGCCGAGCAGGGTATGGCAGCCGATGCAGTTGTTGGTCTCCCAGAGCTCCTTACCCTTGGCGATGCGCTGACCGACCTCGGTGGAGAGGTCCAGCTGATGACGTTGATCGCGTTCGGGCAAGGCGAAGGATGTGTCGAGCGTCAGGGCGAGAAACAGCAGGATGAAGAACACGGAACCACCGTAGAAGATGTTCCGCGCCATGGATTTGGTAAAGACTTGCGCCACGGGATGAGGCCCTCGGTGATGGATCGAACTGTGGCCGCATTGCACGTTCCCGACGCATCCTCCGCCTTGATGCAAATCAAACCGATCCTGCCGTCGATCGCGGCTGGCCGGCTTGACACATCCCTCCCGCTCCCGTAGATCGATCCGAGATCCCAACCAACGGCGAACGCCCGACAAGGCATCCGATGATTGACGAGTTGAAGACCGCCCCCCTCCTCGCCGGCCTAAGCCGCGGCCAACTGGAGCGCGTAAGCCAGCACGCGACGCGTGTCACCCTCGGCGCCGAGCAGCTTCTGTTCAGTCAGGGTGAGCCCGCAGAGCGCTTCTACCTGGTTCTAAAGGGCCAGATTCAGCTCTTTCGGCTCTCGCCAGGCGGGGCGGAAAAGGTCATCGAGCTGGTGTCCCCGGGCCAGACCTTTGCCGAGGCTCTGATGTTTCTCAACGCCCCGCGCTATCCGGTTTGTGCCGGCGCATTGGCGCCATCCGAGCTGCTGAGCCTGGACGCGCGGGATTTCGCACAGATGCTGCGCGAGTCCGTCGACACCTGTTTCCTGATGCTCGGCTCGCTGAGTCAGCGTCTGCGCGGGTTGATCGGCGAGATCGACAACCTCACCATGCACACGGCAAGCAGCCGAGTCGCTCGCTATCTGCTGAGCAAAGTCCCTCCCGAGAGGCGCTCGCTTAAGCTGGACGTGCGCAAAGGCGTACTCGCCTCGCGCCTGTCGATCCAGCCGGAGACCTTCTCGCGTGTGATGAAGGAGCTTGCCGGGCGAGGCATCATCGAGGTCCACGGCGCCCAGGTCACCATTCTCGACCGTACAGCCCTCGGCGAGGTCGCGGAGCTACAAGACAATGTGGAGCTGGGTCCGCCGAGCAGCGGACCGGTGGGGCTGCTCAAAGGCTGACTCAAGAAGACGAATTCACCCCGGGCGCAACCCGAGACGAATCCGGTTGAAATCTTTGCAGCAATCTGCTGCGCCGCAGCATAATAGCCGATACAAGACGGCCTCACCGACCGAGTCGGCCAAGCACGCCGCACACCACCCAACGGAGACCCAGATGCCGGACTCATTCGACCAGAACGCGCTCGACTATCACCGCTATCCCAAGCCCGGCAAGCTGGAGATCAAACCGACCAAGCCCATGGGCAACCAGCGCGATCTGGCGCTGGCCTACTCGCCCGGGGTCGCGGCAGCCTGCCGCGAGATCGAGAAGGACGCGATGAATGCATCGCTCTACACTGCGCGCAGCAACCTGGTCGCGGTCATCACCAACGGCACGGCGGTGCTGGGCCTCGGCGCCATCGGCGCGCTTGCCTCCAAACCGGTGATGGAAGGCAAGGCGGTTCTGTTCAAGCAGTTCGCGGATATCGATGTGTTCGACATCGAGATCGAGGAGCGCGACCCGGAGAAGTTCATCGAGACGGTCGCGCGCATGGAGCCCAGCTTCGGCGGCATCAACCTCGAGGACATCAAGGCGCCGGAGTGCTTCATCATCGAGCGCGCGTTGAAGGAGCGGATGGGCATCCCGGTCTTCCACGACGACCAACACGGCACCGCCATCGTGGTCTCCGCGGCCATCCTCAATGGTTTGCGTGTGGTAGGAAAGGACATCGGCAAGGCCCGCCTGGTCACGGCCGGCGCAGGGGCTGCCGCGCTGGCCTGTGTCGATTTGCTGGTCAGCATGGGTCTACCCAAGGAGAACGTCACCCTCACCGACATCGCCGGCGTGGTGTACAGCGGCCGCACCGAGGAGATGGACCCGTACAAAGGGCGTTACGCGATCGAGACCGAGCAGCGCACCCTGCAGGAGGCCATCGAGGGCGCCGACATTTTCCTGGGGCTTTCCGCCGCCGGCATCCTCAAACCCGACTGGCTGATCAAGATGGCGGATGCGCCCATCATCATGGCGCTGGCCAACCCCGTCCCCGAGATCATGCCGGACCTGGCCCGAGCCGCCAGACCGGACGCCATCATCGCCACCGGACGGTCGGATTTTCCGAATCAGGTCAACAACGTCCTCTGCTTCCCCTTCATCTTTCGGGGCGCACTGGATTGCGGTGCCAGCGAGATCAACGAGGCGATGAAGATCGCCTGCGTCAAGGCGATCGCCGATCTCGCGATGGCGGAGCCGTCGGACATCGTGCGCGCGGCCTATGGCGGGGGCCAGTTGACCTTCGGACCCGAGTACCTGATCCCCAAGCCGTTCGACCGGCGTCTTATGGAGAACCTGGCCCCCGCGGTCGCTCGCGCAGCGATGGAGAGCGGGGTTGCCACCCGACCGATCGCCGACCTGGACGCCTATCGAACCGCCATGCATCTGCGGGCCTATCGCACCGGGATGACCATGAAGCCCGTCTTCGATCAGGCACGGGCCGCGCCCAAGCGCGTGATCTACGCCGAGGGCGAGGACGAGCGCGTCCTCCAGGTCGCTCAGCAGGCCGTCCTGGAGGGGATCGCCCGTCCGATGCTGATCGGCCGTCCGGAGGTCATCGGAAACCGCCTCAAGGATCTGAGCCTGACCATGCGTCCGGATCGTGATTTCGATCTAATCGTGCCCTGCGAGAACACCAACTTCGAGACCCATTGGCGGACCTTCTACGAGCGCGTCCAGCGTCGCGGCTACGCGCCGGACGAAGCGCGCGAATACATCCGAAACGACCCCACAGTATTGGCCGCGACTATGGTCCGCTGCGGGGACGCCGACGCCATGATCTGCGGCGTAGTCGGGCGTTACGCACGACACCTGAAGCATGTCGAAGAGGTGATCGGCACCGCGCCGGGCGTGCGTCACCTCACCGCCATGAACGCCATCGTCCTTCCGGCCGGGCCGCTCTTCATCGCCGATACCTACGTGCAGTCGGACCCGAGCGCGGAGGATCTCGCCGAGATCACCTTCCTGTGCGCGGCGCAGGTTCAGCGCTTCGGGTTGCGGCCCAAGATCGCGCTGCTCTCGCACTCCAACTTCGGAAGCCACGAGTCGCCGGCCGCGCGCAAGATGCAGGAAGCGATGCGACTCCTGCGCACCCGCGCCCCGAACCTCGAGGTCGAGGGCGAGATGCACGCCAACCTAGCCCTGGACGCCGCCGTGCGCGAGGCGCGTTTCCCCGACTCGAAGCTGAGCGGTCGCGCGAACCTTCTGATCATGCCCAACCAGGACGCCGCCAACATCGCCTTCAACCTGCTGCGGACCATCAACGAGGGCGGCGCCTTCGGCCCGATGCTCCTGGGGGCCGACCGCGCCGTCCATATCGTGACGCCGAGCACCTCGGTGCGTGGTCTGCTCAATATGACGGCTTTGGCCGCGGTGCAGGCCGAGTGACCCAAACGCGTCAGCAGATGACCACGTAGGTCATCGACGGCGGACCCCTGCATTGCGCATCGGTGTCCGCCACCCGCCTCGCCCGGTAACTCCGGTTGCTTCCGAACGGAAAACCGCCCGCCAACGGGCGGTTTATATTTTATATATATTTCAGATTGTTATATTCGTGAAGCGCTGTGCAGCAAGCGACCTGCGGTTCCGGCCGGTCGGCGAGTCCGGCCTGGCGTCGCACGCAATCGAACATTGGCACGTCCACTGCTTATTAGAGCAGCGAAGGCAGAAACCACAAATCGACAGGAGCCCAAGGGACTCAGCAGGGACCAGGACGGGACCGAGCATGGAGCATGCAGGGAGCATCGGCACGTCGCTCGATCAATCGACCGAGCGACGTGTCCCCGATCAACGGCGGCAGGAGACATCCGAAACGCATGAGTAGGCGACCCTAAAGGTACAGCTTCGGAGTCGCCGAAGGACGCACACAACGTGGCCGATCGGGCAGGTGGTCCGAATCCACTCCCGGTCAACGACATTCAGCCAAGCCAAGCAAGCACTCGGGGTCGGGCCCCCTCCTCCGCCCGCCTCCGACACTTAGGCCATCGTGATTCGCCAAGGCGAGTGCGATGGCCTTTTTATTTTCAGATCATCGCGTTGCGAGATCCGCGCTGGCGACGGACCGACGCCGGAAACCGTCACCTGATGACAGGCTTGGTCAGCGTCGCCCCCATGACAGGGCGCCCGCCCAGGACCAACCCTCATGGTGTCGTCTGGCACGGAATGTGATGTTCACGGGATGTCGGCAGTTTCAGGAACGCGAACCTGCCCCTCGAACGTTCGGGCTCGTGAGCAGGGAGGCCAAGGCGGTGACCGCCGAGGACGCACAGCTCCACGCGCACGGGTCCGGCGTAGGCCACTGCAGCCGACGGTTGCAGTGGCCGCCTTTCACTAAGGATCGCGCCTACGCGGCAAAGCACGGTTTCAGTCGGAAGATTTACCCCCGGTCAGTTTCTGCCAGACGATCAATCCCACCAAAACGGCGACGGCCAGCACCGACATCATGAGCGCGGCGTCATCGAGAAATGCGACCACGATACCGCTGACGATCAGAAATACACCGACGACCGACATCCGCGGATTGCCGTGAACCCCCGAAAGGAATGCCGTCAGTCCGAGTAGGAAGATGATCTGCAATCCGGTCAGCTCGGCGTTCAGAACATCCTTGAGCTGCGGCAAATAGAGGATCCAAACCAAGACAAACAGGGCCCCCCAATGCAGGATCGTCTTGAGCGCAAACGCGGTCCGATCCTTGGTGTCCTCGCCCGCGGAGCTCCAGCCGATCGCCAACGCAACGAGGCCGAAGACCGGGATCAAGATCTGCCAGTAGAGCAGCGCGAACTCCAACCGCATGTCGGTGAAGGCGACGCCCGCAATGACGGCGACGAAGAGAAGAACATAGGGCCATTGCTCCAGCATGAGACGAACAAGGCCGCTGCGCTGGCCGGCATCGGGCTGGGTCAGACTGGGTTGGTTTGCATTCGACACGTTTGAGTCTCCTAATGGTTGTCCTTCACTCGAGTCGCGGTTTGCGTTGTACGAGTGCGACCCGTCTGCCGGCTGACCACGCCAACGATGTGGGTTCCCGTACGGAGTCCATGGTAGTACGTCCGAGGCCCGGCGTCAGGCGAAGACTACGCGTTCGACCTTGAGCGAAGGACTCGCCGAACGGTATCCTCCGCGGCGTTTTTGCCCATTTGCAGTCGCCGCTGCACCGGCTCCGTCCGGCTCGGCGACATCGAGAGCCCCATGACGCCAGTCGATACAAACAACAAAGGGGGATGGAAGACGACGGCGCGCGAGCTCTCCAACCCGAAAGTGCTCTCAATGCTCTTCCTCGGCTTCTCGGCCGGGATCCCGCTTTTGCTGATTTTCTCCTCGCTGTCACTGTGGCTGCGCGAGGCAGGGGTCGAGCGCCAAGCCGTCACCTTTTTCAGCTGGGCGGCCTTGGGTTATTCGTTCAAGTTCGTCTGGGCGCCCCTGATCGACAAGCTGCCGCTGCCTGTCCTGACCCGTCGATTCGGACGGCGACGCGCCTGGTTGCTGGTTTCCCAGCTCGCGATCATCGCCGCCATCGTCGGCATGGCGTTGGTGGATCCGGCGACCGGCACCGGGCATGTGACGCGCATGGCGATAGCGGCCGTGCTGCTCGGCTTCTCGGCGGCAACCCAAGACATCGTAATCGACGCCTACCGGATCGAATCCGCCGCGCCGCGCCTACAGGGACTCATGTCATCGACCTATATCGCCGGCTACCGGATCGGCATGGTTGTCGCGGGCGCCGGTGCGCTCTATCTGGCCGCACTCTTCGGCTCGGAGGCAGGAGACTACAGTTTTCCGGCCTGGCAGCTCACCTACCTCGTCATGGCCTCGACCATGCTGATCGGAGTGCTGACGACGCTGCTGATCTCCGAGCCCGAGACTCGGCGTCCCGACGCGCATGTCTACGGGGCATCCGACTATCTGCGACTGGTCGGCGTCTTTCTTGTGGCCGCGGCTGCCTTTGCCGGCGGGTTCTTCATCTCGGGCGGGGCCTTCGCCGGGCTCAAGGCTTGGGCGGGCGGCGGGCCGATCGCCGGCTTCCTCCTGGAGACCCTGCATTTTGCCGTTGCCGTGTCCGCGGCGGTCGCTGTCGGGTGGCTGTTGGTCGCCGCCGGGGCCGTGAACGCCGCGATGGCGCACGAGACCTGGATCGAGCCGGCACTGGATTTCTTCCGCCGCTACGGGCTGAAGACCGCCTTGCTCCTGCTGGCCCTGATCGGGCTCTATCGGATCTCGGACATCGTGCTCGGGGTCATCTCAAATGTCTTCTATCAAGACATCGGCTTCTCCAAGCCGCAGATCGCGACCGCGGTCAAGACCTTCGGGGTCATCGTGAGCATCCTCGGCGGGCTGCTCGGCGGGCTGATGGCGACCCGTTACGGCGTCATGCGGATCCTCATGCTGGGGGCGATACTGTCCGCGGCAACAAATCTCATCTTCGTCGTCTTGGCGCTTGCGGGGCCTGACCTGACCTGGCTCTACATCGCGGTCGCGGCGGACAATCTGGCGGCCGGCCTGGCCAGTGCCGCCTTCGTCGCCTTCCTGTCGAGCCTGACCAGTGTCTCCTTCACCGCCGTACAGTACGCCATCTTCAGCTCGCTCATGACGCTGCTGCCCAAGGTCCTGGGCGGTTATTCCGGCTCGATCGTCGACGGGATCGGCTATCCCGGTTTCTTCGTCTTCACGACCTTGATCGGCGTCCCGGTAGTCCTCCTGGTTTGGCTGGCCGGCCGCAGCTTGGCGATCGACGACCGTGCAAAAGAGGCCGCTGCGGCGGCGTGAGCCCCGGAGCGTCTTAGAACAACCGGAGCGGCGCTGACCACAAGGCCCGCGGGATGCGGCTGTATGGCGCTGGAGGACTGCGGATTGGGTAATCCGAGGGCAAAGTGACCCGTACTCGACCCCGGGATTGTGGGATCGAGACGATCGGGACCTCATATAGAGGATTTATGGGAGAGGTGTCCGTCAACGGGAGCCCGCGCATATCATGGTTGTTTTGTACCGGATCTTGACTCTGCTCATCGCGGCCGCCTTCATCGTTGGCTGCGCTCAATCCCCGACCAGACCTGCGCCCGAGCGCCAAACGGGCGACGCGTCCGAGAGCGTCGACGGCGCGCGCGCATCCGACCGGGAAACGGATCGTGCCGAGGGCGAGACTGCCGTGGAGCCCGTCGCCGCACCGAGCGCGGAACAGGCGAAACGCGCCTTGACGATCCGGATCGGCAGCCAGTCGTTCGTCTACGAGGAGGGCGATCACGTCGTCCGCACCGGCCCCATCTCCTCCGGAAGCGACGGTTACCCAACGCCGCGCGGCACCTTCTCGGTGCTCAGCAAAGACAAGGACAAGGTGTCGTCCAGGTATACGAACCAGCTCGGCATGCAGGCTTGGATGCCCTACGCCATTCAGTTTTACGGCCACTATTTTCTGCACGAGGGCTGGCTTCCGGGCTATCCGGATTCACACGGCTGCGTGCGTGTCGGCGAGAAGGATGCGCGTTTTCTGTTCGAGCGCATGAAGATCGGCGACCTCGTGAGCGTCGTCGACTAAGCGTACCGAGATCCGCCGGGACCGGGCCTCGTTGGATCTCGAAATCCGATCGGCCCCGATTGACCCATGCCCCGGAGGGCGGCGAAGATCCTGGGCTCGATAGCTGACAGGATCCATCGGATGAATCACCGCAACCTCATGCAGGCCCTCCTGCTCCTGAGCATCGGCACCTTCACGGGTATCGGCAGCGCTCAGGAGATCAAGCTCGAGCTCAACAAGATGGAGCCCCAGCCCGAGACGAAGGCCTGTCGCGCCTACCTGGTCTTCGACAACAGCGCCGGACCGGCGATCGAGGCCCTGCAGCTGGACCTGATCCTGTTCGACCAAGCAGGCGTGATTGTCCGACGCCTGGCGGTCGACACCGCACCTTTGCGGGCGGCCAAGACAACCGTGAAGCTGTTCGATATCCCGGTTCTCGACTGCGCCGACATCCGCCGGATCCTGATCAACGAGGTCCTCGAATGTCGCGACGCCGAGGGCCCGCAGACCGATTGCATCGAGCGCCTGACACTGTCGACGCGCGCCGAGACGCAATTGGTGAAGTGATCGATGACGCCGCACCGCGCCGAGGCCAGCGCCGCGGCCAACACCGAAGCCAACACCGAAGAGTGACCCGATGCCTGAAACCCTGACTGCCGCCGCACTCGCTCCGCTGACCGCAGCGGCGGCCGAGGTGTCGGATCCGTTGACGACAGCGTCATCCTGGCTCGGCATGATCATGCCGTCCCCGATCGCAACCGCCATCCCCGAGCCCCTGCGCGCCCTACTCGACGCCGGCGGACCGGTGATGCTGATCCTGGCGGCGATGTCGGTCCTCGCCCTGACCATCGTCCTGATCAAGCTCTGGCAGTTTGCCCGCTTGCGCAACGGCGGCGCCGAGTCCATCGAGCCCGCTCTGCACGACTGGCAGGCCGGTCGACGTCGCGAGGCGGTCGAGCGGCTCGCGGACGCACGCAATCCGCTCGCCGAGGTGGTTCGGACCGCCATGCTCGGGAGTCTCCACGCGAACGATCCGGCGGCGCTGCGCGAAGAGGTCGAACGCCGGGCCCAGAGGCTGCTGACGGCCTTGCGCAGCCATCTGCGCGGGCTAGAGGTGATCGCGAGCCTCAGTCCGCTACTCGGTCTGCTGGGGACCGTGATCGGGATGATCGACGCCTTCCGCGCCCTGGAGGCGGCGGGCAATCAGGTCGACCCGTCAGTGCTCTCAGGCGGGATCTGGGTCGCCCTGCTGACCACGGCCGCGGGGCTGTCGGTCGCCATCCCGAGCGTCGTCGCGCTGAATTGGCTTGAACGTCTCCTCGAGGGTGTGACCCGTCGCTTGGAGGATCAGGTGACCCGCGTGTTCACCGGCGGGCTTCGGCTCGAAGAACCTGTCGAGGCGCCACAACGGCCGGCAGCGACGCAGAGGATCCCCGATGCGCTTTGACTCGCCCGGGCCGCATCGTCGACTGATCGGCTTGACGCCTTTGATCGACGTGGTCTTTATCCTGCTGGTCTTCTTCATGCTCGCCTCCAGCCTGATCAAATGGCAGGCTGTGGAGATGGGCGAGCCGGCCTCGGCGAGCGCCGGGACCCCGGTGGTCGGGTCTTGGCTGGTGCGCGTGCA
Source organism: Thiocapsa roseopersicina (assembly GCF_900106925.1). Taxonomy (GTDB): domain Bacteria; phylum Pseudomonadota; class Gammaproteobacteria; order Chromatiales; family Chromatiaceae; genus Thiocapsa; species Thiocapsa roseopersicina. Next base: position 46,727 of record NZ_FNNZ01000009.1, read on the forward strand.
GCCCGAGGGTCTGGATCTCAACGCCGAGGCGATCGCCACCGCCGAGCTCGCCGAACGGGTCGCGGCCCGGATCGGCGAAGACCCGGCGCAGCGCATCCTGGTTCAACCGGCGCCGGGCGTCAGCCTGCAGCGCCTGGTCGACGTCTTGGACCTCCTGCGCGAGGCCGAGGCGACGAACCTGACCCTTTTGCGCCTCTGAATCGCCATGAGATTGAAACGCTCCAAGCCGGCAGCCGACAGCGAAGCCAATCTGATTCCGCTCATCAATGTCGTCTTTTTGCTGTTGATCTTCTTTATGTTGGCCGGCCAACTCGCCCCGACCGAGTCGATTGCCCTGGCCCCTCCGCGCTCGGACAGCCCGCAGAGCGCACGAGCAGCGCCGCTTGTCTTGCTGATCGACCGAACGGGACGGATGAGCCTCGACGACGAGTTGCTCGACGACACGACCCTCACGGAGAGAGTCGCCGAAAAACTCGCGGAGAGCCTTCCGCACGTTCAGATCAAGGCGGACGCGACCCTCGAAGCACTTCGCTTGGTCGATCTGCTCAAGCAGTTGCGCGCGGCAGGGGTCGAAGACATCGACCTCTTGACCTTGGCGCGAGATGAATGAGCCTGGAATGATGGAGCCTCGACGCTATCAGTGGGTGCTCGCGCTCCTCTTCGCCCTCGCCGCCCATCTCGTCCTCGCGAAGCTGCTCGAGCCGCCGGCTCCGATCGAGCTGGACGATCCCGGCATCCGCATCTCGCTCGGAGGGGCCGGACCTGCCGGCGACGGCGCTGCGGGCGCGGTCGAATCCATTGCAGCCGAGGTGGTCCCGGCGGCGACCTCGGAGGCGACCGCGATCCAGGCCGTCAGCGCCCCCGCCATCGCCCCCACACTCGCGACGGCCACCGAGACCATCCGGGCCGCCGAGCCCGCACCGCCGGCGCCGATCACTGCCGTGGAGCCCGTGCGTCCGAAGCCGAAGGCCGATCCGGTCCGCAGCCGCGAGACGCCGCCGCCACGGACCGCTCGGGCCGCGCCCAAGCCCAAACCCGAGACGGGTTCGAAGACGACGAAACCCCGATCGACCTCAGCCAAGACAGCATCCGTCGATGCGAACACCGGCGGAAAACCAGGCGCAGGCGGCAAAGGTGCCGCGGCCGGAGCGGAGGGCGGCGGAACGGCCGGAAAGGGCGACGGGGGCAAGTCCAAAGACCGTTACTACACCGAGCTCGCGGCCTGGCTGGAGCGTCACAAACGCTACCCCTCCCAGGCCCGGAAGATGCGCCAGGAAGGCATCGTCAGGGTCCGCTTCGTGATCGACCGCAGCGGAAAGGTTATCTCGCATCGTATCGAGACGAGCTCGGGTCATACCGCGCTCGATCATGCCGCCTCGGAGCTGCTGCGACGGGCATCCCCCATGCCGGCGATCCCGGCGAGCATGGGCCGGTCCAGGCTCGAGATCGTGGTGCCGATCGCGTACCGATTGCGTTGACAAGCCTCGGCGAGGCGACCATTCCAGCGCAGCTCGGGCAATCCCGTTGGACGTCTCGCGCGCTTTGGACATAAGCTTTCCGCTCCGCCCGCCGATTCGCCAGCCATGAGCCTAAACACAGTCTCCGTCGCCGACGAGATGAGCCAAGACCCTGAGGTCGCCGATCTCTCGGCGGAGGGTCCGAGGCAGTCACGGTGGTCCGTTATCCTTGGGTCTTGTCTCGTGCTCGTCGCTCTTCTGGCACCGGCCCTTGCCCGGACCACCTGCGAGCCGGGCCAGGCGCTCACCCTCCTGCACTTCAACGACATCCACGGGCAGCTCGAGCCTTACGAAGACCCGCGCGACGGGACCGAGCGCGGCGGCATCGCCCGCCTCGCCGCAACCGTTGCCGAGGTTCGGGCGGAGGATCCGAGCCGACCGGTGGTCCTGTTGTTCGCGGGCGACCTCCTGCAAGGGACACTGACCTCCAGCCTCTTCCTGGGCGTGCCAGACGTCGTCCTGCTCGGACGCATGGGCGTCGACGCCGCGGTCATGGGGAATCACGAGCTGGACTACGGCCAAGAGGTCTTTCGCCGCTTGACCGAAGAGGCCGCATTCCCTTTCCTGAGCGCCAATGTGGCGTCCGACCCGGAGCCCTTGCCCGTGCTCTCTTCGGTCGTGATCGAGCGGCCGGATGCGCCCAAGGTCGCGGTCCTGGGACTCACGACACCGGAGCTGACCACCGCGACCCATCCGCGCAACATCGAGGGCATCGGCGTAGAGGAGCCGACCGCTGTCGCCCGACGCCTTGTGCCGGCGCTTCGCGACGAGGCCGACCTGGTGGTGGTGCTCTCGCACCTGGGGATTTCAGCCGATCGCCGGCTGGCCGAATCCGTGCACGGCATCGACCTGATCGTCGGCGGCCACAACCACAACCTCTACGCACAGCCGGTGTTTGTGGAGAATGTCCCCATCGTCCAGGCCGGAGAGCGCGGCGGCTGGCTGGGACGCATGGATTTGCGCTGCCGCGAGGGCCGACTGACGGGAACCGACTACGCACTGATCCCGATCGATGCCGTGAGCCCCGAGGATGCGGAGATCGCCGATGAGGTCCGGCGCATCACGCTGGACGCCGAGCTGGAGCTGAATACCGAGGTCGGCTTCAGCACGCAGGAGCTCAGCGCCTGGCGCGAGCTGATTCGCCGCGAAGAGGCCCCCTTCGGAAACTTCGTGACCGATTTGGCGCGAGAAATCACCTTGACGGATGTCGCGCTGCTCAACGGCGGCGGCTTTCGGGCCAGCATCCCCGCCGGGCCTGTCACACTCAAGTCGATCTATGAGGCCTTCCCTTTCCGCAACGAGCTGGTTCTGGGCGATTTGACCGGCGCCCAGCTGCTCGCCGCGCTCGAACGCAGCGCAGCACTGGACCCGTCGGATAACCCCGGCGGCTTTCTCCAAGTCTCCGGGGTGCGCTACACGATCGCGGACGGGCGGCTTGCGAGCGCCACCGTCGGCGACCTCCCCATCGACCCTGCCCGCCGTTATCGGATCGTGACCTCCGACTTTCTCGCGGCCGGCGGAGACGGCTATGCCATGCTCGAGGAGATGACCGATCCCGTCATGACCGGGCGCCTGATCTCGGACATGGTCATCGAGGGTTTCCGCACGGAAAGCCCGGTGAGCGTCGCGACCGACGGGCGAATCCTGCGACGCTGAATCTCGGCTCGCCCCGCAGCACCCCTCGCCAACCTTTTTCGTCGTCCCCGTCAAGGCCGACGCCTGCCATTCGGCGACGTCGGCGTGTCCATCGCCGTGCACGGAACGGCATCGCCTGCTTCCCTCGGAGCTTCGCCTGGGCCGGCATCGCGCGATCTCGTCAATGTGACCGACCGCACACTTTCCTGCCCATGACACCCCCTTCAACCGCGTTCTGCTGCCTACATCGCAGATCTGTCTCACCGCAATTGGTTAACTCGGCACATAGGGATCCGGAGACGCAGATGCGCGCGATCGGGGACGAGCCATTCGACTCGGCTCCCGAGCCCTCAAAGCCCCTCCGGGCAACGCTGAGCACAGAGTGATTCCGAGGACAGGTCTCGTCACTCGTACAGAAACGGTGAACGCCATGCTGCACACTCGGACGCTCCAAGATCACCTTCGGACCGACATTCAACTCGGTTTCACTCTGTTGGTGCAGCTGTTCTTCCTGCTCCTGTTGTCATCGGCAAGCGGCATGTCCGAGGCAGCGACAGCGGGCGAGGTCCGACTCGCGTGGAATGCAGTGAACGACAGCCGAGTGGCTCGCTATGAACTGCACTACGGGACCGCCAGTAAAACCTACAACTCGAAGGTCCAAGTCACGACGGCTTCAGCCACCGTCTCCGGTCTGACGGGCGGCTCGAAATACTTCTTCGCGACGCGTGCGTGCACGAGCGACGGAGCACTCTGCAGCACCTTCTCCAACGAGGTGAATGTCAGTATTCCGGCGACCGCCCAGTTGACGCCGGCATTGACTACCCCGAGCGGCACGGCAAACCTGACGGCAGAGGGTGCGACCGACTGGGTCCATTGGGGCATCGACAAGCCCGCGAGCATCAGCCGCAAGGCAAGTGCAGCAACGCCGATCGGGGCCTTGACAACGATCGGCGGAACTTCATCGCGCTTCGCCAACACGGCCCGTTTGGCGTACAGCTGGACCAACGGAACGCCCAAGGCCAGTGCAACGACCCGAGCAGGTCTCTACATCAGCGGCCTAAACAAGGGGTACGAGCTGCGTGTGCCGGCGGATACGAGCGCACGGACCCTGACCCTCTACCTCGGCGGCTTCAAGACGCGCGGGCGGATCGAGGTTCGCCTCAGCGACAACAGCGCACCGGCGTACACCAAAACGGTCGAGAATCTCAATGCCGCATTCGATCGGCGCCTCGCCCTGAACTATCGGGCCGCCAGTGCAGGCCAGACCCTGATCGTGCGCTACACCCAGGCCATCAGCGGCGGCAACGTCTCCATCCAAGCGGCAACCCTGCGAAACAGCGCAACAACAGCCACGGCTTCTATTAAGACCATGGCCGAAGAGCAGAACACGTCAACCGCAAGCGCCGGCGTTCCATCTGACCCGAGTACGGCTGCAAACGTGGTCGCGGCGACGGGCCCGGCGATCGAGATCGGCGAGGTGGAGATCAATCAGGAATGGCAGCGTGTCGAGCTCCGGCGCGAACTCAAAGACCCGGTTGTCGTAGTCAAGGCGTTGAGCAGTTACGACGCCGAGCCGGCGATCGTCCGGGTCGACGCGATCGACTCCAGAGGCTTCTCGATCCGCGTGCAGGAGTGGGACTCTCTCGACGGCGCGCATGACTTGGAGACCATTTCTTATCTCGTGATGGAGCGCGGACGTCATCAACTCGCCAACGGGGCGTGGGTCGAGGCCGGCTCGCTGGTCACGGGCACGACGCTGGCATTCCAACGTCATCTCTTCAGCGCCCCCTTTGAAGACGCCCCGGTGGTCTTCGCCACCGTCGCCAGCTTCAACGAGAGCGACGCCGTCACGGCACGACTGCACGCCATCGAGACCGACGGGTTCGACGTCGGGTTGCGCGAGCAGGAGGCCAATGTGCAACAGCATCTGCCCGAACGTGTCGACTTCATCGCCTGGGAGGCATCCTCGGGTGTCGTCGACGGGCTGAGATACGAGGTCGGCCGCACCGGTCGCAAGGTCGACCACAAGGCATACAACCTGGTCTACCAAACCGCCTTCGTGCAGCCTCCGGTACTCGTCGCCGACATGCAAACGACCCATGGCGACGACACGGCGGCCCTGCGGTGGCAGAATTTGAACGTCGAGTCGGTGGACCTGCGAGTGCAGGAAGAGCAGTCGCGTGATCGGGAGACGACGCACGTGCTCGAGGATGTCGGGTACTTCATCGCCGACGTCGAATAGGACTCGAACCGGGCCGTGTCCGATGCCGCAGCGCCTCTTCGGAGGCGCTGCGGCTTCTCGTTATGCGAACGCGGCGCGGAACCGATCCAGGAAGGAGTCGTATTCCGCCTCGGGGAGCAGGTTGATCCCCGCCGCCGCCTTGCGTCCGCCGCCGCTCGGAAAACTGCGACAGAGCACATCCGCGCCGTCCGGGCGCGCGAGCGGCGCGCGGACACTGACGAGAAATCCGCCCGCGGGCAACAGGGTCAGCATGGCGTGAGCCTGCTCGGGCGCCTGCTGGGCCAGCTCGTTGGCGAAAACGCCGCTGGCACGGCGCGCCCAAGGCTCGGCCGGGAGGATGAAGAGACGGTGCCGCTCGCTCTCGAACGCGGGGGCGACGGCGCGCGCTCGGGCCATGTCGTCGGCATAGCCGTCGCGCAGGGCGGCAAACGTCCGATCCTCGACGATAAAGGTCAAGGGATCGGCATAGGGCTGCAAGCTGCGGAACAGCACGTCCGGGGCAAACAAGAGGTCCTCGACCGTCTCGCCGTAACCGTTGTAGTTGAGAAAGATGCCGAGATCGCGCAGCAGCCCGAGCTCGCCTTCGGTCAGGCCCAAGGGCTCGGCGGCGCGTCGGGCGGACGTGTCGAAGTTGTCACCGAAGGTCCCGACCACGGCCCATGCGCGTTGCGCGCCCTGAAGATAGTCGTCGACCAGCAGACTGGTCCCCTTGTCGGGCAGCGTCTCGATGTGGACATCCAGCGCCGGGTGGGCCGGGATCTCGCCGGCGAAGTGGTGATCGAAATAGCGGATGCGCGCACCCTGCCCCAGCAAACGCTCGACCGCACGGCGATTCTTGTCGAACGAGATATCGAGCGCGGTGACTTGGTCGCCCTCGACCGCGTCGACCCGCTCGAGCAGGTCGATATCGCGTTTCACACCGGTGACCAGGATGCTCTCGATCGGCTCGGCCAGGCGCAGTTGCTGCAGGGCACAGAGACCGTCGGCATCGCCGTTGAAAACATCGTAATGACTCATCTGGAAAACCGTTTGCGTGCAGAAGGATGTCGGCCGATTATCCGCCGAACCGCCCGGCCGGTCCAAATCCGCATCCCCTCTCGCCGATGCCCGACGACGCCGTTCACGCCGGACATGGTCTAGCCGGCGTTGCTCGAGGCGTTCGCGATCGGTAGACTTCGTAATCCACTCAAGTCTCCGACGGGGACGGGCCGCTTGGCGAGCCGACGGGCAGATTGCCCCGAGAACCCCAGCTCGCGATTCCGGCGATCCGACCCAACCTCTTTACGCATCCTCTATTTGGAACCACCATGGCCATCGAGCAGACCCTGTCCATCATCAAGCCCAACGCGGTGGCGAAGAACGCCATCGGCGCCATCCTGAGCCGTTTCGAAGCCGCCGGGCTGCAAATCGTCGCCGCGCGGATGCTCCACATGAGCAAGGAGCAGGCTTCGGCCTTTTACGGTATTCACCAAGGCAAGCCCTTCTTCGACGAACTGGTCGCGTTCATGACCTCCGGTCCGGTGATGGTCCAGGTGCTCGAAGGCGAAGACGCAGTCGCGAAGAATCGCGACATCATGGGTGCGACCAACCCGGCCAATGCCGCACCGGGCACCATCCGTGCGGACTTCGCCGATTCATTCACCGAAAACGCAGCGCACGGCTCGGATGCCGCGGATACCGCGGCCGTCGAGATCGCCTTCTTCTTCCCGGAAGGCGTCTGCCCGCGCACCCGCTGAGGATCCCCGTGACCAACGCCGAGCTCAAGCCCAATCTACTCGACCTGGATCTTGCCGACTGCGAGAGACTGGTGCTCGGGCTCGGTTTCAAGGCGTTTCACGGCCGCAGCCTCTTCAAGTGGATCCACAAGCACGGCGTCGTCGATTACGACGCCATGACGGACCTGTCCAGGGCGCTGCGCGATGCGCTGCGCGAGACCGTCGAGATCCGCCTGCCGCGCATCATCCACGATCAGCCCTCCGCGGACGGCACCATCAAGTGGATCATGGAGCTCGAAGACGGCCAGCGCATCGAGACCGTCTTTATCCCGGAAGGACGCCGCACCACCATCTGCGTCTCCTCGCAGGTGGGTTGCGCGCTCAACTGCTCCTTCTGCGCGACCGCGACACAGGGTTTCAACCGCAACCTGACGGTCGGGGAGATCGCCGGTCAGATCTGGCATGCGACACGACAGATGGGCTCCGCGCCCTCCAACGTGGTCATGATGGGCATGGGTGAGCCGCTGGCCAACTTCGATGCCGTCGTCAAGGCGATGGACATCATGCAGGACGATTTCGCCTACATGATCGCCAAGACGCGCCTCACACTCAGCACCTCGGGTATCGTCCCGAATATTTATCGGCTGCGCGAGGTAAGCGACGTCTCGCTGGCCGTCTCGCTGCATGCACCCAACGATGCCCTGCGCGACGAGCTGGTCCCGATCAATCGCAAGTACCCGCTCGCCGAGCTGCTGCCGGCCTGCAAGGCGTACGTGGGCACCGACAAGCGCCGCCGTATCACCTGGGAATACGTGATGCTCGACGGCATCAACGACAGTCTCGCGCATGCCAAACAGATGATCCGCCTGCTCGAGGGGATTCCGTCGAAGGTCAACCTGATCCCCTTCAACCCCTTCCCCGGAAACCAGTACGGCACCTCGCCGCCCGAGCGCATCGAGGCCTTTCGTGCACGGCTCGCCGGTGCCGGCATCTTCACCATGACCCGCAAGACACGCGGCGACGAGATCGCGGCTGCCTGCGGACAGCTCGTCGGGCGGGTTGAGGATCGCACCCGTCGGCTCGGGCGCTCTGCGGTCGCGATCCCGTTGAGCGACGGGGTCCGGACCGGGAAGGCGGCGACGCCATGGCCATGACCGGTCACCTCGCCGGCCGGCTCATGACGAACGCAGTCCTGGTGACGAGCGCACTCTGTTTCGGCTTGGTCGGCTGCGCGAGCAAAGCGACTCAGCAAGATTCCGATCCGCTCGGGCTCGATCCGCAGGACAGCCCCGCGGCCCTTTACGTCGAGATGGCCGAGGAGTACTACAACCGCGGCCAGACCGAGGTCGCATTCCGTCGCGCTCAGCAGGCGATCGAGGCCGACAAGAATTACCCCAAGGCCCACGTGTGGCTGGCCTTTATGTACGAGGAGATGGGTAAGCCCGACCTCGCGGCCACGCATTACGAGCGCGCCGTCAAGCTCGCGCCGAACAACTCGGATGTCCTCTATGCGTTCGGCGCCTATCAGTGTCGACAAAAGCGCTACACCGAGGCAGATGTTTACTTCAAGAAGGCGCTGGACAACCCACTCTACTCGACTCCTTGGGTCGCAATGACCAACGCGGGCACCTGTGCGAGCAGCGCCGGTGACGCTGTGAAGGCGGAAGGCTACTATCGCGCTGCCGTCGCCGCCAACCCCGGCTTCGGCCCGGCGCTGGTGAAGCTCGCGGAGATCGAGCTCAAACGCGGCAACATGCAGGGGGCAAAGCTCTATCTGGATCGCTACTTCGAGCCGACGACCTTGCGCACCCCTGCGACGGCCCGGGAGGCACTCGCCACCGCGGTCACGACCGAACGTGCACTGGGTAACCGAGCACGCGCAGCCGAGTACGAGAAGGCGTTGCGCGCAAACTTTCCGGATGCGTCCGAGACCCGCGAGCTGTAGGGACCTCAAGAGTGACAAACCAGACACAATCGACCGACCCGAACGACCAGAACGTGGTCGAGTTCGGCGATAGCCCGGGGCGACGCCTGCGGGTGCAGCGCCAATCTCGTGGCCTGGCGATCGAGCGGATCGCCTCGCAGCTACACCTCAAGCCCGAGATCATCGAGGCGCTCGAACAGGATCGCTTCGACCTCTTGCCCGACCCGGTCTTCATCACCGGCTATCTGCGCAACTACGCGCGCATGCTCGGCCTTGACCCGACGCCACTGATTGCCGCCTACCAAGCCCACGCCGGGACACCGAAGAGCTTCGAGCCAACCCGCCCGATCCCCGGATCCGATCGCGATTCCGGCGGCACCCGCATCCTGGTGCGCCTCGTCAGCCTCGCCTTGGCCGCCGCGGTCGTCGCGATGATTGCACTTTGGTGGCACGATCGCCCCGAGCTCGCCCCGGAGCTGGGCCTCGACACGACGGAACCGGATCCGCTGGTCATGGATGCCGAGGGCAGTGGCGAGAGCGAAGGCGTCGATACGCCGGCAGCCGAGATCACCGAGCAGACGCCCGAAGCGGTGACCGAAGCGACCCCGGCGGATGGCCTCGCAACACCGGGGGAGCCCGAGGCGCCGATCACCGAGCGTTCCGAGGTCGACCCCGATCGACCCGGCACCCGCCTCGTCTCGCCCGCATCCATACCCGATTCGGCGCCCGAATTGTCACCTGAGCCGTCGACCGAGCCGACAGCCGACCCGGTCGCCGAGACCACCAGCGGGCCGCTTCAAACGGCTGCGACGTCTGATGTCGACACCACGACGCCCGTCCCCGAGACCACGACGGCGACGAAGGGCATCGTCCTTGAGTTTACGGGTCCCTCTTGGCTCGAGGTCCGCGACGCCGCCGGACAGCGCCTGATCGCCGGCGAGATGAAGGCCGGGGATCGGCAGGAGTTGACGGGGCAAGCCCCTTTCCGGATCACCGTCGGGCGAGTCAACAACAGCAGCATGACGGTCGACGGCAAGCCCTTCGATCTGGAAGGTCGTTCGCGCGGCAACGTGGCGCGCTTCTCGTTCGATCCCGCATCGCCCGAGTGACGGTGCGCTCAGGCCGAACCCATCCGAGCGTCGCCCGCACACATCGAGCCGCCGAACATGAGTAAATACATCCAGGCCATTCGCGGGATGCACGACATCCTGCCCGAGGCCGTCGCCACCTGGCATCGCATCGAGGACACCGCGCGCACCATCCTCGCGGGCTACGGCTATGCCGAGATCCGCACGCCGATCATCGAGGTCACGGATCTGTTCAAGCGCTCCATCGGCGAGGTCACCGACATCGTCGAGAAGGAGATGTACAGCTTCGAGGATCGCAACGGCGACAGCCTGAGTCTGCGCCCGGAGGGAACCGCGAGCTGCGTGCGCGCCGCGATCGAGCACGGACTGCTCGTCCAGCCCCAGCGCCTGTGGTATCGCGGCCCGATGTTCCGCCACGAGCGCCCGCAGCGCGGCCGTTACCGGCAGTTCAATCAGATCGGTGCCGAGGTCTTCGGGCTCGCGGGACCGGATATCGATCTCGAGCTGATCCTGCTGACCGCAAGGCTGTGGCGCACGCTCGGCTTGAACGGCCTGCGTCTCGAGATCAACAGCCTCGGCGACCCCGAGGAGCGCCGGCTTTATCGCGAGCAGCTGGTGAGCTATCTGGACGCGCGGCGCGAGCATCTGGACGCCGAGAGTCTGCGGCGTCTGCACACCAATCCTCTGCGCGTCCTGGACTCCAAACACCCGGAGACACAGAAGGTCGTCGCCGATGCGCCGACGCTGATGGACCACCTCGGCGAGGAGAGCCTGGTACACTTTCACGGCATCCGTCACGGTCTGGATCAGGCGGGTATCCCCTACCGTCTCAATCCGCGGCTGGTGCGGGGTCTGGACTACTACAACCGCACTGTGTTCGAGTGGATCACCGAGGACCTGGGCGCCCAAGGCACCGTCTGTGCCGGCGGCCGCTACGACGGACTGGTCGAGCAGCTCGGTGGCCGCGCAACACCGGCCGTCGGTTTCGCCTTGGGCCTCGAGCGCTTGGTGGAGCTGCTCGCGCTCGCGGGTCACGCCGGCGAGCCTACGGTGCATGCCTACCTGGTCGCGGTCGGCGATCAGGCCCAGCTCGAGGCCCCGATCTTGGCCGAGCGTCTGCGCGATGCCCTGCCCCGCCTGCGACTCATGTCTCACTGCGGCGGCGGCAGCTTCAAAAGCCAGTTCAAGAAGGCCGACAGGAGCGGCGCCACCTTCGCACTCGTCCTCGGCGAGGCGGAGCTGGTGCAGGGCATCGTCGGCGTCAAACCCTTGCGGGACGACAGCGGTCAGCAGGAGCTCGGGTTCGACGGTTTGGTCGATTTCCTGACCCGCGAGATCGAGAGCCCGGATTGATGGCCGCGGGCGGCGACGTCAGCTAGGCCGAACGGGAATCCACGCCACAACGGAGAGCGAAGTGAGTTACGAGACCGACGACGAAAAAGTCGAAGCCATCAAGACTTGGTGGAAAGAGAACGGCGTGGCGATCGTCATGGGAATCGCCATCGGCCTGGGCGCCATCGTCGGCTGGCGCTACTGGGGCGATTATCGCGACAGCGTCGCCGGCCAAGGCTCGGCGGTCTTCGATCAGGTGCTCTCAAACGCCGCGACCGGTCAGACCGAGGCGGTCGTGACCCAGGCCCGCATGCTGAGCGACGAATTCGCCTCGACGCCCTATGCGGCGCTCGGCGCGCTGGTCGAGGCGAAGGCGCTCTACGAGTCCGGCCAAGCCGAGTCGGCCATGACCGCCTTGACCGGAGTGATCGCCGCCGCACCGGACCCCGCGCTGGCCCGCATCGCAGCGCTTCGCCTGGCGCGGATTCAGGTTGCCGAGGGCCGTCTGGACGAAGCGGCCAAGACCGTTGCGGATCACGACACCAGTCCCGAGTTTGCCGGGGACTTCGCCGCGGTGCGAGGCGACATCGCCGCTGCACGGGGGGATACCGTCGCGGCACGCGCGGCCTACGAGCAGGCGATCGCCGAAGGGACCGGGTTCTCGCAGTTGATCCGTCTCAAGCTCGACAACCTACCCGCCGCCGGATAGCGGTCGGAGAGCCGTCTATGGTCACGCAATCGAAAGCGGGCGCCGCCCGACTCGGGGTACTGCTTCTCGCCGGCCTGTTGAGCGGTTGCGGAATGATCCCCTGGATCGGCGCCGACAAGGATCCTACACCACCGACCAAGCTCACGGAGATCGTGCAGACGGTCGGCTTGACGACCCTCTGGTCGGCGCGAGTGACGCGCGGCACGGCCGAGCGGCGGCTCTATTTGGTTCCGGTGCTCGCCGCCGACCGACTCTATGTCGCCGATTCACGCGGTCGGTTGGTCGCCGTCGCCGCGGACAGCGGTCGCGTCCTCTGGGAGCGCGACACGGATCTGCAGTTCAGCGGCGGCCCCGATGTGAAGGGCGACCGCTTGGTCATCGGCACCAGTCGGGGCGAGCTCCTCGCCTTCTCCAGCAGCGACGGCAAGGAGCTCTGGAGGACTCAGCTCGGCAGCGAGGTCCTCTCGGTCCCCCGCCTGACGGACACGGCGCAAATCATCGTCCACACCCTCGACGACAGCATCTACGGGATCGATGCCAACACCGGCGCCCAGCAATGGCGTGTCAATTATCCGGCGCCCGTGCTCACCTTGCGCGGCAGCAGCAGTCCGGTCGTAACACCCACCGGGATTCTCGTCGGTCTCTCCGGCGGCAAGCTCCTGAACCTCGACCCCGCCGACGGCACCCCGCTCTGGGAGGTCGCCATCACCCGCCCGAGCGGGCGTTCCGAGCTCTCGCGCATCGCCGACATCGATGCCGACCCGGTCGTGATCGGGACCATTGCCTTCGTCGGCTCCTACAACGGCGACTTGGCCGCCGTCGACATCACCACCGGCACCATCATCTGGCGACGCGAGCTCTCCGCACACGCCGGACTCGCCGCCGATGCCTCCGACCTCTTCATCACGGACTCGAGCGACCAGATCTGGGGCGCGGACCCGAGCGACGGCGCCGGGCGCTGGCGCCAGGAGGGCTTGCGCTACCGTCAGGTGACCGCCCCGGCGTTGGTAGGCAACCTGATCGCGGTGGGCGACCTGGACGGCTATGTCCACCTGCTCACGCGCGCCGACGGGCGTCTGGTCGGGCGCACCCGCATTACAGGGAAAGGGGCGATTACGGCACGACCCTTGGTCGTCGGCAACCGTCTCTACGTCTTCGCCGACGACGGTACCCTGGCCGCATTGAGCATCGGCGGTGCACCCGCCGCCAAGATGGGCCTGCGCGGCAGCGCGCCCGCCGACGCCGGTGCAGCCTCGCGCGATGTCGACACCGCACCGGCCGATTCGCCGGGATCCGCATCACCGGAGTCCAGCCCCTGAACGGCATGCTGCCCGTCATTACCCTCCTCGGCCGGCCCAACGTGGGCAAGTCGACGCTCTTCAATCGCCTGACGCACACGCGGGATGCACTGGTTGCGGACTTTCCCGGCCTGACCCGAGATCGCCAATACGGGATCGGCGTCGTGGGGCCGAGCCGCTATGTCATCGTCGACACCGGCGGCATCAGCCAGGCCGTCGACGGGGTCGAGGCCCTGATGGAGCGCCAAGTCCAGCTCGCGATCGACGAGGCGGATCATCTGCTCTTCCTCGTCGACGCGCGCGACGGCTGCACCCCCGGCGACATCGAGATCTCCGCTCGGCTGCGCCGCATGGGCAAGCCGGTCAGCCTGGTGGTCAACAAAAGCGACACCATGGACCCGGTGCTGGCCACCGCCGATTTCCATCGACTCGGTCTCGGCGAGCCCAGGGCGGTCTCGGCCACCCACGGGCGCGGCGTGCAGGACCTCATCGACGCGGTCTTCGCCGGATTTCCGGCGGCCGACGAGGAGGGTGTCGGCGCCGCGCAGACCGAGGAAGGCATCCGCGTCGCGATCGTCGGGCGCCCGAACGCGGGCAAATCGACACTCATCAACCGCATCCTCGGCGACGACCGGCTGGTCACCTTCGACAGTCCCGGCACGACGCGCGACAGCATCTTCGTGCCTTTCGAGCAACAGGGTCGCCACTACACCCTGATCGACACCGCGGGCATGCGTCGCCGCGCCCGGGTCGACGACGTGATCGAGAAGTTCAGCGTCATCAAGACACTCCAGGCGATCGACGCGGCCAACGTCGTCATCCTCGTGCTCGATGCACACGAGGGCGTCGGCGAGCAGGACGCCACGCTCGCGGGACATATCATCGAGCGCGGACGCGCACTGGTGGTCGCGATCAACAAGTGGGACGGACTGGACCCCGACCAACGCGAGCAGATCAAGACCCAGTTCGCGCGCAAGCTCGCCTTTCTCGACTTCGCCAAGATGCACCTGGTCTCCGCACTGCACGGCAGCGGCGTGGGCCTCCTGCTCGACGAGGTCGAAAAGGCCTATGCCAATGCCACACGCAACCTCTCCACACCCGAGCTGACGCGACTGCTCGAGGACGCCGTCCAGGAGCATCAACCGCCGCTGGTTCACGGGCGGCGCATCAAGCTGCGCTATGCCCACCAAGGCGGACGCAACCCGCCCATCATCATCATCCACGGCAACCAGACCGAGTCGGTCCCGGACACCTACAAGCGCTATCTGATCAACCGCTTCAGGCGCGAGCTCAAGCTCCTCGGCACCCCGTTGCGGATCGAGTTCAAGAGCGGCACCAATCCCTTCGCGGGTCGCCGCAACAAGCTCACACCCAGCCAGATCAAGAATCGCCAGCGCCTCAAGACGTTCGTCAACCGCAAGCGATAGGCGAAAACCCGGAATAGACGCGTCCGGAAGACGCCGATTCGATCTCGCTATCGGCCGCCTAAACCGCGTCCAGAGCGACATGCTCATTTTCGAGTGAGCTCGATGTTTGAACGTTTGGTGCATCCACGACCCTTAGCGGGGACGCGGTTTAAAATGATCTATTTTTTAATCTCTTAAACCGCGCCGACTCCAACGGTCGTCAAGTCTGCCGGGGCCGATCCCATCAAAAAACATCGCATACGGCACCGGGCGCGGTTTAACGCTCGACCGAGGATCGACGTGATTCAGGAATCTCCCATTACCGATATCGCGCAGATCATCCAGCTTGCGGTTGCGCCGGTGTTTCTGCTTTCGGGTATCGGCGCCATGCTCGCGGTCATGACCAACCGGTTGTCGCGCGTCGTAGATCGAGCTCGCAGGGTTGAAACAGAGGCCAAAGCAAATCTCGAGGATGGAACGGATCCGGAGCCCGAGCTCAAGCTCTTGTCTCGTCGAGCAAAGCTGATCGGCCTCTCGATCGGGCTATGCACCATCACCGCCCTCCTGGTCTCCACGGTGATTGCGATCCTCTTCCTCGGGGCCTTTCTGACCTTCGATGCAGCGGTCCTAGTGGCACTGCTCTTCATTGCCGCAATGTTCGCGTTCATCGCAGCCTTGTTGTTCTTCCTGCGCGAGGTCCTGCTGGCCACGGCCGGCCTGCGATTTTTGCGACGGCCACCAGCTTCGACGCCCGGCGTCAAGCAATCGTGACGCTGGGTTTCGTGCCGATTCTTCGGTGTGCGAGCGCGCGCGGAGTCGATCGGCAGAGGGCGCCGCCCGGATGGGATTCAAGATCGGTCACAAAACTGGCACACTTGCCGATGGACGAGAAAGACCGGCGGCGAAGATGGCCGGTCGCCATATCCACTACCGAGGTCCGACCACAGCATGAGCGACTCAGTCAAGTATCTGCTCGACGAGCAGCATCTCCCGCGCACTTGGTACAACATCAACGCCGATCTTCCGACGCCTCTCGATCCGGTGCTGCATCCGGGCACCCAACAGCCGATTACGGCGGACGATCTGGCGGTAATCTTCCCGCGTGCCGTGATCGAGCAGGAGATGAGCACCGAGCGCGAGATCGAGATCCCCGACCCCGTACGCGAGGTCTATCGGCAGTGGCGCCCGTCGCCGCTCTACCGGGCACGTCGGCTGGAGAAGGCGCTCAAGACGCCGGCGAAGATCTACTACAAGTACGAGGGCGTGAGCCCCGCCGGCAGTCATAAGCCCAATACCGCCATCCCGCAGGCCTTCTACAACAAACAGGAAGGCGTCAAACGCATCACCACCGAGACCGGGGCCGGTCAATGGGGCTCGTCGCTCGCCTTGGCAGGATCCATGTTCGGCCTCGAGATCGTCGTCTACATGGTCAAGGTGAGCTTCCACCACAAGCCGTATCGACGCGCCTTCATGGAGACCTTCGGGGCCCAGTGCATCGCCAGCCCGAGCGAGACGACCGCGTCCGGACGCGCCGTCCTCGCTGAGCATCCCGACAGTACCGGCAGTCTCGGCATCGCCATCAGCGAGGCCGTCGAGCTGGCCGCCCAGCGCGACGACACCAAGTATGCGCTCGGCAGCGTACTGAACCACGTCCTGCTGCACCAGACGGTGACCGGTCTCGAGGCACAAAAGCAGCTGGAGATGGCCGGCGACTACCCGGACATGATCATCGGCTGCACCGGCGGCGGGAGCAACTTCGCCGGCATCGCCTTCCCCTTCCTGGGCGAGAAGCTGCGCGGCGGACGCGACATCGAGCTGATCGCGGTCGAGCCCTCGGCCTGTCCGACGCTGACGAAGGGTCTCTTCGCCTACGACTACGGCGATACCGCGAAGCTGACCCCGTTGGTGAAGATGTATACGCTCGGCTCCAGCTTCGTTCCGCCTGGCTTCCATGCGGGCGGGCTGCGTTATCACGGCATGGCGCCCCAGATCAGCCATCTGACCAAGCTCGGCTACATCACGCCGACCTCCTATAATCAGTTGGACTGCTTTGCCGCCGGCATCCAGTTTGCCAAGGCCGAGGGCATCATCCCGGCACCCGAGGCCAACCATGCCGTGAAGGCCGCGATCGTGGAGGCGGAGAAGTGCCGCGAGTCCGGCGAGGCCAAGACCATCCTCTTCAACCTTTGCGGACACGGCAACTTCGACATGCAGGCCTATACCGATTACCTGGCCGGCAAGCTGAAGGATCTGACCTACGCCGAGGACGAGGTCGCGATGGCGTTGTCGGGGCTTCCGAGTATCGGCTAGATCGCAGACAGGCCAGCGCAAGCCGAGGCGACGCCAGGAGAATCACGATGACCCGGGATCGTTCTCGGCGCGCAGTGCCCTTAACGGCGATCTTGATGATGCTCGTTGCGGCTGCGTCCGGCGGCGCCGAGGCTCCGCCGGACGATCGAGAGTCGACGACCGCGCCCGATACAGAGATCGAAGCCTTGACCCTGCGTCTCCTCGGTATGGAGGGAAAGCTCAAGGAATCCGCACATGCCCGCAAGAGCGCCGATCAAGCCCGCATGGAGGCGGAGCGCCGGCTTGCGGAGGGAAGCCAGGAGATCGAGCGCCTCAATGGCGAGGTGCAGCGCCTCAAGGAGGCGCTGCTCGACCTCGAGCGGACCCTCAGCGAGCGCGACGGGAAAATCTCGGAGCTCGATGCCCGCAGACTCTCGCTCACCACTGCCCACGAGGCACTCGAGCGCCGGTTCGAGGCGCTCCGGGCACGGGTCCCTCCGCAGGACGGCGGCACACTCGATCAGGAGCAGGCGCGTCAGGCCGCGAGCGATGCCTATAGGGAGCTGCGCAAGACACTGCAGGATCCGGACGTGAAAAGGGATTCAATCGCGGGGCAGGCAGTCAATGCCGCCGAGAAGGTCCTACACCAGCGTCAACTCGCGCTGGCACGCGTGCTGGACGCTCAAGGTGCCTATCGAATCCGCCCCAACGACTCGTTGGCATTGATCAGCAGTCGATGCTACGGCGACAGCAGTCAATGGCGTGCTCTGTTCGAGGCGAATCGTCATGTCCTCGAAGACCCCGATCAACTGATGCCCGGAGTGACGCTGGTCGTACCTTGAGCCTTGCCGCTGGCGAAACGCCGAAGCAGGCCGACCACCAAGCCTTCGATGACCAGATCTTGCGTGCGCAGATCGACCGGGATCGGCTCGAAGCTCGGATTCTCGGGCATCAGATACACCCGGTCGGACCCGTTTCCTTCCCGACGCAGGCGCTTGACCGTGACCTCGTCGCCCAAACGGGCCACCACGATCTGGCCGTCGCGCGCCTCGGAGGTCGCATGGACCGCCAGAAGGTCGCCGTCGAGGATTCCGGCATCGCGCATGCTGCTGCCGCGAACCCGCAACAGATAGTCCGCGCGGGGATGAAACAGGTCCGGATTGACCGGGCATGAGTCCTCGATATGTGCAGCGGCCAGGATGGGACTGCCGGCGGCGACACGCCCGATGATCGGAAGCTCGACCGCACGAGCGGCGGCGTGATCGACAAGCCTGATACCGCGCGAACGCCCCCGCGTCAGCTCGATCGCACCGTGCCGGGCCAAGGCGCGCAGATGATCTTCGGCCGCGTTGGCGGAACGAAAACCGAAGGTCCGGGCAATCTCCGCGCGTGTCGGCGGTACCCCGGTTTCGTGGATATGCGACCTGATCAGCTCCAGGATCTGCTGCTGCCGAGGGGTCAGGTCAGTGTTCATGTCGGAGAATCGCTCGACGAAATAGGCTGTTATTTTATACAGCCTCACAGGATTATCCATCGATGAACAAAGAAAAGCGCAGGCGTCTCTTCGAGCGTCTTCGCGCCGCCAACCCGGCGCCGACCACGGAGTTGGTGTATCGCACGCCCTTCGAGCTCCTGGTGGCGGTGATCTTGTCGGCACAGGCGACGGACAAGGGGGTCAACAAAGCCACGGCGCGCCTATTCGCGGTCGCCGATACGCCCGAGGCGATCCTCGCCTTGGGCGAAGAGGGCCTCAAGGCGCATATCCGCACCATCGGACTCTTCAACAGCAAGGCTGCCAACATCATCAAGACCTGTGCGATCCTGGTCGGGGAGCACGGCGGTCAGGTCCCGCGCGAGCGCAAGGCCCTGGAGGCGCTGCCCGGCGTCGGACGCAAGACGGCCAACGTGGTTCTCAATACCGCCTTCGGCGAGCCGACGATGGCCGTCGACACCCATATCTTCCGCGTCGCCAACCGCACCGGGCTGGCGCCCGGAAAGACGCCGCTCGCGGTCGAGCAGGCATTGCTGCGCCATATCCCCAAGATCTTTCTGAAGGACGCCCATCACTGGCTGATCCTGCACGGGCGCTATGTCTGTCTCGCACGCAAACCGCGCTGTCCCGAATGCCCGATCGCCGATCTCTGCGACTATCGGGACAAGACGCCGCCGCCGTGACACAAGGATCGAACGCCATTGCCAAACGAACCGTCAAAACACGGCCTGTCCAAGGCTGTATCGAGCCCGAATCCCCTGTATTCCATCGAGATTCTCAAACCATGTTCGCAAACGACCGTGAAAGCCATCGTCGCACCTTCATCACCGCTTGGGAGAAGGCCCAAGCCGGGCAACCCCTGGAGCCTGTCGAGGCTCAGATCGTCGAGGTCCTGCACCGACACCCCGAATATCACCGTCTCATGGCGGAGACCGAGAAGACCCTGGAGCGCGACTATCTCCCCGAGCAGGGCGAATCCAATCCATTCCTGCACATGGGCCTGCACCTCGCCATCCTCGAGCAGTTGAGCGTCGATCAGCCTGCGGGCATCCGTGGGCTCTATAGCCGCCTCATACAGATCACCGGCGACCCGCACGAGACCGAGCACCGCATCATGGAATGCCTCGCCGAAGCACTCTGGACGCTGCAACGCAACCAAACACCCTTCGACGCCGCGGGGTACCTCGAGTGCGTGGAACGCGCTGCCGGCGGGAGTCGACCGGGCCACTGATTTTCGTGACGGGCCTGTTACACTGAAAGAGACGGGAGCCGCGGGGCGCGGCGACGTATGACCCCGCATCAAAGAGGCGATCGTCCCGTCTCACCCAAGGCCCCGGCCGCAGCGCGGTCGGGCTCAGCACGGGAGTAAGACGACATCATGTTGACTTGGATACTGGCCGCCGACAACAGCCGCGCACGCATCTTCGCCACCGAGAAATCGGCAGGCGCGCTGCGCGAGATCCACACGCTGACCTTCCCGGAAGGCCGGCTTCACGAGGGCGATCTGACAACCGACAAGGGCGGTCGAGGTCATGACCCCATGTCAGGGGCGCACGGTATCAACGGCGAGGAGGCGCACAAGCAGGAGAATGCCGAACGCTTCGCCGGTCTGGTTTGCGAGACGCTGGAGAGCGCGCGCAACAAAGGGGAGCTTCAAAAGCTCTACGTCATCGCTGCTCCGGCTTTCTTGGGGATGCTGCGAAAACATCAGTCCCCTTCGCTCAAACAGCTGGTTGCCGGGGAGATCGACAAAAACCTGACGACCCAGAGCCCCGAGGCGATCCGCAAGAGTCTGCCGGATTTTCTCTGAGTCGGGCGCGCCCGGGAATCTGATCTGGATCGGAGCGCTCCACGCCACGGGACCCGTGGGTTGTGCCGAGCCATGCGAGGCACAACCTCCCGTCCAGGACACGCTCAGTCTCCTCCCGCGGCCTTGTCGAGCGCTTCGAGACGCTCCAGCTTCTCGCGGATCCGGATCTCCAGACCGCGATCGACCGGCCTGTAATAGCGTCGTCCCGCCAACGCATCCGGGAGATAGGTCTCCCCCGCCGCATATCCCTCGGGCTCGTCGTGGGCATAGCGATAAGCACGGCCATGACCCAGCTCTTTGAGCAGTTTGGTCGGGGCATTGCGTAGATGGACGGGCACATCCAGCGAGCCGGATGACCGGGCGTCGGCCAGGGCCGCGTTCCAGGCCAGATAAACCGCGTTGCTCTTGGCGGCGCAGGCGAGATAGACGACCGCCTGGGCGAGTGCCAGCTCGCCCTCCGGGGAGCCGAGACGCTCATGCGCCTGCCAGGCGTTGAGTGCCAGGTCCAGTGCACGCGGATCGGCGTTGCCGATGTCCTCGCTCGCCATCCGCACGATGCGCCGCGCCACATAGAGCGGATCGCAGCCGCCGTCGATCATCCGCGCCAGCCAATAGAGCGCGGCGTTTGGGTCCGATCCACGCACCGACTTATGCAGCGCCGAGATCTGGTCGTAGAAGATGTCCCCGCCCTTGTCGAAGCGTCGCACGCTGCCGGCAATCACCTCCGCGACGGTCGCCGACGTGATCTCCTCGCCCGCCGTCATCCGGGCCGCCAATTCGAGCAGATTCAGCGCCCGACGGGCATCGCCGTCGGCGCTGCGCGCAAGCAGATTCGCGGCCTCCTCGGACAGGCGCAACCCACGATCGCCGAGTCCCTGAACCGGGTCTGAGAGGGCGCGCGCGAGGACGCGCTCGATGTCCTCCGTCTCCAAGGCATGAAGCAGATAGACCCGTGCACGCGAGAGCAGTGCATTGTTCAACGCAAACGATGGATTCTCGGTCGTAGCCCCGATAAAGGTCAGGGTGCCGTCTTCGACATGCGGCAGGAAGGCATCCTGCTGGGCCTTGTTGAAACGGTGCACCTCGTCGATGAAGAGCAATGTGGGTCGCTGCTCCAGATCACGCACCGTCCGTGCCGTGGCAACCGCGTCGCGGATGTCCTTCACGCCCGCAAGGACGGCGGACAAGCTGAGGAAGCGCGCACCCGATACCCGCGAGATGACACGCGCGAGCGTGGTCTTACCGGAGCCGGGCGGCCCCCAGAAGATCATCGAATGGAGTTGGCCCGACTCGATCGCCTCACGCAACGGCTTGCCCGGTGCGAGCAGGTGCTGCTGGCCGAAGAATCCGTCCAATGTTGTCGGACGCATCCGCTCGGCGAGTGGCGCATCAGTCATTCTGAACCGCGTCCGAAGCGGTGACCACCGGTCCACCGGAGCCCGACGCCCGGCAGTACTCGAGACATTCGCGGCGAACGCGGTTCAGAAGAAAAAATTAAACTCCTGAAGCGCGTCTGCGCCGACGCCCGTTGAGATCCGCAAGGGCGATCCGAACAGCAAACAGTACAGGTCATACCGAGACGCGCTTCAGTCGAAGGAGAGAAAATCGTCCATCGCCCCCTGCTCCATCTTGAACAGATCCGGGCTCAGCTCGGCGTTGCGCTCCGCACCCGTGAAGTTCAGCCGGGTAGTCTGCCCGAAGCTGTCTTCCATGATGAGACTTTCCAGGTTGTCCTTGCCGAATCCGAGCTCGATTCGAAGGACGTCGGTGTCCTGTGCCTTGGGGACCAGCTCGACCCAGGTCCGGCCGTCGGTGCTTTCGATCGGCGACGCCTCGAAGTGTTTTTCGATCGGTCCGCCGTCGGCCAGAAGCAGCGCCGGCGTTCCGCTCAGAGCCCGACTCTGGCTCTGATGCGAAACCTGCTTGAGCTCCAGATCGTGGAGATAGACCCGGCTGCCGTCGGCGATGATGACTTGGCGGTTCGGGGTGCTGTACTCCCAGCGGAAACGGCCCGGGCGCTGCAGATAAAGTGTGCCGCGCGACTCCATCATCCGAGTGCGCTCGGCATTGAAGGTGAACTGCTCGAAGTCGGCGCGCAGGCTGCTGAGTCCGGCCAGATAATCGTTGACCCGCTGTGCGCCCTCGGCGGCGTATGCAGTCGCACTCCCGAACAGAAGGATCAGCGGCAAGAGCACGGCGAGCACGACAAGGCGCAAGCGCGATGATCGACCGGTATTTGCAAAACGCCTCGGGTGATGCCCGAACCGATCAACCAAGCGGACGAAATCTCTCATATGAAATCCTGAATACGCCGACATGAACCACGGAAGACACGAAAAAACGCGAAAGATTCAGATCAGTCCTTGATCGGCGGAGGTGCCAACACCTCGCGATTGCCATTGGTTTCGGCCGGACCGACGATCCCGATCCGCTCCATCTCCTCGATCATGCGCGCCGCTCGGTTGTAGCCGATCTTCAGACGTCGTTGTACCCCCGAGATGGAGGCACGCCGGCTTTCGACAACAATCTGGACCGCATCGTCGAACAGCGGATCCGTATCCTCGGTGTCGCCGCGCGGCTCCGGATCGATGCCGGGCAGCACTTCGGTCGGCTCGCGCAGCACGTCCTGCAGATACTGGGGAGCACCGAACTGCTTGAGGTGCTCGACGATCCGATGGACCTCGTGATCGTCCACGAAGGCGCCGTGCACGCGCTGCGGGATGTTGCCGCCCGGCGGCAGATAGAGCATGTCGCCGTTGCCGAGCAGCTGCTCGGCGCCCATCTGATCCAGGACGGTGCGCGAGTCGATCCGCGAGGACACTTGGAAGGCGATGCGGGTGGGGATGTTGGCCTTGATGAGCCCGGTCAGGACATCGACCGACGGGCGTTGGGTGGCGAGCAGGAGATGGATACCCGAGGCGCGTGCCTTCTGTGCCAGGCGCGCGATCAGCTCTTCCACTTTCTTGCCGACCACCATCATCATGTCCGCCAGCTCGTCGATCACCACGACGATATAGGGCAGATGCTCCAGCGCAGGCACCTCGATACCCTGCTCGGCGGCGAAATCGGCCGCGATGGTGGGGTCCGGGATGGTGCGGCCTTGCGCCGCCGCGTCGGCGATCTGACGGTTGTAGCCGCCGATGTTGCGCACCCCGAGCTTTGCCATCAGGCGATAGCGGCGTTCCATCTCCCCGACACACCAGCGCAGCGCGTTGGCCGCTTCCTTCATGTCGGTCACGACGGGCGTCAGCAAATGTGGGATCCCCTCGTAAACCGAGAGCTCGAGCATCTTCGGATCGACCATGATGAGCCGCACGTCCTGCGGTCCGGCCTTGTAGAGCAGGCTCAGGATCATGGCGTTGATGGCCACCGATTTACCCGAGCCGGTCGTGCCGGCGATCAGCACGTGCGGCATCTTGGCCAGATCCACGACGACCGGCAGACCGGAGATGTCGCTGCCCAGACCCAAGGTCAGGGGCGACTTGGCGTCCTGATAGGTCGCCGAGCCGAAGGTCTGGCGCAGAAAGACCGTCTCGCGCTGCTGATTGGGGATCTCGATGCCGATCACCGACTTGCCCGGGATGACCTCCACCACGCGCACGCTGATGGTCGAGAGCGCGCGGGCCAGATCCTTCGCCAGTCCGGTGATCTTGCTGACCTTGATGCCGGGTGCGAGCTCAAGCTCGAAGAGCGTGACGACCGGACCGGGATAGACGGCGACGACCTGGACCTGGACGCCGAAATCGGCGAGCTTGAGCTCGACCTGTCGCGAGAGATCCTCGATCTGCTCGTCCGAGTAGGCGCGTCCGCTCGGACGCGGGAGATCGAGCAGGTCGAGCGGCGGAAGACTGACCTCGTCGGTCCGACCGGTTGCGGCATGGGTGGCGCAAGCAGCCTGTACCGAAGGGGCCTGTGTGGCGGGGATCTGCGGCTCCGGCCGGGTCACCGGGCGCGGCGGCGTCTTGATCCGCGGTGCCGCCGCCGGCACGGGTTTCTGACCACGCTTGAGATCATCGAGCGACAGGGTCTCTGGTTCGGCCATGGCCTCCCGGACACGCCGCGGAAGCCCCTCGAAACGACGACCGGGCCGCTCGCCGGGCTCATGACCCGGTGCTTCGGCGCCGGTTGCTTCCGTGCCGGTCGCGTCCTGCAAGCGCGAGCGCATCGATGGTCCGTCGGATTGCGTCGGGTCGATCAGGTTCAATGCCTCGGGAAGCCCGGTCGACTCCGCCGCTGCGGCAGCCTGCCGACGCAACACCAGGCCCGTCGCAGCACCCTGCACGAGATTCGCGACCCAGGCCGCGGCCTGCAGAACGGCAGCGCCCGTGTTGTCGACCACCTTGAGCCAGGAGATCCCCACGAAGAGCGTAAAGCCGACCAAAAGGGCACCGCCGAGCAAAAGATTGGTACCCGTGCTGTTGAACGCGGCGCGCATGCTACCGCTGACAAGCAGGCCCAGACCGCCGCCGGCGCCGTTCGGCAGATGGGCGCCGAGCTCGGCGAGATGGATCGCGGCATAGCCGCAGCCGGCAACGATGGTGATGAAGAACCCGATCCAGCGCAGCGCCAGGATCCAGGTGCGCGGCGCCGGCTCCTCGCCGCGGCCGCGGAACACCAGCCAGGCGCTCCAGCCGACCATCACCGGGAGCAGATAGGCGAAGAACCCAAACAGAAACAGCGTGACATCGGCAAACCAGGCACCGGCCCGTCCGGCCGAGTTGCTGACCTGCGAGACGTCGCCGACGTAGGACCAACCCGGGTCATCCGGTGAGTAGCTGGCCAGAGCGAGCACCAGATAGAGCGCCACGACCATGAGTGTCCACATGGCGCCCTCGCGGAGCGCGCGCTCCACGTAGTCGCTGAACGTCAACTGCCCGTATCGTGTCGCCTGCGCCATGACTCTCTCCGAAATTTTGGCTCCCCATAATACCGTTGCCGGTGCTTCTTAGGGTAGTTTCGATGACCGGATCCGTCCTGAACCCCGCCTGAGTCAGGGCGATGACCGCACCGGCAAGCGCCGCGGGATTTGCGGTCAGCCGGGCGAGGTCTCGTCCATTGCGCCCGTCAACCACTCCTGAACGGACTCGGCCGGCGGCTGCACCGCGAGGACCGGACCCAAGGAGGCGATCTGTTCGTTGGCCTTGCGCATCCAGACCTTGAGCCGCTGGCGATCCATCAGACCCAGCCCGCCCGGTCGACTCTGGCCGGCGGCCCAGAAGCTCGCCGCGAGATGGTCGACCTTGCGCATCGTGGCCGCGTGCAGCTCGGGGAGCTCGATGAAGCGGGCACCGACGGCCTCGGCGGCGACGCGGGCCGGAGAGTTGCGGAACGCGGAGAAATCCTTTCCGCGACCGTAGTTCTGCACCACGACATAGGAGGCCGCATCCGCATAGCGGTCGACGAGGCGCTGGAGCAAACCGATGCCGTCGGCCCCGTCGTCCATGACATGCCAGAAGACCACTCCGACCCCTTCGTCGGCAGCAAGCGTGAGAAAGTCGTTCTGATCGATCCAGCGAAACAAGGGCGCAGAGGTCTGGGCGGCCAGGTCGACCAGCACATTCTGCGGCGCCGCAAGCGCGGCCTCCATCAACTGATCGGCATCCTCGAAGGCGTCGAGCAAGACGGGTCTGGAGTAGTCGCCGTAGAAGCGGAGCATGGCCCCATGGGATTGGTCGGTGTCGAAGACCGTAAAGGGTTGGTTGTTGTCGATATGATGTTGCGCGAGCAGGCGGGCCAGCACGGACTTGCCGACGCCGCCCTTCTCGCCGCCGATGAAATGGATCTTGCTCATGTGTGGATGCTCCGGGTGTACGCGTTGATGGGCGCGGAGCATGCACCGAGGGCGAGCGTCTCGCAAGGCCCGGCCGAAGGCTGTCCCTCGGTGCCGTAGGCGATGCCGAACCGCACGACGCGCCGAGCCACGCAGGATAGATCCCGGGTCCTCGGCGTCGACACGATCGACGCAATCTCAGAGGGCGATCGAGCCATCGGCGTGCCGCACCAACCGCCCGACCCTTTGTCCATCGGCGTCGAGCAGCTCGAGCTCGAGGGGCATCTTGCCGAGCGCGTGGGTCGCGCAGGACAGACAAGGGTCATAGGCCCGGATCGCGACCTCGATGCGGTTGAGCAAGGGCTCGGTGAGCGTGTGACCGTCGAGATCGTCGGCGGCGACACGGCGGATGGACTCGTTCATCGCCTGATTGTTGTTGGTCGTGGAAACGATAAGGTTGGCGCGGGTCACCAGCCCGTCGGGGTCGATCTCGTAGTGGTGGAAGAGTGTCCCGCGCGGTGCCTCCAGCACGCCGATGCCGGTGGTTTGCAGCCTGCCGTCGCGGCGCAGGTCCGTGCCCTGCAGGTCGGGGTCCAAGAGCAGATCCCGGATCGCCTCGGCGCAATGCAGCAGCTCGATCATCCGCGCCCAATGGGTTGCGAGTGCGGCCTGCAGCGGGCGTCCCTCTCCGGCGGCCGCGAAGTCCTGACGCTCCTGCTCGGCGAGCGAGGTATGAAAATGCTCGCAGTTGTTGACGCGCGCAAGCGGGCCGACCCGATACCAACCCTGCTCCGGTCCGAGCGCCACGATGAAGGGAAACTTCATGTAGCTCCAGGGCTTGATCTCCTCGTGGATCAGCTCGGCGTAACCCTGATCGTCCGCATGATCGAAGATGGTCTCGCCCTGCGGGTCGCGCGCGCGCAGCCCACCGTCGTAGAGCTCGAAGCCACCGTCCGGTGCGACCAGACTCAGTGTATTGGCATCGACGGCGGCAAAGCGGTAGTGAAAATCGGGGCGCGTCAGGATGATGCGCTTGATGAGCTGAACTCCTTTCTCGGCCCAGTCGAGGATTCGGTCGATGTCGGCCAAGAGCAGATCGCGCTCCTCGAGGCTGACATTCTTGTTCACCCCGCCCGGCAGCGCGCCGGTGCCGTGGACACGCTTGCCCGAGGTCACACGGATGACCTCCTGCCCGAATTTGCGCAGCAGCACGCCCTGCATCGCGATCTCCGGATGATCCCGGATAACGCCGACGATGTTGCGGTGGGCCACCGCGTCGTCGATGCCGAAGAGCAAATCGGGCGAGGAGAGATGGAAGAAATGCAGCGCGTGGGACTGGAGCACCTGCCCCAGATGCATCAGGCGACGCACCTTCTCGGCCGTCGGTGTCAGCCGATCAACCCCGATGAGCCGATCGCACGCCTTGGCTGCGGCCAGGTGATGGCTGACCGGACAGATCCCGCACAGGCGCTGCACCAGTACCGGCAGCTCCCAATAGGGTCGCCCCTGGATGAACTTCTCGAAGCCCCTGAACTCGACGATATGCAGCCGCGCCTGCTTGACGTGGTTGTCCTCGTCGAGCAAAAGGGTCACCTTTCCGTGACCCTCGACGCGGGTCAGAGGTTCGATGCAGACCCGTTTGAGGGTCTCGGGGTGCCGGGCGGTCTCCAGGTTCGTGGTCATGGTAGAAACCTCGGGCGGGTTCGGGGTTCCGCGCTGAGGAACCGTTCAAAAATAAGAAAAGCAAGGCGGCGAAAGAACGCCTTTGCGTTTCGAAATGCCGGATTTAAACCGCGCCGACTCCAACGGTCGTCAAGCCTGCCGGGGTCGATCCCATCCAAAAACGTCGCATACCGCGCTTGGCGCGGTTTAATCAAAATGAATCTGCAAATAGGGAAACGCGATCGGCCTGCCCTCCAAAAACGCGGTCAGAAAGGTCCAGATGGCATCGGCCGAGGGCGGGCAGCCCGGCAAAAAATAGTCGATGGCAACCACCTCGTGGATCGGATGCACCTGGTTGAGCAGCAGCGGGATCTCGGGATCGCTCGGGATCCCCGGATTGTGCACCCCGATGCCGTCGCAATAAGACTCGCGCAGGCACTCGGCGAGGCCGAACTGGTTACGCATCGCCGGGATCCCGCCGTTGACCGCGCAGGCACCGACGGCGACCAGGGTCTTGCAGCGACGTCGAAACTCGCGCAACACCTCGACGTTCTCCGCGTTGGCGACCCCGCCCTCGATCAAACCCAGGTCGCAGTCGCCGAGCGTCTTGATGTCGGTCAAAGGGGTGCGGTCGAAGGTCACCAGATCGACCAGCTGCAGGATGCGCTCGTCGATGTCCAAAAGGGACATATGGCAGCCGAAGCAGCCACAGAGCGAGACGGTCGCGACACGAGGTTTGTCGGCCATCAGACCACCTCCTCCTCGTGTGCACGCACGTCGCCGACAATGCTGATGGGCTCGCGGTCGTAGAGGCGCTCGCCGATCGGTGTCTCGTAGCCGCGCCCCTTCGGCAGGATGGCGCCGGTCGGACAGACATGGGCCGCCTTGTCGCCCGCGGCAAAGCTGGAATCGCCCAACAGACCACTGGGCGAGTCGATCACCAGATGGCTGTCGAGACCTCGCCCGCTGATGGCGAAGACCCGCTTGCCGTCGTGGTCGCGGCTGGCACGCACGCAGAGCTCGCAGAGGATGCAGCGGTTGAAATCGATGATGACGTCCGAGTGCGAGGCATCGACCGGCCGGCGCGGGAAGAAGTGGGTGAAGTGCGGTGCGAGCATCCCGGTGTAGTAGGCGACCGCTTGGAGCTGACACGCCCCGCTCTTCTCGCAGGCCGGACAGACATGATTGCCCTCCACGAAGAGCATCTGCAGGATAGCCCGGCGCGTCTCCTGAATCGACTCGGAGCAGCTGTCGACCTCCATTCCCTCGCTCGCCGCGGCGGTGCAGGCCGAGACCTGGCGCCCGCCGATGTCGACCAGGCAGACACGGCAGCTGCCGTGCGGCGCGAACTCCGGGTTGTGGCAGAGGTGCGGGATATAGACCCCGGCGGCAAGCGCCGCATCCATGATGGTCTGGCCGGTCTCGAAGGGGATCTCGCGGCCGTCGAGCTTGAAGGTCTTGCTCATGCCGTCTCTCCCGATAGCGCGTGGATATGCGCGCCGGGGTCATTGCGGCCCGCAATTCCTCGGGCCTCCGACAACGCCGCATCCAGATCGAAAGACGGGGTGTGGGCCTCGCGCGCCAGGCGCCGTCGATAGATCGACGGGAACTTGTCCAGCGTGTTGAGCACATGGTTGGGCGCCGTATGACCCAACCCGCAATAGCTCGCTTGGCGCATCACGGCGCCGATGTGGCGTATCTCGCTGAGGTCGTATTCCGAGCCCTGACCGGCGACGACCTTCTCGACCAGGTTGCGCAGGAGCGCCCCGCCGACCCGACAGGGTGTGCAGAAGCCGCAGCTCTCGTGCGCGAAGAAGGCGGCGAAGTTGCGGACCATGTCGAGCAGGTCGCGGCTGTCGTCGAAGATCATGAAGGAGCCGGCGGTCGGCAGGTCCTCGAAGGCGATGATGCGATCGAAGTCCGCCGGCGAGAGGGTCGCTCCCGCCGCGCCCGAGATCTGGACCGCTTGGGTGTTCTCCGCCCCGCAGTCGGACAGGACGC
This sequence comes from Thiocapsa roseopersicina, assembly GCF_900106925.1. Lineage (GTDB taxonomy): Bacteria > Pseudomonadota > Gammaproteobacteria > Chromatiales > Chromatiaceae > Thiocapsa > Thiocapsa roseopersicina. Next base: position 76,617 of record NZ_FNNZ01000009.1, read on the forward strand.
GATGGACCGGCGTGCCGAACGGATACTCGTAGATACCGGGCCGCGCGCAGTCTCCGCTCACCGAAAGGATCTTGCTGCCGGCGGACTGATCGGTGCCTTCGCCGCGGAGCCAATAGCCGCCCCATTGGACCACCCGCGCGGCGGCGAGAAAGGTCTCGACATTGTTGACCACCGTCGGCTGATCGTCGAAGCCGCTGGTCACCGGGAAGGGCGGGCGCTTGCGCGTGACACCGCGCTTGCCTTCCAGCGACTCGATCAGCGCCGATTCTTCGCCGCAGATGTAGGCGCCCGCACCCAGGTGGATCTCGATGTCGAAGTCGAAGCCGTCGCGGCCGAGAATCCTCGCACCGAGCAGCCCCTCGGCGCGACGGCGTTGCAGCACTGATTCGAGATGCGGCAGGAGGTAAAGATATTCGCCGCGCAGATAGAGGAAGCCCCGGCGGGCGCCGATGACGCCGGCGCAGACCGTCATGCCCTCGATGACGAGATCCGCATAGTCGGTCAGCAGGACGCGATCCTTGAAGGTCCCGGGCTCGCCCTCGTCCGCGTTGCAGACGACATAGCGATCGGTCCCCGGAGCCTCGCGACAGAAGCGCCATTTGAGTGCGGTGGTAAAACCCGCCCCGCCGCGTCCGCGCAGTCCCGAACGCTCCACCTCCGCGAGCGCCGCGTCTGCGCCCTCATCGAGAAGTCGACGCAACGCAGCACCGTCGGTCGCCGGATTGCCGAGGAGAAGTCCACGCCGACGGATGTTGTTTTCGACCCGGAAGAACTCGCCCGGCCAACGGTCGAGCGGGATGCCCTCCTGCACCAGATCGGCGATCCGATCGACCCTCTGCGCATCTAGGTTGGTCACGGCCTGGCCGTTGATCAAGAGTGCGGGGCCTTGGTCGCACATCCCGGTACAGGAGGCGAGACCGACGCTCACGCGCCCGTCCGAGCGGATCAGGTCACGTCCCCACGCCGGCAGACCCATCAACCCGAGACGCTCGATCAATAGACGGATCAGACGCCGACTACCCAGCATCCTGTCGGTGATGTTGTCGCTGAAACGGATCTCGAAGGCGCCGCGCGGGCGCTCATGCAGAAAGGCGTAGAAGGCGATGGCGGCGCGCACCTGGGTGCGTGTGACATCCAGTGCAGCGGATAAGGCTTCCACCGCCGCGTCCGGGACGTAGGAAAAACGCTGCTGGACGCGGATCAGATGCTGAAGCAGGTGCCGCGGATCTCGGCCATGGGTTGCAAGCGACTCCGCCACGAACCCCTCGACCGTGACGGCTGCGGACACGTTCATCGACACCTCCCGCGGACTCAAGCATCGGGCTGGACATCGTGCTGCCTCATGGCAGTATAGAACATGGTAACGAGGACTTGCCGCCGTTCGGGCCGATCAATCTCGCAGGATGGCGGGCACCTTGGAGCCAGGGCGTCTCACCCCGGTGTCCATCGTTTGCGGTCCTCCCGATTCTCGAAACCAGGCGCACCTCGACCCTGAAAACGCAAACCGCACCCCTCCCCGACGGAGTCTCGCGCCATGACCAGAAAGCTTGGCGGTTTCAACCTCCCCGGACCCTTCCGGGCGGATCAACTCAAGCCCGGCGACCCCTACGAGCTCTCGGGCGGACACCCCATCGAGTGCCTGCCGGTCGGTGGACGGGGCTCGCGGGCCAATCTGATCGGCGCCACCATCCTCGACAGCGACCCGGACGTGGAGTCCGCCGGCGTCGACACCGGCTTCGCGCTAACGCCGGACACCCTACGCGCGCCGGATGTTGCGGTAGGCAATGTCACCGACGCGCCGGGCTGGGTGAAGGGCACGGCACCGCCGCTGGCGGTCGAGTATGCGGACACCGGCCAAGACGAGGCGGAGTTGACAGCCAAGATTGCCGACCTGCTAGCGGCCGGAACCCGCCTGGTTTGGGTCGTGCGGCTGGTCGGCCCGCACCGAGTCGAGATCCATGCACCCGAAAGCGCGATGCGACTCGCCTATCCCGGCGAGGTGCTCGCGGCCCCCGGCATCCTGCGCAATCCGGTGCCGGTCGCGGCCCTCTTCGACCGCGACGCCGCGCATGAGGTGACCTTACGGAACCTGTTGCAACGCAAGGGTTACCGTGATCTGGAGCAGGTGCGCGAAGACGGAAAGATAGAAGGCAAGCTGGAAGGCAAGATAGAGGGCAGGGCCGAGGGGCGTAGCGAGGGCGAGCTGGCGGCCTTGCGGGATGCGCTCAACCTGATCCTGGATCAGCGGGCATTCAGCATCGGACCCGGGCAGCATGCGGCGATCCGGGAGTGCGTCGATCCCGACCAATTACGCCGATGGCTGCGACTGGCGATCGGCGCCACCTCGGAATCCGAGATCTTCGGGGCGTCGGCGAATGGCGCCTGAACGGCGGCCGGACGCCGGCATCGAGACTCAGACCACTGCATCCACATAAAACCACCGACCCTCCTCTCGCACGAACCGGCTGGTTTCATGGAGACGATGTGCGCGGCCGCCGATCTTGTAGCGGGCGACGAACTCGACGATCCCGTGCCGATCACTCGGGCCGCCCGCCTCGACCCGACGCACCTGCAGGCCGAGCCAACGCGCCGGCTCGCACTTGAGATCGAGCGCCGGAGGCCGCGTGGAGGCATGCCAGGTGCTCAAAAGATAATCCGTCCGCCCCCGGACGTAGGCGACATAGCGCGAGCGCATCAGGGCCTCGGCGGTATCCGGACACAGATCCGTGTCCAGATAGCGCCCGCAACAGGCCGGATACTCCGCGGGTGCGCCGCACGGACACCGATCAAGCTGTTTCATAAGACCTCTTTAGCCGACGCTCGGAGCCTGCGACTCCCGCGAATCAAGTTGACATAACATTTTTCGCCGCACCCCTTGACATCGACCCGGCGCGATTCTACTTTACATAACGCAGGCGCTCGCAAGAGGTCTGCAGAGACCGCGGTTCACGAGAACGCGCAACTTCCATATTGCTCAACAGAGGATATGTCAATGACAAACATCGACTTTTCACCACTCTTCCGCTCCATGATCGGTTTCGATCGGATGTCGTCCGCGTTGGAGACGGCCTACCGCTCCGAGCCCGGCGGCTACCCGCCTTACAACATCGAGGCCAGCGGCGAGAACGACTACCGCATCACCATGGCGGTCGCCGGTTTCACCGAGAAGGACCTCACCATGGAGGTCAAGGAGAACATCCTGACCGTATCGGGTGCGCGGTCGGACGACGAGGACAAGGGTCAAACCAAGTTCCTCTATCGCGGGATCGCCAACCGCAACTTCGAGCGTAAGTTCCAGCTTGCCGACTATGTCCGGGTCCTGGATGCGCGGCTCGAAAACGGCCTCCTGCATGTCGACCTGCGTCGCGAGATCCCGGAGGCGATGAAGCCCCGCAAGATCGAGATCCGCGGCGAAACGGGCCGGTATCTCGAGGGCGAGGCCCACAAGACCCAAGCCGCCGCCTGATTCGAAGGTGGTGCGTCACGCGGCTCGACCGCGTGACGCCTCGGGTCGATCAAGAACGTCGATCGTAAAACAAGCCGGGCCATTGCCCGGCTTGCTCGCGTGTGCGCTGCGTTGGGTCTTGGATCCGCGCCTCCGTCGAGAGCAGGATTCCCGCCCGACGACCGATCACCCGCCAGATTGAAAGCCTTTGCGCCCTTTGCGCCTTTGCGGTTCAAATAAGCCATTCGATCAACACTCTCGACATCACATTCGGACCCATGCGTCTCTCCTCCTTGATCCGCCTGTGCTGGATCCTGCTCGCCCTGGCGAGCGGCAGCGCCCGCGCGGCTCTGCCTCTCCAGGTCGCGGGCGAGCCCCTACCGAGCCTCGCCCCCATGCTCGAGCAGGTCGTGCCGGCCGTCGTGAACATCTCCACCGTCACGCGCATCGAGGCGGCCGAGCATCCGCTGATGCGCGACCCCTTCTTTCGCCGCTTCTTCGAGATGCCGCCCGAGCATCGGCACCGCGAGGGCAACAGCCTGGGCTCGGGGATCATCGTCGATGACGAGCGTGGCCTGGTCCTGACCAATCAGCACGTCATCGCCAAGGCAAGCGAGATCCGGGTGACCCTGCACGACGGGCGCACCCTGGTGGCCGAGCTGGTCGGCGCGGACCCGGAGACCGATATCGCGGTCCTGCGCATCCCGGCCGAAGACCTGGCCGCCTTGCCGGTGGTGGACTCGGATGGGCTCAAGGTCGGCGACTTCGTGGTCGCGATCGGCAACCCCTTTGGCCTCAGCCAGACGGTGACCTCGGGCATCGTCAGCGGACTCGGCCGTTCGGGTCTCGGGATCGAGGGCTACGAGAGCTTCATCCAGACCGACGCATCCATCAATCCGGGCAACTCGGGCGGTCCGCTGGTGAACCTGCGCGGCGAGCTGGTCGGCGTGAATACGGCGATTCTCGCACCGGGCGGCGGCAACATCGGGATCGGTTTCGCCATCCCCGCGAACATGGCGCGGGCGGTCATGGATCAGCTCGTGGAGCACGGATCGGTTCGACGCGGCCTCTTCGGCGTCGCCATCCAGGATCTCACGCCCGAGCTGGCCGCCGCACTCGGCATCGCGCAACGCGACGGGGCCGTGGTCAACGCGGTGGAGCCCGACTCGGCCGCAGCAGCGGCAGGTCTTCAAGAAGGCGATGTGATTCTCGCGATCAACGGCGCTGCCGTAAAAGGGGCCGACGATCTACGCAACCGATTCGGCCTGTTGCGCGTCGGCGCGGGCGTCGAGCTCGAGATCTCGCGCGGGGGCAAGACGCGCCGGCTCAAAGGGACCATCGCCGACCCTTACGCGGCATTCGTCGAGGGGCGTCGCGTCGCCCCCGATCTCGCGGGTGCCTTGCTCGGCGAGCTCGATCGTCGCGGCGGCGTTCCGGCACTCCCCGTCGGGACCGTGGAGCCCGGCAGTCCTGCATGGAACGCGGGTCTTCGCGAGGGTGACCGCCTGCTTCAGGTCAACGGCCAACGGGTCGCAAGCCTGCGCGACGTCGCGCAGGTCCTGCGTCAAACCGGAGACATCCTGAGCCTGCGTGTCCAACGCGGCGATGATCTGGTCGTCCTGGCCCGACGCTGACCGGGCGTTCGCGATCCGTTGATCTGGATCCGGTTGCATCCGCCGGATTTCGGTCCATGATTAGCCGAAATTGCATTGACAATTGTCTAGTCGGATCTCGTGCATCAGACCACGCATAGGTCCGGCACGACCCCGAACATGGACCGAAAGCCATCGGACAGGCACAAAACCACCAAAGCAGTACCGAACCACCTCACGGGTGGAGGAGCACGCGATGTCAGCCATGCAGATCGCCGGACGGCAGCTCGAGATCAACAAGCAGGGCCATCTGGCCTATTTCGACGATTGGGAGCCTTCGGTCGCCACGGCCTTGGCGGAAGAGGAAGGCCTGAGCCTGACCGAATGTCATTGGGCAGTGATCAATTTCCTTCGCGAATATTACGCAACGCATGAGATGCCGCCGTCCCCGAAGGTCATCATCAAGACCGTCGGCGCGCATGTTTCACCGCATACGCCCTGCTCGCGCAAGCACCTGGAAGGGCTCTTTCCGGACGGGGGCTGCAAGCAGGCCTGTCGTCTCGCGGGGTTGCCCCGCTATTACTGTCATTCCTGCTAAACCGCGCCCGGTGCGGTATGCGTCATTTGGCGGATGGATTGGCCGCGCCGGCTCCGACGACTGTCGGAGCCGGCGCGGTTTAAAGGATTAAAAATCTTAAATTCCAAACCGCGCGCAGCTCAACCGGGGTAGGGCAATCGACCGTAAATCCGGCTCAGGACACGCAGCCGCTCGGCTGCGTCGTCCGTCAACATGTCCTCGCGATAGCGCCAAAGCCAGTTGCCCTCGGACGTCCCGGGGCGGTTCATGCACGCCTCGGCGCCCAAACCCAGAACATCCTGCATCGGGAAGAGCGCAAGCGCGGCGACCGACCCGAGCGCGCTGCGAATGAAGTCCCAGTGGATCTCGCTGCCGTCGCTGTTGAGATAGAGCATCGCGTTGTGTCGGGTTGTCGGGTCGCGCAGCGCCCACCATCCGAGCAGGGTGTTGTTGTCGTGGGTGCCGGTGTAGACCGCGAGGCTGGAACGATGATTGTGGGGCAGGAAGGACGAGCGTCCGAATCCGCCCTCGGTGTCCTCGAATCCGAATTGCAGGATCGCCATGCCGGGCAGCTCCAGGCCGTCGCGCAGCGCCTCCACGTCCTCGGTAATCACACCGAGATCCTCGGCGATCAGCGGCAGGCCCTCGCCGAGCGTTGCGCGCAGCGCGTCGAAGAGCGCCATCCCGGGACCCGGCATCCAACGGCCGTTGACGGCGGTCTCCTCCGTCGCCGGGATCTCCCAGTAGCCGGCGAACCCCCGAAAGTGATCGATCCGCACCAGGTCGACCAGCTCCAAGACCCGTCGTAGGCGTTGTACCCAGAAACTGTAGCCGTCCGCCGCCACCTTCGGCCAATCGTAAAGCGGATTGCCCCAACGCTGCCCGGTTGCGCTGAAATAATCCGGCGGCACACCGGCGATGACCGTCGGATGACCCGCCTCGTCGAGCTGAAACCACTCCCGATGCGTCCAGACCTCGCTCGAATCATGGGCGACGAAGATCGGCATGTCGCCGATGAGACGCACACCGCGGCTGTTGGCATAGGCGCGCAGCCCGGACCACTGCGTGTAGAAGAAGTACTGGATCAGACGTTGGGCATCGAGCTCGCGCGCATGGGCCTTGCTCCACCGCGCCAGGGCCTCCGGCTCGCGTCGGGCGAGATCGGCGCGCCACTCGGTCCAGGGGCGGTGTCCGTGGTGGACCTTCAGCGCATGATAGAGGGCGAAGTCGTCCAACCAGTCGGCATGCGCCCGACGGAAAAGGAGGTAGTCCCCGCGATCGCTCTCGCTCGCGTGCTCCTGAAACGCATGCACGGCGCGGGCGATCAGCGCACGCTTCCACGGGATGACGGCATGGAAATCGACCTGATCGCTCGAAAAATCCGGGGGATCGAGCTCCTCCGGGTCGAGCCACCCCCTTTCCAGCAAGAGCTCCGGGCTGATCAATAACGGATTGCCGGCAAAAGCGGAGGTGCACTGATAAGGCGACTCTCCGTATCCGGTCGGCCCCAACGGCAACATCTGCCACAGCCCCTGCCCCGCTGCCGCGAGAAAATCCACGAAACGTCGGGCCGAGTGCCCGAGATCTCCGATCCCGTAAGGGCCGGGCAGCGATGTCGGGTGGAGCAAAATGCCGCTGGTGCGGTGCATGCCGTGACTCCAAAGTCTGGGCGAGGGATAAAAGCCGCGAGTCTACCCAAAGCGCGCTCGAAAAGCCGCGCGGGATTGCTCGCGGGTTCTCACCGTGGCCGATTTGAATTCAGCTACACTCCCTACGTAATTTCCGCGGCGGACCGACGTCGGGCGCCCGCTTCCACATGAGAGACGCGTCCAGATGTTCAAGCAAATCCGTCTGTGGGCCAATATCCTCCTCGTGATCGGCGCCGCGATTATCCTGGCCATCACCACGCTTACACTCGTAAGCCTGCACAATCTCAAGACGGTGAGCCGCACGGCGGAGGAGTCCGAGCTGCGTCAGTTCGCGGCGATGGTCCAGACGCAGATCCGCGAGGAGGTCGACTTGGCGGAGGCATTGAGCGTTCTGGTCGCCGAGATGCCGGAGGTCCAGGCGCGTTTCTCCGCAGGCGATCGTGACTGGCTCGTCGAGCAGCTTCATCCGCCGTTCGAGGCCCTCGCGCGCGACTTCGGCGCGGTTCAGTTCCAGTTCCACACCGCGCCGGCCATGTCCTTTCTGCGTCTGCATATGCTGGAGAAGTTCGGCGACGACCTCTCGAGCTTCCGCCAGTCGATCGTGGATACCAACCGTGACATCAAGCCGCACCGCGGGCTGGAATTCGGCGTCGCCGGCCTCGGCGCCCGCGGCGTGGTGCCGGTGCTCCGCGAGGGGCGACATCTGGGCTCGGTCGAGTTCGGCATGTCCTTCGGCCAAGCCTTCTTCGACGACTTCAAAGCAAGCTACGGCGTTGAGGCCGCCTTCTATATCCTGCGCGACGGCAAACTGGAGACCTTTGCAAGTACCCATGAAGGTCAGCCCTTCCTCGGCCCGGATGCGCTCGAGGTGGCCTTCGCAGGCGAATCCCAGGTCGCAGAGCTTCAGATCGGCACGAAACCCATCGCCGCCTATGCCGAGATGATTCCGGATTATTCGGGCAACCCGCTCGGCGTCGTCGAGGTGGCGATGGATCGCACCCCGTACGTCGCCGTCCTCGACAAGACGCGCATGCAGGCCACGATCATCGGAGTGCTCGTCGCGCTGTTCAGTATCGGGATCTCGCTGATCACCGCCAGTGCCATCACCAAGCGGATCCGCCGCCTGGCCAACGAAATCAATCGCGTCACCAACGGCGATCTGAGCGGCGGCGGCGCGATCGACGGCAAGGACGAACTCGCCGACCTCGCCCGCACGCTCGACGGGATGCGCGGACATCTCAACGCATTGGTCACAGGCGTGGAGACGACCGCATTCTCGGTCCACGCGGCCTCGCGCGAGATCGCGCAGGCGATCGACGGACAGGCCGCGACATCCAGCCAGATGTCGGCCTCGGTGGCCGAGATCACCTCCACGATGGAAGAGCTCTCCGCCTCCTCGACCCAGATCGCGGAATACTCCCAGTCCGTCGTCACCATCGCCGGTCGGACCTACGACGACAGCCTGCGCGGGTCGGATGCCATGCAGCACCTAGTGGAAAAGATGCGGCGGATCGGCGAGGACAATCAGAGCGCGCTGAACGAGATCCTCGCGCTCGGCACACGCTCCAAGGAGATCTCCAAGATCATGCAGATCATCGACACGGTGGCGGACCAGACCAAGCTGATCGCCTTCAACGCCGCCCTGGAGGCATCCTCCGCGGGCGAGGCGGGAAAACGCTTCGGCGTGGTCGCCGCCGAGATCCGCCGACTCGCCGACTCGGTGACCGAATCCACCGGAGAGATCACCGGCAAGGTCGCCGAGATCCAGGAGTCGATCAACCGGCTCGTGATCAGCTCGGAGAAAGGCTCCACCGGGATCCAGCAGGGGATCGCGGACTCGGCCAGCACGGCCGACATCCTCCAGGCCCTGGTGGAGGCCGCGAGCGAGACCTCGACATCCGCCCAACAGATCAGTCTCTCTACCCAACAGCAGCGGACCGCCAGCGATCAGGTCGTGGTCGCCTTGCGCGAGATCGTCACCGCCAGCTCGGAAACCGCCGGCGCCGTGCGCCAAATTGCCGATATCGCGCGCGATATGAACGAGCTCTCGGGTGCCCTTCAGGGCAGCTTGGATCAGTTTGTGCTCAAGGGTGCACAGACGCCTTCCGCAGACGCCGGAGTATCGAGCCGGCCCTGATGACGGAGTGATCGATGCAACCTGTACGCGTCTTGGTGGTCGACGACAGCCGCTCCGCAAGGAGCCTGATCCGTGCGCTGATTGAAGCCGCACCGGGGCTTGTCGTCTGCGGCGAGGCGGCGGATGGTCGGGAGGCGGTCGAAAAGGCCCTGGCACTCAAGCCGGACGTGGTCACCATGGATCTTCAGATGCCCGAGATGGACGGGATGCAGGCGATCGAGGAGATCATGGCCCGCCAAGCCGTGCCCATTCTGGTGCTTTCCGACCTGGCCGACGCCCCCAACGCGATGGCCGCGATCGCGCGCGGCGCGCTCGAGGCCGCGCGCAAGCCGACCTTCGACGAGGGGCCGGGGCTGGCGTCGCGCCTGCGCATCCTGGCCCGGATTCCGGTCATTCGCCATATTCGCCGCAACGGCGCGCTCACCTTCAAGCAGGGATCCGACGATCCGGCATCTCCGGCCCGGCTTGACGCGCGCGTGCCGACTGAACCGAGCCGCCCCGGCTCGCCTGTCGTGGCCATCGCCTCCTCGACCGGCGGACCTCAGGCGCTCGCGCGAATCCTTCCGGACCTTCCGGCGGACTTTGCGGCCCCGGTTCTGATCGCCCAGCACATCTCCGACGGCTTTGCCGGGGCGATGGCCGACTGGTTGAGCCGACTCTGCGCGCTGCCGGTGAAGATCCCCGTCGAGGGCGAGGCACTCATGCCGGGGCAGATCTATCTCGCCGATTCCATCACCCACATGACGCTCGGTGCCGGACGCCGCATCCGCTTGGAGCAGCGTATGGAGAGCGACATGTATCGCCCGAGCTGCGATCGGCTGCTGGCCAGCGTCGCGGCGCAGGTCGGGCGCGATGCCGTCGGCGTGATCCTCACCGGGATGGGACGCGACGGCGCACAAGGGATGCTCGCGCTCGCGAAGGCCGGCGGAACGACCATTGCCCAAGACGAGGCCACCTCGGTCATCTTCGGGATGAACCGCGAGGCGATCTTTGCCGGCGGCGTGCAGATGACGCTGCCGCTCGATCTCATCGCAGGCAAGCTGTGCATGCTGGCGGGTCGTCGCGCCGTGCTCGGCATCGGGATCGCCTGATGCCGATTCAAACCTTCAAAACGTTCGTCAAGGATCGCCTCGGGCTGCATTTCGGCCCGGACGCGGATGGACGACTCCGCTCCATCCTGGCGGGCAGGATGGCGGCAACTGCCGCGGGGTCGACCGACGACTATCTGACATCCGTCGCCGCCGATCCGGTCGAGCTCGGGCGTCTGACCAGTCTGCTGACGGTCAACGAGACCTACTTCTACCGTGAGCCTGCGCATCTGAAGCTGCTCGTGGATCGGCTCGTACCTGCACGCCTGGCGCAAGCCGAGCAAGGCAATCCGATCCGGATTCTCTCCTTGGGATGCTCCACCGGCGAGGAACCCTATTCGATCGCCATCGCCTTGCGCGAGCGTTACGGCGATCTCGCCGAGCGTCTCTTCCGCATCACCGCGGGCGACGTCGACGATGCCGCACTCGAGCGCGCACGCACTGCGCTCTACGGCCCGTTCGCCTTTCGGACCCTGCCCGTCGAGCTCCGGGATCGCTGGTTCTCCGCGATCGACGGCAGGCACCGCCGCATCGATGCCGCGATCCGACGACAGGTCGATTTCATCTCCTGGAACCTGCTCGCACCCGCCTACCCGACGGCGCTGCAGGGACAAGACGTCATCTTCTTCCGCAACGTCTCCATCTACTTCGACCCGGCGACCCGCAAGGCCGTCATGGCGCGGCTGCGTGACCTGCTCAAGCCACAGGGTCATCTGATCGTCGGCACCTCCGAGACGCTGGCCAACGACTTCGGCCTGATGCGCCTGCTCGCCCTGGACGGCGTCTTCCTGTTCGAGAAGATGCCGGTCGAGCCCTCGCCACGGCGCACGCCCCGCGGACTCGATGCACGCTCGGCCACTGCCGTACAGACGCGCCCGAGCGCACGCGCGCCCCGAGCCGAAGCAGCAGGATCCGCCTCGACCGACCGACGCGATCCGTCGGTCGAGAACCCGGCCGAGCAGGGGCGCTATGAGCAGGCCCTGGCATCGGCCCGATCCGAGCGTTTCGAGGAGGCGCTTCGCCATCTCGCCCCGCTTTGCGATCGCGAGGACGCCGCCGTCGAGCATCTCGCGCTCCAATCCCATCTGCTGCTCGAGCGCGGCGACACGGCCGGTGCCGAAGCGGCCGCGCAACGCGCGCTGACGCGAGACCCCTGGTCTTCGGACGCCCTCCTTTTGCTCGGCCGATGCGCGCGTCTGCGCGGCGACACACAGGGGGCGATCAGCGCCTTGCGTCGGGTGGTTTACGACAAACCCGACTGCTGGCGGGCCCATTATCAGCTCGCCGAAACCTATCGCCAGCAAGGCGAGACGGGGCCGGCAGAACGCGAATACCGGATCGTGCTGCGCCAGCTGCGCAACGAGACACTCGCGCTGCAGGGCACGGGCGCGCTGCCTTCGCTCCTGTCGGTGAAGGATCTGCGTTTCCTGTGCGAGACGCGTCTGGCTCGTCTCGCCGACGCCGCGGCCTGAGAACCGGCTCATGTCACTCGACATCACCAAATTCATCGGCCGTTTCGTCGACGAGGCGCGCGAGCATATCGCCCGGCTGGAGACCGGAGTCGCCCGACTCGGGACGACGGACGACGGCGGCCGAGACGGGATCGACACCCTGTTCCGCTCCGCCCACACCATCAAGGGATCCTCGCGCATGCTCAAGCTCGCGAGCATCGCCGAGACCGCACACCATCTCGAAGACGTGCTCGGCGTCTTGCGCGAAGGCAAGATCCAGCCCGATCCGGCGCTCGCCGCACTGCTGATGCGGGGTGTCGATGCGATCGGCGCAATGATCGAAGAGGTCGCCGCCAACGGCGCGGGCGCGGCCTCCGGGCCGCCGGACCAAGCCCTCTGCGAGCGGCTCACCCGAGCCGCCGCGGGTGATTGGTCGGAGCCGGTCCCGACGCCCGTTCCCAACCCTTCGGCCGCAGCTGATACGCGCTCGACCCCTGTCGACACCCCGTCGGAAACCCCGACGCAGCCCTTACCCGCGCCCTCATCCGCGGCGGACACGACGCCGAAGCCCCCGCAACCGACAGGCACCGAGACCGCGACAAGCATCCGCGCACCCGAGAGCGTGCGCGTGCGTATGGACAAGCTCGACACCCTGGTCAAGCTGATGGGCGAGATGGTCTCCAACCAGGCGCGTCTGCGTCACGTCCTGGGCGAGGCGCGCCTGCTCGATGCCGCGGCCCGGACGCTCGCCGTCCGCACCGTCGGCGAAACGGCGTCCGAGTCGGCCGAGCTTGCCCGCGCGCTGCACAGATTCACCCTCGATCTGCGCGACCTGACGCTCGATCAGGAGCGACTCATCGGCGAGCTCAACGATCGCGCACTCGGCATGCGGATGCTGCCTCTGGGCACGGTCATGGATCCGATCGCCCGGGTTGCGCGCGAGCTCGGGCGCTCGCTCGGCAAGGAGATTCGGTGCGAGACGAGCGGCAGCGAGATCGAGCTCGACCGTCAGATCATCGACCACCTCGGCGATGCGCTGGTCCATCTGGTGCGCAACGCCATCGACCACGGCATCGAGTCGACCGAGGAGCGTCTGGCGGCGGGCAAGCCGGCGCTCGGGGAGATCCGTCTCTCGGCACGCCAGGAGGGCGGCGCCGTGCTGATCGCCATCGGCGACGACGGCCGCGGACTCGACCGCGCGCGGATCCTCGAGAAGGCCGTCCAGAAGGGCCTGATCGAAACGGGTGCCGGCCAAGAGATCACCGACGAGCAGGTCGCCGATCTCATCTTCCAACCCGGATTCAGCACCAGCGCCATCATCACCGAGGTCTCGGGTCGCGGTGTCGGTATGGATGTGGTCAAGCGCGCCATCACCGACGACCTCCAGGGCTCGGTCTCGATCAACTCTCGCGCGGGCGCCGGAACCACCCTGACGCTCAAGCTCCCGCTCTCGCTGGCGGTGATGCGCATCCTGCTGCTCGAAGCGGCCGGACACTGCTTCGGGATCACCGCGCCGCACGTCTCCGAGCTGATCCGCACCTCCCGGTCCGAAACGATTCAGGTCGCCGGACGCCCGGCCGTCGTGCTCCGCAACGAGCTGGTCCCTCTGATCCCCCTGGCCGATCTCCTGGGCCTGCCCGCGTCGGCCGAGTCATCCGCGCGACGGCGTCACGGACTCGACGAGGAGGCGCTCCTGGTCGTCATCATCGGGGTGCGACAAGCCAAACTCGGGCTGGTGGTGGATCAGCTGGTCGACGAGCGCGACATGGTCCTCAAACCGCTGCCCGAGCACATGCGCGGCCGGGGCGCCTTCGGCGGTCTGGTCGGCGGCGTGGTCGTCACCGGCACCAACGCCTTGGTGAGCCTGCTCCAGGCCCCTGCCCTGCTGGACGCGGCACGACGCATCCGCGGCGAGGCGATCAAAGCCGCGGCGAAGGATTCGGCGCCCCGACACGAGGGACAACAGGGCCAGCACATCCTGGTGGTGGACGACTCGCTGAATACGCGCGAGATCGAAAAAGAGGTCCTGGAGGCGTCCGGCTACCGCGTCACCCTGGCCGAAGACGGTCTCGACGGTTGGCAGAAGGCCGTGGGCGGACGCTTCGACGCGGTCCTCACCGATGTAGAGATGCCCGGTCTGGACGGCTTCTCGCTCACCGCCAAGCTGCGCGAGAACGACAAATACCGCTCCACGCCCATCATCATCGTCACCTCGCGTCAAACCCGCGAGGACAAACAGCGGGGCATCCAGGTCGGCGCCGACGCCTATATCGTCAAGGGCGACTTCGACCAATCGAATCTAGTCGAGACCTTACGGAATCTGCTCGGCTGATCACACACAGCTTATGAGGAACGGTTCAAAAATGATTGAAACAACTCGACGAGAGAACTCCTTCGCCACGGCTGTCGTTGTCGATTACGACAACGATTAGATTCGGTGCTCGACTTATTTCCGACACGTTACTATGGACGATTTGTCATGCGTATCTTGATCGTCGACGACGACCCTTTCGCCGGAGCGATGGCCGAGGCCATCCTGGATGCGGAGGGGCACGACTGTAAGCTCATGGAGAGCGGCGTGGAGGCACTCGAGTCCCTCGGCGAGGACGGCAGCGAATTCGACCTGGTCATCTCCGACATGCACATGCCGCTGTTGAGCGGTTTGGACCTGTTCCGGGAGATGCGCGATCGGGGCATGGCCACACCCTTCGTCCTCCTCACCGGCGACGACCCGGAGCCGTTGCGCGCGCAGGTATCCGGTCTTGCCGCCTGTCTGACGAAGGATGCGTCGCTCGAGGCCACCTTGGCGGCGGCCGTCGCCGAGCTCTAACGAGGAACCCATGGCCGCCGAACGGGGAAACGCCCCCATGCCCGCAGCGCCGAACAAGGCCGAATCCTTTCAGATCCGCAAGGCGCGTCTACGCGCGTCCTTTCTCTCTCAGCTGCCCGGACGCCTAGCCGATGCGCGCCGTGCCGTCGCCGAGCTGCGCGCGGGCGAGATCGATCACGCGCATCTCGACGCGCTCTACATCCTTTTCCACACCCTGAAGGGATCGGGCGCGACCTTCGGTTTCCGACAGATCAGCGATGCCGCCAAAAGCGCCGAGCAAGCCGTGCGCCGTGCTATGGACTCGGGCGGGCGGATCGAGGCCGCGCTGCCCGGCGAGCTCGAGCCCTTGATGAGCGATCTGGATGCCTTGGCGCTCGCCGCCGCGGTGCAGGTGGACTTGGAGGTGACACCTGGATTCGAGCTTCCCGAGCCGGAGCCCGAACCGGCATCCGGACAAGCGCCCGACACGGCGCCCGACGCCCGTCTCGGGCAACCCGCGGATCGCAGCCAGCGGATGGTCTATCTCTGCGACGACGACCCGGATCTTGCCGCGCAACTGGCCGGTCAGCTCGGCTGTTTCGGCTACCGCGTGCGTGCCTTCACGAACCTCGCCGACCTGCGCGAGGCGGTCGGCATCAAACGCCCGTCGGCGATGATCCTCGACGTCGTCTTTCCGGAGGACGAGAACGCCGGGCCGAAGATGCTGGCCGAGCTTAGGGCCGGAGAGGAGGAGGCGATCCCCTGCATCTTCATCTCCTGTCGCGACGACTTCGGCGGGCGCCTCCAGGCCGTACGTGCCGGCGGCAGCGCCTATTGCACCAAGCCGATCAAGACGGTCGAGCTGCTGGAATTCCTCGATCGGCTCACCAACCCGCATCCGCCCGAACCCATCAACGTCCTGGTGGTGGACGACGACCGCGAGCTGGCCCAGTTCCATGCGACGGTCCTTGAAGAAGCCGGAATGGTCGCCGAGGCGGTGAGCGATCCGGAGCAGGTGCTGAGTCTGCTCGACACCTTCGATGCCGATCTGGTGTTGATGGACATGTATATGCCGGACTGCTCGGGGCCGGAGCTGTCGCGGATCCTGCGCCAGATTCCGGGGCATGTGAGCCTGCCGATCATCTATGTCTCCTCCGAGACGGACGTGGAGCGCCAGCACAAGGCGCTCGCGGTCGGCGCCGACGGCTTTCTGACCAAACCGATCGAGCCGGACCGGCTGATCGCCGAGGTGAGTCTGCGGGCCGAGCGGATGCGCATCCTGCACTCCCTGATGGTTCGCGACGGCCTGACCGGACTCTTCAACCACAACGCCATCATGCAGTTTCTCGAGGTCGCCGTGGCAAACGCACGCCGGGCCGGAACATCCCTGTGCTTCGCCATGATCGACGTCGATCACTTCAAATCGGTCAACGACACCTACGGTCATCCGACCGGAGATCAGGTCCTGATGGCGCTGAGTCGCACACTTCGCCTGCGCCTGCGCGAGGACGATCTAGTCGGGCGTTACGGCGGGGAAGAGTTCGCGGTGGTCCTAAACGGGGTGGGTGTGAGGCAGGCCAAGTGCATCCTCGATGCCCTGCGCACCAGCTTCTCCAACGTCACCTTCTTCTCGGACGGACAGGAGTTCCGCTGCACCTTCAGCGTCGGGGTGTCGGACTTTCCGACCTTCGACAGCCCGGAGGCCATGACCGAGGCCGCCGACCGGGCGCTCTACCGGGCCAAGAAGGGCGGTCGCAACCGGGTCGAGATCGCGGCGGGGCAAGACGCCTTGCCAGAGCCTTCGTCCGAATCGACGGGGACATCCGATGGATCTTGAACGAACCGAATCGCAGGCCATGCCATCCGACCGCGACGAGCTGGACATGCTCCTGGATCGGCGGCGCGAAGCCGACGCTCGCATCGTCGAGGTCGAGACCGCCAAGGTTAAGCTCGTGATCTTCGTCGTCGGCGAGGCGTTGCTTGCCTTCCCGTCGCGCGTGCTGGTGGAGATCCTCCCCCTCGCGACCATCCATTTCGTCCCGGGCTGTCCGCCGGCGCTGGAGGGCGTCATCAATGTCCGCGGCGATATCGCCTCGGTGGTCCGCCTCGGCGATCTGCTCGGCATGACACATGTTCCGTCCGCCCGTCGCTCCGCCATTCTGCTCGCCCGGGGCACCCGCGTGCACAGCGGGTTGCGGGTCGATCGGGTGGTCGATGTCCTGGACGTCGTCGAGGAGTCCATCCAGGCTCCGCCGGACAGCTTGCCCGAGCCTCTGCGCGGGCTCGCAACCGGGGTATTCGAGCATGAGGGACAGGTCGTGATCCTGCTCGATATGGATCGGGTATTTCAGAGCCTCTTGCCCGAGCAACGGTGACGCGGATGGAACGGACACACGAGACGCGCGGAGAGGGCGGCGACGGCGGGATCGACTTGGTGGTCTTCGGCGTCGGCGCGCTGAGATTCGCCGTTGTCTCCAAGCTCATCCGAAGCATCGCGGATCCCGCCGATACCCCGGAAACACAGGCACCCGCATTGGCCGATCTCCTCGGGCTCGCGCGCCCGTCCTGCCCCGTGTCGGCCCGCACGCACGGATCACGCGAGCGTCTGGTCCGGTTCAGGCACACCTTGCGCGACGGGGCGCAGGACTCGGGGATGCGCATCGAGGAGCCGGTCTCGCTGCGGCGCGTGCCGATCGACGCGATCCATCCACTGCCCGCACTCGTGGAGGCGCTGTCCGCGCTGCCCTGCGTGCGCGGGCTCGTCGCACTCTCGGCGCCGAACGCGGAAGACTTCGCCATCCTGCTCGACCCCCGTCGGCTCCCGGAAGATGCCTTCACGCCCCCCGGCTCCTGCAAGGCGGCGCCGGCATGGATGATCGGCCAACGACGACAGGAATCATGACGCGCAATCCCAACAGCAACCCGGAAAAACCGAACCGGGACGGCCTGCACCCGAGCGGACAGGAGACTGTCGATGGCTTGCGCCTGCGGGCTGCCGAAGCCCTCGAAAGCGGGCGCTTCGATCTCGCCGACGAGATCCTGGCCGGCATCGACGGCCAAGAGCTTCAACTGGCCAAGTTGGTCGAGAACCTGCGCGTCTATCAGGCGGAGCTGGAGATCCAGAACGAGGAGCTACAGCGCAGCCAACAGCAGGCCCAAGACGCGGCCGCACGCTTCTCGGCCTTCTTCAACAATCTGCCCTTGGCCGGGTTGGTCATCGATCGACAGGGGCTGATCAAGGAGGCAAACCAAGGGGCACGGACTCTTTTCGGCCTTCGCGATCGAGTCGGACACCAGCACTTCTTCGCCCGTCTCATCGCGGATACCGACCGCGGCGAGGTGATCCACGCCTGGTCGAACCTAGACGGTGATCAACCTCGCGAGCTCGCCGAGCTCGGTTTTCTGACACTGGAAGGTGATCGCTTCGTCGGCGATCTGCATCTCGCCAAGCTCCCCTGCACCCTCGACGACGAGCCCAGGACGATCTGCGCCGTCGTGGATCGCACCGAGTCCGTGCGCCAAAGTCGCGCACTCGCGGAGGCAACCGAGCAACTGCGCCGCAGCGAACGCTTTCTCGACGCCACCGGAAGGATCGCAAAGGTCGGCGGCTGGGAGATGGACGTGTCGACCGGCCAAGTGCGCTGGACCGACATGACCTATCGCATCCACGACCTATCCCCGTCGGATGATCCGCCCCTGACCAAGGCGTTGGCCTTCTTCGATCCCGAGGATCGCCAGTTGCTCGAGCATCGCATCGACCGGGCGATTGCTCGTGCCGAGCCCTATGACCTGCAACTGCGCATGACCACCGCCAAGGACCGCGCGATCTGGGTCCAGACGACCTGTCAACCCGTCAGCGAGGGTGATCGCGTGACCAAGCTCCAAGGAACGATCCAGGACATCAGCCACCTCAAACGCTCCGAAGAGCAACTGGAGTTCCTCGCCCATCACGACCCTTTGACGGGCCTGGCCAACCGAAGCCTCTTTCGCGCGCGACTCGAGCTGTGTCTGCAACGCGCGGCGCGCAGCGGCGCGCATGTCGCCCTGCTGTTTCTGGATCTGGACCGCTTCAAATACGTCAACGACAGTCTCGGACACTCGGTCGGAGACCAGCTGCTCGAACGGGTCGCCGCGGCGCTTGCCAAGCAGGTGCGCTCCTCCGACACCATCGCGCGTCTCGGCGGAGACGAGTTCGTGGTCATCATGGACGATGTCGGCAATCCGCGCTTCGCGGGCAAATTCGCCCGGCGACTCCTCGGCATGCTGGATCAGCCATTCGCGACCGAGACACGCGAGCTCTACGTCACCGCCAGTATCGGCATCAGCATCTATCCCGAGGACGGCGCGGACATGGACACCCTCCTACGCCATGCCGATATCGCCATGTATCGGGCCAAGGAAAACGGCCGCAACGGTTTTAATTTCTACGAGCCCGCCATGTCGGCGGGCGCCGCGGAGCGTCTGCGCATGGAGCATGAGCTGCGCGGCGCCTTGGCGCGCGACGAGATGCTGCTCCACTATCAGCCGCAAGTCGCCTTGAGCGATTGCAGCCTGCGCGGCGTGGAGGCGCTCTGCCGCTGGCAGCACCCACGTCTGGGACTGGTCGCGCCCGATCAATTCATCCCGGTGGCCGAGGACAGCGGCCTGATCGGCGAGCTGACCGCCTGGGTGCTCGAGCAGGCCTGCCGTCAGCTGATCCTTTGGGACCGGGCCGGCTTCCGGATACCGCGTCTCGCCGTGAATCTGCCGATGCGCGAGATCGAGCGCACCGACCTGGTGAACCGGGTCCGCCGCACGCTCGAGCGCACCGGACTGACGCCGGATCGTCTGGAGCTCGAGGTCACCGAGTCGATGATCATGCGCCGCCTGGATCTCGCCGTGACCACACTCGATGCCTTGCGTGCACTCGGCGTGATCCTGGCGCTGGACGACTTCGGCACGGGACATTCATCCCTGGCCCACTTGAAGCGGCTTCCGCTGAATCGACTGAAGATGGACAGGTCCTTCGTCGAGCGGCTCGGCAAAGACCGCGACGACGAGGCGATCGCCCGTGCCGTGATCGCCTTGGGGCGCAGCCTCGGACTCGGGGTCATCGCCGAGGGCATCGAGACCCGCACGCAGCATGATTTTCTGCGTGACGAATTCTGCGACGAAGGGCAGGGTTACCTGTATGGTCGACCCTTGGCTGCAGCAGCCTTCCTGGAGAGTTGGTCCGTGATGGAGGGAGGGATGCACCTGTCGGCCGATCGGACGGCAGAGGCCCCCGAGCCCGAACCAGGCTCCTGATCCTATTCGAAATAGCGCTACGAGAAAAGAAATGCAGGTCACCATGACCACAGCTTCGGACAACGCCGTCATCCCGGCAGCCGACGCGGCCGAAGAGTCCACCAACAAGCAACCGATCGCCACCGGCATCGAAGGGCTCGATTTCGTCCTTCAGGGCGGTCTCCCGGCCGGGCGTCCTACACTCCTGCGCGGCGCCGCCGGCACCGGCAAGACCGTCATCGCGCTGACCTTTCTCTGCCATGGGATCGCGGCGGGCGAGACCGCGGTCTTCGTCACCTTCGACGAGGCCCCCGAGGCACTGCTCGGTCATGCCGAGGGCTTCGGGTTTCCCGCCCGGCGTTATCTGGCCGAAGGGCGTCTGCGTATCCTGGACATGCGTCCGGATCGCAACGAGGTTCAGGTCGGCGAGACCATCGAGCTCACGGCCATCCTCGCGCGCATCGGCTTTGCGCTGGACAGTCTGGGCGCAACACGTCTCGTGCTGGACGCCGTCGACGGCATGGAAACGGGTTACGCGGATCTGCCCAGCCTGCGCGGCGAGCTCACGCACGTCTTCGACTGGATCCGCGATCGCGCCGTGACCTGTCTCATCACGGTCGGCGAATATGCCGATTTCAGCACCCGCTACGGACTCGAGGACTATATCGCCGATTGCGTGATCGCCTTGACCCAAGAGGTCAGCAACCGCGTGATGACACGCGTGCTGCGCGTGGTCAAACGCCGAGGCGCGGCGCACGGCTCCAACGAGAATCCCTTCCTGCTCGACCGCGGCGGGATCTTCCTGGTCCCGGTGACCGGCTCCGTCCTCAGCGCCAAGGTGTCCGACGCGCGTCTCTCGACCGGCATCTCCGGTCTGGACGCCATGCTGGGCGGCCAAGGCCCCTACCGGGGTTCGATTACGCTCCTGTCCGGACAGGCCGGCACCGGCAAGACCAGTATCGCCTGCAGCTTTGCGCGCGCCGCCTGCGAGGCCGGGCTCTCGGTCCTCTACATCAGCTTCGAGGAGAGCCTCGACGAGCTGATCCGCAACCAGCGCAGCATCGGCATCGATCTCGACCGTTATCACCGCACGGACGGCCGCAGCGTCGACGGTCTCGGCGCCCTGCTGCTGCAGCCGGTTCGCGCGGTGGAGCTGGGTCTCGAAGAGCATCTGATGCGGGTCATCCGCTCGGTGCGCCAACATCGCCCGGCGCTCGTCATCTTGGATCCGGTCAGCGGTTTGGCCGGTCGCAGCCGCGACCCGGTCGCCAAGGAGATGCTGCTGCGCCTGCTCTACCTGATCAAGGAGGAGGGCGTCACCACGGTCGCCACCGAGCTGCTCGGCGACGACAGCGCGGGCGTCAGTCATCTGGATGTCTCCTCCATTATCGACGTCTGGATCAAGCTGCGTCGCCACGAGAACGACGGCGAGATGAATCGGCTGATCACGGTCGTGAAGGCCCGCGGCCTGCCGACCTCCGACCAGGTCAAGGAGTTCAGGATGAGCACGGAGGGACTGCGCATCGTCGATCCCTATCTCGGCGAAAGCGGCATCGTCTACGGAACCGCGCGGATGGCGCGTCAGGCCGAGGACGAAGAGACGATCGACCAGTTGCACATCGAGCTCGAGCGCGCGCACCAATTGCGCGCCGAGCTGAGCGAGATCCAGGCCGCCAATGAGCGCCTGGCGCGGGCCGAGCACGAGGTCAAGACCGCCGATCTCGACCGTCAGGTCGCCCAAATCGAGCGCCGCCTGGCAGCCATCGAGCGCACCCGTGCCGCAATCGGACGAGGACGCGCATGACGAAACATCTGTTGAGACTCTATATCGCCGGTCGGACGCCCGCTGCCGATCGGGCCGTGCACAATCTGGAGCAGCTCGCCGTCGAGGTCGCCACGGCGGATCTGGTGATCCAGATCGAGGTGATCGACATCCTCGAACGTCCGCAGCTCGCCGAGGACGAGCGCATCCTCGCCACCCCCGTGGTCATCAAGCAGCTGCCCCCGCCGATTCGACGGGTCGTCGGCGATCTGTCCGAGCGCGAGAAGGTCTTGATCGGTCTCGACCTCAGGGTCGACTGATGGGCACCGGCCGCGTCGACTTCGAGCGGATCGTCGCCCTGGCATCGGACGCCATCCTGATGCTGGACCGGCACGGCATGATCCGCTATGCGAATGCCGCTGCCGCGTCGCTCTTCGGCCGCTCGACCGAGGCGCTCGTGGGTGCGGATTTCGGCTTCGTCGTGATCCCGGACGAGCCGACCGAGATCGAGATCCCGCGTGCGGGAAGCGTGATCTCGGCGGACATGCGCAGCGTGGACATGATCATGGACGGGCATCAGGTGGCCGTGGTCTATCTGCGCGACGTCACCGAGCGCAAGGTGGCCGAGCGCGCCATCTTGACCCATCAAACGCGGCTGGAAGAGGCTCAGCGGATCGCCCGCCTCGGCTATTGGGAATGGCAACCCGAGAGCGGCGCGATCTGGTGGTCGGACATGGTCTACCGGATCTTCGGCATGGAGCCGAGCGACGCTGCGCCGAGCTACGACGCCTTTTACGCACGCGTGCACCCCGAGGACCGGGCGCTGGTCTTGGAGAACGAGCAAGAGGCGCATCTCACGGGGAGGCTCGACGAGGAGCACCGTATCGTCCTTCCGGACGGCACGCTGCGCTGGGTCCGACAGGTAGCCCGGGCCGAGCCCGACCATCCGGATCGTCCGCGCCGCTTTCACGGCACCGTCCAGGACGTCACAGACGACAAGCTCGCGGAGGCCAGACTGCATGATCGCGAGCGGCTCATTCAGATGGCCGCGAACCTCGCGCGAATCGGCGGATGGAATGTCGACCTCATCGCCAACCGGGCGACCTGGTCGGACGAGGTCTGCCGAATCCACGAGGAGCCGCCCGGCACGGTGGTGCGCGTCGAGGACGGCATTTCTTACTATGCCCCCGAATGGCGCGAGCGCATCACACGCGTCTTCACCGCCTGCGCACGCGAGGGTATCGGCTACGACGAGGAGCTGCAGATCATCACGGCGACAGGCCGGCGGGTCTGGGTGCGGACGATCGGCGCCGCGGTACGCGATATCTCGGGCCACATCACCCACGTGCAAGGTGCCTTTCAGGACATCACCGAGCGCAAGACCGCCGAAGAGCGCCTGCGCCTCTCGGCGGCCGTCTTCGAGAACACCAGCGAGGGCATCATCATCACGGATACGACCCCGGCGATCATCGCGGTCAATCCGGCCTTCACCGAGATCAACGGTTACGGCCCCGAGGAGGTCCTGGGTCGTAACCCGAGCCTGCTCAAATCCGGAAAGCATGATCCGCGATTCTACGAGGAGATGTGGCGGGGCCTGTTGGACCTGGGTCACTGGCGCGGAGAGATCTGGAACCGCCGCAAGGACGGCGAGATCTATCCGCAATGGGTCAATATCAACGCGGTGCGCTCGGCGCTGGGCCAGACGACGCACTATGTCGGCGTCTTCTCGGATCTGAGCGACGTCAAACGCTCCGAGGCACAGATCGAGCGCCTGGCCCACCGCGACCCGCTCACCGATCTCCCCAACCGGCTGCTGTTCCGCACCCGCCTGGAGCAGGCCCTGCTGCGCGCGAGCACGAGCCGAGCCCGCGTCGGTATGCTCCTGGTCGACATCGACGGCTTCCGGCACATCAACGACAGCCTCGGACACGCGGTCGGCGACCTTGCGCTGCGGGAAGTCGCCAAGCGTCTGACCGAGCTGGTGCGTATCGACGAAACCGTGGCACGCCTGAGCGGCGACGAGCTCGCCGTGCTGATCGAGGGCGACGAGGACATCGACACCCGTGCCGCGCTGATGGCCGAGCGCATCCGCGAGAGCCTGAAGAAACCCTTCACGGTCGAGGCCACGGAGCTCTTCATGAGCGCAAGCATCGGGATCGCCATCTATCCCGAGGACGGGAGCGACGTCTCCGAGCTCATGCAGAACGGCGACGCCGCCCTTTACCAAGCCCGCGAGGCCGGCGGCAATACGTACCGCCACTATGCGCGCAGCCTGACCGACTATGCGCGCGAGCGGGTGACCTTGACCTCGGAGCTGAACCGCGCGATCGAGCGCGACGAGCTGCGCCTGCACTACCAGCCGCTGGTCGACACCGAAAGCTGTCGGGTGAACGGGCTCGAGGTTTTGGTGCGCTGGCAGCATCCCGAGCGCGGCATGGTGTTGCCGGACAGCTTCATACGGTTGGCCGAGGAGACCGGACTCATCATTCCGCTCGGCGCCTGGGTGTTGCGAAGCGCCTGCATCCAGGCCCGCGAATGGGAGACTGCGGGGATTCCCTTCGGGCGTATCGCGGTGAACGTCTCGGGGGTTCAGATCCAGCGCAGTGATTTCGCACGGACGCTCGAATCCATCCTCGACGAAACCGGACTGGGCGCCGAGCGTCTGGAGCTCGAGCTCACCGAGACCTTCGTCATGGATCTACGCGAGGACGCGCAACGGCTACTCGGTGATCTCAAGCGGCTGGGGATCGCCCTGGCGATGGACGATTTCGGCACCGGCTATTCGTCGCTCGCCTATCTCAAGGGATTGCCGTTCGATACACTCAAGATCGACCGGAGCTTCATCGGCGGGCTTCCCGACGACCCCGCCAGCGCCGCCATCGTCACCGCCATCACCACGCTCGGCCACAGCCTGGGGTTCGAGGTCCTGGCCGAAGGGGTCGAGACGGAGGCACAGCGGCGGTTTCTGCTCGGGGTCGGCTGCCGCCGTGCGCAAGGCTATCTGTTCAGTCCGCCGGTGCCGCCGGAGGCGGTCGTTCGGCTCTTGTCGTGACTCGACCCATCCGGAACATCTCGGGCAGTTCATGAATCGGTCACTATGGGCCTATCATTGCGAAACCCAAGCCGGCGCGGACCGGCGGGCCGATAGCGGAGGTCGACCGTCCAAGGGCGGGCGATGAGCCGCACCATCCTGTTCCGAAGGCCACGGGGCCTCGGCGAGGCGTGACGACGTGACGACAACACATCAATTGGGCTTCGCCGAGATGACGGATCTGCGCGAGCGAGCGCGCCGGATCCTGCGCGACCATACCTTCGACGAGACCATGGATGCCTTCGAGCAGGGTAATCTCGATCTCGAGAGGCTCCTCGAAGAGCTGCATATCTACCATGCCGAGCTGTACATCCAGCAACAGGCCCTGAACGACAGCCGGCACATTACCGAGCGTGCACTCGCGCGCTTCACCCGACTCTATCGCGAGCTGCCCTTTCCGGTCTTGCTCATCAACGCACAAGGCCACCTCAAGGAAGGCAACGCGGCGGCGCAGCGGCTGCTGCCGTTCGATTGTCGACTCTTCATCCATCTCGCCGTCGAGGGACAGACGAGAGTCCTCGAAAATGCGTTGCTCGATTCACGCAGAGCCGGCCGTGCGGATTGCAGGGAGGTTCGTCTGCGGGGTCAGGGCAACAGCATCGTCACCGCCGATCTGCGTCTGATCCGTCTCCCGGAAATCGACGGAGACGAGGCGGAGATCGTCTGCAACCTCGTGGACCAGACCGAGCAGGTCGCGCAGCGCGAGGACCTGGTCGCCGCCAACCGCCGCCTGCGCATCCAGGAAGAGCGCTATCACGTCGTCGCCGACTTCGCGCCGGACTGGGCCTACTGGATGGGCGAGGACGGACGCTTCCGTTATGTCTCCCCGGCCTGCGCGCGGATCACCGGCTATCCGGCGGCCGCCTTCCTGAAGGATCCGGAGCTCTTGTCGCGGATCATCCATCCGGATGACCGTGACGGATACCTCATGCATCTCCACGGCGCACACGCAACCCATCGATTCAAGCCGATGCGTTTTCGCCTCTACACCCGCACGGGCGAATTGCGCTGGATCGAGCATCTGTGCGTTCCGGTCACCGGCGACGGCGGACGCCCGCTCGGACACCGTGGCTCGAATCTGGACGTGACCGAAAAGGTCAGGCTCGAAACGGCACTCGGCATGGCCTCCGAGGTCATCGATGCGAGCTCCACGATCGCGTTTCATTGGGCGCCCGAGCCGGGTTGGCCGGTCATCTATGCCTCGCCGAACGTTCGGCGTTGGGGCTATGCCCTCGAACAGCTCCTCTCGCGGCGCTTGAGCTACCTCGATGTGGTGCATCCGCAGGACTGCGTCCGCGTGGTCGCCGCCTTCGAAACCTTTATTCAAGAGAAGCGCGACGTCTTCCGTCAGACCTATCGGGTCTGTTGGGCGGACGGCTCGGAACACTGGGTGGACGAGGAGACGCGCGGCGTGTTTGGCCCGGACGGCCGACTCCTCTACTTTCATGGGATCGTGACCGATGTCACCGAGCGCGAACAGGCAGAACGAGGCCTGAAACGCCAATTGGACCTGCAGGCGCTGGTCGCCCGGATCTCGTCGCGGCTGATCGATGTCACGGGCGATACACTCGAGCAGACCATTGACTGGTCGCTCGAGCGGATCGGCCGCTCGCTCGGGGCCGATCGCAGCTATCTGCTTCGACTTTCCAACGACCATAAGCGCATGGATATGACGCATGAATGGTGCGCGGAAGACATACGGGCGGTCATCGACGAATGCCAAGCGCTTTCACTCGAGCATTACCGTTGGTGGGCCGAGCGTCTGGCGGAACGGGATCCCGTGTTGATTGCGGATGTTTCCGCGCTTCCCGCGGAGGCCACAGCCGAGCGCACCGAGCTCGAGCGCCAGGGCGTGCGCTCGATCGTGACCGTCCCCATGACCCGGCACGGCCGCGTTTGGGGCGCCCTCGGGCTCGATGCGATGACTCGGCCGCGCAGCTGGAGCAACGACACCGTGCAGATGCTGCAGGTGATCGGCGAGGTGATCGCGGGGGCCTTGCTCAGGACCGAGTCCGAGGTTCGTCTCACGGCCAGCGAGAACCTCTATCGGCATGTCACGGACATGATGAGCGACGTCGCTTACTCCTGCGTGGAGCGTCCCGGCGAGGGCTTCCGGATCGACTGGATGACCGACTCGGTGGAAGCGCTGACGCGTTACACCTTGGCCGAGGTGCGGGAGATGGGATGCTGGAGCCGGCTGCTGATCGACGAGGATGTCGGGATCTTCAACGACAAGGTCGCAGGACTAGCCCCGGGAGCAAGGGCCGATTGCGAGCTGCGTCTGCGCCGCAAGGACGGAGCGATTCGCTGGCTCCGCGCGACGACCGAGTGCGTCGCCGAAGACGCCGACCCGACGCAGCGTCGGCTCTACGGCGGCCTCCTGGATATCACCGAGCACAAGTCGCGCGAGGCCGAGATCGAGCGGCTTGCGCTCGTAGTCGAGCAAAGCCCGAGCATCGTGCTGATCACCGACATCGCGGGGGCGATCGAGTACGTCAACGCACGCTTCTGCGAGAGCACCGGGTATCGGCCGCAGGAGATCCTGGGTCGATCGGTCGATACCCTGCGATCCGCTACCCGTACCGCGGACGAGAATTCGGAGATCTGGAGCGCGCTGCAGCGCGGCGAGGTCTGGACGGGAGAATTCCAGGTTCGCAAGAAGTCGGGCGAGACCTATTGGGAGTACGCCCACATCACGCCGTTGCGCAACGAGCAGGGCCTGGTCACCCATTACGTGAAGCTTGCCGAGGATATCAGCGATCGCAAGGCACTCTCGCAGCAGGTGAGTTACCTGGCCCGTTACGATCCGCTCACCGGCCTGCCCAATCGGACATTGATGCGCGAGCGCGTCGAGCAGGCCCTCATCGCGGCCAGTCATGCCGACAGGGTTCTCGCGCTCCTCTCGATCGACCTGGACGATCTGAGGTCGGTGAACGACTCGCTCGGTCACCCGGCGGGCGATGAGTTGTTGCGCGCGGTGGCTGAACGTTGGCAGCCGCTCTTGCGGGACGAGGATACCCTGGCCCGCTTCAGCGGCGACAACTTCATCGCCCTGGCCACCGGGCTGCGGCGTGCCGAGGACGCCTCCAGGCTTGCCGATCGGATCCGCGACGCGTTGGCGCAGCCGATCATCCTCGGCGAGCAGGGCGTCGTGGTGAGCTGCAGCATCGGCATCGCGCTCTATCCGGACGATTCGAGCACGGCCGAAGAATTGATCAGTCACGCCGATACCGCACTGCACGGCGCCAAGATCGAAGGGCGCGGGCTGCACCGGTTCTTTACCTCGGCCTTGAACGATGATCTTCAGGAGCAGTTTCGCACCGAGCAGGCCCTGCGCCGCGCGATCGAGCGTCATGAGCTGCTGCTTTATTACCAGCCACGCGTCGACATCGTCACCGGCCGGATTCTGGGTTTGGAGGCCTTGGTGCGGTGGGATCACCCGGAGCTCGGGTTGATCCCGCCGGGTCGCTTCATCCCGGTCGCCGAGTCGAGCGGATTGATTCTGCTCGTCGGACCCATCGTCGTACGACTCGTCTGCGAGCAGATCGCTGCTTGGCGCAATGCCGGCGTTGCGTTGGTGCCGGTGGCGTTCAACCTCAGCGCCACGGAGCTTTATCAGGAGGGACTTGCGGGCCGGATCTCGACCATCGCGGCCGAGGTCGGGGTCGATCCGGATCTCTTGGAGATCGAGGTTACGGAGAGCACGGCCATGCGCTCGATCGAGCAAGCGGTCGAGGTCCTGTCGGAGCTGCGTGATCGCGGATTCACACTCGCAATCGATGACTTCGGGACCGGCTTCGCCTCCTTGAGCTACTTGAACCGATTGCCGGTACAAACGATCAAGATCGACCGCTCCTTCCTGGCCGAGATCGGCAGCGGAGGGCCCGGGGAGTCTCAGGCCGAGACGATCGTCAAGGCCATCATCGGGCTGGGCGCAAACCTCGGTCTTCAAGTCATCGCCGAAGGGGTCGAGACCGAAGCCCAGAATACCTTCCTGATCAATCACGGCTGTCGGGAGGCGCAAGGCTACCTCTTCTGTCGACCGGGACCGGCCGATCGCATCGAGGCGCTGCTTCGAGGAGGGATCGTCGAGCCGGGAGCCGAGCCGATCGACTGAGCGGCGATGGTTACGGCGGCTCCTTCGAAATGTCGGCCTCAGTCATCCACCCGCACGGTGGAATGGTTGACGATCGATTGAAAAAGGGCGCATCGCGCGGTCCGGACCGCGCCGATACGCCCTTCGAGGTCACAACGGCAACGGGGTCAGAAGGGCGGGAGACCCGCCCGATCCGACTAGAGCATCACGCGATCGATCACGTGGACGATGCCGTTCTTGGCGACGATCGACTGCGACACAGTCGCATCACCCACCTTCAGGTTGCCCTGGATGCCCACTGGAACCCGCTCGCCGGCCAGATTGGTGGCGGTCAGACCCTGCATCATCTGGGTCGCGCTCAGGCGACCCGGGGCGACGTGTGCCGAGATCAGCGACTGGAGTGCGACGGGATCCGCCAAGAGGGCCTCGAGCTGCTCCTTCGGAACCCGCGCAAAGGCCTCGTTGCTGGGCGCGAAGATCGTGTAGGGGCCGTCACCCTCGAGCATGGCCTCGGACCCCGCCGCCTTGATGGCCGCCTGCAGCTGACTGAAGATCGCCGAGCCGCCGGTGATGTCGCCGAGCGTCTTCTCCGAAGCGTAGCCCGGCGCGCGCGTGGTGTCGTATGCGTTGAGGGAATCGGACGGCGTGGCGTTGACCAGTCCGGCGCGCGCCCGCTCGCGGGTCTCCTCGTCGGCATACTTGCTGCCAAGTGCCAGTGCAGTCAGCGGACCCAGTGCCACCGCCAGAACGACGGCGATGGTCCAAGGATTCGTCTCGGGTGCCTTTTCGGTGCTCATCGTCGAATACCTCTGCGTGTTTGACCAAGTTTAAGGACTGCGACGGTGGCGGACGACGTCGAAGTCGCACTGCCACCGCATTTACCTACCGACGCGGTCAAGTATTAGGGCAACCTGAACAGAGACAAGAAATACTATTTTAAGAACATGGTCATTTTGGCTTTTGCGGTCTTGATGGCTCGGAATCGAAATCGCGCTCGCAGAGACCAGGATCCATCATGTCGGGCTCCGCACTTGATTTTGTTCGGTATCCGCAAACATAGCGGATGGGACCGACACCGGTCTTGCCCATCATTTGCACACCGGACTCAACCCACAGGAGCAATAGTCATGTCAGCCGGAGCCGTTAAGGGACTCGAGGTCTTGTTGATCGCAGGCGGCGTCTTCTGGTTCGCCTACTCGCAGATGAAGGCGTTGAAGCAGCCACCCCCCGGCCTGGAGAAGCCGGAGGGCGAGCACGACGATGTGTCGTCGGCGCAGACCGCTGCCGGCGACCCGAGACAAGGGCTGAGCTCGTCTCAGCGCGAGAGATAGGCCCGGACGGACTCTTTCAGGGTATCGAAATTCCGTCTGATCTCCGCCATGGCATCCTGAACCTCGGGGGTCACCTCCTTGGAGATCCGGCGGATCGCTGCAGCGTGCTCGTCTCGCCACTCCTCCATCCGCTCGCGTAGACGTTTCAGGGTCTCGTCCGCTCCGCCGGCCTTGTCTTTCTCGTCGTAGCCGAAGCCATATTCGACAATGTCTTCGGTCACCTCGCCCTTGAAGAGGCGGTACAGCTCGACCTGGACACACTTGGCGCTGTAGCTGAAGCGCCCATCCTTCTCCAAGCGACGCACGCTCATGCGGATCCGGGTCGACTCGAGCATGTGCAGCGGCGCATACCGGGCAGCGCGCTTGACGAAGTCGTGGTCCTCGGCGAGACGCAGCGATTCGTCGAATCCCCCGACGCGATCGAACAGCGCACGATCGACGAAGATCGCAAATCCGCCGGCATGCGGATCCGTCTTGAGGCTGAGCTTGACGAAATAGTTGGCCAGCTCGAAGAGCAGCTCGTCGAGCGGATTCTCCGAGTCCGGCTCGAACCAACAGGTGGCGAGCCGCATGTCTTCGCCGTCCATCTCCGCGAGGGCCTTCTCCAGAAAGTCATCCGGCGGCAGCACATCGGCGTCGAAAAAGAACAGACGCTCGCCCTGCGCGACGGCCGCGCCGCGGTTGCGCCCGACCGCCGGCATCCCCCCGTCGACGAGGGTCACGCCGCGCGAACGACAGATCTCGCGCGTGCCGTCGGTCGAGCCGGCATCGGCGACGATGATCTCGAAGTCGCGAAAGGTCTGTCGGTCGAGCCGATCGAGCAGCTTGGGCAGCAGATCGGACTCGTTCAACGCGGGAATAATGACGCTTGCCTTCATGGTGTTGCCCTCGCGAGGTCGTGCTCTTCGATCAGATCGAGCGAGTCGTCGAGCGCCGTGGCAAGCAAGGAGCGGTACATGGGCTCGGGGAGGTCGAACCCGCCCGTGCGGCAGACCGATGCGTACCAGTAGGCACTCGACTTGGGTGTGCGTTGCAGGGTGTCGTAGTCGACGTGGACCAGTCCGAAGCGCTTGGACAGGCCCAAGGCCCATTCGAAATTGTCCAGCAGACTCCAGACGAAATAGCCGCGAATATCGCTGCCGGCATCCAGTGCCTTGCGCAACATGAAGAGATAAGCCTCCAGATAGTCACGCCGCGCCGGGTCCTGCACGCTGCCGTCGGCCTCCACGCGATCGGCGAAGGCCGCACCGTTCTCGGTAATATAGACCGGCGGGTTATCGTATCGCTCGCGCAGCCAGGTGAGCGTGTCGAGAAAGCTGCGCGGGTAGATCTCCCAGTCCATGTCGGTATGTACCGCGTTCGGATCCGGGCTGCGCGCCAGCCGAAAACCGAGCCAGGGCAGCCGACTGCGCTCGATGATGATGCGCGAGTAATGGTTCACGCCGACGAAGTCGACCGGCTGGCCGATCAGGTCCAGGTCACCCGGGCGCAAGGTCCAGTTGAAGGCCGAGAGGAGACGCCGAACCGGGTTCGGATACCTGCCGGCCAGGATGGGATCGGCGAAGAGCCGATTCGCCAGGGCATCGATACGCTCGGCGATCCGGACATCGGCGCGCCGCCGCGGGATCACCGGAAACAGATTGAGCGCGGGTCCGACCTGCGCATCCGGCACCAGGCCGCGCAGACGCTGCAATGCCGCACCATGCGCCAGCAACAGATGATGCGCGACGCGAAACGCCATCAAGGGGTTCCGCCGACCGGGCGCATGATCGCCGGAGACGTAACCCGCGGCGACCACCGTGAGCGGTTCGTTGACGGTGACCCAATGCTTGACGCGATCCCCGAGACGGCGCGCGACGACCTCGGCGAAATCGGCGAAACGCCAGACCGTCGCACGTGCCTCCCAGCCGCCGCGCTGCTCCTCGAACCAGGGGAGATCCCAGTGATACAGGGTCGCGAAAGGCCGGATGCCGCGCTCGAGCAGCCCCTCGACCAGACGATCGTAGAAATCCAGACCCCGCCGGTTCACCCGTCCGTCCGGTCCGCTCATCACACGCGGCCAGGAGATCGAGAAACGATAAGCCCCCAGGCCAAGCGCCGCCATCAGATCCAGGTCGTCGGTAGAGCGGCGATAATGATCGCAGGCGATGCCTGCGTGGCTGCCGTCCTGCACACGCCCGGGGCGCGCCGTGAAGCGATCCCAGATCGAGGGCGCCTTGCCGTCGACATCGGGGGCGCCTTCGATCTGAAAGGCCGCGGTGGCGGCACCCCAGGTCAGGTTCTCGGGAAATTGGATTCGCATCGTCCTGGATCGCCTCCGTCCAAGCCCGCCAAAGGACAATGCACGGCGCAGCCCATGCATCGGATCCGCGTCACGCTTTCGAGCCCGGTCTTATGATAGCGTCGACCCAAGATGAAAGGATCAACCCGAACAACACACCCTTCGACCCCGTCTTTACACGACCGTCAAGGCATCGAGCAAGTCATGGACACCGAAGACACGACGAGCGATCTCGACGGGGTCGACCTCACCGGCATGGCCGCACGCATCGGCCGCACCCATCTGCGCCAACGCTTGGGTCTGGAAGACGACCATGAGGTCTTCGTGCTGCGCCGCCCCGGCGCCCACTTCTTCTACCCCGAAAATTGGTACTCGGTTCACGGTGTGATTCGTGCGTGTTTGCGTATCAGCGGACTCTACGCCCGCGCCCAGCGCAACGCCCGCAACATCCAGGTCAAACGCCACCGCGTCGCCGTCGCGAACCTTCCCTCGGCCTTCGAAGGCTTTCGCATCCTGCATCTGACCGATCTGCACGTGGACATGGAGAGCCGCAATGCCCATGCGATCAGCGATTGCGTGCGCGGCCTCGATTATGACCTCTGCGTGCTGACCGGCGACTATCGCGCCCGCACCTTCGGGCCGATCGACCGTGTGCTTGCAGGCATGGCGACGATTCGACTCCAGCTCAAGGGGCCGGTGTACGGGGTGCTGGGCAACCACGATACCCTGCGCCTGGTCCCCGGACTGGAGGCGCTCGGGATCCGATTGCTGCTGAACGAGGCGGTCGTCATCGAGCGCGATGGCCAGTTGATCCACCTCGCCGGTGTGGACGACGCCCATTACTATCAGGTCCACAATATCGATCGCGCCTCCGCCGAGATCCCGGACGAGGCATTCTCCATCCTCCTCTCGCACACCCCCGAGATCTATCGGCTGGCCGCCCATGCGGGGTTCAGCCTGATGCTCAGCGGTCACACCCACGGCGGCCAGATCTGCCTGCCCGGCGGAATCCCTGTCGTCTGGGACGCCCGGTGTCCCCGCGCCATGGCGTCGGGCCCCTGGCGCTACGGCACGCTGACCGGCTACACCTCGGTCGGCGCCGGCACCTCGGTGGTCAACGCCCGACTCAATTGTCTACCCGAAGTCACCCTGCACGAGCTGCGGCGCGCGCCCATCTAAACCGCGCCGACTCCAACGGTCGTCAAGCCTGCCGGGGCCGATCCCATCCAAAAACATCGCATACCGCGCTGGGCGCGGTTTAGGCGCCGAAGTCGACGACGCGGTTGCGCCCCTGGGCCTTCGCACGGTAGAGGGCCAAATCAGCACGACGGATCAGATCGGTCGCCTCCAACTCATGCGGATCAGCCACCGCCGATCCGATCGAGACGGTGATCCCGGGTAGATCCAGTCCGTGGCACTGCAACCGCATCTCCATGACGGCCGATCGCAGCGCTTCCAAACGACGGCGCGCATCGTCCGGGGTTGTACCGGGCAGGATCAGCATCAACTCCTCCCCGCCATAGCGGCAGACGATGTCGCTCCCGCGCACCCATCCACCCAGAAAGTGGCCCACCGCCGACAGGGCGAGGTCGCCGGCCTCGTGGCCGTAGGTGTCGTTGAATCGCTTGAAATGATCGAGGTCGAGCATCGCGACGGTCAAGGGCTCGCCGACACGGTTGCATCGCGCAAGCTCGCGCGGCAGGGTCTCTTCCAGATAACGGCGATTGAAAAGGCCGGTCAGCCCGTCGCGGATCGCCTGCTCGCGCAGCGCCTCGCGCAGCGCCAGGTTCGACAAGGTCAGTTTGATGGATTCGCCGACCGTCATCGCGAGCGTGCGCAGCTCGGCGAAGCCGCCGTCGCACAAGGTATCGGCCGCCACGATCTGCAGCAATCCCAGAGGCTGATCCTTGATCGCCAGCGGGACGCAGAGATAGCGACTTTCCGGCGGGCCTTGAAAGCGGTTGCAGCCACGACAGCCGTGCGGATCGGCGACGGCAAAGATCCCGCCCTGCCGGAAGGCTGCGCAGTCCCTCGCCGGGAAATGCGGGCGCAGGCCATGGCAGGCGCCCCAGGATGCGACAAGCGCGAGCGCTTCGCCTTGCTCATGCGCAACGACCAGCCCGCCCCCGTGCGAGCCGAAGAGGCTCACTGCGCTGTCGGCGAAGATTTCGTAGGCCGCGGCGCGACCCTCGCACGACAGCAAACGCTCGTTCATGCGATTGAGCGCGACCATTTGGGCATCGTGGCGCTGCAGGTCCCTGAGACTTCGTCGCAACGCCTCCTCGGCGTGTCTGCGC
The DNA here is from genome assembly GCF_900106925.1 of Thiocapsa roseopersicina. Taxonomy (GTDB): domain Bacteria; phylum Pseudomonadota; class Gammaproteobacteria; order Chromatiales; family Chromatiaceae; genus Thiocapsa; species Thiocapsa roseopersicina. The sequence continues at coordinate 111,488 of NZ_FNNZ01000009.1, forward strand.
TCGGTGATGTCCTGTACTTGGGAGATGAAGTAGAGCGGTTGTCCCCGTGAGTCGCGCACCAAGGACGAGGAGACCTGTCCGTGAACGACATGGCCCAGGCGATGCCGGTAGCGTTTCTCGAAGGTCGCGTTCTCGGTTTCGCCTCGGACCGCGCGCGCGATGAATCCGGGGCTGACCGCGGCGTCTTCGGGTAGCGTAAGGGCATTGACCGACATCCCCTCGAGCTCCGCGTTCGTGTAGCCGAGGATCTCGCTCATGCGATCGTTCACCTTCAGAAACCGAGCCTGCAGATCGACCAGCACCATACCGGTATTGGCGTTGTCGAACGCCAAGCGGAATCGGGTCTCGCTCTCGCTCAGAGCCGCCGCCGCGCGTTCGCGCCCCGCGATATCGTCCTCGAGGCGCCGCTGAGCCAGCAGATAGTCGTACTCGATGCGCTGCGCGTTCATGATGATCTGGCTCAACGCAAGCAGCAGGACCGCCATGATCCCCCAGAGGATGAGCGCGCCGTGCGGTGGGGACGCCGCGAGAAAATCCGCGATCGGTGCGGCCACGACACCGGAATAGACCGCACGCGTCAGCTCGGTCAGGGTCAGAATGCCGATGGTGAATGCCTGCAGGCGGTCTCCGGAGCCGAAGTAATCGGGACGTTGCGTCATGAGCACCCGTAGCGCCCAAAGCTGCACGACGCTGGAATAGACGCCGAAGAGAACAATTCGCGCATTGATGCTCGGCGCGACGAAGGTGAACCAGGCCAACAAGGTCGCAAAAGAGAGCAGTAAGCCGAGCTCCGCCAGACGATGCGTCGGGCGGTCCCGAAAGAGCTGCAAGCCGCGTAGATACAGGGTGAGATCGGCCAGCAACAGAACATTGGCCAGAACGACCGTCAACCAGGGCGAGAGCTCGCCGCGCGACAACATGAGAATGCCGCCGAGCGTTCGGCAGAAGGTCCCGAGCACCCAATATCCAAAGCCCGGATAGGTGCGACGCGTGAAGAAGACAGTCGCCATGCCGATGTTGGTGGCGACCGAGATCGCCAACCCGGCAATCAAAAGGGTCGTCAGCTCCATCCGCGGATACTCTTGATCATGCGACGCAGGCGTGCCGAAAACGGCGTCAAGAGCAGATCGATCAGCGCGAAGGCGATCACGACGATGACGACCCCGGATGCCGAGAGATCCAAGGCAGTCATCAGCAGGATCGCCGGGATGAGTGCCTCCGGGATTTCATCCAAAAAGAGGGCGGGTTCACTGGGCTGCCGCCCCAGACGTCGTTTGATGAAGCTGGCAAGGAGATCCCCCGACATGGCGCCCAGAGCGGCGATCAGGCCGAAGAGCCAGGGCAAACCAAGCAGAACGGCAAGCCACGGCGTCGTCAGCAGAGCCGCGCCGAGACCGCGCCAGGTCTTCGAGGAACCCAGCCAAGGGCGACCGTCTCGGAAGGTGCGCCCGCCATCGAGCGGGTGCGCGAGACGATGCCCGAGAAGCAGACGCGCCAAGACCGGAACGCCGTTCGCCCAGACCACCAACGCCAGCATCTGTAGGGTCGGAGTCATCGGCGCAGCATGATTCCCGAACGGTCGCCCCTTGATCATGCCGCTCGCTTCGGAGCGGCATCCTGAAATCCATCACCCGACCGCCGGCCCTCGGATGAACGCCATCGTCGGTGCCGTCAAGACCTTAAATGAAGCACGAGGCGCTCGACGGCCCGAGTGCAGCGTCAAATATGCCGTCCGACGTCGACGACCTCTGCAACACCCATGAGGTCGGCAAACCGAGCCCCGGTGATCTTGATCAGGTGCTCGTGGTCACCGGATTCGAAGTAGACCTCCGGCAGATTCATGAGATGACGATCCACGAGCGTCCTCAGCTCGTATGCCGTACCGATCGGAGGCACGGCGCCCGGCTCGCAATCCGGGAACAGCCCCGCCAACTCGGCCTCGGTCGCCAGGCCCACCGGCTCTCCGAGGTACTCGTGAAGTCGCCCGAGGTGGACATGATAGTCGGCCGGGACGACGACGAGGAGATAGCGCCCGTCTTGATTGACGACGACCCCCTTCGCCAGATGATCCCCCGGGACGTGCGCCGCCTGCGCCGTATCCATGCTGGCACCGGTGTGAGGATGACGAACCAAGGTGTAGTCGATGCATTGCTCCTTGAGGTAGGACTCGAGCGTGCACGGGATGGACATGATGACCTCCTGCGTTGGATTGACCTACAGGGAAGTCTAGACCTTTCAACCGGGGTTCGTCGGCGTCGAACCACATCTGCGCCGACGCCCGAAGCGGACTACAGGAGCGAGATCGAGCGACCAAGGCCCCGATCCCGCCGGAGGCGGTTTAAGCCTTCAACTGCTCGGTGAGATGCGGTGTCAGGAGATCCAGCATCGCGCGATGCACCTTGAGGTTCCCGGCGATCAGATTGCCGGTCTCGAGAAAGCTCTTTCCGCCGGCGAGATCCGTGACGGTGCCGCCCGCCTCGGCGACAAGGAGCGCGCCCGCCGCGCAATCCCATTCGGCGAGACCGATCTCCCAGAAGCCGTCGGTGCGTCCGGCCGCGACATAGGCGAGATCCAGCGCGGCCGAGCCCGGCCGGCGCAGACCCGCGGTCGCCAGTGTCATGTCCTTGAACATGCGTAGATAGACGTCGATGTGGCGCTGGTCGCGAAAGGGGAAGCCGGTCCCGATCAGGGCACCTTCGAGCGAGGGGCGATTGGCGACGCGGATCTTGCGGTCGTTCAGTTGCGCGCCCTGACCGCGGGCGGCACTGTACATCTCCTCGCGCAGCGGGTCATAGACCACGCCGCACTCGAGCTGGCCCTTGTGCTTGAGCGCGATCGAGACCGAGAACTGCGGGAAGCCGTGCAGGTAGTTGGTCGTGCCGTCGAGCGGATCGATGACCCACTGGAAATCTCCTCGACCCTGCGCGCCGCTTTCCTCGGCGAGGATCGCATGATCCGGGAAGCGTGCCCGCAGCTCCTGGATGATCAGCGCTTCGGCACCGCGGTCGATGTCGCTCACGAAATCGTTGCGACTCTTGGACTCGACCTTCAGCGAGTCGACACGGTCCATGTAGCGCAGAAGGAGTTTGCCGGCACTGCGTGCGGCGCGAATAGCGATATTGAGGCTTGGGTGTTGCATAGTGTGCAAGATAACCGATGCGCGTCACCGATCAAAGATTGACAATCTACTGATGTTCTGAAGAACTTGCATCCATGATGACAGAGAACCCCGACAACGCCCTTGCGCGCATCCGTTTCGTCCTGGTCGAGCCCACCCTCGGCGGGAACATCGGGGCGGTGGCCAGGGCCATGAAGACCATGGGCCTCTCGCGACTGGAGCTGGTCGCACCCAAGCAGCTTCCGGATGCCGAGGCACTGGCCCGCGCCTGCGGAGCGGACGATCTGCTGCAGCACGCAGGGATTCATGCGGACCTGCCCGCAGCCATCGCAGACTGTCGACTCGTGATCGGCACGAGCGCGCGCCGGCGCACGCTCGACTGGGAGACCCTGGAACCGCCCGAAACTGCCCGGAGGCTCCTCGCGGAGGCCGCCGAGGGCGAGGCCGCGCTGCTGCTCGGGCGCGAGAGCTCCGGCCTGACCAATGCGGAGCTGGCGCGCTGCCAGTTTCTGGTCCACATCCCGACGAACCCGGACTTCAGCTCGCTCAACCTGGCGGCTGCGGCACAGGTCTTCGCCTACGAGATCCGCCGCTGTCGGCGCGAAGGTCTCTCCGAGCCGACGGGCGCACCCTCGAATGCCCTGTCGGGCGAGCCCGCGCGCGATCTCGCCACGGCGCAGGAGCTCGAGGGTCTGCACGCTCACCTGGCCGACACCCTGCGCGACATCGGCTTCGGCGACCCGGACAGCTCCAAGAAGCTGCTGCTGCGCCTGCGCCACCTCTTCAATCGCGCTCGCCCGGATCGCGTCGAGATCAACATCCTGCGCGGCATCCTGAGCGCCGCGCAGGGCCGCAAGAGCAGCAAACGGCCAACGCCTCCGACCGACTGACTCGTTCAAAGGCTTGTATTTATGTTCGAACGATTGAAGGAAGACATCGCCTGCGTCTTCGAGCGCGACCCGGCAGCGCGCACCGCATTCGAGGTCTTCACCACCTACCCGGGACTGCACGCGGTGCTGGTCCATCGGCTGACGCACCGGCTGTGGAAACGCAATCTCAAGTGGCTCGCCCGCGTGCTCTCCAATCTGGCGCGACTCTTCACCGGAATCGAGATCCATCCGGGCGCCGTGATCGGCCGACGCTTCTTCATCGATCACGGCATGGGTGTGGTAATCGGCGAAACGGCGGTGATCGGCGACGACTGCACCCTCTATCACGGGGTGACCCTGGGCGGCACCACCTGGCAAAAAGGCAAGCGCCATCCGACCCTTGGGCGCGATGTCGTCGTCGGCGCCGGGGCCAAGGTCCTGGGCCCGCTCCTGATCGGCGACGGCGTGCGCATCGGCTCGAATGCCGTGGTCGTGAAGTCGGTCCCGGCGGGCGCGACGGTCGTCGGCGTCCCCGGTCGCATCATCGAGCCGGCGAAGGACGCGACCACTCGCCGGCGCGCCGACACCGCCAAGCGGATCGGCTTCGATGCCTACGGCGCGACACGCGACGCCCCCGATCCGATCGCCAACGCCATCAACCGCATGCTCGACCACATCCACCACATGGACCAGCGCGTCGAGCAGATGTCCAGAGCCCTCGAAAGCCGCGGCATCATGCAGCACTTCGAGCACGACCCCACGCTCGACGCGGTCGAGATCCCGCCCGCAACCGACTCGGACTCGGTTTAATCGCAATTTCGGTATGGATTAATTGATCGCCGTGGTCGGGTACCGTATCATGCTGTGGGATATCGATTAACGGAGCGAGGTGCTCGTGAGACTGACAACGAAGGGCCGCTATGCGGTCACGGCAATGCTCGATCTGGCCATCCATCAGGGCCAAGGCCCCATCGCGTTGGCCGACATTGCCCAACGCCAAGGCATTTCACTGTCCTACCTCGAGCAGCTGTTCGCGAAGCTGCGACGGCGCTCACTCGTTACCAGCGTCCGCGGGCCGGGCGGCGGGTACAACCTGGCCCGCCAGGCAGCCGACATCCATATCGCCGAGGTGATCGCCGCGGTCGACGAGAACGTCGACACGACCCGCTGCGGCGGCGCACACAACTGCCAAAACAACGGCCCCTGCCTGACCCACGATCTCTGGCATGACTTGAGCGACCGCATCTACGACTATCTCAACCACATCAGCCTGCAGCAGCTCGTGGACCGCCGGGACGAAACCGGTAACCGCCCGGGCACAACCTGCACGGCGGTCGATGTCAAGCTCGGCGTTCAGCGCATCGTCGCGAACGCCTGAAGCGGAGCAGGCCCTCGCGGCCTCGTTGTACGAGACCGACGCCTTCCGAGCCGAAGGCGCGTCTCGACCTCGCCGCAACGATGCTCTGCGCTTGCCTTCGGTGACCTGCACGCACTAGGATTCGATCTCGGTTGTCGGATTCCGGGTCGAGGCGCGCCGCAGGTGGCAACGATCTCCGCCGTTGTGGACGGCTCCAAAAACTATTTCAATCTCTTCGATCTTCCGATCGCGTTTGTTGTCGACCAATCCCGCCTGTCCGAGCGCTACCGTGCACTGCTCGACGGGGACGCCGCAACATCCTACGGCGATCCGCGATCGGCCCACGACTCGGCGCCGGAGCAGTCGCCGATCGAGATCGAGCTGGCTTACCGGACCTTGCTCGATCCCCTGGCGCGGGCCGCCTACCTGCTCGATCTCCTGGATTGTCGAAGCGAAGGCTATGGGGCGAGCGCCGGCGAATACGGCGCCCTCGGGGGCTTCCTGATGGCCGAGATCGAGCTGCGCGAAAGCCTCGACGAGGCGGCAAGCCGGCCGGATTCGGCTGCCGCGGTGGCCGGAATCCTGACCGATCTCGCCGAGCAGGGTGCCTCTTTGGAGAAGGATCTACAGCGCGTGCTCGCCGATCCGTCGCCGCAGAATCTGACCGCCGCACGGGAGATCCTTCGACGACTTGAGCTCGTCGGTACCTGTCGGCGTGATGCGGAGGACCGTCGAGCGGCATTGACGTCCCGGGTCTGAGCGATGCCGTCGAGCCCCCCGGCGATCGCCCGACCCGGGACGGATCGGGCCGAGCGACGCGCAGCGCCTATCGGACTCAGCACTGCTCCCAAGGCAGGCCCCGAAAGCGCCAACCGCCCTGGGTGCTTCTATGGTGCTGCTCGTCGAGATCGCCCTCGAAGCCCTCGTCGACGTGATAGACGGCCTTGAGCCCGTCCTGGACCAGCGCTTTGCCGGCTTCGAGCGAGCGCTTGCCGCTGCGACAGATCAGGATGACGGGAGCGCACGGCCCGCCCGGCTCGCAGACGGCGCCGCCGAGCAACAGCTTGCGGATCTCGGTCACGAAGTGCGGGTTGACCACCCAATCCGGCTCGTCGATCCAGGGGACATGCACGGCACCCTTGGGATGGCCCACGAACAGAAACTCCATCGAGGAGCGGATATCCACCAGGACCGCCTGTGGATGCTCTTCGAGCATCTCGAAGGCCTCTTGGGGTGTCAGTGGTCTCGGATGATCATCGTTCACGCGGGGATACCTCGTTTGGTGGTTGTCGTTTTAGTCGTTGCTCGCCGCGTCGGCCCCGGTGCAGACAGGCCCCCGTGGAAACATGCGGCGGTCAGCAGTTTATCAAGCAACTCGGATCTGTCATCCGAATCGGAGGTGCGACGCAACATCGTACCCGACGGGGATCGACCGGACGCGAAGAATGAAAGGAGATGGGTTTGGGACACAAGGCGCAATCCGTCGAACGACCGAGCAGCGCAGGCGTAAAAGATGCCTTGGTACGCAACCTCATGCATCTGCTGGCCCGATTGCCGCTCGGCGTACTGCAACGCCTCGGCTCGGGCATCGGGCTGCTGATCGGGTCATGGCCGAACAAGCAAAGACGCAACGCACTCATCAATATCGCACTCTGCTTCCCCGCGCTCGACGGGAAGGAGCAGGTCCGTTTGCGCAACCAAAATCTGCGCGAGTTCGGCAAGACCTATGTCGAGATCGCTCATCTGTGGTTGCGGCCGGCGGACGAGGTGCTCGCGCTGGTGCGCGAGGTGAGAGGGGGCGAGCTGTTGGAGCGGCGCGAGGGCAAGGGCTTGATCGTGCTCTCCCCGCACCTGGGCGCCTGGGAGCTGGCAGGGTTACACCTCGCGGCACAGGGCCCGACGGCCATCTTCTACAAGCCGCAGCAATATCTCGACGACATGATCCTCGCCTCTCGCGCACGCAGCGGCGCCGAGCTGGCGCCGATCACGGCGAAGGGCATCCGGGTACTTGTCCAGGCGCTGGAGCGCGGCGATTACGTCGGCATCCTACCCGATCAGGAGCCCAAGGCCGACAAAGGCGCTGTCTTCGCGCCATTCTTCGGGATTCCGGCCTTCACCATGCTCCTGGTCAACCGACTGTCGCGCCGCACGGGCGCGCCCGTGATCTTCATGTTCGCGGAACGTTTGAAGGGAGCAAAGGGCTTCAGGATGCACTGCATCCCCGCTCCGGCCGGAATCGCCAGCGAGGACGACATCGAGGCAGCGACCGCCTTGAACAAAGGGATCGAGCAGTGCGTCTCGGTCTGCCCGGAGCAATACGTTTGGCCCTACAAGCGCTTTAGACGGCGCCCGAACGGCGCCCCGGGGATCTACAACGGACCGCTTTCGGATCGCCATACACTCGCACAGGTGTCGCGATTACACCGGAGGATGTCGGAAGTGACGTGAGCACATCCCTGTGCTCGGTCGGACGGCCCCGCGATCAGGTGATCTTGTCGGCCGCGTTCTGAGTCTCGCCCATGTTGTCGGTCCAGGTGATCTCGATCGGATCACCGACCTCGCCGCCCTTGAACTTGAACGCCAGATAGGGGTTCTTGGAAATGCCGCCGCTCCAGTTGGCGGTCATCACGACCTGATCCTTGGATTTGCAGACGACTTCCTGGATGAAGTGCGCAGGAACCAGCTCGCCGGTCTTGCTGTCCTTTCGCAGCCCGGTTTCCATCGGGTGACTCATCAAGCACTTGACTTCGGTCTCGCCGTCTTTGAGCTTGGCGCGGATCTTGATGTCTGACATCTCTGTATACCTCGAGTTTGGTGTCTATGCCGTGTCCCGCGGGGAGCGACTCGATCAGCCGCCGCAGCCGCCGATGGTGACCTTCACTTCCTTGGCATTGCTGTAGAGCTTGTCGCCGGTCTGGACCACGGCGACGACGTTGGAGGTCTTGGCCATCTTGATCCGGGTAGACACGAAGGGGACCGCGGACTCTCCCAAATCGAACGACGCAATGAGCGGCGTCTGGTTCTGGTCGGCAACGATCGCGATCGACTTGACACCTGCCATGTCCGTCTCGACGGTGACCGGCACGACTGCACCGTTTTCGGCGATATCCGGGGCCTTGATCTTGATCGCCTCGCTGGTCTCGGCGGCATCCGATCCCATCAGGCTCGTCAGGGCTGTCGGCAGATCCTTCGCATGGAAGGCCGCCTCGTTCCAGCTCGCAAGGACCAGGCTGGGGGACAGCAGACCGGCGCCGACAGCAACTCCGACGGTACCTGCGGCGAGTGAACCCTTGAGCAGGATTCGACGTTTTGCATCGATCATGGGACATCTCCTATGGAGCATGGGTGGGTGTACTGGGATGCATTGAGCATCGCGCGCGTCGGGGCAGGTTGCGGCCGAAGCCGAACCGATGCCCCCGATAGGCCGGTTCGACAAACATGCAAGCACTCGGGATATTTGTCGGGTTCGATCGACTCGGGTGCCGGCTCTCGTCCGAGATTCGGATATGGCGGCGTGGACGCCCGAGTCCTCGCGGCCCGATCCGACTCGCGTGGGGTATGAACGGTGAAATCCTCCACATCTTTTCGATCTTATTATGCGGTCGGCCGACGGCCGCCTTTTCGGCGGAAACTTCCAATACAACCGGCTTTAAATCCGCTCGTTCGAGTGCTAACCCGACATCGACACCCGGACAATGTTACCTCAGTCCTACCGGACTTGGAACGCTCTTCATCGCACGTTCGGGGTCGCCGCGCGCAGGGGGTTCCCGCCCCGCCGCTTCTCGTCGCGCTCTTCTTCACGCCATGCATCGAGGCGAACCTGAATCTGCGCCGCCTCGTGATATGGGACGTCGGGCCGACGCAAGGCCAGCTCGAGATGCCGAATGGCGGGCTCGAGGTCGCCTTCGACATAGAGCTTCTCCGCACGATAACGATCGACGGTCGACCGATCGCCAGCCTTGGTCGCCGCCTGCACGAGCGCCTCGTAGAGCATGGCGTTGGCCGGCCGCACACGCACGACGGCCTTGAACTCGTCCACCGCACGCGCGGGCTGACCCGCGGACATGAGGGCCTCCGCGTAGGCGACCCGTAAAGGCCACTGACCGGGGAAGAGGCTCACCGCCTGTTTCAGATGTGCCAAGGCGTCGGCACTGTTGCCGAGCGCGAGATCGAGCTCGGCGTCCAGGACAACGAATTCGGCCTGGCTCGGATGGGCCACGATCAGCTTGTCGCTCTCGCGCTTCGCCTCGGTAAACCGTCGCGCGCGCTGCAGTGCGAGGGCATAGCCGTAACGCTCGGCAATCTCTTCGCGAAAACGCCCACCCCGCAAGGTGTCCTCGAAATGCGCAACGGACTGCTCGGCTCGCCGATAAGAGCGCTCGCGCAGCTTGGCGCGCGTCAGCTGAAATCGCAGGCTATCCGGGCGCTGACGCACGCCGAAGCTCTCGGCACGCCCGAGTGAGTCAGAGATGCGATCGGCCGTCACCGGATGCGTGCGCAGGAACTCCGGGGCGTTCGACTCGTAGACCCGCGTGGCCTTGGCGAGTCGCTCGAAGAAGCCGGCCATCGCGAAGGGGTCGTGACCGGCACCGGCCAGCGCCTGGATCCCGATGCGGTCCGCCTCCTTCTCGTTGTCGCGCGTGAAGTTGATCTGGCGCTGGAGCGCGGCGGCCTGCACGCCGGCGATGGCCGCGGCCCCGGCGTCGGGCGAGACCTGAGCGCCGAGGATGGCCGCGGCGATGAGCAAGGCAGTCGTCGGCAGACTGAGCTTGCTCTGATCCTCGAACGAGCGCATCAGGTGGCGCTGGGTGACATGGGCTATCTCATGGGCCATCACGGCGGCGAGCTCGCTCTCGGTCTCCGCCGCCAAGACCAGTCCGGCGTAGATGCCGATATAGCCGCCGGGCCCCGCAAACGCGTTGACCACAGGTTCGTCGATCAGGAAGAAGGAAAAGTTGCCCCCGGCGGTTCGATCGGCCTCGACCAAGGCGGTACCCAAGGACTCGATATAGCTTGTGGCGAGCGGATCGTCCATCACGGGGAGGGCGTTGCGCACGCTGCGCATGAAGAGCTTGCCGAGCCGCGCCTCGGCGGACCGGGTCATCATGCTGTCCGAGGAGCTGCCCATATCGGGAAGACTGTAGGCATCGGCCGACACCGACGTAGATACGACCGCCAAGAGCGCAAACCCGCCCAACGCCAACCGCCGAAACCGACCGATAAACATACGGATCATCATGGTTTGGTGAGACGCAACGCGCCCCTCGTAGTTCCTCAAAGCGCGCGCCATGCACGACCCTTTCCGGTTTCGACGGCCAACACGTCCCCACGATCCGCGACGCTCATTCCGTGCACGCTCTCCGAACGCAATAGTCCATCTAAACCGCGTCGTGCCGAGGCTGTTGATCCCGCCATCGCCCAAGCCACCTCGATAAGCTCATGGCGCTCCGGACGCGGTTTAGTTGAGCTGAATGCGCTGCCCCCAAGGCACCTTACCACGCCCCTTGACCAGCCAGATCACCGGAAACGACGGCTCGACCGGCGGAAACTCCCCTTGGGCATCGGTGAAGTAGACCAGAAGATCCGGGCGGAGACCCTCGCGATCGATCCACTGAAAGACCGGGCGAAAGCTGGTGCCCCCGCCGCCGCGGATCGTCTCGGGCAGCCGGAAGCTCTCCCAAGGCTCGAACCGAAACGGCGCACCTTCACACAAGGCCGCATCGCAGGGCAAGAGGGTCACGCGGGCGCGCACCTGGCCCTTGAGCGCGTCGATCTCGCCGATGAATTCCTCCAGCTCCGCCGCCTGGATCGAGCCCGAGGTATCGACGGCGACAACCAGGTCGGTCTGCTGGGCACGCAGACTCGGCCTGATGAAGTCGCCGGCCCGGCGCGACGGGCGCGCGTAGCTGTAGTCCTCGCGCGAGACGGCCGTCATATAGCGGGCCAGCAGCATCCGCCAGGGCAGGCGCGGCTGCAGGAGATGGTCGATCATGCGAGCCATCTCGCGGCCGAGCTTGCCGGCCTGCTGCGCCTGTTGAGCAGCCCCGGCGAGACGCTGTTGCCATTGCACCGAGAGCGTCTCCTGCTCGTCCGGGGTCAGGGGATTGGGCTCGGGCTGGGATTGCCCGAGGCCGCTGTCGGGCCCGCCGGATTGATCGGGTTGCGCCGAGCGGTTCGCCCCCTGCCCTTCTTCGGACTCGCCCTGTTGCGATTGCGGCTGCTCCGGCTGGCGATCGAGATCCTTCTCGCTCATGCCGGAGCGGCTGCCGCCCTGCCGGCTATCGCGATCGTAGGCGTGCGTGTCCAGGGTCTCGGACTCATCGTTGTCGTCGATGAGCGGGTAGATCTCCTCGGCGGTCATGCCCTTGTAGGGCGGCATCACCAAGGCGTTCGGCGGCGGCGTCAGACCCTCGTCGATCAAGAGCGGATTGATCGCGTAATCACAGGCGAGATCCCACTTATGTTTGATGCGATGCTGTCGCCGCGCGAAATGCGACAGCGCGCAGTGCAGGGCCTCGTGCGCAAGCATGAACTGGGTCTGGTCGAGGCTCAGGCTCGCGATGTACTCGGGGTTGTAGTAGAAGGCACGCGCATCGGTCGCCGTGGTCGGGCACCACTCGGGGTTCGACGCATGCATGGGCAGGCGCAGCACCAAGGCCCCGAGAAAGGGCTTGTCCAGGATCAAGCGCGTACGGGCCGCCGCGAGCTTGGTCTCGATCACACGCCGCTCGGCATCGGATACCGCCGCGCTACCCGCACTGCCGGCACCGCTACTCATAGAGCATCACGTCGGCAACGACCGCAGCCCAATCGGCGAAGGCCGGCACCTCGAAGAGGCTGTTGCCGACCGCACGGTGCAGATCGGACACCAGCATGACACCCATCTCGCGCTGCGGAAAACGACCCGCGTAGGCGAGGATGTTGCCGATGACGCGGTCCTTGTCCGGCTCCCCCTGCGCGCGGATGGCACGCCCGACCAGGGCCGCGGCGACGGCGTATTGGAGATCGATCTCGCGCGGCACAGGCACGACCTCGCCCGCGAGAATGGCATCCAGATCCGGCATCTGATCCAGGCTGTCGACGAAGGCGGCGACCTCGATCCCCGCCGCCGGCCCGACACAGCCCTGCAAGGTGCCCTGCAGCAGCTCGGGGATGTCCTCGAACTTCTTCAGACAGCGGTGCGCGAACTCCCAGGAGCGCGGCGAGGGGAAGGCGACCGGGTTGTGCGCCGGGTCGAAATCGAACAGCAGCTCGGGGCGGAAGCGCAGAAAGCCGATGACCCGTTCGTCGATGCCCTGCGCATAGGCCCAGGCGACCCAGTCGTCCAGGTGGGTCTCGACCTCGAAGTGCGAGAAGCGGTTGGCCAGCGGCGCGGGCATGCTGTAGGTCACGCCGCGATCGCCTTGGCGATTGCCGGCCGCGAAGATCGCCCACCGGTCGGGGACGCGATACTCGCCGAGTCGCCGATCCAGGATCAGCTGATAGGCCGCCGCAGACACCGCCGGAGGCGCCGAGGTGATCTCGTCGAGAAAGAGGATCCCGGCCGACGCATGGCGCTCGGCATCCGGCAGGATGGCGGGAATCGCCCACTCCACCCGATCCCCGGCGCGGAACGGGATCCCGCGCAGATCGCTCGGCTCCATCTGCGAGAGGCGGATATCGATCATGGGCACCCGATGGCGCTCGGCGATCTGCGCGACCATTTGCGACTTTCCGACGCCCGGAGGGCCCCAGAGCATCACGGGGGTATGGTGACCTTCCGCGGTACTGGAAAACTCGCGGTCGAGGACACGGAGCAACTGGGCTGGACGCATAGCGGGTCGTCTTCCTCTTGGGTCTGGTGCGAAGGTGCCTCATCCGCGAGGCCCGGGGCGATGGCCGCCCGAGATTGGCCGGATATGGGCGCGATATCAGGTCGTCATCGCAATTGGGTTGGCATGAGAGTGGGTTTTGGCGCTCGGCTTCACAAGTCGACACCTCGCCGGGCTACAATCCGTGCCCGGCCGGGTGCGTGATCACCTTGTCACACATAAGAAAAACGCTGTATTCTTATAGCCCTTCTCGCCCCCTCATGACCCTGCGAGTCGTGCGGGCAAGGCTCCTTACGAGACTCGAGAGAGGACCCGAGGATCCGGGTCGACGCACCCGAATCCACGTCGCCAATAAGATCAAGATTTCTGAAGGCGAGGCGTTCCCAAGCCGACCCTTCGTCAACGATAAGAGCCCGGAGAGCGGACATGAACCAGTTCTATTACGACGCCGTAACCAAAATGGAACAACTCGGTGTCGACGACGAGTACATCCAAGGCTGGCAGTGCGGTTTCCTCCAGAATCCGAAGCGCGAAGAGCAGCGCCTCACCGAGGCCTACGAGGCCGGCTACGGCGACGGCGAAGAGAAGAACACCGACAATTTCGGGGACTGGGTCAAGGCCTGACCCCGATTCGGGCGAACGAAAAAGGCGGGGAGACCCGCCTTTTTTTGTGCCTGTTATTCCGAGCCTACTCGGCGACGGACAAGAGGACGCGCACCATCACGAGGTGCGAGCAGCCTCGGCGCCGAGTCGCCCCCTACCCCGCCTGCCGAAGCGTCTGCAAAGGCGGGCGAATCAACAACGGATAGGTCGCCAAGGTCCCGGCGATGCCGATCAAGGCCCCGGAGCCGAAGACACCGATCAGCCAGAGCATCGGATTGAAGCTGAAGGTCAAGCCGAAGAGCTGCTCGGCCAGAAGCCAGCCGGTCAGCTCCGCGAAGATGGAGGCCAGCGCCCCCGCGAGGATGCCCGCCGCGGTGAACTCCACGGCCAGACTGGTCAGCAGCGCCCGACGTCCGGTGCCCAGTGTGCGCAGGATGCCGTGCTCGAGTCGGCGCTCCTCCAGGCTGGCTTGGATGCCTGCGTACATGACCAGGATCCCGGCCGCGAGCGTGAAGAGAAAGACATATTCCACCGCCATCACGCCGCGGTCGACCACCTGCCGAACCTGCGTCAGCAAGGCGTCGACGTCGAGCAGGGTCAAGCTCGGGAAGCGCTTGACCAACTCCGGCATCAAGGTCTCCCGATCCTCGGGCAGATAGAAGCTGGTGATGTAGGTCGCGGGCTCGGAGCCGAGGAGCGCGGGAGAGGAGATCACGAAGAAGTTGACGTTGAAGCTGTCCCACTGGACCTCGCGCAGGCTGGTGACGGGCGCACTCACCTCGCGACCGGAGACCAGGAAGGCGATCTCGTCGCCCAAGGCGATACCGAGCGTCTCGGCGATGCCCTCCTCGACCGAAAACTCGGGAGGTGCATCCGCGCCCGACCACCAGGCGCCGGCGACGATGCGGTTGTCGGATTGCAGGTCCGCGCCCTGGCTCAGGTTGAACTCGCGCGATGCGAGCTGCTCGGCCCGCGGATTCTCGTAGTCGGACGGGACGATCTCGCGGTCGTTGATCCGCACCAGCCGGCCGCGGATCATTGGGTAGATGGCCGACTCGCCCAGCCCCCCCTCGCGCAGGAACTGGCCAAGCGGCTCGACATCCTGCGGCTGGATGTTGATCAGAAAGTGATTCGGCGCACCTTCGGGCAAGGTCTCCTGCCAGGCCGCGAGCAGATCGACGCGCACCACCGCCAGCAACAGCAAGGCGAGGATGCCGAGCCCCAGGCCGGAGATCTGCAGGACGGCGGCGGAGGGGCGCCGCGCCAGGGCCGCAAGCCCGAGTCGCCAGACCCCGCGGGCACGCCCGGCGAGGCCGCCGGCGAGACGCACCAGCACGAGCACCGTGATGACCAGGCTCGCGACCGCACCGAGCACGCCGGCCATCAGCTTCCAGGCCAATTGGAAATCATCCGCCTGCCAGATGATCAAGAGGGCCAGGGCCGATGCGGCGCCGACCACCGTCAGGATGGCCGAGCCGCGCGGAGCACCCAGATCGCGACGCAGCGCACGCAACGGCGAGACCTGCGCCAGTTGAAACAGGGGTGGCAGCGCAAAGCCCAGGAGCGCGACCAGACCCGTCGCCACGCCGACGACGACGGGCGCAAGCGAGGGCGTCGGCAGATCCGTCGCGAACCACTCCGAGAGCAGGCTCATCAGCCCGAGCTGTCCCAGCCAGCCGAGCAGACAGCCCACCAGGCTGGCGACCAGACCGAAGAGCACCAGCCGCATCATGAAGACCCGCATCAGCAGGTGATTGGGCGCACCCAGACAGCGCATCACGGCGACGGCATCGGTCTGGCGCTCGACGAAGCGACGGCTGGCCAGGGCGATGGCGGCCCCGGCGACCAGCAAGGTGACGAGTGTGGCCAGATGCAGGAAACGCGAGGCACGATCGACCGCGGATTCGAATTCGGGTCGGGCGGTGCTGCCGTCGATCAGATCGATGTTGACCGGCAGACCGGCCTCGATGGCCCTTTTGAAGCGCTCGACGGCCGTAGCCTCGCCGGCGACCAGAAGGCGATGCTCGGCCCGACTCGCCTCGGTGATCAATCCGGTCGCCGCGAGATCCGCCTGGCTCAGCATGACCCGCGGGGCCAGCGCAAAGAGCGCACCGCCGCGGTCCGGCTCGTTGCTCAGGATGGCGCCCATGCGCAGACGCGACTCGCCGAGTCCGACCTCGTCGCCGAGCGCCGCACCGAGCAGGGGCAGGAGACGCGACTCCACCCAGACCTCGCCGGGCGGCGGTCCCGTCTCGACCTCGCGATCCGGCGCGTCGAAGGCATCGCGGACGCTCAATCGCCCGCGCAAGGGATAAGCGGTGTCGACGGCCTTCACCTGGACGAGCTGCGGCCCGCCCTCGCCCACCACGACACTGCGAAACTCGATGATCTCCGCGGTGGTCAGACCCAAGCGATCCGCCTGCTCTCGGTAGTCGGCGGGCAGCGGGGTGGCCGACTCGAGGGCGAGATCGGCCGCGATCAGCTCCCCGCCCTGACGGGCCATGGCGCTTTCGACACGATCGGTGAAGAAACCGACCGCAGTGATGGCGGCAACGGTCAAGATCAAAGCCGAGGCGAGCAGATAGAGCTCGCCGCTGCGCCAGTCCTGACCCAGCAGTCGCAGGGTGATCCGCCAGGTCTTCACGAGCCTTGCTCCAGGTGGCCGGCGGTCATGTGCAGACGACGATCGCAGCGCTCGGCCAGACGCGGGTCATGGGTGACCAGCACCAGTGCCGCACCGGCGTCGCTGCGCAGGTCCAAAAGGAGGTCGATGATGTGCTCGCCGGTGACCTGGTCGAGGTTTCCGGTCGGCTCGTCGGCAAACAGCACCTCGGGACGCGGGGCATAGGCCCGAGCGATCGCGACACGCTGCTGCTCACCGCCCGAGAGCTGACGCGGATAGTGTCGGGCACGCGGGGTCAGACCGACCCGATCCAGGGCCTCGTCGGCGCGGCGTGCGGCGTCGCGCGTCCCGGTCAGCTCGAGCGGAAGCAGCACGTTCTCGCGCGCGGTCAGGGTCGGCAGGAGCTGGAAGTTCTGGAAGACGAAGCCGACTCGCCCGCTGCGCAGCGCCGCGCGTCCGTCCTCGTCGAGATCGTCGACGCGCTGACCGCACAGCCACACCTCGCCCGACGTGGCACTGTCGAGACCGGCCAAGAGCCCCAATAATGTGGACTTGCCCGAGCCGGATGCACCGAGGATGGCCACCGCCTCGCCGGCCTGGATCTCCAGGTCGAGGCGCTCCAAGATGGTCAAGCCGCCGGCCGGCCCCGTAACATGCTTCCCCACTGCGACCGCTTTCGACACGGCCCGAGGTCTTTGTCCCGACATGATCCGTCTACTCCTGCTGACCTGTATGTTGTTGCCCGCCCTGACGCTCGGAAAAACCGCGAACGACGCGTCGGCCAACTCGCCGGTCATGCCGCCGGTGATCCTGATCCTCGGCGACAGCCTGAGTGCGAGCTATGGTTTGGATCGCAAGAGCGGCTGGGTGTCGCTCCTCGAGGAGCGTCTGCGCGAGCGTGGAATGGCCTACCGCGTCGTGAATGCGAGCGTCTCGGGCGATACGACAGCCGGTGGCCTGACGCGGCTCGGTGCGCTGCTCGATGACCACGCACCCGCGATCGTTCTCATCGAGCTCGGTGCAAACGACGGCTTGCGCGGGCTGGGATTCGAGGTCATCCGCAACAATCTAACGACGCTGGTGGAGCGCAGCAGCGCGGCCGGCAGCCGAGTCGTCGTGACCGGCTTGCGTCTCCCGCCCAACTACGGTGCGGCTTACACCGACGGCTTTCAAGCGGTGTTCCGGGAGGTCGCCGAGACCGAATCCGTCCCCTTGGTGCCGGATCTGCTCGCCGGAGTCGCCGAGGATTGGGATCTGATGCAGGCCGACGGACTGCACCCGACCGCCGAGGCGCAGCCGCGTATCCTGGACAACGTCTGGCCGATCTTGGAGCCGCTGCTGGAGGCGAGTCGATAGGTCGCGGCGGCGCGCCTTGCGCGCCCCCCGTAGCCACCCTATTCGTGTCCACTTCTCCCGGTCTCACCGCCGGATCAGGGTACAATCTCAAGCATAGAAACGTCCCGTCTCGGGACCACCGGAGTCATCCATGCATCGCATCACCATCGTCGGTTCCGGATTCGCCGGCCTCACCGCCGTCCAAAGCATCCGACGCACAGCTCCCGACGCCGAGATCACCCTCGTCAGCGCGAAGCCCGAATTCATCTATTATCCAGGCCTGATTTGGGTCCCCTGCGGCATCCGCAGCGGCGAGGATCTGCGCATCGATCTGCGCCCCTTCTTCAAGCGCATGCGGGTGCGCCATCTCGCCGGAGAGGCGACCGGACTGAGCGCGGACGGGCGCACGCTCGAGACCACCGCCGGCCCGGTCGAGAACGACGGACTCATCATCGGCAGCGGCGGACGCTTCATCAAGAAGCTTCCCGGCATCGAGCATGCCATCACACCCTGCGAGGGCATCGCCGCCGCGGAGGCGATCCGCGATCGCGTCAAGGCGATGGACGGCGGCAGCATCGCCATGGGCTTCGCCGGCAACCCCAACGAGCCGAGCTCGATGCGCGGCGGACCCATCTTCGAGTTTATCTTCGGGATGGATAGCCAACTGCGCAAGGAAGGGCGTCGGGACCGTTTCCGCCTGCACTTCTTCACCCCGGCTGAGCGACCCGGCAACCGGCTCGGCCCGAAGGCGGTCGACGGCATCCTCGCGGAGATGAAGCGCCGCGGCATCGAGACCCATCTGGGCCACAAGCTCAAGTCGTTCTCGGAGTCGAAGGTGACGACCGAGGGCGGGGAATTCGACGCCGACCTGATCCTCTTCATGCCGGGTATGACCGGCAACAGCTGGTTCGACAACACCGCCCTGCCGCGCTCGCCGGGCGGGCTGTTGCAGGCGGATGCACATTGCCGGGTCGCCGGCTACGAGCGGGTCTATGTCGCAGGTGATTCGGGCAGTTTTCCCGGTCCTGACTGGATGCCGAAGCAGGCCCACATGGCGGACCTGCAAGCGCGCGCGGCGGTGAAGAATCTGCTCGGCGAGCTGCAGGGCCGCGCGCCGAGCGAGACCTTCAAGGTCGAGCTGGTCTGCATCGTGGACGCCAACGATACGGGCATGCTGGTCGCGCGCACCGAAAAGAACAACTGGGTGCTCCCTTCGACACGGCTCTTCCATTGGATGAAGCTGGGTTTCGAATGGTGGTATCTGCGCCCCTACCGTTAGGCAGGACACGACATGAGCACGCGACCCAACATCATTCTTTCGACGACGGATGCCGAGCGGCTGGAGCGGCTTCTGGACTCCGTCGATGACGCCGAGTTTCCCGGCAAAGCAGACCTGGAGGCCGAGCTCTCTCGGGCAATCGTGGTGGATGCGAAGGATATTCCGCCCAAGGTCGTCACCATGCGATCGACCGTGAAGTTTCGCATCGAGTTATCCTCGGAGGAACGTTGTTTGACGCTCGTCTACCCGAGCGACGTCGATGACAGCGGTCGGACCATCTCGATCCTCGCCCCGGTCGGAAGCGCCCTGCTGGGCCTGTCCGAGGGCGACGAGATCGACTGGCCGAAACCGGGCGGAGGCACGCTGCGCGTGCGTATCGACGAGGTGACCTACCAACCCGAGCGCGCGGGCGAATACCACCGCTGAGCCCCTCGAAAAGCAGCCTGACCGCAAGGAACGCCTGGGTTTTCCCCGCCTGAGGTCTGCCGCGCGGCTCGCCCGACGGACGAGTCGCGCAACCATCACGTCACCCTGTTCTTGCCTTCGGCTCCGATGCCCGAGCTTTGGCCGATCGGGCCGCCGGACGGCGTCGGGTCCGGGGCGACTTCGAGATCTTCGTAGAGGCGGTGCAGCTGGACGACCTCGGTCGACTTCTTTCGCAGACGCAGGTTAAGCATCTCCACCATGAAGGAGAAGGCCATCGCGAAGTAGAGGTAGCCCTTGGGCACCTCCTGCCCCGTGCCCTCCGCGACCAGCGCGACGCCAACCAAGACCAGGAACGACAGAGCCAACATCTTCACGGTCGGGTGGCGATCGACGAACTCGCCGATCGGCTTGGCCGCGAACATCATGACCGCAATCGCGATGACGATCGCGGCGACCATGACGCTGACCTCGTCCGCCAGGCCGATCGCCGTGATCACCGAGTCCAGCGAGAAGACGATGTCGATGATGGCGATCTGGACAATCACGAGCGGAAGGAGCGTGGCGACATGCTTGGGAGCCTGATGCTCCTCGCCCCCTTCCAGGCTGCCGTGGATCTCCATCACCGCCTTGTAGATCAGGAAGAGACCGCCGAGCAGGAGGACCAGATCACGGCCCGAGACGGGATGCCCCATCACCTCGAACCAGGGCTCCACGAGGCGCGCCAGCCAAGCGATCGACAGCAGCAGCAGGATGCGTGTCCCCATAGCTGCCAACAGGCCGAACTGGCGGGCAAAGGGGCGCTGATGCTCGGGCAGATTCGAGACCAGCAAGGTCAGGAAGATGATGTTGTCGATGCCCAAGACGATCTCGAGCACCGTCAGCGTCAACAGGGCGCTCCAGAGATTGATATCCCATAACCATTCCATACGAATTCGTGACCTTGCGAGGTTGTTGCCGACGTGGAAGGCTCACCACCGACACTCAAGATCGGTGATGCCGATGTGCGGTCCGGCGATGCGGTGTCTCGCCTGGCCCTTCGAGATCCTGCAGGATCAACAGCGAGGGGGCGACGACCGTGCAAAATGATCGCATACCCCGGGCGACACGAACATCCTGCAACCCGCCCGACCGCCGTGCTCGAGGCCGGGCAGACACATCTATATTCATTGATCTATTACATCAAAAACATCGATTATTATCGAAGTCTTTACAGCATTAACCTCCGGATCTCATCCCGATCATCCAAGCCCCCGTCCGGGACCCTGGAGGCACGATGTCTGCGTTTTCCAACCTGCTGATCCCGGCCGTGCTCTTCTTCGCACTGGGCTTCATCGCACGTCTGATCAAATCGGATCTGCGCTTTCCGCCCGATCTGGCGAAGATCCTGTCCATCTACCTGCTGGTCTCCATCGGCCTGCACGGCGGCGTGGAATTGGCGAAGGCGGATCTCGGCGAAGCCTTGGCCGCAGTGATCTGGGCGCTCCTGCTCGGCCTCCTGCTGCCGATCATCGGCTTCGGGCTCTTGCTCGCAACGCGCCGGGTCGGTCTGCTCGATGCCGCCGCGATCGCCGCGCATTACGGCTCGGTCAGCGCCGGAACCTTCTTGACCGCAATCGCCTTCCTCGGCAGCCAAGGGATCGAGTACGAGCGTTATCCCTTGATCATGCTCGCGATCATGGAGTCACCGGCCATCGTCGTCGGTCTCTTGCTCGCGAGCTGGAGCCGGGGGCGCGTCGCCAAGGCCGCACCGGATCGCGGCGCGCCTCGCGCCGACCGCGGGACGGGTCACATGGGCGACATCCTGCGCGAAGCCTTCACGAACGGCAGTGTGGTGCTTCTGATCGGGTCGATGCTGATCGGGGCCATCGCGAACCCGAAGGCGATGGAGTCGCTGCACCCCTTCACCACCGACATCTTTATGGGCATGCTCTGCCTCTTCCTGCTGGAGATGGGACTCGAGGCAGGGCGGCGCTTCGGCGACTTCCGGCGCGTCGGGTTGGCCCTCGGCGCCTTCGGACTGGTGATGCCGCTGATCGGCGGCGTCATCGGCGTGCTGGTCGGACACCTGATGCTCGGTTTCGGCGTCGGCGGCACGACGCTGGTCGGGGTGCTCGGTGCAAGCGCCTCCTACATCGCGGTCCCGCCCGCGATGCGCTTGGCGGTACCGGAGGCCAATCCGTCGTTTTATCTGACCTTGTCGCTCGGCGTGACTTTCCCGTTCAATGTCGTCTTCGGCATCCCGATCTATCACCAGCTGGCCCTGCTGGTGGCCGGCGGGGCCTGATCGACGCACGCGGCGCGGCCACCCGCGTGTCCCGTCGGACGTTCTCATCGCAAGCCGCAGGAGCCTACGCAGATGCACCGCCTTGTCCCTGAAAAACTCGTCACCGTCATCACCACCGACGTGCTCGAGCACCGCCTGATCGCCGCGGTGCGTCGCCGCGGCGCAAGTGGCTATACCCTGCTGCGTGCTCGCGGCGCCGGTTCCGACGGGTTGCAGTCGGGCAACCTGGAGATCGACACGAACCTGCTTCTGAAGGTCATCCTGCCGCCGGAGCGCATGTCCGGCCTGCTCGATGATCTGGACGCGCTGATCGGCCAGGGCTACCACCTGACGGTGTTCGTGGCCGATGTCGCGGTGCTCGATCATGAGAAATTCGAGCGTCCGATGGAAACCTGAGAGCGCCGAATCAACCGGCTTCATCGGGCGTCTGTCGACCCAAGACCGAGCGCACGAAAGGCGGGCTTGGCGCTGACCGGAATCACCCTCGCGGTCCTGTTCGCCAGGCATCACGTCAACGGCCGAAGCAAGGCCAACGGCGGTTAGGCGATCGGTTCGGCGCGGCGCCGATCCCAATGGGCCGCCAGGCGCTTGCGGGCATAGTCCAGACCGAACAGCACCGGGATGCCGAGCCAGGCGAGCGCATAGATCGCCGGGGCGACCGGGCCGGTGTGCAGGACGGACTGAACGGCCGGAACATAGAGGATGGCCCAGGAGAAGAGGATCTCGGTCGCGATTCCCAAGAGCAGCAGAGGGTTGGCGAGCAGACCGCAATCCAGGCCGCTGTGTCGCAACGACCTTCGGCCGACGACGTTGCCGATCTGCATCAGGACGATGCTGGCCAGAGTGATTCCCGTCGCCGAGTGATAGAGGGGCGCGTTCTGCGCCAGCTCTTGCCCCCAGCGCCAGCCGCCCTCGTGCAGAACCAGGAAGAAGAGACTCAGTGACCAGGCGGCCTGAATCAGGCCAAGAAACAGGTAAGCCGTCAGCATCAGTCGCGGTGAGAGCAGGCGCTCATCAAGGCGCCGCGGCGGCTGTTGCATCAGGTCTCGCTCGGGCGTCTCCCGGCCCAGCCCGATGGCGGGCAGCATGTCGGTCCCCAGGTCGATCGCCAGGATTTGGACAATGGTCAGCGCCAGCGGAATCGGCAGCAGGATATAGAGCAGGACGGGCACGATCTCCGGGATATTGCTGGCCAGGACATAGGTCGTGAAGCGCTGCATGTTGCGGAAGACGGCGCGCCCCTCCTCGATGCCCGCAACGATCGATGCGAAGTTGTCGTCGAGCAGCACGATGTCGGCCGCCTCGCGCGCCACGTCGGTCCCGCTCGCGCCCATCGCGATGCCGACATCGGCCGCCTTGAGCGCGGGGGTGTCGTTGACGCCGTCGCCGGTCATGGCGACGACCTGACCCAGACGCTTGAGCGCGAGGACGATCTTCATCTTCTGCTCGGGCGTAGTGCGGGCGAAGACGGTCACCCCCTCGCGCAGGCGCGCGACCAACTGCTGCTCGCGTAAGCGCTCCAGCTCGGCGCCGTGCAGGATCCGCCCCTCGGCGGGCTCGTCCGGGCGCAGGATGCCGCAGGCCCGCGCGACCGCCTCGGCCGTGTCGGGATGGTCGCCGGTAATGAGGAGCACGCGCACACCCGCGGTCTGGCAGCGGGCCACGGCGCCGGGAACCTCTGGGCGGATGGGATCATCGAGCGCCAGGAAGCCGTGCAGCACGAGACTGCGCCCCAAGGACTCCTCCGGCGCCTGCGGATCGGGCAACCGATCGAGCACCCGCGAGGCGACCGCGATCACGCGCCGACCCTGCGCCGAGAGACGATGCACGACCGTGTCGCACGCCAAGAGCCGCGGCTCGTCGACGGCGACGGTAAGGCCTTCGCCGTCGACGAGCCCATTCACCATGGGCCGCAGCGACTCCCAGGCCCCTTTGATCGCGAACCGCGCCTGCGAGCCATCGGCGAAGACACCCGCCTCGCGCCGTTTGGCCAAATCGAACGGAAAGTGACGACGCGTCTCGACGAGGATCGCGTCCGGCTGCCTGAACAGCTCTCTGTGGCGCTCGGCGATGGCCACATCCAGCGGATCGCCGGACCAGCCCGGATCCCCGTGCAGCGCTGTCCGCGCCCGCCGGACCTGGGAGGCGATCAGCGCGGCCTCGAGGAGTGCGCGCAGCGCGTCGGGATCCTCGATCGGCAGCCCCCGCACCGGATCGACCAGCGCCGCAATCACCAACCGGTTGTAGGTCAGGGTGCCTGTCTTGTCGGTGCAGACGGTGTGAACGGCACCGAGCGACTCGACCGCCTCGAGGTTTTTGACGAGCACCTGTTTGCGCGCCATGCGCAGACTGGCCATCGAGAGCGCCAGCGTCAGGGTCGGCAGCAGACCCTCGGGGACGTTGGCCACGATGATGCCGAGCATGAAGACGATGCTGACCCAGAGCGAGCGACCGGCGGCAATCCCCGCGACGAAAAACACCAGCGCCATCAGCACCGCGATCAGGGTCAGCACCCGGACCATCCGGTTGGTCTCGCGCTCCAGCGGGGAGGGCGGTCGACGCACATCGCGCGCGAGGGCCGCGATCTTGCCCAGCTCCGTGCGATGGCCGGTCGCGAAGGTGACTGCGGTCCCGTTGCCGCGCAGCAGGCTGCAGCCGGCGAACGCGATGTTGGAACTCTCGATCAGTCGGCCCTTGGCGGGCCGGGTCGCCAGCGGCTGCGAGCGGGATTCACCCGTCAAGGGTGCATTGTTGGCCAGCAGATCGTCCGCCTCGACCAGTCGCGCGTCGGCCGCGACACGGTCACCCTCTTCCAGAAGCATGACATCGCCCGGCACCAGATCCTCGGCCGACACCGTGCATTCGATGCCCTCGCGGCGCACGCGCACGCGCTGCGGCAGAAAGCGGCGCAGCGCATCCATGGCGCGCTCGGCCCGCATCTCCTGCGCGAAGGCGAACACGGCGTTGAGGACCGAGACGCCGAGCAACGCCCAGCCGAGCACGCGCATGCCCTCGCCGGGCTGGATCGCCTCGGCGACGAAACAGACGACGGAGGCGATGTCGAGCAGGATGCTGAAGAAGTTGACGACATGCTTGAACAAGACCCGCACCCAGCGCCATCGCGGGGGCGGTTGCAGGCGATTCGGACCGATCTCGGCCCGTCGCGCGGCGACCTCGCTCTGCGTCAGTCCGGAGGGGCGGCTGCGCAACAGGTCGAAGACCCGCTCCGAGACGACCTCATGGATCTGGGCCCCGTCCGCCATCAGGCCGCTCCGCGGTAGATGGCGACGTCGCAGCTCGCGTCGCGCAGAATCTGCTCGACCGGATCGCCGTACAAGAACCGCTCGGCTGGATGGCGTTCGGACACCCCCAGATACACCAGTCGCGACTTGGTGCGGTGCGCCGCGATCAGGATCTCGCGCGCCACCTGGTCCGAGACCACGACCTTGGCGTCCATCACCTCGGGCCCCAGCCCGAGCTGCTCGACGATCTCCTGCTCGATGCGCTCGCAGTAGGCTTGGCCCGGCGCGAGGAGGCGTTCGGCCAGCTCATGCGACATCCGTAGAAACCGCCGGCGGCCGACCCGTACGATCAAGACGATATGCAGGCGCGTCACTTGCGGGGCGAAGAGCCTCAGGAACGGCATGCCCGAGCGAAAGCCGTCCGGGCGCTCGGTGACCGGAATCAGCAACCGCCGCGGCGATCCCAGCAAGCCCGGATGGACCACACGCACGGCCAGGACGTTGCAGTGACCCGAGCGCAGCAGCCGTCCCGCGATCGTCTCGCGCAGAGCACCGTGGCCCGGCGCCCGAGCCGGCACGCCGCACAGCAGGAAATGCTCCGGACCGGCGGGGACGGCGGAGCGGATCGCACTCTCAAGACCCCGTTCGGCGGGCGGTAGGATCTCCTCGATGAGCCGGACCCTCTGATGCTCGCATTCCCGTCGAATCCGTCCCAGCTTGTCCTCGAGGATCGTCGGCAGGATCTGTCCGCCGCGAAAGTGGATCAACCGCAAGGTCCGGTCGTGCTGAGCAGACGCCAATTGGACGGCGTAATGGCTGACCCAGTCTCCGTTGATGGAACCGTCGTAGGCGAAATGAAGCATAGCGACCGTCCGCCGCGCCTGGATCGATCGGGGGATCGGGGCCCTGCCGCGGTCACCGACCCGAAGCGCCGCCGGGACGATAAGTGCTCAAGCGAATGCGTTGTCCCCCTCGAAAGAATTATGGCAGACCATGGCGAGGCCGGACCGGGGCGTTGGCGAGCCGGCCCTGCGGCACACGGCAACTGCTCGGCATAGACGCCCGGGAAGGGCTGGACAGGGACGACCGGCATGCCGCAGGCACAACAGGCAACGGACGAGAACACCCACGCCTTTATTCAATGGCGATCGTGCAACGGCCTGTCGTTGACCCAGGCCGCGGCGGCACTGGGTTTGACTACCCGCACGATCAGCGCCTACGGCACCGGGGCACGTCCGGTGCCGCGTTACATCGCACGGGCGTGCCGCGGGTGGGAGGCCGGGCGGCGGCAGGGATGATTGTTGGGGGTGTCCGGCGACGACGACGGCGACGACCCGTTCGCCTTACTTGCGCCAAAACCGCGGCGTAAAGAGGATCAGGAGCGAGAAGATCTCTAGCCGCCCGAGCAGCATGGTGAAGCTCAAGACCCAGATCTCGTAGTCGGTGAGGCTCTGATAGTTGGTGGCCGGGCCGACTTGTCCGAGGCCCGGACCGGCGTTGTTGATGCAGGCGATGACGGCCGTGAAGGCGGAGATGAAGTCCAACCCGCCGAAGATCAGCAGGAAGGTCAGCCCGACGATGCTCATGGCGTAGAGAAACATGAAGCCGAGAATGGCGAAGACCACCTGGTTCGGGATCTGAATGCCGCCCACCGTGACGGGTGCGGCCATGGTCGGATGGATCAGACGGCTGATCTCGCGCGAGCTCTGACGCGTCAGGATCAGGGTGCGGATCATCTTGATGCCGCCGCCGGTGGAGCCGGAGCTGGCGGTCACGCAGGAGAGGAAGAGCATCCAGAAGGGCACGAAAATGGGCCATTGCGCATAGTCGACACTCACGAAGCCGCAGTCGGTCGCGATGCTGATCAGATTGAAGCTCACCTCGCGCAGCGCGGTCAGGGCATCGCTGTAGGTGCCGACGATCAAGAGATAGAGGGTGCAGCCCAAGGTGCTGACCAGCAGGACAGCCAGCACGCCCTTCGCCTCGGCATCGCGCCAATAGGCGCGCAGGCTGCGCGCCCGCCAAGCGGTGTAGTGGGTTGCGAAGTTGAGCGCGGCGATCACCATGAAGACGATGATCACCACCTCGATGAGCGGTGAGTGGAAGGCACCGATGCTGGCGTCGCGGGTCGAGAAGCCGCCGAGCGAGAGTGTCGAGAAGGCATGGCAAACGGCGTCGAACCAGTCCATGCCGGCCAGTTTGAGCGCAATGACGCAGGCGATCGTGATCCACAAATAGATCGTCCAGAGGATGGTCGCGGTGTCGGCGATGCGCGCGGTGAGCTTGGTGTCCTTGATGGGGCCGGGCACCTCGGCGCGCAGCAACTGCATGCCGCCCACTCCCAGGAGCGGCAGGATGGCGACGGCCAACACGATGATCCCCATGCCGCCCAGCCAGTTGAGCGTGTGTCGCCAGAGATTGATGGACGGCGCGACCTGATCGAGCCCGACCATGACCGTCGCGCCGGTGGTGGTGAGCCCGGACATGGTCTCGAAGAAGGCGTCGGTGAAGCTTAACTGCTCATGCAGCATGAGCGGCACGGTGGCGATCGCGGCCGTCAGGGTCCAAGCCGCGGCGACCAGGATGAAGCCGTCGCGGGACTTGAGCTCGCGAAGATGACGGCGCGTCGCGATGACCAACAAGGCGCCGACGCCGACGCACGCGAGCAGGCTTGTCACGAAGGTCGCAAAAGTCCCGTCGCGGTAGACGAGAGCGCAGCCGATGGGCAGCAGGTAGGTCAGGCTGAAGACCAGCAGCAAGCGTCCGAGCGCGTTGATGACCGACGGCAGGCCGGACATCAGAAGAATCCAAAGCCCACTTGGAAATAACGCTCGACCTTGGGGACCAGCGATTTGTTGATCAGAAAGAGGATGATGTGGTCTTCCGCCTCGATGACGCGATCATGATGCGCGATGATGACCTCGCGACGATCCGCGCGACCCGGCTCGGGACGCGGCCCGCGCACGATGGCCCCGACCGTGACCCCGGCCGGAAGATCCAGCGTGTCGATGCGCCGCCCGATGACCTTGGATGTCCCGCTATCGCCGTGGACGACCAACTCCATCGCCTCGGCCGCCCCGCGACGCAGGCTATGCACACGAGCGACATCGCCGCGTCGGACATGGGCCAGCAGTGAGCCGATCGAGATCTGCGCGGGCGAGATGGCGATATCGATGCGATCGGCCTGCACCAGGTCGGCATAGGCGCGCCGGTTGATCAGGGCCAGCACCCGTCGCGCCCCCATGAACTTGGCGAGCAATGCAGAGAGGATGTTGTCCTCGTCGTCGTTGGTGAGGGCGAGAAAGATGTCCATGTCCTCAATCCCCTCCGACGCAAGCAACTGCTCGTCGGTCGCATCTCCGATGAGCACGAGCGCGCGATCGAGGGCTGCGCCCAAGGTCTTGGCGCGGTCTTCGTTGGACTCGATGATCTTGATCTGGAAGCGGCCCTGTGTCGCAGTCGCAAGACGTTCGCCGATGTTGCCGCCGCCGGCGACGAGGATGCGTCGCGTCGGCCGCTCGCGGCGGCGCAGCTCGCTCATCACCTGACGGATATCGCGGGTCGCGGCCAGACAGAAGACCTCGTCGCCGGACTCGATCAGGGTGTCGCCGTCGGGGATGATGGGTTGATCGCCCCGGTAGATCGCGGCGATTCGCGCGTCCAGGGTCGGGATATGGCGACGCAGGTCGGACACCGGGCGACCGACCAGGGGACCGCCGGCGAAGGCGCGCACCGCCACCAGACTGACCAACCCGTCGGCAAACTCCAGCACCTGGAGCGCCTCGGGAAACTCGAGCAGCTTGACGATATAGTCGGTGACGATCTGCTCGGGGCAGAGACTGAAGTCCACCGCGAAGTTTTTCGCGTCCAACAAATGGGGATAACGACCGTAGTCGGCCGAGCGCAACCGAGCGATCTTGGTGGGCGTGTTGAAGAGTGTCGCCGCGGTGCGGCAGGCACAGAGATTGGTCTGATCGCTTTGCGTGACTGCGACCAGCAGCTCCGCGTCGGCCATACCGGCGCGCTCGAGCACGGCCGGCAGGGCGGCATTGCCGACGACAATCCTCAGATCCAGGCGGTCCTGAAGACGCGCCAGTCGCGGCAGGTCGGTGTCGACCACCGTGATCTCGTTGTCCTCCGAGACGAGGCTTTCGGCGACCGAGCTGCCGACCTGGCCGGCACCGAGGATGACGATTTTCATGCGATTGGGCCGCCTCCATCAAGATCTGGAATACCCAGCCCGGTCGGACTGCTCTTTCACCGACCGACCGGCGCGTACCAGGGTTCGGCGACGATTGGCCCGACCCGACGGCGGCAGCTTATTCCGACTTGGACCGCGCGAGATAATCCTCGAAAGCCGGGCTCGCGACACCCCGCAGCCCGTCGCCCTCGCGAACGATGAAATAGGCTGCGATCCCCCGGGATGCGGCGAGTGCCGGCGCGCGCTGCTCGCCGAGGACCATGAACGCGGTGGCAAGCCCGTCGACGACGATCGCGCGCTCGCCTACGACGGTCGCAGACCCCAGTTTGCGCTCGATCGGAGCACCCGTCGCGGGATCGATCTCGTGTGAATAGCGTTTGCCGTCCTTCACGAAGAAGTTGCGATAGTCACCCGAGGTCGAGATGGCCTGCTCGGAGACCGGGACGATCAGGTGCACGGCGCGTTGGTCCGGCAGTGGCTCCTCGATCGCGATGGCCCAGGGTTGGCCCTTGGGGTTGAGCCCCTTCGCGCGGATGGTGCCGGCCACCGCAACCATGTAATCGGCCACCCCCCGCACATCGAGATCCGCCGCGACCCGGTCCGCACCGTACCCTTCCCCGAGCGCGGAGAGATCGATGTAGACATCCCCCCGGACCTTGCGCAGGGCCGGCGGAGAGGCGCGCAGCTCCAGCTTGCGCCAACCGACGCGTTCACGCGCGGCCTGAATCTGCTCGGGGGTCGGCAGCTCGTCAGGTCGTGCCTCGGGTCCGAATCCCCAGAGGTTGACCAAGGGGCCGACCGTGATATCGAAGGCACCGTCGCTCAGGGCAGCGATGCGCTGGCCTTCCGCGATCACGTCATGAAGCTCGGGCGAGATGGGGATCCAATCCGTGCCGGGATTCGCGTTGAGGCGGGACAGCTCGGAGGTCGGCTCGTACGTCGAGATCTCGGCGATCACCTTATCGAGGACCGACTCCACCTCGAGCTTCAGCGCATCCGTGGTCATCCCGAGCGGAGGGCGGGCGACCTTGACCGAGTAGTAGGTGCCCATCGTCGGTCCTTCGATCTCGATCGAAGGGACTGCACGCTCGCCGCAGCTGGCCAGGAGCAACGCGCACGAGACCGGAAGGAGCTTCCAGACGCGCATGCCGGAAAGACCCATACAAATCACCTCGTGAAGGAAGAACTGCTCGTGAAGACGGGCGTGACCGCCCGGTCTACAACCTGAACACCTCGCCCCCGAACCGACGGCGCGATTGTGGCACCCGCTCCGAAACACTTGCCGACTCGCGACGCGTGGGCATACCCCGGCTGCGAACACCGCGACCGAGCTCCAAACGGCATCGGCCCCACAGCTCGGTATCGAGTATCTTTCTCACACAGGAGCCGGATATCCTGCCGCCCGGCGTCGTGAAGCTGCCCTGAATCGGAGCCAACCTCAAGCGCCTGCTGGTGATCAGCAGTGCCGCGCGGATTCGCTATGTACTGGTCCTGTTTGCGGTGCTCGGCGGGATTGCGGCCTTCGGTCTGGTCGGACTTTTCATTGGAGCCATCGTGATCGCGATCCTGCTTGCCGTCTAGCCCGAATGGATCGCCGAGCCGACGTCCGGAGGCTGAGATTCGGCCGACGTCCGTGTCCCCGTTGCGCCAACCTGGTATAGGCCGCCGCCAACAGCCGGAGCACGAGGACGGCCGACCGATTCTTCCTTGCAGGTCGACAACCCGCATCGCGAGCGGCGTGACTCAAGGCAGGGTGTTGCCTGCCTCGGCACCTTCTTTGGGAACCGTCAGGAGGTCCGCGCGGCTGATACCGAGCATGATCACGGTGGCGGTCGCGACGAAGATGGTCGAATAGGTTCCGACTACGACGCCGATGATGAGCGCGAGCGAGAAGCCGCTGAGTGCCTCTCCGCCGAACGCGTAGAGCGCGATCAAGACCAGCAGCGTTGTTCCGCCGGTGATAACCGTTCGCGACATGGTTTGGTTGACCGCCATGTTGGTGATTTCAATCGCAGTCTCCTTGCGCACCTTGCGGAAACTCTCACGGATGCGGTCAAAGATCACGATGGTGTCGTTCAGAGAGTAGCCGATAACGGCGAGAACCGCAGCCAATACCGTCAGATCGAACGGAATCTGAAAAAGCGAGAAGATCCCGACGACGAAAAAGGCATCATGCAGGGTAGCCGCGACGGCACCGACGGAGAAACGCCACTCGAAGCGCACTGCTACGTAGATCAGGATACCGATGAGGGCGAAGAGCACCGCAAGACCGCCTTGCTCCCGAAGCTCCTCGCCGACCTGGGGTCCGACGAACTCGACGCGACGCAGCTCGACCTGTCCTTCGACGGCGTCGCTGAGTGCCTTGAAGACCTCCTCGCTCAATTGCGCTCCGGCCTCTTCGCCCTCCTGCGGTGCGAGTCGGATCAGGACGTCGGTGCGTGCACCGAAATGCTGAATGGTCGCGCCGGTAAAGCCTTTCGCCTCGAGCGCGGCGCGAACGTCGCTCAGCTCGGCGGGGTTTTGATACCCCACCTCGAGCACGGTACCGCCGGTGAAGTCCAGACCGAGATTGAACCCGCGTATCAGGATCGACAGGAGGAAGATCAGCATCAACGCCCCGGACAGGATAATCGCCGGTCGGCGCATGCCCATGAAGTCGATGTTCAGCTCGTTGATGACACCTAGGTCTCTCATCGAAATCGCCCTTGATTTAGGGCGCTCTCGACATCGAGCGCCCTGGATTGTGATCGTCATTGGTTAAATCGCGTTAGGCGCGGCGTGCATCGTTTCAGCGTGCTGATCGGCTAGCCATCCATCCCCAAGGTTCGGAGAGGAACGCGATTTAAGTCCTTAACCCGTTTTCACTTGAACCGCGCAACGCCGAGACCTCGGGCGGACTCGACGGCGCACCCCGCACCGGGGCAGCGAGCCCCCGCCAAGGACGCGGTTCAAATGGCCAACTTCTTCACGCGCCGTCCACCGTAGATCAGATTGATCAGGGCACGCGAGGCGAAGATGGCGGTGAACATCGAGGTCAAGATACCGATGACCAGTGTCACGGCAAATCCCTTGATCGGCCCGGTGCCGAAGCTGAACAAGACGACGGCGGCAATAAGGGTCGTGACGTTCGCGTCGACGATACTCGAGAGCGCCTTGTCGAAGCCGGCATGGATACAGGCTTGCGGCGAGCTTCCGTTGCGGATCTCTTCGCGTATTCGCTCGTAGATAAGGACATTGGCATCGACCGCCATACCGACGGTCAGGACGATCCCGGCGATTCCGGGCAAGGTCAGGGTCGCCTGCAACATCGACAGGATCGCGACGATCATGATGACGTTCGCGACCAGGACGACATTCGCCACCAAGCCGAAGACGCGGTAATAGAGCGCCATGAAGAGCAGGACCAGCGCCAAACCCACCATCACGGACATAAAGCCCTGATCGATGTTGTCTTGGCCGAGACTGGGCCCGATGGTGCGCTCCTCGACGATCTGAATCGGCGCGGCCAAGGCGCCCGAGCGCAGCAAGAGCGCAAGGTCATGCGCCTCGTTGCTGCCGTCCAAACCGGTGGTCTGGAAGCGACGCCCGAAGGGCTCGCGGATCGTCGCAACGCTGATGACCTCCTCGACCTTGCGGGTGCGCTTAACCGCCTCGCCGTCGACGACCTCGGTGGTGGTCACGTTCTCGATGAAGACGACAGCCATCGGCTTGCCGACGTTTTCGGTCGTGACATCCCGCATACGTCGGGCACCCTGCCCGTCCAGGTTCACGAAGACTGCCGGGCTTCCGGACTGACCGTCGAATCCGGCCGATGCGTCCGTGATCTGGTCACCGGTCACGATGACCCGGCGGTTGAGCAGGATCGGCGTGCCGTCGCGCTCGCGGTAGAGCCGGCTCCCGACGGGGACGCGGCCATCGAGGGCATCGGCAACGCTGTGCTCGGTGTCGACCAGGCGATACTCGAGCGTCGCCGTCGCGCCAAGCAGCTCCTTGAGACGCCCCGGATCCTGTGCGCCGGGCAACTGGACGACAATGCGACGATCGCCCTGGCGCGCGATGCTGGGCTCGGCCACCCCGAGTGCATTGACGCGATTGCGCAGGGTCGTAATATTCTGCTGCAACGCGAAGGAGCGGATCTCCTCCTGTTGGGCCGGCGGCAAGCTCGCCGCGATCGCGAAGTTGCCGCCTTCGTCGAGGGGCTGGATATCCAGATCCCGGAACTCGTTGCTCAGGGTCCGTTGGGCCTCGTCGCGCGTCGCTGCATCGTTGAATTTAACCAGGATGCGCGAGCCCTCGCGCGCAACGGTCAGATAGCGGATCTTGCGGTCGCGCAGCTCGGTGCGGAAGTCGCCGACGTAGCGCTCGAGCGCTTGGTCGAGGGCGGCATCCATATCCACGTCGATCACGACATGGATACCGCCGCGCAGATCGAGCCCCATCGACATGGGGCTGAGGCCGAGAAACCGCACCCAACCGGGCAGGTCGGCCGATAGGGTCAGCGCTGTGCGGTAACGCTCCGAGAGGCTCCGCTCGATCGCCTCCTGCCCCGCCAATTGATCGGCCGAGGAGGCGAACCGTACCAAGAGCTTACCGCCTTCGCGTGTCTCGATGTCCTTGAACGGCGCACCGGCGGTCTCGAGTGCGGCCCGCACCTCGGCGACACTGGCCTCCGTCACCTCGGAGCCGCGCGCGGCCGTAATCTCGATCGACGGGTCCTGAGAGAAGAGGTTCGGAACCGCAAGGAGCAAAGCGCCGAGTATGACGCCGAGGATCAGGAGATTCTTCCACAAGGGGTATTGATTCATTGCAATTCCAGTCGCAACAGCGGGCGCGATCGGGGATGGGCCGGACACCGGCCGGCGCCAAAGAGGGCGCCCGCGCCCTGATCCGGAGGAGTCCGGTCAAGACGCCGCGGCGCACGCGGCGCCGCGGCCGAGGTGCGGGCGAAGGGCTTACAGGTCTTTCAGCGTTCCTTTAGGCATCACGGACTCGACCGAGCTGCGCCGGATCTTCACCGCGACACCGTCGGCGATATCGAGCAGCGCAAAGTTGTCCCCGATGTCGGCGATACGCCCGGCGATGCCGCCGATCGTCACGACCTCGTCACCCTTCGCCAAGGACTCCACCATCTTGCGGTGCTCCTTCTGGCGCTTGGACTGCGGACGGATCAGAAGAAAATAGAAGACGACCGCAAAGAGTACCAGCGGGAGCATTGCCAAAAAGGGGTCACCCGCACCGGCACCGGCAGCGGCCTCGCCTTGAGCGACGGCATCGGAGATCAGGAAGCTCATCATTCATTGCCTATGGTCTGGGGATCGCGCGGTCGCGACCCGACGGTTAGTAACGAGGATGGGGCCCGCAAAGGCCGCTCAACCTCCGGAAAACTCGGCGCCGAATTATGGCATAGCGCGGAGCAAGTTGCAGCGTCGGGCAAGGCGTGTCGATCGCGACGGGCATGATTCGTCGATCGGCCCGACGTCGCCGCGGACCTTGGCCTCATGAGTATGCGTCCTGGTTCAAGCTGGATCGGGCGTTGCGCGCAGCGCTTCGAACTCGCCGACAAAGGCGGCGTAGCGGCCTGCGGCGATGGCCTCGCGCAGGCCGCGCATCAGGGTTTGGTAGTAATGGAGATTATGGATCGTCTGCAGGCGCGCCCCGAGGATCTCTTTGCACTTGTCCAGGTGGTGCAGATAGGCGCGGCTGTAATGGCGGCAGCAGTAGCAGTCGCAGAGCGGATCCAACGGCCCCTCGTCGGTGCGATTTGCGGCGTTGCGGATCCGGACCTTGCCTTGGTGTGTAAAGAGGTCGCCGTTGCGGGCGTTGCGGGTCGGCATGACGCAGTCGAACATGTCGATACCGCGCCCGACGGCGGCGACGATGTCCTCCGGTGTCCCGACACCCATCAGATAACGGGGCCGATCCGTCGGTAGCCTATCGCTGAGAAAATCGAGGATGCACAGTCGCTCGGCCTCGGTCTCGCCGACCGACAAGCCGCCGACGGCATAGCCGTCGAAACCGATGGTCATGAGTCCGTCCAAGGATTCGGCACGCGGCCGCTCGTGCATACCGCCTTGGACGATGCCGAAGAGGGCCGATGGATTATCGCCGTGGGCCTCGCGCGAGCGCGCCGCCCAGCGCAGCGAGAGCGCCATCGAGGCCCGCGCTTGCGCCTCGTCGGCCGGATAGGGCGTGCACTCGTCGAAGATCATGACGATGTCGGAGCCGAGCTCGCGCTGGACCTGCATGGAGATCTCGGGACTGAGAAAGACCGGACTGCCGTCGACCGGCGAGCGGAAGTGCACGCCCTCCTCCGTGATCTTGCGCAGCTCGCCCAGACTGAACACCTGAAACCCACCCGAATCCGTAAGGATGGGCCGCTCCCAGTGCATGAAGCCATGCAGATCGCCGCAGCGGCGGATGATCTCGGTGCCGGGACGCAGCATCAGATGGAAGGTATTGCCCAGAACGATCTCGGCGCCGAGATCGGTCAGCTCCTCCGGGGTCATGGCCTTGACGGTCCCGTAGGTCCCGACCGGCATGAAGGCCGGGGTCTCGACCGTCCCGCGCGCGAAGCTCAAACGACCGCGCCGGGCCAATCCATCGACGGCCAGGAGATCAAAGTCCATGCGTACTTACCTCGGGTCGCGCTGCGGCTCGGTGTCGAGCCAATTCAGAAATTGATGAAGGGTCGTCACCGTCAGAGCCGGCGGTGCAAGCTCGTCCGGCCAGTTCCGACCGTAGCGATTGACCCAGACCGCGGTCATCCCGACCGCCCGTGCCCCTTCGACATCCATCCAGGGATCGTCTCCGAGGTGCAGGCACTGGCTCGGCGCACAGCCGGCGTGCTCGAGTGCACGGATGAAGAGCGCCGGATGGGGCTTGGCGGCACCCGCATCCGCGGCCGTGATGCTGCGCTCGAACAACCCGCGCAGCGGCGTCGCCTCGGGGTTGGCGGTGCCGTTGGTGAGCGACACCAAGCGGTAACGCTCGGACAGCGTCCGCAGAACCGGAGCCACGTCCTCGAACGGCTCGACCCGATTGCGGTGCTCGTCGAAGAGCGCCAGCGCCTCCTCGGCCAGCCCGACCGCGTAGTCGAACGACTCCAGCAGCATGGCCAAGGAGCGACGGCGGATCTGACCCAGGTCGTGCGCGATCTCGGGCATGGCGTCCATCAGCTCGCGACGGTGCCGGCGCATGCTGGTCAGGTCGTGGGCCTCGGCCAGACGCGGCGCATGCCGGTGCAGCCAGTCGTGGAAAACCTCCTCGGCCGCTTGGATCACGGGCACGCAGGGCCAGACGGTGTCGTCCAGGTCCAGGGTGATGAGACGAAAGGATGAATCGGGCATGACGCTATCCTGCACCGCTCGCGCCGATTCGTCGACCGCGATCACTTGGCCAGGAGGGCAGCATGGCGCGCACGCAGCTTGGCCAGCTTGGGCGAGATGACCACCTGACAGTAACCTTGTCCCGGATTGCGGCGGTAATAATCCTGATGATACGCCTCGGCGGGATAGAAGGCCGGGGCGGGCTGGACCTGCGTCACGATGGGGTCCGACCAAACGCCTTCGGCGTTCAGCCGCGCGATCAGCCGCTCCGCGATCTCGCGTTGCGCATCCGAATGATAAAAGATCACCGAGCGGTACTGGCTGCCGACATCCGCACCCTGCCGGTTCAGGGTCGTCGGGTCGTGAATCGTGAAGAAGACCTCGAGGAGTGTCTCGAAGTCGATCCGGGTGTCGTCGAAGCCGACCTGGACCACCTCGGCATGGCCGGTCGTGCCCGTGCAGACTTGATGGTAAGTCGGCTGCGCGCCGGGGCCTCCGGCATATCCGGAGATCACGGACTGCACCCCCTCGACGCCCTGAAAGGCCGCCTCCAAGCACCAAAAGCACCCGCCGCCGAGTGTCGCTGTTTCTATCGCCATCTCTTGTCTCCCGTTGTGCTTGGTAACCGCGCCGTGCCGCACGGCGAGGCCGTGTCGAACCGACCGCCCGTTTCGACCCGACTCGCAGAGACAATTGGGGGCGCGGCCGATCCCGCACCAGCCTTGTCCGGAAATCGGCGTTTCGGACCGGATTCGAGGCCATCAAGCAGGTGCCTTGATGAAGGGGTTGACAAGAGAAACAGTAAATAAGAAACTGATGATGTACTGAAGCTCCGTGCTTCGGTGCACTCCTCCATCCTCCTTTGGTGGTAACTTCTGAGCGCGACGCCCGTCGCGCTTTTTTTTTGCCCTCCCTTGGCCTACCGGTGTCGCCGGACGAGCGCGCTCACGAGCGCTCGGAGCGCGGCGAAGGTCCACCCGGCAGTCCGCCGCCGAGTTTGAGCGCGTTGCGGATCCCCTCGGTCACATCCGCGCGATGCACCGAGTCGCTACCGAGCGCGCGGGCGAGTCCATCCGCGATCATGGCGTCGATGGCCTGCTCGGCACGGAGCCAGTCGGTATCCGCCCCGCCGGGAGCGAAACCGCGATGCTCGGCCAGAAAATAGGCCGCGATCTCGACCATCTTGCGGCGCTCGTCCGTGGTCGGCGCGCCGGGCGCCTGTAAGTTCGTCGGGTGCATCGACCGAAACCCCTGGTGTCGCCCGATCCGGGCTGTTCGTCATGTCCCGATTATGCCATCGAGCCGGGTGCGGCGAGGTATGGCCGGCTTGGGTAAAAAATCCACGGTCGAGCGATGGCGAACGGCGCGGTACCATGCGCACCTCGGGACGGCGCGCGATCGCACGCCACCCGATCTGATTACACCGGCCGTCACGAGGATGCTTCCATGGGCTCAGCAACGCCTTCCTTTTTCCGGAGGGCCCTCATCGCCTTCACCAGCTTCAAACGTATCTTGAAGGATCCGGGCTTCGCCCGCGCCGTCGGACTGCTCGCCAAGGGCGAGGGCGAGCACGCCATGGCGCGACCCGCCGCACCCGCGGCAGTGCCGCCGGCGAGCGCGGCACCGGATTCGGCCTTGCTCTTGCTCGGTCTACTGCAAAAACAGGGACGCCTGATCGATTTCCTGAAGGAGGACATCAAGGGCGCATCCGATCAGGAGATCGGCGCCGCCGCGCGGATCGTTCATCAGGGCTGTCGAGATGTCCTGAACGCACATCTGAAGATCGCCCCGGTGCGCGAGGAGCCCGAGGGCAGCCGCGTCACCCTGTCACCCGGTTTCGACCCCTCGGCGAATCGACCGACCGGCAACGTCCTCGGGGATCCGCCGTTCCATGGCACGCTCGTGCATCGCGGTTGGCGGGTAGTGGAGATGGATCTCCCCAAGACCACCGGCGGACATGACCTACGCATCCTCGCCGCCGCGGAGGTGGAGCTGTGAGTCACTATCGCTACGCCGTCGGCATCGATCTGGGGACCACCCATTGCGCCCTGTCGTTCGTGGATTCGGACAAGAGCGAGGGCGAGAACATCGTCCAGGGTCTCGTCTCCATCCCGCAGCTGATCGGGCCGGGCTCCGTCGAGGCGCGCCCCCTGCTGCCGTCCTGTCTCTATCTGCCTCATCCCGACGAGCTCAAGGCCGCTGACCTGGGCCTGCCCTGGCAGACCGACGTCACCCGCATCTGCGGCGAGATGGCCCGCAACCAGGGCACCACGACGCCGATCCGTCTGGTCTCGAGTGCGAAGAGCTGGCTGTGTCATCCGGACGTCGACCGCAAGTCCGCGATCCTGCCGGCCGGTGCACCGGACGAGATCCCGCGGATCTCGCCCTTCGATGCGACCGTGCACTATCTCGCCCATCTGCGCGATGCCTGGAACGGGCAGTTTCCGTACGACCAGCTGAGCCGCCAAGAGGTCACGGTCACGGTGCCGGCATCCTTCGACCCGGCTGCGCGCGAACTGACCGCCGAGGCGGCCCGTGCAATCGGCATCGAGCACCTGGTCCTGCTCGAAGAGCCGCAGGCGGCGCTCTACTCCTGGGTGAACGACACCAAGGGCGCTTGGCGGCACGAGGTGCAGGTCGGCGACATCATCCTGGTGGTGGACGTCGGCGGCGGGACCACGGATCTGTCGCTGATCGCGGTCACGGAGCAGGACGGGGCGCTCGAGCTGACCCGGGTCGCCGTCGGCGAGCACATCCTGCTCGGCGGCGACAACATGGACCTGACCCTCGCCCATCTGCTGAAGCAGAAGCTGGCGAAGAGCGGTGTAGAGCTGGATCGCTGGCAGCTGCAGGCGCTGACGCACGGCTGCCGTATCGCCAAGGAGTCGCTGCTGGCCGATGCCGATCTGGAGAGCATCCCGGTCGTGGTCCCGAGCCGCGGCTCCCGTCTGATCGGCGGCAGCATCCGCACCGAGCTCACCCGCGAGGAGGTCCGCTCGACCCTGATCGAGGGTTTCTTCCCGGCGGTCGCCGCCGACAGTCGCCCGGCCGTCCGCGCGCGCGGCGCGATCACCAAGGTCGGCCTGCCCTATGCGCAGGATCCCGCCGTGACCCGTCATCTGGCCGCCTTCCTCGGCCGCCAGACCGGGGCGACCGAGGACCTGCAGGGCTTCGTGGCTCAGACGCCTGGCTCGAGCTTCCTGCATCCGACCGCCGTGCTCTTCAACGGCGGCGTCTTCAAGGCGCAAGTCCTCCAGGAGCGCGTGCTCGAGGTGCTCAACCAGTGGCTTAGCGCGGAGGATGCGCCCCCGGCCAGACTCCTCGACGCACGCGATCTGGACTTGGCCGTCGCCCGCGGGGCCGCCTTCTACGCCCATGTCCGGCGTCACGGCGGGGTGCGGATCCGCGGCGGCACCAGCCACTCCTACTACGTCGGTGTCGAGAGCGCCATGCCGGCCATCCCCGGCATGGAGCCCGAGATCCAGGCGCTTTGCCTGGTGCCCTTCGGGCTCGAAGAGGGGTCGGATCCGGTCGCGCCGCCGCAGGAATTCGGTCTCGTGGTGGGCGAGCAGGTGCGCTTCCGCTTCTTCGGCTCAAGCGTGCGGCGCGAGGACGAGGTCGGCGAGCTGCTGGAAGAGTGGCGCGAAGATGAGCTTGAGGAGCTCGCCGAGATCCAGACCGTCCTGCCCGCGAAGGATCACAAAAAGGGCGAGGTCGTCGCGGTCCGGCTTCAGGCCACGGTGACCGAGGTCGGCACCCTGGAGCTGACGGCGATCCCGGTCGACACACCGGACGAGCATTGGAACGTCGCCTTCAACACGCGCGGTGGCGGCTGACCGGGAGCCTCGATGCTGCGGAAATGCATGGCGCGCCGCCGGATGATTGCGCGGCTCACGGCCGTTCCGAACGGCGACGAGCAATGCATCGGCCGACTCTTGGTCTCCGGGGTGGCGCAGTGGAGCGGCGCCAAACCTGCGTGCGCCGATATTCGGCTCTCGCCTGATGGCCCCTTGCTCTCGGAGCTGGTTCAAGAAGATCGGGGATGATCTTGTTCGACTCCGTCAGCTCGGCTGCGGCGATGGTGCCTGCACGGCAACCGGACCTGCCGGCGCCGACCACAGCAGCAGATGCAGCTCCTCGAGCCCGTCGCGATGCGAGAGGAGCGCCCGCTTCTCCGCCGCGCTCAGGCTGTCCGGCCCCTCGTCCTGGAGCTGGAAGATCAGACCCTCGAGGTAATGCCTGCGCCGCCGGTTGGGGATCTCTTCCGGCAAGAGCGAGGCATGCAGCGCATAGGCGCAGGGATCGATGACTGCGCGATACCACAGATCCCCGACGATCTCCTCCGAGCCCCCTTCACCCGAACCGGCGTCCGCCGAGCACAGGGCGCTTCCGGTGTTCTTCATCTGCTCGGTAAGCAGCTCGAGGACGCGCGGCGGACTGTGCTCCTCGGGTGTCAGGAAGAGTCCGAGCGCCCTCGCCCGCTTACCCGGCCAGACCCGACTGGTCGCCATCGAGACCGGGATCGCGAGCAGGAGTCCGGCCAGCACAGGCGTGAACCACCAGAAGAAGGCCGGGACGTAATAATAGGTCAGCAGCCCTGCCCCGACCGCCAACAACGTATGTCCGCCGTGAGCCCCGATCGCCTCCGTCAACCCGGTCCCGTGATCGCCCCGCTGCTGCGGTGGCCAACCGACGACCTTGCGCAGCAGGATCGAGGCGACGAACTTGCTCTGAAAGAGCATGAGCACGGGTGCATAGAGGACCGACAGTAAACTCTCGAGCAGGACGCTGAGCGTGGCGCGCGCCAATCCGCCGTAGGCTGCGCCCAGGCGCGGACGCACGGCAAGCAGCACCAGGGCGAACAGCTTCGGCAGAAAGAGCATCGCCAGCGTCACCCAGAGGACCGTGGCCATCTCGACCACATAGGAGACGGGCCAGATCGGCAGGAGATAGTCCCCGAAGAAATAGACGGGCACATCCAGGCTGTTCAGATACGCCTGCACGCCCGTGAGCAGCAGAAACAGGAGCCACAGCGGCGAGGCCATGTAGGACATGACGCCCATCGCGAGGTGGACCCGATTCAAGGGCCTGAAGCCGCCCGCGAAGACGAGCCGGGCATGCTGGAGGTTGCCTTGGCACCAGCGCCGGTCGCGCTTGGCATAGTCGATCAGGGTCGGGGGGATCTCTTCGTAGCTGCCGCCCAAGTCGTCGGCGAGCCAGACCTTCCAGCCGGCGCGGCGCAGGAGTGCGGCCTCCACGAAGTCGTGACTCAGGATCTCGCCGCCGAACGGCTCATGACCGGGCAGCTCGGGCAGACCGCAATGGGCCGCGAACGCCTCGACCCGGATGATGGCGTTGTGTCCCCAGTAATTGCTGGTATCGCCCTGCCAGTAGCTCAGCCCGGCAACGAAGATGCGCCCGTAAAGGCTGCTGGCGAACTGCAGGACACGCGCGAACAGCGAGACCCGGTTGACCGGGACCGGCGGGACCTGGATCAGTGCCACGTCCGGATTGCGCTCCATGCGCGCGACCATCTCCACGAGGGTCTCGCCGGACATGAGACTGTCGGCGTCGAGCACGATCATGTACCGATAGCGCCCGCCCCATTGGCGACAAAAATCGGCCAGGTTGCCGCTCTTGCGGCTCTTGTTTTCGACCCGGTTGCGATAGAAGACACGCTCGGGGAGACCCGCCTCGACGGCCCACTTGCGCCATTGCAGCTCTTCTTCGACCCAGATGTCCGGGTCGCGCGTGTCGCTGAGCACGAAGATCTCGAAACCATCGGCCCGACCGGTCTCCTGAAGGGATCGGTCGATCGCACGCAAACCTGCGAAGACCCGCTCGGGGTCCTCGTTGTAGACAGGCATGACCAGGGCTGTCTTGAAACCTTTATCCTGCGCCTGCGCGGCACCGCGCGCGGTCGGTGGCGGATCCTCCTCCCGCACCAGCAGGCGGATGAAACCGATGGCGGCGGTCCAGAAGGAGGCGCTGATCCAGAGGATCAAGATCGCATAGAGCAGCAGGAGCGCGAACTCCAACGGGGTGATGCCGCCCTCTTGAAAGACGCCGCTGAGCAGGCTCATGGCGCCGAACGTAGTCAGCAACACCAGAGAAAAGAAGATGATCCGACGATAAACAGGGTCGGCACGCACTTGCGAGGAGACGCCCTTCATATGGTTTGTCCGAGACTCGCACGCCGCCGATGAAGAGATCCGGGGGGCGATCCGGGGCGCATCCCGCGCAGCCGGCGCGCGAGCCGCCGAAACAGACGATAACAGCAAGGATCGATGCGTTGCGTCGCCATGGCCAGAGGCGCCGGATCCGGAACGGGTGCGAGACTGCTGGCACGGATGCGCTCGCTGATCGGCCGATCGCCGGACTGATCTCCGGTTTGGAGCGTACGTCCCGACCAAACCCCGACCCAACCGGGAACCGCGCCGCCCAGGACAACCGCGCGGGCCACGCCCCGCATCGGTCCGGGGACATCCGGACCGAGCTCGGTCGCGAGCCACTCGTCGAGCAGCTTGGACGCCTCCTCGATGCCGGTCTCGACGGCGTCGGGCACCAGGCTTGTCTCCACCTGATGCTCGAAGCGCACGCGGATCGCCGTCATCAGGAGATCGAGATCGCGCGGGTCGCGAACCCCGAGCGCGCGCAGGTAACGGGCGACGCGCGGCGCCGCCTGCTCCCAGTCGGCCGGCGACGCTGCGACCGGCTCGCCGCCGTGGAGCGGCGCATGCAATAAATCAGCGAACCTTGCGCTCACTGCGGAATCCATTCGAAGCTCCAGGTCTCCGACAGCACGTCGTTCCCGTCATAGAGGAACCCGCGCAGCTCCGCCGTTCGGCCACGCTCGGGTGTCAGCTCGAAGAACAGGCGCCAACCGCCGGTTTCCGGGTTCTTTTGCGCGATCGGGGGAGACAGCTCGCCCGATGTGGTGGTGACGGTCGCCATGACCGGGGTCTCGGCCGGCAGCTTCGAGAGGCTCTCGCCGACGAAATCCACAACGAACTTGCGACGATCGGAATCCAGGACGTCCGTGCCGGCGGCACCGATGCGGGTCGCCAGGGTCCGTCCGCCGGTCAAACGCTCCTCCGGATCGGCGGAATATCTCAGGCGATAGGCAAACTCCATCTCGGCGCCCGCTTCGACGCGGCGCTCCGGCGTCCAGAAGGCGACGATATTGTCGTAGCGCTCCGAGTTGCTCGGGATCTCGACCACCTCCACCACGCCCTTGCCCCAGTCGCCGAT
The DNA here is from genome assembly GCF_900106925.1 of Thiocapsa roseopersicina. GTDB lineage: Bacteria > Pseudomonadota > Gammaproteobacteria > Chromatiales > Chromatiaceae > Thiocapsa > Thiocapsa roseopersicina. The sequence continues at coordinate 155,212 of NZ_FNNZ01000009.1, forward strand.
GGGCTCGACCTGCGCGCTCGGGCGATTGTGGTAATGGGCCTCGAGGTCCTGATAGTGGGCGAAGTCGCGGTCGCGTTGCAGCAGACCGAACATCCGCGGATTCTCGACCTGGAAGGTACTGATGCGCAGACCGAGCGGATTGACCAAGGGGCGCCAGATGCGCTCGCCGGTCCCGGTCTCGATGATGAGTCCGTCCGAGTCATGCACCTCGGGGCGGAAATCATCCATGAACCGCTCGGTGAGCTCGCCGTGCATGAACATGCTGGTCAAGGGCGCAATGCCGACCTTCTCGACCGAGTCCCGGAAGTAGAGATGGTTCTTGACGTCCATGGTCGTCTCGAGACCGGGCTTGATCACGAACCGGTAAGCCCCGGACACGCTCGGGCTGTCCATGAGGGCATAGACCGTGATCTCGACGGCGTCCTCGGCAGGTTTTTCGATCCAGAACTCGCGAAACAACGGAAACTCTTCGCGGGTCGACAGGCCGGTATCGATTGCCAGACCGCGCGTGGTGATCCCGTAATTCAGATTCTGGGCCACCGCGCGGAAGTAGCTGGCACCCAGGAAGACCGCAACCTCGTCGAAGAGATCGTCGCGATTGATGGGGTAGAGCAGACGCAGACCCGCGAATCCCAAGTCGTGCGGGATCTGCTCGGGGACCGGATTCTTGCCGTAATCAAACAGCTCGGTCGAGAACTCGACCGGTGTGACCTCATTTCCGTCGATAAGATTGATGGTCACCCGGTCTTGGAACATGAATCCGCGATGGAAAAACTGGGCCTGGAACGGCAGCCCGTCACCGCGCCAAAGGGAATGATCCGGTCGAAAACGGATATCTCGGAAACCGTCGTAGTCCAGCGATGCGAATGCCTCGGGAAGCTCGGGCGCATCGCGTTGATAAGGCGCCTGCGCCAGCTCCGCGGCACGGCGCACGACGTTCGCAAAGGTGAAGGCACCGGGCACGCCGGCATCCTCCGGCGCCGCAGCGGGCTGGGCGACAGTCTCTCCCGCCAGCGTCATCGCAAAAGCGACGAGCAGGCCGGCGGAGATTCGTTTGAGGTCGCGAGATGGATTCATAGTCGGAAGCGCCAGGTTGTCCAGTGAGAGATGCCGGTCGAAGATCGTTAAAAAGGTAGCTCATGGCGGAATCGTCGGTGCCGGGCGCGGCGCCCGTGCGGCCAGGACAACCGCCATCGAGTGGCTCGGTTATCGGCCGCAACCGTGCATCGGGATCGTCGAGGATGGATTCGGATCGCTCGCCGCGGGCTCGCCGTCGACGCACGGCCTCCGCGGAGCGGACCGACCGACCCGCGGTGAGCACCGCGAAGGTGAGGATGACCCTGGCGTGCGACGCGGCATCGATCCGAAGCAAAAGGCCCCGGCTCCTTCTCCACCGCCATCAAGCAGGTCAATTTACACGCACATCTTAAGTGAGCGTCGGGTCCGCGTGAAGCCCCCCGAAAGAGGTCGCGACGCGTGTCATCCTCGCTCGGGTCAGACGCCGACATCGCCGCCGGCGCCGCGCCTTAGATGTCGGCCGCCACCACCTAGGGCTCGAGCCCGTAGGTGGCTATTGAAGCGGGTCGATTCGGGGGTACTCAGGATCGATTCGACGATTCCCGCGCAACCGATCACGCAACCGGTCAGGCCCTAAGGCTATACTCGCGCCCGGCCAGCGTCATCCGCGACGTTGGGCCAGGGTAGCCGGAAGGGTCGTCGTGCGCTCCGCCGGCACTCGCTTCCCCGATCTCGAAGGCCCTGCTCCACCATGATTGCACTGCGCACAACCATCAGCCGCACGACCTGGAAACGTTTCCTCGAAATGCTCGCCATGCTGGCGCGCTCGGAGGTCGGCGGCAAAGCGAAGCTGCTGTTCGCCTTGTTGATCCTGCTTCTGTTCGGCATGAACGGCTTGAATGTGCTCAACAGCTACGTCGGCCGGGATTTCATGACGGCCATCGAGAACAAGGACATGGGCGGTTTCAGCCACTTCGCCCTCCTCTACGTCGGCGTGTTCGCGCTCTCAACCCTGGTCGCGGTCTATTTTCGCTACAGCGAGGAGCGCTTGGGTCTGGTCTGGCGCACCTGGCTGACGGGGCGGGCCGTGGAGCGTTATCTCGACAATCGGACCTATTTTCGCCTGCAGGACACGGGGGATCTGGCCAACCCGGATCAACGCATCAGCGAGGATATCCGCTACCTCACCGCCACGACGCTCTCTTTCGTGCTCCTTTTGCTCAACGCGAGCTTCACGGTGATCGCCTTCTCGGGCGTCATGTGGAGCATCAGCCCGCTCCTGTTCGTCGTGGCCGTTTCCTATGCCGCGCTGGGCTCGTTCATGACGGTGCTCCTCGGCAAGCCGCTGATCCGTCTGAATTACGACCAGCTCGACAAGGAGGCGAACTTTCGCTCGCGCCTGATCCATGTCCGCGAGAACGCAGACTCCATCGCGCTCCTGCGACGCGAGGCCAGACTGAAATACCAGCTGCTCGAGCGCCTCGCCGATCTGACGACGAATTTCCAACGCATCATCCTGGTGAACCGCAACCTCGGATTCTTCACCACCGGCTACAACTACATGATCCAGATCATCCCGGCCCTGGTCGTCGCCCCCTTGTTCATCAAGGGCGACGCCCAGTTCGGGGTCATCGCCCAATCCGCGATCGCCTTCGCCCACCTGCTCGGCGCCTTTTCGCTGATCGTCACCCAGTTTCAGTCGATCTCGGCCTATACGGCCGTGATCGCACGTCTGGCGGGGCTGCGCGAGGCGATGGGCGAGGACCAGCCCCCGGGGGCACCGAACATCGAGATCTGCAACGACTGCGACCGCGTTGCATTCGACGCACTGACGCTGCGCTCGCCGCGCAGCGGGCGCGACCTGGTCAATGCCTTGTCCGCCTCGGTCCCGCGCGGCAAACGCCTCTTGATCATCGCCCCGAACGAGTCGGCCAAGACGGCCCTGTTCCGCGCGACCGCCGGACTTTGGGACGCCGGCGAAGGGCGCATCCTGCGCCCGAACGACCGAGCCCTCATGTTCCTTCCGGAGCGGCCCTATCTCCCGCCCGGAACGCTGCGGCAGCTGGTCACGCCAAGCGACTCCAACGGCTCCTTCACCGACGAGCGCATCCTCGCGACCTTGCGGGCGCTCAAGCTCGAGCCCGCGCTCGTTCGGGCGGGCGGGCTTGACACGGAGCGCAACTGGAACGAGCTGCTCTCGCTCGGCGAGCAACAGCTTCTGGCGTTCGCGCGGGTGATCCTCGCCGAGCCCGCCTTCGTCATGCTCGACCACCCGACCCGGGCGCTGAGCGAATGCCAGATCGACGAGCTGCTCGCGATGCTGCGCGAGCGCGGGATGACCTACATCACGCTCGGCGACGAGGACGACGACCCCGCCGCCTACGACGAGGTGCTGTCGGTCGCTCAGGACGGCACCTGGAGCTCGCAGACATGAGCAAACCCCCAACCGAGATACGCAGCGATTCGCCGTCGCGGGACTTCCTATGGGGGGCCGCGACCTCGGCCTACCAGATCGAGGGCTCTCCGCTCGCCGACGGGGCGGGGCCGAGCATCTGGCATCGCTTCGCCAACACGCCCGGTCGCGTCTTGAACGGCGACACCGGGGATATCGCCTGCGACCACTACCGGCGCTGGCACGAGGATGTCGCCTTGATGGCGGCCCTCGGTGTGAACGCCTATCGCTTCAGCGTGGCCTGGGCGCGGATCCTCCCCGAGGGCACCGGGCGGGTGAATCAGGCGGGCCTGGATTTCTACCGATGCCTGGTCGATGCGTTGCTGGAGCAGGGGATCGAGCCCATGCTTACCCTTTACCACTGGGATCTCCCCGAGGCACTCGACACGCGGGGCGGCTGGGCGAGCGACGCCAGTCCGGGGTGGTTCGCGGATTATGCGCAGGTCCTGTATCGCGCCCTCGGCGACCGGGTCCGCCTCTGGATCACATTGAACGAACCCTGGGTCATCACTGCAGGCGGCTATCTCTACGGCGACCTGGCCCCCGGGCATCGCAGCCTGCACGAGACGCCGATCGTCGCGCACAACCTGCTGCGCGCCCATGCCGCGGCCTTGGCGAGCGGTCGTGCCGAGGGGATCGAGCGCATCGGGCTTGCCGTCAACCTCGAGCCGCAGTATCCGGCGAGTCCATCGGCGGAGGACATCGGCGCGACGGCACACCGCGACGCCTTCATCAATCGCTGGTTTCTCGACCCGGTCTTCCTCGGCCGCTACCCCGCGGAGATGGAAACCATCTTCGGCAGCGCTTGGCCGCGGCACAGTCCAAGCGAGCTGGACGCTTTGCGCGCCCCGCCGGACTTCATCGGCGTAAACTATTACTCGCGCTCGGTCGTGCGCGCGGATCCGACCGAGCAGCCTGTTGGCGCCCGCCGTGTGCGCCAAGACGCACGCCCGCACACGGCGATGGACTGGGAGGTCTACCCGCAAGGGCTGACCGACATCCTCCTCTGGATTCAGGGACGTTACGGCAACCCGCCGGTCTACATCACGGAGAACGGCGCGGCCTTCGACGACCCGCCGCCGGTCGCGGGTCGTCTGCACGACCGGCAGCGCGTCGCCTATCTACGCACCCATCTGCGCGCGGCCTCCCGTGCGCTGCGCCGAGGCGTCGATCTGCGCGGCTATTTCGCCTGGTCGCTGCTGGATAATTTCGAGTGGAGCTACGGCTACGCGAAGCGCTTCGGCCTCGTCCACGTCGATCCCGTTGATCGGCAACGCCTGATCAAGGACAGCGGTCGATTTTATCGCGACGCGATTCGCCGTTACGGCCGCGGCCCGCGGCACGGCGACCTGAGCGCGCGGGACTGATTCGGCTCGGGCCGCGTCGCGCGGGATCTTCGATCGCGACCTTCGGATGGGATCTCGCGATCACCGGCCCAAAAACGCCGGGGCGCGACGCCCGGGGTACACTAGCCCTCGGCCGCTGAGTCGTACCCGGAACGAACACCGCTGCAGGAAGAAATCAGGCATGGCGAAAAAGCCGACTGGATCCAAGCCAACCGGATCGAAAAAGGACGCCGCACGTCGCGGCGCATCCAAGCACACCGCACCCAAGTCCGCGACAACGAGCCGTCCACTGCCTGCGGGCGAGGCACAGGTCGCCGCGGTCGGCTTGGGCTCGTCCGTGCCGGATCAGGGCGTATCGCCCCCGGCAGGCACGCCCGAGAGCAAGGCGCCCGAAACCGAGACCTCCCCTCCTGCGGTCTCGGCACACACTCCCCGGACAACCGCCGCCGCGCAGCCTCAGACCGACTCAGCGCCGACGCAGGCGCCGGCTGCGGCACGCCTACCGGGCGGATCGACCGCAGGCGGCGAGACGTCGCCCGAGCCCGAACCGAAGACCGAGCCTAAGCCCGAGCAGGCGACACCGCCGGCCCGCAGCTCGACGCCCGCGGACTCTTCGGCACCGCCGCCCATGCGACCCCGACCGACGCGCGACCCGGAGCCGGCGTCCAAGCCCGCGCAAATGCCCTTAGCGGAACCCGAGCCGGTGCCCGAGAAACCATTGGCGCCTCCGCCCGAGCCGAAGCTCGCATCCGTGCCCGAGCCGGAATACGAGCAGCCACGCGAGCCCGAGCCGATCCATGCGCCGGCACCGCCCGCGCCCGCGCGGCCGAGCCTCTTCATCGTCCACATCACGCCCGAGCTGGCCTCGGTCGCCAAGGTCGGCGGGCTGGCCGACGTGGTCTTCGGTCTGAGCCGGGAGCTTGCGATCCGCGGCAATCATGTCGAGATCATCCTGCCGATGTACGCGACCCTGCGGCACGATCAGATCTTCGAGATGCACGAGGTCTACAAGGATCTCTGGGTCCCCTGGTACGACGGCGCCATCCACTGCACGGTCTTCTTCGGCTTCGTGCACGGGCGCAAGTGCTTCTTCATCGAGCCGCACTCGCCGGAGAACTTCTTCAACCGCGGCAGCATTTACGGCTTCAAGGACGACGTCCTGCGCTACGCCTTCTTCTCGCGTGCCGCGATGGAGTTCCTCTGGAAGGCGGGCAAGCATCCGGACGTGATCCACGTGCACGACTGGCAGACCGCCTTGGTCCCGGTGTTCCTCTACGAGTTTTATCAGCCGCTCGGGATGACCCATCCGCGGGTCTGCCTGACCATCCACAACTTCGCCCATCAGGGGGTCACGGGCGTGGAGATCCTGCACGCGACCGGACTGCACCGGCCGGAACGCTTTTTCAATCAGGACCGGATGGCCGACAACACCTACCCCAAGGCACTGAATCTGCTCAAGGCCGGGATCGTCTATTCCAATTTCATCACCACGGTCTCGCCGCGCTACGCCTTCGAGACCAAAGACCAAGGCCAGGGCTTCGGCTTGGAGCCGACCCTGCATACCCATCAGATGAAATACGGCGGCGTGGTCAACGGGATCGACTACGACATCTGGAACCCCGAAGTCGACCACCAGATCCCAGTGCGCTACAGCGTCGAGAGTATCGACGGCAAGTACGACAACAAGCGTGCCTTGCGGCATCGCCTGATGCTCGCCGACAACGAAAAGCCCATCGTCGCCTTCATCGGCCGACTCGACCCGCAAAAGGGTCTTGATCTGGTGCGTCACGCCATCTTCTACACGCTGGAACGCGGCGCCCAGTTCGTGCTGCTCGGATCCAGCCCGGATGAGCGTATCAACGGCGATTTCTGGGGCCTTAAACGGATGCTCAACGACAGCCCCGACTGTCATCTCGAGATCGGCTTCGACGAGGATCTCTCCCACCTCATCTACGCCGGGGCGGACATGATGCTGGTACCGAGCCGCTTCGAGCCATGCGGCTTGACCCAGCTGATCGCCCTGCGCTACGGCACCGTGCCGGTGGTCAGGGAGGTCGGCGGGCTCGCCGACACCGTCTTCGACAAGGACTATTCGCACCGTCCGCTGCACGAGCGCAACGGCTATGTCTTCCGCGATTTCGACAATGCAGGCTTGGAGTCGGCGCTGGGGCGCGCCATCGCCTGCTATCACAACCATCCCGAGCACTTCAGAGACTTGATGAAGAACGGGATGCGCAGCGACTATTCCTGGAACACGCCCGGCCAGGATTATCTCAACATCTACGACTATATCCGCGAAGGCTGAACGTCCGCCCGACGGCCTCGTCCAAGCCCCCAATCCGCCGCGCCGAGACGCGGCAAGGAGCGCATCGGCTCGATGAAGATCTACAATCTATTTCCCCGGCTTGCCGGACATTTCAAGGACTGGACGCCTCACATCGAGCGGGCGTCCCGCATGGGTTTCGACTGGATCTTCGTCAACCCGATCCAGGTGCTCGGCCAATCCCGGTCCCTCTACTCGATCGCGGATCATTTCGCGATCAACGCGACCTTCGCCGCCCCGGAGACGGGTCGGACCGCGGAGGAGCAGGTTCGAGCCATGGTCGCGGAGGCCGATCGGCTGGGTCTGGGCATCATGATCGATCTCGTAATCAATCATTGCGCCAAGGACTCCCGACTGGTGCACGCGCACCCGGAGTGGTTCGTGCGCGACGGTAACGAGGTCGCCAGCGCCTTCTGTGTCGAGTCCGACGGCAACCGCGTCGTTTGGCACGACCTCGCGCAATTCGACCACCGCGGCTCGCCCGATCGCGAGGGTCTCTTGGCCTATTGCATCGAGATGGTCGAGTACCTGATCGATCTGGGATTTCGCGGCTTCCGCTGCGACGCGGCCTACCAGATCCCGAGGCCGGTCTGGGAGCATCTGATCACTCACATCTGCAAGGCGCATCCGGACGCCGTCTTCGTCGCCGAGACACTGGGCTGCTCGCCGGAGCAGACGCGCGAAACGGCCGCCGCCGGATTCGACGCCATCTTCAACAGCTCCAAATGGTGGGACTTCGAGGGCGGATGGCTGCTCGAGCAATACGAGCAGACGCGCCGGTTGGTCCCCTCGATCAGCTTCCCGGAGAGCCACGACACCGAGCGGCTCTTCCACGAGTCCGGCGGCAACCCCAATGCCATGAAGCAGCGCTATCTGTTCGCCGCGCTCTTCTCGACCGGCGTCATGATGCCGATCGGTTTCGAGTACGGTTTCAAACGCCGGCTCGACGTCGTGAACACCCGCCCGGAGGACTGGGAGGGCACGCACCTCGATCTCACCGCCTTCATTGCCGAGGTCAACCGGATCAAAGACCGTTTCCCGGTCTTCCGGCAGGAGGGACCGATCGAGCGGCTCCATCATCCGAATCCGGCCATCCTCCTGCTCCGCAAAGGGTCCGACACGGGCCGCGACACGGCATTGCTCGCCCTGAACAAGGATCCCTGGAATCAGCAGCACCTGCGGATCGACGACATCTGCCAGGTCGCCCGCTCCCCGGACCCGTTGCTGGACGTCTCGCCCGAGTCACCCATGGACCAAATCCCGACCCCCTTCGAGCTCGAGCTCGGACCCGGCATGGGACGTGTCTGGGTGACCCCGGCGATCAGCTCCGAGGGCGACTCCATCGCCCGACAAGTCTCGGCCGACGACAGAGCGCAGGTCGCTTAAACCGCGGCCGGCAAGGCATGGAGGGTGCGTGGCGCGAGCCGGCAGCTCGCGCCCGGTTGATCACGCAAACAAGAACCGTTATCATTCCTCTCTCGTGAATCAAGGCATGGGCGGTCGACGACCGCCCCCGGAAATCTTCATGGAGCGCTGAGCATGGGCGAGCACGACAAGGGTCAACAGGGTCAAGCGGGAGGACCGATGGCTCCCGGCCAGCCGTCAATGGAGAGACAGCAGCAGGGCGCAAACCCGCAGGGCAACGCACAAGGTCAATCGCCCTCGCCCCCCGGGGCGCAACAGGGCGTCCTCCCCGGTGGCCCTCAAGCGGGCATGGCCGGCCCCGGCATGGCAAGCCCCTATCCCGGCTTTCCCGGTCCGGGCGGCTACGCCGGGCGACCCGGCTTCGTCGCGCCCGGCATGCACCCGGGGGTTGCTCCCCACCCGGCGGCCTACGGCCTCCCGCCCGGCGTCGATCCCTACTGGGCCTACCAGGCCCAAGCGCAGGCGGCCTATGCCCCGCCGCCTTACCCCTATCCCGGCCCCTATGTGGGCCCCTATGCGGGGATGGCTCCGCCGCAGGCGCCATGGCCGGGCTACGCCCCCGGACTCGAGCAGCAGGGCGGAGCGGGCCGCATGGCAGGCGGGAGACACGGTGCCGGGATGGCCGATTTGGTCGACGAGATCGCCAACGGCGGCAACGGTCTCTCCAGCCTCGGCAAGATGTTCAACCTCGAGGACTCCGAATTCTGGAAAGGTGCGCTCCTCGGCGCCGCCGCCGTGCTCTTGCTGACCAACGAGTCGGTTCAGGGGGCGCTGTTCAAGACCGGCGCCAAGACCAAGGCCGCGGTCAAGACCGGTGTGGATCGAGTCAAGGAGCGCGTGCGGCAATCGGGCGACGCGAATACGCAGGAGACGAAGGATGTCTGACCACTACCTCGTTCAGATGACGACCTATCCAAGCACCCCGAGCGGCGGGAGCGACTGCGCGACCCTCGTCAAGCTCGCAACGCTCGGCGCCGTCGTCGGCGGAAGCGTCGCCGCCGCCACCAATCTGCAGCGTGTCCAGGTCGGCGAACTGACGGCAACAGGTGCCGCTGCCGAGACAGGCAAAACCGCGCTCACCGCCGCCGTGGCGACCGCAATCGGCGGGGCCGCCGCATCCAGCATCGCCGAGCAAGGCTTGATGCGCCTCGGCATCATGTTCGCCGCCGGCACCCTGGCCCTTTACGGACTGCAACGTTGGTCGCAGGCCCGGATGAACACCGATGAGTAGTCAACAACAGCGCCAACGGCACGGCGTGCGTAAGAATATGGTCGAGGGAATCGGCGGCCTTCTGGCCGGCGCTGCCCTTGTCCTGCTTGCTCGGTCGCTGCTCAAGAAGCGGGCGGCCACGCCCGAGCCGCACAACATCGAGCCCGCGCAAGACGCCGGATGAGCCTGGTTCCCTATCACTACAAGCCGCGCAGCGACGGCGGTGCGGACAGCATCACACGGAGACGGATCGACATGAGCAGCTCCTATCAGCCTTACGGCAATCCCTACGGTTATCCGATGGCGGGCGGCATGGGATCGCCCATGGCCCAAGGGCAGCAATCGGCGGGCAGCCAAGGCACCTCGATGATGGCCGCCTATCCGGGCTACGGCTCGACCAACCCGGGTTACGGCTACGCCCAAGGCTACGGCATGACCCAGACGGGATACGCCGCTCCTCAAGCAGCGGGCCAGCCGATGTCCCGGCAGAGCAGCTTTCTGAATTTCGGCAACGACCGTTTTCTCAAGGGTTTGCTTATCGGCGCCGCCGCGACCTATCTCTTGACCAACGAGAGCGTGCAACGCACGGCGATCAAGGGGGTCGTGCAGGTCTGGTCTGCCCTGCAAGGGGGGATCGAGGAGGCCAAGGAACGCTTCCATGACGCCGAGGCCGAGTTGCACCACGCGGCTCAGTCCAAGTAAACCGCGTCCTCGCGATGACATGCGCAGTGTTGGCTTGGGCCCGACGTTGCCGCGGCCCGATGCCCCGGTGGCGGACGCGGTTTGGTGGATTGACCCGATGATGACCCACGGCTCGCCGACACTCGACCTGAGCTACCGCATCGTCCATGAGCTTCCCGGGCGACTGCGCCTGCGCATCCCGGCGCTCGGCGCGCCGGGCTTCGACCCCGACGACCTGGAAGACTGGATGGATCCGCTCGGGGTCGTCACGAGCGCGCGCGCGAGCTGCGGCGCCCGCAGTTTGGTCGTGGTCTATCGCGAGTCCGCCGGCGCCCGCGACAGCGTGCTTCGGCGACTGGATGCCTATTCCGCTCGGATCGAACCCGGTTCCGCGGGGGGCGGCTCGCGCGAGGCCGAGATCGCGCCGATGGTGACCGCCGCGGCCACCATCGCACTCCTGCCCTTTCTGAGCCGCCCGCTCCAGGTCGCGCTCACGGTGGCCAACGTCGCCTCGACCTTGGGGACCGGCGCCGAGACGCTGATCCGCAAGGGCATCAAGGTCGAGGTGCTGGACGCGCTGGCGATCGGCCTCTCCGCGGCCCGAGGCGAGCTGTATACGGCCAATATCACCGACTTCCTGCTTGCGCTCGGCAACTTCCTCGAACGGCGGACCGAGCGCCAGTCCGACCGGTTGCTGCGCAAGCTGCTGCGACCCGAGCCGGCCATGGCCTGGGTCGAGCGCGACGGCGAGCTGACGCAGATTCCGGGCGATCAGGTCATGCCCGGCGAGGTGGTTGTGGTCGGCACCGGAGAGACCATCCCGGTCGACGGCCGCGTCGTCGGCGGCAGCGCCCTGGTCAATCAAGCCGCCGTCACCGGAGAAGACGTCCCGGTACGCAAGGAGGCGCCGCGCCGCGCGGTCTCCGGCTCGGTCCTGATCGAGGGCCAGCTGCGCATCGAGGCAACGCAGGTCGGCGCGGAGACCACCACCGCACGCATCTCGCGCTTCATCCAGGAGTCGCTGGACAAGCGCTCGGACACCCAGCGCGAGGCCGACCGGCTAGCCGATCAGCGGGTCTATCTGACCTTGGGGACGGGTGCAGTGGTCTACGGCGTGACCCGCAACCTGACCCGCCTGCAGTCCGTCTTTCTAGTCGACTATTCCTGTGCGCTCAAGTTGGGTACGCCGGTCGCCTTCAAATCCGGGATGTACCAGGCCGCCGCGCATGGCGTTCTGATGAAGGGCGGCGAGGCGATCGAGCACCTCGCAGGCGTCGACACCATCGTCTTCGACAAGACCGGCACGCTGACCCACAGCGAGCTCGCGGTCACCGATGTCGTGGTGCTGAGAAAACAGGCAGGCTGCACCGAGACGGCGCTCCTCGCGCTCGTCGCCTCGGTCGAGGAGCACGCGTCTCATCCGGTGGCCAACGCCGTGGTGGAGGCGGCGCGCTCGCGCGATCTGCAGCATATCTCGCACGGCGAGGTCGATTATCTGGTCGCGCACGGCCTCTCCGCCGAGGTCGAGGGCGAGCATATTCTGGTCGGCAGCCGTCACTATCTGGAAGAGCATCGCGGCATCGCGTTCGAAGAGCATGCCGAGCAGATCGCGCGTCTCGAAGATGAGGGCAAGATCCTGCTGTTCGTCGGCAATGGGCATGGACCGGTCGGGCTGATCGCCCTGCGCGATACCCTGCGGGCCGAGACCCGCGAGACGCTCGACCGCCTGCGGGCACAAGGGATTCGTCGTCTGGTGATGATCACGGGCGACCGCCGCCAAAAGGCCGAGGCCCTGGCCCGTGAGTTGAATCTCGACGCCTTCTACGCGGAGGTCGCACCGGAGGAGAAAGCCGACCTCATCGCTCGCTTCCAGGCGGACGGCAGCCGCGTGGCCTTCGTGGGCGACGGTGTGAACGACGGCCCGGCACTGGTCGCCGCCGATGTCGGCATCGCCATGCCGCGCGGCGCGGACATCGCCCGCGCCACCGCCGACATCCTGCTGATGGACGACCGCCTCGGCGCCGTGGCCGACGCCCGCGAGATCGCAACCAAGACCATGGCCCTGATCCGCGGTAACTTCCGCGCAGCCATCGGGATCAACACCGGCATCCTGGCCGGCGCGATCGGAGGTGCCCTCTCCCCGGTCGCGAGCGCACTGCTGCACAACGGCACCACCATCGGCATCCTCTTCAATGCACTGAAGGGTGTGCGGCTCGACGGAGAAACGGACGGGTCGATGAGTGCGCGACTGGCACAGATCAAGGACATCGTCCGTCGTTAAACCGCGCCCGGAGCGGTATGCAACGTTTTCGGATGGGATCGGCCCCGGCAGACTTGACGACCGTTGGAGTCGGCGCGGTTTAAGCGATTGATTTTAAAACTCTAAACCGTACAGACTCCCAGTCACCTTGGCTGCCTCGGCATATCGACCTCAGTCAATGCCTTCGCCGGAGCTCCCGGCGCGGTTTAGACGGCGCACGGGCGCGCCGAAGAAGACCAGGACCGTCAGATCCTCCTCGACATCGAAAAAAGCATGATCGCACGCGGCATGCACGTACATCAGCGTGCCTTCGCGGACCGCGTGCTCGCTCTCCCCGACCCGCAGTCGCCCCCGTCCGCCGAGCACCAGATACAGCTCGTCCTCCTCGTGCGCGCTCGCCATGTCGCGCGAGCCGGCCGGGAGGTGATAGACCGAGCAGCTGAGCGAGGGTGTGCGCAGAAACTCCTTGAGCGACAGGGTTCCCGGCTTCACCCGCGCCATCAGGTCCTCGAGCTGGAAGACCAACCAATCATCGTCATTGTTCATCGTGCGCGATCTCGTCGTGAAAGCTGATGCATGGACCGGTAGAGCCCCGTTGCTTGTGCCTTAACGCCAGTCGATAAAAGGGATTCGGCGCGGAACTCCCGGTGGAGTGTCTGTCTTGCGGATCCGAAGACCCCGTAAGGATACCGGGAATGCGAAGGATTTGCATTTGCCGAGAGCCGGCCATACCATGCACTTGTCGTCATTTGCTCTTCCATCGCGAGGCATCCGTCCATGAGCCACTATATCCATCACGTCCCCGGCCGCCTACGGATCCGTTCCGGCTCGTTTCGTTGCGACCCGGTGAGCGCACGCCTGGCCGAGGGTGAGCTGCTCGCCACCGAGGGTGTCCGTGAGGTGCGCGTGAATCCGCGTGCAGGCAGCATCACCGTCCACTACGAGCCCGAACGCCTGACTCAAGCGCAGATCCTGGAAAAACTCGAGCAGGTTGGCTGTCTCGGTGCCTCGATCCGCACGGATGTGGGTGGGACACGCGTGCATGAGGTCTTCGGCAAGGCATTGGTCGGCGCCGTCATGCAGAAGGCCGTCGAGCGCTCGGCCGTGCGGCTGGTCAGCGTGCTTCTTTAAACCGCGTCCCGAGCGAGATGCTCATTTTCGAGTGAGCTCGACGTTTGCTGCATCCACAACCCTTAGCCTGACGCGGTTTAAAATGATTTAATTTTTGTCTTTTAAACCGCGCCGCCTCCAACGGTCGTCAAGTCTGCCGGGGCCGATCCCATCCAAAGATATCGCATACCGCGCTTGGCGCGATTTAGATCAACCGATAGGCGTTGATATCGGCCGCATAGGCCAACCGATCCTCCGCCCGCCCGCCTTCGAAGGCATCGCTGAACACCGCCTTGAGCGCCGCGTTGCGCGCCACCGGCTCGCCCGCGAAATAGCCGTGCGCGTTGCCGACGCCCTCGGCACGGGTGATGTCGATATAGCGTGCATTCGCCGCGAACAGGTTCTTGAGGTAATGGCCGAGGCGCGCCCGCTGCGCCTCGCCGGGTTTGCGACGCGACCAAGCAAGGGCGAAGTCGTTCTCGTTGATCACGACATAGAGACGGTTGCGGAACTGGATGCGCTGGACCCAGGTCTCGTGAGCCGCGTTGTTCGTATCGGCGGCAACCAGCGAAACATTGTCGAAAATCAGCTTCGCGGCGGCGGCGGCACTCGGTTGCAGTGCGTACTTGAGCACATAGTTGCCCATGCTGTGGCACATCAGATTGAGCGTGACCTTGCAGTCCTCGGCCAACAGCTGCGTGAAACGCGCCTGCACGGCCTCCCGATTGCCCCGGCCGCCGTCCTCCGCCATCGCCTGCTGCCAAAATGCCTCGCGACGCGCCTCGGTCAGCTTCTCGTGGTAGAACTGCACCTTCTCGAAGAAGCGGTTCAGTGCGTCCATCGAGACCCGCGCGTCCTGTTTATCGTCGAGGTAGTCCGCCGTCCCGCTGACCGCTCCGCCGCCGTTCGCCGGCCAACTGAAGGGCAGAACGATGACGTTGTAGAGCGCCTCGAGCGTCTCGGCTGTGCCCAGCACGTCTTTCATGTCGTTGTTGTAGCCGTGGACATAGACGAGCAGATGACGCTTCTCGCGCGCCGCCTGCTCCATGAGATCGCAGGCAACCCTCAGGCTCGCGTACCAATCCGCCCGCTCGTCGATGTCGAGCGCATGCCGACGCTTCAGCTCCCGCACCTCGGCCTGTGTCAGCTTGTCGGTAAGCAGCTCGGTGGTGTAGTGGGAGCCTTGCTTGGTGACATTCACGAGCCGCAGCTCGTTTGGGCCGACCGTGTTCGGCGTATCCCCAAAAATCTCCAGCCCTTCCTTACGGTTGTTGACCTTGCGGTTGGTGACGACGTACATGGCATCTCCTCCGGGTCGGTTTCGCGTCGGTGAGCGGAGCATGACCTTCGCCAAGACCGCTCGCTTGCTGTTCTCCTACGCGTCGTGGCCACCGAGATCGGTTCGTCCGATCCATGCGATACCTGCTTCCGGAGCGCTCGTCCTACTGCGCTGATCACCGACCAACCGGATAACCCGACGTTCGTACACTGAAAGATAGGATCGACCAGGAAACCGACTCTTTCAAGGAAACATTGCCCGGCGTGCTCGATCGTGGCATCTCAGCTCGTCCGAGTCGGTCCGACCGACTGCTCGGCAACGCCTCTGTGCAGGGTAGTAGGGACCGGTCCGAGCGCAGCAAGGCGGTTATCCAACCGGGGCTCAGAGACCGGCTTGCGTAGCCGGCTCCAAGTCATTGACCGACAAGGTCGACGATCTGTTGGCCTCGCTGCCCGTCCTACCACTGGACTGCGGAGCCGATCGGACCCACTCGGAGGTACGACTCCGGCGTTCGACGCACAATGATTTCGGTCTCGTCCGCGTCACCCGCGCCCGCGCGTACTCCCGCCGGTCAGCGAGCCCATGATCCCGCGAACTAGCTGACGGCCGATCTGGCTGCCGAGCGAGCGCATGGCGCTGGTCGCAAACGCTTCGACCGGAGTCTGGCGCGTACCCGCGCGCCGGGCGGGGGCCTTGCCGGTCGACGACGTCGGGGCGGTCTTGCCACTGCGGCCGAAATACTCGGACAGATCCGGGATCTCGGGCGCGGCCGAGGCCACGGCGGCCTGCTCGGCACGTTGCTCGAGGATCTCGTAGGCGGAGACGCGGTCGATCGAGACGTCGTAGACACCTTTCACCAGCGACTGATCCATGACGGCCTTGCGAACCTCGGGCTCGATGGGGCCGAGATGGCTTCCGGGCGGCGCGACGTTGACCCGCTGGACGATCCCCGGAATCCCCTGCTCGTCGAGGGTAGAGACCAGCGCCTCGCCGACGCCGAGCGCGGTGATGGTGGTCTCGGTGTCGAGCGCCGGATTCTGTCGGAAGGTCTCGGCGGCGACCCGCACCGCGCGCTGGTCGCGCGGCGTGAAGGCGCGCAAGGCATGCTGGATGCGGTTTCCAAGCTGCCCGAGGACAGTCTCCGGGACATCCATCGGGTTCTGAGTCACGAAATAGACCCCGACACCCTTGGAGCGGATCAGCCGCACGACCTGCTCGATCTTATCCAGGAGGACCTTCGGCGCGTCCTTGAAGAGCAGATGCGCCTCGTCGAAGAAGAAGACCAGCTTTGGCTTGTCCTGGTCGCCCGCCTCGGGCAACTCCTCGAATAGCTCGGACAGGAGCCAGAGCAGGAAGGTGGAGTAGATCTCCGGGGTGTGGATGAGCTTATCCGCGGCCAGGATGTTGATGTAGCCGTGACCCTGCTCGTCGGTCTGTATCATGTCCTGCAAGGCGAGCGCGGGCTCGCCGAAGAGGAGATCCCCACCCTGTTTTTCGATGACGAGCAGGCGACGCTGGATCGCGCCCACGCTCGCCGGCGAGACGTTGCCGTAACGGGTCTGGAGCTCCGCGGCGTTCTCGGCGACATGCGCCAACAGGGCACGCAGATCCTTCAGATCGAGCAGCAGCCAACCATTCTCGTCGGCCACGTGGAAGACGATGTTGATGACGCCTTCCTGCACCTCGTTGAGATTCAGGAGCCGCGACAACAACACCGGTCCCATCTCGGTCAGGGTGGTGCGGACCGGGTGACCCTGCTCGCCCTGGATGTCCCAGAACATCACCGGGTTGCCCGCAAAGACGAAGCCTTCCTCCTGCTCCAGGCCCATCTCGGCGACACGCTCGGCGACGCGCCGATTACCGCCTCCAGGTTGGCTGATGCCTGCGAGATCGCCCTTGATGTCGGCGAGGAACACAGGCACGCCGATGCGGCTGAACTGTTCGGCGAGCCGTTGGAGCGTCACCGTCTTGCCCGTACCCGTCGCACCCGCGACCAGACCGTGCCGGTTGGCCATGCGCGAGAGGATCGAGACCGGCTCGGGCCCTTTGCCGACGAGGATGGACTGGGTCATATCAGGCACTCCGTGTATGGCGAATGTGGATGATCCGAGGAACCGTGGCCGGCAACGCGCCGAGATGCAGCGCCGAGCGGTCGGGGCGTCAAGTATACCCGGGCGAGTCCAGCCATAAGCACGCGGCCTTGTGTCGCCTCGTCTCGCACCTATGTAGCGCGGCAGTCTTCATCAATGTTGTTGCAGGGACTTTCAGATGACATTTACACAACCCGGATCACATCTCGCCGGTGCGGCGGTCGCCGCCGTGCTTTTGCTGGTCGGATGTCTCCCGACGACGGGACCGACCCTGACCGTCCCCGAGGCGTTCGAGCGCACGAAAAGCGGCGAGGTGACCTTGATCGATATCCGCACGCCGATGGAGTGGCGCCAAACCGGGGTCGCTGAAGGTGCGCAGCGCATCGACATGCGCCACCCGAAAGGCCCGGACGGCTTCGCGGATCAGGTGTTGGCCGAGGTCGGCGGCAACAAGGACGCCCCGGTCGCACTTATCTGCCGGACCGGGAACCGCAGCGGCCACATGCAGAAAGCGCTCCTCGACCGAGGATTCACGAATGTGTACAACGTCGGCGGAGGGATGGTCGGCAGCCGCGCCGGAGCTGGCTGGATTCAAGAGCGTTTGCCGGTGGAGCCTTGTCCACGCTGCTGAGCCGAGCCGCGCGCGGCACGCGCCCAGCGGTCGGTATCGGCCGCCGCTCAGTCCGGCTCGGCGAGTGAGTCGATGTCGATCTCCCAACGGTCGAGCATTTGGCGGTAGATCACGAGCTCTGCGTCCGAGAAAAAGCCATCCGAGCGCGCCAGCAGCAGAAGGATCCGGGCCAAGGTCCGGCGCGAGATGCGATCCGTGACCGGCGCCAAGATAGTGTCGACCCAATCCGGGTCGGCGAGCCCGACGAAGCGCGCCGTGCCTGCATGGGCGATGAGGTCGTCGCAGTAGCCGTCGAAGACCTTGGCAAAGTCCTCGCGGTCGACGCCGAAGCGCTCGAAGACCCCGAGCTTCTCGAGCATGTCCATCTCCTCGTCCTTCACCTCGCCATCGCCGATGATGAAGAGAGAGATGACGCGCAGCATGGCCTCGGCGCTGTTGTCCGCGTAGGGGGTGATCTCGGGCATCCTCGTCCTGGCTCCTCAGTGATTTCGTTTTCGTGACGGTCGAGCGATGATCGCACAAACCCGAGCACGCCGCTGCGCCCGGGTCCAGCCCCTCGGGTTTGCGTTTCCGGGAGCAGAGGCTCCAAAATGACGCCGGCTCCGGGTGCGCTCTTCGCGCGACCCGGATCGGATGCTCCGCCTGACCTCCACGGACGCGACAGCCATGTTCTTCCCCCTCGACGACACGACCCGCCGCAAGGCCAAGACGCCGCATGAGCTGGCGATGGTCAACCTGATCGTCTTCAACCTGCTGATCGGGGTGGCGCTGCTCGCGGGCTCGATGGCGGAGCCGGATTCGGTGCTCGGGCGCTACAAGTGGCTTGCGGTCTCGATCCCGCTCGCCCTCTCCTTGGCGGTCATCGGCGTGACCTGGATCCTATCGCGGCGACCCGGCAAAGGCGCGAGCTGGTTTGCCGCAACCCACTGGCGGCTGGCCGCAAGCCGCTATCGGCTGATCCTGATCGCCTACCTGGTCTGTGCAGCGATCCTGAGCATCGCCTTGGTGGGCAAGCAGGACGAGACCGAGATCGCGGCGCAGCTCAGGACCCTGCCGCCGGCGATGCAGGAGATGGAGCGGCACAAGATCGAGTCGCAGGATATGGCCAGCGCCATCTGGGCACGCATCGGCGTGGTTCCGCTGTTGCTTGCCGTGATGGTCACCATCATGCTCGAGTCCGGCGCACTCTACCAAGCCGGCCGCGGCGAGCTGCCCGATGCCTTGGTCGCACGCTGTCCTCCGCCGGACGGGCTCGTCGGGAGCGAGACCGAACCGCCGGCCGCATGATGTCAGGCCGCCTCCGGCCTTTTATTCCGAGGATCACTCACAACGTTCCACCACGACAGGACTTGACCATGTCAAAACCATCCCTCTACCTCACCACGGTACTCTTAGCTGCTATGACGACACCCGCACTTGCCGACAATCCCAAGGTTGCATTGGACGTGACGATCGGCGGCGAGCCCGCCGGCACCATCACGATCGAGCTGTTCGCCGACGTGGTCCCGAAGACGGCCGAGAACTTCCGCGCGCTCTGCACCGGCGAGAAGGGCATGGGCCAAAGCGGCAAGCCGCTCAGCTACGCCGGCAGTCCGTTCCATCGCATCATTCCGGGCTTCATGATCCAGGGCGGCGACTTCACCCGCGGCAACGGCACGGGCGGCGAGTCCATCTACGGGGAGAAGTTTGCCGACGAGAACTTCCAGTTGAAGCACACCGAGGCCGGCATGCTCTCGATGGCGAACGCCGGCCCCAACACCAACGGGTCGCAGTTCTTCATCACGGTCGACGCGACACCTTGGCTGGACGGCAAGCATGTGGTGTTCGGCAAGGTCGTCGAGGGCATGGACGTCGTCGAAGCGATGGAGGCCCAAGGCTCGCGCTCCGGTGGAACCAAGACCGAGGTCGTCCTCTCGGATTGCCGAGCGCTCTGACGTCGAGAGAACCCTCGACCCGTTTCGGGTCGAGGGTCGCACCAATTCGGGGCCGCATCGGGCCCCGAGCCGCTGCCTGACCGACCGAAGCGTCCGCATCGCGCTGAGCCTGGCGGGCCGCATGGCCTGATCACGATCCGCCCTTCATCCACTCCCGACCTCGCAAGATCCGATTGATCTCCAAGCACGACTCCGACGGCGACACCGCCGCTCGGGATTGAATTTCCCGATGAATGGACTCAGAGTTTCCGAAAGATGACAGGCGTCGTAGGATTTTGGTGCAGTCTTTGCCTCAGGATCCACGTCTTCGACCTTTTTCAGCCAGAAGCACCGAGGATCCAGCCATGTACGACAGCGATCTCGACCGAGACTATCGTGATGCCCGACCCCACTCGGCGGAGTGTCTCCGCCCGGACGGCCAGCCCGAGCGACGGATGCAGACCTGGGCCGAGCTGCAGTGGGCGACCGAGCAGCAAAAACAGTTCGGCCCCTATGCACGCCAGATCGAGGCCGACGTCCTGCGCGGTCTCTACTGAGCCGCGCCCGGCGGGACATGCAACGTCGCCCGCCGGGTTCGCGAGCCGCCAAGCACTCGCAACGCAGGCGCTGCGCGGGTCAATCGGTCAATGCCGTTGAGGTGGATTTTCAAGGCCAAAGAGGCGATCGGGGGCCGGCATCTTTGTTGATGCTTTAGATGAGGATGTTGGTGTCGACGCTGAAGCGCTGCCGGCTCATTGGCCGCGCTCGTGGAGGCTATCGCGGGCGCTGCGTGTGACGCCGAGGTCGTAGCCGCGGCTCATGCGCTCCCGCAACCGCTCGCGGGCGGCGCGCTGGGCGTCGTTCAGGAGCGGCTTCGCCTCGGTGATCGGCAGCACTCGGGCGATGGGTTTGCCGCGCCGGGTGATGACGAGCTCGGCACCCTGCTCGACCCGTTCGAGGTCACGGGATAGGTGCTGGTTGGCTTCGCGGATGGAGACGATCTCTTGCATAATCCGGCAACTGTGGAATGTTCTACATACGTCGAACGTTAGGCCGTTCCAGCCGCGGCGACAAGCGTTGAGGTCTAAAGCATCTCTCGCCCCTCGCAGGAAGACGGACGATCAAATGATCTGCCATTCACACAAGACCATGTGACGGATCAGGTGCTTCTTCGGGTCGTGGGGATGGAGGCCGATCGCCTCAGGTGGCCGACAAGAGGCACTGCGCTGTCCGGTGGCTCTCCGCCGCTGAAGAGCGCGGGCCAGGAGTCGTCGCGCGGGATAGCATCGGGAAGAAGATCGAGGCCCAGGTCTGCGATTGCCGCCGCGAAGGGCGCGAGTGCTTCGTCGCCGACCTGGTTGAAGACAACGCCGGCCGCGAGGCGCGCCCCTTGACGATGAAGATCCGCGACCAGATCGGCGACGGACTCCAGCGCCCAGACATCCGGCCAGGCCGGGCGGGTGGGGACCAAGAGCCGATCGACACCCGCGAGGATCTCCATGACCTCGGGACTGACGGTCGGCGGGCAATCGACCAGGACGGCATCGAAGCGGTCGGCGCGCTCGGCCCAGTCGCGCCAGAGCGCAAACCCGCTGTCCGCCCGCACGGCGATTCCGAACCGGTCGGCGAAGCGCTCGCCCCAGGCCGCGGCCGTGCCTTGAGGATCGGTATCCAAGAGCAGCAGCCGCGCACCGGGCGCGGGCGAGTGCCGCTCCGCATAAGTCTCGGGTGCGGATCCGCCGGCCAGACGCACCGCGCAGCCGATGGCGAGACTGGTCTTGCCCGTTCCGCCCTTGCGATGCCAGAAGGCGATGCGTGGCGGCGCCATGGGGACTGTGCTCATGACGCTCCGGCTCGGTCGATGTGGTCCGGATCGTGCGCTCGGCTCATGTTCGGTTCAGTCGACCCGCCGCAACAGATCGATCCGATGCGGCTTCCACAAGCGCACGCCTTGCGGTGTCAGATGGCGCTCGAAGGCCGCGCGGATCTCGGCCAAACGGGCGGCGTCGAGATTTCGCTCGCTGTGGGTCACGTCGATGAAGCGTGCGGCGAAGCTCTCCCAGTCCGGATAGATGCCTTCGGACTCGAAGAAGACCTCTTCCACCAGCTCGAACAGCCCCGCATCGACGGCATTCCGGAGGGCCTCGAATGCGGCCTCGCGGACCAGACGCTCGTCGTCGATCAGCCGCATGATGGCGTTGAAATCACCCCAATAGACGGGCTCGCAGACATAGAGCAGACAGCTCGGGACCAGCACGCGATGGATCTCGCGCAGCGCTTGATCCATGGCCGCGATCGGGACATGGTGGAGCGACTTGAGCATGACGACGAGGTCATAGCTGGCATCCGGATCCGCGATCGACTCGGCGCCGCCGAAGCGAAAGGTCACCTGCGGCAGATCCGCGATCGCGAGGTTGCGTGCGTGCTGGATGCGATCGACCTCGGTCGCCGTGATCCGGGCCGCGCCGAACCGGGTGGCCAGCGCACGGGTCATGTAGGCGGCGCCGCAGCCCAGCTCCAGGACACGGCGGCCGCGCACATTGATCAAGTCGCCGATGAGATCGATCTCCTCGCAACGACGGTAGGCGTTCGGATCGTTGATCTGCATGATGTGCCGTAACCCCTTCGATTGATCGATTGCCGCCTTTGGAAAAACGAAGCCCGATGGTCATGACCGACTTCATCCTGCATCCCCGACTCCTTGCCGATTGCCATCAGCTCGGCCGCTTGTCCGCGAGTCACCTGCTCCTGCATCGCAACGCGGCCGTGCCCTGGTTGATCCTGGTGCCGGAAACGGACCTAGCCAATCTCTTGAATCTGCCGATCGCGCAGCGGGACGCGGTCCTCGCCGACTGCAAGCACGTCTCGGACTATCTGACGGCCGTTCTGAAATGCACCAAGGTCAACGTGGCCTGGATCGGCAATCTGGTCCCGCAACTGCATGTCCATGTCATCGGCCGAAGCCCGACCGATCCCTGCTGGCCCAAGCCCGTTTGGGGACACCTGAGCGAGGTTTGCGACTACACCTCGGACGAGGTCGACGCGATCCTAGCAGCGCTTGTAAACGACTGAGCGACCACGAGGGTGGGCGCAGCGGATCAAGATGAACCGCTCGCAACCGAAACCCGCGGCCGTGTTGATATCACATGGCGGTAGGCTGGACGAGCGAAAGCGAAGTTCACCGAGTCCTGCGCCTGCGCCTGCGCCGGTGGACTGCGCTGCGCATGTGCACCCTACGGGTCCGATCAGCGTCGTGGCCGCGTTGTATGAGCGAGCCCAACCCCCCTATCGCGCGCCGATCAGCTCGATCGGATAGCCGTCCGGGTCCTCGACGAAGGCGATGATGGTGCTGCCGGCGTTCATGGGCCCGGCATCGCGGATGATCTTGCCGCCCTTCGCCTTGATCCGGTCCGTCGCCGAGTAGACGTCGTCGACCTCGATGGCGATATGGCCGTAGCCGCTGCCCAAGTCGTAGTGCTCGACGCCCCAGTTATAGGTCAGCTCGATCACGGTCTGCTCCGACTCGTCGCCGTAGCCGAGAAAGGCAAGGGTGAACTCGCCCTCCGGATAGTCCTTTTGACGCAGGAGCTTCATCCCGAGGATCTCGGTGTAGAAGGCGATGGAGCGCTGCAGATCGCCGGTGCGCAGCATGGTATGAAGGATTCTCATCCGGGTGACCTCTTAGGTTGTCGTCGAGCCTGTGCAGATATACCGAGCACACGCGGATTTTTCGCCGCATTGCACGCCCCGCGCGCGCCAGGCCGGCGTTGCGCCGCCTCGCCGTAGGGGCCGCTACGCCTCGTCGGCGCGCCTTGTCCCGACACGCGCAGGACGCACCCTGCTTTCCGAAAAACCCACGTGTGCTCGGTATATTCTCGCATCGACCCGGGCCTGCAGAAAAACCTACAGAAAAACCTTGATAAACGATTCGTTCTTGGGCATGATGCGTCTCGTGCAGTGCTTCCTTGTAGTATTTCGGTTGTTCCTCCTCTCCGCGTGACGTGGCAGATCCTTCCGTAATCTCCCGACAGTCGCCTGCATATGTACAACACGTTTCGTTAAATCAGAGAATACCGTAAATGGCTACAGGCACAGTTAAGTGGTTCAGTGATGAGAAGGGCTTCGGCTTCATCGCTCCTTCCGACGGCTCCAAGGACGTCTTCGTCCATCACAGCGCCGTCCAAGGCAGTGGCTTCAAGTCGCTGGCCGAGGGACAAAGCGTCTCTTACGACGTCGAGCAAGGCCAGAAGGGCCCGAGCGCGACCAACGTCGTACCGAAGTAAAAACAGCCTTCAGGTGCCAGTCACCTGAGCTGAAAAAGCCCCGCCACCTGCGGGGCTTTTTGCGTTTTCAGTCCGTCGAATGTCGGCGGCCCGCCCCTCTCTTTCAGTCTCTTGCGGAACCCTCCTTTGATCTCCACAGCCAACATCACCATGCAGTTCGGCGGCAAGCCGTTGTTCGAAAACGTCTCCGTTAAATTCGGCGGCGGCAATCGCTACGGCCTGATCGGTGCCAACGGCTGTGGAAAATCTACCCTGATGAAGATCCTGGGCGGGGATCTGGAGCCGAGTGCGGGCAACGTCTCGGTCGAGCCCGGCAAGCGGCTCGGCAAGTTGCGCCAGGACCAGTTCGCCTTCGAGAACTATGGGGTGCTCGACACCGTCATCATGGGCCACGAGGAGTTGTGGCAGATCAAGAAGGAGCGCGACCGCATCTATGCGCTTCCCGAGATGAGCGAGGAAGACGGCATGGAGGTGGCCCACCTCGAGGTGCATTTCGCCGAGCTGGACGGCTACACCGCCGAGGCGCGTGCCGGCGAGCTGCTGCTCGGCCTGGATATCCCGCTGGAGCAGCACGAAGGCCCGATGAGCGCCGTCGCACCCGGCTGGAAGCTGCGCGTGCTGCTCGCTCAGGCGTTGTTCGCGGATCCGGACATCCTGCTGCTGGACGAGCCCACCAACAACCTGGACATCAACAGCATCCGCTGGCTCGAGGAGGTGCTGAACGCGCGCAACAGCACCATGATCATCATCTCGCATGATCGCCATTTCCTGAACAGCGTCTGCACCCACATGGCCGACCTGGACTACGGCGAGCTGCGCGTCTATCCCGGCAACTACGACGAGTACATGACCGCCGCCAGCCAGGCGCGCACGCGTCTCTACTCTGACAACGCCAAGAAGAAGGCCCAGATCGCCGAGCTGCAGACCTTCGTCAGCCGCTTCTCGGCCAACGCATCCAAGGCAAAGCAGGCCACCTCGCGCCAGCGCCAGCTCGAGAAGATCAAGCTCGAAGACATCAAGCCCTCGAGTCGGGTCAACCCCTTCATTCGTTTCGGTCAAGACAAGAAGCTTTATCGTCTGGCCCTAGAGGTCGAGGGCCTCGCCACGGGCTACGACGGCAAGCCGCTCTTCAGCGGTCTAGACCTGACGGTCGAGGTCGGCGAGCGAGTGGCCATCATCGGCCCCAACGGCATCGGCAAGACCACCCTGCTGCGTAGCCTCGCCGGCGACCTCGCGCCCGACGGCGGCGAGATCAAATGGTCGGAGAACAGCACCCTGGGCTATTTCGCCCAGGACCACGCGGCCGATTTTGCCGACAAGACCACCCTGTACGACTGGATGGATCAGTGGAAACAACCCGGCGACGACGAGCAGGTCATCCGCGGCACCCTGGGGCGGCTGCTGTTCTCGCAGGACGAGATCAAGAAGCCCGTGAACGTGATCTCGGGCGGCGAGCAAGGCCGCATGCTCTTCGGCAAGCTGATGCTGCAGAAGCCCAATATCCTGCTGATGGACGAGCCGACCAACCATCTGGACATGGAGTCCATCGAGTCGCTCAACACCGCGCTGGAAGACTACCCGGGCACACTGATCTTCGTCAGTCACGACCGCGAGCTGATCTCGTCTCTCGCAACCCGGATCATCGAGCTGACGCCCCGCGGCGTGGTCGACTTCCGCGGGAACTACGAAGACTATGTCGAGCGCGAGGGCACTGCGGCTTGAGTCTGTTTTCGAATCATCGCGGCATCGACGGCGGGATGCCGGATCACAGCCGACTGAGACTCACCGTCTGCCGAAAACGGGCCAGGGCTGCGGCGAATGCCAGGGCCCCAAGCCCCAGTGTCGCGGCCAGGTGCGTCCAAACCAGGTCAAGCCCGGCGCCTCGAAAGACCACGGACTGGACGAAGGCGACGAAGTGGGTCGTCGGCGAGACGAGCATCACCCGTTGCAACAGCTCGGGCATGGCATCGAGCGGGGTGTTCGCGCCCGAGAGCATGTACATCACCAGGAACACCGGGATGGAGAGCAGCCCGAACTGAGGCATGGTCCGGGCGAGCGTGGCGAGCAGGATGCCGAGCGCGGTGATCGCGAAGAGATAGACCCCGAGGCCGAGCACGAAGAGTCCGAGCGAGCCCGCAGTGGGCACCCCGAGCAGCCCCTGGACGATCGCGACCATGGCGAAGGTCGCGCCGAGGAGAATGACCAGGCCGTTGGCCCAAACCTTGGCGAGCATGATCTCGGCGGCGTTGAGCGGCATCACCAGCAGATGCTCGATAGTGCCGTGCTCGCGCTCGCGGATCAGGGCCGCCCCGGTGAGCACGATGCCGAGCAGAGTGACCATGTTGACGATCTGCATCACGGACATGAACCAGGCCGACTCGCCGTTGGGATTGAAGGCGAGCCGGATCACCGAGGCCACGGCCGGAGCCCCGGCCGGTGAGGATTCCGCGCGATCGCCTTGGAGATAGAGCAGCGGCTCCTCGACAAGCACCCGCTCCAGATAGCGCGCCCCCGCGCCGGCCATCGCCATGGCGGTCGCATCCACGATGACCTGCACGGCCGGGCGACGCCCTTCCGCGGCATCGGCCTGGAGACGCGGCGGGATGTCGATCACGAACGTATAGCGACCCGCGTCCATGGCCGCGTCGATCTCGTCCACCCCGATCTGCTCGGGTGCCTGAAAGTACGGCGGGAGCAGGGTCTCCGTCAGGCGCACCGAGAGTTGCGAGCGGTCCTCGTCCACCACCGCCACGGAGGCATGCTCGAGCTGGAGTTTCACCCCGCGGGACGGGGCGATGATGGCGAAGGTGAAGGCATAGATGATCAAGAAGACCAGCACCGGGTCATAGCGCAGGCTGATCAACTCCTTCAGCCCCAGTCGGTAGACATTCGCGAGCCGCATCTCAACGCTCCCGGGTTCGCAGCAGGGCAAGCCCGAGCAGGAAGAAGCCGAGCCCGAAGGCCGCCAGCACCAGATAATCGAGCCACAGATCAGCCAAAGTCAGCCCCTTGGTGAAGCTCCCCACGCTCACGTGATTAAACCAGGCGCTCGGGAAGCCGTAGCCCATGATGCGCGCCGGCCCGGTCAGCGCGGAAACCGGCACCAGCATGCCGGAAAAGAGGATGGTCGGGATCGTGCTGACGATGGCGGTTCCGAACACCGCCGCGATCTGGGTGCGCATGAAGGTGGACATGAGGAGCCCGAGCCCGGTGCTCGCGAAGACGAACAGGACCGCCCCGAGCGTGAGCCCGAGGAGACTCCCGGCAAGCGGCACCCGAAAGAGGAAGAGCGCCATCAAGAGCAGGATTAGGTAGCTCAGGAGCGCCAGACCCACGTACGGGAGCTGCTTGCCGAGCAGGAATTCCGCGCCCTTAGTTGGCGTGGCGTAGAGGTTGGTGATGGAGCCCAGCTCCTTCTCCCGCACCACCCCCACGGCGGTCATGGTGGCCGGGATCATGATGAGCAGCAGCATCAGGATCCCCGGCACCATGGCGTAGACGCTCTTGAAGTCCTGGTTGTAGCGAAAGCGCGTCTCGACGGTCACCGGAGATGCGGACAGCCCCGCGTAGACCTTGCTCCCAAGGATCTCCAGATACCCGCGATGCACGCCCTCGGCATAACCGCGAATGGTGTCGCCGCGGAAGGGGATGGCTCCATCGATGATGAAGCCGACCTCGGGCCTGGCGCCGCGCTGCAAATCCCGACCGAAGCCCGGCGGGATCTCGATCGCCAAGGTCAGCCGGCCGCTCTCGAGCCGCCGCCACATCTCGGCGGCATCACCCGGCGGCGCCTGCTCGGAGAACCAGGTCGAGCCGGCAAAGCGCTCCAGGTAGTCCCGACTCGCCGGGGTGCGATCGTGGTCGAGCACGGCGTAGGCGATCTCGTCGACATCGAACGAGATCCCGAAGCCCATCCCGATCATCAGGATCATCGGCCCGAGCAGGGCGAAGGCGAGTCGGATGGGGTCGCGCCGAAGCTCGGTGCCCTCGCGCCGGGTATAGGCCCAGAGCCGGCGCAGCGAAAAGCGTGCGGTCCGGCGTGCCTTTCGCCGCGGCCGGACGAGCATGGGATCCTGCGTGGTCTCCCGATCGGCGGCGGTCTCCTCGCCCGCGTCCGCCGCACCCTGCTCCATGCAGGCAATGAAGGCATCCTCCAGCGTCGCCGCGCTCTGTCGGGCCTTGATGTCCGCGGGGGTGCCTTCGGCGAGCACCCGACCGCTGTGCATCAGCGAGATGCGGTCGCAACGCTCGGCCTCGTTCATGAAATGGGTGGAGATGAAGATGGTCACCCCTTGCTCGCGCGAGAGGATCAGGAGCTGCTCCCAGAAGCGATCTCGGGCGATCGGGTCGACCCCCGAGGTCGGCTCGTCCAGGATCAGGAGCTCGGGCGCGTGGATCACCGCCACCGCGAGCGACAGACGCTGGCGCACCCCGAGCGGCAGGGACTCGGCGCGGGCGTCGATTACGCGTGCAAGGTCGAAGCGCTCGGTGAGCTCCGCGATGCGCGCGGGGATGTGCTTCGGAGGCAGCCGGTAGAGCCGCGCGTGCAGGTCCAGGTTTTGGCGCACGCTGAGCTCGCCGTAGAGCGAGAAGGACTGGGACATGAAGCCCAGGCGCCGGCGCAGCGCCGTGTCCTCCGCATCCACCGGCCGGTCGAAGACCCACGCCTCGCCCTCGGTGACCGGAAGGAGGCCGGTGAGCATCCGCATGGTCGTGGTCTTGCCGCTGCCGTTGGAGCCGAGGAAGCCGAAGATCTCGCCCTTGCGGATCGAGAGACTGACCCGATCGACCGCGGTGAAGTCGCCGAAGCGCCGGGTCAGTCCCTCGGCACGGATGGCGGGCGGCCCGTCTCCATCGGGCGTGCGAGGCGGCACCACCAGACGCCGATGGCCGCCGCGGCGCTCCTCGGGCAGCAGCGCGACGAAGACCGATTCCATGTCGCGCTCGCCGGTGGTTGCGCACAGCTCGCTCACGGTACCGGCGGCGAGCACCCGGCCCGCGTCCATCGCCACCAGGGTATCGAAGCGCTCAGCCTCCTCCATGTAGGCCGTGGACACCAGGATACTCAGATCGGGGCGACGCCGCCGCAGCCGCTCCATCAGCTCCCAGAAGCGGCGGCGCGAGAGCGGGTCGACCCCGGTGGTCGGCTCGTCGAGGATCAACAGCTCGGGGTCGTGGATCAGCGCACAGCAGAGCCCGAGCTTCTGCTTCATCCCGCCGGAGAGATGCATCGCCGGACGCTCGGTGAAGGGGGCGAGGCCGGTGGCCGACGTCAGCTCGGCGATGCGCTCCGCCCGGGTCGCCTTGTCCTGCCCGAACAAGCGGCCGAAGAAATCGAGGTTCTCCCGGACCGAAAGACTGGGGTAGAGATTGCGACCGAGACCCTGGGGCATGTAGGCGATACGCTCGATCACGGCGTCGCGCGCGCGGCGCTGCCGCAGGTCATGCCCCAGCACCTCGACCCGACCGGACTGGATCTGCCGCACCCCCGCGATGATCCCGAGCAGGGTCGACTTGCCGACCCCGTCGGGTCCGATGACACCGGTCAGCCGTCCGGCGGGAAGCTCGAGCGCCACCTCGTCCAGGGCGCCCACACCCGGATAGGCGTGGCTCAGCCCGCTCAGTCGGACGACGGGGCCGGCGGCGTGCTCGGCCATAGCGATGACCTCGGGGGCGGCAGTCTCGGTTCCAGATGCTCGGGCCAGGGCAGATCGGGCCGGAGCTGCACGTAGGCCACGCCGGGGAGCCCCGTCTTCACCAGTGCCTCATAACGCGCGAGCAGATCGGGGTCGATCCGCACCTTGACGCGGAAGGCGAGCGACTCGCGCACGCTCTGCGTCTCGACCTGTTTGGGCGTAAACTGGGCGCGCGGGGCGACGAAGGAGACCTCCGCGGGGACCACATACTCGGGAGCGGCGTCCAGGACGATGCGCGCCTGCGCACCCAGCGGGACCCGTCCGGCCGCCGGTGTCGGCAGAAAGATGACCATGTAGACGTCGCCGAGATCGAGCAGGGTCAGGACCTTGCCGCCTACACCCAGCACCTCGCCCGGCTCCGCCAAGCGGTAAAGGACCCGTCCGCCGCGCGGCGCCTGGAGGGTGCTGTCCGCAATATCGACCTCGACGCGCTCGATGCCCGCCTGCGCCGCCTCGATCGCCGCCTCGGCCGCGACCACCTGCACGCGCGACGCCCACAAGGCCGCCTCGGCGCTGCGCACGCCGGTGCGCGCCTGATCGACCTGCTCCTCGGAGACGAACTGATCGGTGCGCGAGAGCCGCTGCAGCCGGTCGAGATCGCGCCGGGCGAAGTCCAGCTCGCTCTCGCGCTGCTCCACTACCGCAAGTGCATGCTGACGCTCCTGCTCGGCCTGCCGCAGCTCGGCGCGAACCTGGCGCTGCAGCGCCGCCAAGGCGTCGGTGTCGAGCACCGCGACGACCTGCCCTTGCTCGACCCGATCGCCCTCCTGTACCCGCACCTCGGCCAGCCGTCCGGCCAGTTTGGTCGCGACATCCACCTCGGTCGCCTCGATCCGACCGTTGCCGACGGCAAAGCCCTCGGGAAGTACCGCATCGCTCAGCAGACCTCGAACCGCGCCTGTGAGCATCCGGAGGTTTCCTCCGGCGACGAGCAGCCACCCCGCCAAGGCGACGGAGAGAACAGCGACGAGGATCGCCGCGGCAAAAAGCCAGCGACGGCGTCCGATCATGAGAGGGGCCTGCGTGATCCGGGCCACAAGACGGCCGTTCGCCCCGATAGGCCAGTCATGGATGATCCTTTCGGCGACTCCGGCCGACGCGGCTCCGCAGACTGATCAGATCGTGCAGATCGCACAGCATGAAGTGGCGGTTGGCGGGATGGCCGAGATGCTTCACCGTGGCCGGATCACCGTCGTGATAGCGCCGCGCGGAGACACGGAAGGGTTCGGGCAGCGATCGATTGAATGGCGAGGGTTTGATCAACAGCCGAACGACCTGCTCGAACAGTAGCGCATAGCGATCGCTGTCGGGCTCGCGATAGAGCAAGCCGAGATCGTCCCCGTAGATTCGGAAGAGGCTTAAATAGTCCTGTTCGTCGGGCTGAGAGCGGGTCATCGGCGGCCTCCGTCGGAGCAAATCCCAAGCTCGCGCGGCGTTGCGAAGTCGGGATTTCAATCGCATCGGATAGGGTTGAACTCCGGCAGGCCGACACTTAGGCTTCGTATAATTGTAGACCCGTTCTCCACATCTGCCGGGGGCGATCCCATGGGCATGTATGCGTCTTTGACATCCGTTCTTGATCGCGCCCTCGTCCGGACCCCGGCGGCAACCGGCGACCGTCCGCTTGGTCGAAGGGCTGCGCTGGTCCTCGCAATCGCCACCACCGCCGCGGCGACAGCCGTCGTGACCGCGCCCTTCTCGGCCGCGGGCGGGATGGACCCGGATCTGGTGCGACTCCTACACGCGATGGTCGGCATCAAGGGGATCATCGCATTGGCGGCCGCAGCACTTGTGTATTGGCGGCTCGGTCATCCGATCGCGCGTCCTGTCGCGATCGGCTACGGTACCGCGATCTGCATCTCGGTGGCGGCGCTCGCCTGGCTCTGGACGCTCGCGAGTATCCCGCTCGGCTCGCTTTGTTTCTACGGCGGCTTGGCGGGTCTGATCCTGGTCGGACGTTTCGATTCGGGTCTTTCGGCAGGTCTCGGAGGCTGAGCGACCGAGACGTCATCCGCCGGCCCATTGATCCGCCTGCTTCTCCTTCGACGGAGGCTCGACCAAGGAAACAACCGCCTCGGTGGCTGCCGCGATGATGTCTCCACGCGACGATGACTCGTCGGGTGCGTCGCGTTTGCAGACCAGCCGACAGAGCCAGTCGGTGGGTGACTCGAAGTCGCAGTGCTCGGCGCCCGTGACACGCTCCACGGCGGCACGATCGGTCGCGGAGAAGACGGCGAGACCATTGTTCTCGGCGTTGCAGGGCGAGGGATCCCCGACCAGTCCGATCAGCGGGCGATCCAGACCGGCGGCCATCCCCTCGCCGAGCCGACCTGCGTCGACCAGATCGAGTGCGACGACGCCGAGCGTGCGCGGGTCGTTGCGACCCGCAACTAAAGCCGCCAGCCCGCCGGCCGAGAATCCGGCATAGACGATCCGTTTTGCATCCAGCGCATCCGCCACGCGAATCATATCCAGTCCATTGCGGACATGCCGTCCGTCCCAGAACCGCGCATTGCAAAAATCCAGGGTCACGGTCGGGATCCCCTCCTCGGCGAGTGCTTGCGCCAGATCGGCCATGCGCTCCTGGCTGCGGAGGAAACCATGCCCGAGGACGACCAGGTCCTCGGTCCGCGCTGTTGTCGGTCGATACAGGCGATAATGCAGTGCGCAGCCCGTCTCCGAGTCAACCACACCGGCCTCGACGTGCCGGTCGGAACCATCACCGCGCGATGAAAGAGACGCGCCGGGCAACGCCTCGGCGACTTCCTTGTCCAATAGGGGCGTGTGCTCGTCCTCCCGTGCGACCAGCCCGAAACAGCCCGCCAGGACCAGACAAACACACAAAATGGCTGTAAACTTCACTTGACACTTAGCCCGTCATACTGAATTGACATTTGTTGCGCCGCATCAACGCACACTCTCGAAGACTGGGGGAGGATGGGGGCGGAGACATGGACTCGAGGGTTCGATTCGACTCCGGGCGGCGATTGCCCCTTCACGTGAAGTGCGGCTGACCGACGACGAAAAAACCTCCGATGCCGAGGCGACAACCGCCGCAGCAGGGACCCGATGGCAAAAACGACGGCCGTGAGCGCAGGCGAGAACCAAGCGCCTGCCGAAGATCATCCGACGCCCGCGTCCGAGGGAGCGGGAGGGCTGTGTCTGGTCTTCGGCGCCAGCGGTTACATCGGCGGTCATTTGGTGCCGCGCCTGCTCGCCGAAAGGCGACGGGTGCGGGCAAGCTCGCGCAGCCGAGGGACGCTCGAAGCGCGCGGCTGGCCCGCGGTGGAGATCGTGCCGGCTGACGCACTGGCGCCCGAGACCCTGCCCGCGGCGCTTCAGGACGTCGAGGTCGCCTACTATCTGGTGCACTCCATGGCGGCTGGGCGCGATTTCGGGCGTCTCGACCTGGAAGCGGCCGGCAACTTTGCCGATGCCGCTGCAAAGGCCGGCGTGCGACGCATCGTCTATCTCGGGGGGCTCGTCCCCGAGGATGCCGTGAGCGAGCACATCGTCTCGCGACGCGACACGGGAGAGGTCCTGCGCCGTGGTTCAGTCCCCGTGACCGAGATCCGCGCCGGGATCATCGTCGGCCCGGGCTCGGCGGCGTTCGAGGTGATGCGCGACCTGGTTTATCATCTCCCGGTCATGGTCACGCCGCGCTGGGTGCGTGCGAACTCGCCGCCCATCGCGCTGGAGAATCTGCTGGTCTATCTTGTGCGGCTGCCCTGGGTGGAGGAGGCCGCGTCTCTGAGCCTGGACACCGCGGGCCCCGAGACCCTGACCTACACGCAGATGATGTACATCCTGGCCGACGCGGCGGGCAAGCGCCGCCCCTGGATCATCCCGGTCCCCGTGCTGACACCGGGGCTCTCGGCGCACTGGCTGCGCTTCATCACATCGGTGCCGACCAACGTAGCGCGTGCCCTGATCGAGGGTCTGCGCCATGACTTCTACGCCGACGATGCCGAGGCGCGCCGGCTGGTCCCCCAACACCTTCTGGGGTTTCGGGAGGCCGTGGATGCCGCGTTTGCGCTCGAGCGCAGCGGCGAGCCTATTACGCGCTGGACCGAGGGTGCCTTTGCCGTGCGCAATCAACGTATCGATTACGCCTATTATGCCAAGCGCGCCTCGGGCACGTCCGAGACCCGCGCGGATTCGGCCGCCGTCTGGCGACTGGTGTCCGCGATCGGCGGGGACAACCGCTATTACTACCTGGATACGCTCTGGTCCATTCGCGAGTGGATGGACTGGGCCATCGGCGGCCCCGGTCGCGTGCGCGGCCGACGCCATCCGCAGGATGTGCGCACGGGCGACCGCATCGATTACTGGAAGGTGCTCGGCGCCGAGCCCGAGAAACGCCTCAGCCTGGCCTTCGGCATGCGCGCGCCCGGTGCCGGCGTGATGGAATTCGACCTGGCCCCGCTGCCCGACGGGGGCACGCGCCTCACGGCAACGGCCTACTGGCACCCGGCCGGAGTTTGGGGGCTGCTGTACTGGTATTCACTGGAACCCATTCACCGCTTCGTCTTCAAAGGACTCACGCGTGAGATCTGTCGCCGCGCCGAGCGGGATCAACGCAGACCACGCCCGATCGAAAGCAGTACATAACGAGGTTTTATCGACATGGACACAGGTAAGGATTCGGCACTCTCGCATCCGCGAGCCGCCGCCAAGACCGGCAAGGTCGCCCTTCCGGCCGCGCTCGACGCACCGCGGCACGATCTCGCGACCGAGCACGGCGGACGCATTCATTACTATGCGGACACCTCGGCCACGGGCCGTCCGCTGGTCCTGGTGCACAGCATCAATGCAGCGCCCAGCGCCTTCGAGATGAAGCCGCTGTTCCAGCAATATCGCTCGCAGAGGCCCGTCTATGCGATCGATCTGCCGGGGTTCGGCCATTCCGATCGCAGCAACCGGCGGTACTCGCCGAGCCTTTTTGCCAACGCCATCGTCGACTTTCTGGAGAAGGTGGTCGGCAAGCCCTGCGATCTGGTGGCCTTCTCGCTCGGCTGCGAGTTTGCCGCGCAGGCGGCGCTGATCAAGCCGGAGTTGGTCGAGTCCTTGGTGCTCATCTCCCCGACCGGGTTCAGCGCACGCCGGCTGCCGACCGGTCAGGCCGCCGAGCGCGCCCACAGGGTGCTGAGCGTGCCGGTGGTGAACGACGGGCTCTTCGCCCTGCTGACCTCGCGGCCAAGCATTCGTTTTTTCTACAAGCAGGCCTTCCACGGCGCCATCCCGCCCGAGATGATCGAGTACGCCTATGCGACCTCGCATCAGCCGGGTGCCAAGTACGCGCCGCTCTACTTCCTGTCCGGTCAGTTGTTTACCCCGAACGCACGCGAAGGCGTCTACGCGAACGTGGCGCAACCCGTGCTGGTGCTCTACGATCGCGATCCGAACATCGACTTTCACGAGCTTCCGGACTTCCTGAGCCACCATTCGAACTGGCGGGCCGAACGCATCGCGCCGACGCGCGGACTGCTCCAGTGGGAGCAGCCGGCACAAACGGCGGCTGCGATCGATCGCTTCTGGTCGATCCCTCAGGCCGCCTGAGCTTTTCGAGGATGCCTTGTCCCGGATGCGGTGCTTGACGCCGCATCCGGGGAAGAGACACCAGACCGCCGGTTCTTCAAACTGACTCATGCTTGCACCGCTCAAGACCCTCGAGCAGATCCTCGCGCGCCTCGCCGAGACGATCGACAACCTGCCGCTCACGCGCTCCGAGGGGTTCGTCTCCCTTGTCCTGGAGCTGCCTCAAGCCCTGGCGATCGCGCCCGAGATCCCGGGTCCGCAGTTTCAGTTCGCGCACAATCATCGCGGCGAGGTGCGCGCCGGCTACGGGATCGCCGGCGAGTGGACCGCGCAGGGCGAGGGACGTCTTCAAACCCTGCGTACGGCAGCCAAACGGATGTCGGCCCACTGGGAGCATCTCGACCCGGACGAGACCGGCTTCTCGGGATTCGCGATGCTCGGCTTCGCGTCCTCGCCCGTGCCCGACGCACCGGCCGAGCCCGACACCTTGCCCAACGCGCTGCTCTGGCTTCCGGAGCTTGCGCTGTCCTCGCGCGCCGGACAGGCGGCGGTCATCCTCTCGACTGCGCTGCCGGTCGCACGAGATGAGCTCTTTGCGCGCTGGAAGGCGCGCTTGGAGCAGATCATCCCGCGGCTGAATCAGCCGGCGCTCGATCCGCTGACACCGGCGCGCCTCGATCAGGGGCCGACCGAGCCGGATGCGGCACGTTGGCAGGACCTCGTCGTGTCGGCCCTCGAGCAGATCGAGCAGGCGCATCTGGAGAAGGTCGTCGTCTGTCGGCGACTCAGGCTCCAGGGTCGCCGGCGCTTCGACCTGACCCGGCTAAACGCCGCGTTGGCCTATCTCTTTCCGTCCTGTCAGGTGGTGACGATCCGCCGACACGCGACCAGCTTCGTCGCGGCCACACCCGAGCGCCTCTTCACCCAACAACGCGACCGCATCGAGGTGGACGCAATCGCCGGGACGGTCTGTCGCGCCGCAAGTGCCGACCGTGATGCCGCGCTCACGAGCGCCCTGCAGACCTCGCGCAAGAACCTGCACGAGCACATGGTCGTCGTCGACGCCGTGACAGATGCGCTCGGCCATTGCAGCCGTCGCATCGAGCCGCCGGACGGACCTCGGGTGATGCAGCTCAACAACGCGCAACATCTCTGGAGCCTGGTGCGCGCCGAGCTGGATCCGGGTATGGACGTCTTTCAGCTCGCCGAGCTGCTGCACCCAACACCGGCCACCAACGGTCATCCCTGCGAGCTGGCGCGCGCCTGGTTGCGCCGCTCCGAGACGATCCGACGCGGTTGGTATACCGGGGCAGCCGGGATCATCGAGCCGGATCTCACCGGGGAGCTTTGGGTGCTGCTTCGCTGCGCCGAGATCCACGAGAGCACGGCGGACCTCTACGCCGGCGCGGGGATCGTCGCGGGGTCCGACCCGGACTCCGAGTGGCAGGAGACCGAGCACAAGCTCGCAGCCATGTCGACGGCACTGCAGTTCGCATGAGCGACGCCGAGACGCCCGATCAGGGTTGTCGCAATCTACGCTGGGCACTGGCGCTCTTCGACGGGCTGGTGAGCGGCGGTGTGCGCCGGGTGGTACTCTCGCCCGGCTCGCGCTCTACGCCGCTCGTCCTGGCCGCCCAGCGACAACCGCTGATCGAGCTGACGCCCATCCTCGACGAGCGCAGCGCCGCCTTCTTCGCACTGGGATTGGCACAGGCGTCCGCTCGGCCGGTTGCGCTCCTGTGCACCTCGGGCAGCGCCCTCGCCCATTGGTTTCCGGCCGTCATCGAATCCTCCGAATCCGGCGTCCCGCTGATCCTGCTCTCGGCGGATCGCC
Source organism: Thiocapsa roseopersicina (assembly GCF_900106925.1). Taxonomy (GTDB): domain Bacteria; phylum Pseudomonadota; class Gammaproteobacteria; order Chromatiales; family Chromatiaceae; genus Thiocapsa; species Thiocapsa roseopersicina. Next base: position 192,300 of record NZ_FNNZ01000009.1, read on the forward strand.
CGCCCGAGCTGCGCGGCTGGGGTGCGAACCAGACCATCGATCAGACGCGTCTCTTCGGCGGATTCACCCGCGAGTGTCATGATCCGGGCCCCGCCGAAGAAGGCCCGGCCGCGCTCAAGGCGATACGGGCGCTCGGGCTGCGCGCCGCGCTCGTCAGCCGGGGTCCGCGGCCCGGTCCGGTGCATCTGAATCTCCCGTTTCGCGAGCCGCTCGTGCCGGGGCCATCCTGCACGGCCGAGCCGTTTCGGGCCTTCGGAGGCGCGGAGGCCGGCCCGCACGACGGATCGGAGCTTCGGTCCTCGGCGATGGATCAGGCGTGCTGCTTCGATACACCGCAGTGGCCGCAGGAGCTTACGACACTCCTCCGCGGACGCGGCATCATCTGCTGCGGCCCCATGATGCCCTCGGACGCAGCAGCCGAGGCCATCTTCGCCTGTGCCGAGCTGCTCGATGCCCCGGTCTTAGCCGACCCGCTGTCCGGCCTTCGCTTTCGAACGGCGACGGCAGCGAGGATCACGCGCTACGACAGCCTCCTGCGCAATCCCGAGGCCGCGGCGGCGCTGAGACCGGACTGGGTGATCAGGTTCGGCGGAACAGCGGTCTCCAAGACGCTGTCGGGTTGGATCGAGGACGTCCCGTCCATCCTCGTCGATCCGGCCGAGCGTTGGACGGATCCTAACCATGATGTCATCGCCCGAATCAGCGCCGATCCAATCGCCTTTTGCCGGCTGTTGCAGACGCGCATCGAGCGCAACGCACAAGGACCCTGGATCGAACGCTGGGCCGCGGCGGAGCAGACGCTCGACCGGCTCGCCAGCGCCTTCCTGCAGCAATCGCCCTGGTGCGAGGGCCATCTCATCGCCGATCTGCTGGAACGCCTCCCCGCGGGGGACGGTCTCTTCTGCGCCAACTCGCTGCCGATCCGTCAGCTCGACACCTGGTCGGGGCAGTCGGACAAGCCGCTGCGGGTCTTCGGCCATCGCGGTGCGAGCGGGATCGACGGACAAAGCTCGACGCTCTCCGGACTGAACGCCGGACGGATCGCGCCGACACGCGGCGTCACCGGACTCCTGGGCGATCTGTCCTTCATCCACGACCTCAGCGGCCTGTTGCTGATGGAGAGGCTCGACCGCCCGTGCATTGTCTTGAATAATGGCGGCGGCCGTATCTTCGACGCTCTGCCGCAACGCGGACTGCCGGGGTTCGAGCCGCTTTGGCGAACGCCGCAGCGCGTGCAGCCGGAGGCCCTCGCGCGGGCCTTCGGGCTCGCGCATCGGTCGGTCGACGACGCCTCGGGTTTCGCGCAAGCCTGGGCCGAGGCGATCGACGCCGGCATGCGCGCCGAGCCGGCCGGGCTCATCGAGGTCCGTCTGGATGCGGAGCTGAGCCTGCGCACGCACCGCGCGTTCTGGAACGGCGTTCGCGAGCAATCCATCATCGAGAGTGAATGAGGTTCCAAGGTGTCGTCAGCGTTCAGTGAGCAGGCCGGTCAAACCGAAATCGAGGTACCGAGCCCCGTCGTGTGGGAGACGCCCCCCGGCGACCTCTATCAGGACATCCTCTACCAACAGGCGGAGCAGATCGCCAAGATCACCATCAACCGGCCCGAGGTGCGCAACGCCTTTCGGCCGCAGACGGTGCGCGAGCTCATCGACGCCTTCCGTCGCGCACATCTGGATCCGCGTGTCGGCGTCATCATCCTGACCGGCGCGGGTGATTTGGCCTTCTGCTCGGGCGGCGATCAACGCATCCGGGGCGACGAGGGGTACCGCGACGAGGCCGGGGTCGAGCACCTGAACGTGCTCGAGCTGCAGCGTCAGATCCGCACTCTTCCAAAGCCGGTCGTGGCCATGGTCGCGGGCTATGCGATCGGAGGCGGGCATGTACTGCACCTGATCTGCGACCTGACGATCGCGGCGGACAACGCCCGCTTCGGCCAGACCGGGCCGCGGGTCGGCAGCTTCGACGGCGGTTTCGGGGCCGGACTCATGGCCCGCACCGTCGGTCTGAAGAAGGCCAAGGAGATCTGGTTCCTGTGTCGTCAATACGATGCGCAGGAAGCGCTGGCGATGGGGCTCGTCAACACGGTGGTCCCGCTGCGCGAGCTGGAGTCCGTCACGCTCGATTGGTGCCGGCAGATGAACCGGCTGTCCCCGACCGCGCTGCGTGTGCTCAAGGCATCCTTCAACGCGGAGACGGACGGACTCGCCGGTATCCAGGAGCTGGCCGGGAATGCCACCGCGCTCTTCTACACGACCGCCGAGGGACAAGAAGGGCGCGATGCCTTCCTCGAGAAACGCGAACCCGATTTCGGCAAGTTCCCGCGGCGTCCCTGACGTGGCGGGCTCCGGGTCGAATCTCGCGCTCTGGATCGCGGCGGCGCGCCCGAAGACATTGGTCCTGGCCGTGGCCCCGGTCGTGGCGGGGATCGGGCTGGCCGTCTTTCAGACCGGAGAGCTTGCCGCCGTCACGGCCTTGCTCACGTTGATCGCGGCGGTCGCAATCCAGATCGGCACCAACCTGCACAACGATGCCTCCGACTACGAGCGCGGGACAGACACCGCCGATCGTCTCGGCCCCCCGAGGGCGACGGCGGAGGGCTGGTTCAGCCTTGAGCAGGTCAAGCGGGCGGCGCACCTGGCGTTCGGGCTCGCCTTCGTGATAGGGCTGGCCTTGGTGGTGCGCGGCGGCTGGCCGATCCTCGCCATCGGGATCGCATCGCTGGTCGCGGGCTATGCCTACACCGGCGGCCCGCGTCCCATCGCCTACGGCCCGTTCGGGGAGCTCTATGTGCTGTTGTTCTTCGGGCTCGCCGCCGTGGGCGGGACCTATTATCTCCAGACCCTGGCCTTCGACTGGCCGGCGCTCATGGTCGGTATCGCCTTGGGCCTGCCGGCCGCTGCCGTCTTGCTGCTGAACAATTACCGGGATCTGGAGACCGATCGCATCGCCGGACGGCGCACACTGTGCCACCATCTGGGCCGACCGAGGGCGCGTGTTCTCTATGGCCTGTTGCTGCTGGGATCGATCGCGATTCTTGGCCTGACCTTCGGCCCGACCATCGCATGGCCTCTGCTCGCGGCCGTCCCGCTCGGCACCCTTCTGACACTCAAGCTCGTTCGCGGCGCAACAGGTCGGCAGATCAATCCGCTCTTGGGACAAACGGGACTCTTCCAGGCGGCCGTGACGGTGCTGCTGCTCGTCGGATTCGGTCTGAGCCGCATCGCATGATGGATCGACTGCGGATCGATCGATTCCGGATACGCCCGTATGACCTGCCGCTGCGTCGCGACTGGCGCAGTGCTCGGGGCGGATTCGAGCGACGACGTGGCTGGCTCGTCTGCGCCGCGACAGATGGTGCCATCGGTTTCGGCGATTGTGCACCGATTCCCGCAGCGGGAACGGAGGCTCCCGAATCCGCCGAGTCGGCTTTGTTGAATGCTTGTGCCCGGGCGCCCGGCAGATCGGTCGGCGAGATGCTGGGGATGCTGGACAATGGATACGCCCCAACACCGGCCGCGCGCTTCGCGCTCGAGTGCGCACTGCTCGACCTCCTGAGCCAAGCGGAAGGCGTTCCCTTGCGAAGGCTGTTGGCACACGATGCTTCGGATACTGTCCCGGTCAACGGGATCCTCGGCGCACTGGCGACCCTGACGGCGGCTGATCTTGATCAGGCCGCAGAGGCGGGTTTCAGGGTGGTGAAGCTCAAGGTGGGCGTCGAAGACCCGCCCTCGGAGATTGGCCGCATGCTCGCGCTCGCGCCGTTCGTGCCTGCCGATATGCGCCTGCGGCTCGACGCCAACGGGGCTTGGGGATATGACGAGGCATGCCGCATTCTCGATCAGCTGGCGGGGCTGCCGATCGAATCGTTGGAGGAGCCGCTGCGGATCCCGGACCCGACCCGGCTGCATGCGCTTCAGGAGCGAGCGGGCTTTCCGCTGGCGCGGGACGAAAGCCTGGCAGGGCTGACTGCCGATGCGGATCTCGGTGGGCTGGGTGTAAAGCGCATCGTCATCAAGCCGGCCGTCGTGGGCGGGCTTCGCTCCGCACTCGACCTATCTCGACGTGCCGCCACGGCGGGTATCGAGGTCGTGGTGACCGGTGTCGTCGAGAGCGCCGCCGGGCTCTGGCCGACCGCTCAGCTGGCCGCCTCCACCGGCAGCGCGCTGCCGCACGGACTCGCCACCGCGGATTGGCTGGCCGAGGATCTCGGGGTCGCGCCGTGCTTGACCGGCGCACACCTGTCGCTCTCCGACCGACCGGGCTCCGGATTCACGCCGCATCCGGATCCGAACCCGGAGTAAGACCAAGACCGAGAAGGTTTCGATCGAAGTCCCCGCATGACGACACACCTGGATCCGGAGCTCTGGTCGCTGATTCGCGTGGCGCTGCATGTCGGCTTCTTCTTCGCTGCGGCATATCTGCTCCGGTCGATGTTCGACGCCCGCCGGGCCACCGAGCTACGCCATCTGCCGCGCCCCAAATGGTCGGTACGGGTACCGATCGCCCTCTTGATCCTTTTGTTCATCGGGATCCTGGTCTATCAAGCGACATGGCAGTTGATCGGTGCGTCTCGACCGGAGTTCATCGCCTTCATGCAGCTGCACGACAGGCGCGAGCTGAACCCGGCGCATCGGATCCAGCGCGGCCGGATCCTGGATCATCGCGGCGAGGTGCTCGCCTACAGCGAGGAGATCCTCGGACAGGTCTATCGGCTCTACCCCGATGGACCTGCCTTTGCACATGTCGTCGGCTATAGCCATCCCTGGTTCGGGGCTTCGGGGATGGAGTCGGTGGCCAACGTGCGACTCAACGGCGGCGCGCCGGACGGACTCGGCGACTGGGGGAAGCTCGGTCGCCAGCTCGTCACTCAAGATAAGCGCCCGCGCGGCCAAGACCTGACACTCACGCTCGATGCCGAGCTCCAGCGGATGGCCTTCGCCCTCCTCGAAGGGAAACAGGGGGCAATCGTCCTCATGCGGCCCGAGGACGGGGCGATCCGCACGCTCGTGAGCGCGCCATCCTACGATCCGAACCGGATCACACCTGCGCTCTTCCAGGATTCGGGGCCGGGCGCGGCCTTGCTCAACCGTGCCACCCAGGGTCTCTATCCACCGGGCTCGACCTTCAAGATCCTGCTTGCCGCCTTGGCGCTGGAACAGGGTTTCTCCGGGACACTCGAGTGTCCCGCGGACGGATTCACGACATCCCCACGCTACCGAAAGATCCGGGACCATGACTACTATACGGCCCGGAAGAGCGGCTCGACTTGGGCTGGACACGGGCGCCTCGATCTCGCCACGGCGTTCGCGAGATCCTCGAACGTCTTTTTCGCGCAGCTCGGCGTGCGCTACGGGCACGATGCCTTTTTCGCCATGACCGAACGGATGCAGCTCAATCGCAGGATCGTCCTGCACGAGACGCCCTACGGAGACTGGTCCATGCGCACGGGCGAGATCAGGCGACTCGACGCCTCGGACCAGTATGGACTTGCCCAGATGTCCATCGGTCAGGGCGCCGCGCTGGTAACACCGGCCCATATGGCACTGATCGCCTCCGCGATCGGCAACCGGGGACTCGCCGTCAGACCGCGGTTGATCGAGACGGATGAAGCTGCGCCTTTGGCCTACTTCATGAGCACATCGGTCGCCGAACGCCTATCGGCCATGCTGCGGCAGGTCGTGATCAGCGGGACCGGCCGCGGGATCGACACCCCTCGACTCGCGATCGCGGGAAAAACCGGAACCGCCGAGAACCCGCAGGGCGCGTCGCACAGCTGGTTTGTCGGCTTTGCACCCGCCGAGCGGCCTCAGCTCGCGGTGGCGGTCTTGGTCGAGCACGGCGGCTATGGCTCGGCGACGGCGGCGCCGATCGCGCGCGATCTCCTCTTGCGCGCCGTCGATCTGGGGTTGATCCAATGAGTCGGGCAAACGGACCGATCGACGTCGCGGATACTTGGGAACTACGCGCGCCCGAACGCGCACTCCTGGCCTGGTGCGTCGTCTGTATCGCGCTCGGATTCGTCATGCTCTGGGGCTCGACGTACGTCGGCGGCGGAATGGTCGACGGACTCGATCTGTTGCCGCTCGGGCTCTATACCCTTTCGCTGCTGACGCTGCATCTCATGCTGGTAACGGCTCGATTCAGGGGCGATCAACTCATCCTGGTCGCCGTCGCCTTTCTATCGGGATTCGGGATGCTTGCCCAATACCGGATGGGATCCTTCGAAACCGAGGGAACGATCTCGCTCAACCTGCTTCTCTTTCCGATCGGGCTGATCCTGATGGGAGCAACCGCCATCATCCTCATGCGCGGTCGTTATCAGGCCCTCGGGTTGGCGCACTGGATCTGGGTCTGGGCCGGACTCTCGCTCGGGCTCCTGGCGGTCTTGCTGCTGTTCGGTCAGCGCTTTCGCGGCGGCGTCTATGCCGCCGGTTTGGTCACGCCGAGCGAGATCCTGAAGGTGACGATCGTGCTGTTCGTGGCGGGATTTATCGCGCGCAACGCAAAGTCACTCGGCGCTTGGGGAAAGGGTTTGCCGCTGCCGCCATGGCGCGCCTTGCTGCCGCTCGCCGGTTTCTGGCTGGTTCTGGCGGGCCTTTTGGTCATCCAACACGACCTCGGGCTAGTCATCATTCTGAGCATCGCCTTGCTGACGATGCTCGTCGTCGGGACCGGGCGCATGGGCTATCTGGTCTTCGGCGGGATCGGCGCTGTCGCAATGGCCGCGGCCGTCTTGAAGGTTCTGCCCCATGGAGAGCGCCGGGTGACGGCTTGGCTCGAGCCTTTTCGTGATCCCACGGGAGGGAGCTGGCAGATCCTGCAGGGATTGTCCGGAATGTTTTCCGGAGGACTCTGGGGAGAAGGATTCGGACGCGGCAGCCCGGAATATACGCCCATCGCTCAATCGGACTTCATCTATTCGGTCATCGGAGAGGAATTGGGATTCGCGGGATGCGCAATCGTAATCCTCTTCTTCCTGATCCTGTTCGGCCGAAGCCTGCTTGTTGCATCCCGAGCAGCCGACAGCTATGGCCGATCCGTCGGGACCGGACTCTTGACCGTCCTCGCAACCCAGACCTTTCTCAATATCGGCGGGATCACGAAGTTCGTCCCTCTCACCGGCCTACCCTTGCCCTTCATCAGTCACGGCGGAAGCAGTCTGATCACGGGATTCATCGGTGTAGGCATACTTCTCGCCATTTCCGACGGGCAACCCACAACAGCGTCAAGGAATCGGATTGCTAAGCAGACGAATGAGATTACGGGGAAGGGTGTTCGGAGGAGTCGAAGGGCTTCGGCGGGTTGATTCTATTAAACCGCGTCCAGAGCGAGATGCGTCATTTTTATGTTGTTTCGGGCTCAAGGATTTTTCCGACCTTTGTAGTGACGCGGTTTAGAATTTAATATTTTTTAATAGATTAAACCGCGCCAGCTCCGACAGTTGTCGGAGCTGGCGCGGTCAAGCCAAGCCAACAAACAACGCATGCCGCAACGGGCGCGGTTTAAGGCGAATTCCGGAAACCGTTATGCCAAGCTGCGCATCGGAGCGCTCGACGTTGAGCGCGCTGTAGGTTGTGCCGGGCCGCGCGAGGCACAACCAACCGCCGGCGGAAGTTGTGCCTCCTATCGTCAGCACAACCTACGGGTATGGCATTTCCCGGAAATCGCCTTAGAGTCAGCTGACACAAGGCTTCGCTTCGATCGCCAGTGTCCTCCTTCCGCGGCGCATAAAAAAACCCCCGCTTGGGGGCGGGGGTTTTGGGCATAAGGCCCTGGCGGTGACCTACGTTCGCATGGGGAGGCCCCACACTATCATCGGCGAGACACCGTTTCACGTCTGAGT
>NZ_FNNZ01000040.1 GCF_900106925.1 Thiocapsa roseopersicina
CCACACCCCGGCCGCGCGAGACCGGGGGAGCGCTTCGCCGACCCCTATCACGCAACTTGATCGCGAAACCATCAAAATCGCTGACCGCACTCATCGGCGCCCGTCGCGGCAGCCCCCGGCGAGGCGGTGGCCACACCCTACTTCGACTTCGTCCCGAAGGCCCTCTCGCAAGTCGTCACACGGTAGGTTCAAGCCGCGGAGTCCACATCGGCATCGGCCACCGCGGCGATGAGCTCGGGGCACTCGTTGCGGACATTCCCCACCGCACGCGAGACCGGGTGTATCGCCAGCCGCTCCTCCGGACAAGGTATGAGCAGCTCCGAGAGCCGAGCCGGGTCGGTCGCGGGATCGAGCCAGACGTCCACGACCCGGGGCGCCAGGATCACCGGCATTCGGTCATGCAGCCGTTGGATTCGGTGATTCGCCTCGGTCGTTACGATGGTGAAGCTGTCGATCACCTCTGTGTCAGCGGGTCGGGGCCAGCGCTCCCAGAGGCCGGCGAAGGCCAGGATGGCGCCGTCCGGAACATGGATGAAGTAGGGCTGCTTGCCGTCCGGGCGCTTGGCCCACTCGTAGAAACCGTCGGCGGGAATAATGCAGCGCCGCGCACGATAGGCGGCTCGAAAGGCCGGCTTTTCGGCCAGCGTCTCGGCACGGGCGTTGATGAGTCGGGCAGCGATCGTCTCGTCCTTCGCCCAACTTGGCAGCAGGCCCCAGCGCAGGGTGTGGAGGACGCGTTCCCCGCTCGGACGCCGACGGATCACCGGCAGCCATTGCATCGGCGCCGCGTTGTAGCGCGGTGCGAGGTCCTCGCTCTCGATGGTGACACCGAAGAGGTCGGCGATGGCATCGGCCGGGCTGTATAGCGCGTAGCGTCCGCACATGGGCGGGGCCTCCTGGATCGGTATTGGGTTGCTCGGACGCCTGCACGACCGCCCGGGGCACCTGTGGTGTGCGGTCCACTGCCCATTTTTGGACGACGATCCTTGAGGAGGCATCGGCGCGCGAAGCAAGTTTGCATTCTCGGGTGATTTCCACGAAAGGCACAACACAGGGGCGACTTGAGTCGCCCCGACCTGCTCAAGATGCGACTCAGGACCGCAGCAACCCCCGAGCGCGCACCACGGCCGCGTTTTGCGGCGTCCCCGGTCCATTCAGATCATAGAGGCTGACGGCGAGATACCTGGCCTGCCAAGGCGGATCGAGATGACCGGCATTTTCGATCATCGCCTCGATGAGCTTGTAGTCGTGATAGCCGAGGTTGCGGTCCACCGTGTAATGCCGGGCCAGATCTCGGAAGGCGGCCTGCTCCCCGTTGCCTTGGAAGTAGGCCAACGCCTTGCGGGCGGCGGCGTCTCGGTCGATACCGATGGCGTCAAAGATCTCGCCGAGCTGCCGCTCCGGCTCGGCCGCGGGGTCCTCGGACTCCAATTCGTCGATTCTCAAGGGGCGCACCCCGCTGCCGAGTCGATCGCGGAACAAGGGCATAAAGGCGGCCGCCTGCAGCATCAGCATCCTGCGCGTCTGATCGTCCCCGCTCCGGCGGTAGCCTTGGTGCAAGGCTTCGGCGGTCGTATTGGCGTGGATCGCGATGATGCCCGGCTGCCGCAGGAGCAGCTCCCCGGCAGCGAGAATGATCGCCGTCCAGAGGGTCTGCGGGTCGACGCCCTGCCGAACCGCGGCGGCGGTTGCCCGCGCCGTGTCCCCGGCGGTGCCCTCTCGGAAGGTTACGAGCAGATCCGGGATCGCCTCCGGCGTTGGCGTCCCCGTCCGCCAGTCCGACGGGAAATCCTCGGCGAGCTCGAGATTCTCCCGCCAGGGCCGATCGGCGGCCAGATCGCTTTGCGCGGGGTTGGGCTCGTCGGCGTGGTTTTGCATGGCATAGGTCAGGGATCGCAGGACGGGCTCGGCACCCGACCAACCCAATGTGTTCAGCAACCGGTGGCAGCTGATCGCCGTGATGGCCTTGTGTCCGATACTGCGGAAATCGCGTGCGGCATAGCGAAACAGCAGGTCGAACAGGCGCTCTTGCGGAACCGCTCGGTAGAGTCCGACGATCGCCCGGTCCGCCGCCTCGGGATCCCAGCGCTCCACGGCCGAGACGAACGCGTCCTCGGCCTGGCCCGGCGCCGGCACCCGATCCATGTCGACCGGATCCATTCGCCAGCCGGTCTCGCGTGATTCTTTCGCCTGGCTGACCTTGAGCACGTCGGCCGCCCACAGCAGAGACGGCCAACGATCCTCGTCGCGACCCTGCATGGCGGTGCGCTGCACGGCATGCATCATCATGAAGGCGTGGTACTTGAAGCCCACCACCGGGTAAGGCGAGACGGCGCGGGCCGCGGCCTCGGCGATGGCGACGAGCAGCTCCCGGTATCCGAGCCCGGCACGGATCTGTTGCACCAAGTGTTCGGGCAGACGCTCGCGATCGGAGTCCAGGAGCAGCGCGACCAGCGCATCATGCGGAATAGCGGCGCTCGGTCCGGCGCCGGCGGTCGTCTCCATGGCTTGAGCAACGCGTCGGGACGTCAAGGTTGTCGCCAAGGTGCCGATCAGGAATGTCCGCCGATTGGTCGTCATGTGGGATCACCTCGTGTCTGAGGGTGCTGACGACGGATGTCGTCTCGCGCCTCGTCGCGCCGAGTCGGGCGCCCCATGTGCGCGGATCACGCCGTCACGCGATAAGCTCGACGGCGATCCGGGCCATCCGGTCGGGCCTTGGTCGGCAAGGCATGGCGAGGCATTCGTCGTGTCATCCACATCCGACAGCGGCCGGCGAATTTGGATCGCCTCGGATGGCGGTTGAGGCCCCACCCGAAGGCAGGTCGTGTGTCGCATCGCACGGCGATCGCCGAGCGTTTCGGCGTGGACGGCGGCCAACGGACCAGGCGGCCGGATCGAAAGCGTCCGGGCACACTCGGCGCCTTTGCGGCTCAAACCGGAGAGGGTCCATTCTCGGACCCGACCGATCGAAACGGAGGAGACAATCCGATGCCATTGCAATCCAATAACCCCTACACCGGCGAGCCCCTGGAGCAAATCGAGACGATCGACGAGACCGCACTGGAGGCCGCGCTCGACGCGGCGGCGCGAGCCGCATCGTCTTGGGGAGCCCAGACCGTCGCCGAACGCGCGCACCTGCTGCATGAGATCGCCGCGCTCCTACGCGCCAGAACCCCGGATTTGGCCCGGCGGATGACCTTGGAGATGGGCAAGCTGATCGGCGAGGCCGAGGCCGAAATCGGCAAGTGCGCGCTGGTCTGCGACTACTATGCCGAGAACGCCGAACGACTGCTCGCCGACGAGCCGATCGCCTCCGATGCCTCGCGCAGCATGGTCGTCCATCAGCCGCTGGGGCCCCTGCTCGCCGTGATGCCGTGGAACTTCCCGTTCTGGCAGCTGTTTCGCTGCGCCGCACCCGCAATCGCGGCGGGTAATCCAGTCCTGCTCAAGCATGCCTCGAACGTCCCGCGCTGCGCCTTGGAGATCGAACGATTGTTCGAGGACGCGGGCGCCCCGGACGGGGTCTTCAGCACGCTGCTGATCGATGCCCGCCGCGCGGAGGGTGTCGTCGCCGACCCGCGTGTCCGCGGCGTGAGCCTCACGGGCAGCGACGCGGCGGGCCGACGGGTCGCGTCCATCGCCGGCGAGAACCTGAAGCGGACGGTGCTCGAGCTCGGCGGCTCCGACGCCTTCGTGGTGCTGGACGACGCCGACCTCGACGACGCCGTCGCGACCGCCGTGCGCTCGCGTTTCTTGAACGCCGGCCAGAGCTGTATCGCGGCAAAGCGATTCATCGTCGTCGACGCGATCGCCGAGGCGTTCGTCGCGCGCCTGCGCACCGCGATCGAGGCGCTGGTTCCGGGCGATCCCCTGGACCCGAAGACGACCTTGGCACCGCTCGCGCGCGCCGATCTTCGCGACGCACTCCATGAGCAGGTGCTCGCGAGTCTCGACGCCGGGGCGCGTCTGGTCCTCGGCGGACAGCCTTTGGATCGCCCCGGCTGGTTCTACGCAGCGACCTTGCTCGATGCCGTCGTACCCGGCATGCCGGCCTACGACGACGAGCTGTTCGGCCCCGTGGCGACCGTCCTGCGCGCGGCCGACGAGGACGAGGCGCTAGAAATCGCCAACGACACCCGGTTCGGGCTCGGCGGCAGCGTCTGGACCCGCGACAGCGCTCGCGGCGAGCGCTTTGCACGCCGGATGGCGTGCGGATGCGCCTTCGTCAACGGACTGGTCAAGAGCGACCCTCGCCTGCCCTTCGGCGGGATCAAGGAGTCCGGCTACGGCCGCGAGCTCAGTGCCTTGGGCATCCATGAGTTCGTCAACGCCAAGACCTTGTGGATTCGCTAAGGCAAACGGCGAAAAAATCGAGAGGTGGACGGAGTGCGGACACCAGGAAGCACGACATCCGTCGACGGTGGTTGGGTCGTCGGTTGCCTGGACATCGGACACCGGCGGGGAGCGAGCCCGCTCCCGGGCCAGGCAGCCGCCTTGTCAACGCACCGCCCCACCAATACACTCCTCGTATGCACCGCCCCATCGATCCCAAAGTCGACTGCGTCTTCAAGACCCTGTTCGGGTCCGACGACCATCGCGACCTGCTGATCCACTTTCTCAATGCGCTGCTCGCCGAGGATCTCGCCGCACCGATCACCGCCGTCGACATCCTCAACCCCTACAACGAGCGCGAGACCCTCGACGACAAACTGACCGTCGTCGACGTGAAGGCGCGCGACTCGGCACGGCGAATCTTTCAGATCGAGATCCAGCTCCTCGTCTTCGCAAACCTGGCCCCGCGCATCCTCTACACTTGGGCGGATCTGTTCAGCCAGCAACTGCAAAGCGGCGGAGACTACCGCGCGCTGCAGCCGGTCTATGCGATCTGGATCCTCGACGCGACCCTGTTTCGGGATCGGCCCGAGTACGCGCATCGCTACCGGTTGCTTGACGACCGCGGTCGAGCGCTCGTCGATCACGGGACCATCCGCCTCTTCGAATTGAGTAAATTCGACGTTGACCCGGTCCAAAGCGATGCCGAACGCTGGCTGAAATTCCTCAAGGACGGAGAGAGCCTGGATTCGACTCGGCTCCCCGCCTGGATGCAACCCCCAATCATGAGGTCCGCCATGAGCACCTTGAACGCCTTTTCCGAGAAGGAGCGCGACTACCACCGCTATCAGTCGCGCCAAGAGGCCCTGCGTGTGCAGCGCGCCGTCGCATACGAGCTCGAAGAGCGGCGCGCCGCCGAGCAGGCCGCACTTCAAGCCGCGGAGGCCGCACTTCAAGCCGCGGAGGTCGAGCGACAGGCCAAGGAGGCCGCGCTCCAAGACAAGGAGGCCGCGCTCCAAGACAAGGAAGCTGCCCTCGCCGAGATCGCCCGCCTCAAGGCGCTTCTGGACCAGCAGACGAAGCGCTGACCCACTGAAGACCGCGACCCCTTATCGCGCGCCTCCCGGCTGAAGGATCATGAGGCCGATGCCGAGATGCTCCGCGAGCAGCGAGCGATACGGGCTGGCGCTACGCCGCTCCCGGCAGATACAGCGAGACGAAACGGTCGATCATCGCGTTGACCTGCTCCGGGACTTCCAGGGCCAGGAAATGCCCGGAGCCAACCGCTTTGGCCGTCACCAGTTGCGGGCACAGCTCCGAAAAGGCATCCAGGTCGGCGAGGAGATGCGCCGCTTGGATATAGAGAACCGGGACTCGGCAGGCCTTGATGCAGTCACGCGCCCGATGCGCGTTCCACGGGAAGATCCCCTCGAACGTGGAGACCATCACATGCTGCGGTGTGGCGAGAAAGGTCTGCTCCACATGGGCGCGGCAGTGATCCGTCGGCAGACAGGAGTCCGCAACGATCTTCCGGATCGCGTCAGCGAAGCTCGCCCCCTCGAGTCCCTTGAGATAGTCTTCAAACACGGCGCCCGCCGAGTCCGGAAAGAGCACGCCCGAGTCGAGACAGACGACACCGGCAACCAGATCCGGATGATGGGCCGCGACCTCCAACGCGATATTCCCGCCCAAGCTCTGACCCGCGATGATGGGTTTCTCCAGACCGAGCTGCGCACAGAGCCAGGCGATATCCTCCGCAAGGCCTTCGATCGAGTACCCCTCCTCCGGCTTGTCGCTGTCGCCATGTCCACGAAGCTCCGGGATCAAGACGCGACCCTTGCGGGAGAAATACGCCATCTGCGGGGCGAAATGGCTGCGATCCCCGCCGAGGCCATGGACAAAGACATACTCGGGCGCTCCGACACCCGAGATGTCGAAGGACAACTGGATACCTTCACGGGCCAATTTCATGATTGATCCCCCCGGTTGATAGAGCCGGCCATGAGTGGCCGGGGTCAGGCAATCCGCATCGGCTTCGCGGCCGGCGACTTCGCCTTCATCCTTCCGGACGCGATACAACACTTCGGCATCGCCCATTAGGCCGGCCACCCAAAACTTCTGGGCTCTTTCCGCCCGCTCAACGGGGCACTCTGGCCGGAGTAACGAACATGATCCTCGCGTCGCTGCATCGCGTTGGCGATCGAGCTGAACACGCCGGTATTGACCACCGATCGGGTTCGGATGAGGAAAGAGCTGGGATTGTAGGTGGACATCCCGCCGAGGCGGTACAGCTCGCACCGAGACACACCTCATGCTCCTTCGCTACCCTAGCGGCTACTCCCTGATGAGCACCACCTCTCGGGGCATGAGGATGCCGTGTGAGCAAACAGTCGAAGCCAAGGACTACATCAAGACGTTCGTCTGTGTTCTGATCCAGAAATGCAGGATAACAAAAACCTGCTAACTTGGCAGGCAAGATTCAGGTTGTTTATTTACAAAATATCCCAATGAGATCATGAAGAGCCTCTATCTGGGATATAAATTCTCATAACCTCTAGCCTCATAAACATCCCCTTTATAAGGTACGTTTCCTGGCCAATCTACTGATAGAGAGAACTCCCTCTTTGTGTAAGGCGGAACATCTATCTCGATTCTATACTTTCTGTCCTCTGAAACACTCTCAAAAGGGTTAATCTCACCTTTCGAACCACGCGCCACTATTAATTCCAGGATGCTTATCGTGAACTCCGTCACAGTCCAATCGGAATTCCCGTTGTAAATAGTGCCGACAAAATCGCCGAAATAATCGCCACCCCCCAACACGGATAGCTTTGCGGCCGCCTCCAGTGGCATCTCTACCGATTCAGGTCTTTCTTCCTTCTCCGGCGGGAATTTCTCAAGGCATGATTGACGCACCATTCGCGCTGCGAAATCGCTTTGAACTCCCTTCATTCCCCCGATAATACATTCGTCGTAATCGCTTGGAGTGAACCAGCCAGAGAAAGCAGATATTGGAATCAAGACAAGCGAAAAAAGCACCGAATACGCGATCATCCGATACATCCGAGCCTCCCTATTTTTACCTCTACACTTGCCGAATGAGTAGGCGTCGGCGAGCGCATGTGTAAGCTTCCGCCAAAACGCGATGACGCCCTCACGGTAACTCCGGATATCCTCATCAAGGAACGGCAGGGTCGAGCCTTGCTATAATCCATGTGGAATTGCAAGACCTCACCCCTATTCTCGAAGCGGACGCTGTTGTACTGGGCTTTACTTTACTCGGGAAACCGAGGACGGACCAGAATGGCACCAAGTTAAGGGCTTAGTCAAAATATATCAGCAAGTTATGCTAGGACTCCCGGGTTAAGATCCTGACTTTTCAGACGCGGCCCCCTGGTTTTCGTGCATCCAAGTGGGATTCGGAGTCTCTGGCGCCCGCAACCGCGCCCTACAAGTGGCTGATTTATAAAGCTCGCCTCCTTATCTTAGTACCATTCAGGACGGACCACAGTTTTTTCTTATTGACTCGGGAAACTGTGTTCTGTGCCTGAGGCATCCCCAGAATAACGTAAAGTTTTTCAGTGCGTTAAATAGCATTTTTGGTGCAGGATTGAACATGCACGAGAGGTCGTTGTCCCTGGAAAGCGACGAAACCCGCCAGGAGACCCCCCGTGCATGCAGGAACCATCTTACACCGCTGCCTCGATCCGTTGCTGCAGTCGATTCACCGCACACGTCTCGCGACAGTGTTCGCCGCGGTGGCGGCCTGCGTGAGCGGGCCGGCGTTGTCGTTGACCGATGTGGGACGGCGCTTCGGCGGCACCGTCGGGCTGCGGCACAAGATCAAGCGCGCCGATCGCCTGCCGGGCAATCGGCATCTGCACCGGGAGGCCAAGTCGATCTACCAAGCCTTGTGCCGTGTGACGCTGGCGCGCGTGCGCGAACCGCTGATCCTGATCGACTGGTCGGATCTGAAGGCCGACCAGTCGCTGCACTTGTTGCGCGCATCGCTGCCGGTGGGCGGACGCAGTCTGACCCTGTACGAGGAGGTGCACCCGCAGAAGAAACTCAACAATGCGGCGGTGCACGCACGCTTTCTGCGACACCTGGATACACTGATACCGCCGGGAGCGACGCCGATCATCATCGCCGACGCGGGTTTCAAGGTGCCCTTCCACCGCGAGGTGGACGCGCTGGGCTGGCGCTGGGTCGGGCGGGTGCGCGGGCGCGACTTCGTGCGGCTGAAGTCGCGCTGGAGCAGCTGCAAGACGCTTTTCGGGCGTGCGACGGCCACCCCGACGGCGCTCGGCGAAGGCGATTGGGTACGCAGCAATCCGCTGCGCGCCGTCTTCGCCTTGGTGCGCCGCGTGCCCAAGGGACGTCGCAGCAAGACCGCTTTCGGGAAGCGAGCGCGCTCCAAGGCCAGCACGCAGAACGCCCGCAGCGCCAAAGAGCCCTGGCTGCCGGGCGCCTCGACCCGCTTCGCCGAGTGGCCCGCCAAGCGGCTGGTGCGCCTCTACGCCCAGCGCATGCAAATCGAGCAAAGCTTTCGCGACATGAAGAACTTGCACTTCGGAGAGGGCTTGGAGCGCAGCCGCTCGCGCGGCACCGAACGCTTTACGGTGTTGGTGCTGATCGCCTCGCTGGCCGCCTTTCTGCTCTGGCTGATCGGCACGGCGGCCGAGCACGCCGGTGTCCACCGCCGGCTGCATCCCGGCAACGGCAAGCGCCGCGTCTACTCGCGGGTCTTTCTCGCGCGTCTGCTGCTCGTCCTCGACAATACCCGTGATGTGCTCGATGAGCTGCTCACGGCCATCGCGCCACCGGACCGATGGGTTGCGAGCGACCATGGCGCCCTGCTCGCCGACGGGGCCAACGGGGGATGAATTCGTGGGGATACCTCAGGGACAGACCAGAATGGCACTAACTTAGGCTCTCCCGGATCTCACGGGGTTATGATATGTTGGATAAAAGCGGCATGAATAAAAGAATAAAAGGGGACAGATTTATTTTCACCGTTCACTCAGTCACAAGGTCGACGGGAGGCACATGTTAATGCCTATTTGATTGGCTTGATGCCAAGGTCTTTGCAGATTTTGACCGCGAGAATGTCCTTGATTTCGCTGTGCCGTGGTATGGACGACCGCTTGTTTTGAGCGGGATTAAACCACCAAGAATGACTCCCGCCTTCCCGGAGTAGCTCGCAGCCTTGTGAGCGCAAATATTTCAGAAAAGCGCTCCGCTTCATACTGCTATTTTTTCTTCTGTGTAGTTCGAGCCTGCGGCAGAAATCGCATCATCACGGTTGAATTGCAAAGCTTCTTGCAGAGTTATACGAAGAGAGCTCAGCAGTTCTTCGTGCGTCCTTTCTTGGCAGTTCACACCGGGGACTTCTTCTATCCAGCCAACCCACCAATCATCATCTTGCTTCACGATGGCAGTGTAAACGGGGTTCATTTCTACCTCTTTAGAAATAAAAGGAACAGATATACTTCCCAAATGATCCGACCTAGACGGGGCAACCTGGCGCCTTGGCGATGAGAGGAAAGCTCTCCGGCGTGCGGATCGACTCGACCGAGAGATCAACATCGAGTGCCGGCCAATAAAGATGGTTGTCGGTTGGCCGTTCAACGTCGGACAGTTGTTCGATCATTGCGGACTTGAACCACGGGAAGGCCGAAAACGGCACCACAAGCTCCTCGTCGTCAAGCACAAGCCAGAAGCCGTGTTTGGAAACGTTGGTGACTTCAGCCGCCAAAGTGACGATGCCAGGCATCTTGAATCTCCTGAATAGGCGCTTCGACCACGACCGTTCGCCCTGTTTATACAAGCTTACTGCGAATCGGAAAACGGCGACACCGAAAGCGGGCCATGTTGGTCGCTCCGGCCATCGTGGCACTTGGCGCAGAGCGCCAAGGGGCATGCGTGACACCGCGGAGCGGTGTCACGAGTTCTGGAGGGTTTGGGTGTCCGGTCTGACGGATGAGGCCCACGGCGACAACGAGAGCCCAAGGCCAACGGGTGCAACGCCCGATCAAAAAAAGGCCCGGTAAGACCGGGCCGAAATGTCTCCCTAAGGAGGAGACGAGGAGGACTCTGGGGGCCGAGTCAGCCGCGCTGCGTTCGCTCGGTGCTTTTGGCGGACAGGGACCGACTCGGCGTTGTCCGGGGCTCGATGCCGCTCACTTGGCCGTCACGCTTGCGACGAGTGCCGGCTTGGGTTCCTGCAGCGACGGCTTGAGGATCAGCAAGGCAACCGTCGTCAGGATAGTGCCGACGGCGATGGCGAGCGCGTACCAAGCCAGGTGGCTGACGGCGTTCGGGATGGCGAGGACGAAGACGCCGCCGTGGGGGGCGCGCAGCCCGACGCTGAAGTACATGGAGAGTGCCCCGGCGGCCGCCGAGCCGAGGACGGCGGCGGGGATGACCCGCAACGGGTCTTTGGCGGCGAAGGGGATGGCGCCTTCGGTGATGAAGGAGAGCCCGAGCACGCCGGCGGCCTTGCCGGCTTCGCGCTCGGCCTGGGTGAAGCGGTTGCCGCCGACGAGGGTGGCAATCGCGATCCCGAGCGGCGGGGTCATGCCGGCGGCCATCACGGCGGCCATGGGCATGAAGCTGTCGCTGGTGAGCAGTCCGACGGCGAAGGTGTAGGCGGCCTTGTTGACCGGGCCGCCCATATCCACGGCCATCATGCCGCCGAGGATGAGGCCGAGGATGACGGCGTTGGTGGTGCCCATGCCCTGCAGGAAGGCGGTCAGGCCGTCCATGATCAGCTTCACCGGACCGCCGACGACATAGATCATCAGCAGGCCCACGGCCAGTGTGGACAGAAGCGGGATCACCAGCACCGGCTTCAGCCCTTCGAAGTTCTTGGGCAGGTTGACGTGGTCGCGGATCACGAGCGCGATGTAGCCGGCGAGGAAGCCGGAGACGATGCCGCCGAGGAAGCCGGCCTCGAGGTTCATGGCGAGCATGCCGCCGACCAGTCCCGGGGTCAGGCCGGGTCGATCGGCGATGGAGTAGGCGATGAAGCCGGAGAGGATCGGGATCATCAGCTTGAAGGCGGCACCGCCGCCGATCTCCATCAGGGCCGCGGCCAGCGAGCCCTCGACCTTGAACGCCTCGATGCCGAAGACGAAGGAGAGCGCGATGCAGAGTCCGCCCGCGACCACGATCGGCAGCATGTAGGAGACGCCGGTCAGCAGGTGCTTGTAGACGCCTTCGAGATGGCGCTTGCCGGCGCCCGACCCTGCCCCTGTGGTCGGCGCGGCAGCGACCGGCGCGGCCCCGCCGGCGACGGTTGCCTCGACCTTGGCGCGATCGATCAGGGCCGCCGCGCCCTTGACGGCCGCTCCGACCGACGTGGTGTAGACAGGCTTGCCGGCGAAGCGACCGGTGTCGACATGGGTGTCGGCGGCGATGATGACCAGGTCCGCCGCGGCGATCTGCTCGGCGCTGAGCTGATTCTTTGCACCCACCGAGCCCTGGGTCTCGACATCGATGCTGTCCCCGGCCGCGACCGCCGCCTTCTTCAGCGCGTCCGCGGCCATGAAGGTGTGGGCGATGCCGGTCGGGCAGGCGGTGATGGCGACGATGCGCCGGCCCGCCTCGGCTGCCGGCGCGACCTCGGCGGTCGGTGCCTTCGGCGGTGCCGTCGCGACGTTCGAGCCCGGACTCTGAGCGAGCCCAGGCACCAGCGCCAACAGCTCCTCGATGACGGCCCGGCTGTCGCGAATCGCGCGGCCGGTGGAGACGGTCAGCGTCGGCTTGTCGCCGAAGGGTTCGAGCTCGACATGGATGTCCGCGGCGATGAGCAGCGCATCGGCGGCGGCGATAGCCTCCTCCGAGAGCCGATTGGTGGTGCCTTCGGCGCCGTGGATCTCGACCTGGATCTCGTGACCCATGAGGGCCGCGGTCTTTTTGATGGCCTCCGCGGCCATCAGGCTGTGGGCGATGCCCGTCGGGCAGGATGTCACTGCGATGAGTCTGGCCATGGTGTGCTCCGGAATCGGTTGGTCCGCGTGCGTGGGCTCGGCCTGACAGGGCCTAAGCGAGGGCGTCGAGTGCGCTCACCTGCACGCGGGCGGCGAAGGATTCGACGACCTCGGCGCCGGGCAGGTTGGGACCCAGCTCGCCGAGCGCGCCGAGCGAGAAGGCGGTCGCCAGGCGCGCGCGTCCGGCCAGGTCCAGGCCGTGCAGCGTGCCGACGACGAGCCCGGCCACCATGGCATCGCCCGCACCGACGGTGCTCTTGACCTTGATGGCCGGCGGGGTCGCGAAGACCGCCCCGCCGCGCTCGACGAAGAGCGCACCGGCGGCCCCCATCGACACGGCAACCAGACCTACGCCCTGCTCGACCAACAATCGGGCGGCGGCCAGCACCTCGGCGCGTCCATTCAGCGGCCGGCCGACCAGCTCGCTCAGCTCCTCGATATTCGGCTTGATGATGTCCGGGCCGCAGCCGACGGCCTCGGCGAAGGGCGCGCCGCTCGCGTCGAGCACGACCTGCTTGCCGCGTGCCTTGAGACGCGTGACCAGCTCCGCGTAGATCGTCGCGTTCACCCCGGTCGGGACACTGCCCGAAAGCACGAACCAGTCGGTGTCCGCACAGAGGCTGTCGATGGTCTCGGTCAGACGCAGCAGATCCTCCGGACGCGGCTCCAGGCCGGGAAAGTTGATGTCGGTGACCTGGTCCAGGATCGGATCGACGATCTTCACATTGACTCGGGTGCGTCCGGGCAGCCGCACGAAGCGGTCCTCGATGCCCTTGCGGGCGAAGAGCGCGACGAAGGGCTCGGCGTTGGCGGCGCCGAGCAGACCGGTGACGGCGACCGGCCGACCGAAGTCGGCTAGGAACGAGGCCACGTTGACCCCTTTGCCGCCGGCATCGGACTGTTCCTGCTCGACACGGTTGACGCGCCCGGCGGTGAACTCTGGCACCCGTGCGGTCTGGTCGATGGCCGGGTTCAGGCTCAGCGTGGCGATCTTGATGCTGTTGGTCATGGTCCGGGTCTCCATCAGCGCAGTCCGCGCACGGCGGCGGAGGTGGAGCACGCGAGGGCGCGTCGCGCGAGACCGCGTGCCTGTTCCATCGACAGGCCCCGGATCTGCGCCTTCACGGCCGCGATGCTCGGGATGCTGACCGAGAGCTCGCGCACGCCGAGACCGGCCAGGATGACCACGCCGCGCGGATCGCCTGCGATGCCCCCGCAGACACCGACCCAGATCCCGGCCTTGTCGGCGGCACGCACGGTGGCGTCGATCATGCGGAGCACGGCCGGGTGCAGACCGTCGGCTTGGCGCGACAGCAGCGGGTGCATGCGGTCGACCGCCAGGCAGTATTGGGTGAGATCGTTGGAGCCGATCGAGAAGAAGTCCGCCTCGGCGGCCAGCTCCTCGGCCATCATCACCGCGGAGGGCACCTCGATCATGATGCCGATCTCGACCGGTGCGGCGCCGACCTCCAGACGCACCTCTTCGGTCAGGGCCTTGGCGCGCTTGAGCTCCTCCAGGGTCGAGATCATGGGGTACATGATGCGCACCGGGCCGTGCGCGGCGGCGCGGAAGATGGCCCGCAGCTGGGTGCGGAACAGCTCGGGCCGGTTCAGGCAGAGACGAATCCCGCGCTCGCCGAGGAAGGGGTTCTCCTCCGCCGGCATGGACATGTAGGGCACGGCCTTGTCGCCGCCGATGTCCAGGGTGCGGATGATGATGGGCAGGCCGTTCAGGGCGCGGACCATCTCGGTGTAAGCGGCGGTCTGCTCGTCCTCGCTCGGGGCCTGATCGCGGCCCAGGAAGAGGAACTCGGTACGCAGCAGGCCAACGCCCTCCCCGCCCGCCTCGACCGCTCGGCCGGCCTCCTCGGGTGCGGCGATGTTGGCGACCACCTCGATGCGTGCCCCGTCGGTCGTGATGGCGGGTTGGTAGCAGGCGCGACGCTCGGCCTCGCGTTGGGTGGCCATGTCGGCGCGGGCGCGCTCGGCGTTGGCACGATCCGCGTCGGTCGGGATCAGGACCAGGGTGCCGCTATTGCCGTCGAGCACGATCGGGCTGCCGTCTGCAATGTCGAGCACGGAGTCGCCGGCCCCGACCACGGCGGGGATGCCGAGTGAGCGGGCGATGATGGCGGTGTGCGAGGTCGGCCCGCCGGCGGCGGTGCAGATGCCGAGCGCCAGTGCCGGGTCCAGCCGGGCGGTATCGGATGGACTCAGATCGTCGGCGATCAGGATCACCGGCGTGTCCGGCAGCTTCGGCTCGTCCTCGATGCGCTCGGCCAGCATGCGCAGCACGCGCCGCCCCACGTCGCGCAAGTCCAGGGCACGGGCGGCAAGGAGCGCGTCCTGCTGCGCGGCCAGCACCTTGGCCTGCTCGCCGATACTCTGCTCCCAGGCATAGCCGGCGGAGCGCGCGTCTTCGCGAATCAGCAGCTTGGCCCGGTCGGTCAGACCCTGATCCGCCAGGAACTCGGCATGGGCGAGGAAGATGGCGGCCTTGCCAGCGCCGGTGCGGGCCTTGACCTCTTCGTAGAGCTCGGCAAGCTCGCGCTTGGCGGCCTCGATGGCCCGGTCCAGGCGCGTCAGCTCGGCGGCGGGATCCCGCGCGGTCGCAGCCACCACGATTTTGCCGCGTTGATATTGCCAGACAGGGCCAAGCGCCAACCCCGGCGAGGCGGCCACGGCGGCGACGCTCGGGCCTTCCCAGTCGATCCGCGGAAGTTCGGCGGAGCCGGCAGCGCCTGCGGTCTCCTCTTCTTCCTCGAGCCCCGAGTCGATGGCATCGCGCAGGGCGGCGAGTGCGGCATCGGCATCGGCGCCTTCGGCCATGACGCGAATGGTCGTGCCGGACTCGATCCCGAGGTTCAGGAGCGCGATCAGGCTCTTGGCATCGCCCGCCCGGTTGCCGTGACGCACCCGGATGGTCGCGCCGAAACCCTTGGCGATATCGACCAGTGCCGTCGCCGGACGCGCATGCAGACCATGCGGGGAGGTGATGACGGCGTCGAAGTGATTCGGCAGGTCATCCGGCAGTGGCTCCGCGGCCGGCTTGGCGGGTGCGGTTCCGGTGGACAGCCGTTGACCGATATCCGCCGGGTTGGTGGTCCGGGCGAGCCGCGCGGCCTCGGCCGCATCGCCGAGGACATCGGTCAGGTTGGTCAGGATCTGAAGATGCTCGTCGGACTTGGCCGCGATCCCCACCACCAGATGCACGCGGTCGCCCGGATTCCACTCCACACCGTCCGGCACCTGCAGCACGGCCACGCCGGTCTCCTTGATCATCCCGCGGTCCTTGGGCACACCGTGTGGGATGGCGATACCGTTGCCGAGAAAGGTGTTGGCCACCCGTTCACGCGCCAGCAGGCTCTCGACATAGCCCGGCTCGATGTAGCCCGCCTCGACCAGGATCCGGCCGACCTGACGGATGGCGTCGGTCTTGTCGACTGCGGTCGCGCCGAGACGCACCGCGGAGAGGTCTAGAGAGATCATGTCGGTCCTCCTCAGTTTTTGTTTTGGGAGCGTTTAGCTGTTAGCTGACGGCTGACGGCTGACGGCTGACGGCTGACCTACAATGAAACGCCGAACTGCATGCCGATCACGGTCGCATCCGGGATCTCGCCCGTCCCGCCGGGCTGCACGATGTATTGAATATCGGGCTGGATATAGGCGAACTTGGTGAGTTGGATGCGATAGCCCAGCTCCAAGACCCATTCGTAATCCGGGTCGCCGTTGCCCAGCGATACCTGCTCGGCGGCGTAGTCGTCGCTCAGCTTGCCGAAGGTGGTCCCGAAGATGAGGCGGTCTTGGTTACGCCCGGCGAAGGGGCCGACGTATTGGGCGCCGAAGCTGGTTTGGAAGGGTACGAGCGCCGGTTGCTGTTGGTTGGTATAGGCCAGGGTGCCGAAGAGATACAGTCCTTGGTCGGAACCCACGCGCTCCTGCGTGATCTGCTGATCCAGTTGGGCGTAATAGCGGATGAAGGTGTCTGTGGTCGTGCCCGAATCGAAATCGGGCATGTCGAAGTAGACGTTGTTCAGACCTAACCCGAAATGACCGGGTTTGGAGCCCCAGCGCCAATCCCATTCGAGCTGGGCCATGATCGAGACACCGTCGCTGGAGCGGAAGGTGAAGTCGGTGCCGTGCAGATCCGGATCCCACATCTTTTCCGTCAACTGGTAGACGCCGATCTTGGCTCGGAAATCATCGGTCGGCGCGTATTGGAAACGCGTGCCCCAAACGGCGAAGGGATAGGAGGTCATGACGCCGTCGAGCAACACGGCGCGGATCTGGCCATTGAAGCTGTTGGAGAGGTAATAGCCGTAGAGGGGCGATCCGGCGAAATCATCGGTTGCCGTGATGCGACCGAATTTGAGTGCGTACTGTCCGTCGGCCCAGCTCTTTTCCAGACTGACGTTGTAGAGGAAGTAGGTCTGGCCGCCGACCAGCTGCATGACGCTGTAGATGCTGCCCACGTCCTCGTCGATACTGGCGCCGGCCCGGTCGATGCCGCTTAAATTGAAGGTCCAGCCGTTCAAACCAGCCGCTTTGCCCAGATCGACCGTCATCCCCATATAGAGGTCGCCGGCCAGGGCCGTGCCCTGCTGGATGCCGCCGCCGACGTTGCTCGCGACGATGGCGTTGTAGTAGGCGAAGAAGTCGAAGCCCTTGGCCGCAAGCTCGGTGCGCTTGCCGCCCCAATCGCCGGTGAGATAATCGCCGTTCAGCCAACCGCCCGACGCGTCGGAAGAACTACTCGGCGGCAGAGGAACCTCGTCGCCGACGTTGACGTCTTCGGCCATCGCCGCGTTGGCGGCGATCATTGCGACGGTCAGGGCGGCGAGACCCAAAGTGGTGTTGGTGGTCTTCATCGTTGTCCTCTCTTATGGTCGGGGTTCGTCATCGACGGGTCCGTCCGGTACGCTTCAATCGAGCGCTTGGCCTGTCGCGTATCACAACCCTGCGGGATGAACGAACGATGACACGACTCCATGGCCTTTTTGTCATCTTTGTCATATTTGCCGCGCCGTCCGCCGCGCTGTGGGCGACGGGTGCCGACGGCGATGACCGCGCCGGGCAGATCAGCGGCGGTCCGAGTCTGCGCGTGCTCACCCGCGATACCACCGCCATCGGCGGTCCGGCCGAGCGGCACGGGCGAGACTTCGCGGCCGCGACCGGAACCGCAGTGGCGGTGACTCGGGTCCCCTTCGCGGACCTCTACGAGCGGATCATGCTCGGCTTCGTCACCGGTCACTTGCCCTTCGATGTACTCCTGGTCCCCTCGGCCTGGCTGCCGGATTTCGCGCCCTATCTGTCGTCGGTCCCGGACCGGATCATCGCCGGGCCGCTCGTCGGCGACATCCTTCCGCTCTATCGCGACGCACTGATGCGCTGGAACAACCGCTGGATGGCGTTAACTATAGATGGCGATCTGCACATGGGCGCCTATCGCCGGGATCTCTTCGAGGACCCGGATACCCGCGCCGCCTTCGCTGCGGAATACGGCCGTCCCTTGCAGCCGCCGCAGACCTGGTCCGAGTACCGCGACGTCGCGGCCTTCTTCAGCGGCCGACAAGGCGCAGACGGCAGCGCGCTCGCCGGTACGCTGGAGGCCTATGCGCGCGACGGCCAGCGGATCTGGACGCTCTTCAGCCACGCCGCGGCCTACACCAATCACCCGGACCATCCAGGCGCCATGTTCTTCGACCCGGACACCATGGTTCCGGCCATCGACAACCCCGGCTGGGTGCGCGCGTTGCGGGAGATGCTGGAGCTGCGTCGATTCGGTCCCGCGGACGCCGACAGACTGGACAGCGAGGCCGTGCGCACCCGCTTCGCCGCAGGACAGGCCGCGATGAACATCGACTGGGCCGATACCGGCGTGCTGGCCGGTGCGCTGGGCGGTGGAATGGCTGGGGCAATGGGCGGTCCAACGGACGGCAAGCAAGGCCGCGATGCGGATACCCGGTTCACGGAGGAGCCGCTCGCCAGCGCGGCCGGGACATCCGCCATCGCCGGGAATGTCGGCTTCTTCGTTCTGCCCGGAAGCCGCGAGGTCTGGAACCCCGCGAGCGGCGCTTGGGAAACACTGCCGGCCGTCCGCTCGGTCAGCTTCCTGGCCTTCGGCGGCTGGATCGGCGTGGTCCCCGCCGCCAGCCTCGACCGCGAGCAGGCCTGGGCCTATGTCGCCTGGTACGCAAGCCCGGAGCGCAGCGCGCGCGACCTGCTCGACGGCAGCTCCGGCATCAACCCCTACCGTCTCTCGCACCTCGACGACCCGGCACCCTGGCGGCGCCTGCTCGGCGACCGTCAGGCCGAGGACTACCTGCGCGTCCTGCGCTCCAGCCTATCCGCACCTCAGATCGCGCGCGACCTGCGCCTGCCCGGCTATCGCGCCTACATCGCCGCCCTCGAAGACCAGCTCGACCGCGTCATGACCGGGAGCGCAACACCCGAGGAGGGACTGCGCGCCGCCGCCGCGGACTGGGAGGCCCTCACCGACCGTCTGGGGCGCACCAGCCAGCGCCGACATTATCGGGAGGCGATGGGATTGTCTGAGACGGGCGATTGATCCGTCGATGTTCTCCGGCATCCAAGCCCGTCTGCTGCTGATCCTGGGCCTTGCGGCCCTGGCGATCACGCTTGCGAGCGCCATGGCGCTGATGGCGCTGCTGGAGACGCGTGCCGGGGTGGCGACGGTCATGGAGCGCGAGCTGCCGGCGTCCAACGCGGCCTTGGTCCTGGCACGCGTCGGCGAGCGGCTGGAGGACCGCGCTCCTGCGCTGCTGGCCGCGAAGGATGCCGAGGCGCGTCAACGCCAGACTGCCCTGATCAACCGTGACCTGCGCTCCCTGGCCAGCGAGACCGAGCGGCTGCGCGACCTGCATCCGGCCGGCAGCGACGGGGTTGCGGACATCGCCCGGCTGGCGCCCGAGCTGGCGGCGAACCTGCGGGATCTGGCCCTGGCGCTGGAGCAACAAGCAGCGCTCGGTGTCGCACTGCAGGACCAACGCGAGCGGCTGCTCGCCCTGCGCGAGCGCGTGCAGCAGACCCTGGGGCCGTCGATCCTTCTGGTGAGCGATGTCGTGGGACGGGATACGGACGTCGACCCTGGGCTCTTTCGCCGCGCGGCCCGCGCCCAGGGACCGCTTCTGGATGCGGAGCGCTTGGCGGGCTCGGCCTTCAGCGACCTGCTGCTCGGGGCCGAGTCGCCGAGCCTCGATCAGGTGCGGGTGTTCCGAGGCTCCTTCGAGCGCACCCGCGGTCAGCTAGCGGACCTGCTCCCGAGAATCCCGTCGGGACTGCGCCCGGAGCTGGCACAAGCAATCGCCGACCTGGAGGTGCAGCTTCAAGCCGACGGCGTCTTCCGACTGCGCGAGCAGGAGATCGCGACCATCGAGGGCGCGGAGTCCCTGGTGACCGCGAGCCGCGGCATCGCCGCAGCGCTCAAGACGCGGGTGGATGCGCTGGTGCACTCGGCCAGCGAGACCATCGCCCGGGCCGCGGATGCCATGGGTGACACCCTGCTGACCAATACACTGATCTTCGTCGCCGTCAGCATCGCGGTGGTGCTGCTCGCGACCCTCATCTCGTACCGGTTCCTGGTGCGCGACATCAGTCTGAATCTGCGCGCGGTGGCCCATGCCATGCAGCGCCTGGCCGGCGGCGAGCGCGACGCCCGGGTGCCGGCAATGGATCGGCGCGACGAGATCGGCGACCTGGCCCGCGTCTTCAATGTCTTCAAGGACAACGCCTTTCGGATGGAGACGGTGGAAGGGCAGCTGCGCCAAGCACAGAAAATGGAGCTGGTCGGTCAGCTCACCGGGGGCATCGCCCATGACTTCAACAACATCCTCGCCGCCATCCTCGGCAATCTGACCTATCTGGAGCCCAAAGCGGGAGGCGACCCGATGCTGCGCGAGCGTTGGCAGCGGGCCATGGGCGCGACGGATCGCGCGGTGCGCCAGGTGGAGCGATTGCTCGCCTTCTCCCGGCGCCAACGGCTGGCGCCCGAGGTCGTGGACATCAACGCGCTGGTCGGCGGCATGCTGGATCTGCTCGAGGTGAGCGTCGCGGAAGGCACCGAGCTGAGTGCCCTGCTCGCCCCGGACCTGCCGCGTGTGCGGGTCGACCCCGGACAGCTTGAGAATGCGCTGATGAATCTGGTCATCAACGCACGCGATGCATTGGACGGCGGCGGTCGGATCAGCGTGACGACCGCGGCTGCCGGTGACGATGCCGTCGAGGTCGCGGTCGAGGATACGGGTCGCGGCATCCCCGCGGACGTCCTCGAGCGCGTCTGCGAGCCCTTCTTCACCACCAAAGCACCCGGCAAGGGCAGCGGACTCGGGCTCAGCATGGTGTACGGCTTCGCCCGTCAGTCCGGGGGCGAGATGCGGATCGAGAGCCGCATCGGGGAAGGCACGACCGTGCGCATCCGGCTTCCGGTCGCCGAGCCTTCAGCGACGGTATCCGAGCACATCGCAGATCCCGTCCGGGACGCGAATCCACCGCAGGGCAACGGCGAGTGCTTGCTGGCGGTCGACGACGACAGCGAGGTGCTCGCGACCACGGCCGATCAACTCCGAGGTCTCGGCTATCGCGTCCTGACCGCGGGCGACGGGGCGACGGCCTTGGAGCTGCTGCAGCAAGAACCGGCGATCCGCCTGCTCTACACGGATGTCGCGATGCCGGCGCCTTGGGACGGGGTCAGTCTGGCCCGCGAGGCCAGATCACGCCGGCCGGAGCTGGCGATCCTGTTTACGTCCGGCGAAACGCGCGAGATCCGGGACCCGTCCGCCGCGCTGCTCCGCAAGCCGGTCGGCCGGGAGCATCTGGCACAGGCGGTGCGGCAGGCGCTCGATGACGAGTAACGGTGTGGAGACGTCCTGGAAACCCCCGTCGTCTGCGTCACCTCGACATCTTGAACGGAGCTGCGTAGTCAGCTATAAGAAAGCAAAAAGGGACCCTCATAGCTCGGCCGACAAGTGCTTGACTTGAAGGTGTAACCCGAGACGTTGGAGGTGTCCCCATGAGTAAGCGTAGATATCACAGCATCGAGTGCAAGCAAATGGATTGGCAACGGTTATGCGAACAGGCGGGCGGCGAGCGCATCGTGTTCGCCATTGATGTGGCCAAGCATGATTTCGTGGCGGTCCTGCAGGTGCGAGCGGGGGAGATCCTGGCCCGGCTGAAATGGGTGCACCCGCAGGAAACCCGCACCCTGCTGAGGGGGCTTGCACAGTTGCAGGCGCGCGGCCCGGTCGAGGCGGTGATGGAGTCGAGCGGGACCTATGGCGATGCCCTGCGTTGGCAGTTGCAGGCGCTGGGCGCGAGCGTCTACCGCGTCGGCGCCAAGCGCGTGCATGATGCCGCCGAGGTGTTTGACGGGGTGCCCAGCCTGCACGATGCCAAGGCGGCCGAGATCATCGGTGAGCTGCACCTGCAGGGGCGCACGCAGCCCTGGGTGGAAGCAGACGCGCGCCGACGTGGTCTGACGGCGCAGCTGCGCCGGTTGCGCCAGTGCAAGGCGCGCTACCAGGCTGATCTCAACCGGCTCGAAGCGCTGTTGAGTCGGCATTGGCCGGAGAGTTTGGTGATCCTGGATCTCGACAGCGTCACGTTGCACCACCTGCTGGCCAGCTATGGCGGGCCGGCCCGGATTCAGGCCCACGCGTCGGCGGCGCGGACCTTGATGGAGCGGATCGGGCGCCCCGGCCTGCGCGAGGAGACGCTCGCCGCGCTGTTGGACAGTACCGCCACCACCTTGGGGCAGCCCACGGTGGCGGAGGAAGACGCCCTGCTGCGCTGGCAGGCCAAGGGACTGATCGAGACCCACGGGGAACTGCGTGCCGTGGAGCGAACGCTCGAGCAGGCGGTGCAGGCCGATGCGGCGCTCACGCCCATGGCCGAGGTGGTCGGGCGCGTCACCAGCGCGGTGCTGGTGGCCAGTCAGGGCAGTCCGCTGGACTATCCCGATGCCCGCAGCTACTGCAAGGCGCTCGGGCTCAATCTCAAGGAGCACAGCAGCGCAACCCACCGGGGGCGTTTGGCGATCACCAAGCGCGGTCCCGCGGTGGCCCGGTTCTACCTCTATTTCGCCGCGTTGCGCCTGATCGCCCGCGACCCGGTGGTCGCCCGCTGGTTCCAGGCCAAGACCGCGCGTCCCGGTGCGATCAAGGGCAAGCAGGTGGTCGAGCTGATGCGCAAGCTCGCCAAGGGACTCTGGCACCAGGCCCATGGAAGGCGTTTCAGCACCGACAAATTGTTCGATCTTTCGGCCGTCGCCGGTGCGTAAGGCGCTGAGGCGACCCCGCAACGGCAGCCACAGGAGACCTCGGCCATGTTGATGTAAGCGCAGATCCCACACGGGCATCACCGGTCTTTCCCCGGCGTCGACCTCCGACCCAACCTCAAGCCGCCGTGCAGGCTCCAACGTAGTCCTCGAGGCGGCGCCCGGGATAGCCCATGGGCCACTTGCCCCATGAAACTGATCCGATGCCGCCCCCGTGCGGACATCCCATGCGAGAGGTTTGGTTAACCCCATGGGTGCCTATCCGGAAATGCCGACCAGCCCGTGAACGCGCAGGTTGCACGAAGGCAATGGCTCGTTTGCGATAAGAGGAGCTTATCGGAATCGACCAACGTTTTCGTGCGGCCTGAGGGGGGTGGGGACATTAAATATATTGATTTGCTTGGCTTATGAGAGGTCGGGTTAGGCGCGCTTGGTATGCGTTCTCGCACTTGCTTGGAGGCTTATGGCGCGCCGTAACCCGACGTGACGGCGGAGATCGTCGGATTACGCTGCGCTAATCCGACCTACGCTGCCCCATCTGCTCTACGTCGGCATCGAAGACATAGCCTGCTCCGCGCTCGGTTCGGATGAGCCTCGGCGCGTGGCTGTTGGACTCGATCTTTCGACGCAGACGCATGATGAGAACGTCGATGGTGCGATCGAAGACATCAGCCTCGAACGAATGGGTGCGCTCGAGGAGATGCTCGCGGCTCAAGACCCGGCGCGGGGCATCGAGGAAGGCTTCGAGCAGCAGAAACTCCGCATTGGTCAGAGACACCGGATTACCGTCGGGGTCGGTCAGGAGACGGGCTGAGAGATCCAGCATCCAGCCGGCGAAACGCCTGCAATCATGTCGTGGGGATGGCGTCGGCGCGGGCATCATCGCACCGGAGGAGGTGCGTCGCAGCACGGCCTTGATGCGTGCGATCAGCTCGCGCGGGTTGAAGGGTTTGACCACATAGTCATCGGCGCCGATCTCCAGCCCGACGATCCGGTCCACGTCCGAGCCCATGCCGGTCAGCATGATGATCGGGATCGTCGAAGCGGCGCGCAGCCGCCGGGCAATCGTCAAGCCGTCCTGATCGGGCAGCCGGATATCGAGCAGAATGATGTCGGGCGTGCGTTGCCTCAGCAGCTCCGCCAGCTCCGCGTCGCTGCCGGCTTGGAGCACATCCCAACCCTGCTGACGGGCCTCGTGCGCGACCAGGTCCCGGATATCCGGATCATCGTCGACGATGAGGACCTGAATCATGCGAGCACAAAGACGCAGAAGAGGCTCAACAGCGCATCACCGTATCTGCGGATGCTGGCCGAGTCGATGTCCGAACCCGAACGGAGCAACGGTTCGAAGACCGTCGTACGACAGCGTTTTCCGCCGCCTCCCCCCGAATCAATAGCGCCCGCCGGTCTTGTGCATGTAGTTCGCGAGCTCGTTGCGCTCGAGGTTGACCCGCATCAGGTTCGTGTGGGTGATGCGGAAGATCGCGCGCATCACCTTGTAGACCAGGCGGGGATGGGCCTCGACAAGGGCCTCGAAATCATCGGGCTCCAGGGTAAGAACGCTGCTGTCGTCCTCCGAGCGCAAGGCTGCCTTGCGCGCGGAGCCATCGACGAAGGCTCGGGTCCCGGCGCACTCGCCCGGACGCATCCGATATAGAGACTCCTCGACCCCGCCGACCGTTTTGCAGACGCACAGACGCCCCTCCGCCAGCAGAAACAGGGTGCGCCGCTGCTCGTCCTCCGAGACCAGCAATTCCCCGTTGGTCAGCCTGACGAGACCCATGTGCTCCGCCAGAATCGACGCTTCGCTCTCGTCGAGCTCGGTGCCGAGCACCGAGCTGCGCACTATTTCCGCCCGATCCATCTGATTCATCGACCGATCTCCCGTTTCTCTCCGACACAAAGGACAGTGTGCAGTCATCGTGCGCGAGCGCAGCCGGTGCGCACGCGGATGAAGGTCCCGTGAGTTTAGCGCGTCGGATCGGGATGTGCCCCGTCGGTGAAGCACGCCGGGATGCGGTCAAGGGCATCCCATTACACACAACTTTAAGTGTACAGGCTAAGATATCGCTTTTGGACGATCTCCGGGGGCGTCGATGGGCTGGGCAGAAGCGGAATTTC
>NZ_FNNZ01000008.1 GCF_900106925.1 Thiocapsa roseopersicina
TGTTGTTCAAGCACCCCGAGGGAGGCCCACCGCTCTCCCTCATACAAGTTGACGATTTAAGAGGAAAAACCCATCAGGGAAGGTGGCCGTACTCATCCAAGGGCGGACGCCTGTTGCTCCAAGGCCGCGGCGGCGAGGCCCTGAATACGCTGGAGACCGAAGGTCAAATGCTCCAGCGTGTCATGCCGGATCTGATGGGCCTGAAGAACATCCTCGCCATCAACGACGAGGCCCATCACTGCTACCGCGAGAAACCGAACGCGTCCCTGGGGGGCGCCCCCGAAGGCGAGCTGAAGGGCGACGACAAGAAGGAGGCCGAGAAGAACAACGAAGCCGCCCGGCTCTGGATCTCCGGTTTGGAGGCCGTCAATCGCACACTCGGGCTGGCGCGCGTCCTCGACCTCTCCGCCACACCCTTCTTTCTACGCGGCTCGGGCTATGCCGAAGGCACGCTCTTTCCCTGGACCATGAGCGACTTCTCGCTGATGGATGCCATCGAGTGCGGCATCGTCAAGCTCCCGCGCGTGCCGATTGCGGACAACATCCCCGGCGGCGAGATGCCCATGTTCCGCAACCTCTGGGAGCACATCCGCGCCAAGATGCCCAAGAAGGGGCGCGGCAAGGCGGCCTCGCTGAATGCGCTCGACCTTCCGCCGCAGTTGCAGACCGCTTTGGAGGCACTCTACGGACACTACGAGAAGACCTATGCCCTCTGGACGAAGACCGGAAAATCGTCCCCGCCGTGCTTCATCGTCGTCTGCAACAACACCGCCACGTCCAAGCTGGTCTACGACTACATCTCCGGATTTCAGCGCAGCCAGAAGGACGGGGGGCAGGACGGCAGCTCAAAGCTGGAGCCCGGTCGCCTGGCCCTGTTCCGCAATCACGACGAGCACGGCAACCCGCTGCCGCGCCCCCGAACCATTTTGATCGACAGCGAGCAACTGGAATCGGGCGAGGCGCTGGACGCCAACTTCCG
Organism: Thiocapsa roseopersicina; assembly: GCF_900106925.1. Taxonomy (GTDB): domain Bacteria; phylum Pseudomonadota; class Gammaproteobacteria; order Chromatiales; family Chromatiaceae; genus Thiocapsa; species Thiocapsa roseopersicina. Next base: position 980 of record NZ_FNNZ01000008.1, read on the forward strand.
CGCCATGGCCTCGGATGAGATCGAGCGATTCCGCCGAGAAATCATCGAGCGCACCAATGACGCCCGTCAGGCCGAGAACCTGACCGACCAGGACCTTTTGCGTGAAGTCATGAACACCGTCGGCAAGCCCGGCCGACTCGGGGCCGAGATTCGCTGCGTCGTCTCCGTCTCCATGCTCACCGAGGGCTGGGACGTCAGCACCGTGACCCACGTCCTCGGGGTGCGCGCCTTCGGCACGCAGCTCCTGTGCGAGCAGGTCATCGGCCGGGCACTGCGCCGCCAGTCCTATGATCTCAACGAAGAGGGTCTCTTCAACGTCGAGTATGCCGACGTGCTCGGCATCCCCTTCGACTTCAACGCCACGCCCACGGTCGCCCCGCCGCAGCCGCCGCGCGAGACCATCCAGGTCAAGGCGATGCGCCCCGAGCGCGATGCGCTGGAGATCCGTTTCCCCCGCGTCGCCGGCTATCGCACGGAGCTACCGCAGGACCGCCTGAACGCCCAATTCGACGCCGACTCCATCCTGGTCATTTCACCCGAGCTGGTCGGCGCCGCCGAGACCCGCAATTCCGGCATCATCGGCGCGACCGTGGATCTCAACCTGGTCCATACGGGCAACGTGCGTCAATCCCAGGTCCTCTACGAGCTGACATCCCATCTCTTGCTGAGTCGATTCCGTGACGCCGACGGCGAGCCGCAACTCCATCTGTTCGGCCAGCTCAAGCGCATCGCGCGTCAATGGCTCGACGCCTACCTGCAATGCAAGGGCGGCACCTATCCGGCCCAACTCAAGTACAAGACCCTCGCGGACATGGCCTGCGAGCGCATCACCGCCGGCATCACCCGCGACCAGCTCGGCAAGCGACCCATCATGGCGCTTCTCGACCCCTACAACCCGGTCGGGTCCACCACGCACGTTAACTTCAACACCTCCAAGACCGAGCGCTGGGAGACCGACGCGCGCCGCTGCCACCTCAACTGGGTCATCCTCGACAGCGACTGGGAGGCCGAATTCTGCCGAGTCGCCGAGGCCCATCCGCGGGTCAGGGCCTATGTCAAAAACCACAACCTGGGCTTCGAGGTCCCCTACCGGTATGGCTCCGAGATGCGCCGCTATCGCCCCGACTTCATCGTGCAGGTCGACGACGGCCACGGCGAGGAGGATCTGCTGAACCTCACGGTCGAGATCAAGGGTTATCGCGGCGAGGATGCCAAGGAGAAGAAGACCACCATGGATGTCTACTGGGTGCCCGGCGTGAACAACCTCGGCACCCATGGCCGCTGGGCCTTCGCCGAATTCGCCGATGTCTACCAAATCGAGGCCGACTTCAAGGCCAAGGTCGAAAGTGCGTTCAACACGATGATCGAGCAGGTTGTCGGCGAGCTCGAAACACAGGATGCTTAGAGATAGCTTAAAAACAAGGTGTACAGATGCGTGACCGGCATCAGACGTAGGTTGGGCAAAGCGCAGCGTGCCCAACTGCTCCCAGCGATGCCGGCGCTGATCGTTGAAAATCCGTTCATCTAAGGAGCCACGATGGCCCCCAAGCCCAAGACCTCATCGCTGAACGTCGAGACCCTCACTCACGATGAGGCCACCCGCAAGAACATCCCGACGGCCGAATACCAGTCGATGATGCGCAAGGACGAGCAGGCCCCGGTACGGGTGACCTATGCGCGCGGTGCTGCGGACCGTCCCGATCCGCTCGCGGACGAGAAGGCGCGGCGCAACCGCGACCTCGACCCCCAGCTCATCTGGCGCGGCAAGGATCAACAGGATTGGAGCGATCTCGTCGTCCATGCGCCGCCGCTCTATATCCAGGAGAAGATCCATCCGAAGGCGTTGATCGACGATTTGCGTCGGGAGTCGGCGGGGAGTGGCGACTGGTCAACGGGGAGTGAAGAGCGACAGGGCAAACTAGACCTGTTCGGCGACTTCAACGGGATTCCCAAGGACGCGGATAAGACCGAGTTCTATCGGCACGACCAGAACTGGTCGAACCGCATGATCCTGGGCGACTCGCTTCAGGTCATGGCCAGCCTCGCCGAGCGCGAGGGTCTACGCGGCAAGGTCCAGTGCATCTACATCGACCCACCCTACGGCATCAAATTCAACAGCAACTTCCAATGGAGCACTACCAGCCGCGATGTGAAGGACGGCAATGTCGCGCACATCACCCGCGAACCGGAGCAGGTGAAGGCGTTTCGGGATACCTGGCGGGATGGTATTCATTCTTATCTGGCTTATTTGCGAGATCGGTTGACGGTTGCGCGCGATCTGCTGACCGATTCGGGATCGGTGTTTGTGCAGATTGGGGATGAGAATGTCCATCGGGTTCGCATCCTCATGGATGAAGTATTTGGTGAAGTCAACTTTTGCGCTCAGCTCACGGTAGTCAAAACCGCCAGCCAATCCGCCGAACTCATCGCAGGTACAGCCGATTACGTGTTGTGGTTTTGCAAGAGCCGAGAGTCAACAAAATTTCGAATTCCGCTAGCTCCGAAAGGGTTAGACGCAGACAAATCGAACGTGTATCGGTGGCTCAGAAAACCGGATGGCAGTGCGAGGCAGCTGACTATTGAAGACCGTGCGTCTGGTGCTACGGAAAACGTCTTTCGGCAGGACAACATCACATCGCAACGTCCTCCTGGCGATTTCCCTGTAATGACGAACGGACGAGTATTCGGGCCAGGAAAAGGCTACTGGAAAACCGGCGAGATTGGGATGTCTCGGCTAATCAAGGCGGCTCGTATACAGCCTGCCGCAAACAGCCTCACCTACATTCGGTTTCTCGATGACTTCAGGGCACAAGCGATCAGCAATGTCTGGACTGACACCGGCACCGGAAGCTTCACAGACGAGAAGGTGTACGTAGTACAGAGTGGTACAAAGCTGGTCCAGAGATGCATACTGATGACCACCGACCCCGGCGACCTCGTCCTCGATCCCACCTGCGGCTCCGGCACCACCGCCTACGTCGCCGAACAATGGGGCCGCCGCTGGATCACCATCGACACCTCCCGCGTCGCGCTCGCCCTGGCTCGCGCCCGCATCATGGGCGCCCGTTATCCCTATTACCTGCTCGCCGACTCGCCCGCGGGCCAGCTCAAAGAGGCCGAGATCACCCGCGGTGCCATCTCGTCGCAGCCGACCCGAGGCGACATCCGCCACGGCTTCGTCTACGAGCGCGTCCCGCACATCACGCTCAAGTCCATCGCCAACAACGCCGAGATCGACGTCATCTGGGACAGGTGGCAAGAGACCTTGGAGCCCCTGCGCGAGGCGTTGAATGCCGCGATGGGCAAAACATGGGAGGAGTGGGAGATCCCGCGCGTTGCCGAGGACATTTGGCCCGCCGAGCCACGGCGGCTCTTCAACGCGCTGAAGGGCGAGCAGGCAAAGGGCACGAATGCCAGACCCAGCACGATCGAAGATACCCTGCGTGGAATCAACAAGGCCCTTGAACGCGACTACAGCATCGCGACGCTGCCGGCTCGCCCGGTCGACCCTTGGCCCGAGCCGGCCGCCGCGCTGCACGCCGAGTGGTTGAAGGCCCGCATCAATCGCCAGCAAGAGATCGACGCCTCCATCGCGGCCAAGGCCGACTCCGAGTATCTCTACGACAAACCCTACACCGACAAGAAGACCGTCCGTGTGTCCGGCCCTTTCACCGTCGAGAGCCTGTCGCCCCATCGCGTGCTGGGTGTCGACGCGGACGACGAGCTGATCGACCCGGCGGACAGCATCGCCAATCCGGATGCCGGTTACGGAGACAAGCCGACCTTTTCGCAAATGATCCTGGACAACCTCAAGGTCGCCGGCGTGCAGCAGGCCCACAAGGACGACAAGATCACCTTTACCTCGCTGACCCCGTGGCCCGGCGATCTCATCTGCGCCGAGGGCCGGTTCGTCGTCGGCGACGAGCCCGGCAGCGTCGATGGCAACGCAGCCTCGCCCGAGCCCACCGAGAACCCGAGCTCACTCACTGAAAAGCGCGCAGCGATTTTCATCGGCCCCGAGTTCGGCACCGTCACCCGCCCGGATCTGGTGCTTGCCGCACGCGAGGCGGGCGAAGCCGATTTCGACCTGCTGATCGCCTGCGCCTTCAACTACGAGGCCCACGCCACCGACTTCAACAAGCTCGGACGCATCCCCGTGCTCAAGGCGCGTATGAACGCCGACCTGCACATGGCAGAAGACCTGAAGACCACCAGCAAGGGCAACCTCTTCGTGATCTTCGGCGAGCCGGATATCACGATCCTGCCCGCCGAGAACGAGCGGATCCGGATCAAGATCAACGGTGTGGATGTCTTCCATCCAAGCACCGGCGAGGTCCGCAGCGACGGCCCCGAGGGCATCGCCTGCTGGTTCATCGACACCGACTACAACGAAGAGAGCTTCTTCGTCCGCCACGCCTACTTCTTGGGCGCGGAGGATCCCTACAAAGCGCTCAAGACCACCCTCAAGGCCGAGATCGACGAAGACGCCTGGGCGAGCCTCAACAGCGACACCTCTCGGCCCTTCCCCAAACCCGCCTCCGGACGCATCGCGGTCAAGGTGATCAACCATCTCGGAGACGAGGTGATGAAGGTGTTTCGGGTGACGCCGCCGTGACACCATCGTGGCCACGCCGCGCGGACGGCGCTCAAGCGTGGCCATTTCTCGGATCCGGGCGGGCTGCGGCGCCGGCATGGAAGTGGCGCCCGACCGGCGATGGCTGATCGAAGCGGCAATTGAGGCATGCCGAGATATCGGAACACCGCTCGGACAGAAAGGCCGATTACCCGCTTGATTTCTCGGCAACCATCACGGAAATCAAGGCATGTTTGTAGACGCATTCGACGGTCTGAAAACCGGCATCCCGAAGCCATTGGATCTGATCCGAGAGCTTGGCCTCCTTATCCAATTGTCTTCGACGCATGAGGCGATCCATATCCTCCCGAGAATGCTCGAAACGATCCACGTAGTCGCGCCAGTAGCCCTCGAACCGCTCCGCGTACCTGCTTGACTCGGCGAGATGCTGGTCGGCGTTGACGAACATGCCGTGCGGCGCCAGAGCCGCATAGACGTTTTCGAACAGGCGCTTTTTGTCGTCATCCTCGAGATGATGAATCGACAAGGCCGAGATGATCAGATCGAATGTCCCGCTGATTCCCGAGGTGCAATAATCCGCGACGACATAGCGTACGTTGTCGTTTCCAGCGAACCTGTCGCGGGCAACCTCGAGCATCTTGTCGGAGACATCCAGCAGCGTGACCCGGGCGTCGGGATATTTTTTCAGAATGAACGCGCTGAACAAGCCCGTTCCGGCACCGAGATCGAGAATGCGCGGCGTGTCCATGATCGATTCGGCAAAGTAGGTCGCCGTCCCGTAAAAGTCGTCGAAGCCGGGGACGAGCTTTCGCCGTTCTCCATCATAGTTTTCCGAAACCGCATCGAACTGTTCCTTGACGTCGTTTTCCATTCAGCTTTCCTCACAAAAATAGCGCCTCTTCGGTCTCTTTAATCCGTCCGATAGAGGCCGATCTCGACACTTGGCGATGAGCTCGCCGGGGCTTCGCAGGATCCTCGAAATCGCCTACGCTTGGAAGTGCATACCTTCTTCTTGGTTTACCGCATCCTTCGTGCCCTCGGGCTTCGAACAGTCTTTCCCGACCAACGGACCAACCCATGGCCCCACGCCGCGACATCCGCGATCAGATCGATGCCTTTCGATCGCTCTGTGACCGGGAAACCCCGGAGCGCGTTCTGGCCGCGGCACGAGAGGCGTTGACGCACCGGCATCGGCTGATGGTTGCGAAGGCCGCGGAGCTGGCCGGTGATCGGCTGATCTATGCGCTCGAGCCGGACTTGATCGCGGCCTATCGCCATTTCCTGGAGGATCCCGCAAAGCGCGATCCGGGCTGTACGGCCAAGGGCGCGATCGCGCGAGCACTGGTCGCGCTGGACAGTCAGGACGCGGGTTTCTTCATCGACGGCATCCGCTATCGCCAACCCGAGCCGGTGTGGGGCGGCAGCGTCGATACGGCCGTCGATCTACGCGTGAGCTGCGCCATCGGGCTCGCGGCCACGAGCGATCCGCGTGCCCTGATCCACCTGGTCGGCCTGCTCCACGACCCGGAGCCGCATGCCCGCAGCGGCGCGGCGCGTGCGATCGCCTGTACGCAACCCTTGGCGGCCGAGGCGGTGCTGCGCTCCAAGGCGCTCGGCGGCGATCCGGAGCCGGAGGTGACGGGCGACTGTCTTGCCGCACTCCTGCAGGTGGCCGGGGAGGATGCACTCGATTTCGTCGGCGGTTTCCTCGTCACGCCGAGCATGGAGATCAACGGCCTCGCCGCACTCGCACTCGGGGAGTCGCGGCTCGACGGCGCCTTGGATCTGTTGCGCGCCCGCTGGGAGGCCGAACCCTTCAAGCGCGGCGCGGAGCATCTGCTCCTGCGGGCGGCGGCGCTGCACCGCAGCGAGGCGGCGCTCGACTGGCTCGTCTCGGTCGTGGCGGATGCCGATCGCGCAAGCGCCGAGGTCGCAATCGCCGAGCTGGGTGCCTATCGCAACAATGCTCGACTGCGGGCGCGCCTGGGCGCCGTGATTGCCGAGCGTGATGATCCGCGACTCGGCGCCGCCTATGCGAAGGCATTTCCGATCACGCCGCCGGGGGCATAGAGCGCCCCGGCGTCGACCGCTATCGGCCGCTCCTCTGGACCGCCGCAATCCCCTCCCCCGACCCTTCCTGCGACGAGGTAGGCTTCCAGACAAACCCTGCAAGCTCATAGCCGAGGACCATCGACTTTCCGTCGACGGAGACCAGGATCTCGACCTTCTCGGGCGAACGCATGGTCCGATTCTCGACCGCCTTGATCGACTCCGGAAAGCTCTGCTGCAAGTCGCGGCAGACCAGCTCCCCGTCTGGGCCGATGTCGCCGATTTCCGGTGGATCGGGTATGCACATGGCCATGCCTTCGAACGTCGCGAACGACAGGCAGGCAATCAGGGGTAGCTTCGTCATGGTCGTGTCCTCCTCGCCGATGGTCGACAGATCCCGCTGTCCGAGTCCGGAAACGTATTTACGGCTCGCCGGACCGCGGGGGTGTCTTAAGGCTTAGGCCAATCGGCACGCATTGTCCTGACGAAAACACGCCGAAAGTCGGATGATTCGCCGCAGGGCATGTCCTCGTTTCTCCGTCGGCTAAACTCAGACCCATGAGCAAGCCCGAGCCTGCCCCAGAGCCTACGCCAAGCCGGCTAGGTGCCGACATGTCTCCCGCGACACGGGGAGAGGATGGCTTTCGGGTCGGACCCTGGTCGGTCGAGCCGAAGGGAGACCTTCTGCGCCGGGGCACTCACCTGGTCCGGGTCGAGCCCAAGGTGATGGATGTGCTGGTCTACTTCGCCGGGCGCGCGGGCGAGGTGGTCTCGCGGGAGGAGCTGGAGCGCGACGTTTGGCGCGGCGCCTTGGTGGTCTACGACGCCATGACCAAGACGGTCACCAAGTTGCGCCAAGCGTTGGGGGACGATCCCCGCAACCCGCGATTCATCCAGACCGTGCCCAAGCGGGGTTACCGGTTTGTCGCCGAGGCCGAAAGGGCCGATCCGATCGAGGGCTCGCAACCCGAGGCGTCCGATCGCATCCGGCGACCGCTTGGCTCCCCGCGACGTCTGCTGCTCGTGGTCATCCTCGGGGTGGCGGTATCGGCCTCGTTTCTATTCTATCTCGGGGTGCTCCGGCCTTTCGGCGGGCCCGCCGGTACACCCGGCGGGGCAGTGGAATCGAGCGGTCCGACGGATCCCGTCCCGCCGAAAGTGACGCGTGTATTGGTCCTGCCTTTCGATGTCTTGGGCCAAGATCCAGACCAGCTCTATCTCGCGCGTGGTATCACGGCCGACCTGATCGCCGACCTCTCGAAGCTCTCGGGCTTGACCGTGACGGGTGCCGAAAGCCGGAGCGAAGCGGCGGACATCAAAGAGGCTGCATCCCCCGGAATTCGCTACGAGGTCTGGGGCGGCGTACAACGCGCGGGCGATCGCATCCGGGCGGAGGTTCGTCTTACGGATGCGCTCAGCGGTCGCCAATTGTGCGTCGAGCGCTACGACCGACCGTTCGAGGATCTTTTCGAGGTTCAACAAGACATCGGGAGCCGCTTGGCGCGCGCCCTCTCGGTGACGCTGACCGAGGTCGAGCAACATCGGATCGCGCACCGCTACACCCGCTCCGTTCAGGCTTATGACCTCTTCCTTCGTGCACAGTCGCAGCTGTTGGTCCGCCGCGGGGACGAAAACAGACGCGCGCGGGATCTGTACCTTCAGGCCATCAGACAAGACCCCGGATTCGCGCGTGCCTACGCAGGGCTCGCACTCACCTATGCATACGATTACCGCAATCAGTGGAGCAGCGACGGGGCAGCTGCGCTTGAGCGGGCGGTGACGATGGCGGAAACCGCCGCGGAGATCGATCCGACCATCCCGGAGGTCCATTGGGCACTCGGCTATGTGAAGGTCCAGCAGCGTCGACACCAAGAGGCGCTGGCACACCTCGATGAGGCGCTACGGCTGGACCCCGGGTTTGCCGACGCCTTGGCGCTCAAGGGCGGCATCGAGACCTACGCGGGCCGGCCGCGAAGGACCATCCCGCTCGCCAGGGCCGCCATCCAGCGCAATCCGGGCGCGGGTTATCTCTATTACATGATCCTCGGACGGGCCTACTTCTTCATCGACGACCAGATCCAAGCGATGATCAACCTGCGGGAGGCGGCCATGCGCAACCCCGAGGACCTGGAAGTCCGCGTCTTTCTCGCGGCAGCCCTCGACCTCGGCGGGGAACACCAGGATGCGGCCTGGGAAGCGGAAGAGATTCTCGCCATTCATCCCGATTTCTCGACCGACGCCTGGCTGGACACCTACCCCATGACGGACCGGGACCAGCGACATCGGCTCGTCGCAACCCTGGCGAGATTGGGGCTTTGACCGGCGCAGACGAACCCTTCGGAGTGAACGCTTTCGAGCCATGACCCATCCAACCTCGCCAAACACGCCCGACGACTTCGCCCGCTCTTGGGATGCGCGCTACCAAGGCGCGACAGCGATCCCGCAACCGGCGCTGGTGCTGCGCCAATGGCCGCACTTGCTCCCCGCGGGAGGCACCGCGCTCGACCTCGCCTGCGGACTAGGCGGCAACGCGCTGTGGCTGGCCGAGCGGGGTTTCCGGGTCTCGGCATGGGACCTGTCCCCCACTGCCATTGCGCGGCTCCGGGAGGGGGCGCGCCTGCGAGGACTGCACCTTGATGCCCGGGTCCGCGACCTGATCGCGGTGCCGCCGAGTCCAGAGAGCTTCGACCTGATCCTGGTCGCACATTTCCTGGATCGCGACCTGGCCCCGAGCATTGCCGCCGCTCTGTGTCCGGGCGGCCTGCTCTTCTATCAGACCTTTGCACGGGAGTCGCGCAGCAGCCGCGGCCCGACCAACCCGGCCTATCGTCTTGCTCGCAACGAGCTGATCACCCTCTTTCCCGACCTGACCATCCGCGCCTACCGAGCCGAAGGTCGACTCGCCGCACCCGAGAGCGGTTTGGGCGACCTGGCCTTGATGGTCGCCCAACGGATTTGAGAGGCGGAAACCGACATGAGCGCGAGACTGCAGATCCAATTGCTGGGCGGTTTCGCGGTGGAGCGCGACGGCACGCCCGTCACGCTGCCGACCCGCAAGGCCGCCGCACTCTTGGCCATCCTCGCAATGCCGCCGGGCGCCCTGATCACGCGCGAGCGTCTCGCCGACCTGCTCTGGTCGCGCAGCGCCGAGGCTCAGGCGCGCGGGAGTCTCCGCCAAGCCGTAGCGCAGCTTCGCAAGGCCATGGAGGATGACTCGGGCGCGCTGATCGCGGCCGTCGGCCCCGGCCTTCGCCTCGCATCGCCGGGCGTCGAGGTGGATGCGGTGACTCTCGAGCGGGCACTGACCTCGGGGTCGCCGGCCGACCTGGAGCTGGCCGGGCAGCTCTATCGGGGCGAATTCCTCGCGGGACTCGCAATCGAGGAGGCACCCTTCGAGGATTGGCGGGCGACGGAAGCGGAACGGCTGCGGCGGCTTCTGCTGCGCGGGTTACAGGCCCTTCTGGCTCGGCATGTCGACCGGGGCGACCTGGAGGCGAGTCTCGATCTGGGCGAGCGCCTGGTAAGGCTGGAACCGCTCGCCGAGGAGACCTATCAGGCATTGATGCGCCTGCATCTCGGCCGCGGGGCCTTGGGCCCGGCCATGCGGGAGTACCAGCGTTGCCGGGCGGCCTTGGCGGCGGGTCTGGGTGTCGCGCCCTCGGCGGAGACCGAGGCGCTTCGACGAGCGATCCGCACGCGGCCGCCCACCCGCTCCCCCGCCCACGAGGAGAGCGAGCCCCGGACCCTGCCGGTTCTCGCGGTCCTGCCCTTCTCTGATACGGGCGAGACCGAGACCTCCGAGGACCCAGTGCGCGATTACTTCGTCCGTGGCTTCACCGAGGACGTCGTCTCCGCACTGGCGCGCTTCCGGTCGCTGCGGGTGATCTCGGCGCAATCCTCGTTCGCCGAGGCGGATCTGCAAGCCAGTCCGCGCGAGATCGGGGAAGGTCTCGGCGCAACCTATCTGCTCGTCGGCAGTCTCGGACGCGGCAAGGAGCGCGTGCGCCTGAGCACCGAGCTGCTGGATGTGCGCGCCGGCCATCTGGTCTGGTCCGATCGCCACGAGGTCGCGACGACCCGCCTACCGGAAACCCGCGACGCGATCGCCCGCGGTGTGGCCGCGGCGCTGGCGGCCCGTATCGACGGCGACCTGCTGCGCCAAGCCATGCGCAAGCCGCTCGACAGCCTGGAGGTCTACGACTGCTGGCTGCGCGGCATGGCCCGCCTGCGTCAGGGCACGCCCGAGAGTCTTGCCGAGGGCCGGCCGCTGTTTCGCAGGGCGCTCGAGCTGGACCCGGGATTTGCACGTGCCCACTCGGGCCTGTCGCTGACCTATTTCAACGAGTGGACCTGTCTCGCCTGGCAACGCTGGCGCGAGGACGAGCGCATGGCTTTCGAGCATGCACGAGACGGCGCCGCCCTGGACGAGACCGACCATGTCACCCACTTCGTGCTGGGTCGGGTTCTGCTGTATCGACGCGAGTTTGCGCGGGCGGAGCAACACCTGGATCGCGCCGAGGCGCTCAACCCCAACGATGCGGATATGCTCGCGCAACTGGCCATCGCCGACGCCTACCTCGGGCATCCCGTGCGGGGGGCCGAGCGCATCGAGCTGGCGATGCGCCTCAACCCCTATCACGACGACTGGTACTTCGCCTATGCGGTCTATCCCAACTTCGTGGCCCGCCGGCTGGAGACGGCGATCGCATTCGGTCTGAAGGCGCCTCACGTCGCCACCGATGTCACGGCCTACCTGGCCGCGGCCAGTGCCCACCTCGGGCAGATGGAGACGGCCCGTCGGCACCTCGCCTACTTTCGGGAGATGTTCCGGAGCAACATCATGCAGGGCAGCGAGCCGGCCGCGGAAGAGCCGATGCGCTGGCTGTTGCATGTGAATCCCTTCAGCCGGATAGAGGACGCGCGTTTCTGGGCCGACGGGCTGGCCCGGGCCGGGTTGGTGATCTCGGATGATCTCTGGCGCGATTTTCCCGACGGACCCTGGCCCGGCTAAACCTAAACCGCGTCCAGAGCGACATGCATAATTTTCATGTTGTATTCGGCCTTGGGGACTTCACCTCCCTTGGTGGAGGCACGGTTTAAAATTTTATATTTTTTAAACCTTTAAACCGCGCCAGCTCCAACAATCGTCGAATTTGCCGGGGCCGATCCCATCCAGAAACACCACATACCGCACTGGGCGCGGTTTAGATCAAAAGTACTGGCAATGATCCGCCCGCGCGGCAATCTCCTGGAGAAAGACGCCCGGATCCATGATCCCCTCGGCCTCGGGCAAGAGGTCGTCTTCGGCGACGTCGAACGTCATGGCGGCCAAGCGACAGCCATGCAGCCGGACGTGACCGGTCGAGGAGAGCAGCTTCAAAAAGTCATGGATCTCCAGCGGATCCCCGTCCCGCCGCAGCCGTTGCTTCAGCCAGTCCTCGCGATGTGCGTAGCGCGGATCCATCCGACACTCGCGCACCCCCTCATGCGTGAGCAGACGCACCGACCAAAGGACGAAGAGGATGTCCACCTCGACGCCCTTGCGGCCCATCTCCCAGGCAAAGGTCAGCGGGGTCAGAAGCCGATCGAAGGCGTCGTCGCGGATGACGATGGCGAGACGCCGAATGGACGGCGCCGCGGACAGGTCGGCCTGTCCCGCATCCGCCCTCCCATCCGGCCGGGCGCTAGGGACCTCCTCGGATTGACGCATGGCGGCCTCGGTATCGAGGCAGATGCCGGGCTGACCTGGGATTTGTCGCGTTTGAATCGTCGCGGATGACATGATCTCGACTCCCGCCGCCGGGTGTCGCGGAGACCCCGGCGGCGTTTTGTATTGAAGGGTTCAAGCAACCTGCCGTACGCGCGGTTCGGCCGCTCTCGCCAGGAGGGCATGCGCACTGGCGCTGTCCGGCTTGAGATCGGTCCGCTCGGCAATCAGCGCCCGCGCCAAGGCGAGCTGCCCATCCCGCAGCGCGGCCTCGATCAAGGTCAGATCGATCAGATCCCGTTGGGCATGGCTGCCGCCGAACCGATTGGCCCGATCACGGACCGGACGCAGGAGACGCACCGTCTCGGCATAGTCGCCCTCGCCGAAGGCATGGATCGCGCGAGTGACCGGGGACCCGACCTCGCGGACGAAGAAGCGGTTGTCGCCCGAGCCGTCCGTCGCGTGCGCTTGTGCCGCGAAGACACGCTCGGCGGCCTCTCGCCGCTGCGCACCCGTGAAGGCCATCATGGCGTGGGCGTCGTTGAAGGCGTAGTTGCCCACGTCCGCGATCGGCTCCCAGCCATCCGCCACGGCCTGCCAACGCTCGCCGAGCGGGATGCCACGAAGCTTCAGGCGCCACAGGAGCGCGGAGGCGTCGATCATGTCGAGCACGACCCGGGAGCGCGGTCCGTAGATGGGTCCGTCGAACAGCCGCAGGACCTCGTCGACCTCGCCCAGCTCCAGGTGATAGAGCGCCAGGTGCCACCAGAGGTGAACCGCGAAGAAGTTGTCGACGGACCAGGCGTCCGAGTCGCTGCGCAGCCAGTCGATGCCCTCGACCGTGCGGCCCTGCATCTCCATGACATGGGCAACGGCGTGCCAGGCCCAGGCGTCGTGTCGCTCCAGCTCGACCGCACGCCGCCCCGCGGCCTCCGCACGCGCGTAGAGCCCGGTCTCCTCCAGCCCGAAGGCGTGCATCCCGACAATGACGTGATAGCCGGGCATCTCCGCGGACCATGCAGGCAGCGCGCGGGCGATGCGGTCGCGGAGCAACCGGGTCGAGCCCGTGTAGAAGTCCACCAGATGACCGACCTGCAGCGCGAGGATGTCGTGCGGGTGCTCGATAGCGATGTCCTCCAAGATCCTCGAGGCGACATGCCACTCGCTGTCCGAGAGGTGCTTCACGACGCTCAGATGGGCACGCTCGCGCGCCGTGCTCGGGAGGGTTTCGGCGGTCTCCAGATCCGCGCGGGCCACGGTAAATCCGTCCGGCTCGGTCCCCAGCAGATGCAGATAGGCATGAAGAACCCGGGCCATGACGAATTCCGGACTCCGGCTCACCGCCTGCTCCGTGGTCGCCACCGGGTCGCCCCGATAGCATTGAAACTCATGAAGCGCCTGTTGATAGAGATCGGCTGCGGTCGCATCGGCGCCGCTCATGGGAAGGCCGATGGCATCGTTTCGGGTCATCGCGATTCCTCCTCGCTTTGGTTTATCTGTCGTTTGATCCACCGGGATGCTGCGGTGTTGAAGATAGCCTAGGTCCCGTCCGTCATTCGGCCGTGAAACCTGCGTGAAAATTGGGGTAAAAATGCGGACCACCGGTGGCGCAACGTCGGTGCATCCGCCGGGCTGTGCGCTTTGCTGGAGTTCTATCACGGAGAAACGCCGGTAGAACGCGCAATGACAAAAGATAAAAACGTCTTTCGACATCATGAATGAATACCCTTCTTTACGCCCCAGAACACGGCGAGAATTCCCATTTGCTCAACGCCTTTCGGCATCACGGATGAATGGACTTCGCTCGAGGCGCGTCCGACGACATTCTGTTTCGAGTGCTCAACGCCTTTCGGCATCACGGATGAATGGACCACATCCGCGGGGACCGCGCCGAGGTTGTCCTGGATGTGCTCAACGCCTTTCGGCATCACGGATGAATGGACCAGCACGTTGGCCCCACGCACCTCGCACGTCTGGTGGTGCTCAACGCCTTTCGGCATCACGGATGAATGGACGTCGGCGGAGCGGAAAGCTAACGGCCACTCGAACAGTGCTCAACGCCTTTCGGCATCACGGATGAATGGACACCTGGACAGGGATACGCCGCGAGTGCTCGACGTGGTGCTCAACGCCTTTCGGCATCACGGATGAATGGACGATCGCTTGACCCTCCTCGGGCTGTCTGATTGGGTGTGCTCAACGCCTTTCGGCATCACGGATGAATGGACCTGCGCAACTGGAGGCCCGGTAAGCCGCATAAGCCGAGTGCTCAACGCCTTTCGGCATCACGGATGAATGGACCCGCGATCACGGCCGCGCGCGACGCGGCCATCGACGCGTGCTCAACGCCTTTCGGCATCACGGATGAATGGACCCCGACCTCGCCCAGTGGGACATTACCCGCGTCGAGTGCTCAACGCCTTTCGGCATCACTGATGAATGGACCGGACTGGATCGGCTTGGGCAGTGAGGAGGGGTTTGCGCTCAACGCCTTTCGGCATCACGGATGAATGGACCTGAACCGGAACGCGGCGAGTGTGCTCGACATGGTGCTCAACGCCTTTCGGCATCACGGATGAATGGACCGCGGGTGCAACGTGTGACCAAACAAAGGCCGCCGGTGCTCAACGCCTTTCGGCATCACGGATGAATGGACACAGCACGCCGTCTCCGCCGGGCGCGCCCTTTCGCAGTGCTCAACGCCTTTCGGCATCACGGATGAATGGACCGTCGTACAGCGAATTGATCGCAGCGTCTGCAGACTGTGCTCAACGCCTTTCGGCATCACGGATGAATGGACCATCGGCCCGGACGGACGCCCGAACAACTCCGTCGTGTGCTCAACGCCTTTCGGCATCACGGATGAATGGACCCGGGACCGAGCGCCTGCGCGTGACCGCGACCGGGTGCTCAACGCCTTTCGGCATCACGGATGAATGGACTAGGCGGCCTGGCAAGCGGCGATCTCGGCGAGGATCTGTGCTCAACGCCTTTCGGCATCACGGATGAATGGACGATCGAGTCGGCCGGGCTTGGTAAAGTCGTCGACATGTGCTCAACGCCTTTCGGCATCACGGATGAATGGACACCCATGATTACGAGGTTTTGGCAACATGCCAGCTACGTGCTCAACGCCTTTCGGCATCACGGATGAATGGACCAGCCACGGAAAAAGCGACCGTCATCCCGATCTTGTGCTCAACGCCTTTCGGCATCACGGATGAATGGACATGCGCGAAGCCGGGACGATCGTCCGTGACGACGTGTGCTCAACGCCTTTCGGCATCACGGATGAATGGACGCGCACCGAGCATGACTGTCAGTGCTGCAGGCAGTTGTGCTCAACGCCTTTCGGCATCACGGATGAATGGACTCAACACATGCCGAAACCCGTTCGATCTTCTCGAAGTGCTCAACGCCTTTCGGCATCACGGATGAATGGACTCCCGAAGTTCGCGAGATCCCGCCGCACATGCTCTAGGTGCTCAACGCCTTTCGGCATCACGGATGAATGGACCCGAGAGCGATCCGTCGGAGTTGAAGCGAGGCGCAGAGTGCTCAACGCCTTTCGGCATCACGGATGAATGGACCGCCCTCCGACAACCCGACACCGACCCGGCAGATCTCGTGCTCAACGCCTTTCGGCATCACGGATGAATGGACCAGCGGAGACTGGGCGGGCGGGGAAATCTATCAGCAGTGCTCAACGCCTTTCGGCATCACGGATGAATGGACGATCCGATTGGCGTAGGGGCGCAGGTACGCCTCGAGTGCTCAACGCCTTTCGGCATCACGGATGAATGGACACCTGACCAACGCAGCGCCTGGGATCTCGGCGCCATGTGCTCAACGCCTTTCGGCATCACGGATGAATGGACGCTCAATCCAAAGCGGCTCGCCGTCCTGGTCGAGCAGTGCTCAACGCCTTTCGGCATCACGGATGAATGGACACGGTTTTTTTCTCATCTTTCGCATTTCTTCGTTTGTGCTCAACGCCTTTCGGCATCACGGATGAATGGACCCGGCCTGATCGGTCGCGTGCTTTCTCGGGGGCGCAAGGTGCTCAACGCCTTTCGGCATCACGGATGAATGGACCGGCAGCACGTGCGATGTTGCGCCCCGTCCCGGTGTGCTCAACGCCTTTCGGCATCACGGATGAATGGACCCATGCCGACCAAAAAACAATCGGCTTTCGCAACGAGTGCTCAACGCCTTTCGGCATCACGGATGAATGGACATTCAAACGACAATGGGAAAAGAACCTCAAAATTGCGGTGCTCAACGCCTTTCGGCATCACGGATGAATGGACTTTTCTACTGCCGTGCACAGCCACCGCTGACATTACTGTGCTCAACGCCTTTCGGCATCACGGATGAATGGACAGACAAAGGCGATGACCGGCCCACGCCTTGACCGGTGCTCAACGCCTTTCGGCATCACGGATGAATGGACAGGGGGGAAGCGCTTTTTTCATGATCCGCGCCGAGAAGTGCTCAACGCCTTTCGGCATCACGGATGAATGGACAACACGACGACAAATAACAATAACACAATTGCATTGTGCTCAACGCCTTTCGGCATCACGGATGAATGGACGCAATGCCGGATCGCGCTGCAGCGCGCCACATCACAGTGCTCAACGCCTTTCGGCATCACGGATGAATGGACGCTGGCGGTCGGCATCCGTGGCCATCTCATCCATCAGTGCTCAACGCCTTTCGGCATCACGGATGAATGGACCGCCGTCGAAGACTTCGCCGACGCTTACGGGGTCGCGTGCTCAACGCCTTTCGGCATCACGGATGAATGGACGAGGTACACGCTGATGACCGACGTGATCAAGATCGAGTGCTCAACGCCTTTCGGCATCACGGATGAATGGACGCGGGATCTCACCTGTTAGGTGTTAGCGCAACCCCGGTGCTCAACGCCTTTCGGCATCACGGATGAATGGACTCGAGCGAGACGAGGCCGTTGCGCACCAGGCCGACGTGCTCAACGCCTTTCGGCATCACGGATGAATGGACTCCGCCGCGCGCTTGATCGACCTCATCGCCGTCGAGTGCTCAACGCCTTTCGGCATCACGGATGAATGGACTCGCTTTCTTTGCGAGTGAAGCTCCGGACGTGATTTGTGCTCAACGCCTTTCGGCATCACGGATGAATGGACGACCGACGACGAGAGCGTCGGCCGCAGCCTCGAAGCGTGCTCAACGCCTTTCGGCATCACGGATGAATGGACCTTCTGATTCATGGTGGGGTGTGCAAGAGAACAAATAGTGCTCAACGCCTTTCGGCATCACGGATGAATGGACGACTTGTTGGATTTTAACCCCATCAAGTAATTGAGTGCTCAACGCCTTTCGGCATCACGGATGAATGGACCGCGCGGAAATAATACCTTGTTTTAAAAGAGCAATTCGATACGACCCGCAAGTATGGATGACCCTCAGGCCATTGGCATCCATGTGTGGTGAGCGCTCCAAGGAAATTGGACCCGAGATTCCGGAGGTTAGGCGATACAGGCATCGATTGCAGCTGGAAGGGTCGAATGCGCCTTTAAAAACAGCACGGTTGCGGGACATTCCGAGATTCGGCGTCCGCCCACAGATCGATCCATGTCGTCACAGAACTT
This sequence comes from Thiocapsa roseopersicina, assembly GCF_900106925.1. Lineage (GTDB taxonomy): Bacteria > Pseudomonadota > Gammaproteobacteria > Chromatiales > Chromatiaceae > Thiocapsa > Thiocapsa roseopersicina. The sequence goes on from NZ_FNNZ01000008.1 coordinate 18,966, forward strand.
GGAAGCGTGCGGGCGTTTGAGTCCAACCGGAGTCTTTGCCTTTCTCCTGGATTCGACCGGCGCAGCGGACGCAGAGGTGAACGAACATGAGGTCGTCCTCGGCGTCGAGGATGGTCTCCAGCTCCCATCGCAATGCCTCCATTTCGGTCATGGACAAGCGGCAGCGAAACAGAGAGTACTGGATCCGCTCGCCCGTACCCTTGAGCGTCTTGTAGGCTCGGCGCCAACGCGCCGGATCGCGAATATCGTAGCTGACGAGGTACCAGCGCTTTTCAGCGTGCTCGTGATCGTGAGCCATCAGCGAACCCGCATGCGGCCGAATAGACCGGGCGCGCCACTCCATTCCTTTTCGAGCAGCCGCACTTCCAGCTCGATGGCGCGGGCGTAGCTGAGCGAGTAGTCGAGCACCGGGTGTCGCCACCGCTCCTGTTTGCGCTCCTCGTAGATGCCGATGGCAAGCTTGCGGCCCTCGGGCGAAAGCCATACGCGCGGTGCCGTTACTTGAAAGTGCTCGGCCGTCCACTGCCGCCGATTGACGGAGGCGACCAGCGGCATATCCCATAAGGTGGTTCGGAATAGTTCCATCAGGTCGAGGGCCAACGGGTAGGCCGCACTGCGTGGCGTGTGGAAGAACCCGAGGGCAGGGTCGAGTCCAACGCAGAGAACGGCGGTCATGACGTCGCGATAGAGCAGGCTGTAGCCGAAGCTGAGGGCGGCGTTGAAGGGATCGCGGGGCGGTCGACGATTCCGCCCGGAGAAGGCCATCAGGGTTTGGTCCGGTGCCAGCAGATGTCGCAGGCCCGCGAAGTAGTGACGGCCGGCCATGCCTTCGTGGCCACGCAGGGCGTCAGGCCCGGTATCGCGCTCCATCCCGCGCAGCTCGGCCCGGATGCCCGCCAGCGCCTCGGACATCTCGTCGAGCTTGCCGCGGCTGCGAGCACTGCGGACCAGAAAGCCCAACTGGTTCTCGACCTTCGACTTGGCCAGACGGTGGGTCAAGGATTCGCATCGTGTGGTGTCGCTCAGACCTCGATATTGGCGAAGACGACGCTGGACTCCGCCCGCCGGGACCAAACCGCCGACATAGGATCCGCCACCACTCAACCAGTGAAGTGCAATGTCGCGCGAAGCCGCGTAATGGATGAGCTGTGTACTGATCTGCACGGCGCCGTGCATCACGAGGGCAGCCACATCATGAGCAGGATAGGCGGTCGGATCGCCCTCGCGCGGCGTGATCAGAATCTGCTCGCCCTTCTTACCGAGGCGCGTGCCGGCCTCTGCAACATGCAGGATCAGGCGCTCGTCGTCGGCCGGGAACAGCCTCTGCGGCTTGCTCCGCTCGATCGGAATGGTCTCGGCAATGGTTTCGTCGGCCGCGAGAAAGCGCTCCTCTTCGGGCAGACACACCGGGGCGAGCGAGCATCGGGCGCATAGGTTCTCGTTCTCGGCCACCGGCGGACGATCGATGCGCTCGGCCAATCCCCGTGCCCGGTCGACGGAGCGACGCAGGTCCTCAAGCGCTGCCTCATCGATGGGAACACGTACCGTCTTGTTGTTCGCGTGATAGCGAATGCGCCCCTCCGGCACGGGCCGCCCGAGGTGCTCGCCGAGCAGGGCCGCGTAGGCGATGACCTGGAGCCGGTCCGATTCCCATGCCGCGTCGCCGCGAGAGCGACCACGCTTGTGCTCGAACGGGCAAATGGCCCCGTCGCGATAGCGCACGTAGTCCATCTTGCCCATCAAACCCCAACGCTCGCTCTCCAGCGTGACGCTACTCCAGTCCCCCTCCTCGCCGATATTCTCGTGCAGCGTGCGTCCGGCATAGACACGGTGGTCGGCGACGCGGATCTCTTCGACCTCCTCCAAGTAGAACAAACGCTCGCAGTAGGCCATGGCGTGGAGGGCCATGACGCGGACCGGGCGGTACAAGTCAGTGTCCGTAGGCATCCCAATCGACCTCCATTGACTAAACAAGCCGAACAAACCCAGGCGTGCTTTCTCGAGCGCTCCGATCCGCTGAGATCAACTCAATCGTATGCCAGTGCGGTCCACGCCGTATCCGGAACAGCGGCCGTCTCGGCGGCACCCATCCTGTAAAGCCGGCTGATGGTTCTGGACATGTCGGCACGGTCGATGGTGACTGTCAGACGCATGGGCTCCTCGTCCGGTTCCAGGACCTCGTCCTCTCTCAACGGCACCAGCCAGCGAGCGGCACGCGGAGACTCCAAGATGTCGATGCGATCCGGCAGGAAGTTGTTGTCGCCCAAAAACGGGAGTCCGTAGACTCGCGGCCCCTGGCCCGCCAGACCCCGCCGGACTTGGTCAGCCAGATTCTCATTGCCGCGTACGCCGATGCAGGCCCGCAGATTCGAGAGGAAGGCGCGTCGTGCCGGGGCGATGTTGTACTTCGACCCTTTGCAGGCGGGTGCGTGGTCCGCTCCCGTATTGCCCACCGGATAATTGTGGAGCTGTTGGTAGAGGCTGTGCCGTTCGGGCACCACGATCGCGCCGAGTGCGATCTCGACGTTCGGCAGATCCTTCGCGATCAGCGTCGTCGGGGATCGGTCATCCTCTAGCCTCATCTCGATGCCGGCCACGTTGAGCAACAGCCCATAGGCCGCGGAGGGTGTTATGAACGGCGCGGTGGGACGGAAGCTCCCCGCCGTGAAGTGGCGAAAGGCCGCGAAGGGCGCTTGAACATAGAGCCAAAGCATGGCGTCCTCACTGTGCCGTCGCGTGAAAGCCGGCGCGGTCCGCTACGGTCATCAACAGACGCTGGGGATTGCGATCGAGTGTCACGCCTTTGTCGGACAGGTCCGCGGCGGTCGCCTCGTCCATCTCCTTGACCAATTGGCCTCCCAAGAAGAATTCTGCACCCGGGTAATCCCGGTGACGGATGCCTTCGACGATCTCGGGCAGTTGATGCCGGCCCTCCGAGATCCGGAACCCGTAGGTGTCGTACCCGGCGACCAGTTGCTGAGTCAACCGCACGACGATCGAGGCCGGTGCCATTTCGAAGTAACTGCGGGCGTGATTCCCGGCGACGTCGTTGAGCTCGCCGATCGCCCTGAGCAGGACACGGGTCCAGTCTCCCTTGCCGCGGCAGTCCTCGAGGTTGAGAGCGAAGGGGTATTGAAATGCGGTATAGGCAGTCTCGCGATGGAGCAATTGGCTGCTGTCGGCGTTCTTCCAAGGGCTGTCGACCTGGGCGGGCGATTGCGTGAACACGGAATCGTGCCGATAGGGTTCCAGTGAAACGGCCATGTTCATCCGCAAGATCGAGTCTCTCCTGAACTGAAAGCGGGCCGGATCGCGACCGGCCTTCGCCAACTCCTCCAGGATCCGCTTGCGGTCTTTGCCCCCGGCAGCCACCAGCCAGCCCATGAAGAAATCGTCGGCATAGCGATCGTGATCCGGGTAGTCGGCGAATTTGACGGACAACTGGTCTTCGTCGCCGAGACGCTCCCGATTACTCGGCAAGCCGAGGTGGCGCAGGCTCTCGCGGATGGCGTTCCGGATGGCTTCTGGGCTGATGATTGCGTGCTCGAAGCGATCCTTCGTGATCTTCTGGATCACGGCGCGGTTCTCGGCGGACTCTCCACGGTAATTCGCGCTGGGGGCGGTATAGGTCAGAACGGTGGCAAATAGGTTCATCTCTGCGACTCCTTGTTGGTCAGTTGGCGGGGGCTTGTGCGCTATCGGTCTGCTCGTCCTTTGCACGGGGCGTCCAGGAGTGCGCCGACAGCGCCAGCATGGCCAGATTCTTGGCCTTCTCCGGGTTGTGCATCAGCAGGTTTCCGATCAACAGAAAATCGTCTTCGGACAGATAGTGACCGACGGAGCAGAGGGTACCCGTGAAATACTCGGCGATATCCTGATCGCGGCGGCCACGAAGGGCCAAGAAGGCGCCGGTCGCGACCTTCGGCTTGACGTCCCGGTACTTCTGTTTGTCGGCCTCGGACAGATCGCTGAATTTTTTGTCACCGATCGAGGCTCTATCACGGGTGCGAAGATCGACATAGTTGCGGATCAGCTTGTAGATCAAACGCTGCAGGGCCTCGTCATCGCCTGTGGGTTGCATGAGTTTCTCCGTGTGCTCGAGGTCTTGGATGATTTGCTCAAAGCGCTTATGCACGTCGCTCCCGAAGAAGCGCGTGCGCGGCGAGTCCGGGCGCTGGATGAAGAACCCAATCGGGTATCGGTCGAAGAGATCTTGCGCGCCCTCGAACCAGGGCTCGCCTCGGACCAAATTTCCGATGAGTAGGCGCTTGAACAAAGGATGCGCGCGACGGTCGCGGGCGTTGACATAGGCGCGCAACAACCCCTGGTCGACGCGCATGCGCTCGGCGATATGCTGGCGGACGTTGTTGCCCTGCTTTTCCTGGTGGTAAAGCTCGACACCGTGGACGCCATAGAGCATATCGGCACGTTCGAGCTTGTCGCGAGTCAGGTGGTATAGGAACTCCAAACCACCTTCCGCGGGGAGGTCCACCAACGCCTGTGTCGGGCGATAACCGCTGGCCTCGGGTTCCAAACGACGCCAATAACGCTCCATGTCTTCGCGGATCTCGACCAGATCTGCAACCTCGGGGATCACGACGAGGAAGCCGCGATACTCCCAGTTGCCGGTACGCGCATCGACGGACCTGGGAACGAAGATCGGGGCCGCCCATTGCCAGAAATGCAGCAGCAAGTTGTGCTCGATACGGCCGAGAAAGCTCACCCGCTCGGCATTTTTGTCCTGGGCGCCGATGAAGAGCGAACCGGCAATGGATTCGGTAACCAAGGCCCCTTTGGCACGCTGCTTCTGTGCCTTCTTCAATGACAGCCAGAGTTTGCCGACGAAGCTGACGGGCTTCTCATCGGCGCGGTTCTTGTATTCCCCTCGAGTCGTGGGCTGTGCGCGCAGGATCCCCCAAAGCATGTTCTGCCACAGCCTAAGCCACGGATCATCAGGGCCTTTCGAGAGCCAGAACGCGAGCACGCGGCCACCCGGGCGCTCGTCCTCGTAGACGTAACGCTTTTCCTGCAGGACCTTTCCCCCGCGCTTCACCTCGACGAAGGTCTCTCCCAAAGGCGGCTTGTTCGCGTATTTGCTGCGGGACAGGATCTGCTCTCGTTTGGCGGCGTAAAGATCGTCGAACAGCAGCTGCAGGCTAGCGCGGCTGAAGCGAACGGATGTCCCGAACCGGTCGAGCCGCTCCACGCTCGGAGCGCCTGCGATCCCGCGTTGCTCCAGGCTCCGCAGATGGAGGAGCAGCCCGGCCAATCCGGCTTTATGCTGTGCGGTCGGTAGATCCAACAGGTCGTAGTCGAGCACCAGGGAGTCGGCCTTCGTGGCGAGTTCGGCGGTCATGCATCGGCTCCTTGCGGTTGATTCAACGGGTGCTTGCAAAATCCGAAACGCTCGCAGTAGTGACTTGCCGGCGCCACATGCAGATGACGTGGAAGACGAGGGTCGCTTCGACCCAGCTTGCGAGGTACAGGAACCACGAGACCCTCACATCCCGGCGCCCATCGCGGGAGGTCCTGATCGAGGATGGCGGCGACCGTATAGTCGTCGCCGTCGCGCAAGTCCTGCTCGCCGCCCCGAGCCCACGGCCCGTCGTCGAGGAATGCAGTCAGTCGCTCCGGCTCCTTCTGCGCAAGCCGGCTGTAATGCTCAAGGCGCTCTTCCAGGTCGGTCTGGCTCACCGTCTCGGCTGACATCAGGTCGGCAATGAACGCCTCCGTCCCGGACAGCTCCTGCTCGCTGTAGGGACTCAGTGACTCGGGGCGATACAGGTAGACGTCGCCGAGTGGGCGGCCGGGGGCTTCATGCCGATTGCAGCGGCCCATGCGTTGAATCAGAGCGGGAATCGATGCGTACTCGCTGATCAGCACGTCCGCGTCCAGGTCCAGACTCATTTCGCAGACCTGCGTGGTGACGGCGAGCAGGGCGCCTTCCGCTCCGGCGAAGCGATCGATGACCTCCCGATGGCGCCGATTGCGATCTTCCAGCTTGAAACGGCTGTGGTAGCAGAGCGGGCACCAGCGGGACAGACGCTCGGCGATGGATTGACAGCGATCGACCGTATTCACCACCCAGAGCACGCGCAGGTCCCGCTTCAGCGCGTGCTCGGCGATTTGTTGCGCCTCGGCATGATCGGCAATCGTACGCACCCGGTAGCGCGATGCTCGCGCGCGCTCCTTGAGGTCGCGGAAGGCGGCGAGATCATGCGGATAGACGGCAAATCCGCGCCGTTGCAGTTGCTCGCGGCGTCCTGCCGGTAGGCTGGCAGTCATGCACAGGACCGGCACGTCGAAGGCGTCCATGAATCGTGTCAGCGTCGAGAACAGACCGGAATCGAAACTGTGTACCTCATCGACAACGATGATGCTGTCGGCCAGCACCGGCAGCAGGCAGGTGCTGCGATAGACCTGCTGCATAAACCCGAGGAATTGGTCCACCGTGGCACTGAAGAGTCGCTTCTGCCAGACGCCGACGGCAAAGAGGCGCGCATCGGTCTCGTAGCAGCGCTCACCGCGCGGGTCGTCGGGGTTGGCGAACATATCCTTGAGCTCATAGGCGGCCGTGGCGCTCAACAGGGTTGCGTCCGTCTCAGGCGCATGGGAGACGTAATCCTTGAAACCCTCGGTCGCCGTGGCACGCGTCGGATAAAGAAACAGAACGCGGCTCGCCGGCTGTGCGTCCAGCCGCGAACCGATCCAACGCCAGGCGGCGAGAGTCTTGCCGAGACCGCAGGGGGCGATCAGAAGTGCACGGGCCGGGAGCAGGGCCGCTCCGTCCTGGAAGTCGTGATACCGGAAGACGTATCCGGGCTCCTTAATTCGTCTGCGCGCCTCGATCTCGGCAATACGCTTGCCGAGCACATGCTCTTCGATGTCGGCACCCGTCAGTGCCGGTGCGCCCTCGAAGGTTGCCGAGATCCAGATCTTGATGTCCCGATGTTCGCGGGCCAAACCCGAGCCGGCTGCATCGGCCACGACCAGTGCGGCCTTGAGTGCCGGCAGCAGGTTGTCGGGCTGAAACCGTTGCATCGGACGAAACAGCTGCTCCACCTGGCGTTTCGCCTGATTCAGAGCCTGACCCCGTGAGCCATCCATAGTCCATAGGATGGGCACCTCGGGCGGCGGCGGCAGATCGAGATAGCGCGCAACGCCATCCAGAAATCCGTGCAGGGCCTCGGGCTCCTGAATCACCAGGATGTTCCGGTCATTGCCGGAATACGGCTCAGCGAACGCCGGATATCCGGCGCGGCTCGGCGGTTGTTTGCTGGCCTTGAGGTGATGACAGGCGATGGCGCTGATGACCAGCTCGGGCATCAGCAGTACATTGGCCGCAAGCCATGCCCGCAGCGTCGGCAACGCCAGGATTAAGGCACTCAGATGCTCGTGGCGCAGCAGTTGATGATCGCCGCCGCGTGTCATTGCCAGCTGGAATCCGTCGTTTGCCTTGCCGATGTCGTGCAACAGAGCACAGGCGGCAAGATTGAGGCGGAACATCCTCCAACGCTCGGTATCCAGGCGAAAGAAGCGCAACCAGGCCACGGCAACCCGGGTTGGTGTATCGCCATCGCCGAATATCGTGGTGGCCGCTCGCAGGACGTCCCAAGAGTGCTCTTCGAGCCCTTTAGGATCCGAATCGTCGGGGCGCTTCCGTTTTGCGTAAAGCATCGTTGATCACCCTCGCCACGGGTTGAACACCCCGCACCCCATCTTGCGCCGCCCGCCGAGCCCCGCCTCCTGAAGGTCGATCGATTCTTGGGCGGTCAATTCCGTGACAAGCATGGAGTGGGCGACAACGATCTTGTCCCTGATCCGCAGCACACGGCGCTTGCCGCGCGTCGCCTTCCCGCGGATGCGGAGGCCGTCGAGCTGATGCCGGATCTCGGCATCGAAGCGATCCTCGTCCTGGCCATTTCGGGTGGTGACAGCATGGGCGTAGAGCGCAGCTGCGGGATGCAACAGGGTCGTTTGGGGGATGCCGATGCGCAGCTGATGTCCGTCGATGTCCAGGACCTTGCCGGCCAGCGGGAGGATTTGAGGTAGCGCCGCCGCAGGAAGGCGCAGGCGCAAACGGCTCTTGTCGCCGAGCTTCAGCAGGCTGTTGCCGACGAAGAGGCCGCGGATCGAATGGATGGCGACATCCCCGGCCTCGTGAAGCCAAGGGCCGGCGATCGGCTGGCGCGACAGCGCAGCGTAGAGGGCGTAACCGTGATCGACGGGGATGCTGTCGCCGCGAATGGCAAAGGCTGCTTCGATGATGTGCCTGTTAGGTTGCAGGACGCCTTGCGGCATCGGGGAATCCTCCGTGAGTAGTGGGCTTGGGCGGTGTTGTTATGGGTGGCCAGATGGCAACTTACTGTGTGTTGGGACGACCGCAGGAGGTCGAAGCGCCCTGCTGCGAGACCACAGGCGCGGTTGGTCATGCGGCCTGCACGCGCCAACAAGTGAGGTGGGATTGGAACTCTCGGGGGACATTGCAGACGTCCTGATCCATGTCGATGTCCTGATTTTTAACACGGACGGTGACTCAGAGATTGAGCCTGTGCCGAAATATTGGCCGTGTTCTCTACTAGCAGAGCGGGAGCCTTAAGAATCGCCTTGCGGCATCAAAGAAGAATCAACCGATTCAGTAGCGAAACACCGACTAAGAGGCTCCAGTGCTCAACGCTGCAGGCATCAAAGACTCCCTCGCGACAACATCGACGTTGCCCGCAGAACGACCGCGGAGACAATCGACGTTATGAACTGCCACAACCACGAGATGCTGGAATGCTTCATGGGCTGGACCGCCCTGGACACCTCAGCTTCTGTCCGCAACTCTTCCTCCGAGCAAAGGATTCGGGTCGTCGCCTGACCCAGCGAGCCCACGACCGTGTGGGAAAAACGCCGACGGCGAGATGTTACGCGGGACGTTACGATCGTTTCCGTAGACAAGGTGGGGATCCCCAAGGTTGTTGACTTTTACAAGCTTAGACCGCCCGCCAAAAAATTTCAAGTATGTGGAGGCTATTGGTTGGGGTTTTAACGATCCCCTCAAATCCGAAAAAACGCATTCGCCCGCTCAGGAAGGAGCTTGAGTGCCTGCATACAGCTTCGCTGCATCGACAAGGCGTTCCGCCACCATCGTCCGCAGCTCGGGCGGGGCAATCACCTCTACCTCCGGGCCGTACTTCAAGATGTCCATCAGCAGCTCGCGGGGATCCGAATAGGGGATCTGCAGCTCGTAGCGATCCTTAACCCATTGGCCGATCTGATCCGGATGCCATGCCTCGTCGGCCACCCAGCGGGAGGCATCGGGGGCGAAGCGCAGGACGGCCCAAGCGCTCGCACTGCCGGAGAAGATACCGAAGCTCGCACCGAGGAAGCGATCCAGTTCCTTCGGGTCGGTACCGCACGCCGGATCGGTCAGGCGCTTGGCGCGACGGATCCGATCCAGCGAGAAGATACGGAGCGCGGCCGCTTGGTCGCAGCGGGCGGCGAGGTACCAGTTGTCGCGATAGCGCAGCAGGCGCTGGGGATGGACCCTTCGGTCACTGAGACGGTCGCGCTCGCGGCCATGGTACTGAATGACGAGTTGGTGCCCTTCGAGCACAGCGCTTGCGACGGTGCCGAAACGTTCCGGGTGCGTCGTGCGGGTGGCGAAGGGCTGCAGCAGGATCCGCTCGTCGACAGTGGTCACACTGTGCCCGCTCTGGCCCAAGAGGCTTCGGATACGAGCCCGCAGCGGACCGACATAGGGAGCAAGCAGTCCCGGTTGCACCAGCTCGAACAGGCGCGCACTTGCCAACAAGGCATAAAGCTCGCTTTCGTTCAGCCAGAACCCGGGAAGCTCGAATTTCGGCGAGGTGGCCTGGTAGCGATATCCATTGGAGGGGCGGTCGTATTCGATCGGCGCGCCCATGAAATCCTTCATGTAACCGAGGTCCCGGACCACGGTCGCGCGCGACACTTCGAGGCTTTGTTGCATCTGCGCCAAGGAGCAGGGCTTTTCTTGAAGGAGCGCGTGCAGTTTGTAGATGCGTTCGGCACGGTTCATCGTACGGGGCCTTTGGTGTCTCTCATCGGCGGAATCTCGAGCAATCGACGCCAAGGCAAGGGACTGTACGATAGATGGGGCCGTCCGGGCGATGCGATTCAGGCCGAAGGCGTGCGTCTGCACACCAACGCCTGCGCCCGACGCGAAGGCACCGTCATCAACCCGCCGGGAGCGGCAGCGCGCCGCCGACCGTGAAGAGATCGACCGGAAAGACATGCAGCTCCGGCTCGTCCTCGGACACGAAGACGATGCGATCGGGACGGGTCTCGCACAGCCAGGCACGGACGCCGAGCGGGGCGCGGCTGGTCAATGCCTCCGGCCCGAGCAGCGCGACATTGATGCCGCGATCCGGGTCGCGGGCGGACACGAACTCGAAGGCACCGACACCGCTCTCGCGCAGTGCGCTCCCCAGACGTTGACAGGCACCGTAGTCGCTCGGGTGACGCAGTTGTGTTTCGTAGGCAGCACAGGGCGGCGCCTGCAGGCGGACACCGCGCTCGCTTCGCCAACGCGCACGGAATTGGGTGTGTTGAGTCAGCAGCCGGCCCGACGGCGGGGGAACCTCCATACCGGTCCAGAACAGGAAGCGATAATAGGCGACCTCGGCCAGCAGGGTCGGGAGCCCAAGCGCACCGTAGAGCAGACTCGGCTCAAAGCGCGTTCCGAAGCGTGAGCCATGACGGAGCGGTGGATAACGGAACGGGGTGGCGAGAAGATAGTGGAGCCGCTCGGTTCCGGGTCGCAGCGGAGGCTTTGAGCGCTCGATCAACTCCTCGAGCAGGGCCTGCTCGGCGAGATCGTCGACAAGCGACGTCGTCGCGATCTGTTGCTGGCTTTCGACCATGCGCAACAGATCGCCGCCGAGGGGACCGATGTGGATCGTCTCGCGGCACGTCGACCAGAGGTCCATCGTCCGACTCAGGCGTTGCCGCGCATCGCGTCCAGATATTCGACGACGCGCACAAGACCGGCGACCGAGCGCACCTGCTCCGCCGGAATGCCGCCGATGTCGCGATTTGCGGTGTGCATCCAGTGGCGCATGTCCTGCTGCCGGCCGCCGACCAAGGAATAGAGGCTGCGATAACAGCGGATCAACAGCAAAGCCAGCTCCCCGGCCTTGCTGTCGGGATCGAGACCCCGGGCGATGGAGCTGCGGTCGCGCCCGATGATGTCGCCGAGCGCCTCCTGCGACAACCCCAGCGTGCGGCCGGCGTTCAACAGGGCCTTCGTGAGAACAGCCCGCGGATCAGGGTTGGGTTTCGCAGCAAGCTCCATGGTATTTCGGCCGCAGATCGAATGTTGCATTTACAAGTTATAGGCCGCTGATCGCGTATTTGCAACAAGCGCTCGACCCGATATCCGTGCCCGACGGAACCATACCCGGACGGGGCAGATCGGAATATGAGCATGGCCGGCGAGTAGCCGGTCGCTGCATGGAAACGTCGCTTGAAGGTGCGCTCGGCCAGGCCGGATTCGGCCACCAGACGGGCCACCGGATTGTCCAGGCTGTAGTGCTCGGCGATTCAGGCTTGGCAGCGTGCAATGACCGCATCCTCGTGACGCCGAGGTCGCGCACCGGCGGCGTAGAGCATCTGGCCCTCGCTGCGATCGCCGAACAAGTAGAGCTTGGCCAGGCGCACCGCCTCGGCCTCGCCGCAAAACCGGGCGACCAAACTGACCGTCGAGCAGGCCGGCATCGGCCAGCAGGATGGAGCCGGTACAGACCGAGCAGAGGGTTGCGCCGGAGCGGTAGCGCTCGCGCAGCCAGCGCGACTCCTCCGGCCAGCGACCGCGCGGATCGCTGTCGGGGGCAAGCGCCAAATCGGTCACGACGATAATGTCGGTCTCGGCGACCGCATCGTCCGGCCAGTCCTCGGGCACTCGAGCGATGGCCGGACTGACCGCGACCAGGTTCAACAAGGGCGAGCTCCAGACCTCCCGAAGCAGGTCACGAGCGGGCGCAAGCCCGGCGTCTTCGTAGCACCGGTTGATCCGTGGCAGAAGACGGCTGTTCAACACATGGCCGCCCGACCGCCAAGCCCGGGGGTTGATCCAACGCCCCCAATCCCGGTATTCGGCAGGCGGTTGATGCCGCGTCGGTATGGCGTTGTATGCGAGCGTCGAGAAAATCTCGGGAGCGCTCTAATCCATACCGAACGCCGGCCGATCTGCTATCTTCTGAGGTAACCCAGCAGCTAAGTCAAGAGTTATCGGGAAGCACCGGGGCGCGCTCCGGTGACAATGCAAGTGTTGCACCGATCGTCAATTTTAAGAGGTCCTCAACCGCCGCTTGGAGGTTGGCCTATGGATGATTTCGCGCAGCTCAATTTGGTTGGCCGGTCGCCGGCTTTTCTTGCAGCACTTGCCGCTGTCGCTAAGTTCGCCGTCTGCGACGCGACGGTTCTGATCGAGGGCGAAACCGGCACCGGCAAGGAATTGGTCGCACGTGCAGTCCATTATCTGAGCGCGCGCCGCGATGCCGCGTTTATCCCGATCAACTGCGCCACGCTCCCGGACAACTTGGTCGAAAGCGAGCTCTTCGGGCACGTCCGCGGTGCCTTCACGGATGCCAAAGAGGCCAGGATCGGGCTTATCGCGCAGGCTGAAGGCGGGACACTTTTCCTCGACGAGATCGAGGCGATCAGTCCACGCGCCCAGGCCGGGCTTCTGCGCTTTCTCCAAAATCGGGAGTATCGTCCCGTTGGCGGGACTCTGGTCCGACAGGCGAAAGTTCGGGTACTCGCGTCAAGCAACGCCGATTTGAAGGCGATGGTCGCCCAGGGGCTATTTCGCTCTGACCTGCTGTTCCGGCTCAACGTGCTTAGCGTCCAACTTCCTGCGCTGCGTGTTCGAACAGGAGATATCGCTCTACTGACGGCGGCCTTCTTAAGGCGCCTGAGCAGCGAATTCGATGCGCCCGTCAAGACTCTCTCCAGGGCATCTATGGGTAGGCTGGAGGCCCATTCATGGCCCGGGAACGTTCGCGAGCTCGAGAATCTGGTCTACCGTGAATGGCTTTTGGCAACGGGTTCCGTCATCGAGATCGGGTCGATCGAGGACAGTCCCGCCGATGTCGATCCGCCTACGGCCACGCGGGATTCGGGTCAACAGACCTATAAGGTTGCGAAGGCATCTGCTGTCGCCGAATTCGAACGCATCTACATGTCGCGCCTCCTCGCCACAACCGCGGGGAACATGACACTCGCGGCGCAAATTGCCGGAAAGGACAGAAGCGATCTCGGCAAATTACTCAAGAAGCACGGACTGTCCCGCCAAAGTTTTTTAGGCTGCACCGAAAACCCTTAACCTTCCGTCTGTTGGCTGGCGATAACTCCTCGCCCGGGTCGCCGGTTCAAGTCAATCAGACCCGATCCCCGTCTGCGTATCCCACTTGAAGCGACCGCTACTCGCGGTCAAGCCTTCAGCGAGCGTCCATCCGATGAGGCTGCGTCCATCGACCCGAGCGTTTCGACGGGGTGTTTCTCCCCCGGGCCGCGGGAAAAATCCCAGGGTCTCAATAGCTGTCGGCAACGCCCTCCTTGTCGCTTTTCTTGATCGAAGCGATGGGGATTATTCCCCGCAGCCACCCATCATAGACAATAAAAAACGTTATTAATTAGCATATTATCCTCGGTTTTTGAATTGGCGCGACCTTTGCGGAGATACAGTTAACTGTGCCGCTTTGAATACTTCCGGATCGACATGGCAACTCAAGACGATGCAATTGATCGGCTCGCCGAAGAGATTGCTCGGTACCTGTCGGAGCATCCATCCGCGGCGGATAGTGCGGAGGGCATTCGACGCTGGTGGCTGTTACGCCAGCGCTTCGACGAGGCCTCCGAGCAGGTTCAACAGGCGCTTGACCTCATGGATGCGGCGGGACAGGTGCGAAAAGAGGTCTTGCGCGACGGAACCGTGATTTACCGTGCCGTTGAGCCGTCTTCGAGCAGCCGAAAATGAACGCGCCACCACAAGTGTCCATTGCATCCGGAAGTCGCTCAAGGCAAGGCGACGAACGCCTAACCCCGTTGTCCGTGTCGAATGGAGATTCTCCTATGCAGAGCGATGTCATCTTTCAGCCGCTCGCGTTTCGCCACCTGACCGTCAAGAATCGTCTGTTCCGATCCAGCATCTCCGGTCGCTGGGATAACTACGACGGATCCGGCAGTCTCGCGCGAATCAACTGGGAGGAGAAATTCGCTCGCGGCGGCGTCGGAGCCATCATTTCATCCTTCGCCCCGGTCCATATCCGCGGCCGCATCCTCCCCAATTACGCGATGATCGACCACGACGACAAGATTCCGTTCTGGCGTAAGGTCGGGGAAAAGGTCCACGAATACGACTGCAAGTTCATCATCCAGCTCAGTCACTCCGGGCGTCAGCGCGACATCGGCGGGGTCGAGAATCGGTTCAATAAAGGGTTGTCGTCCACCTCTCGGATGGACACCTTTCATGGCCTCTTGTGCGAGGCCGCCACCCTGGATCAAATCAAAGAGCTCGTTCAGCTCTTCGGCCAGGCCGCAAGACGCGCCAGGGAGGCCGGACTGGATGGCGTCGAACTGCACGCCTCGCATGGCTATCTATTCACACAGTTTCTCAGCTCGGCGATCAATGACCGCAAGGACGACTACGGCGGCTCGTTACGCAACCGCTACCGCTTTCTGCATGAGGTGATTCAGGCCGTGCGCGCGCAGGCGGGCACTGATTTCCACCTGCAGGTCAAGATGAACGCCTTCGATCTCAATAATGCCCTCTTCCCCTGGGAGAAGAAGGGCAACGACATCACGGATTACATCCAGGTCTGCGAATGGCTCGAGGAAGACGGTGTCGACGGCCTGCATATATCCGCCGGCAGCATCTTCCCGCATCCGCTGGTTCCGCCCGGTGCCTTTCCCGTCGACGAGGCAAACAGCGCCTATGGAGCCATGGTCGCGAACGGGGTCCGTGCCTATTTCCCGAATTATTTTCTGTTTCACTTCAAATCCCTGCGGCCGATTTTTCTCTGGCTGTGGAATCGCACCAAGAAAGATTACCCCTTGGAGGGCGTAAGCATGGATGGCTGCCGCCGGATCAAGGCGCGGGTCGGGATCCCCGTCATCAACACCGGAGGCTTCCAGGATGGCACGCTGATTCGCCGGGGCATCCGGGAAAACTATTTCGATGGGGTGGCGATCGCACGACCGCTTGTCGCGAACAACGATCTGCCTCGAATCCTCGCCTCGGGGCAGGATCTGCCGGACCGCCCCTGCTCGTTCTGCAATCGCTGTCTGCTCAATGCGCCCGCGAATCCCTTTGGCTGTTACGACGAGCGGCGTTACGCCAACCACGAGGAGATGATCGCGGACGTCATGTCGGTCTTCACGCCGCAGCCCTTCCACTAGACGTAGGCGCCGATCCCTTGACCCTTTCACCCGTTGGAGGTTCGCGGCGATGAGCACGAAACAGGCGACAACCAAGACCGGCACGCGCGTCTTGACCGACGTGGTTCGTTCGAGCCCGGTCGATGAGTATCTGGAGCGCGCACACCGACGCATGTTCTGGGTCCTGGTCGCGGTTCTGCTGCTCATCCTCCTGATGATCTGATCCGGGACCAAGCCGGACCACGCGGACTCAATCGACATTCGCTACCGCCGTCACACCGGCGCTGGATGGGAGAGACCTCATGAAAATACTCAGCCGCCCACTCGTCATTGCGATCGCCGCCGTCGCTGTCGTCGCGGTCTTTGTCGCTCTAAGGAACGCGCGCCCGGCGCAGGACGAGGCGAAGCTGGCCGGTAAGACAACCGCCGACTTTCCGGAATCGGCGGTGGACTATTTCAAGGGAATGGACAACGGCATCGCACTGGACGCGGATCAGGTCAAGGGGCGCAACACCTGGATGATCTGGACCGGCGGCAACGAAGCCTTCTGGGACTGGCTGGCCAACAACAGCTTCGGCACCTTCGATCTGCTCAAGGCAGCGGGATCCTATCCCTGTGCTCCAGGCGCCGAGTCCCCGGACACGGCGGCGCCCTATGCCGGATCCGAAGCCGACACGCCGCGGTATCCGGGCGGGAACTACACCGCCTACTACAGTCGCACCAACCGCTTCGCTTATCTGGGCCTGATGAACGAGCCCGGCTTCGTTCAGGCCACCAAGCCCGACAAGTTCGGACTCTGCCTGGACGAGCGCACCGCGCCGCCCGAGCCCTTCGACGAACAGGTCTATGGCAAGGCATCCGGCATTCTGGGGCTGCGCCTCTATCCCAATCCCAATTTCGATGAAAAGGCCGCCGCGCATTGGGACGCGGACAAGTTCTACAACGATCCGGACTATTACTCGAACCCCAAACTGATACGCCCCTATCGGGTCGGCATGGCCTGCTCCTTCTGCCATGTGAGCCACCATCCGCTGCATCCGCCGGCGGATCCAGAGGCGCCCAGATTCGAGAATCTCTCCGCGACCATCGGCGCCCAGTATTTCTGGTTCGGTCGCGTCTTCGGGGTCAATGTGGAGAAGGACAACGTCGTCTGGCACATCCTCGACAGCCAGAAGCCCGGCGCGGTCGATACCTCCCTCGTCCCCACGGACTACATCAACAACCCGCGGGCGATGAACGCTATTTTCGATGTGGCCGCGCGGCTCAAGGCGGCCGAGCTCTGGCATCGGGAAACCAGTGCCGGCGGCGCCCTGAATCTACCCGAGGTTCAGAAACGCGGGCCGACCTTCGGTGTCCCGCACATCCTTTGGGACGGCGCAGACTCGGTCGGTATCGATGCCGCCCTGACCCGCGTCTATATCAATATCGGCGAATACCATCAGGAATGGATTCGCCATATCCGCCCGGTGATCGGCGTCAGGCCCCAGACCCCGATCGAGGTCAAGGTCGCGCAGGAAAACTCGGTCTATTGGAATGCAACCCAGGAGCGCTCGGGCAATCTCGCCAAGTACCTGATCGCGGCCAGCGGCCCCATGCCTCTGAAGGATGCACCCGGAGGCGCGGACTACATCAGCCCGGATCCCGCCGTGATGGACCGGGGCAAGATCGCCTTTGCCGAGAATTGCGCCCGCTGCCATTCCAGCAAGCTCCCGGACGACGCGCCGAAGCTCAACTGCGGAGAGCGCAACTATCTGGAGTGCTGGCAGGAGTACTGGGACTGGACCGAGACCGACGACTTCAAGGGCAAGATGCGCGAGCTGGTGATGGCGGACGATTTCCTCAGGGACAACTATCTGTCCACCGACGCCCGCATCCCGGTCACGACCCTGGAGACCGAGATCTGTAGTTCCATGGCCAGCAATGCGATCGAGGGCCATGTTTGGAGCGATTTCTCCTCGCAGACCTACAAGAATCTGCCGGCGATGGGCAAGGTCGCGCTCAAGGATCCCATCACCAACGCCGAGTTCAACTGGGAAACCCCGGCCGGTGGACGTGGCTATCAACGGGTTCCATCGTTGGTCGCGATCTGGTCCACCGCGCCCTATCTGCACAACAACGAGGTCGGCCTCTTCAACAGCGATCCGAGCACCGAAGGTCGCATGGCCGCCTTCGACGACGGCATTCGCAAGCTGCTGTGGCCCGAGACCCGTCCGGGCATCATCAACCGCACCACCGAGGTCAGCTTCCTCAAGGCCGCGACCCAGACCCTGCCCTGGTACACCCAGCCACTGGTGGACGGCAACCCGCTGTCCAGTCTGCTGCGGTCGGTGGTCGGACTCGGCGGTTTGGTCGAGGGGAGCAACATCGTGGTTGGTCCCATCCCCGAGGGCACGCCGGTCAATCTCATCTCCAATCTGAATGTCGACCTAGGGGACGAGGGCGTCGGTCTATGGCGGATGCTGCGTTTTCTCAAGAGCGCCAAGCGTGCCTATCAGGAGATCGACCGCGAAAATCTCGATCCGGCTCAGACCACCGAACGCCTCAAGGCGTTGGCCCCGGACCTGATGGCCCTCAGCACCTGCCCGGATTTCGAGGTCGACCGGGGGCATCCATTCGGGAGCGATCTTCCGGATACCGACAAGGAAGCCTTGATCGAGTTCGTGAAGACACTCTGAACCCGGACTGAAACGGGCCGCGACCGCGTCAACCGTCCGACGGAGATCGATCGATGGCGTCCGATCAACTCGAAAACGGCCTGCCCCCGGACGAAGCGCTTGCGTATGACTATATCGTCGTCGGGTCCGGCGCGGGTGGTGGGCCGGTCGCGGCCAATCTGGCCGAGGCCGGCTATCGGGTGCTGCTGATGGAGGCCGGCGGGTCGCCGGATAGCTACGACTATCAGGTGCCGGCCTTTCATCCCGCGGCGTCCGAGAACAAGGAGATGTCCTGGGAGTTCTTCGTCAGACACTACGCGGATGAGGACCAGCAGCGGCGCGATTCCAAATACACGCCCGAGCGCAAGGGAGTCTTCTACCCCAGGGCCGCCACCTTGGGCGGCTGTACCGCCCACCACGCCATGATCCTGCTCTATCCGCACAACAGCGATTGGGACGAGATCGCCCGCATCACCGGCGACGACTCCTGGCGCGCCGGCAAGATGCGCCGTTACTTCCAGCGCCTGGAAAACTGCCGCTACCGCACCATCCAGCGCATCCTGCAACGACTGTTGCGCTGGAATCCCAGCCGTCACGGGTTCGATGGCTGGCTGGAGACCAACAAGGCGGATCCACTCATGATCCTCGACGACAGACCCATGCTGCGGCTCATCGTCAGGTCCGCCAAGAAAGCGTTGTTCGCGAACGCCAACTGGCTCACGCAGATCTGGCACAGCCTCACGGGGCTGTTCGACCCCAATGATTGGGCGATGGCCAGCGGCAAGCGGGTCGGCTTGCGTGTCACGCCCCTATCGATCACCAAGGGCCGTCGACTCGGGACCCGCGAGCGCATAACGGCCGTGCAAAGGGTTTGCCCGGATCGGCTGCATCTTCTGACCGGGGCGTTGGCGACCCGCGTGCTGTTCGACGCGGACAACAAGGCCATCGGTGTCGAATATCTCCCCGGCGAGCATCTCTACGCCGCCGATCCCAATCCACGCGATGCTCGGACACCGGCACCAAGGCAGGTTTTCGCCACACGCGAGGTCATCCTTTCCGGCGGAGCCTTCAATACCCCGCAACTGCTGCAACTCTCCGGCATCGGTCCCGCCGACCTGTTGCAGAGACATGGCATTGAGGTCCTGGTCGATCTGCCCGGGGTCGGTGCCAATCTCCAGGATCGCTACGAGGTCACCATTGTCAACCGTATGAAAATCCCCTTCGCCCTGCTCAATGGCGCAACCATGAAGGGACCCGATCCGGGCGAGGAGCCCGATCCGCAGTTTCGCTTCTGGCAGCAGGGCCGCGGCCCCTATACCACCAATGGGGCCGTGGTTTCGATCGTCAGGCGATCCGCTGCGGCCCGGGCCGCGAAGGGTCCGCCGGATCTGGTCCTGTTCGGCCTAGTGACCAACTTTCGCGGCTATTTTCCCGGCTATTCCAGAGAGGTCCGGGCGGCCACCCAGTATTTCAGTTGGGCCGTGCTCAAGGCGCACACCAACAACCACAGCGGAACCGTCGCCATCCGCTCGAAGGATCCCACGGCAATGCCGGCGATCGATTTCCACTACTTCGATGAGGGCAACGATGCCTCGGGAGAGGATCTGGAGGCCGTGGTCGAGGGGGTGCAACTCGTGCGTCGCATGATGGATGGGGTCAGGCGCTTGGTGGCCGAGGAGACGGTACCCGGTCCCAAGATTCGGACCAGGGAACAGATCCGCCGGTTTGTCAGGGACGAAGCCTGGGGCCACCACGCCTCCTGCACCTGCAAGATCGGTGCGGCGAACGATCCCGACGCAGTGCTCGACAGCCGCTTCCGGGTTCGCGGCGTCCGCAACCTACGGGTGGTGGACGCCTCGGTCTTCCCGCGCGCGCCGGGTCTCTTCATCGTCTCCGCCATTTACATGATTGCCGAGAAGGCCAGCGACGACATCCTGGCCGATGCGCGCGCCGGCTGATTGCCGCGTGCGGTTTCGTCGGATTTCGCGACACACGGGGGCTTTGCCATGAGCCATGACGGGATACGTGACAACAAAAGTGATTCGGCGACGCTGACCAAGGCGTTCCGACGCGGGTTGAGCCGGCTAAGGTGGCTGCTGTCGCTGTTGATCCTGATCGGCGTAGCCGTCTGGCTCTCTGCGCGCTTCACGGCGGATCGGCCACGGGACTACGCCGACATCCAGGATCAGTTCAAGTATGGCTCCCTCGGCAGTGAGCCCGGCGGATCGGTATTCGATGCCGTTGGCGGTCTGCTCCCGCCCGAGCCCATCTTCGCCGTGCTGCCGAACGTCTGCCCGGACAAGCTGCCGGGCGGTTATGCCTCGCTGGGTCTGCTGGCGGAGGAAGGACGGCCCTTCCCGATCGGAATCTCGCAACGCCATCGGCTCGGCGTGGATCAGGTCGGGCTCAATTGCGCCGTCTGCCACACCGGCACGGTGCGCGCGACTGCGGACGCCCCGCGCCGGATCGTCTTGGGAATGCCATCCCACCAACTGGACCTTCAGGGCTTCTTCCGCTTCGTGCTGGATTGCACCCTGGACGAACGTTTCACCCCCGACAACCTGATGGAGCTCATGGCGCGCAATGGCGCCGAGCTGGACTGGTTCGACCGCGTTCTTTACCGCTTCTTCGTCATCCCGCGCACCCGCGAGCAAACCCTGATCCTGTCCAAGCGGCTGGAACGCATCATGGGGCACGAGGTGCCGGACTGGGGGCCGGGTCGGGTGGACACCTTCAATCCCTACAAGGGACTCCAGTTCAATTGGCCGTTGGCCCGCCTGCCGTTGAGCGAGCTGATCGCCGCCTCGGACTTCCCGTCATTGTGGAATCAGCAGCCGAGGGACGGGATGTATCTGCATTGGGACGGCAACAACGACTCGGTGGACGAGCGCAATCTCAGCGCTTCGCTCGGCGCCGGCGTGACGCCGGTCACCATCGACCATCCACGCCTGCAACGCGTGCGCGACTGGATCTGGACCCTGCCGCCGCCTGCCTACCCCTACCCGATCGATCAGGCCAAGGCCGCGCGGGGCGAGCCACTCTATGCGGAATACTGCGTGGATTGCCACGCCGACCACCGCTTCAAGGAAGGCGTGCGCAGCGGCAAGTCCATCGGCACCGTCGTGCCGATCGCGGACATCGGAACCGATCGACATCGGCTGGATTCCTACACCTTCGATTTTGCGGCGAATCAGTACAGTCTCTATCCGGATTCCAAGTACCGCTTCACCCGTTTCCGCAAGACCCAGGGGTATGCGAACCATCCGCTGGACGGCGTCTGGGCGCGGGCGCCCTATCTGCACAACGGCTCCGTTCCGACCCTGCGCGCACTGCTCGACGATCCAAAAGACCGCCCGGCACGCTTCTATCGGGGTTACGACGTCTTCGATCAGACAGGGGTGGGGTTCGTCGCGGATGTGGCCGAGGAGGGGGGCAGCCGCTTCTTCCTATACGACACCGCGCTTCCCGGGAACGGCAACGACGGGCATCGCTATGCCATCGATCTGCCGTCGGACGACAAGGACGCCATCGTTGAATACCTGAAAACCTTTTGATGCGGCCGCGCGCCGGAGGGCATGACGATGTCGGACAAGCATCCCAAACAAGGCAAATTGGTTCGTGTTCTCGCAGTTGCGCTGATCGTGGCGGCGCTTGGAGGCGGATTCGTCTGGTGGAAACTGTTCCGCGAGCCCGCGCAGGAACTGGCCGATGACTCGATGGAGGAATATTTCAAGTACGGCTCCATCGGCACCGAGCAACAGGACGGCATTCCCTACTGGATCTGGCTGGTTCTGCCCAAGATGTTTCCGGAGTATCTGCCCGGTCCCGGTGGTTGGGCCTCGCTCGGGTTTGGCTGGGAGCAAGGGCATGAGCTGCCGGTCGGCTTCTCGAAGAAGGTCATCGGTTTCGAACGGGTCGGGGTCAATTGCGCGCTCTGTCACACCGCCACCCTGCGCGAGACACCAACCGGTGCCCCGACCATCTTTCTCGGCGGCCCGCCCAACCGGGTGGATGTGCTCGGCTATCAGCGCTTTCTCTTCAAAAGCGCCGCCGATCCGCGCTTCGACGCGGACAACATTCTGGGGGAAATCGCGCAGGTCTACGAGATGTCCCTCATCGACCGGCTGCTCTACCGCTATCTCCTGATCCCGGCCACCCGCAAGGCGATCCTCCAACAGGAGGAGCAGTTTGCCTGGACCGAGAGCCGGCCGGACTGGGGCCGTGGACGCATCGATCCTTTCAATCCGGTCAAGGTCCGCGCCTTGGGGGTCGATCCGGGCGAGACCACCGGCAACTCGGACATGCAGTCGATCTGGAACATGGCGCCGCGGGTCGAGCATGGCATGGCCCTGCATTGGGACGGGCTCAACACCGATCTGACCGAGGTCGTCCTGAGCTCGGCCATCGGCGACGGCACGCTGCCCAAGGTCCTGCCGGTCGAGAAGCTCAAGGAGCTGGAGACCTGGCTCAAGGCGCTTCCGGCGCCCAAGTTCGGGGACCGGTTTCCGGTTGACCGCCAACTGGCGGCCGTCGGTGAGCCGATCTATCAGGCGCACTGCGCGCGCTGTCATGCGATGGACGGCGAGAAGACCGGGCAGGTGCTGACCCTGGACGATCCCGAGTGGGCCGCCGCCGGGACCGATGCCAGCGGCTTGCCGCCCTTTACCGATCGGCATCGCGCCGACCTCTGGACGCCCGAGGCCGCCGCGGCCTACAACGCATACGCCGTCGACTATCCCTGGGATTTCAGCCATTTCCGCTCCACCGGCGGCTATGTCAACGTACCCCTGGACGGGCTCTGGCTGCGTGCACCCTATCTGCACAACGGCTCGGTGCCTTATCTGGGCGAATTGCTGGAGCCGCCCGAACGGCGCACCAGGGTCTTTCACCGGGGCCTGGATGTCTACGACCCGGTCCGCATGGGGTTCGTTTCCGAGGGACCGGACGCCGAGCGTCTGGGCAGCCCCTATGACACAGGCGTGATCGGCAACAGCAATCAGGGCCATCTGTGGGGGACCGACTTAGAGCCGGAGCAGAAGTCGGCGCTGATCGAGTATCTCAAGTTGCTTTAAACCGCGTCCGGCAGGATCGGTGTCGTTTGTGCCTTGGCCCGACCTTGCTGCAACTCACAAGCGTCGGCGCCGACGCGGTTTAAGAGATTAATTCTATTCATGACTGACGATTCACATCCGCTCGATCGATGGAGGCCCGACATGAAGACACCCGCCAAGTGGTTCCGTCGCGCGCTCTGGCTCGGCATCATCGGCAACTGGGTGTTGGCCCTTCCGCTCATCTTTGCGCCCGAATGGACGCTGGATCTGCTCGGGTTGCGCGCCACCCATGACCCGGTCTGGACCGCCTTCGCCGCCCTGTTGGTCTTCCTGGTGACCTTTTTCTACATCCCCGGAGCAAATCAACCCTATCGGTATCGCTTCAACGCCTGGCTCGCCGTGCTCGCCCGCCCGCTGGAAGTCTTGTTTTTTCTCGTTCTTTACCCTGGACTCTATCCCGGCTTCGTCTTCTATGACGGCGTCCTCTTCCTGATTCAGCTCCCGCTGTTGCTGCTGACGATGCGTCAACGCCCGGCCGAGGAGCCGCTGGAAAAAACGCTCCAGGCGCCGCCCACCGACCGTAACGCGCTCTGGCTGAAACGCACCCTCTGGGCGGGCATCCTTGCCAATCTGGTGCTCGCGATACCGACGATCTTCTGGCCGGAAAAGGTGCTGGACCTGATCGGTGCGCGTCAGACCCTGGATCCGGTCTGGAGCGCCTTCGCTGCTCTGATCCTGGTGCTGCTGACCGTCTTCTACATCCCCGGCGCCAACCAGCCGTACCGCTACCGCTTCAATGCCATCATGGCGGTGCTGGCCCGTTCGGCCGGTGTCCTCTTCTTCCTCTGGCTGTGGGCGGGTTTCTATCCCGCCTTTGGCTATCTGGACGCCGTTTTTTTCCTGGCTCAGCTCCCATTCCTGGTCATGGTCCATCTGCATAAACCGCGTGCTGCGTGATCTGCGTCGCTTCGCACATGGGTTCTGAACTCGTCCGCACCAACGCATACACGACGACATCGGTTTGTGGTTCCGCTTCCTCGACACTCTGGGGGGCGCCGTCGAAGCGGCCAGCGCCATCCGTCTCGACGCGGTCGAGGATCACGCCATGATCGACTATCTGGACGCGATCCGGGCCTGGAATCGCGAGCCTAGCTGAACGGGCCGTTCCTCGATCTCAAATAAGACATCCGGAGAGAGGCAACCCTCATGACACCGCAAGCGCAACCGGCAGGCTACGTCGACCCGATCGACCGCGAGGATCTGGCGCTCACCGCGCACAACGAGGCAAGCACTGAACAGCGGCTCCGGGCGCCATTTCCGGTCGCGCTGGAGCAGGCCGAGACCGACTACGTTCACGCCTGGCGCCGTCAGCGCGGCTGTGACGAGCCGGAGGTGGCCAGCGACAAACGGGTGGGCCTGGCCCTCTCGGGCGGAGGTATTCGTTCGGCAACCTTTGCGCTGGGTGCCATGCAGGCACTCGCTGCCCGAGGTCTGCTCGAGAAATTCGACTATCTATCGACGGTGTCCGGTGGCGGCTACATCGGCGGCGCACTGACCTGGCTCTTGAGCAAGGACGCTCAGGGCGACGGCGTTCCAGGCCCCGATGCGCCTCACTTCGGCCTCGGTCGCGACAACTTCCCGTTCGGCACCGACGACCCTCGGCCGGATGCGGCGCGGCGTGCCGACGAACGACAGCGACGCATGCTCAGCTATCTGCGTGAACACGGCTATTACCTGACTCCGGGGGCGGGGATCACCGTCGTGTCGCTGCTGGGGATCGTGCTGCGGGGCACCTTTCTCAACCTGATCGTCTGGATACCGGTCTACATTCTCTTTTTTCTTTTCGGTCTCTGGTTTTTCGGTCATTTCAATCCCGGTATCGAGGGGATGATCCTGCTGCCGATGCTGATGGATATCCGCGGCCACGCGGAGCTATTCGGTTTCGAGCTGTTTCTCTGGATCGGTGTCCTGCTCTTGGTGCTGACGGTTCTTGGCACCTTGATCTATGCCTTGCTGACCGGGGTGCGACGGGAAAACACCATGCCCGGTATCGCGCGCTTCTGGTATGCATCGCGCCGCCTCGTGGAACACCTGGGCGGAATGCTGCTCACCGCCATCGTCTTGTTTCTCCTGATCGGCAGTCTCCCGGCGATCGGTGACCATCTCAAGGATTCCCTCAAGGCCGTGGGTCCGATCGCCATGCTCTCGGGTATGGGCGTGTCGATGCGTCGCTTTCTCACCCCCCAACCCAATCCGCTGCGCCCAGGCCCCGATGTGATGGCCAACCTTGGCGCCGCGCTCTTTCTGTTCGGCACCCTGCTCGTAACCTATGAGATTGCCTTCTGGCTCTCCTACCAGGAGCTAACCGTCCTGGCCGTCAGCATCCTGATGGCGGTTGCGCTCAGCTTCGGCTGGCTGGTGAATTGCAACTACATTTCCATCCACCGCTTCTATCGGGACCGGCTGATGGAGACCTTCATGCCCGACATCGATCGGGCGCTCGACAGCCGGACCGGCGCGGCGCTGGGTGCCGATGTGGCCAGATTGGCCGATGTGGTCGATTCCCGAAACCCGCGCGGTCCCTATCACATCATCAATACCAATGTCGTTCTGGCGGACTCGCGCGAGTGCGTCTACCGCAATCGCGGAGGGGATAACTTCATCCTTTCCCCTTTGTATTGCGGAAGTAATGCCACGGGCTGGTGTCGTACCGATGTCTTCTGCGACGGTCAGATGACCCTGGCCACTGCAGTGGCCATCTCCGGGGCGGCGGTCAACCCGAACACCGGCGTTGGCGGCACCGGCTTGACCCGCGCCCGGCTGGTGTCGTTCATCATGGCCCTGCTTAATCTGCGTCTGGGTTACTGGGCCGGACATCCCGCCCCGAACAAACGCCCGCATCACGCCCCCAATCACTTCCGCCCCGGTGCCTACACGGCCGGGAACCTGCTGGGCCTGGACCTCCTCGGCTTCAACGAGCACCGGTCTTTTCTGCAACTGAGCGACGGCGGGCATTTCGAGAACATCGGGGTCTATGAGCTGGTGCGTCGTCGGGCACGGCTGATCCTCGTCTGCGACGGGGGTGCCGACGGTGCGTTCTCGTTCTCGGACTTCCAGACCACCCTAAGGCGCATCGAGCAGGATTTCGGCGTCCGGATCGAGGCCCTGGACGACGCCTCCCCGGATTTCGTGGTGCCCGCTCCGGCGCCGGCGCCGATGTTCCCCAAGGACGTCGGCTTCTCCGAACAGGGCCACCTGGTCGGGTGCATCATCTACCCGGACGACACCCGAGGCTGGCTGATCTATCTGAAGGCCACGCTGACCGCGGCCATGAGCTTCAAGGTCAAGGGCTATGCCGCCCAGCATCGAGAGTTTCCCCACCAGAGCACCGCCGATCAGTTTTTCGACGACGTCCAGTTCGAAGCCTATCGGGAGCTGGGCTATCGCCTGGCAGCCGACATGCTCGACGCGAAGACCCCCGAATCTGCGGTCGGTGAAGGGCTTCCCTATTGCAGCGACGCCGCGACGTCGACCCTTGCCGACGTGGTGAGAGCCAGCGGGGCTTAAACGGTTCAACGAGATCAACCGGAGGATGGGTCATGACTCTCTCACGCGCCGAAAGCCGTCCCGCGGCGCAAACGGAACGGCTCAGGCAAAGACTCATCTCTGTGCCGGGCGACCTGACCATGATTGTCTGGCTGCTCTTCGTCTCGATGGATGCCGCCGCGACCGAGGCACCGAATCCTCCTTCCGTGGGCTCGACTCGCCACGGATATCTGTTGTCGACCCCGCAGATCGCCGACCCACTTCAACCACTGGCGCACGCCAAGCATGCAGCCGGAAGCATAAGGGTCCGCGCTGCGGTCGTGACGGTTGCGGATCCGTTGGAAACCCATCTCGGGCGTGCTTTCGACGTTCAGGTGTCGGCGCTGATCCGCGCCTTCCACACCAAAGATTTCGTCCTCGATGGCTTTGCGCTGACGTGGAACTTAAGGCGCGCCGAGGCCGTGCAGGACGGCGGCGACACCCCCGAGAATGGCACCGCATCATTTACCGATGATCAGCGCAGCAGACCGAGCGTACTCGTGTTTCGCAGGGATCTCTGGAGGCGCGGGGGAGGTGCAGGCGATGGCGGCTCAGCAGAACCCGGCAGCGAATACTTCGTCGTGTTTCTGGTGGGCGAGTCGCCGACCTTCGGGGTTCATCCGAATGCGTTCAGATGCGCCATCACGTGCGCCGCTCGGCTTGCCGACGCAAGCGATCCCGAGCGCTTCTTTCAGGCATGTACCTGCGCTGAGAGCAACCCAACCTCGGGAGGGGTCAAGCTGGAGATTATCGGCCCCACTTTTTCAGGCTCCATGGACTCGCTGGCGATGGTTCTCGCCTCGCTGTCTTCGAACCGCGCGTGGATCGAGGTCAACCTGCAATCGCCGTCGGCCACTGTGCAGAGCAATGACCGAATAGATGAATGGATCAGTCGGATTGCAGGCGGACCTATCGACGTTCAATACACATCGCTGGCAAGCAGTCTCAACTGTCAGCTTTGCACCCTTGCGACCTATGCTTGGGGAAAAGGCACGCTAGATCTGAAAGATACCAAGGGTAAAGAGAGAGGAGTCCTGATCTTAGCTGAAGAGTCAACGTTCGGGCAGGGTGTTTCCGAGCTTCTGAAAAGCGAACGCGCCAAACTAAATTTTGCAAAATCGCAACCATGCAAACATGCGAACAGCGATAATGCAGCTTGGCCCGCGTTTCTCAAACGCGCCAGAGTCACGGGTTTCCCGCAGAACATTGCGGCGATTCGCGGCGAACATTCCCGAATCGACAAGAAGCAGAGCGAGTCCCGGCGCGATCTTCTCAAGGTACAGAATCGACTGC
This sequence comes from Thiocapsa roseopersicina, assembly GCF_900106925.1. Classification (GTDB taxonomy): domain Bacteria; phylum Pseudomonadota; class Gammaproteobacteria; order Chromatiales; family Chromatiaceae; genus Thiocapsa; species Thiocapsa roseopersicina. The sequence goes on from NZ_FNNZ01000008.1 coordinate 46,954, forward strand.
TCGAGCTGGATCTTTCCGGCATCGACTTGGTCACCGACCGACCACCGGCCTATCGGCGCCTACTCAGCTCCCGTTCCGACGAATTAATGCTCTATGGCACCTTTGACGCGCTTCGGGTCCGTGTCAATCCGGCCATGGTCGTCATCGTCGCGACCGATGTCCGCGACCGCTTATTCCTGCTGAACGAAGTACGCAAATCGCTCCCCAATGCTCTGCCGGTCCTAACTGAGATGGACTACCTGACGGCACACCCTGACTACCGCAAGATCAGCCGCGGGGCGCTCGTCGTCCCGAATGGGGACACGGTCCTCTGTGTCGATACGAATGGTTGCTTGGCATCCTGCGGTCAAGGTAGGGCGAGTCCGTGTGCCCAAGGCAACATCGATTCCGCCTGCGATAGGAAGTCATACCTTTCCTTCCCTTCAGACTACGCGGCCAACATGTTCCGAGCGGCGCTCAATCTGATCGAAACCGGGTGCGGCTCCAAGGATCAAACAAACTCCAGTGGGTTGAATAGCGATCAGAAAGCGGTCTCCCTGTATGTCACTACACTTGCAGGATTTCAGCAGGTCTACCCGGATGTCGGAGCACGGACGAAAGACGCCGATCGGCCAACGGAATACACTGCGCCGCGCAGCCGATTGCTCGCTGCCGACGGACGTCTGTTGCTGGATCGCCCGATTACAATCTTCTTTCTGGTCGCCGGCCTCGTGGTGGTTGCGAGCGCTTTGTGGCTAGCAGTCTTCGGCCGCGCGCATTTGGTGATGTTCTCGCCGCTGCGCCATCCCAACCCTCTGTGCGGTATACGCGAGGCGGAGCTCAATCCGAAGGGTGACGCAGGCGAGGGTCGAGAGGATGCGATTCGGAGGTTATTACGCCTAAACCGTTTTCTCTCGATGGTGCTCTTGGTGCTCGGCCTTGCGGTTTTCGTGATCGCAGGAACGCATTTCTTCGGGCTCTTCTTACCGACGCACCAACAGACGTGGAGCCTTGCCCATGGCCGCGACGCCCCGATGTTGCTCGGCCTCTTTCTGCTCTATATCTGTGCGGCGATTGTTGCGGGATGGAGGCTGTCTCTTTGGCGCCGACGCTGCATCGGGCATCTGAGCAGTCTGGCTGGTACCGCCGGTATCCCATCGCAGGATCGCAGTCGGGGGCAAGTCGCGCTCAGCGCGGCAGTGGTTGTGGTTGTCGCGTTATTGCTTTTAGCCTGGTTCAGCGGCATGCCGAGCTCGGTCGACTCAGCGTTGACGTCGATGTTCGTCAACTCAATCCTGTTGCTGCTCGGGTTCTGGTTCCTCGCCGAGCTTTGGACGGAATCGAGACGCCTTGCCTGGTTTGCCCAATTGCTTGCGCCGACGGCCGGCCTCTCGGCCGAGTCAGCTGGAGCGAAACCCGCCCCGTCCAGCGGGAGTCCGCCGACCGAGAGTTGGGCAAACCCGATACAACTCAATGCCCTGCCACAGTCGCCATTCAATCTCCACTTTCGCGAGCGCGATTTGGCTGCCTTGGTCGCTTATCCGGATGAGACTTGGCGAGTACATACCGGCGATCTGTTGGCGTGTCGATCACCATTCGAGGCTGGATCGCATCCTTCCTTTCGGGACTGGCAGGCACGCTTGGTCGCGGAGATGCGCTACGGTACGACCGCGATCCGGAGCTGTGCCTGGGCAGCCATCCTGGCGCCGACGACAATCCTGCTCGGAATGGGCCTCTACCCGCCTTACGGTGAGCGACTCATGACGACCGCGTCGGTCGTGCTGGTTTTCCTCGCCTTCGCATTGACCATGTCTGTTGTCGTTAAGCTGGAGCAGCATCCCTTGTTGGGTCCGATGTTCACGCTCAATCGCGACAAGTTGTCGTTCGGTGGGGCCATCGGCGCGCTGTGGGGTAAGCTCATCGCGGCAGCAGTCATTCTGATTCCGGTGCTCTTTCCTGATGCGCTATCCGGACTGTATGGGCTACTCCAATCGATCGACTCGCTGCGGTGACCGCACCTGATGCCTGCGAGCCGGGGGGACGGCGTGCACTGCAACCGCGGCGACGCTGTGCGAGAATCCTCGCCTTGTTGTCGTCGCGAGGTATTGCCGTCCATGCACCCGGTGGCCCTGAACCAGATGCCGTCTCCGCTCGGCCCGCCGCTGCCCGGTCGACCCGGCGAGCGCCTGCTGTGGGGGCGGCTGTACGGCGCGAGCATCGCACTCGCAATCGCCGAGGCCGCCCGCGCGCATGACGGGCTGATCCTTGCGGTCGTGCCGGATGTCCAGGCCGCCGCCAACCTGCGCGCCGAGCTCGGGTTCTTTCTGGCCGGGAGCACGCTGCCGCTGCTGGCGTTCCCCGACTGGGAGACCCTGCCCTACGACGTCTTCTCGCCGCTTCCGGAGCTGGTCTCGGAACGCTTGTTGACGCTGCATCGCTTGCCCGGGCTCGACAAGGGCGTCTTGGTCGTGCCGGTCGCCACCCTGATGCAGCGCTTGCCGCCGCGCGAGTATGTCGACGGGCAGTCCCTGGTCCTTGCGGTCGGGGATCGGCTGGACCTGGATGCGACCCGGCGCCGTCTGGAGCGTGCCGGCTATTCCTGCGTCTCCCAGGTGATCGGTCACGGCGAGTATGCGGTGCGCGGCTCCCTGCTCGACGTCTTCCCGATGGGCAGCGATGTGCCCTTGCGCATCGACCTCTTCGACCAGGAGGTCGAGACCATCCGGACCTTCGATCCGGAGACCCAGCGCTCGCACGAGAAGCTGGAACGGGTCCGGATGCTGCCGGCGCGCGAGTTCCCGCTGACCGAGGAGGCGATCTCCGGGTTTCGCCAGCGCTATCGAGCGAGCTTCGAGGGCGACCCGCAGTCCAGCCTGGTCTATCGCGAGGTGTCCGAGGGGCGCACGCCGGGCGGGCTGGAATACTATCTGCCGCTCTTTTTCGAGACCACCGCGACACTCTTCGACTATCTGCCCGCGGGTGTCCTGGCACTGGAGTCAGACGCCTGCCGCGAGACCGCGACGACCCTCATCGCCGGCGTCGCCCAGCGCTACGAGCAGCGTCGTCACGATATCGAACGTCCGCTCCTGCCGCCGGCCAAACTCTATCTGCATCCCGACGAGATGGCCGGGGCACTCAACCGGCTGTCGGGCGTCCTCTATCAGTCACCGGAGGTGCCGGAGCGGCGCAAGGGCTACGCGGCTTTCCACAACTTTGCGACCACCACCCTGCCCCCGTTGGCCATCCAAGCCCGCGCGGCGCAACCTGCGCAAGCCTTGCAGGACTTCCTGAGCGCGCCGGATCGGCGAGTCCTGTTCGTCGCCGAGAGCACGGGGCGGCGCGAGATGCTCGCCGAGCATCTGGCCGGGTTCAACATCCGCGCCCGTCAGGTCGAGGGCTGGCAAGCCTTCGTCGAGGGTGATCTCGACTTGGCGCTGACGGTCGCGCCGCTTGAGCGCGGACTCCTGCTGGAAGATCGCGGCATCGCCCTGGTGACCGAGACCCAGCTCTACGGCGAGCGGGTTCGCCAGGAGCGTCGGCGCCGCGCCCGCGAGCGCGACAGCGACGCCATCGTGCGCAACCTCACCGAGCTGACCGAGGGCGCGCCGGTCGTGCACGAGGAGCACGGCGTGGGGCGCTATCTGGGGCTACAGACCCTGCAGGTCGGCGGCATGACCACCGAGTTCCTCGCGCTTGAATATGCCAACGGCGACAAGCTCTATGTCCCGGTCAGCTCGCTGCATCTGATCTCGCGCTACACGGGTGCCTCGCCCGAGAACGCGCCACTGCACCGTCTCGGCGGCGAGCAGTGGGACCGCATCAAGCGCAAGGCCGCACAAAAGGCGCACGACGTGGCCGCCGAGCTGCTCGATATCTATGCACGGCGCGCCGCCCGCGAGGGTGTCGCCTGTCCGGCCCCGGGCGACGACTATGCCGCATTCGCCGCCGCCTTCCCCTTCGAGGAGACGCCGGATCAGCTGCGCGCCATCGAGGGCGTGATCTCGGATATGGAAGACGCCAAGCCGATGGATCGGGTGGTCTGCGGCGATGTCGGCTTCGGCAAGACCGAGGTCGCCATGCGGGCGGCCTTCATGGCCGTGCAGGGCGGACGGCAGGTTGCCGTACTGGTGCCGACCACCCTGCTCGCCCAACAGCATTTCGAGAACTTCTCCGACCGTTTCGCCGACTGGCCGATCAAGATCGAGAGCCTGTCGCGGTTCCGCACGGCAAAGGAGCAGAAGAAGGTGCTCGAAGGCCTGGCCGACGGCACAGTCGACATCCTGGTCGGGACCCACAAGCTCCTGCAACCCAACCTGAAATTCAAGAATCTGGGACTGGCGATCATCGACGAGGAGCACCGTTTCGGCGTGCGCCACAAGGAGCAGCTCAAGAACCTGCGCAGTGAGGTCGATGTCCTCACGCTCACCGCCACGCCGATCCCGCGCACGCTCAACATGGCCATGTCGGGCCTGCGCGATCTGTCCATCATCGCCACCCCGCCGGTCGAGCGTCATCCGATCAAGACCTTCGTCAGCCCTTGGAACGACGGACTGATCCAGGAAGCGGTGCTGCGCGAGCTCAAGCGCGGCGGTCAGGTCTATTTCCTCCACAACGAGGTGGAGACGATCGAGAACCAGGCGCAGAAGCTCGAAGCCCTGATCCCGGAGGCGCGCGTGCAGGTCGCGCACGGACAGATGCGCGAGCGTGATCTCGAGCGGGTGATGCGCGACTTCTATCACCAGCGCTTCAACCTTTTGGTCTGCACCACCATCATCGAGAGCGGCATCGACGTGCCGAGCGCGAACACCATCGTGATCAACCGGGCCGACAAGCTGGGTCTAGCGCAGCTGCACCAGCTGCGCGGCCGGGTCGGGCGCTCGCACCATCGCGCCTATGCCTATCTGATCACGCCGCCGACCAAAGCGATGACGGCGGATGCCAAGAAACGCCTGGAGGCGATCGAGTCCATGGAGGATCTGGGTGCCGGCTTCACGCTCGCGACCCATGATCTCGAAATTCGCGGTGCCGGCGAGCTGCTCGGCGACGAGCAATCCGGCCAGATCCACGAGGTCGGCTTCTCGCTCTATATGGATCTCTTGGAGCGGGCGGTGCAGGCGCTCAAGGCCGGTCGCACGCCCGAACTCGATCGGCCGCTCAGCCACGGCGCCGAGATCGACCTCGGCCTACCCGCCCTCCTGCCGAGCGACTATCTGCCCGACGTGCACGCACGTCTCGTCATGTACAAGCGGATTGCGAGCGCCGCCACGGCCGGCGATCTGCGGGAGTTGCAGGTGGAGATGATCGATCGCTTCGGTCTGCTGCCCGAGCCGGCCAAGAATCTGCTCGAGATCACCGAGCTGAAGCTGAAGGTCCAGCCCTACGGCATTCGCAAGATCGAAGCGGGGCCGGCGAGCGGGCGGATCCTGTTCGACGAATCCCCGACCATCGATCCCGGCAACCTAATCCGCCTGATTCAGCAGAAACCCAAGGAATTCAAGCTCGACGGCAGCGACAAGCTACGGTTCTACCGCGACATGGCCGAGTCGCAACGCCGGCTTCAAGAGGTCAACGCCGTGGTTCGGCAGTTGATCGGCTGAGGGCCGCAAGGGATACTCGCCTCGGCAACAACGCCCATGAAGTCCGCACGGCAAGCTCGACAGCCGACCAAACTCCACGCGCCTTCCCGCCTGGAGGCCGGAGGCTGAAAGCCGGAGGCACGACACTCACCGCTTCTTCATCTTCTCGCACTCCGCACAGATCCCGTAGAGCACGAGCGAGTGATCCTCGATGCGGAAGCTGCGCTCCTCGGCGATCTTGGCCTGCCGCTCCTCGATGATCGGGTCGCAAAACTCCACGACCTTACCGCACTTGATGCAGACAAGATGGTCGTGGTGGTCTCCGCTGTTGAGCTCGAAGACGGACTGGCCGGTCTCGAAGTGGCGCCGGCACACGAGCCCCGCCCCCTCGAACTGGGTCAAGACGCGGTAAACGGTCGCGAGCCCGATCTCCTCGCCGTTGTTGAGAAGCTCTTTGTAGACATCCTCGGCGCTCAGGTGGCGCTTACCGCAGTTCTCGAGAATGGCGAGGATCGCAACCCGCGGTGCGGTGACCTTGAGACCTGCCTGTTTGATCTGCTCGATTTCCAAATCCCATCTCCCCGTCTAAGGCAGGTCCTGCGCCGTGCGCGGGTCTGCCCGATTCGTCTTCTGATTCGTTGCCGCGATGATCGGATCCGGGCGCTGCTGTATCATGCCTGGGTTCAATGCAAACGCGCTGTTTTCAAGACATGCGAAAGTTGGTTTATATCTCGATTCTCGGCTGCCTGGTTGCGCTCGCAACGGCCAGCTGCTCCCGTGACAAAAAGCCCGAGGAATACCGAGGCTCCGTCCTGGAGGATCTCCCGTTCGTCTACAAGATGACGGTGCAACAAGGCAATATCATCACCGAAGAGATGGTCGATCGACTGGAGCTCGGGATGAACAAGCGCCAGGTTCAGTTTTTATTGGGGACACCTTTGCTCACGGATTTCTTCCGGACCGATCGCTGGGACTACACCTACACCATACAGCGCGGGCACGATCCCATGGAGATCCGCTACCTGACACTGTACTTCCAGGACGAAAGCCTTGCGCGCATCGAGGGGGATATTCGCCCGAATCCGGCGCGCGCCGAGGCCAGAGCTCCGCAGGAAATGGTCGTAACCGTGCCGGATTATCAGGAACGTAAAGGACTGATCAAGCGCGGTCTGGAGACGATCGGCTTGGAGCCGAAGGACTAGAAGCCCGCCGGACGAAGAAAGCGGGCCGATCGCAAAGGGTCCAGGGGAGGTTTAGTAACGGTTCAGAAACAACTGAGCCATTCCGGTTCATTTTCCCCCTCTCCCCAACCCCTCTCCCACGAGGGGAGAGGGGCTAAGATTGATCACTTGTTATTGAACGGTTGCTTACCCGTCCAAGATAAGCCGCGGCTCAGGACTCGGCGCTCTGGTCGGCCTCCGCGCCGCCCTTGCGCATCGCCTTACCCTCCGCTGCCCGTCGCTTACGGGCTTCCTTGGGATCGGCAATCAAGGGACGATAGATCTCGACGCGGTCGCCATCGTCCAAGACCTGATCCAATTTGGCCGCTTTTCCGAAGATGCCGACTTGGTTGACCGCCAGATCGATCTCGGGGCATCTCGAGATCACCGCGGATTGCTCGATCGCCTCGCGCACAGTGGTCCCGATGCGGACCTCAAGTGGACGAAGCATTTGGTCGTCTGGACCGACGTAGGCCACGGACACCTTCAGATACTCAGTCACCGTAGACCTCTTCGGCGCGCCGACAAAAAGCGTCCACCAGAGTGTTCGCGATCTGGTGAAAAACGGCCCCGAAGGCCTTGTCGATCAGATGTCCCGAAAACTCGAATTCCAGCTCCAACTCGACCTTGGATGCGTCCTCGCGCAAGGGGACGAAACGCCATCCGCCGACCAGTTTGCGGAACGGCCCGTCAAGCAGATCAATGTCCATCCGCCGGTCGCGCTCGAATCGATTGCAGGTGCTGAAGGTCTGGCGAATCCCCATGCGGGCGACCTCGATCTGACCGCAGATCTTCTCGTCGGTCTCCGAGATGACACGCGTCTTGGCGCACCAAGGCAGGAATTTGGGGTAAGAGCCGACATCGTAGACGAGGTCGAACATCTGCGATGCCGAGTAAGGCACCAGCGCACTTTTTCTGACGATAGCCACAGCTAAACCGCGTCCAGAGTTAAAAACCGACGTTAAGACAGGGCCTGCCCTCGAGGGCATCCGTAGCCGTGTGCGCGACGCGGTTTAGAGAAAAAAAAGATCCGAATCTCGGCGCTCGACAACCGTTGATCCACGCGCACGGGTCTACCCTTGAGTCGAGCCGACGGAAGCCCGTCGCAGGTGATCTCTGCGCGCCTCACCCCAGCCCGATCCACTTCAACACGCCGACGGCATTCAGCAACACGATGCCGACGGCAATTGGGGCAACATAACGGATCAGCAACCACCAAAGCCGGTAGAACCAGCCGTCTCCCATCTCCAGCTCATCGACGGACGAGGCACGCGACAGCATCCAGCCGGCGAAGATCGCGATCAGGACGCCGCCCAAGGGCAGCATGATGTTCGCGGTCAGGAAGTCGAAGAGATCGAGGAAACCCTTTCCGAAAATCTTGACCTCCGACCAAGCGTTCAACGACAGCAGACAGGCGATGCCCAGCAGCCAAACAGTCACGCCGCCCAGCACGGAGGCACGCACCCGGCTGAAACTCAGATTCTCCACCAGCCAGGCCACCAGAGGCTCGAGGAGCGAGATGGCCGAGGTCCAGGCTGCGAACAGCAAGAGCACGAAGAACAAGGTGCCGAAGAAGGCGCCGCCTGGCATCTCTCCGAAGGCGATCGGCAGGGTCTGGAAAACCAAGCCGGGACCGCTGTCGGGGGCGAGCCCATGCGCGAAGACGATCGGAAAGATCGCCAACCCCGCCAAGAGGGCCACCAGTGTATCCAGTCCCGCGATAATCATGGTGTTCTGCGCGATCGAAGAGTCCCGCTTCAGGTAGGACCCGTAGATCATAATGGCGCCCATCCCGAGGCTCAGGCTGAAAAATGCCTGCCCCATGGCGCTGAGGATCGCCTCGCCGGCCTTGCCCTGAAATTCGGCAAAATCGGGCTCGAAGAGGTAGGCGACCGCCGCGTCGAAGTCGCCGGCCTGTATGCCATAGACGACCATCACCACCAGAAGGAGGAAGAGGGCCGGCATCAGAATCCGCACGGACTTCTCAAGCCCGCCTGCCACCCCGCGAGCGACCACGAGCACGACCATCACCATGAAGATGGTATGCCAGGCTAGCAGACGCTCGGCGTCGCCGATCAAGCCGGCGAACATCGCACCCGAGCCCGCGGCATCGATACCGGTGAACATCCCGCTTGCGGCCCGGAACATGTAGCCCATGGTCCAGCCGGCGATCACGCTGTAAAAGGCAAGGATCAGGAAGCCCGCAAGGATCCCCATCCAACCCAACAGCTGCCACGCCGGCGCCCGACCTTCCGCCTTTGCGAGCGCCCGCATGGTGTTGATGGGACTGCGCCTGCCGCGGCGGCCGAGCATGATCTCGGCCATCATGATCGGAACGCCGATCAGGACGACACAGAGGACATACACCAATACGAAAGCCCCGCCGCCGTATTCACCGGCGGTATAGGGGAAGCGCCAGATGTTCCCGAGACCCACGGCCGAACCGCTGGCGGCCAGGATAAAGGCCAGTCGGGTCGACCACATGCCATGGATCGAGTTGGTCGCCGTCATCTCGGGCTCCTTTCATAAGCCAAGCAGTCGTCTTCAACGGACGCGGATCGTCCCCGCGTGAGGCGGCCGACGGGTGCGGAGCGCAAAAAAAGCCCGGGCCGCCGCCCAGGCTCTCGTGATTGTCCGGTAATCAAGCCTCCTGCTCAAGATCGACACGGGCACCCGAGCGGAACGCCTGTCACGATCTTCAAGAGGTTTGCTCGGCCGAGGACGGAGCCATCTGCGCACGGACGACATCGGACAGCCACTCGGCAAGTCGTCCAACCTCGTCCGCGTCGACACCCTCGACCATGACGCGCACCAGAGGCTCGGTCCCGGACGGTCGCAGCAGGATGCGCCCCCGCCCCGCCAGCGCCTGCTCGGCTGTGCGCAACGCATCTTGCACGGCAGGAAGTCCGACAACGTCCCGCTGCGCGTCCAAGCGGATATTGATCAGGACCTGCGGGTAAGGCTCGACCTCGGCGCAGACCTCGTGTAGCCCTCTGTCGAGACGTTTGAGACCGGCCAGGACCTGGAGGGCCGCGACGATCCCGTCACCCGTACTGGTGCGGTCGCGACAGATGATATGTCCGGAGGGCTCGCCGCCGAGGATGCCGTCCGAGCGTTTCAGATGCTCCATGATGTAGCGGTCGCCGACCCTGGCCCGCACGAATCCGACACCAAGACGCTGCAACGCGTGCTCGAAGCCCAGGTTGCTCATCAGGGTACCCACCACCTCGCCGCGCATCGCACCGTCGGCAAGGCGATCCTTCGTGATGACATAGAGGAGTTGATCGCCGTCGATCAGCCGCCCTTTGCCGTCGACCATCAGCACCCGGTCGCCGTCGCCGTCGAAGGCGATGCCCAGATCGGCCCCTTCCTGCACGACCGCTCGGCACAAGGCGTCCGGATGGGTCGAGCCGACATCGCGATTGATGTTGAATCCATCCGGCTCGGCGCCGAGGCGGATGACATCGGCGCCGAGCTCCTCGAAGACATAGGGCGCGGTGTTGTAGGTCGCGCCGTTTGCGCAATCGACCACGACCTTCAGTCCGCGAAAATTCATGCTCCCGGGAACAGTACTCTTGCAGAACTCGATGTAGCGCCCGTTGGCGTCGTCGATCCGCTTCACCTTGCCGAGCGCGGCCGAGTCGACCGTTCGCAAGGGTCGCTCCAGCTCGGCCTCGATTGCTTCTTCGACGTCGTCCGGGAGCTTATCGCCGTCGGCCGAAAAGAACTTGATGCCGTTGTCTTGATAGGGATTATGGGAGGCAGTGATGACAATGCCGGCCGACGCACGAAAGGTCCGCGTGAGATAGGCGACGCCGGGCGTGGTCATCGGCCCGAGCAGCCGGATGTTCACCCCGGCCGCCACCAAGCCCGCCTCCAAGGCCGACTCGAACATGTAGCCCGAGATCCGCGTGTCTTTCCCGATCAGCACCTTGCCGCCGCCCTGACCGAGGACACGCCCTGCGGCCCAACCGAGCTTGAGGACAAAGTCCGGCGTGATCATCCCTTCCCCGACGCGCCCGCGGATCCCGTCCGTCCCGAAATAACGACGTCCCGACATACCGCCCTCCTTGGCTAATGTTCGCTGGCAGGTCGTCCAAGCGTCCCGTCGTCGGAGCCCGGCTCGGGATCCACCGGTCGGGCGCGGTCGGAGCGACGTCCGGCCGGTCGACCGCCGGTTTCCTCGTCTTCCCAGTCGCTCGGCGGACGCGGCGGGCGGCCGGACATGATGTCGTCGATCTGCACGGCGTCGATGGTCTCGTACTTCATCAGCGCATCGGACATGGCATGCAGCTTGTCCATGTTGGCAAGGAGCAGACCGCGCGCACGCTCGTAGTTGCGCTCGATGACGTTGCGGATCTCCTCGTCGATGAGATGCGTCGTCTCGTCCGAGACGCTCTTGTGCTGGGTGACCGAGTGCCCGAGGAAGACCTCTTGCTCCTCCTCGCTGTAGGTCAGCGGACCCAGCTTGTCGGAGAGGCCCCACTTGGTGACCATGTTGCGCGCGATCTCGGTGGCCCGGTGGATGTCGTTCTGGGCACCCGTGGTCACGCTCTCCGGGCCGAAGATCAGCTCTTCGGCCAGGCGTCCGCCGAAGAGGCTCGAAATGCTGCTCTCCAGGCGCTGCTTGCTGTAGCTGAAGCGGTCGTCCTCGGGCAGAAAGAGGGTCACGCCCAGCGCCCGGCCACGCGGGATAATGCTGACCTTGTGCACCGGGTCATGGTCGGGCACCAGTCGACCGACGATTGCGTGGCCGGACTCGTGATAGGCGGTCAGACGCTTTTCGTCGTCGGACATCACCATGGAGCGACGCTCGGCGCCCATCATGATCTTATCCTTCGCCTTCTCCATGTCGTCCATGTCGACCATCTTCTTGTTCGACCGTGCGGCAAAGAGTGCGGCCTCGTTGACGAGATTGGCGAGATCCGCACCCGAAAACCCAGGCGTGCCGCGCGCCAAGACCGACGCCTTCACGTCCTCGGCCGCCGGAATCTTGCGCATGTGCACCTTTAAGATCTGCTCGCGACCGCGCACGTCCGGGAGCGGGACGACCACTTGGCGGTCAAACCGGCCGGGACGCAGAAGGGCCGGATCCAGCACGTCGGGGCGATTGGTCGCCGCGATGACGATGACGCCCTCGTTGCCCTCGAAGCCGTCCATCTCCACCAGGAGCTGGTTCAGGGTCTGCTCGCGCTCGTCGTGACCGCCGCCCAGTCCGGCACCGCGATGACGACCAACCGCATCGATCTCGTCGATAAAGATGATGCAGGGGGCGTGCTTTTTGGCCTGCTCGAACATGTCGCGCACGCGCGAGGCGCCGACGCCGACGAACATCTCCACGAAGTCCGAGCCCGAGATGGTGAAAAAGGGCACCTTCGCCTCGCCGGCGATCGCGCGGGCGAGCAGGGTCTTGCCGGTCCCCGGCGGGCCGACCATCAGCACGCCTTTCGGGATCTTGCCGCCGAGCTTTTGGAACTTGCTCGGATCGCGCAGGAAATCGACCATCTCCGAGACCTCTTCCTTGGCCTCTTCGGCACCCGCGACATCCTGGAAGGTCACCTTGACCTGATCTTCGGAGAGCATGCGGGCGCGGCTCTTGCCGAACGACATGGCACCGCGACCGCCGGCACCGCCCTGCATCTGCCGCATGAAGAAAATCCAGATGCCGATGAGGATCAGGAGCGGGAACCAGTTGATCAGGACCTGCATCAAGACCGATTGCTTCTCGGGCGGTGCGGCCTTGATCACGACACCGTGGTTGAGGAGGTCGCCCACGAGCCCGTCGTCACCCGGACTGAAGGTGGTGAAACGCTGCCCCGAGCCGCTGATGCCCTCGATTGTGCGGCCCTGGATGGTGACCTCCTTGACCTCGCCGCCCCGAACCTGATCGATGAAATCGGAGTAGGTCAGGGTCCGCGGAGTCGTCGGCGCCGTCGTGAAATTGTTGAACACGGACATCAGCACGACGGCGATGACCACCCAAAGAAGTATATTTTTCGCCATGTCATTCACGGCTGCTTGCCCCTGCTGATGGTGGACCGACGCGATGATGTCGAGGTCGGACGATCGAAACTAGCACCGACGCCTTAAGGATGAAAGCCTTTGGCGACCAGGTAAAGCTCCCGGCTCTGGGATCGCGACGATTTGGGCTTACGACTGACCACTTTGGAGAAGCTCCGTCGCAGCTCGGTCAGGATCTCGTCGAAGCCCGTGCCTTGGAAGACTTTGACGACCAGAGACCCGCCGGGTTGCAGACGCGACCGCGCGAGATCCAAGGCCAATTCCACAAGGTACATCGAGCGCGGCTGATCCACGACCGTCATGCCGGTTATATTGGGGGCCATATCCGAGAGCACCAGATCGAGTGCCTCGCCGCCCAGAGTCTCGCAGAGTTGCTCGAGCATCTCGGGCTCGCGAAAGTCACCCTGCATGACGACGACGCCGGCCAGCGGATCCATCGGCAACAGATCGAGCGCAACGACGCTGCCGCGCGGCCCTACGAGGCGTGCGGCGATCTGGGACCAACTGCCCGGAGCGGCCCCCAGATCCAGGACCCGCATCCCCGGGCGAAAGATCCGATCCTTCTCCTGGATCTCGAGCAGCTTGTAGGCGGCGCGCGAACGATACCCCTCGCGCTGCGCGCGCTTGACGTAGGGATCGCTGTGCTGCCGATCGAGCCATTTCCGGCTTGAGGCTGTTTTCGCCATGTCTTTAGAGATCGTGCACCCAGGAAAACCGGAAGAATTCGAGCAGCATGCCGGCGATCGCGCCGCCGAACAGACCCCCGAGGATGGCCATCGGGATGCGATCGTGCATGGCCGCGCTCGCGGATTGCCACAGCCCGGCCTCGACGTCGATCAGGGGGCCGATCATCATCCAGACGCTGCCGGCGGCAACTCCTGCCAGCGTCGCCATCACCAATGACTCGATGATGTAGCATGGCCGCGACTCGCAATGCAGCCGATGCGACACCGACAGCCACCAACGCACGGTCGACACATAGAGTACCCCGTTGACGCTGACGAGAAAGGCCAGGACCGCGAACGAAGAGAATGGATTCGGATGGAAAGGCTCGACGACGGCCAGAAAGCCACCGCAGATCGCACCGGTCGCCAGGCCAGCCATGGTTTTCCCGGGGACATGTCTCGAGCAACGTGCGGGGAAGCTCACGGTCAGTCCGACCAGACCCGCGACGGCGGCCGCCACCAGAACGACATGGAAGACCGCGATTTGCTCGGCAAACAGCATCAGAACGAAGACACCGACCAGAACACCGATGCCCGTCGCGATCAGTGCCACTTCACGCGCACCGTAGAGCGCAGCACCCACCCCGCCCGCCAAGGCAGCAGCCGCGATGTAGCTGCCGTGACCGAAGCCAAGGCCCTGGAACAACTCGGCGAGGCCGGTAAACAAGGGCGCATAGATCATCCCGATCAGACCCCAGACGATCCCGCGCAGAAGCGCCATGCGCCAGTTCGGTGGCGAGGTATCGCGAAAGGAGGCCGAGGCGCCGAAGGGCCGGGCAATCTCGGAGCATGAGGACGAGGGTTGTTGCGAGAAGGTCATGAGGGTCACCGGAGAACGCCTGGGAAAGGTCTCGTTCTCAAAATCAACGCAAAAATCGAGCCTAACGCGACCAGTCAGGCGGTCAAAGGGCAGCAGGGTTGTCGTGCGGCACGGGATCTCGGGGGCTTTGAGCAACGAGGGTCGGCGATGCAACGAGAAACGGGGCCAAACGGCCCCGTTTCGGACGATCCGAGGAGACTGATCGAGGCGATCAGCCGGCCTTCAGGGTCCAGGATGCGCACCAGCCGTTGACGTTGATCAACTTGCCGGGGAACAGGCTGCAGCCGTGCCACTCTTCGGTCGCACCGGCGACGTCGGGGAGGTGGAACTGACAGTTTGCGCAGTGCTGCTGATCGGCCGGCAGACCGGGACGGGCCGCCGCAGCGCGGTCGGACTTGGTCGCATCGGCGTTGTATTTGAGCGCGACCGCGGTGGGATCGTTCGCAGCGACTGCGTTTGCAGGCGCCTCGGCGCGCGCGGTGCCGAAGCCGACCAGATTGATGACCGGGATCGCGGCAGCGGTACCCAGCATCACCTTGACAGCGTCGCGACGGCTCGTGCTCATTGGCTTATCGGACATGTTTGTCAACTCCTTCGAGTGATTCATTGTGGTGACATCGACACCCCCGGCTCGACCGGAAGCTGTCGCGCATTGTGCTACATTGGCCCGAAAAACGCGAGCGGAAGGCCACCTTAATGACGGGCAAATTAGTCGAGATACGTCCCCGCCCCCAGGTAGCGGGCCTGCCAGTAAGGCGTCGCGAGCCGATCGAGCCGGACCTGTCGACGCGATGTCGATGCGTGGACAAAGCGTTCGTCGTCGACCATCAGCCCGACGTGATGCTCTCCCGGCGCGATCCGGAAGAAGACGATATCGCCGGGACGGGGCTGACGGCCGGGAACCGGTGTCGCAGTGCGCAGCTGCTCGGTCGAGACACGCGGGATCTGCACGCCGGCGACATGGTGCGCGTAATAGGTGAGCCCGCTGCAGTCGAGCCCTTCGCCCGGGCTACTCCCTCCGTAGACGTAGGGAGTTCCGACTTGGGATAGCCCGGCCAGTACCACCTCCGCGCGCGGGCCTTCGAGGCTGTCGCCGCGCTGGGTGGCGCAGCCGGACAGGATCCCGGACACCAAGAGGACGCAAAGGACGCGACCGTCTTGCCATAGCGTCATAATCGACACTCGGTATATTTCGCAATTAACTGTAAACGCGACTTTTAGACTGCTGACCGTAAGGTGTCAAGCGAGCATCGCTGCTTGCCCCGGCAGCCTCGCCCCGCGCGCAGGGGGCACCGTTGCGCAAACAGGGGCGACTGCCGACACGTCACCGCGCGCCGAACCGACGAAGACGCGGCATAATCGCACTGCGGCTGCGCACCGAGGTCCGCCCCGCAACGATCCCGAAAATCGGCGCCTCGGTCCGCGGGCAATCACTCCGAGACTCGCGGAGAACAGGCAGTGGACCGCATAAAGCTCGATCGGATTCGCAAACGACTCAGCCCAGCGAAATAAGGAACCAAACAATGCGAATCTTCGACGTTCTCGCGGTCCTGATTGGATTCTCGGCGCTCTTCAGTTGGCTGAACGATCGCTACCTCAAGCTGCCGAACGCCATCGGACTGATGCTGATCGCCCTGGTGTTTTCACTGGTGCTCTTGCTGCCGTTTCCGTTCGCCCGAGAGTTGGAGCACGAGGTTCAGCGCATGCTGGACAGCATCGATTTCAGCGAGACGCTGCTGCAGGGGATGTTGGGCTTTTTGCTCTTCGCCGGCGCTCTGCACGTCGACCTGCGAGAGCTCGCCAGACACAAGTGGGCGATCGCAGTCCTCGCGTCGGCGAGCGTCATCGGCGCAACCGTCCTCATCGGCTGCGGCAGCTGGTTCCTGTTTTTCGCACTCGGGATCGACATCCCGCTCATCTACTGCATGCTCCTGGGTGCGCTCATCTCGCCCACCGATCCGGTCGCGGTACTCGGCATTCTGAAGAACGCAAACGCCCCGAAGTCGCTGGAGATGAAGATCACCGGCGAATCGCTCTTCAACGACGGCGTGGCGGTTGTGGTCTTCATGCTGCTGGCAGGTCTCGCGGCCGGGGAGACACCCCCGGCGCTCGGCGACGCCCTGATGCTCTTCGCCACGGAGATCGTCGGAGGAATCGCGTTCGGCTTCGTCATCGGCTGGATCGCCCTGTATATGATCAGCAAGACGGCCAACTATCAGGTCGAGATCATGGTCACCCTGGCGCTTGCCATGAGCGGCTATGCGATCGCCGAGCATGCACACGTCTCGGCCCCCATCGCCATCGTGGTCGCCGGCCTCATCATCGGCAGTCGGGGCCGCGCCATCGCAGTGACCGAGGCCACCCGCTATCGATTGGACGATTTTTGGGAGTTGGTCGACGAGATCCTCAACGCCGTCTTGTTCGTGATCATCGGCCTGGAGGTCCTGGCGATCAGTATGACCGGGCAATTCATGCTGGCCGGTCTCTTCGCGATCCCGTTGGTACTCGCCGCACGCCTCGTCAGTGTCGGCCTGCCCTTTCAACTGCTGCGCCGCCATCGCAAGTTCGAGCCCGGCTTCCTTTCGATCCTGACCTGGGGCGGTTTGCGCGGCGGGATCTCGGTCGCACTGGCCCTGTCGTTGCCGGAGGGCGGACCTCGCGACCTGATCCTGAGCGTGACCTATATCATCGTGGTCTTCTCCGTGCTGGTGCAGGGCCTGACCCTGGGACCTTTGGTCCGCCGCGTGACAGCGAGATCCGAGGGGACGAAACACCCATGAACGCCGGGCAGGAACGGCGCGGCGTCCCGGCCGGCCTCGCGCAAGCCCCCGACCGCGGCACCATCGACCGCAAGGCCCCACCGGGTGCGGCGGACCGCCCGACCCGAAAACAAAGCGCAACCTGCTGGAGTATCGAGATATGAGCGAAACCAAGCACTGCCGGCTCTTGATCCTGGGATCCGGCCCCGCCGGCTACACGGCGGCAGTCTACGCCGCACGCGCCAACCTCAGCCCGGTCCTGGTGACGGGTCTGGAGCAAGGCGGGCAGCTGATGACGACGACAGACGTAGACAACTGGGCGGGCGACCCCGACGGCGTTCAGGGGCCCGAGCTGATGGAGCGGATGCGTCGCCACGCCGAGCGCTTCGAGACCGAGATCATCTTCGACCACGTCAACGCGGTCGATCTCGGGACGCGCCCCTTCAAGCTGACCGGCGACTCCGCCGTCTACAGCTGCGACGCATTGATCATCGCCACGGGCGCGAGCGCCATGTATCTCGGCCTGCCCTCGGAAGAGACCTTCCGCGGCCGCGGGGTTTCGGCCTGCGCCACCTGCGACGGTTTCTTCTATCGTAACCAGAAGGTCGCCGTCATCGGCGGGGGAAACACCGCGGTCGAGGAGGCGCTCTATCTCTCGAACATCGCCTCCGAAGTGATCCTGGTGCATAGACGCGACGCGCTTCGCGCGGAGAAGATCCTGCAGAAGCATCTGTTTGAGAAGGCCGAGCACGGCAACGTCAAGATCGCCTGGAACCACACGCTCGACGAAATCCTCGGCGATGCGACCGGCGTCACCGGGATGCGCATCAAGAGCACGTTGGACGACTCCACACAAGATATCGATCTCCAAGGCGTCTTCATCGCGATCGGTCACAAGCCCAACACCCAGATCTTCGACGGGCAGCTCGAGATGGCCGGCGGCTACATCAAGGTCCACAGCGGAATCGACGGCAATGCGACAGCCACATCCGTCCCGGGCGTCTTTGCCGCGGGCGATGTGATGGACCACGTCTATCGTCAGGCGATCACCTCCGCGGGCACCGGCTGCATGGCCGCGCTGGATGCGGAGAAATATTTAGACGCCTTGGCGGCAGGGGGCCAATAGCGGATCGAGGCATCGGACGCCTTGGGCACCGATCGGGCGCCCTCATGTGGCTGATACCGGTCCGGCCATCCGATCGATGCCCATGTACAGACTGACGACCCACTCGGCGATTGCCGACATCCCCGCGGATCAATGGAACCGGCTCGCCGGGGACGACAGCCCCTTTCTGCGGCATGAGTTCCTCGATGCCATGGAGCGTCACGGCTGCGTCGGCGAGTCGCTCGGTTGGCTGCCGCGGCATCTCGCGCTGCAGGACGCGGATGGACATCTGGTCGCAGCCGCGCCCTGCTACCTGAAGTTCAACTCCTACGGGGAGTTCGTCTTCGACTGGAGCTGGGCCGACGCTTATCGGCGCAAAGGGCTCCGGTACTATCCAAAGCTGGTGATCGCCTCCCCCTACACCCCCGCGACGGGACCGCGTCTCCTGACCGGGGATTCGCCTGCGCGCAAAGAGCACGCACGCGCACTGATTCAGGGCGCGATCCGGGTGGCCGAGGAGGCGGGAGTCTCCTCGATGCATTGGCTCTTCACGGCGGAGGACGAGCAGGCACTCCTCGAGGGTCAGGGCCTGCTCGGACGCGTCGGCTGTCAGTTTCACTGGCACAACCGGGGCTACAACTCGTTCGAGGATTATCTCGGGACCTTTACGGCCGAGAAGCGCAAAAAGGTCAAACGCGAGCGGCGCCGTGTCGTCGAATCCGGCGTACGGATTCGACGCATCCCGGGCAACGCGGTCACGGAGGCGGAATGGGCCACCTTTCATCGGCTCTATTGCGACGCCTTCGACAAGCGCGGCGGGATCCCGACCTTCTCGCTGCCCTTCTTCCAGGCTATCGGCGAGACGATGGGCGAGAGTCTCCTGCTGGTGCTGGCCGAGTACGGCAACGACATCGTCGCCGCGGCCTTCAACCTGGTCGGCACGCGCTCGCTCTACGGACGCCATTGGGGATGCTTTAAGGACTTCCACAGCCTGCATTTCGAGGCCTGCTACTATCAGGGCTTGGATTATTGCATCGAGAATGGCCTGACCCGCTTCGAGCCGGGTGCTCAAGGCGAGCACAAGGTCAGCCGAGGCTTCCTGCCGACCCCGACCTGGTCGGCCCACTGGATCGCCGACCCGGCCTTCCGCGACGCCATCGCACGCTTCGTCACCCTCGAAGCCGAAGGCATGGACGACTACATCGCCGAGATGCAGGCCCACAGCCCCTACCGCCGAGACAGCAGCGCTGCGGCCGACCCGGCATCGGCCGGACGCGACTCGACATGATTCCGCGACTGCATCCGCACGACAGATCCGCATTCCCGGATGTTCGCCACGCCCTGCGCGAGCCCAACGGCCTGCTGGCGTTCGGCGGCGATCTGTCCCCGGAGCGGCTGGAGAACGCATACAGACGCGGGATCTTTCCCTGGTTCAGCGAGGGCGACCCCATCCTCTGGTGGTCTCCTGACCCGCGCACCGTGCTCTTTCCGCAGTCCTTGAAGGTACCGCGCAGTCTGCGCAAACGGCTGCGCAAGCAACCCGTCAGGGTCACGATGGACCGTGACTTCGGCGCGGTCATTCGCGGGTGCGCGGCACCGCGAGACGCGCACGGAGGTACCTGGATCCTTCCGGAGATGGTGATGGCCTACGAGACGCTTCATCGACACGGGATCGCGCATTCGGTCGAGGTTTGGCAGGACGGCGAGCTGGTCGGGGGCCTCTACGGCGTTGCCGTCGGCGCCGCCTTCTTCGGAGAGTCCATGTTCAGCCGAGCGACCGACGCCTCGAAGATCGCGCTCGCGCATCTGTGCGAACGCCTGACGCGCTGGGGGTTCGGCCTGATCGACTGTCAGATGCGCACCGAGCATCTGATCCGCTTGGGCGCCGTGGAGATCCCGCGCGACGAGCTGGTGCACCGATTGGATCGACTCTGTCGGCAACCCGCGCCCGAGACCTCCGGTCGACACTGGGACGACGGACTCGAGCACCTGCCCCTTCTCGACGGCAACGCGGAGACACTATGAATGCCGAGGACGGCCCCCTTGCCGGGCGCCATCTCGCCCTCTATCTGACCGGCGAGCACAACTGCTCCTACCTGCCGGGGCATCGGGCGCGCACCCTCTTCGTCGACCCCACCGCCAGCATCGACGGCGCGACCTATCAGGCCCTGGTCGATCAGGGTTTCCGCCGCAGCGGCGCGCATGTTTATCGACCGGCCTGTCGCGGCTGCGCGGCCTGCGTGCCGGTGCGCGTGCCGGTCGCGGATTTCGTCCCGGACCGCTCGCAACGTCGCAACTGGCGGCGCAACTCGGCCGAGCTGAGCCTCCTCGACATCCCGGCCGCCTTCAAGCCGAGCCATTTCGACCTCTACAGACGTTACCTGAGGGCGCGCCATCCCGAAGGCGGTATGGCGGACGATGCCTCCGAAGAAAACTACCGCCGTTTCCTGGTCGAGCGCTGGGGAGGATCGACCCGCTTCATCGAGATTCGGCTGGGCGAGCGACTGGTCGGCGTGGCGGTGACGGACGTCATCGAGCAGGGGCTCTCCGCCGTCTACACCTTCTTCGACCCGGCTGATTCGGAACGCTCGCCGGGGACCTTCGCGATCCTGGCGCAGATCGAAGCGGCCCGACGCATCGGCGTACCCTATCTCTATCTGGGCTATTGGCTTCGGGACTCGGCGAAGATGCGGTATAAAGAGCGTTTCCGCCCGATCGAGGCGTGGGACGGCCACAAGTGGGTCGGGTTCGAGCGCACTCGGCCCTTGGACTTCGGTTGAGACCCGTCGGGCAATCGGCTCGGCACGATACGATCGCTGCTGCCCCCGCCGGGGCGTTCAACCTATGGTACACTCCCGGAGCTTCATGGCCCGGATCCGATCACGCAGTACAACATACAAAAACTATGTCAAAAGACGACGTTATCCAAATGGAAGGCACGGTCACCGAGACCCTGCCGAACACTGTATTCAGGGTCGAGCTGGAGAACGGTCACACCGTGACGGCTCATATCTCCGGCAAGATGCGAAAGCACTATATCCGTATCCTCACGGGCGATAAGGTCACCGTCGAGCTGACCCCCTACGACCTCACGAAAGGCCGCATCGTGTATCGAGCGCGATAGGTCAGGCCGAACCGTAAAGCACCAGGAGACACTGCGAAGAGCCTCCCCGGATACCCGGGACGCAGGCAGCGATGCCGGCGTCATCGGCCGACGGCCATCGCAGGGAAGACGAGAAGCGTCGTTTCAGGGGTTTGCGCGCCGACCGACACTCCTTTGTCGGAGACGCGATGACGGCTCGGACCTTAGGGCGACGCCTGTCGCTCGGGCGCGGCTCATAGCGATCGCGGCTCGCCGTTGATCTCGAACGCGAGCGCCTCTCCCTCCACATGGATGCGCACGCTACCGCCGGTGACCAGATCGCCGAAGAGAAGCTCGTTGGCCAAGGGCTTCTTGATGTGGTTCTGGATGACACGGGCCATCGGGCGCGCGCCCATCTTCGGGTCGTAGCCCTTGCTCGCCAGCCAGGCGCGGGCATCGGCATCGATCGTGAGGCTCACCTTCTTCTCTTCGAGCTGCTGCTCGAGCTCGAATACAAACTTATCCACCACGCTTCGAATCGTCTGCTCGCTCAAGGAGCCGAACTGCACGACCGCGTCGAGCCGATTGCGGAACTCGGGCGTGAAGTAGCGCTTGAGCGCCTCGATGCCGTCGGTCGAATGATCCTGCTCGGTGAAGCCGATCGATCGGCGCGCGGTTTCTTCCGCCCCCGCGTTGGTCGTCATGACCAGGACCACGTTGCGGAAGTCCGCCTTGCGACCGTTGTTGTCGGTCAGTGTCCCGTGGTCCATCACCTGCAGGAGCAGGTTGAAGACGTCGGGATGGGCCTTCTCGATCTCGTCGAGCAACAAGACCGCATGCGGATGCTTGTTGACCTCTTCGGTCAGCAGTCCGCCCTGATCGAAGCCGACATATCCGGGCGGCGCGCCGATGAGACGCGAGACCGTGTGCCGCTCCATGTATTCGGACATGTCGAAGCGCAGAAGCTCCATCCCCAGGATACGCGCCAGCTGACGTGTCACCTCGGTCTTGCCCACACCGGTGGGTCCGGTGAACAGGAACGAGCCGATCGGCTTCTCCTCGGTCCCCAAGCCCGAGCGGTTCATGCGGATGGAGGAGGTCAGGGCATCGATCGCCGCGTCTTGACCGTAGACGACCATCTTGAGATCGCGATCGAGATTCTTGAGCGACTCGGTGTCGGAGGCCGAGACCTTTTTCGAGGGGATGCGCGCCATCTTGGCAACGATCGCCTCGACATCGCCGACATCGATGCGCTTCTTGCGCTTCGCCGGACTCTTGAGCTGAACGTGTGCGCCGGCCTCGTCGATGACGTCGATCGCCTTGTCCGGGAGATGACGATCGTTGATGTAGCGGTTCGACAGCTCCGCGGCAGCACGCAAGGCCGGGTTGGTGTAGGTGACCTGGTGATGCTCCTCGAACCGGCTCTTGAGACCCTTGAGGATCTCGAAGGTCTCCTCCACCGAGGGCTCCTCGACATCAATCTTCTGGAAGCGACGCGCAAGTGCCCGATCCTTCTCGAAGATGCCGCGATATTCCTGGTAGGTCGTGGATCCAATGCACCGCAGGTCGCCGGACGCCAACACAGGCTTGATCAGATTCGAGGCATCCATCACCCCGCCCGAGGCGGAGCCTGCGCCGATGATGGTATGGATCTCGTCGATGAAGAGGATCGCGTGGCGCTGGCGTTTGAGTTGCGCGAGCACCGCCTTAAGGCGCTTCTCGAAGTCACCTCGGTATTTGGTGCCGGCCACCAGACCGCCGAGATCCAGCGAGTAGATGACCGCGTCGCTCAAAATCTCCGGGACCTCGCCGTCGACGATCTTCTTCGCCAGACCTTCGGCAATCGCGGTCTTGCCCACACCGGCCTCGCCGACGAACAGCGGATTATTCTTGCGCCGCCGACAGAGGATCTGCACGGTGCGCTCGACCTCGGCAGCGCGACCGATCAAGGGGTCGATCCGCCCTAGACGCGCCATCTCGTTGAGGTTCGTCGCAAAGCTTTCGAGCGGACTGTTGCCGTCCTTCTCTTCCCCGCGCGGCTCGTCGATCTCGCCGGGCGCCTCATCGTCCTGACTCTCGCCGGGGACCTTGGAGATCCCGTGCGAGATGTAGTTGACGACATCCAGCCGAGTCACATCCTGCTGATTGAGCAGATAGACGGCTTGCGAGTCCTGCTCGCTGAAGAGCGCCACGAGGACGTTTGCCCCGGTGACCTCTTTCTTGCCGGCCGACTGCACATGGAAGACGGCTCGCTGCAGGACGCGCTGAAAACCGAGCGTCGGCTGCGTGTCCCGATCTTCGCTGTCCGGGATCAGCGGGGTCGTTTCGTCGATGAAGGCGGTGATCTCGCGGCGCAGCTTCTCGGAGTCCGTCCCGCACGCCTTGAGAACCTTCGCGGCAGTCGGGTTATCCAGAAGCGACAGCAGCATATGCTCGACCGTCATGTACTCGTGATGCTTCACGCGCGCCTCCTTGAAGGCCCGGTTCAGCGTAAATTCAAGTTCTTTGCTCAGCATTGGCCTAATCCAAGCAGGGTTGACGAAACGGTGTGAGCCGCTGCAGCGACCAGGTGTGTCGGGCTCTAAGCTTCTTCCATCGTGCAGAGCAATGGGTGGTGGTGACTGCGTGCAAAGTCATTCACCTGCGACACCTTGGTCTCGGCGATATCTTTGGTGAAAACGCCGCACACCCCTCGACCTCGAGTATGCACGTGCAGCATGATTTGGGTGGCTTTCTCGCGATTCATTGCGAAAAAGGTCTCCAGCACCTGCACCACGAACTCCATCGGGGTGTAATCATCGTTCAGCAACAGGACCTTGAAAAGAGGCGGCCGTCGAAGCTTGGGTTTCGCCTCCTGTACGGTCAGCCCTGATTCGCGTTCCTCGCTCGGAAGGTCGTCACTCATGATTGGGATTCTAGGAAAATTTTGGAGGCTTGCGATGTCGATCGCACGGTTTGGCATCGCTTCGAGTCCGGTTTGAGTCCGGTTTGAGTCGTGACGCCTGCGTTCGGATTCCGACCGGACCGACCCGCGACGAGGATCGTTTCGAAGCGCCCCGGCGGATGTCGGTTTGACCCCCGAAATCACCTTACTATACTACGCAGTTATGGCGCGGTTCCGAGGTTTCAAGGCACCCGTCAGACATCAACAACGACAACAACAACGACCACCAACGCGAGACCTGCAACTCCTGGAGGAGCCCTGAAATGATTACCGGTGTTGTCAAGTGGTTCAATAACGCCAAGGGCTACGGGTTCGTGCAGCCCGATGGCCGCGACGAGGACGTCTTCGTCCACTTCTCGGCCATCGACATGGATGGCTATAAGACCTTGCGCGAGGGACAAAAAGTCCAGTTCGAGATCAGTCAGGGGCCGAAAGGCCTCCATGCGGCCAATGTCCACCGCGTCAGTTGATCGCCGCGGGCTGAGCGCTCGCGATTGTCGGCCAGGGGAGGCGACTTTACGCTGACAGCCGACGACAGCCGGGGGCGGAATCTCCGTTCCGCGCCCCGTTTTTTTCGAAGATCCGAAACCCTCGCCCGTCAATCCATCCGCGCGATCACCGCATCGCCGAAGCCCGAGCAGCTCAGCTTCGTCGCCCCGTCCATGAGTCTGTCGAGATCGTAGGTCACGGTCTTGGCCGCAATCGCACCTTCAACACCCTTGATGATGAGGTCGGCCGCTTCCGTCCAACCCATGTGGCGCAGCATCATCTCGGCCGACAGGATTAAGGAGCTCGGATTCACCTGATCCTTGCCGGCATACTTCGGCGCGGTCCCGTGAGTAGCCTCGAACATGGCGACGGTGTCGGACAAATTCGCCCCCGGCGCCATCCCGATGCCGCCGACCTGCGCAGCCAAGGCATCCGAGATGTAATCGCCGTTGAGGTTGAGGGTCGCGATCACGTCGTAATCCTTCGGGCGTAGCAGGATCTGCTGCAGGAAGGCATCGGCGATCACGTCCTTCACCACGATCTCTTTACCGGTCTTCGGGTTCTTGAAGCTGCACCACGGCCCCCCGCCGATCTCCTCGGCACCGAACTCGGACTTGGCCAGATCGTACCCCCACTGTTTGAAGGCACCCTCGGTGAACTTCATGATGTTGCCCTTGTGCACCAGGGTCAGCGACGCGCGATCGTTGTCGATCACGTATTGGATCGCTTTGCGCACCAGACGCTCGGTCCCCTCGCGCGAGACGGGTTTGATGCCGATACCGGAGGTCTCGGGGAAGCGGATCTTGGTCACGCCCATCTCGTTGCGCAGGAAGTCGATGACCTTCTTGGCGGCTGGCGTACCCTCCTGCCACTCGATACCCGCATAGATGTCTTCCGAGTTCTCGCGGAAGATCACCATATCGGTATGCTGGGGCTCCTTGAGCGGACTCGGCGTACCGGTGAAATAACGCACCGGACGCAAGCAGACATAGAGATCGAGCTCCTGGCGCAGGGTCACGTTCAGCGAGCGGATACCGCCCCCGACCGGCGTCGTCAGCGGTCCCTTGATCGAGACGACATAATCCTTCACCGCCGCAAGCGTCTCCTCCGGCAGCCACACATCCTCGCCGTAGGTCCGGGTCGACTTCTCGCCGGCATAGATCTCCATCCAATGGATCTTGCGCGAGCCGCCGTACGCCTTGGCCACCGCCGCATCGACAACCGCACACATCACCGGCGTGATATCGATGCCGATGCCGTCGCCCTCGATGTAGGGGATGATGGGGTTGTTCGGTACATTCAGAGACAGATCCCCGTTGACCTGAATCTTCTCGCCGCCCGCAGGGATCTTGATGCTGTCGTTGGCCATGTGCAGTGCTCTCGTCGCCCAAAAGACGCCATGCTAACACCGCCTCGGAGGCTTGCGCAGACCTTCGATGCGGACCGAGCGCAGCCGCTCGCGACGCGGACCGACATGGCCGGTACAATCGCGTGATGACCGCCGGATTGCACAAGCCCCGCTCGACCCGCGTGATCGTCGGCCTCTCCGGCGGTGTCGATTCGGCCGTCGCCGCCCATCGCCTGCTCGGGCTGGGCTACGCGGTCGAAGCCCTCTTCATGAAGAACTGGGAAGAGGACGACGACCCCGGCTACTGCGCCGCTGCGGCAGACCTGGCCGACGCGCGCGGCGTCGCCGAACGACTCGGGATCCGGCTGCATACCGTCAACTTCGCCACCGAATACTGGGATCGCGTCTTCGAGTCCTTCCTGAGCGAATATCGGGCCTTGCGCACCCCCAACCCGGATGTCCTGTGCAACCGGGAGATCAAGTTCGCCGCCTTCCTCGATCACGCCCTGGGGCTGGGTGCCGACCTTATCGCCACCGGCCATTACGCACGGGTCACACGCGATGCGCAGGGCGTGCGGCTTCGCCTGTGCGCCGACCCTGACAAGGATCAGACCTATTTCCTGCACCTGCTCGATCAATCTCAATTGGAGCGCGCGCTCTTCCCGCTGCATGACCTGACCAAGCGCGAGGTCCGGGAGATTGCGAGGGGTCTCGGACTCGCCAATGCCGAGAAGAAGGACAGCACCGGGATCTGCTTCATCGGCGAGCGTCGCTTCCGGGACTTTCTCGCCCGCTACCTCCCGCGCGAGCCCGGCCCCATCGAGACCGCCGAGGGGGTTGCGATCGGCGAGCATCGGGGGCTCGCCTACTACACCATCGGGCAACGCCAAGGACTCGGCATCGGCGGCATTCACGGCGGTCGCGAGGCGCCCTGGTTCGTCGCCGCGAAGGACGCGGAACGCAATACCTTGGTGCTGGTTCAGGACACGCACCATCCGCTGCTCATGTCCTCCGGGCTGCATGCGGCTCGGCCGCATTGGATCGCCGGTGAGCCGCCGCAAGACCCGCCCTTTCGCTGCCTGGCGCGTCTGCGTCATCGCCAGCCCCTGCAGCACTGCGAGGTCGTGGAGGCCGGAGAGTCGGGTTGCCGGATTCGGTTCGACCAACCGCAGCGCGCGGTGACACCGGGGCAGTCGGTCGTGCTCTACCGCGACGACGTCTGTCTCGGCGGTGCGATCATCGACGCGGGTTGGCGCTGAGCCGGACCGAGAACGAGTGCTTGGCGCAACCGCCTGGTTCGGGTTCAAATGACCTTCAATCCCCTCAGGAGATCCCCAGCCGAATGCCCCACGACAATCTCGACCGCCTCATCGCCCTCGCCGGCATCTATCAGGCCGTCAACTGTGTTATGCGCGTCGCCCGATCCGGCTCGGCGGACACCGACGCCATGGAGCCCTGTATCTACAGCCTCCTGCAGGTCAATGCCGACGACGTGGGAGCGGTCTTCGGCGAGCCGGGACGGGTCGCAAACGGCGCACGACAGATCATTGCGCAGCTCACCGGCAAGCCGGAGCGCAACCTGGAGTTGACCCGCTACGTGGTCCTCTTGATGAAGCTGGAACGCGCCCTCGCGGCGCGCCCCGATCTCCTCGCACGCGTCGGCGAAGGCATCGAGGCGGCGCAGGCGAAACAGGAACACTTTGCGCTCCTGCACCCGAACATGCTGGCCCATCTCGCGGCGATCTACACCGACACCCTCAGCACACTCGAGCCTCGAATCATCGTCCGCGGCGATCCGCTGCATCTGCAAAACCCCGACAACCAGAACCGAGTCCGCGCGCTCCTGCTCGCCGGCATCCGCTCCGCCATGTTGTGGCGGCAGGTCGGCGGCACCCGCTGGCAAATGCTCCTGAAGAATCGGCAGATCCTCGCGGACGCCCGCCGCTATCTCAACAGCCTGGCCGACCGCACCGCCAATCCGAAGTCTGAAAGCTGATAGCTGGAGGCCGGCGGCTCAAGCCCCGCCCCCACCCGAACATACTGCACCGCAGCATATAGCGCCGCACCCGCTTGGCCGCTAGAATCGGGCCCAACCTGTTCGCCGAACCCGGAGCACCGCATGACCAACAGCTTCAACGCCAAAGCCACACTCGACGTCGCCGGCAAGGATTACGAGATCTTCAAGCTCGACGCCGTCCCAGGCAGCGCCCGCCTGCCCTTCTCGCTGAAGATCCTGTTGGAGAATCTGCTTCGCAACGAGGACGACATCACCGTCACCCGTTCGGACATAGAAGATCTGGCCCAATGGGATCCGAAGGCCGAGCCCTCCAAAGAAATCCAGTACCGCCCGGCCCGCGTGCTCATGCAGGACTTCACCGGCGTGCCGGCCGTGGTCGATCTGGCGGCGATGCGCGATGCGATGAAGGCGCTCGGCGGCGACCCGCGCAAGATCAACCCGCTCCAGCCGGCCGAGCTGGTCATCGACCATTCGGTGCAGGTCGACCATTTCGGCTCGAACGATGCCTTCGCGCTCAACGCGGAGCTTGAGTTCCAACGCAATCAAGAACGCTACAAGTTCCTCAAGTGGGGCCAGAAGGCGCTCGACGGCTTCAAGGTCGTGCCGCCGGACACCGGCATCGTGCATCAGGTCAACATCGAGTATCTCTCGCGCGTCATCTTCCCGAACCCGCTCGATGGCCGCACCCAAGCCTATTTCGATACCTGTGTCGGCACCGACTCCCACACCACCATGGTCAACGGGATCGGCGTCCTGGGCTGGGGCGTGGGCGGGATCGAGGCCGAGGCATCCATGCTCGGCCAACCGGTCTCGATGCTGGTTCCCAAGGTCGTCGGCTTTAAGCTGACCGGTAACCTGCGCGAAGGCGTCACCGCAACCGACCTGGTTCTGACCATCGTCGACATGCTGCGCAAGCACGGCGTGGTCGGCAAGTTCGTCGAGTTCTACGGTCCGGCGATCGCGACCCTGCCGATGGGCGAGCGCACCACCATCGCAAACATGGGGCCCGAGTACGGGGCGACCTGCGGTCTCTTCCCGGTCGATCAGGTCACGCTCGACTATCTGCGCCTGACCGGTCGCGACGAGGCGCAGATCGCCTTGGTCGAGGCCTACTGCAAGGCACAGGGCGTCTGGCACACCGCCGACGCCGCCGAGGCCGATTATTCCGAGACCCTCGCCCTGGATCTGGGCGATGTCGTGCCCTCGCTCGCAGGCCCGAAGCGCCCGCAGGACCGGGTGCCGCTCACCGAGATGGCGAGTCACTTCCCGGCCGCACTTGCCGCCCTCAAGAAGGAGCGCAACATCCCGAGCAAGGGCCCCGCGAAGGCGGTTATGGGCGGGCACGAGGTCGAGATCTCCGACGGCTCCATCGTGGTCGCGGCCATCACGTCCTGCACCAACACCTCGAACCCGAGCGTCATGCTTGCCGCCGGCTTGGTCGCCAAGAAGGCCGCCGCCCTGGGTCTCAAGGCCGCGCCCTGGGTGAAGACCTCGCTCGGCCCGGGCTCGATGGCGGTGACGCGCTATCTGGATCGCGCCGGGCTCACCGAGCCTCTCAAGGCATTGGGTTTCCACAACGTCGGCTACGGCTGTACGGTCTGTATCGGCAACACCGGCCCGCTTCCCGCGCCGGTCTCCAAGGCCATCGCGGACAATGACCTCTGCGCCGTCTCTATCCTCTCGGGCAACCGCAACTTCGAGGGCCGGGTCCATGCCGAGGTGCGCATGAACTATCTGGCGAGCCCGCCGCTGGTCGTCGCCTACGCCATCGCCGGGCGGATCGATCTGGACCCCTACAAGGATCCGCTGACGACCGCCCCGAACGGCCAACCCGTCTATCTCAAGGATATCTGGCCGACCCAGGACGAGGTCAACGCGGCCATCGCCGAGAACGTCACCGTCGACGAGTTCACCTCCGCCTACGCGGACGTCTACGCCGGGGACGCGCGCTGGCAGTCGATCGATGTGGCCGCGAGCCAGACCTACGCCTGGCCGGCCGACTCGACCTACATCCGCAACCCGCCTTATTTCGACGGGATGACGCTGGACGTGGCCCCGGCCGAGGACATCGCAGGCGCACGCTGCCTGGCCGTGCTCGGCGACTCCATCACCACCGATCACATCTCGCCCGCCGGCTCGATCAAGCCCAACTCGCCGGCAGGCAAGTATCTGATCGAGAAAGGCGTGGATCCCAAGGACTTCAACAGTCTGGGCTCGCGGCGCGGCAACCACGAGGTGATGATGCGCGGCACCTTCGCCAACATCCGACTACGCAACCTCATGGCCCCGGGCACCGAGGGCGGCGTGACACTCCATCAGCCGGACGGCGAGGAGATGTCGATCTACGACGCGGCGATGAAGTACCAATCCGAGGGGACGCCGGTCATCGTGCTCGCCGGGAAGGAATACGGCTCGGGCTCCTCGCGCGACTGGGCCGCGAAGGGACCGCGTCTCTTGGGCGTGCGCGCCGTGATCGCCGAGAGCTACGAGCGCATCCATCGCTCGAACCTGGTGGGCATGGGCATCCTGCCTTTGGAATTCCTGCCGGGCGACAACGCCCAATCGCTGGGCCTGACCGGGACCGAACAGTTCGACATCACCGGGCTCGACAACGCCACGGCGAAGTCGGTGACCGTCCGTGCGACGGCGCCCGACGGGTCGGTGAAGACCTTCAAGGCCAAGGTGCGGATCGATACACCCAACGAGGTCGACTACTACAGGCACGGCGGGATCCTCCCCTACGTCCTGCGTCGGCTCGCGGCCTGAACCGATGGCGATGGATCTTACCGGCCTCACCGCCATCTCGCCCGTCGACGGCCGCTACGGCTCCAAGACGACCGATCTGCGGCCGATCTTCAGCGAGTTCGGGCTGATTCGCTACCGGGTGCTGGTGGAGGTCCGCTGGCTGCAAACCCTATCGCGGCATCCCGGAATCCCGGAGGTGCCCGTCTTCTCGGCCGAGGCCGACCGGCTGCTCGACGACATCGCCGAGCAGTTCGGCGTCGCGGATGCGCAACGGATCAAGGAGATCGAGCGCACAACGAATCACGATGTGAAGGCGGTTGAATATTTCCTGAAGGAGCGGGTCGCCGCGCATCCGCGCCTCCAAGCCGCAAGCGAGTTCATTCACTTCGCCTGTACCTCCGAGGACATCAACAACCTCGCCCACGGGCTCATGCTGAACGCCGGGCGGGAGCAGGTCCTGCTTCCCGAGATGGACGCCGTCATCGCGGCCGTCCGGGACTTGGCGCATCGCTATGCCGATCAGCCGATGCTCTCGCGCACCCACGGCCAGCCGGCCACGCCGACGACGCTCGGCAAGGAGATGGCGAACCTCGTCCACCGGCTGCGCATCCAGCGCGATCGCGTCGCCGAGGTGACCCTGCTGGGCAAGATGAACGGCGCGGTCGGACACTACAACGCCCATCGCGTCGCCTATCCGGACGTCGACTGGCCCGGCGTCTCCCGCGACTTCGTCGAGTCACTCGGGCTCGCCTGGAACCCTTACACGACCCAGATCGAGCCCCATGATTACATGGCGGAGCTGTTCGACGCCCTCGCGCGCTTCAACACGATCCTGATCGACCTCTCGCGCGACCTCTGGGGCTACATCTCGCTCGGTTATTTCAAGCAGCGTACCGTCGCGGGCGAGGTCGGCTCCTCGACCATGCCGCACAAGGTGAACCCGATCGACTTCGAGAACGCGGAAGGCAACCTCGGGATCGCCAACGCCATCCTCGGACATCTGGCCGCAAAGCTGCCCATCTCGCGCTGGCAGCGCGATCTCACCGACTCGACGGTTCTGCGCAACCTCGGCGTCGGCGTTGCACACACCAGCATCGCCTTGCAGTCGGCGCTGCGCGGTATCGGCAAGCTCGAGGCCGATCCGGCACGGATGGCGGCCGACCTGGATGCGAACTGGGAGGTCTTGGCCGAGCCGATCCAGACCCTGATGCGCCGCTACGGTGTCGAGCGCCCTTACGAGCGCCTCAAGGAGCTGACGCGCGGGCAGCGCATCGGACCGGAAGCGCTGAAGGTGTTCATCGAGGGATTGGAGATCCCCGAAGACGCCAAGACGGAGCTCGCGGCACTGACACCCGCGACCTATCTCGGGGATGCCGCTCGGCTTGCACGCGAAATCTGAGTGATGGGAAAATAAAAAAGGCCGCTCACGCCTAGACGTGAACGGCCCTCCCATAAGCCCCGGTCGGGGGGATGAGGCTTATTGGACCTGCCGCGTCGATCACTGACGTGGTCGGCGCGGTACTCAAAAGGGATGGATCGGAGATCGAAGAGAAACGATCGCCGCTTGATCGTCGGCCGCATCGACCGCCGGCTTGAAACCGGCGATCGAGGCGGCGCATATCGGCGGAGGGGGCTTTAGTTGCCCTCGTACTCGGCGAGGATCTTCACGCGGCGCTGCTGCACCGAGAAGATGTCGTACTCAGGCAGCATGTCGCGCTTGCCCATGCTGGTGACCGACACGATATCGCTGGCCGGGACACCCTTGCTGACCATGTAGTCGCGAATCGTCTCGGCACGACGCATACCGAGTGCCATGTTGTACTCGTCGGAGCCCTTCGCATCGGTGTGACCGACCAGCGAGATCTCTTCGCGGGTGTCGGTCGCATTCACCTGAGCGATGTAGTCGTCGAGGCGTTGCAGCTCGGCGTCGTTCACGATGTTCTGAATCTCGTACTTATCGAACTCGAAGTTCAGTCGAACGACGAATTCCTTCGGAACCACGGCGGCCTTGACGCAGGGCTCCAGATCGTTGGGGCCGTGCAGACTCTGCCAGCATTCGCCGTAGCTGGTCACCCAAGCCGTGCCTTCGGGCTGAGCTGACCAAAAGTGCTCGTAGTTGTAGTCGGCCTGAACCGACAGCGGAGCAGCCAATGTGACGGCCATCGCAAGCGGGGCTGCGAGCGCGGCCAGCCTTGAAGTCTTATTCTGTTTGCGCATCTTTTGGTTTCCTGTTCAGGTGGATGAATGATGATTCAAGCGTCGGCTTTGGCCTTGGGCGGAAGACATGTCAGGAAAAAGCAACATCATCGTCGTCGGATCGCTCGTTCGCCGCGGGTCTGCCGTCTGAGGTCAGCTCATCGATTAAGATTGGGCGCGGACAGCTTAGACAGACCGCACTTGGGACAACGACATTTTAGCCTACAACAGGCACAAAAGTGCAACTTTTTTCGGTGCGCGAAACATATTTGCAACGACTGCTTCAGGAATGCCACATCAAGAGAGGGCAAATCGATCCTGGAGCCCAGCAGCGACGTGGCCTGCGAGCGCTCGACGAGGATTGTTGCTATTTCACAACTGCCGATTCCGGACACGACGCGACGTGATTTCTCGATCGAAACCGGAAGGCACACGCTCAGATGTACGCAGGGCAGGAGTCCGATGACGTGAATGGGTCCCGCCACCAGCACGGCCCCCGCATGCTCGCAACGCGAGTCGCGATTCGTGACGCGGGGATCGCCATCGCGCAAGGTACGCGACGCGAGCTACTCATGTTCGATCGTACGCTCGACCTCGATCTGTACAGCACGGAGGAGTTCATCGAGGCCGTCAAGACGCTTGCGCTCGCACAACCGGACTCGCCGGTACGAGTCCTCTTGAGCCGTCCCGACAAACACGACCAAAGCGGGAGCCGCATTGTCGGACTGGCGCAGCGTCTGACATCGAGGATCGCGATCCGGCGTCTTGCCGAGGACACCCCGGATCGTCCGGATGCCTTTTTGATCGGCGACCGGCGCGCATACCTCAAGCGGCCATCCGCCGAAGGCAGCGAGGGCGTCGTCGATATGCACGGGCGACGGGAGGCGCATCGGCTGTGCGCCGACTTCGAGCAGATGTGGGAGCGCGCCGAGACCGACATCGAGGTCCGGCGCCTCCACCTCTGAACCCGCGCCGCGCCTTCCGGCGCGATGCACCCCGCCCGACCCGCGTGCGGCGAATCAGCGTCGCTCGCTCAACAGCACGCGGTCGGTCTCTCGCGGCCCGACATAGATCTGACGCGGCCGAGCGATCTTGTTGCCGGGCGTCTGCTCCTGCTCCCACCAGTGGGCGATCCAACCGGGAAGTCTCCCGATCGCGAACATCACGGTAAACATATTCACCGGAATTCCGATCGCGCGCAGGATGATGCCGCTGTAAAAGTCCACGTTGGGATAGAGCTGCCGGTCGATGAAGTAAGGGTCTTCGAGCGCGATCTCCTCGAGGCGACGCGCAATGTCGAGCAGCGGATCCTTCACCCCGAGCTGTGGCAGAAGCCGCTCCGCGACGTTCGCCAGCATCCGCGCGCGCGGGTCGAAATTCCGGTAGACCCGGTGCCCGAACCCCATCAACCGAACCTTGCTGTCCTTGTCTTTGGCCAGTCGGACATAGTCGTCCGGGGTCATCTGTCCCTGATGGATCTGCTCGAGCATCTCGAGCACCGCGACGTTCGCCCCGCCGTGCAGCGGACCCCAAAGCGCGCAGACGCCTGCCGCACAGGAGGCGAAGAGATTGGCCTGGCTCGAGCCGACCATACGCACCGTGGAGGTGGAGCAGTTCTGCTCGTGATCGGCGTGCAGCAATAGGATCAGGTTGAGTGCGTCTCGAACGATCGGCTCGCAGACATGCTGCTCGAAGGGCTGCGAGAACATCATGTGCAGAAAGTTCGGCACATATCTCAGCTTGGGATCCGGGTAGATGTACGGCAAACCTCTGGAGTGACGGTAGGCGTAGGCGGCGATGGTGCGGATCTTACTGATCAGTCCGGCAGAAGCGATCCGCACCGAATCCTTGTCCTGAATCTCAAAGATCTCCGGATGAAAACAGGACAGTGCATTGATCATTGCCGAGAGGATGGCCATCGGCGGCGCCGCGCGCGGAAAACCCTCGAAGTGATGCTTCATCCCCTCGTCGAGGTTGGCGCAACCGGTCAAATCCGCAGCAAAGGTGTCGTATTCCTCCGGGCTCGGCAGATGGCCGAAGATCAGGAGCCAAGCAATCTCGACGAAGTTCGGCGCCTGCTCGAACTGCTCGATCGGGATTCCTCGGTAGCGCAGGATCCCCTGCTCGCCATCGATAAAGGTAATGGCGCTTTGGCAACTCCCGGTATTGCCGTATCCAGGATCAAGGGTGATCAGGCCCGTATCCGCGCGCAGGTTTCGGATATCGATTGCGCGCTCACCCTCGGTTCCCTCGATGATCGGGAAACGATAGGTCGCGTCGCCCACGGTCAAGGTCGCTTCGTCGGACATGACAGTCTCCAAGGGTTAAGGGGGAGAACCAACGCGGATCGGCGTTCGGGGTTTTTGGCTGCGTCCTGCCTCCGGCTATCAGCTATCAGGCTTCATCTGCTCGCTGGAGGCTGGAGGCCGCCCGCCGACAACCGTCAAATCTCCGAGACGACCTTATCGTAAAACGTCAGATAGTCGTCCGGCGTCGCGCCCTCGCGCCACTCGATCGCGGAGCGCGGGTGTTGATTGAGCTGCCCGGTGATGTTGTAGGGCACCGACGGACCCCAATCCAACTCCTTACGCAGCGGCAGCATGCGGTTCTGGATGACATCGATGATGGGGCGGACGTTGAATTTGGGGTTGCGAAGAAAACCGAGCAGCAGCTCGGTATGGCAGTTCCCGGCGCCGCGACCGAAGCCGAAAATCGTCGAGTCGACCCGGTTGCACCCCAGGATGATGGCCTCGATCGTGTTGGCGAAGGCCAACTGGAGATTGTTGTGGGCGTGGATGCCGATCTCCTTGCCGGTACCTTCGAGTGCCGCGGTGTATTTGCGGTAGAGCCGGTCGATCTGCTCGCGGTAGAGATAACCGAAACTGTCGACGATCACCATGGTGCTGGCCGGCGTCTCGGCAATCGCCTCGAGCACGGTATCGATCTCGGTCTCGGTGATGTTGGAGACGGCCATCAGGTTCGCGGTAGTCTCGTAGCCGAGCTCGGTGGCATGGCGGATCATATCGACCGCCTCGGACACCTGATGGGCATAAAAGGCGACGCGGATCATCGAGAGTACGCTCTCGCTCGCGGGGATGAGCTGGGTCTGCCAGTCGCTCTTGCCCGCATCGGCCATGGCTGCAAGCTTGAGTCCGGTCGTCTCGGCATCGTGATCGCCGACCACGCGACGGAGATCCGTCTCGTCGCAGTGGCGCCAAGCACCGAATTTGTCCTTCGGGAAGACGCGCGGCGAGTTCTTGTAGCCGATCTCCATGTAGTCGATGCCCGCATCGACACACGCGCGATAGATGGCCGTGACGAAGTCGTCGTCGAACCGGTGGGCGTTGACAAGCCCCCCATCGCGAACGGTGCAATCGAGCACCTTAAGCTCGGGTCGGAAAGTAATCCAGGGGGCCTTTTCGGACATCAAACATGCTCCGGAGAATCATTTAAGATCGGCCATTTTGAGGCCCCGACGACTTCTGAGCAAACCCGACTTCGACGGGCTCGAAGCCGCACTCGGCCCCGAGAACAACCCGGACTCCACTCGGCAGTCAACGCGTCGCCGGCCCGTCCGCCGAAGCGATCAGGGCCATCCGCACCAGCTCGGCAAGCGAGTCGGCCCGCATCTTCTCCATGACGCGGGCGCGGTGGGCCTCGACCGTCTTGGCGCTCACGCCGAGCGCGGCGGCGATGTCTTTGTTGGATTTGCCGTCCGTG
Source organism: Thiocapsa roseopersicina (assembly GCF_900106925.1). GTDB lineage: Bacteria > Pseudomonadota > Gammaproteobacteria > Chromatiales > Chromatiaceae > Thiocapsa > Thiocapsa roseopersicina. The sequence continues at coordinate 83,700 of NZ_FNNZ01000008.1, forward strand.
ACCATCGCCATGACCTCATGCTCGCGCGGCGTCAGCTCGGCGAGCCGCGCTGCGATATCGGCCCGTGCCGCCTGGTCGGCACGGTGTCTCTCGTCGTAGTCGAGTGCGCGCCGAATGCTGCGCAGCAGGTCTTCGTCGTGAAACGGCTTCTCGATGAAGTCAACCGCCCCGGCCTTCATCGCCTTGACGGCCATCGCGACATCACCGTGTCCGGTGATCATAATGACAGGCAAGCGATAACCTTCGCGCGCGAGGTGACTCTGAAGCTCCAGGCCGCTCATCCCGGGCATCCGCACGTCGAGCAGAAGGCAGCCCGCACGCCCTGGATAATAGCTCGCGAGAAAGACGTCGGCCGACTCGTAGGTCTGGACGGACATACCGGTGGATTCAATCAACCACTGCAGAGAGGTGCGCATGGCTTGGTCGTCGTCGACGACGAAGACGGTTGCGTCGTGGGTCATGTCAGGCTCTCCAAGAGCTCGGATTCAGGCGCGGTCGTCGCCTCGGGCGTGTCGGCCCGCGCGAGCGGCAGCGCGACGTAGAAGATCGAGCCTTTTCCGGGCTCGGATTCGGCCCAGATGCGGCCGTCGTGATTCTCCACGATGGTCTGGCTGATCGCCAAGCCCATGCCCATGCCGCCCTCCTTAGTCGTGAAGAATGGATGGAAGAGGTGCAGGATGCGATCCGCGGTGATTCCGGGACCGGTGTCTTCGACCTCGACGATGGCCTGATCTCCTTGCACCCGGGTGCGGATATGGAGACGACGGCGCTCCTCCGGCGACTCATGCAAGGCGTCGATCGCGTTGCGAACCAGGTTCAACAGCACCTGCTCGATCTGAACCAGGTCGACATTGACCGGAATCGGATGCGCGCCGGGATCCAGCTCGATCTGCAATGCCAGCCGAGTGGTCTCGAACTCGACGAAGGAGCACACCTCGCGCACCAGATGATTGAGATCGGCATCGGTGCGGATCGGCGGTTGCTTGCCGACCAGGGCGCGCAGGCGACGAATGATCTCGCTCGCGCGTTGCGCCTGCACCGTGATTTGGCCCATGGCACCGACCAGGTCCTCGGTCTTGGATGTCGCGCTCTGCAGGCGGCGACTGCAGCCGTTGGCATAGTTGACGATCGCCGAGAGCGGCTGATTGAGCTCGTGCGCCATGCCGGTCGCCATCTCGCCCATGGTGCTGAGTCGGCACACATGCACCAGCTCGGCCTGATGCTGGCGGGCCTCCTGCTCGGCGCGGCGCACCGCGGTGATGTCGCGGGCATAGATGTTGAGATAGCCGAGATCCCGGATGGGCGCGAACAGGAGCGAATAGACCTGGCCCGCGATCTCCTGCTCCCGCTCTTGGGGCTCGCCGCTTTCCAGCGCCACGGCGATCTCGTCTCGCCAGTCCTCCGGCAGGCACTCGCCAGGGTCCGCACCCCAGGCCTGCAGCAAAGGGCGACTGGCGCGATTGGCATAGACGATCAGGCCGTCGCCCGTCACCCGCAGGATCGGGTTCGGGCTCTCGCTGGCGAACCGCGCGAGGCTCTTGATCTCGCGCTCGGCCTGCTTGCGCGCCGTAATATCGTGGATATAGAGCGTATAGAAGCGCTCGGACTCCAGGTCGATCGGCACGATCGAGATCTCCACCGGGATCTCCGAGCCATCCGAGCGCAGGGCGACCAGCTCGCCGCGGCCCTGCGGCTCGCGGTGCAGGTGGCGCGAGCGGTCGAGGAGTCGCTGAAAGGCGGGGCGCGCGATCTCGGGCAGAAAGCGTTCGGCAAAGACGCTCCCCGTCGCCTCGCCGCGATCAAGCCCCAGCATCCGCTCGGCGGCCGGATTGAGCTCGATGATCCGACCGCCGTAGTCGAGCGTCACGATCGCATCCAGCGACGCCTCCATGACGGCCGCCTTGAGCGCCTCGCTCTCGCGCATCTCCGCCTGATGTTTGATGCTCATCTCCTCGCGCGCCTTGAGCACCAGTTGCGTGAAATGCTGGATCCATTCTTCGAGCAAGAGCAGTTGGTTGCCGTCGCGATGAAACCCGGGCTCCGGAATACCGAGCGCACGCTGCGAGAACCGCGTCATGCGTTTCAGCACCGCGTTCAGTCGCGACGACACCAGATAGATGACTGCGGTAAAGACCAGGATGTAGACCGCGGCGGCGATCCCGCGCTGCCGGCGCTCGAAGATGCGGACATGGCGCGACATCTTCTCCACCGCGGCATGCGGAACGAAGGTCGCAAACAGCACGCTGGAGTCGGCACCCTCGTATTCCGCCATGGACTGGGAGGTCACCAGGTAGCTCTCGGACCAGTCCGAGAGCAGAGTTCCGGGAACCAGCATCTCGGAGTCAACGCTCGCGACGATCCGCTGATCGGCGCCGTCCACCAAGGCCACCGCGGCGCGCCCGACATAGACGCCGCGTTGGGAAGAAGCCAGAAAGGCGTCGTCGACGGGCACCAGAACCACCAGATGTCCCATTGCATAGCCGCCGGCATCCTCGACAGCATCGCTGCTGAGCAAGTAGAGTCGCTCGCCGAATCGCTCGATGACGGAGCGTACCTCGCGCACGTTGAGCAAGCGCGTCGGGATCCGGGCCGCGATCTCTTCGGGCAACGGATCGTTGCCGGATTGAAAGACCTCTCGAACCCGACCCTGCGGGTCGGTCAACAGTACGTGACTCGGAGAGCTCAGCGCCTCGCGTTCGAAGAAATCCGGGAGCCAATGCGGACGAAACTCCTTGTAGACGACAGGTAAGGTATCGTCGTCCTCGAACCAGAACAGCGGCTCCAGATATTCGGAAAGGCGCCGATGGTTGGCAAGCAGGCGCGTGGTCGCCCCGTAGTTGGAGAGGTAACGGTCGAAACGAATCAGGCTCTCGCGCGCCCGCTGGTCGAGCTGCGCCTGGAGCTCCTGCTCGAAGATCTTGTCGACCTGACGGCTTTGCACTTGGTCCAGAAGCCCCCAAACCGCAAGTCCCACGGCCAGGCCGACCAGGATCGCGATGACGGGCATGGGCACCCGCCGCAACAGGACAAACAGGATGGATTTGACGGAGAGCCGCATTAAACCGCGTCCAGAGCGACATGCTCATTTTCGAGTAAGCTCGACGTTTGGTGCATCCACAATCCTCAGCGGAGACGCGGTTTAAAATGATATTTTTTAATATCTTAAACCACGTCGACTCCAACGGTCGTCACGTCTGCAGGGGCCGATCCCATCCACAAACATCGCATACCGCGCCGGGCGCGGTTTAAGGACACCATGGACCTTGATATCAGCCTTGCCAAGACCCCTTCCTTGCTGCGCCGCATCGGGGCGTTGCTCTATGACAGCGTGCTGTTGCTCGGCGTTCTGATGTTCGCCGTCATGCTGGTCGTGTTCCCCTACACCGGCCTCACGGGCGCCTCGCCGAACGAGCACCCGATCCATCTGGCCCTGATGCAGGTCTACCTGGCGATCGTGATCTGCGGTTTCTACGTCTACTTCTGGACCCACGGCGGTCAGACCCTGGGCATGCGTGCCTGGCGGTTTCGCGTCATCCGCGACGACGGCGAGAATCTGAACACACGCGATGCGCTCAAGCGCTTCGGCTGGGCGCTGTTGAGCCTCTTGCCGGCTGGACTCGGCCTCTGGTGGAGCCTGATCGACCGAGACGGTCTGGCCTGGCACGACCGCCAATCGCACACTCGGTTGGTCATGCTCCTGCGATCCGGAAAGAAACCCTGATGCGCTGTCCCTAGCCCACCCGACGCAGCAAAAACAAGGCCCCGGTGATGAACAACAGCGGCGGCATGATCGCCGCGACCAGCGGGTCCAGCCCGAACAGCAGCGCGACGAATGCAAAGGTGCGGCTGACCAAATAATAGAGGATGCCGACCAGGACGCCGACGAAGATGCGTGGACCGAGCCCCGTGGTGCGCGCCGAGCCGAGGATGATCGGAATCGCCACGAAGATCATCGAAAGCGTCAGGACCGGGTGCAAAACCTTGCCCCAGAAGGCAACCTCGTAGGGCCCGGCATCCTGCTTGTTGAGCGTCATGAAGCGGATGTATTTATAGAGTCCCCACACCGGGAGCATCTGCGGAGCCACGACCACCACCTTGAGCAACCCCGGATCCAGCATCGAGTTCCATTCGGCCCGCTCCATGCGCTCCACCTCGACCCCCGCCGCGCTCACGCGGCTGCGCGCGATATCTTCCAGCACCCAACCGGCCTCGCTGTAGCGCGCACCGGCCGCGTGGGTTGCGACCAGCGAGCCTGCATCCGCGTCCACCTGGTAGATGAAGATGTCGCGCAGGCGCGTCGGCGAGGCGATCTCGCGAATATTCACGTAGGCACGATCGTCGATCGCCCAGAAGCCGTAAGGCGTCTGCTGGGTCACGTCGCCCGAGAGCGCTTGGCGTCGCAGCTCGAGACCGCGCTGCTCCGCAACCGGCGCGACGACCTCCCCGACGAACACCGCAAGCCCCGCCAGGAGCACACCGCCGAGCAGCCCGGCCCGAATGATCCGCGCCACCGAGAAACCGGCGGCCCGCATCGCCACCAGCTCGGAGCGGCTCGCCAAGGCCCCGAGGCCAATCAAGGCGCCGATCAGGGTCGCGATGGGAAAGACCTGGTAGGCATAACGCGGCAGGCTCAACGCCATAAAGACCAACGCATCGGCCAGGCCATAACCATCGACCCCGACGGCGTCGATCTCGTCGGCGAGGATGAAGAAGCCGAGGAGCGGCAGCAGGATCCCGAGCGTGAGCAGGGTTCCGCCGATGACCGCACGCGCAAGATAGCGCTCGAGGATGATCACGGCTTCGGGCCTCGTGCGACGACCCGGGCACAACCAAGGGCAGCCCGGACCGCGGACCTGGCTCGGGACGACCGACCCGCGGCGCCGCCATGTCGACGGGCTTCGACCGCGCGGTCTCTTCCGGTAGACTCGTTATTCGACATCAAAAGCACCAGATCCGTGAACGGTCGACCATCGGCAGCGCGCCGCGTCGCGACCGAGCCACTCCGACAAATGACGCATACCGCACCGGGCGCGGTTTAGAACCCGCTTTCACCCAGGCCCTCCAACAGGAGTCCGACGATGGAATTCAGAATCAAGACCGGCGAGATCGCTCAACTCAAGACGCCCTGTATCCTGATCGGGATCTTCGAGGGGCGCAAGCTCGCCGGACCCTCCGCCGCGCTCGATCTCGCCACCGGCGGGCGCCTGGCCGAGCTGTTGAAGAAAGGCGACATGGACGGTCGACTCGGCGGCACCCTCATGCTCTACGATCTGCCCGGCCTGGCCAGCGAACGGGTCCTCGTCGTGGGATGCGGCAAGCACAAGGAATTCGGGCGCGACAACTATCGCAAAGCCCTGGTCGGCGCCGTGGCGGCACTCCAGCAGACCCATGCGGGTGCGGCACTCTGCACCTTGCCCGAGCTCGGTCCCGACGGGCTCGACCTCTATGCGGCCGTGCGCGACCTCGTCACAACCGCCGAGGACAAGACCTATCGCTACACCCTGACCAAAAAAGACGACAAACAGGCACCCAAGACGCCGCTGAAGCGGCTCGACGTCTGGCTCTCCGAGAAGGCCGACGCGCCGAGCGCCGAGCAGGCGATCCGACACGGCAGCGCCATCGCGGCCGGCACGGCACTCTCCAAGGAGCTGGGCAACCTGCCCGGCAACATCTGCACCCCGACCTATCTGGCCGAGAAGGCCCTCGAGCTCGGCGAGCGCTACGAGCGGCTGGAGACCGAGATCCTCGAAGAGGCCGACATGGAGGAGCTCAAGATGGGCGCCCTCCTCTCGGTCTCGCGCGGGAGCCGCCAGCCGGCCAAGCTGATCGTCATGCACTACCGCGGCGGCGAGCCGGACGCCAAGCCCGTCGTGCTGGTCGGCAAGGGACTGACCTTCGACACCGGCGGCATCTCCATCAAGCCGGCGCCCGAAATGGACGAGATGAAGTACGACATGTGCGGCGGCGCGGGCGTCTTCGGGACGATGCTTGCCACCTGCGAGCTGGGCCTGCCGATCAACCTGGTCGGCGTCGTCCCTTCCTCCGAGAACATGCCCGACGGCGACGCCAACAAACCCGGCGACATCGTCACCAGCATGTCCGGTCAGACCATCGAGATCCTCAACACGGATGCCGAAGGCCGACTCATCCTCTGCGACGCACTCACCTACAGCGAGCGCTTCGACCCGGAGCTGGTAATCGATCTGGCCACCCTGACCGGGGCCTGCGTGATCGCCCTGGGCAAGCACGCGTCGGGGCTTTTCACCAAGGACGATCATCTCGCCGAAGAGATCATCGCCGCCGGCCAAGCCGCCGCCGATCGCGCGTGGCGCATGCCCTTGTGGGACGACTACCAGCAGCAGCTCGATACCAACTTCGCCGATATGGCGAACGTCGGCGGCCGCGAGGCCGGCGCAGTCACCGCCGCCTGCTTCTTGGCGCGCTATACCAAGGCCTACCGCTGGGCACACCTGGATATCGCCGGCACCGCCTGGCTGAGCGGTAAAGAGAAGGGCGCGACCGGCCGACCGGTCGCCTTGCTGACCCAGCTCCTGCTCCAGCGCAGCTGAACGGCGTCCGGCGGTGTATGCGATCCTGTCGCTTGGGGCCAGCCCTGAGGTGATCAACCAACGACACAGCTGACGCCGTTCAGAAAATTGATTTTTTATCCTGAACCGCGTCAGGCACAACGTCCTTGGTGGCCTCGACACACCAAGCCGGCCTTGAACGCATCATGAACCCCGGACGCGGTTCAGTTGCGCTTGATCAGCTCGCGCAGGCGATTCGGGTTCGGCAGGCCGCGGACGATCAGCTCCGGATCGTCGCCGGAGGTGTAGATCTTGATGTCGCCGGCATTCAGGATGCGTTGCAGGAGGCTTTGATGGAGTCGCACCGTGCGAACCGAGGAGAGCTTGATCTCGGTGTAGTTCTTGCTGAGGAGACCATGGGTCCAGACCAGCTCGTCGTCGCGGATGACGAGATGGTCGGATCGGGTCGCGAGCCACCAGACGCACAGCTGCAGCAAGGCGAGTCCGGCGACGACGAGACCCGCGATCTTGACGATCCGCGCATCGAGCGGCTCGGGCAATGGAACCGGGATCAATGCCGGCCCCATGACGGCGAACAGGATCCCCGCCAGCAACAGGATGATCATCAATGGGGTCGAAAAAGGACGAATCCGCAACATCGAGGGATGAGCGTCGTAATGAATCTCGGACATCGGCATCTCCTGTCTCTTCGCCTGGAGGATCGGTCGACATGTCTCGTCGCCGCGCCCCGCACGACCTGAGCATGAGATCACCCCGTGCGGGCGGGGTTACTATACCCAGAGCAGCAGGATATTTCGCGCGCCTGCATGTCGCCGGACCTCAGACGCCACACCGCCTCTACGGACGATAAGCCTTTCCCATGACGCCCTTCTCCTTGTTGCGGACCTCCTCGGGTCCGATCCGCTCGCGGCTCCTGCGCGACCTCGTGCTGCTGGTGCTCCTGACGGTCGGGCTGTTGGTGGCCATCAATATCCTCCTGATCAATCTCATCAAGGAAGACCTGGCCGAAAGCCGCATCGAGGCCGCGACGGCACTGGTTCGCGACGAGGTTCGCGGTCTCCTGTTGCCGGTCGAGCAGCAGCTCCTGATCGTTCGCGACGGTCTTGCCGCTGCCGGTCTGACCCCGGCCGACGAAGGGGCCTTGAATCAACGCTTGACCCCGATCCTCGCACACATGGGCCAGATCGCGGGCGCGATCGATGCCTCGGCCGACGGCGCCGAATATTTTCTGCGCCGCGACGGCGACGGCTGGATGAGCCGACTGCACGAGCCAGAAACGGGGCAGCTGATGCGGATCACCCGCTGGGACGCCGCGCTGCGACCGCAGGAGACGCTTGAAGAGGCAAGCGAGCACGACCCGCGCACCCGACCCTGGTTCACCGCGGCGGCCGATCGACCGGGCGCCGTGCTCTGGACCCGACCCTACGTCTTCGAATCGACTCAGGTACCCGGACTCACGGCATCCTTGGGTTGGATGCAGTCCGGAGAACTGCGGGTGACCGCACTGGACGTGACCATCGAGACCATCGTTGCGAGCATCGAGCGACACGCCGTCGCGGCCGAGGGTCGCGGTTTTCTCTTCAGCGGTGCCGGCGGCGTCTATGTCCCCGAGGACGACTCGCTGCCACCGGATCCGGACCAGGCGAGCGGCTTCTTCTCGGTCCATCTGACGCCCGGCGGTCCGCTGGTCTTCGACGCCGTGTCGGCCTGGAACCAGGCGGGCCGCCCGGCGCAGGGTCTGATCCGTTTCACCAGCTCGGGGGTTCAGTGGTGGGGCGGCTTCAGGCCGCTGACCGAGGATCTCGCGGGCGGTTGGGCGGGCGTCGTCCTGCCGGTCTCCGAGACCCTCGCGATCCTCCAGAGCCGGTGGCATATCGTGGCCCTCACCGTGCTCGGCATCCTGTTGGCCAGCCTGGGCATGACGACGCTGTTGGTGCGCAAATACCACCGACAACTGCGCGACATGCCCAAGCTCAGCATCGACCGGCGGCGCGCCGCGGAGGATCTGCGCGAGTTGATCGCCTCGGGCGAAGGCACGCATCTCGAATTCAAGTCCACGATGCGCATGAACCTGCACAGTAAGGTGATGGGTCGGGAGATCGAGATGGCTTGGCTGAAGGCCGTAGCTGCCTTTCTGAATTCCGAAGGCGGAATCCTGTTGCTGGGTGTATCGGACGATGGGGCGGCGCTGGGATTGGACGCCGACAAATTCGAGAACGAGGACAAGTGCAGGCTGCATTTCAAGAACCTGCTCAACCACCACATCGGCGCCGAGTATGCGCGGTTCGTGCGCTTCGACCTCTATGATCTGGATGGTCTGCGCGTGGGGGTGGTCGAGTGTGAACGTTCCGACACGCCGACCTTTCTGCACGACGATAAGAATCGCGAGATGTTCATCATCCGCAACGGTCCGTCGAACATCGAGCTGTCGATCAGCCGTGCGCTCAAATACATCCGGAGTCGATTTTAAACCGCGCCCAAGGTGATATGGGACGTTTTCGGATGGGATCGGCCCCGGCAGACTCGACGACTGCTAGAGCTGGCGCGGTTTAAAGAGTCAAAAAACACAGCGGGTGAGACCGAGTCCCCACCCATCGTATAAGGCTCGGGGCGCGGTCTAGCTTGAAACGCGTTTCGGCAGAGTATGGGGGGAACGAAGTGTGTTCGAATGTCGGGACGACTCGAAGCAGTCGAAGCGACGCGGTTTAAGAGATCCGTATCGAAAATACTCCTGAACCGCGTCACGCCGACGTCGGTTATCGAGGCGAGGTCGCCCCCGCCTCGAAGACCTCATGAACTAAACGGCGCGGTTCAGAGCTGCCGGATCTGGGTCGGGAAGGCCGTTGCGGTTCCGCTGTCCTTGTTCTTGTCCTTGGTGCAACCTTCGCCGGCTTGGGCGGTCATGAAGGAGCCGGCGACCAGCATGGCACCAAGAAGAGCGGCAGTTGCGAGTGTGGAGAGGCGCATGGACATGGTCGAAAATCCTCGTTTGGCTTGGGTTGGGTTGGTGGGGTTCGGCGAGCGGTCAGCTCGATTCGCCTTACAAGACCGAATCTAGGGGCATCCGAGTCGGGCACAAGCCTCGACCAAGCGCGCAACGAGGCGGAATGACAATCGAGTTTTCAGGGAAATCGCATCGACCGTGCGATCGACCCGTCCATGCAGGTCCGCACCCGAGCGGTCGAGCCGGTACGAACGACATGTGCAGTGCGTCGGACAAGGCAGCGTCCGGATCGGCTTAGAATAGACACCTTGCAACCATCGCAAACCACACGAGCCGCCGCCGGAGCCTTCGGACATGAAGAAGAAGGATGTCGACTTGCCCGACCCCATCGAGCTGCGGGGCTTCAATCGAACCCTCGCGGAGATCGAATGGCTCTTGTTGGTGCTCGTGCTGGTCTATCTGGTGCTGCCGGAGGAGCCCATCGAGCAGACCCTGGGCATCGCCGGCGCGGTCGCGGTCTTCGCCGTCTTCATCTTGGGCTTTCGTTACCTGAACCTCTTCACCCTGCCGGCGCGCTGGAAGCTCACGATCGAGACCTGGGCCATGCTCGCCTTCACCGCCTTCGTGGTCTGGCACACGGGCAAGGTCGACAGCCCCCTGATCAGCCTCTTCCTGCTGGTCATCGTCTTCAGCGCACTCACGCTCGGCAAGCTGATCACGCTCCTCGAGGTCGCCCTCATCGCCAGCTTCTATCTCTTGGCCGCCTACACGGTCGACGGGGCCGAACTCTTCGCCTATTCGACCTTCAGCCGTCTGATGCTGCTGTTTGCGCCCGTCGCCTTGGTCGCCTATGTCACCTCGCTGGTCGCCTCGGATATGAGCTTTTCGCGCACCTTCGTGCAGCGCCTGTCCGAGACCGACGAGCTCACCGGGCTGCCGAACATGCGCGCCTTCTCGGTCGCGCTCAACCGTCACAGAGACTCCGCCGTGATGCGTGACCGCCCGTTCGGTCTCATGATGGTGGATGCGGACAACCTGAAGGAGGTCAACGATCGCTACGGGCACAGCGTCGGCAACCAGGTCATCCGCGCCGTGGCCGAAGGGATCCGCCGGAGCATCCGCAGCGCGGATCTGGTCGCACGCTACGGCGGCGACGAGTTTATCCTGCTGCTGCCCGACACAACGGAGCAGGCGGCGCGCGAGGCCGGAGAGCGGATCCGCATGATGGTGGCCGGCACATTGATCGATACCGGCAAGGACGCGGTGACCACGACGGTCAGCATCGGCTACGCCACCTATCCGAGCATGGCCACCGAGGTCGACGACCTCATGGTCCGCGCGGACGAGGCGCTTTATGCCAGCAAGCGCGCCGGACGCAACCGCATCTTCGCCTTCAGCGAGATCTCGGAGATGGCCCGCGCCCGGCACGAGGATCCGGACTCCCGTCGAGAGCCTCCAGCCTTACCCAGTTCGTTGAACCCCGAGAGCCAGATCGAGCCAAGACACTGATGCCGGAACCAAGTCCGCGACGGGATCTGATCCGTCTGCGCGGGGTGCGCCAAAACAACCTCAAGGACGTCGATCTCGACCTGCCGCTCAACGCGCTGATCGTCGTGACCGGTGTCTCGGGCTCCGGCAAGTCATCGCTCGCCTTCGACACACTCTATGCCGAGGGCCAGCGACGCTATGTCGAGACCTTCTCGCCCTACGCGCGTCAGTTCCTCGATCGGATGGACCGACCGGCGGCCGACCGGATCGAGGGCATCCCGCCCGCGATCGCCATCGACCAGACCAATCCGGTGCGGACCTCGCGCTCCACCGTCGGCACCATGACGGAGCTGAACGACCATCTGAAGCTCCTCTTCGCCCGCGCCGCCCGGCTCTTCTGCCGCGGGTGCGGTCGCGAGGTTCGGCGCGATACGCCCGAGGGCATCTGGGAATACTTGATTGCATTGCCGGAGGCCGCCGACCGGAACGTCTCGATCGCCTTCAGCGTGCCGGTGCCGGCATCGCTGGATGTGGAGGCGGTCAAGACGTTGCTCGCCCAGCAGGGCTATGTCCGGATCCTGTCGGAGGACGCGACCGCGATCGAGGTGATCCAGGACCGGCTGCGCCTGACCGCCGAGCACCGCGGCCGCGCCATCGAGGCGCTGGAGACCGCGCTGGCCCGCGGTCACGGGCGTATCCGAGTCTATCCGCTCGACGCCGATCGCCAGCCCGGTCCACCCTGGCGCTTCTCGGCCGATCTGCATTGCGCCGACTGCGATATCGCCTATGCGGATCCGACGCCGAGCCGCTTCTCTTTCAACTCACCCGTCGGCGCCTGTCCGACCTGCCGCGGTTTCGGGCGCACCATCGGGATCGATTGGTCGCTGGTCGTCCCGGATCCGTCCAAGTCACTGCTTGAGGGCGCGATCAAGCCCATCCAGTCCGACAGCTATTCGGAGATCCAGGAAGACCTGATGGGCTTCGCGCACCGCCGCGGCATCCCGACCGATCTGCCCTGGCGCGACCTTACAGAGGCCGACCGCGCCTGGATCATCGAGGGCGACGGCGAGTGGGAGGCCGGCGTCTGGTACGGGTTGCGCCGCTTCTTCGCCTGGCTCGAAGGGCGAAGCTACAAGATGCATGTGCGAGTGCTGCTCTCGCGCTACCGCGCCTACGATGTCTGCACGGCCTGCGACGGGGCCAGACTGACCGACGAGGCGCTGGATTGGCGGGTCGGGGACAAAACGCTTGCGGATCGCGCGTTGCCGCCCGAGCGCCGCTTCCGGCACAGACGCATCGGCATGGACGAGGCGACCTGGCAGGCACTCCCCGGGCTCTGCATCCATGACCTGATGCGTCTGCCCTTGAGCGCCTGCCGCGACTTCTGCGACGCGCTGCCGCTGGACCCGGCGCTGGATCTGCTGATCGAGGGCATCCGCTCGCGCCTGCGTTATCTCTGCGAGGTCGGGCTCGGCTATCTCACCCTGGACCGCCAGTCGCGCACCCTCTCGGGCGGCGAGGTACAACGCATCAACCTAACCACGGCGCTCGGCAGCACCTTGGTCAACGCGCTCTTCGTGCTGGACGAGCCCAGCATCGGCCTGCACCCGCGCGACATGGATCGGATCGTGGCCATCCTGCGACGGCTGCGCGACCAAGGCAACTCTCTGGTGGTCGTCGAGCACGACCCGCAGGTGATGTGGGCCGCGGATCGGATCATCGACATCGGACCCGGACCCGGCGAGCAAGGTGGGCGCATCCTCTTCGAGGGGTCGCCGACGGACCTGATCCGCACACCCGGATCGCTCACCGGCGACTATCTGGCGGGCCGGCGACAGGTCGCTGCGGGCCACCCGCCCAATCCGCCGGCGCCCGACGGCCCCCGGATCCGCATCCGCGGCGCACGCGCCCACAACCTCAAGGGAATCGATGTCGAGATCCCGCTGCACCGCCTGACGGTGCTCACGGGCGTCTCGGGATCCGGCAAGTCGACGCTGGTGCAGGAGGTCCTCTACAACGCACTCTGCCAGCTCAAATGCCACCCCGACGAGCCGCCGGGCGAGCACGCCGGGATCGACGGAGACAGCCTGATCGCGGATGTCGTGCTGCTCGATCAATCCAGCATCGGGCGGACCTCGCGCTCCAACCCGGCGAGCTATGTCGGTGCGCTCGACGTGCTGCGCAAACGCTTCGCCGCACTGCCGCTCGCCAAGGAGCGCGGCTACACCGCCGGCACCTTCAGCTTCAACAGCGGCACCGGACGCTGTCCGACCTGCGGCGGCAACGGCTACGAACATCTGGAGATGCAGTTCCTCGCCGATGTCTATCTGCGCTGTCCGGACTGCAACGGCCGGCGTTATCGCGCGCCGGTGCTGGAGGTCGAGATCCTCGCCCGGCCCGGCGAGCCCGGACCCTCCATCGCCGACGTGCTGGAGATGACGGCGACCGAGGCACTCGCCTGCTTTGCCGACGACGCCGATCTCAAGCGCGCGCTGGAACCCTTGCTCGCGGTCGGGCTCGGCTATCTGCGACTCGGCCAGCCGGTGCCCACACTCTCGGGCGGCGAGGCCCAGCGGCTCAAGCTCGCCGGCCATCTCGCCAAATCGGGCCGGGGCAAGGCCCGCGACGGCGGCCTGCTCTTCCTGCTCGACGAGCCGACCACCGGGCTTCACTTTGCCGATGTCGCGGTCCTGCTGAACGCCTTCCGGCGCCTGCTCGACAAGGGGCATTCGCTCCTCGTCATCGAGCACAATCTCGACCTGATCGGCGCCGCGGATTGGCTGATCGACCTGGGACCCGAGGGCGGCGAGGCGGGCGGCGAGCTGGTCTGCTGCGGCACGCCCGAGCAGATCGCGGCGCATCCGACAAGCCATACGGGGCGGGCCTTGGCCGAGCATCTACGCGAACTGTCGCGCACGGGAACAGCGGCGACCGTGATCGCCGAGGCACCGCCGCCCCGCTTCACGACGGACGCCGTCGAGACCCCGATCGCCAGCGACGGCGTCATCTCGGTCATCCACGCCCGCGAGCACAACCTCAAGGATCTGTCCCTCACGATCGCGCGCGACAGCTTCACCGTCATCACCGGTGTCTCGGGCAGCGGCAAGAGCACGCTCGCCTTCGACATCCTCTTTGCCGAGGGCCAGCGTCGCTTCCTGGAATCCTTGAACGCCTACGCCCGCCAATTCGTCCAGCCCGCCGCGCGGCCGGATGTCGATGCCGTGCTCGGCATCCCGCCCACCGTCGCCATCGAGCAGCGCACCAGTCGCGGCGGGGCCAAGAGCACCGTCGGCACACTCACAGAGATCCACCACTATCTGCGTCTGCTCTACGTCCGGCTCGGGATCAAGACCTGCCCGACCTGCGCCGTACCCATCGAGCCGATGAGCCGGGACGCCATCTTGGAGCGGATCCAGCGCGATCACGCAGGCAAAGCCGTCGCACTCATGGCCCCCTTGGTGATCGCCCGCAAAGGCATCTACAAGGAGCTGGCCGACTGGGCCGTACGGCACGGCTGGTTCATCCTGCGGGTCGACGGCGAGCCGGTCGAGACGCGCGACTGGCCGCGGCTCGACCGCTATCGCGAGCACAGCATCGACCTGCCGGTCGGGGAGATCGCGATCCGGCCCGAGCAGGAGAACTCGTTGCGCGCACTCCTGGACCAGGCCCTGGATCTCGGCAAGGGCGCGATCCGTGTCGTGGAGGTCGTCGACGGGACCTGGGGCGCCGAGACGCCCTACTCGACCCGGCGCGCCTGCCCCAGCTGCGGGATCGCCCTGCCCGAGCCGGACCCGCGGCTCTTCAGCTTCAACTCGAAACAGGGCTGGTGCGGGGACTGCTTCGGCACCGGACTGGAGCTCCGCGGCTTCGATGTGGAGCAGTCGGGCGAAGAGGATCAATGGCAGGAGGCCGACGCGGTCGAGTCACAGCCCTGTCCGAGCTGTCACGGCGCACGCCTCAACCCGCAGGCACTCGCTGTGCGCTTTCGCGATCGCTCGATCGCCGACCTCTCGGCCCTGACCGTGGAGCAAGCCGGGGCCTTCGTCGCCGGTCTGCATCTGGACATACGCGAGAACGCCATCGCACATGACCTGCTCGCCGAGGTGCGCGAGCGACTCGCCTTTCTCGCCGAGGTCGGGCTCGGCTATCTGACCCTGGATCGGGCCGCACCCACGCTCTCGGGCGGCGAGGCCCAGCGTATCCGGCTCGCCGCCCAGCTCGGATCCAACCTGCGCGGTGTCTGCTACATCCTCGACGAGCCCACCATCGGCCTGCATCCGCGCGACAACCGCTTGCTCCTGAACGGACTCGATCGGCTCCAGGCCAAGGGCAACACCATCCTGGTGGTCGAGCACGACGAGGAAACCATCCGCCGCGCCGACGAGGTCATCGACCTGGGACCGGGCGCCGGCACGCGCGGCGGCGAGATCATCGCCCGCGGCACCGCGCTGGAGCTGATGCAGGATCCGGCCTCGGTCACCGGTCGCTGTCTTGCCCGCTCGCGGGGACGCTCGCGGCCGGTCCGAGCGACCGGCAAGGGCGACGACTGGCTCCTGATCTCGGGTGCCCACCGGCACAACCTGCAGGACATCGAGGTGCGCATCCCCCTCGCCCGTCTGGTCTGCATCACCGGCGTCTCCGGCTCGGGCAAGTCGACACTGGTGCGCGAGGTCCTGGTCAAGAGCCTGCGCAACCTGCTCGCGCAGGAGGTCAAGACAGGGACGCGACCCGACAAAGGTGCCTTGGTCGGCTGCAAGCGTCTGAGCGGATGGCAGGGCCTCGCGCGCGTCCTGGAAGTCGACCAGACGCCGATCGGCAAGACACCGCGCTCCTGCCCCGCCACCTATGTCGGTTTCTGGGACCCGATCCGCCGTCTCTTCGCCGCCACCTCGGAGGCCCGGATTCTCGGCTGGGGACCGGCACGCTTCTCCTTCAACACCACGGGCGGGCGTTGCAGCGCATGCGAGGGACAGGGGGTGCAAAAGCTGGAGATGAGCTTCCTGCCGGATGTGCGCATGACCTGCGAGGTCTGCGGCGGCAGCCGTTTCGACCGGGAGACCCGCGAGGTCCGCTATCAGGGACTCGACATCGGGCAGGTCCTGCGCCTGAGCGTCGACGAGGCGGTGGATGTCTTTCACGCACACCGCGCCATTCAACATCCGCTCGCCCTGCTCCGGGACGTCGGACTCGGCTATCTGCAGCTCGGTCAGCCCAGCCCCACGCTCTCGGGCGGCGAGGCCCAGCGCATCAAGCTGGTCACCGAGCTGACCAAGGCGCGATCGACGCCTGCTCCGGGACCGGGGCACGGCCCCGCTTCGGCCAAGATCCAACGCCACGCCCGCCCGACCCTCTATGTCCTCGACGAGCCGACCGTCGGCCTGCACATGGCCGACGTCGAGCGCCTGCTCAACGTCCTGCACCGTCTGGTCGACGCCGGTCACTCGGTGCTGGTGATCGAGCACAACCTCGATCTGATGGCCGAGGCCGATTGGATCATCGATTTGGGGCCGGAAGCAGGCGACGCGGGCGGTCGGGTCGTCGCCGAAGGCACGCCGGAAACCGTCGCGAAAGGCGGCGACTTCCCGACCGCCCAAGCACTGCGGGGCTAATCGTCCGTCAGGAGCCTATGAAGGCGATTTACAAAGAGCTCGAAACCCGTAGGTTGTGCTGACGATAGGAAGCGCAACTTCCACCGACGACTGGTTTTGCCTCGCACGGCTCGGCACAACCTACTTGCCGATCGTCCGTCAGGAGCCGCAGCGCTGCTCAGCGCATCCGCTCGAGCATCCGCGCCTTGAAGGCATCCCGCGTAGACCCGGACGTCTCTCCGACGTCGTCGGCACCTCCACTGGTTCCGGGAAACCGAGAGCTGAAGCCGTCCCGGCGCAAAGGCCGCTCGAAGCGTTCCGACTGGGGGGTCGCGCGCGGCCCATCACTGCCGGAGGCCGAAGCCGCGCTGTCTCGCTGAATGGTGATGTCCGTGCTGCGGCCATCCCGCGTGACGATGGTCTGCCCATCACGGTCACGGGTCACCTGCGTCTCGACCGGACGGCTGCCGCCGCTCTGTTGGATCACCGCCGTCGACCCGCCGCTTGTATGGGTTTCCGCATCCGCGCATCCCGTCACGACGCACATCGACAGAACGGCGAGGCCGATCAACCCTGGGTCCATGCCTCTCGCACTGATTCGTTTGATCTTCATCGGTCTCTCCCGCGGGCCGAGCAACCAGAAGGGACAGGCGCCGACCCGAAGCGCCGACCTCGGTCGCTCGCCCCGGGCGCCCGCGATCCGGCGCACCTTATCGGCAGCCGTGAGCTCAGGCCATCGCGCCCTACGTGTGCTATCGCGCTCGCGCGGCGAGCGCCGAGCGTCCTTTACCCGGGTGCGTGCCATCGGCCTTGGCCCCGCCGCCTTGCCCCTTCCCGTTCCCTCGGTCTTTGCAGCCGCCCTGATTGGTCTTGTTGATATTGACCTTGCCGTCTTGATAGGTGGCATTGTCGTTGGTGTCTCCGCATTGGCGGGTGTGATTGATGTTGACCTTGCCCACTTGAACCGTTGTATTGGTATTGTCCTGTGCCAAGACCGGACCGACCAGTAAAGCCGACAGCGCAAAGGCAACGAAAGGGATTGGCTTCGATATTGGATTCGACATTCTGTTGACCTTCTTTTTTGGATGAAACAAACTCGGCCGATTCCCGGAAGCGGACATCGATCGCCATTCCAGCCGATCCGATCCTGCCGGACCACAGACCCTGGACTTTAGGGTGGACAAGCACAGCGCAGTCCACCAACAACCGCTAACCGAAGGAGTACGATCTAAGCTCGCCCCACGCGCGTCACACCGCTCCGCGGTATGACGCTTCTCTTGACGCTGCCGCGCCAAGTCGCGAAGCATTCCGAACAACGACTACACCCAATGCTAATCGTGTTCCCCGGAAATCCGGTACCTCGGATGCTCATACTGGTACTGCCGAACCTTGTTGCTGTTCACATCTCCGGTCTGAATCGTCGCTGCGCGATTCTCCTTTCCCGCCTGCACCGTCCGGCTGAAATTCATATCGCAATCCTGCTTCACATCCGATTGGTTGACGCGGTCATTCTGGATGTTGACGCTGTAACAAGGACCCTGCGTCCGCTCGCGGCCCCCATCGGCCTGCGCCAAGGGGACGATTGAAAACAGTAGGATACCAACCGACAAGATCGAGGTTTTCATGTGCAGACACCATTCGTTGATTAGGCCTCAGCGCCGACACCCGCGCCGGGGTGTCGGCTTGACGACGCGTCAGGTCAGCGATCGCGCTTCTTTCCGCCGCGGTCGGCCATCGGACCTTGGCTCGTCTCGTTGTAATTGATCCTGCCGAACTGACCGGTCTGATTCCAATTCTCATCCCCGCGCTGCTTGGTACGGTTCGCGTTGTCTCTCCCTTCCTGATAGGTCGCGTTGTCGTTGTACTCACCACGCTGCGAGGTATCGTTGGTGTTGATACGACCCTCTTGGATCGTAGTATTGTAATTGGTCTGTGCCGATGCAGCCCCGCCGAGCGCGACGAGGATGGCGGCAAGAGCGACGGGGAAGAGCTTGGAGGTCGCGTTGGTCATTGGTTTACCCTCTTAAGTTCATCAAGCATATCGGACGGATTGAGTAGATTCGGCGAGATGTGGAATATTGCTACCTCTCCCGGCGAATCGGCCCTGCCTTCATGTCAGGGGTTCATGACGACGAGATCTGCTGTATCCCGTCGTTGAATCCAGAATACGCAAGACAGCCTGAACGAGACCTGAACGGAAAAAGCATTCGGCGAGAATTTTTCGGTCGCCGGCAAAAAAGAATAAAGGGGGTGATCCAGCGGGTGAATGACAACCTTGTCATCTTGCCGTCAGCATCCTGTCGGGGAACATCGGCGACGCTGCATTTCCCCGGTTTATCCCGCCGGCCTCATTTCGGAAACAGCCCGGCAACGCGTACCGCGTCGGCAAGTTACCCGCCCGGGCCGTGATTTCTGTCGGAACGGGCGCCATGAGCATGATTCGCTCGTCGGCATCGATTCGGGAGCTCATCGAGACAACGACATGCAGAGAACCCCGGCCTACTTCTCGCTCCTGCTCGCGACCACGCTGGCAGCTCTGAGCGCGAACGGTCTCCACGCCCACGAAGGCCACGACCACGGCCCGCCGTTGCCGGCACCGATGACCTCGACTCTGGCGCCACGGGTCACCGCCGAGTCTGCGGAGCTGGAGCTGGTTGCCGTACTCGAAGACGGGAAGCTGACGGTCTATCTGGATGCGTTTGCGACCAACCGCCCGATCGAGGACGCCGCCCTGCAGGTCGAGAGCGGGGCTTGGCAAGGCAAAGCGATCCATGACGGAGACGGCGTCTACAGGCTCGATCCGGGTCCTTTGATCGAACCGGGGCAACATGAGCTGATCTTCACCGTCGAGTCATCGACAACGGGCGATCTGCTGTTGGGAGCCCTCGTGGTTCCAGACGATCCGGTTGCGGATGACCTGCCGGCCGACGGATCGCCTGCCTGGTACACATCGGTTCCGCTGCTGCAAGGGGCGGTCGTGCTGCTGGCCCTGTGCTGTCTGGCCCTGCTGCTGTGGCGCGACCAAAGGGACCGCCGCTTATCAGGCAAGCAATCAGGTGCGAAGACCGGGCCGAAGGGTTCAGCCGCCTCGATCACGGCAGCGACGCTGCCGCCGGCGCTCCTCGCAATGACACTGCTGGCGCTGGACGCCGCCGATCCCGTCCGCGCCCACGAGGGACACGACCACGGCGCTCCGGACCCCGCCGTGGATCAGGTCCCTGCAGCGGCATCCGCGGCCGGGCAAGCCGCCGCACGCCTGCCGGACGGAACCCTGTTCGTACCGAAGCCGAACCAACGCCTGCTCGGCATCCGCACCGCCCGCGCCGAGCCCGGCGAGTGGCCGGACACCTTCACCTTGTCCGGCCATGTGATCCCGGACCCGAACGCCAGTGCCCTGGTGCAGGCGCCGCTGCGGGGCCGCATCGAGCTGCCGCAGGACGGTCTGCCGCTGCTCGGAGCCTCGATCCGCGAGGGCCAGGTATTGGCCTATCTGGTGCCGATCCTGGACGCGGTGGACCGTACCGATCTGCAGGCGGAGGTCGCGGAGCTGGACGGGCGCATCGAGAACCTCGCCCGCAACCTAATCCGCTTGCGCCAGCTCGGCGACAACGCCCCGCGCCAGGAGCTCGAGGAGACCGAGACCGAGCACGCGAGCCTGACCGCCCGTCGCCGCGCCATCGCCGACAGCTTCGGCGCGCGGGTGCCGCTGACCGCCGCAGTCGGCGGCGTGCTGGCCTTGCGCAACGCCTCGCCGGGGCAGATCGTGGCCGGCGGCGAGACCCTGTTCACGGTCGTAGACCCGCAGCGTCTGCTCGTCGAGGCCCTGCTCTACGACACCGATCATGCAACCCACTTCACCTCGGCCAGCGCCACGACGACTGAAGGCCGCATCCTGCGCCTGACACCGCTCGGCAGAGGCTACGAGCTGCGCGGCCATGCGCTGCCGATTCAGTTCAGGATCGAGCCCGACCCGGCGGACGAGGCGCCGGACGGTGTGCAACCACCCGACCAACTCGTCGTGCGCCAACCGCTGACGGTGGTCGCCACCATGTTCCATGGCAGCACGGGCCTGCGCATCCCGAGCGCCGCGGTCCAGCGCGGCCCGGACGGCGCCGAGCTGGTCTGGGTGCATGTCCAGCCCGAGCACTTCCGCCCGCAGCGCGTGCAGGTCCGCGCGCTCGGCGCCGGCGACAGCGTGGTGACCGCCGGGCTCGCGGCCGGGGACCGCGTGGTCTCCGACGGCGCCGCGCTGCTCGGTCAGGTGCGCTGAGGTCCGCCCATGTTCAGTCGGATCATCGCAACGAGTCTGCGGCAACGGCTGCTGGTCCTGGCCGCGGCCCTGGTGTTGATCGGTTACGGCAGCTACCAGGCGCTCGGCCTGCCGATCGACGTCTTCCCTGCCCTGGACAAGCCGACCGTCACCCTGATGACCGAGGCCGAGGGCATGGCACCGGAGGAGGTCGAGCAGCTGGTGACCTATCCGATCGAGGCCGCGGTCAAGGGCCTGCCCGGCGTGACCCGGGTGCGCTCGGTGTCGGGCATCGGGCTGTCGATCGTCTATGTCGAGTTCGACTGGGGCAGCGACCTCTACCGCAACCGTCAGCAGATCGCCGAGCGGCTCACCACGATCGGCGGCGAGCTTCCGCCCGGCGTGACGCCGCACATGGGACCTGTGACCTCGATCATGGGCGAGATCATGCTGGTCGCGGTCTTCGCGCCGGAGGCCGACAGCAGCGCCGCCGACGCCGAGACAACGTCGCCGATGGCGGTGCGGGATTTCGCCGACTGGGTGCTCCGCCCCCGCCTGCTGACGATCCCCGGAGTGTCCCAGGTCATTCCGATCGGCGGGGAGGTGCGCCAGGCACAGGTCGTCCCGGACGTGCGGATGCTCGGGGATCTGGACATCAGGCTCGCCGAGCTCGAGACCGCGGTGCAGGGCTTCGCACGCAACACCAGCGGCGGCTTTCTGGAACGCCAGGCCCAGGAGTACCTGATCCGCAACATTGCCCGCACCACGCGGCTCGACGATCTGCGCAACCTCGTCGTCGCTCAGCGCGAGGGCGCGCCGGTGCTGCTGCGCCAGGTGGCCGAGGTCCGCTGGGGTGCGCGGGTCAAACGCGGGGACGCGAGCTTCGAGGGTCGCCCGGCGGTGATCCTGTCGGTGCAGAAGCAACCGCAGACCGACACCCTGACCCTCACGCGCGAGGTGGAGCGCGCCCTGGAAACGCTCTGGGAGACCCTGCCCGCCAGGACATTGGATCACGAGGTCCTGTTCCGTCAGGCCGACTTCATCGCAGCGGCGGTCGGCAACGTGCAGGAGGCGCTGCGGGATGCCGCGATCATCGTCGCGGTGGTGTTGCTGCTGTTCCTGCTCAACCTTCGAACAACCTTCATCTCCCTGACCGCGCTGCCGGTCTCCCTTGTGGTCACGGCACTGGTGTTCCATTGGATGGGGCTCTCGGTCAACACCATGACCCTCGGCGGGCTGGCCATCGCCATCGGCGAGCTGGTCGACGACGCCGTGGTCGGGGTCGAGAACGTGCTGCGGCGCCTGCGCGAATGGCGGGCGAAGACGGCGAACGACGGCCCGCGCGCCCGCACGGGCGCGGACACCCTCGCCATGCTCAAGGTCGTCGCCGATGCCACCATCGAGGTGCGCTCGGCGATCCTCTACTCGACGCTGATCATCGTCCTGGTCTTCGTCCCGCTGTTCGCTCTGCCCGGCATCGAGGGCCGGCTGTTCGTGCCTTTGGGCATCGCCTACATCGTCGCGATCCTCGCCAGCACGCTGGTCTCCATTACCCTGACCCCGGTGCTCTGCTCCTGGCTGCTGCCGCGCGCGCGGCTGATGGATCGCGGCGACGGGGCGCTGGTACGCGTGCTCAAGTCGGCGGATCGGCGTCTGCTCGGGTGGTCGTTCCGCCATTCCAGGCTGCTGCTCGGGACCGCCGTGTTGGCGGTCGCGATTGCCGTCGCCGCCGTGCCCTTCTTCCCCCGCACCTTCCTGTCCGCCTTCAACGAGGGCACCTTGACAATCAGCCTCTTGCTGAACCCCGGCAGCTCGCTGGCCGAGTCCAATCGGGTCGGGGCCCTGGCGGAGCGACTGATCAAGGAGGTTCCCGAGGTCGTGAAGACCGGCCGGCGCACCGGTCGCGCCGAGCTCGACGAGCATGCGGAGGGCGTGCATTCCTCCGAGATCGACGTGGACCTCGTCCCCGCCACCGGGGCGCGCGGCGAGCGCGGACGCGAAGAGATCCTCGCCGATATCCGCGCCCGCCTCGCGCCGCTGCCCGCCTCGGTCAGCCTGGGCCAGCCGATCGCCCACCGGCTCGACCATCTGCTCTCGGGCATCCGTGCCCAGATCGCGATCAAGGTCTTCGGCGATGATCTGGACACCCTGCGCGCGCTTGCCGAAGCACTCCGCGAAGGGCTTGCCGGCACCCCCGGCCTAGTGGACCTGCAGATCGAGCGGCAGGTGCGCATCCCCCAGGCCCAGGTGCGGGTGGACTATGCCCGCGCCGCGGCCTACGGGATCACGCCGGCCGCGGTCAACGACGCGCTCGCCACACTGGTCGGCGGCAAGGAGGTCGCCCAGATCATCGAGGACAACCGCCGCGTCGGCGTCGTGCTGCGTGTCGACGATGCAGACCGCACGCCCGAGGGTCTGCGTGCACTCTTGATCGAGACCCCCGGCGGTCATGTGCCGCTGCGTCTAGTCGCCGATGTGGAGGAGACCGACGGGCCGAATCAGGTCAGCCGCGACAACGGCCGTCGGCGCATCGTCGTCTCCGCCAACAGCGACGGCACCAACCTCTCCAACCTGATCCCGGAGGTGCGCCGGGTGATGGCCGAGCTGCCTCTGCCGGAGGGCTATTCCCTGAGTCTGGAGGGCCAGTTCCAGGCCCAAGAGCAGGCGACCCGGCTAATCGGTCTGCTGTCTCTGGTCTCGCTCACGCTGATCTTCCTGGTCCTCTACAGCCGCTATCGCTCGACCGCCCTGTCCCTGATGATCCTGGCGAACGTGCCGCTCGCGCTGGTCGGCAGCGTCGTCGCGTTGCAGCTCGCCGGTCAGACCCTCTCGGTCGCCAGCCTGGTCGGCTTCGTCACGCTTGCCGGCATCGCCACCCGCAACGGCATCCTCAAGATCGATCGGTACCTGGATCTGATGACGCTGGAGGGCCGCCCCTTCAGCCCCGCCACCGTCATCGAGGGGAGCCTGGACCGACTGACCCCGGTGCTGATGACGGCGTTGACCACCATCCTCGCGCTCTTGCCCCTGCTGCTCGGCCCGGAGGCTCCCGGCAAGGAGATCCTCTACCCGGTGGCCGTGGTCATCTTCGGCGGACTCATTTCCTCGACCCTGCTCGACACCCTGCTGACCCCGGTCATGTTCCTGCGCTGGGGGCAGGCGCCTGCGAGGCGCTATGGCGATGCGGACTGGGCAAAGTCACCGTAAATCGTGTCCAACCCGCGCTGGAGGCGGCTGCGACAGCGCCGCCGTGGGCCTCGACGATGGACTTGACGATGGCGAGGCCGAGTCCGGTGCCGGACCCGGCCGTTTCGCCCCGGCGGCCACGGGCCGGGTCGGCGCGGTAAAAACGCTCGAAGAGACGTGCCGCCTGCTCCGGCGGGATGGGTGGCCCGGGGTTCTCCACGCGGATCCGCACGAGCCGCCCATCGTCCTTGAGCTTCACGCGCACCTGCGCTCCCGCGCCTGTGTGGCGGATGGCGTTGCTCAGGAGGTTGCTTAAAGCCCGGCGCAACATCAAAGGGTCGGCCCGCGCGCAGGCACTGCCCGTCAAGAGGAGAGAGACGCCGCGCTCCTCGGCCCAAGCATCGAAATAGTCGAAGAGGTCTTGAACCTGGATCGCGAGGTCCAGAGCACCGGCGTCGGGACGCACGAGCCCGTGGTCCGCACGGGCGAGGAAGAGCATGTCGCCGATCATCTGGCCCATTCGCTCGTATTCTTCGAGGCTCGAATACAACACCTCGCGATACTGATCGGCATCACGTGCGGCATTGAGCGCGACCTGGGTCTGGAGCGTGAGATTGGAGATGGGCGTGCGCAGCTCGTGGGCGATGTCCGCGGAGACATCCGACAGGCGCTGGAAGCTGTCCTCCAGCCGCGCGAGCATGGCGTTGAAGGCGACCACCAGCGATTTGATCTCGGGCGGCACCCGCGTCTCGGGCAGGCGCGCCCCGAGCCGGCTCGCATCCAGGTCCGCGGCCAAGGCGGTGATGCGCCGCAGCGGGCGCAGGCCGGCGTGCGTGACGGCCCAACCCAAGGCGGCGGCGAGCGCCGCGGCCAGGAGCATGGCGAGCACCAGGATGCGCCGAAACTCCGACATGAAGGCACGGTGATGGCTGGTGTCGAGACCGATGGCGACGGTGTCGAGCGATGGCTCGGAGATTTTCGCCGTCGTCGCGTCCAACGGCTGCAGAGGCACCCCGACAGGGACGCGGGCAATCAGCCCGCGAAAGGCGCGCGAGCCCTCCTCCCAGCTCACCCAGAGGATGTCGTCCGCGCTCCACGGACCGCTGCGCGACGGCGCGGTCTCGGGTGGGAGCTGCCCGCGCGCACTGACGAAGCGAACGCTGCCGTCGGGCGCCTGGACACGCAGCGCCAATCCGGGATGGCCGACCAGCGCGGCATCCAAGTCCGCGGGCAGGCTCGCCAGTGCGTCGGGAGTCGTGGCCTTGGCGAGCAGGTTGCGCACCAGAGCAAGTTTGCCGCCGATCTCGTGTTGATCGAGCTCGCGGAAATGCATCGCGACCGATCGCTCCAACGTCCACCCCAGGCCGAGCAGCAGAGCGACGGTCGAGACCGCGAACAAGAGGCTCAGCCGGACGGTGAGGGACGGCGCCTTCACTCCGGCGTATCCAACACGTAGCCCATACCGCGCACGGTCTGGATCAGCCGAGGCTCGAAGCCCTCGTCCACCTTCAGACGCAGCCGGCGAACGGCGACATCGACCACGTTGGTATCGCTGTCGAAGTTCATGTCCCACACCGAGGAGGCGATGAGCGAGCGCGGCAAGACCTCCCCACGACGGCGCATGAACAACTCCAGCAGCGCGTATTCCTTTGCGGTCAGCTCGATCCGTCGACCGCCGCGCAGCACGCGACGGCGCAACAGGTCCAGCTCCAGATCGGCCACGCGCAGGACGGTCGGCTCGCTCGCCGCCCGGCCGCGCCGCAAGAGGGTCCGCACTCGCGCCAACAGCTCGGCGAAGGCAAAGGGCTTGATCAGGTAGTCGTCGGCGCCGAGCTCCAGTCCCTTCACACGGTCGTCCACCTGGTCGCGCGCCGTGAGGAACAGCACCGGCAGGTCCGGATCCTTGTGCCGCACGCTGCAGAGGACTTGCCAGCCGTCGAGACCCGGCAGCATCACATCGAGGATGACCAAATCGTAGTCGCCCGCGAGCGCCGAGTGCAGACCGTCCCGACCGTCGCGGACCAGGTCGACGACAAAGCCCGCCTCGCTCAATCCCTGGCGCAGGTAATCACCCGTCTTGGGCTCGTCCTCGATGATCAGGATCTTCATCGCTCTCTTCCTCCTGTGCCTCGCTCTCCTCGGCCGGCTTGCGCAGGCACGGGCGCGAGATCGTTTAGAATGACGCGTTTGTCATGATGCCGTCAGGATGGGGTCAGCGCCGGTACAGAGAATAGCGGCTTGATCCTTGAACCCGGCCCGGTCGGGCGATCCGTCGAAATCCGAAGAG
This sequence comes from Thiocapsa roseopersicina, assembly GCF_900106925.1. Lineage (GTDB taxonomy): Bacteria > Pseudomonadota > Gammaproteobacteria > Chromatiales > Chromatiaceae > Thiocapsa > Thiocapsa roseopersicina. The sequence goes on from NZ_FNNZ01000008.1 coordinate 109,990, forward strand.
GCACCCATGAAGGCACCCACGACCGTCCTGCTCGCCCTCGCCCTCGCCCTCGCCGCTCCCGCGCTGGCTCTCGCCCATGACGACGCCACCCTGGACGCTATGGAGACCCCCAACGGAGGCCAGGTGCGCATGGCCGGTCCCTATCACTTCGAGCTGGTACTCGCCGACAACGAGGTCAGCATTTACCTGACCGACCACGACGATGTGCCCGTGCCGAGCGAGGGCGTCGGCGGCCACCTCATCGTCTTGAGCGGCGAGCGCTCCAGGATCGCCGTCGCCCCGGTCGGCGACAACCGACTCGCCGGCCGGGGCACCTTCGAAAGAAGTCCGGACATGAAAGCCGTCTTGTCGCTGACCTTCCCGGACGGCGAGACTTGGCAGGCCCGTTTTACGCCGGGCAACCCGGGAGGACAGGGGTGAGGACAGAGGAGCCCGCAGCCGTCGATGCGACGACCAAACCCGCCATTACTGAAAGAGCTCCGTTCCGATGACGCCTTTGTCATGACGCTGTCAGGGTCGTGTCAGCACCGCAAAACATACTAAAACCATGGCTGAATCGTCGAATTCGGCCTGCGGAGGTGTCCCCCGATCGCGAAGGGGCACCGGTCCTGAGAAACAACGCGGAGTGATGACATGAATCGAATCATTGCAGCAACCGCAATCACCTTTGTGGCCGCAGTCGCCCATGCCCATGACGTCTACGGCCCACTCGGCCAAGACAACCCCGAGGTTTTCGACGAGCACCGCACAATCGGTACGCCGACCATGCAGACCGGCATGGACAGCACGGCGTATATCTTCGGCGAGCTCGCCCCCGGTAACCCGGAGCTCTACCCCTGGGGTGGGCAGGCACGGAGCCCCGTCACCGAAGGGGAGCCGGGCCCGGATATCTACCAGAACCTCTGCAATCCGACTCTGGCATGCTGAACACAAGAGCGTCGTCTCGTCGGTGAAGCTATCCTGACCTTTGCGACATCCTATGCTTCGGGCTTTCGAGCATCGCAGCACACACCCTCACCGATCGATCTCCAACGCCCCGAGCAGGCCCTTCAAGAGATCGACCGGCGAGGGCGGACAGCCGGGGATCTTGACGTCGACCGGGATGACATTCTCGATCGTTCCGCAGGAGGCATAAGAGACCCCGATCTCGCCTCCGTCGCAGGCGCAGCTACCTGCGGCGATCACGAACTTCGGGGAAGGCGTTGCGCGCCACGTGCGGCGCAGCGCCGTTTCCATGTGACGCGAGACCGGGCCGGTGACGAGCAGCACGTCGGCATGGCGCGGCGAGGCAACGAAGTGGATACCGAAGCGCTCTACATCGTAGAAGGGGTTGTTGAGCGCATGGATCTCCAGCTCGCAGCCGTTGCAGGAGCCCGCGTCGACCTGGCGAATGGCGAGACTGCCGCCGAAGCGCGCATCGATGTGTCGGCGCACCTCGATCCCGAGCCGTTCCAGCTCCGCATCGTTGTGTGAAGGCGCAGCCTCGGTGACGACACCGGTACGCAAGGATTGCTTAAGGATTCGGAACATGCTGAACCGCGTCTCGTAGTAATACGGAAGAGTGATCGCCAGCCGCGATGGCGAAGATACCCACGAACCCTCTGCCTGACGCGGTTCAGAAAAAAGCATTCAATATCCTGAACCGCGCCCGCTCCGGCTTCCGTTGATGGCCGCGAGGTCGAACCGAGCGACCAACCGCGCATATGGTTACGGGGCGCGGTTCAGCTAGAGATCCACCCCCGCATACGAACCGTTGACCGATTTGTTGCACACCGGAAAGTCGGGAACGATGTTGCCGTGGATCAGGCGCTCCAAGGCCGGCCAGGTGAACCAGCTCGGGTCGCGCGGGAAATAGCGGGCGATCCGGCCCTCCTCGGCGAAGCGCACGAAGCAGAGGATCTCGCCGCGCCAGCCTTCGATCAGGCCCAGGCCCATGGCGCCCTCCTCCGGACGCGGGAAGGGTACGGCGATCTCGCCCTCCGGCAGGGCATCCAGCAGGCGATCGAGCATCCAGAGACTGGCGCGGACCTCTTTCATGCGCACCCGCACACGGGCGGCTACGTCGCCTGCCGTCTCTTCCGGGACCTCGACCCTCACCTGATCGTACGGCGCATAGGGACTGTCGCGGCGGACATCGAAGTCGAGCCCGCTGGCCTTGCCGACATAACCGGTGCAGCCGAGTGCGCGCGCATCGGCTTGCGCGAGGATGCCGGTACCGATCAGCCGGTCGTCAAGCGACGGATGGTCGTCGATGACGTCGAACAGGGGCTCGATGGTCTTGTGCAGGGCCGCATGGTCCAGACGCAGCTCGCGGAAGCCCGTCTCGGAGAGGCCGTAGGCGACGCCGCCCGGGACCAGCGTGTCCATCATCAGGCGATGACCGAAGAGTGCGGCGCTGCGGCGCTGCCACTGCTCGCGCAACCGGGCGCATTGGACGTGGGCGAAGGCGAATCCGACATCGTTGCAGATGGCACCGATGTCGCCGAGATGATTGGCGATGCGCTCGCGCTCGGCCAGGAGTGCGCGCAGGCTCGTTGCGCGCGGCGGCGGCGCGCAGCCGGCGGCCCGCTCCATTGCCTGAGCGGCGGCCCAGGCATAGGCGACGGTCGAGTCGCCGGAGACGCGCCCGGCGAGTCGTATGAGGCCCTGCGGATCACGGCCCACGGCGATCTTCTCGATCCCCCGATGGACATAGCCGAGCCGCTCCTCGAGACGCAGGACGTCCTCGCCCGCGGCCTGGAAGCGGAAGTGTCCGGGCTCGATGATGCCGGCATGGACGGGTCCGACCGGGATCTCGTAGACGCCGCTGCCCTGGATGCGGGTGAAGGGGTAGTCGACATCGGCCGGGGTGCGCCCCGCGCTGCGCCCTTCGATCGGGAAATCCGCACGCAGGGGATAGTCGTCGGCCGACCAGGCTTGGTGGCGGGTCCAACGACGCTCGTCCGGGTGCCGGAGAAAGCGCACGCCGGTCAGGTCTTGAGCGTGGCGTTCCAGACGATCGACACCCGGGTAGGCCGGAGTGTGCGAGCCCAGAACCGGACGCGCCTGTGACACCAGGGTTTGCAGGATCAGATAGTCGCCGCCCTGTTCCAGGCACGCCTGCACGCGAATCGCCGGACCCTCGATCTCGGTATCGCTCTCCATTGGGCCAGGCCCGAGCGGATCGGCCCAGACGCCGGCGTGCCTCAGCCCCATCGCTGCGGCGATCCTCCCGGCCGGCCCCCAGTCCTCGGCGTCGAGCTCGAGCCGATGAGCCGGGGCCAGGGCGCGGTTATCGCCGTGTCGGGCGATCAGATGATCGTCTTCGAGACGGGCCAGATACTCGGACAACCAGTCGAAGCGGCTCATAGCAGGCTGCTCCCCGTGATGAGTTGCGTCGCCCGGTTAAGCCATTGCGCGAGGAAGCCCGGGATCGCAAGTCCCAACCAGAGAACCAGACCCAGATGGACGGCGACCGGGATCAGGTTGGCCTGGACGGGCTGTTGGCCCTCGGGCGGGGTGCCGTAAACCATCGGGTGCAGATGCCGGAAGAGCCCGGCGAAGGCGATGGCAAGACCGGTCACCAGCGGGAGCGTCAGCCAGGGCTGCGCCTGCATCGTGGCGGTGAGCAGCAGAAACTCGCTGGTGAAGACCCCGAACGGCGGAAAGCCGGCGATAGCGGCCACGCCGATCAGCAGCGACCAGCCGACCGCCGGCTGGGTGCGGATGAGCCCGCGGATCTTCTCGATCCCCTGACTACCGGCGATATGCGCGGCATGACCGACGGTGACGAAGATGGCCGATTTGGTCAGCGAATGCACCAGCATGTGCAGCAGCGCGCCGAAGGTGGCGAGCGGGCCACCGAGCCCGAAGGCAAAGGTCATCAGCCCCATGTGCTCGATGGAGGAGTAGCTGAACAGGCGCTTGATGTCGCGCTGACGGTGCAGGAAGAGCCCGGCAACCGTGAAGGAGACCAGCCCGAAGCCCATCAGCAAGGCTCCCGCCAGGTGCGGCGAGGCGGTCGCCGCCAGCGAGCCGTCCACCAGCATCTTGAAACGCACCAAGGCATAGAGGGCGACGTTCAGCAGCAACCCGGAGAGCACGGCGGACATGGGTGTCGGCCCCTCGGAGTGGGCGTCGGGCAGCCACTGGTGCATCGGCACCAGGCCGACCTTGGTGCCGTAGCCGACCAGCAGGAAGACGAAGGCGATACGCATGACGGTGGGGTCGAGCGCGGCTGCATGAGTGTAGAGGCTGCTCCAGATCAGACCGGCGCCGGGCTCGGCGAGCGTACCGAAATCGACATGCTGGGCGGCGAAATAGGTCAGCACGGTGCCGAACAGGGCGAGCGCGATGCCGACACCGCAGAGGATGAAATATTTCCAGGCCGCCTCGATCGCCTCGGGTGTGCGGTAGAGCGAGACGAGCAGCACGGTGGCCAGGGTCGCGCCCTCGACCGCAACCCAGAGGACACCCAGATTGTCGGTGGTGAGCGCCGTCAGCATGGTCAGCATGAAGGTCTGATACATGCTGTGATAGACGCGCATGCCGCCGAGGTAGACACGACCCTCGGCACGGACATGGCGCATATAGGGCCGCGAGAAGATCGACGTGGTCAGGCCGACGAAGGCGGTCAAGGCAACCAGATAGACGTTGAAGGCGTCGACCCGAAAACCGATGCCGATCAGTCGGCCGAAGACCTCGCCCTCCAGCGCCACCGTCCAGGCCAACCAGCCGGCCGCGGCCAGCGTGAGTGCGGAGACGGCGAGGTTCAGCCAGCCACCCACGGCAGGCGGGCGGACCATGGCCAGCAGGAGCGCACCCAGCAAAGGCGCAATCAGGGTGATCAGGAGTGCGGTCATGGCCGCTCCTCCCCGGCGATCTCCGGCGTCTCGCTCAGGCGGTTAAGCCGATCCACGTCCAGCGAATCGATGCTCTCGCGGATATGAAAAAAGAAGACCCCGAACAGGACCATCGCCACCAGGACGTCGAAGGCGACGCCCAGCTCGACGATCAAGGGCATGCCGCCGGTCGCCGAGACGGCGGCAAGGAAGAGCCCGTTCTCGATCGACATGAAACCCAGCACCTGGGCAACCGCCTGCTGGCGGACGACCATCATCAAAAAGCCGATCAGGACCACGGCGAGGCTGATGGCGAGAATGTTGCGCGTGAAGGCCAGCTCTTCGGCCACCAGCGGCAGGACCAGCCAGGAGCTGAAGATCACCAGGCCGACCGCAGCCATGATGGCCAGGGTCGGACGTTGGAGGGCCTCGGTGTGACGCTCCAGCTCCAGCCCGCGGACCTGTCGGTGGAGCATCGCCGGGATCACCAGCGCCTTGAGGATCAGCGTCAACCCGGCCGAGAAATACAGATGATGGACCTCGCCGCTCAGGGCCACGACCGCGGTGACCGCGGCGACCAGGGCGCCCTGCCAGGCGAAGGCATGGATCGCCGAGACCAGCCGACTCTGCGCCAGCAGGACAAACGAGAGAAAAAGCACCAGGGCGGCCAGCAGGACGACCAACTGTTGCAGCAGCGGCAACGCCGGGAGGTTCATGCTCCGACCTCCAGGATGACGTGACTCAAGAGCCCGAGCAGCGACAAAAGCAAAGCGAGATTGAGAAAAGCCGGGACACGGAACAGGCGCATCTTGGCCAAGACCGTCTCGGCCACCGCCAAGGCAGCCCCGAGCAGCGCCAGCTTTAGCAGGATGGCACCAAAGCCGATCGCCAGCGACACGGGGGTCGGATCCGTCGCGATCCCCCAGGGAAAGAAGATGTTGGCGACCAGCACACCGTAAAGCAGGAGCTTGATCTGAGCGGCCAACTCCATCAGAGCCAGATGCCGACCCGAGTATTCGAGCACCATGGCCTCGTGGACCATGGTCAGCTCCAGGTGGGTCGTCGGATTGTCGACCGGGATGCGGCCGGTCTCGGCGAGCGCCACCAGCGTCAGCCCGGCAAAAGCGAAGAGATAGGAGGGGCGCAGGACGAAGGCATCGCCCAGATGATGCGCGATGACGCTGCCCAGATTGGTGCTGTGGGCGGTCATGGCCAGGGTGAAGACCGCCATCAGCATCGCCGGCTCGGCCAGGGCGGAGATCATCATCTCGCGCGAGGCGCCCATGCCGCCGAAGGCCGTCCCCACGTCCATGCCGGCAAGGGCCAAAAAGACCCGTGCCAGCGCCAACAGCCCGACCAGGACGATGATGTCGGCGACCACCGCGGTCGGCAGATCGATGGTCAGAAGCGGCACCGTCGCCGCCGCCAGCCAGGTGGCGACGAACACCACGGAGGGTGCGGCGCGAAAGAGCGGCGAGGCGGTATGGGCAACCCGGGCCTCCTTGAAGAGCAGCTTGCGCAGCTCGCGATAGGGTTGGAAGACCGAGGCCCCGCGCCGGTTCTGCAGGCGGGCCTTGACCTTGCGGACCCAGCCCACCAGGAGCGGGGCAAGCGCCGGAAACAGGAGCGCCTGCAAGAGTGCGAGCAGCCAGGCGGATGGGGTGAGGATGTCGGCCATCGGATTCAGCGCTTCATCATTAAACCGCGCCCGGTGCGGTATGCGTCGTTTGTTGGAGTGGCTTGGCCGCTCCAGCTTCGACGACTGTCGGAGCTGGCGCGGTTTAAAGTATTCAAAAATATTCGATTTAAACCGCGTCTCACCGAGACCGAGGACATCTCCAGATCAAAACGCAACATGAAAACGACGCATGTCGCTCTGGACGCGGTTTAAGTCCGCTCACGCGGAGACGATCCACAGCAAGACCAGCAACGTCAGCAGGGTCCACCCGAGATAGGCGCGGACGTTGCCCGACTGCAGACGAACCACGCGTCGCGCCGCCGTCTCGACCAGACCTGCCAGTGGCAGATAGAGTGCGTCCCAGCTGCGGTCGCCGATCTTGATCTGATGGCGCATTCCGCCGTCGTCGCGCGGGACCTGCGCCTCCTCCACCCTGAACAGCAGCGCGAAGACCCGTCGAATCGGTTGGGCGAAGGCGGTTGCGGTGTACTGCATCCGCGCCGTCGGCGGTGCGAAGCCGCAGTCCCAGGCATCGCAGCGGCGCACCCGGCGCAAGCCGACACGACGCAGTCCCCAGACCACGAAAACGGCGATGGCGATGAGCAGCAAAGTCACCAGAGGCGCGCTGTAGCTGGCCGTTTCGAACGCATCGGGCACCAGCCAGAGCCAGCCTCGGCTACCCGCGTCGGGTAGCCCGCCGCCGAGGAGCTGACGCGGGACGGCGTCGATCAGACCGATGACCAGGGTCGGAAACAGACCCAGCAGAACACAGAGTACGGCCAACAGACCCTGTCCGGCACGGATCCCCCAAGGGCCGGGCCGGGCGCGGCGCACATGCCGACTGCGCGCCTGACCGAGAAAAGCGATGCCGTAAACCTTCACGAAGGTCGCCGCCACCAGTGCGCCGGTGAGCGCCAGCACGGCGGTCGCGATCGGGATGAGGCTGCGCATGACGCCGCTGTCGAGCTGCCAGGCCTGCAGGGCGGCCTGAAAGGTCAGCCATTCGGAGACGAAGCCGTTGAAGGGCGGCAGCGCCGCGATCGACAGGCAGCCGATCAGGAAGAAGAGCCCCGTCCAAGGCATGCGCCGCAGCAGACCGCCCATCTGCTCCAGGTCCCGCTCGTGGGTGCTATGCAGGATGGAACCGGCGCCCAGGAAGAGCAGACCCTTGAAGAGTGCGTGATTCAGCGCGTGATAGAGCGCCGCGACGAAGGCGAGCGCACCCGGCAACGGATGGCCGGTGTCGATGAAGATCAGCGCCAAGCCCAGCGCGATGAAGACGATGCCCAGATTCTCGACGGATGAATAGGCCAGCAGACGCTTCAGATCGGTCTGCATCAGGGCAAAGAGCGCGCCCGTGAGCGCCGAGAGGCTGCCGATCGCCAGCACCGCCATACCCCAGGTCCACTGGACATCGCCGATCAGATCGAAGACCAGGCGGATGAAGCCGTAGACCGCCACCTTGAGCATGACGCCGGACATCAGGGCCGAGATGTAAGACGGCGCGGACGGATGGGCCTCGGGCAGCCAAGCATGCAGCGGCACCAGACCGGCCTTCATGCCGAAGCCAATGAAGACCAACCCGAACGCCACGCTGGCCCAAACCGACGACAGCTCGGCGGCCCGCATGGACGCAAAGGCGAAGCCGTCGCCGAAGGATGCCAGCACCCCGAACCCCAACAGGATGCTCAGGCCTCCCACATGGGCCATCAGGAGATAGAGAAAGGCCGCGCGTCGGTTGGCCGCCTGCTCATGCTGAAAGGCGACCAAGAAGTAGGACGCCAGCGACATGACCTCCCAGGCGATCATGAAGAGAAAGGCGTCGTCGGCCAGAACAACCAAGAGCATCCCGGCCAGGAAGAGCCCGGTGAAGCCGCCGAGCGCGACCAGCGAATCCCGGCCCTGCTCCAGACCGCGCACGTAGGCCGGCCCGTAGAGTCCGATCGCGCTAGTCACCAGACCGATCAGGAGCAGGAAGAACCCGGCGAGTGCATCGATACGCACATGCCAGGGCAGCCAAGGCAGGCCCAAGGGCAAGGTCGCGGTCGCCGCGCCGCCCGACAACAAGGCGCCCAGTCCTGCCAGGATCGCAGCCACACCGCAGAGTCCGGTCAGCGGCATCGCCGCGAAGCGCACCACCTTGGGGAATCGCGCCGCCAGCAGCGAGACGGCGGCCGACCCGAGGGCGAGCGCCACCGCGATTCCGGCGATGGCCAAGGCGGTCTCGATCCTCATGGCGTCGCGTCGGGCCCGTTCGCCTCGGAGTCGGTCCGCTTGAGCCGGACACCGCGCCCGCCGCCCGCGCTGACCTGAGCATCGCCGATCAGCTCGATGCCGGCCCGATCGAGGGCCTCGATCAGCTTCATGACCGAATCCAGGTTGCCGCGGACTTGACCGTCACTGGCCTCCATCCGTTGAATGGTCGGCACGGACAGCCCGGCAGCCTCGGCCAAACGTCTTTGGTCGAGCCCCAGCAGGGCGCGCGCGGCACGGATCTGAGCGGCAGTGACCATGTCTCAGACATCACTAGTTATGTTTAGGTGATGATTTTATGGCGCGGAGAAATCATTTGGCAAGGTGTCATCTAAACCGCGTTCCAGAGCGAGATGCAAATTTTCGAGTGGTTTCGACGTTTGGTATATCCGCGGCTCTTAGCGGGGACGCGGTTTAAAATGATTTATTTTTTAATATCTTAAACCGCGCCGGCTCCAGCGGTCGTCAAGTCTGCCGGGGCCGATCCCATCCAAAAACATCGCATACCGCGCCGGGCGCGGTTTAATGTTTCGAGCGGTTCGGCGCCCGGCCCCTCGCGCCGACGGTCTCGCGTGCATGGCTGTCTTTTTAGACAGTATACTGTCCGCTCGAGCCCTCGCGCGGGGCATTACCACAGCCGACCCTGGAGCCCAAGACCGTGATCGAGATCGAATACGTCGTCAGAGACCAGAAGGGAGCCGAACGCTTGCGTACGACCGACAAAAAGACCGCCGACGCCTATGATAAAGCACTCGAAAGCGCGGAGCGTCTCGCCGATCTCCTGCGCCACGACAAGATCCTGCCTGATTTGCCCGAGAGCGATCTCGAGGAGCTGACTATCTATCTCGCGCGCAATGCCAAGACGGTCGAGCGCATCCTCAAGGGCAAGTCGGCCGAGATCGAGACCACCGAAACCGAGAAGGGCGACAGCGAGACGGACGCGGAGCTACCCGAGGCGACGTCCAAGGTCGCACCTCTGCGGGCCGCGAGCTGAGCCCCACGCCGATCCCGAGAGGCTCGCTCGGGCGAGGACGCGCGATAACCGGCGTGTGCGATGCGCCGAAAAATCAATGCGTGCCGAGGCGATCCCGTATAGCGTTTCGCCGAACGGCTGGGCGCAGGGAACTCTCGACGGTCGATCCGTCAAAGACGGCGAGCCTCGCGCCGGGATCGCGGCGATGCAACTCGCCCGGTCGCTCGGAACCCGTTCGTCCTGCTCGCCCCGACACTCTGTCCCCAATCCATCGACTCGGAGACCTTGCCCATGAAGCTCATCGCACGCTTGGCCGCAGCTTCCGCCATCCTCGCCGCCACCACGCTCAGCGCCGAGACACCGCCGAATCCGAATGCTGCGGAGGCCAAGGCCATCGTAAAGGAGTTCGCCACGACCCTGCAGGGCGAGCTGCAGGCCGCCATCAAGGATGGCGGGCCGACCAATGCCATCGCGGTCTGCCAAGAGCGCGCACCCGCCATCGCGGCCGACCTCTCGGAGAGCTCCGGTTGGCAGGTCGGTCGAACTAGTCTCAAGACCCGCAATAGCGACAACGCGCCGGATGCCTGGGAGCAGAAGATCCTCGCGGACTTCGACGCCCGTCGCGCCGCCGGGGAAGACGTGCAACCCATGGCCTATGCCGAGGCCGTCGAGACCGCCGACGGCAAGACCTTTCGCTTCATGAAGGCGATCCCGACCGGCGAGGTCTGCCTCGCCTGCCATGGCAGCGACATCACGCCGGAGGTCGCGGCAGCGATCGATGAGCGCTATCCTGACGACATGGCACGCGGCTACAGCCTCGGCGACGTCCGAGGTGCATTCAGCCTGTCTAAGCCGCTCTGACCTTACTTCGCCGGGCGCCCTGCCCGGGCGATCGCCCGAGCATCGCTCCGGGGTCTGCCCCGATCCACCAACGTGACATCAGCCATGGCAGAGGAACGGTTCGATCTCAGCTACAAGGGCGATCTTGTGCCCGGAGCCGATCCGGCGCGGGCGCGCGAGCGCCTGACGGCGCTCTTCAAGCTCAGCGAGGCTGGTGCCGAGCGCCTCTTCACCGGTCGGCCGGTGATCGTCAAGCGCAACGCGGATGCCGCGACCGCGGCACGCTTCACCGAGGTCTTCGAGCAAGCCGGCGCCCTCCTGACGGTGACGCCGCTGGACACGCTTCTGGACACAGATGCGCTATCGCCGACATCCGGCAACACGACCGATGCCGCATCCGCTGCGCACCGCAACCCACCCTCGCCGCCGGAATCATCCGACGACAGCGGCATCGACACCCCGCCCCTGGCGCTGGCCACCACCCAAGACGACTTTCTCGAACCCACACGTACGGTTAACATAGCGGCCTTCGACACGGGCGAGCTGAGCCTCGTCTCGGGCCAGGACTGGAGCCTGGCTGACTGCGAGCCGCCGCCCACGCCGATCCCGATTCCCGACATCGACTATCTCTCGCTCGCCGAGATGGAGCCGCCGACCGAGCGTCCTCGGAGCGAGATTAAAGCGCCGCCCGACTGACGCATCAACCTATGAGCAGAGTATGAGCACGGACTTGGACCATATCGTCATCGGCGCCGGCATCAGCGGCTTGGGTGCCGCCCATTTCGCCGCTCGCCGCGGTCGCCGGACGCTTGTGCTGGAGTCCTCCGAGCGTGTCGGGGGCTGCATCAACAGCCAGACCTTTCCGGAGCTCGGCGGCTTCTGGACCGAGGCCGGCGGTCACACCTGCTTCAACAGCTACGGCAATCTTCTGTCGATCCTGGACGATCTCGGATTGACCCGACACGTTCAGCCCAAGGGGAAGGTCGGCTATCTTCTCTGGAAAGGCGGGCAGCGCGGCTCGATCCTCTCGGCGCTGCACCTCTGGGAGGCAATGCGCTCGATCCCGAAGATCTTCTCCGCCCCCAAGGAAGGACGCAGCGTCTCCGCCTATTACGGCGACGTGCTCGGACAACGCAACTACCGTGACCTGCTGCGTCACGCCTTTCAGGCCGTGATCTGCCAACCGGCCGACGACTACCCCGCCGAGGCCCTGTTTCGTCGCAAACCGCGCCGCAAGGACGTCATCAAGGCGTTCACCTTCTCGACCGGACTCTCCGCCATCCCGGCGGCGATCGCCGCGCAGAAGGGGCTCGAGGTCCGCACCGGACAACAGATCTCCGCCATCGAGCGCAACGGCGACGGCTTTCGCGTCACGACCGGCGGGGAGACTTTGAGCTGCGGCTCGCTCACCCTCGCCGTTCCGCCCGATGTCGCCACCGCGCTGATGCCGGCCGGATTCGACGCCGCACGTGCCGCAATCACCGATATCGGCGTGGCCGAGATCGAGACTCTGGTCTTGGCCTTCCGCACCTCGGACCTGGGGCTCAAACCCATTGCGGGTCTGATCGCGGTGGACGAAGCCTTCTACTCGGCCGTCTCGCGCGACTTCCTTGCCGACCCGAGCTACCGCGGATTCGCCTTCCACTTCCGACCCGGCGTGCTGAGCGAGCAGGCCCAGATCGAGCGAGCCTGTCTCGCGCTGGGCACCACGCCGCGCCACATCGCGGCGCAGGCGCGGGTCCGCAATCGCTTGCCTGCCCTGCGCACGGGCCATACCGCGCGGGTACGACGGCTCGACGAGACCCTTGCCGGGACGCGGCTCGCCGTCACCGGAAACTGGTTCCTCGGCGTCTCCATCGAGGACGCCCTGACACGCAGCCGCAGCGAGTCCGATCGACTCTTCGCGGCATAAGGCAGATCGTCGCTCGGATCGAGATCGCACCATGAAAAGACGCATCGCGCTCGGCCTGGTCTCGTTTCTCCTGATCGGCACGGCCGCCGCCGAGATCATCGGCAGTGTCGCCACCAAGTTCAAATGGATGGGTCCGAACGACAAGATCCTCGTCGAGGTCTTCGATGACGAGGCGATCCCGGGCGTGGCCTGTTATCTGAGTCGCGCCAAGACGGGCGGCGTGTCGGGTGCGGTCGGCGTCGCGGAGGACACCTCCGATGCGGCGATCCATTGCGTGCAGGTCGGTCCCATCACGCTGACCGACGACATTCGCGACGGCAAACAGGACGGCGACGAGGTCTTCAAGAAGCGCACCTCGCTACTATTCAAGAGCCTCCAGGTCGTGCGCTTCTACGATGCGCCCCGACAGACCTTGGTCTACTTGAGCTACAGCGACAGGGTCATCGAAGGCTCGCCCAAGAACAGCATTACCGCCGTACCGATTCTGCCATGGGGCGGCCCCGAGCCATGAGCTAAACGCTCGGTCTATTTTCCGTACCCGGTAAATATCGGCTCGCCGCACAGCACACTCGACCCGATCTCGAAGGAACGAAGGGGGAAGACAGCTCGATGAAAAAACCCATCGCAGATGCGCAGGGGACCACGAAAAGGATCGCACTCTGCGGCAGCGAATCCGCTCCCGCAAGGCCGAGCCGAGTCGGCTGGTCCAATGCCGACATCCATCGATGCGGCCTTGCCGACGCCGAGCGGATCAACACGGCCATCGCGGCCGCCGTGAGCGGGATGCGAGAGGATGATTTCGAGCGTCGCACCCATTTTATCGGCGGTCGGTTCGAGAATCTTTACATCGAGCGTACACGCATCCCGGCCGTTCTACCGGTCCTGGATCAGGCACTCGCCTGTGCCGGCTTGGTCCTCGGGCGCGCGCCGGGGACGCTGCGCTGCGGATTTTGGCTGAATCTCACGGGGCCGGGCCAAAGCACCTCCGAGCACACCCACGACGAGCACGACGAGATGCTCTCCGGCGTCTACTACGTCGCGATCCCGCCGGACTCGGGCGATTTGATCCTCTACGACGGGCCATCGACGATTCACATCGAGCCCTGTGCCGGGACCTTCATCTTTTTCCCGCCGCACCTCCCCCATGCCGTCGAGACCAATCGCAGTGCGTTGCCGCGTCTGTCGATCGGCATCAATATCGGCCCGCGCTGAAGATCGACCGGCCAGCACCGCCCTCGCCCGGGACCGGAGCCGGCCTCACATGGCACCGCTCAACTGCTGGCGCTCCTTGATCTCGCGCCGCTCCTGCGCCTCGACCGAGAGGGTCGCGACCGGACGTGCTTCCAGGCGTGCCAGACCGATCGGCTCGCCGGTCTCCTCGCAGTAGCCGTAGCTTCCGTCCTCGATACGCACCAACGCCTCGTCGATCTTGTGGACCAGCTTGCGACAACGGTCGCGGGTCCTTAGCTCAAGTGCTTGATCCGCCTCGCGGGTGGCGCGATCCACATCGTCGCCGACCTCGTGATGGGCACTGTCGCGTAAGCCGTCGAGCGTTCCTTGAGCCTCCTCCAGAAGCGCCTCGCGCCAGGCGAGCAGCTTGGTGCGAAAGTAGGCCAGCTGGCGCTCGCTCATGTACTCCTCATCGGGACCGGGAGAATAGTCGGACCCTGGATCCTCAGCCATAGGACACCCCCTCACCTTGACGCAGATCGAATATGTAATAACATAACACGCCTTCGGCAACCTCCTTGAGTAGGCTAACCCGAACGCACTGTCGGCACCCGGACCATGCAACGCATCGGTCCCAACGCAACGCCGTGTTTGCGACCGAACGGCCGCAGATCTCGCCGGTGCCGCCCGAGGCGTGCATCGCGCGTCGTCCACGGCCTCAGCCGGTTAGACCGCCGGCAATCCAAGTGACCTCCGCTGAGCATCGCGTATTCGGGTGGCCTTCGGCAAGTCTATCGGAGGCAAGCCGGTCCGGGTCGCCGGTCCGGCCACCCAAAGCGCAAGCGGTCCACCGGGATGGTCGAGCCAAAACCGCCCTTGCGCAGCGTTGCGGCTGAATCGGCCTCCGCCTATGCACCGGAGCATGACGTTCCTGCAATCCCAAAGAGCTCGCGTTACTTATGAAATGTTATAACATAAATTCAGGGGGTACGCTGACGGATGGGCTTGCGATCCGGCACCGGCTCACGCGAGGATCCGAGCTACAGATCGCCATCGCATTGGCCTTGCTGACACCGATGACCGCGTTCCCCGCCACGGACAACGAGATCGCGGAGCTCCGGGCGATGGTGGATCAGATGAAATCCCAGTACGAGCGCCGGATCCAGGATCTCGAGTCCCGCCTCGCGAAGGCCGAGCGTGACGCGACCAAGGCCGCAACGCGCTCGGATGCGGATGAGGTACCCTTGGAGCAAGCCGACCGGATCGCCTCGACCGAGTCGCAGCCGATGACGGCACCGCCTGTCATGCCTCCCGCGAGCCCGGAGTCGGGCAAGACCGGTCTCGGTGCACTGAGCTCGGGCAATGCATTCAACCCGCAGATCTCGGTCTTCCTCGACGGCAATTATTACCACGACGGAATCGACGGCGAGGGCGCCACGCTCGTCGGGCTTGCCTATCAACCGTCGCGCGGTGCAGACCAGGTTCACGACCACGAGGAGGACGGAGACCATGCGCACGGCCTCACCGAGAATGGCTTCAACTTCCGCGAGGCCGAGATCGCCTTCTCCGCCACTGTCGACCCCTACTTCGATGGCTCCCTGTTCCTCGCGATCGACGGGGACGGTACCGTCGAGCTGGAAGAGGGCTATTTTCAGACGCGCAGCCTCCCGGCCGGCTTGCGCGTAAAAGGCGGCAAGTTCCTCAGCGATTTCGGCTACATCAACCGGCAGCATCCCCATCAGTGGGACTTCGTCGATCAAAACCTGCCTTACCTCAATCTGCTCGGCCCGCACGGGCTTCAGGACACCGGGCTTCAACTGACCTGGCTCCCGAAGCTGCCCTTCTATACCCTGCTCGGCGTCGAAGGCCTGCAAGGCAACCAGGAGATATTCGGCGCAACCTTGGGCGACGACGACCGGGCGGCGCTGGAGCTCGGCGACACCGACGACGGCCCGCGACTCTGGACCGCCTTCGCCAAGGTCGCGCCCGACATCGGGATCAATCATGCGCTTCAGCTCGGGCTGTCCTATGCGAACAACAACCAGCATCAAGAGGTGCAAGAGCACACCCATGCTCACGGCGACGACGACGCGCAGGACGACGATTACGAAATCGAGATCCACCGCAGCGGTCTCGCCGGCGACGCACGACTGTGGGGTGTCGACCTCGTCTACAAGTACGACGGCGGCGGCGCCCACGGACACAAGAGCTTCAAGTTTCAGAGCGAGTACCTTCGCTCGATCAAGGATATGACGATCACCTCGAGCGTCCATCCGGAGATCATCGGCTCACGCCGCACATTCACCACGGACGGGCTCTATGCCCAGGCGATCTACGGATTCGCCCCGAAATGGACGGCCGGCCTCCGTTACGATGTGCTCGGGATGACCAACGAGATCAGCGACGGAGGCAAGGATGCGGGCTTCGGCTCGTCGGATCGTTGGACATTCGATGTCACCTGGAACCTCTCGGAGTTCTCCCGACTGCGCGCCCAGTATGCGCACAACGACATCCTGGTGGCTCCCGGCGAGCGCGAGCGGTTCGACGCCTTCTATCTTCAGTTCCTGGTGAGTATGGGCTCGCATGGGGCGCACGCCTTCTGAAATCGCGTCCCGTGCGACGTGCAGCGGGTTGACTCGGGATCGGGCCACCCATGTGTCCGCGATCCTGGAGTCGCCGCGATTTCAGGATGGATCGGTCTTGATTGGGATCGGGTCGAGGTGGTCGCTTTGTTTAACGCGGTTGACGCGAGAGTCGTGATGGTCAAAGGTTTTGTTGTTTCCGTTCTCGCGGGGATGCTCGGGGGTCTGCTGACCTTCGGGGCAGCGCAGGCCGCCGAGCTCAATGTCGTGGCGACCAACTCGAGTATGGGCGCATTGGCTCGCACGGTCGGTGCCGGGCGCGTGCAGGTCACGATGCTGGCCTCGCCGGATCGCGATCTACACATGCTCCAAGCCAAGCCGACCATGATTCGTGCGCTACGCGATGCGGATCTGGTCGTCGCCGTGGGCGCGGAGCTCGAGGTCGGCTGGCTGCCGGTGGCGATCGGCAGCGCCGCCAACCCGCGGATCCTGCCCGGCCAGCCGGGCTATTTCGAGGCCGCTGCCCAGGTGGATCTGCTGGAGGGCGGTTCGCCGGCAGACCGTACGCTCGGCGATGTCCATCCGGTCGGCAACCCGCACGTGAACATGGATCCCGTGCGGATGGCGATCGTCGCATCCGCAATGAGCGAGCGCATGGCACAGCTCGATCCTGCGGGCGGCGAGACCTATCGGGCCAACGCGCGGTCCTTCGCCGCCGCGGTCGAGCAACGCATGGACGCTTGGCAAGCCCGGCTGGCGGGTGCGCCGGGCGTGGTCCTCTATCATCGGGATGCGCTCTACCTGCTCGATCGCTTCGGGGTTCAGCTGCTGGGCACCATCGAGGAGATCCCGGGCGTACCGCCGACAGCCCAGCAGATCAAGACCCTGTCCGAGAAGCTTCGGGATCGATCCGGCGTAATCGTCTATGCCCCTTATGCGTCTGCGCAGGCACCCGAACGCCTCGCCAAGAGCCTGGGATGGGAAGCCCGCCGTCTCTCGCTCGACCCACCGATGGGTGCCGACGGAAGCGGCTATCTCGACCACATCGACCTCTGGGTGCAGACGTTGGCTCCGGCTCGTTGAGCACGCCGCTGCTGCGTGTCGAGGGTCTCGTCGCCGGCTATGGCCGGCCGGTGGTCGGGCCCCTCTCGCTCGACGTCTTCCCCGGCGAGGTCGTCGGTCTTTGGGGTGCGAACGGGTGCGGCAAGTCCACGCTGCTCAACGCCATTGCCGACCGCGCGGACCTGCTCGCCGGACGGATCCTGCGGATGCCCGGTCTGGTCATCGCCTATCAGGCGCAGCAGCCGATCCGCCTGCCGAGCATGCCGGTGACGGGACGCGAGCTGCTGCGCTTTACCGGCACATCCCTGCAGGAGATGCCCGCCGCCCTCCAAGCGGTTTCGAGACAGCGCATCGACCGCCTGAGCGGCGGTCAATATCAGCTTCTGTGCGTCTGGGCCGCCATCGCCGGTCGGGCCGACCTGATCCTGCTCGACGAGCCCACCAACAATCTCGACCCGGAGCGGGAGGCCCTGTTGACCGAGATGCTGACCCCGAGCCGGCTCGCCCGTCGCGACACGAGCGGCGCGCGACTGCTCCCGGACCGGGGCGTGCTGCTCGTCAGCCACGAGCGGCGATTTCTCGAGGATGCCTGCTCGCGGATGATCGAGATCGCATGAGCGCGCTCGATCTCGTTCTGGATCCCTTATTTCGGCTGCCGCTGATCACCGGAATGGCCATCGCGCTGGTCTTGCCGCCGATCGGGGCCTTGCTCCTGCTTCGCGATGAATGGCTGGCCGCACTCGGACTGGCGCATCTGGCCGCCGCGAGTGCACTGCTCGGACTCGCGCTCGGGCTGCCGGCGGTGCTCGGTGCGCCGCTCGGTGCGCTGGCCGGCGGCGCGGTCAAATCATTCACCGGCGCACGCGGCAATCTCGCCTACGGGTTCATGATCCTGTTCGGGTGGTCGGCGCTCTTTCTGATCGCGGCCAACACCAGTCTCGGCGCGACACTCGGGCATGCGCTCGTCGACGGTCAGCTCTATTTCGCGGGGGCACTGGAGTTGATTGCCGCACTCGCGCTCGCCGGGCTCGCCGCAGCCGCCCTGCCCCGGCTGATACCTCTGCTGATGCGCGCCCGTTTCTTTCCACACGACGAGACTGCGAACCGCCTGCCGGCGCACCGCTGGCACCTGAGCTTCGACCTCTTGACCGCGCTGGCGATGGCGATCGGCACCGCGACCGTCGGCCTGATGGGTGCCTTCGCACTCGTCTTGGTGCCGGCCTGGATCGCCTTTCGAATTGCCCCCGGCTGGACCTGGACGCTGGTGCTCTGTGGTCTGATCGGTGCCGGCGGCTATCTTCTGGCCTACCTCGCGGCACTGACGCTGGATCAGCCCTTCGGTCCGGTGCTGGTCGCGGCGCTGATCACGCTGGCCGCGACGGTCGAGGCGGGGCGAGGTCTGATCGGGATCACTCGCGCCCGCCTGCGGCGAAAGCAGCGCTAAACCGCGCCCAGCGCGGTATGCGATGTTTTTGGATGGGATCGGCTCCGGCAGTTTTGACAACCGCTGGAGACGCCACGGCTTAAGACTTTAAAAAACATGTCATTTTAAACCGTGTCCCCGCTAAGGGCCGTGGATGTACCAAACGTCGAACTCACGCAAAAGTTAGCAACTCGCTCTGGACGCGGTTTAACAGCCGGCGTCCTCGGAGAGCATTTCGAGGGCACCCTTGATCATGCCGTGTGCGCGATAGAGACCGATGAGCGTCTTGGCGTCCGTGATCTCGCCGTCGTTGCACCAATCGAGCGCTTGGGCCAGAGGCAGCCAATGGATCTCGATCAGCTCGTCCTGCTCATGGACGTGGGGCTGGCGAGTCAGCCCGCGGGCCATCCAGAGATGAATCACCTCGGTGAAGACCCCCGGCGAGCTGTGCATCGGCCCGAGATCGGTCCAATCCTCGGCGAGCAGACCCGCCTCTTCCGCCAATTCTCGGGTCGCGGTCTCGATCGGCGTCTCGCCCGGGTCGATCTTTCCGGCCGGAAGCTCCCAGAGCCAGCCGTCCGCCGCATGTCGAAACTGACGCAGCAGACAGACGCGGTCCTGCTCGTCCAAGGCGACCGTTGCAGCCCCGCCGGGGTGGCGGATGATCTCGAGCTGCACCTCGTGCCCGGAGGGCATAGCGACAGTCTCGAGGGCGACGTCGATCACCCGCCCTTGAAAAACTGGCTCACGTTTCAGGATCCGTGCTTCGGTCATGGGAGATTCCTCGATCTAAACCGCATCCAGAGCGAGATGCTCATTTTCGAGCGAGCTCGACGTTTTGTGCATCCATGACGCTTGGCGGGACGCAGTTTAAAAAATATATTTTTTAATAAGTTAAACCGCGCCAACTCCAACGCCCGTCAAGTCTGCCGGGGCCGATCCCATCCAAAAACATCGCATACCGCGTTGGGCGCGGTTTAGTCGTTTTGGAAACGGCCGCCGGCAAACCCTAAACTAACGATCCGAGACCGATCCGACAAGGCGAATCGGCCAGCTGCAGGGACCCCGCATGTCGAGCCAGAATCCGCTCCTCCTCGCATTCACCTTCACCGTCTATTTCGCGGCGGTCTGGATGATCGGTTGGTATGCCTATCGGCGCACCCGGGATCTGTCCGATTTCATCCTCGGCGGCCGGCGACTCGGCAGCGGGGTCGCCGCATTGAGCGCCAGCGCCTCGGACATGAGCGGCTGGCTGCTGCTCGGCCTCCCCGGATTCGCCTACGCCGCCGGCGTAGAGTCGATCTGGCTCGCCGGCGGCCTCTTGCTCGGCACCTGGGCGAATTGGCGCCTCGTCGCGGCCCGCCTGCGTGTCTTCAGCATGGCGTACGGCAACGCCCTGACCCTGCCGGAGTATTTCGCCAACCGATTCGAAGACCGGGCCGGATGGCTGCGCGGCATCGCCGCCTTCTTCATCCTGCTGTTTTTTCTGCTCTACACCAGCGCCGGCTTGGTAGCCGGGGGCAAGCTCTTCCAATCCGTATTCGGGCTGCCTTACCTCTGGGCGGTGGCGATCGGCGTCCTGTCCATCATGGTCTACACCGCGGTCGGCGGATTTCTGGCGGTCTCCTGGACCGACGTCCTGCAGGGGATGCTGATGGCGGTGGCCCTGGTCGCCGTGCCTTGGGTGGCCCTGTCGCAGATCGGAGATACCGGGTTGGCGCTCGAGGTGATCGAGGCCGCGAACCCGAACCTCCTGGATCCCTTCACCCGCGCCGACGGCAGCGCATTGGGCTTCATCGGTATCGTCTCCCTGGCGGCCTGGGGCCTGGGTTATTTCGGTCAGCCGCACATCCTCGCCCGATTTCAGGCCATCGCCTCGCCGCAAAAGGTTCCGCTGGCCCGTTGGATCGCCGTCACCTGGGTCGCGGTCACGCTCGCGGGCGCCACCTTGACCGGTCTTGCAGGCATCCTGATCATCGAGCAGCCGCTCGCGGCCGAGGCGCGCGAGACCGTCTTCATCCTGCTCGTGGATCTGCTGTTTCATCCGTTGATCGCGGGTTTTCTCCTGGCCGCCATCCTTGCCGCGATCATGAGTACCGCCGACTCCCAGCTGTTGGTGTCCTCGTCTACCTTCACCGAAGACCTCTATCGAACCCTGCTCCGGCGCAAGGCCGGGACGCGCGAGCTGGTCGCCGTCGGGCGGATCACGGTCGTCGCGATCTCGGCCGCTGCCTTTTGGCTGGCGCTGGATCCGGATGCCATGGTGCTCGATCTGGTCGCCTACGCCTGGGCCGGATTCGGTGCGGCCTTCGGTCCGGCACTGGTCCTGTCGTTGTATTGGCCGCGCATGACCGGGCTCGGTGCGCTCGCCGGTATCCTGGTCGGCGGCTTGACGGTCTTGGGATGGCGGCAGCTCCAAGGCGGACTCTTCGACCTGTACGAGATCGTGCCGGGCATCCTCTTCGCAACGATTGCGATCGTTTTGGTCAGTCGCGCGGACAAGAGCAAACACGAGGGACTCGCTGCGCGCTTCGCCAAGGTCGAGGCCGAGCTGAAGGTACCGCCGGCATGAGCGAGCGGCCCGAGACACCGAGCGCCGGCCCGCCCATGCGCGAGTGGAACGATCTCGGCACCGAGGAGCAGACCGCGCTCTTGATCGAGTATGGCTATCATCTGGAGCAGCTTCCCCCGACCTGCGATCTCCGCACCAAGGTCGAGCGTCTCCGTGAGTGGCTGCAGGGCCGCGGGATCCGCTACAGGGGGTGAGGCTGTGGGCAAGCGTCGATGGGCAGGACGAGGGCCGACAAAGACAGCTGCCGTCATAGCGCCGTCATCAAACCTCAATAGAATGCGCGTCAGTCGACTTGCCTCAACAGGCGAGGCCACGTAAACCTCGGCGAACCCGCGCTGCGAATGCGAGGTCATCACCTGAACCGCGTCGACGGCAACGGTGGGAAGCCCCTGCCGGGCCGAGGCTCTTTCGAAACATCACGGATCACTGCTGAAGCGGTTCAGAACACCATGACCACTATTCTTGTCGTCGACGATGAACCGGATATTCGCGAGGTCATGCGTTTCGCGCTCGAAAACGCCGAATATCGCGTGATCGAGGCCGCCCATGCGGACGAAGCGCGCAAGCTCCTGACCAATGAGAGCCCGGACCTCATCCTGCTCGACTGGATGCTGCCCGGACGCTCGGGTCTCGAGCTGGCGCAGCAGCTCAAACAGAGTCCCAAGAGCCGCGCCGTACCCATCATCATGGTCAGCGCCCGCGGCGAGGAAGAGGACCGGATCAAGGGTCTCGACACCGGGGCCGACGACTACATCGCCAAGCCCTTCTCGCCGCGCGAGATGGTCGCTCGCGTGAAGGCGGTCCTGCGGCGCGCGAAGACCGACGAGCCCGCGGACGAGATCGACGTCGGGGGTCTGCGCATCGACAACATCAGTCATCGCGTCACTGCCGAGGGGCGCCCGGTCGACATCGCCCCGACCGAATATCGCCTCCTGCATTTCTTCATGACCCACGCCGATCGTGCCTTCAGCCGCTCGCAGCTGCTCGATCAGGTCTGGGGCGATCAGGTCTATGTGGAGGAACGCACGGTCGACGTGCATGTGCGCCGCCTGCGCAAGGCGCTCGAGACCTCCGGCCACGACCGACTGCTTCAGACCGTGCGCGGTGTGGGCTATCGCTTCTCGGACAAGACCTGACGCGATTGGCCGGTAAGCCACACCCACGGGGAGAGTCCTGGCGTCGCGCCCTGTCGTTCGAGTTTTGGCTGTTCACGGCCACGATCGTCCTGTGCACCGCGCCGTGGCTGATCGCACCCGACTGGGCTTGGGCCTGGACGCCGGTCCTCGTCGCCTATCTGCTGCGCCATCTCTACCTGCTCGCGCATCTCGCGCTGCTGATCCGGCGTCACCACCGGCTCACCCCACCCTTTCCGCGCGGGCTCTGGGGCGAGATCTATCGCAGCATCGCGCAGTATCAGCAACGCGGGCGCAAGGGCCGCAAGCGCCAGATCCGCTTCACCCGCCGCTTCCGCGAGGCGGCCAACGCGGTACCGGACGGTCTGGTCATCCTCGACAAGCTGCATCGGGTGGATTGGGCGAATCCCGCCGCGGCGACCCTGATGAACGTGCACTGGCCCGAGGACGACGGGCGGCCGCTATTCGAGATCCTGACCCATCCGGATCTCAAAGACTTCGTCGAGACCGGCGAGTCGTTGCGGCCGATGGAGCTCGCCCCGGAGCACAACCGAGCCCTGATGCTGTCGCTGCGCATCACCCCCTTCGGCGAGCGCAAACGCCAGCGCCTCGTCGTCGCGCGCGACATCACCAAGATCTATCACCTGAACATGATCCGGCGCGACTTCGTCGCCAACGCCTCGCATGAGCTGCGCACGCCCCTGACCGTCATCGCCGGCTTCCTCGAGAGCCTGATCGACGCCTCGGCCACGCCGCCGAATCATCGTCGCCCCTTGACCCTGATGCACAATCAGGCCGAGCGCATGCGTCTCATCATCGAAGACCTGCTGACACTCTCGCGCCTGGAGATGCATGAGCACCCGGAGGTGCAGGAGCCTGTCGATGTCCCGGACGAGCTGCATCTGATCCTTCAAGAGGCCCATGCACTGAGCAACGGTCGGCACGGATTTTCGACCGACATCGACGAGAATCTGCTCTTGCTCGGGAGCTCGCCCGAGCTGCGCAGCGCCTTCTCCAATCTCATCTTCAACGCGGTCAAGCATACGCCCGACGGTACCGAGATCCGTATCCGCTGGGCGGCATGGAGCGACAGCCTGGAGCTGCGCGTCGAAGACAACGGACCCGGCATCGAGCCCGAGCATTTACCAAGGCTGACGGAACGCTTTTATCGCATCGACAAGGCCCGCTCGCGCGAATCCGGAGGCACCGGGCTCGGTCTCGCCATCGTCAAGCACATCATGAACCGACACGATGCGCGCCTGCTGATCGCAAGCGAGATCGATCGGGGCTCGACCTTTACGTGCGTCTTCCCGCGTGATCGAGCCATTGCCCGAGAAGACCCCGAGCACGCCGGTCCACGCCGGGCAGCTCCGGAGCCGACAGCCGAGACCCACGCCCCCGCCGCGCCGGAAGCCGTACCGCCGCTTCGGGCACGGGGATGACACCCGTAACAAGGGGTGCTCGACGGCTTGTCGATGTGTGCACGCAGGGGTAGGATCCCGACTCGGTCCCGGTCGAAACAGGTCCCGGAGGATTCGCTGATGAACGACTTAAGCAAAGCTCTCACGTTCGGCTGTGCTCTGGTCCTCGCCGGACTGTCCACGACCACTTGGTGCGCCGATCTCGACGAGATTCGGGAGCGCGGCGAATTGCGCCATCTCGGCATCAAATACGCCAACTTCGTCACCGGCTCCGGTGACGGTTTCGACGTGGAATTGGTGAAAGGCTTTGCGCAGGATCTAGGTGTCGACTACGTCCTCGTCGACACGAATTTCTACAACGTCATGCGCGATCTGTTGGGCAAGGACGTGGTGCGCAACGGCTCGGAGGTCACCCTCGAAGGCGACTACCCGGTCCGCGGGGATATGATCGCGGCCGGATTTACGATGCTCCCCTGGCGCGAGCAGGTGCTGCTGTATTCACAACCCACCTTTCCGTCTCAAGTCCTCTTGGTGGCCCGCTCGGAATCCGAGCTTTCCCCGATCGCGGGTAGCGACGACCTGTCCCATGATATCCTTCAAACCAAATCGCTGATTGGATCGAAAAGCCTCTTGGTGATGGAGCGAACCTGTCTCGACCCCGCCAACTACGGCCTGACAGGTTCGGGGGTCGATCTAAAGTCCTACACCAGAAGCTCAAACCTCAACGAGATGGTCCCGGCGCTGCTCAACGAAGAGGCCGAGCTGACCCTGTTGGACGTCCCGGATGCCATTCTCGATCTAAAGAAATGGGCCGGAGCCATCAAGATCATCGGCCCCATCTCGGAACATCAGGATCTTGCCGCCGCTTTCCCGAAGAGCGCACCCGCTCTGCGCGACGCCTTCGACGATTACCTCGCGAGAATCAAGGCCGATGGCACCTACGATCGCTTGGTCGACAAATACTACCCGGGGATCCGCCGTTACTTTCCGGAGTTCTTTGACCCTAGGTCCGGTAGTTGACCGCTCCGTGCTTCATGCAAGGGTTCTACGGCCTTGACGATCGCGGTCATCCGAGGGCTCACCCGACGGGTGATGGCCGCTACAACCCTTGGAGCACGCTCCGAGCGGCTTGACACGATGCCGCGTCGACGTGCCTTCAGCGCTCGACAAACGCCCTCGGTCAACCGCGCGGGCATCAATCGATCCACACCAAGATGGCGTCGCTAGGTCGACTCGCCCCGCGTTGGCCGCTTCTTCTGGCGGTCGTCTTCTGCGTCTATACCCTTGTCCTGCTCTGGAACGTCTTCACCGCGCAAGACCTGCTGCGCGCCGCCGCGGACGCCCGATTGGTCGCGGACAGCCAACGTCGCGCGATCGCCGTGGGCGACTTCACCGCCGACCGCCGCAACAGCGCCGTGGACCTTGCCGAAAGCCATGAGATCGAGGCCTACCTGATCAATCTCGCCTTGGGCATGTCGTTGCAGTACGGACTGAACACCAATCTCGATGCCATCGAGCAGCGTTTCCGCCGACATGTCGAGCAGAAGACCTTGCGTGGATCGCCCCTCTACCAACGGATCCTCTACCGAGACGAGCAGGGCAAAACACTCGTCGACCTGCAACCCGCCGCGCCGCCCGTCGATCTCCCGGACGGATTCGAGCACGAATCCAAGGTCTCGATTCAAGGGGAATCGCACCGATTGATCGCGAGCGCTCCGGTGGTCCACAAAGGGATGTTCAAAGGCGTCGTCGTCACTGTCGGCAGTCTCGATCAACTCTCCTCGCTGCTGATCTCGAGCGGGGACGAGGAGACATCCTCGGCACGCTATCAGGAGCTGCTCGTCGGACCGAACGGCCTGGTGATTGCGCCGCCCGGTCCCGAGATCGGGGTCGATCCCGAGTTGGCGCACGCCCTTGCCCGCTTGCCCGAAGACACCCTGCTGCCGATCGGCGCGGGCCCGGACCGTCGGGCGGATCTGGAGGGGTGGCTGGCGGTGCGCAGCCCGGTCGCGGGTACGCCTTTATCGCTCCTCACCTTGATGACGGAAGCCTCCGCCTACGGCCATCTCAGCTCGAGGCTCTTTCTCTACACCTTGGGTGCCTTTCCCTTCGTGCTGCTGTTTGCGGCGGTCGCCTTCGATCGCATGCGGTTGCGGGCGATTCGATTCGAAGAAAAGTACGCCGAATCGGATCGTCTGCGCGACCGTTTGGAACATCAGAATCACCGCCTCTCCGAGGAGATCGCGCGCCGCGAGGCATTGGAGCAGGATCTGCGCGACAACACCCGTCGGCTCGAGGAGATGGCGGAATCCCTGAAGACCAGCGTCGCGCGAGCCGAGGAAGCCAGCCGCGCGAAATCCGAATTTCTGGCTGCCATGAGCCACGAGATCCGGACACCGATGAACGGCATCATCGGGATGACCGAGCTGGCCTTGGAGACACGGCTGACGGACGAGCAACGTGACTGTCTCGACGTCGTGAAGTCGTCGGCCGACGGCCTCCTGACCATCATCAACGATATCCTCGATTTCTCGAAGATCGAGGCCGGTAAGCTGGCGGTCGAGTCGATCGATCTCGATCTGCATGCACTCGTCAACGAGATCATGCGCTCCTTACGGGTCAAGTCGCGGGAGAAACCGCTCGAGCTCATCAGCGAGCTTGCGCCGGGCGTCCCGCGCCGTTTGATCGGCGACCCGGGCCGCCTGCGGCAGATCCTCGTCAACCTCCTGAACAACGCAATCAAATTTACCGAGCAGGGCGAGGTCGCTCTGCACGTGGATGCAGGGCCGATCGCCGAAGACCGGGTGGAGGTTCATTTCGCCGTGCGCGACACCGGCATCGGCATCTCCGCGGAGAACCAGAGACGCATCTTCGATGCCTTCTCTCAGGAGGACGGCTCGATCACGCGTCGTTTCGGCGGTACCGGACTGGGTCTGACGATCTCCAGTCGGTTGGCCGCGTTGATGGGTGGGCGCATCTGGGTCGAGAGCACGCTCGGCGAGGGCAGCACCTTCCATGTGGCCCTGCCGCTCGGCGTCGGCGATGGGGAATTCGCGGCGCAGCAACTGCCCGAGCTGAGCGGAAAGCGCGTCTTGCTGGTCGACGACAACGCGGTCAATCGCCGAATTCTCTGCCGCATGCTTGTGCCGTGGGGTATGCAGGTGACCGAGGCGCGCAACGGAACCGAATGTCTCGCCGTCGTCGCCGATCCGGACATCCGGGCCTTCGATCTGCTCCTGATCGACTACGAGATGCCCGATCTCGATGGTTTCGCGGTCGTCTCCGCGCTCGCGCAGACCCCGCGAACGCGACACCTCGAGATGATCATGCTCTCCTCGGGGGTCATTCCGGGCCATGCCGAGCGCTGCCGGGACCTCGGCATCCATGCCCTTCTCGCCAAACCCGTCGCCTACGACGATCTGCTGAAAGCCGTGCAAAACGCCTTGGGCGAGCGCACGCGGGAGACGGCACCCGAGGCCCCGCCTGCAGCCCGTTCACCGCGGCAAGCCGGGAAGGCTCTCAAGATCCTGCTGGCCGAGGACAACCTGGTCAATCAGAAGCTAATGACCAAGCTTCTCGGCAAATGGGGCCATGACGTCACCCTGGCCAACAACGGCCGCGAGGCCTTGGAGCAGGCCGAGCGCGACGCCTTCGATCTGATTCTCATGGACATGCAGATGCCGGTCATGGGGGGATTGGAGGCGACCCGGCTGATCCGCGAGCGCGAGGGCGCCGACCCGACGTCGCCACGCATCCCGATTCACGCCCTGACGGCTGCCGCGCTCCCGGAAGAGCGCGCGGCTGCATTGGCTTCAGGTGTGGATGGTTATCTCACCAAGCCGCTCGACCGAATCGTATTGCTCGACCTGCTCGAGCGTCTCGCGATGGCTCCCGACACGCGGATAGAGCTACCTGCTTAGCCCCGCAACCGTCGGATCCGGGCCCACCGGAGCCGCGATCCGGGGCGAGATTTCCGGGAAGGCATCGACCCTGTAGGGGCGACTCAGGTCGCCCCTACAGCCCCTACCGCCCCTACCGCCCCTTCAGGGTGTTTGTTCCCGGAAATCGCCTAAACCGCGCCGTCTCCAGCGGTCGTCAAAACCGCCGGGGACGATCCCATCCAAAAGCATCGCACACCGCACTGGGCGCGGTTTAGGTACTCTGCGTCAAGCCGCTTCGAGCGATGTGATCGACGAGTCGGCCAAAGACATAATCGACCTCGTCGTAGCTGTTGTAGACACCGTGGGTCGAGATCCGGAACCCGATCCGGTCGTCGGCCGGCGCGAGCTGGCTGCTGCGCCAGGTCACGGAGCGAATGTAGACCTTGGGCGTCTCCCCCGCGAGGTCACTCAGGATCTTGTTGATTGCGGTATTCATCGCCGCGAAGCTCGCGGCCTCGTCTCTGGCCGCAAATGGATTGAAGCAGGTCAGCGCGGTGGCAAACCGCGCGTCCGGGTGCTCCTGTACCCAGAGCGCATTGCGCCCCCATTGGCCCGCAATCAACCCCTTGAGATGGTTGCCGAGCGCGACGCCGCGCTCGTAGATCGGCTGCACCCCGATCCGATCGAAGAAGCTCAAGGCGTCGGTCATGGCATAGACCGCGGGGGTATTGCTCTCGCCCCGAAACTGCATGTAGACGCTCGGGTTCCAGGCCCGACTCTCGGACCAGGAGCTCGGATCGGCAAAGAGATTCCCGTACAGGAAGAAATTGCCCATCGCGAACGGCGGCAACGGATTGGCGGCCCCGTCCGAGGTGCGGACATAGAGGATGCCGGTACCCGGTCCGCCGCAGAGCCATTTGTGACCCGCCCCCGCGATGAAATCCGCACCGTAGGCGTGACAATCGATGGGCAGCATCCCCCAGCCATGGGCGGAGTCGATGATCGAGAAGGCGCCGTAGGCGCGCGCCAGGGCGCACAACTCGGGAATCGGCATCCGGAGACCGTTCTTGTAGAAGATCTCCGAGATGGCGAGATATTGCTTGTTGTCGGCCCCCAAGGGTGCGGCGAGCGCGGGCTCGAACCAATCCAGGACGTCCGAGACACCGACGGCATCGGTGAAGCGCGAAGGGATATCGACGACGACGACCTCGACCCCGTGGTAGTCCCTCGCCCAGGCAATCGGGCCAGCCAGGGCGGGGTGCTCGAAGCTGGTCGTCACGATCCGATCGCCCGGCTTCCAGGGTGTGCCGGCAAAGATGAGATTGCAGGCGTCGGTCGTGTTGTAGCTCAGCACGATCTCGTCGGCGTTCGCGCCGTAAACCGCCGCGACCATGGCCTGACGTGCGCCGGTCGCGGAGGGCAAGATCGGAAACAGCGCAGGTGCCTCGGCCGCCAGGTTGGCCGACCAGCTCAGCGGATCCGCGGCTTTGTAGCGGTTGTAGACGGCGAGATTGTTCAGCACGAACTCGGGCGGCGAGCCGGTGGTCCCGGTGTTCATATGGATGTAGTCGTCCGCCAACGGGAAGGCTTGGCGGACCCGATGCCAGTACGCCTCGCCCGTCGGTCGCCCGGAGATGCTCGGCGGGGCCAACAGCTCCCGGCCGAACCGACCCGGCGGAACCCCGGGCGGGCCCGCTTTGCCCTTGGCCAGAACCTCCCCCGGTCCGACCAGTCCCGCCGCAACGGTCGCCGATGCAAAACCCTTCAGAAAATCACGCCGATCAAGGCCCGAACCCTGCTTATTCGCTGTCATCCCACACACCCCTTGCGCTGAAGATCGATTGGGAGCAATCCACTCTCTGGTGAACCGCTCATGCCATGGCACACCGACCGCGCGGTCCCGACCGGAAGCTTCGAAAGGGGTCGCACTCGCACGACCCCGCATCGATCGCTGGGGACCGAACGGCACGGGTGAGGCGAGCTTAACAGGATCGATCGACAGACCTGTGACGGAGATCACAGGGCGGGGAGGTTCAGGACCGAAAGGGCACCGCAGAATGCGGTGCCCGGTGTGACAGTGTCAGCGAGAGGACGCGACGAGCGGGATGCGCTCTTCTTCCTGCGTACCCTGCTCGTCTTGAAACGCTTGGTTGACGCGGTCCCGGAGCTCCTTGCCGGGCTTGAAATGGGGGACATGCTTCCCGGCCAAGGCGACCGAGTCGCCTGTCTTCGGGTTACGCCCGATCCGGGGCGGCCGGTAGTGCAACGAAAAGCTTCCGAAACCTCGGATCTCGATCCGCTCGCCCGAGGCAAGTGCAGTACTCATGCGATCGAGGGTCTTTCGTACCGCCTCCTCCACGTCTTTGTAGGGAAGGTGGTCTTGCGCCGCCGCCAGAACGTCGATCAGCTCGGATTTTGTCATGGTGTCGACTCCTGGAAAAGGAGATGGGGCCCGCAATACGGGCCCCGCCTAAAGAGACATCAAGCAAGAGACATCGCGAAGGGGTATCAGCCCCCGCGCTGGGCCTCTTCCATCTGCTCTTTGAGGAGATCGCCGAGGGTGGTCGCGGTGGACGGATCGCGGGAGTAACCCTTGATCGCGGCCTGCTCTTCCTCGACATCCTTCGCCTTCATGGAGAGCGAAAGGGTGCGGTTCTTTCGGTCCACACCGAGGAACTTCGCTTCGATCTCTTCGCCGGCCTTCAGAACGGCACGTGCGTCCTCGATGCGGTCGCGCGAGATCTCCGAGGCACGCAGGTATCCTTCGACGCCGTCGGCCAAGGCGATGGTCGCGCCCTTGGGATCTACATCCAGGATGACGCCGGTGACGACGCTGCCCTTCTCGTGCAGGGCTACGAAGCTGGAGAAGGGATCCTTATCCAACTGCTTGACACCGAGGGAGATGCGCTCGCGCTCCGGATCGACCGACAGCACGACCGTTTCCAGCTCGTCGCCCTTCTTGTAGCGACGCAGGGCCTGCTCGCCGGCCTCGTCCCAGGAGATGTCGGAGAGATGCACCAGACCGTCGATGCCGCCGTCCAGACCGATGAAGATACCGAAGTCCGTGATGGACTTGATCTTGCCGGAGACGTGATCGCCCTTCTTGTGGGTGACCGCGAACTCGTCCCAGGGGTTCATCGCACACTGCTTGATGCCGAGCGAGATGCGACGACGCTCCTCGTCGATATCCAGCACCATGACCTCGACCTCGTCGCCGAGTGCCACGACCTTGCTCGGGTGGATGTTCTTGTTGGTCCAATCCATCTCGGAGACGTGGACCAGACCCTCGACACCCTCTTCGATCTCGACGAAGCAGCCGTAGTCGGCGATGTTGGTGACCTTGCCGAAGACACGGGTGCTCTCGGGATAACGGCGCGAGATATTGACCCAGGGGTCCTCGCCCATCTGCTTGAGGCCCAACGAGACGCGCTGCCGATCGCGGTCGAACTTGAGCACCTTCACGGTGACCTCGTCGCCGATCTCGACCACCTCGGAGGGATGCTTGACGCGACGCCAAGCCATATCCGTGATGTGCAGCAGACCGTCGATGCCGCCCAGATCCAGGAAGGCGCCGTAGTCGGTCAGGTTCTTGACGATACCCTTGACCTCCATGCCTTCTTCCAGGTTCTTCAGCAGCGTATCGCGCTCGGCGCTGTATTCCTCTTCCACCACGGCGCGGCGGGAGACGACGACATTGTTGCGCTTGCGGTCGAGCTTGATGACCTTGAATTCCTGCTCCTTGCCTTCGAGGTAGGTGGTGTCGCGCACGGGGCGCACGTCCACCAAGGAGCCCGGAAGGAAGGCGCGAACGGTGCCCAGGTCGACGGTGAAACCGCCCTTGACCTTGCCGTTGATCATGCCCTTGACGGTGTCGGCAGCCTCGAACGCCTTCTCCAGATGATCCCATGCGGCGAACCGCTTTGCCTTCTCGCGCGAGAGACGGGTCACGCCGAAGCCGTCTTCGACCGCGTCCAGGGCAACCTCGACCTCGTCGCCGACCGCGACCTCGAGCTGGCCATCCGGGCCGATGAATTGAATTCTGGGGATCACGCCCTCGGACTTGAGCCCGGCATTGATCACAACGTTGTCGGAGGTGATCTCGATCACGGTTCCGATGACGATGGTGCCCGGCTGCAGTTGAGTGGTGCTCAGACTCTGTTCAAATAGTTCGGCAAAGCTTTCGGTCATAAGATGAAATTATCCTGAAGACGGCGCGCTGACCCGTCCCATCCGGGACGAGGGGTATGAATGAGATGAAAAGATCGGCGCATTCGGCACCGACCCGACCGGATCGACAGGGGTCCCGCTGGACGGACTGCCGATTTCTTAGAGGACCAGCTCCGGAAAGACGCGCCTCACCTCTTTCAGGACCCGATCGAGCACTGCTTCGATAGACATCACGGTGGAATCCACGATCACCGCGTCGTCCGCGGCACACAAGGGTGCCACGCTGCGACCGCGATCACGCGCATCCCGCGCCCGGATGTCTTCTACAAGGTCGGGGAGATTAGCATCCAACCCCTTTCCTTTCAACTGTTTATACCGGCGATCCGCACGCACCTCGGCGCTGGCGTCGAGAAAGATCTTCAACGGGGCCAGCGGGAACACGACCGTGCCCATGTCGCGCCCGTCGGCCACCAGGCCCGGCGGGCAGGCCATGGCGCGTTGGCGCTGCAGCAAGGCATCGCGCACCGGCGGATGCACGGCGACACGCGAGGCCGCCATCCCCGCCTGCTCGGTGCGGATCGCCTCGCTGACGTCCTCGCCGTCCAGGAGCACCCGGCCCGAGACGAAGTCGACCGGCAGGTCGGCCGCGACCTCCGCGACGGCGTCGGCATCGTCGAGCGACACCCCGCGGCGCTCCGCGGCCAGACCGAGCACGCGGTAGAGCGCGCCGCTGTCCAGACAGCGCCAGCCGAGTCGGTCCGACAGCAGCTCGGCAATCGTTCCCTTGCCCGTCCCGGACGGGCCGTCGATGGTGATCACCGGGACCGGCATCGCCTCAGCCCCGCGTCGCTTGGATGCTCAAGCCGGCCGTTGCTGCCAGCTCGACGAATCCCGGGAAGGAGGTCTCGACGTTGGCGCAGTCCCGGATCGCGACCGGGCCGCTCGCCCGCAAGGCCGCGATGGCGAAGGACATGGCGATCCGATGGTCGCCATGTGCGTCGATCCAGGGCGCATCGCCCGCATCCGGACCGCTCGTCGAGCCCAGCGACCCGCCGAAGATGCGCATCCCGTCCGGCAGCGGCTCGGCGCACACCCCGAGCTTGGCCAGACCGTCGGCCATCACCTGGATGCGGTCGCTCTCCTTCACCCGCAGCTCCTCGGCGCCGGTGAGGATGGTCTCGCCCTCGGCGCAGGCCGCCGCGATGAAAAGGACCGGCAGCTCGTCGATCGCCAGCGGAACCTGATCGACCGGGATGCGGATCCCGCGCAGACGCGCATGACGCACCCGGATATCGGCCACCGGCTCGCCGCCGGCCGTGCGCCGATCCATCAGCTCGATGTCTCCGCCCATGGCGCGCAGGATGTTGATGACGCCGACCCGCGTCTGATTGATCCCGACCCCCTCGAGGATCAGATCGGAGCCCGGCGCGATACTGGCGCCGACCAGGAAAAACGCCGCCGAGGAGATATCCGCGGGTATCGTCAACCGACAGCCGGTCAGACGTCCGCCGCCGGTCAGACAGACCTTGGCCGCATGACGCCGAACCGAATAGCCGAAGGTGGTGAGCATGCGCTCGGTATGATCGCGCGTCGGCGCAGGCTCGGTCACGCACGTCTCGCCCTCGGCATAGAGGCCCGCCAGCAAGAGGCTCGATTTCACCTGCGCACTGGCCACCGGCATCAGATAGTCGAGACCCGTCAGACGTTCGACCGGCACGAGATCGAGCGGCGCCGTACCACCCTCGGTCGTGCCGATCCGAGCACCCATTTGCGCCAACGGCTCGGTCACGCGCCGCATCGGGCGTTTGGACAAAGAAGCATCGCCGACCAGGGTCACCGGGAACGACTGACCGGCCAAGAGACCCGAGAGCAAACGCATCGAGGTCCCCGAATTGCCCATGTCGAGCGGACCGTCGGGGGCGCGCAGGCCCCGCAACCCCACACCCTGCACGCGCACCTCGCCGCCGTCCGGCCCTTCGATCCGCACGCCCATGCGCCGGAAGGCGTTCAAGGTCGCCAAGGCATCCGCGCCCTCGAGAAACCCGCTGATGCGGGTCTCACCCTCCGCGATCGCGGCCAGCATGATCGAGCGATGCGAGATCGACTTGTCGCCGGGAACGCGCAGGCGCCCGCGCAAGGTGCCGCCCGGCGCGACCAGGTAGCGGGTATCCGAAGGCTGTGCCAAGTGCTCTCCCGCGCGACTGCGCCCGGAGGTTGAAAAGCCCGGTATGGTAGTCCTGCCGGGGGAGTCGGTAAACTGCGGAATCCGTAAACCTAGTGCAACGGTTCAGAGATCCCGAGACCGTCCGAGATCCTTCTCGTTGTCGTTGTCGACAACGACAACGACGACCGGGGT
This sequence comes from Thiocapsa roseopersicina, assembly GCF_900106925.1. Lineage (GTDB taxonomy): Bacteria > Pseudomonadota > Gammaproteobacteria > Chromatiales > Chromatiaceae > Thiocapsa > Thiocapsa roseopersicina. The sequence continues at coordinate 144,233 of NZ_FNNZ01000008.1, forward strand.
ATCCTCTCGTCGAGTTGTCTGACTTATTTTTGAACCGCTGCTCAGCCATGCGCACGGTGTAGCATTCCGCCGACCGGCCGGCCGCCCGGCCGCGGCCGTCGAAAGGCATTCATTCCGTCATCAGGACCATCATGTCGATTACCGAAAAACAAAAACGCTGGCTCAAGAAGCAATCACACCACCTCAAACCCGTCGTCACGCTCGGGCAGCACGGGCTCACGGAGGCCGTGCTCGCCGAGATCGAGCTGGCGTTGAGCCACCACGAGCTGCTGAAGGTCAAGGTCAATGCCGGCGATCGCGAGGAGCGCGACGCCGCGATCGCGCTGATCGGCGAGCGCACCGAGGCCGTCCTGGTCGGGCGCATCGGTCATGTGGCGTCCTTCTATCGCGCCAATCCGGAAAAGCGCGATCCGATTCTGCTTCCGAACCTCTGAGGCACCCCTCCCGGGCCGGGTGGCGTTCGCTCTAGCGCGTCCACACCCAGCGGACCTGATGAGGTGCGTGTAGGGTGTAGCCACCTGTAGGTGCGAATTTATTCGCACAGCCCAGGCGGTGGCGTCGCCGAGCACCTCACGGGCGAACCCGGCGTGTGTGCGAATAAATTCGCACCTACATCCGGGCATGCGCAGTCAGATGATTATTCCGTGAAACTAATTTATTCCCGGAAACCGCCCTACCCCTTCACCTTCAACGTCCCGAGCATCCGCATGGTCCGTATCTTCAGCTCGACCCTGAACTCGACCTCCTGATCGGCGCTGGGCTCGACCTCGAGGGTGTAACCGGTCTCCTCGATGGTGGCGTTCTCGGGCAGCTTCTCGGGGTCGATGGTCACTATCCAGGTGCCCGGCTGCAGGCCGGCGAAGCGGAACTCGCCGTTGCCGTTGGTGAGACGGCGGTAGACCTGCTCGCCGTTGCGCACCTCGACCAGGATGCCGCCCAAGCCGCGGGAGGGTTTCAGCTCTTCTGACGTGGGCGGGGGCGGTGCCTTCACGCCCTGCCCGACGCGCACGAAGGTCTGCGACGGCAACAGGGCTGCGTCCGGCTCGTAGAGCTGTACCTTGCCGGCGATGGTCGCACCGCGGATGAAGGGCACGTCGATCGTCGCCCCGGCATCGAAATAGAGATCCACCGGCCGCGGCATCTCCAGCGTCGGGATCATCCCGACCGGGAGACTACCCCCCGCCAGCGTCAGGTCGTAGACGCCCAGCTTGACCGAGGGGAACATGAAATAGCCGTTCTCATCCGTAATCGCCACCAAGCGATCCAGCTTGAGCACCACATTGGACAGCCCGGTGCCGGTCTCTTGATCGAATGCACGGCCGCGCACGGTCGCCACATCCCGCCGGGGCACGGTCGGCACCTCGATCGGCACCATGTAGGAGAGCATGATGCTGTTCTCCATGTTCATGCCGTTGTCGTAAAGCTCGGCATAGCGCGAGCCATGGCGCGCCTGCACCGTAATCAGATCGCCGTTCTCGCGCGCGTGCCGATAGGCAATGTCGGCGATCACGCTGTTCTGCCCGTTGTATTGCTGACCCTGCACATTCAGGCTCAGGGTCGACTTGGGGCTGACGGCATAGCTCACACTCGCCCCGCCCGTGAACCGCGGTGCTTCATCGAAGGTGGCCGCGGCCTCGTTCTCCACAGAGAGATAGCCGCCCAGATTCAGACGCCGCGTCGCGCGCCAAAACAGCGACGCGCGAACCGCCTGCGTCGCGGAACTCTCGCCGGTGACCCGATCGTATTCCTCGCCCAGCTCGATGCTGGTGTTCAGACTCAGGTTGAGATCCTTGAAGCTCTTGCCGTAGCCGAATCGAATGCTGTTCTCGACCTCGTCGAAGGTCGGTGCCGGATTCAGATCGCTGCGCTGGCGACGACGCAGCTCCACCGAATAGCGGGTCTGGTCGGCCGTGCGCCAATTCAGGCCGACACCGGCCTCGTGCTCTTCGCTGTCCGGACCATACCAATCCCAGTCGTCCGGATCCAACGACCACCAATCCTCCTGGTCGTACTCGGCCAATTGCCGTGCCGTCTGGTGATCTCGATCATAGTGATACCAGGCACGCAGGCTCCAGGGCTTCTCCAGCGGCGCATAGTCGACATCCAGATAGGCTCGGTCCTGGTTCTGGTAATAGCCCGCATAGTCCGGCGAGGCATAGAGCAGGGTGAGCCGGTACCGCCAAGGCGCGCCCAGCTTGATCAGATTGCCCCAGAAGGCCATCCCGTCCCCGGCATCCCCGGTGCTGCCGGCCAGCTCGACATCCAAGGCCGTCTCGGCGCCCAGAGCGGCCTGCTGCCGCACGCCCAGGATCTGGCTGTGTCCATTCACGTTGTCGGTTTGATCGAGATAGCTCAGACCCAGGATCCAGGTCGGGCGCAATGCGTAAAGAAGCCCGAGTCCGGTTTGATGCCCCTGGTAATAGGCGTCCTCATCGTCGTCTCCGAAGTCGAAGGAGCCGACATGATAGGCGGAGAGCTCGATCCCTTCGCCGCGCCACGCGAAGCGCATCCCGCGTCCGCTGATCCCCGGATCGGTGAGCGGCGAGAGACCATAGGTCGCATCGCCGAGGGTCAGATCGAAATTGCGCCCGCGATAATCGACATAGAACCAATTGTCCTGACCGAAGATGGTGTCGTCCTCCAATCCGGGCCAGCGCAGCAGAAAGCTCAGGATGCGCTCTTGGGTGCCGTCGACGGACCCGCTGCCGGACCATTCCAGTTGCACGCCCGCGCCGTTCTCGCCGTCGTCCCGGCCGCTCCAGCTCCCGCCGACACGGCGCGTAAACAGGGTCTTGATGCTGTGCGGCGGCGCCTCCTTGCCGGTCACGCGCGGCAGGGTCTCCACACTGCGCTTGGCGGTATCCGTAAGGGTCTCGCCCTGCTCGCCCGCCGCCGCGGTCGCAGTCAGGCTGATCTCGTCCCAAGCCGGCTCGGTGACGGCAGGCGGGCGAACGGTCATCTCGATCGGCTGCGACTCGCCCGGCGCCAGCGTCAGGGTGCCGACCGCGGGCTCGATCTCGGACTCGCGGCTGCTCTGCGCGCCGTAGCCGACCGTGAGCGCCGTATTGCTGGAATTGACGATCTGAAAGACCGCGGTGTAGGGCTCGCTGGCGATGGCGATGGTCGGCAGTTCCAGGATATCGACCTGGAGCTTGAAGACGGGCCGTACCCGCACGGCCAAGGTCGAGCCACCCAAGGCGCCGGGACGACCACGGATGCCGACCTGATAGCTCACCCGATACTCGCCCGCCGCGATCCGCTCGGGCACGAAGAAGCTGACCAGGCGCATGGCCGAGCCGCCGGCGGGGAGCGTGAAGGGGAACTCGGGGGTAATAGCGCGCCAGCCCTCGGGCATCAGCAAACGACCCTCGAGGTCGGCCGCCGCACCGGTGCGGTTGGTGACTTGGAAGACGACGGTGACGACCTCGCGCGGGTCGACGGTCAAGACCCGCGAGTCCATCGCACGGACATCGACGCCGCGCGCTTGCGCGAAGACCGGCGAGGGCGTCAGGAGGAGTGCGAGAAGGACACAGGAGAGGAGTGCGAGACCCGGAAGCAGCCGCTCGATCCACCGCACACCGCGCCGGCCGCGCCCACCGTGCGATGGCGCGCGATGCGATGCAGTGTCTGAGCGATTACGGCCGGCGGGCCGGGACATCCGGAAAACCTCCGGGTCGCGGGCGTCGACAGTCTCGACCGCTGAGCGCTCGAAGGCTCACCGGCATGTCGGCCTTGCGCACGAACCCTGTCACCGCAGCCGCCCCGAGGGCGAGCGCCGCGCCGATCCGTACGTTGGCCGGACCGGTGGCGAGAGGATCCAGTGTCGTGCGTCACCCTTGACCGAGCTGTGCGACCCTTGAGGTTTGGTCAAGCGATCGCGGGTTGTTGTGATGATCCGTTGCGAGTCGGCGCCGCTTCATGGCTCCGCCATGACACGCGTCGCTCGCGGTTGTTGGTCCTCCCGAACGGAGGGCGCCGGGAAGGGGTCGACCCGCGCCTGTCCATGGCGGCGTCCTTGGTCTGACCCCGATCCGACGCCGACCGCCGGGAGAGGGTGACTCGTGTCCTTGGGCCGGTTGACCACCCGCTCCAGCGGGCGGTCAACCGGCCCAAGGAGAGATTATTCGATCTCCAATTCGACGTTGGCGCCGAAGAGGTTGTCGCCGGTGCCGTCGGCGACGACTAGGCCGAGGTATTTGCCGTTGAGGACCTGACCGAGATCGAGCTCGAAACGCGCCGATGTTCCGGGGTACAATCGTGTCGCAGGTCCTTGAAACTTGCCCACCGCACTGCCTGTTTCACTGTAAAGCTCAAGCGACAGACTCGGAATCAACCATCGTTGGCCTGAATTCTCAACATCAATGGCGAAGAGGCGTTTTCCCTCTTTCTTGATAATCTGTGGGTTGGTGAAGTTCAGGCCGACAGCCCCACCCTTTCCGATGTGAGTGACGACCTGAACGCCGTAGCGTGTAATCTGATTGATCTGCGCCGATCCTTCCGGGCGCTCTTGGGCTGACTCTTTAGACGTCTTCTCGATCGGCTCTACCATAATGAGGCTCCAGTAGGTCCCGGAGAAACCGGCACCTTGGCCCTTGGGCACGGTTACCTCGTAGTCGATTCGCTCGATGCCATTCGCCGGAATGCTGACCAATTCGCGACTCAGGGTGATCCAGTTTGCATTGGAGCGCTGAGATTTCCCCCGCTCTCCAAATTGGTTCGTGCCATCAGCCGCAAACGTATAATCCGTCTGAAAAAGCTTCGCTTCAGCCGGCGAGGCATCCGTATTTCGGAGGACAAACGTCCCGCGATATCGTTCTCCTGGCTGCGCGGTCTGCTCTTGTGTCATCGAACCTTCGAATATAATCCCGGCATGCAGCAACCCTGCCGACGATACCCCGAACAGGATAAGGGCAACCGCAAATAACGTTTTATGATTAAACATAGCTGCGACCTACTCATTCCACCCGATAAAGGAGCGTACTACCATGCCGGCCTTGGCCTTGCAAAATAGTGACGCCCTCCAGCTTATATTGGAGCCCGATTTCAGAGCGATCACCATTACCCTCGAACAAGATCTGTTCTGTCTCGCCGATGACCAAAAACTCTTGACCACCGAGAACACTTCCTTGACCAGCCCCGTCTGTAGTTCGTCTCACGGCAAGCAAGACCTCGGTTGGCATATCAACAAAATCCTGCCGAACCTTCACACGCCATGCTGCCTGACCCGTACCGCTAATACTGATCGTCGCCTGAATCGGATCACTTTCGATGGGAGATTGAATTCCAGTTCCCGGCCCTCCGACCAGCAGGCTCGATCCAATCGGTTGCGACCAAGAGCCCAGAAGAGTAATTTCGCTCCCAAAGGCAACAAAGGTCGTCAACCCTATGCCCGCAGCACAAAGGTAAGCGGCAAATTTCTTCAATAGTTGGCGCGAGTGTGGCATAAGACCATTCCAACCCAGCATCGTGGGGCGGTTGCTGATCGGCCCCACGATGTTGTTACGATCTGAACTCAAAACGAGACTGACTTCGACCCACTAAACGCCGCTGTCAATAATCGTGTAAATAACAGTATTGTCAGCATTATTGCCGACCTCACCTGCAGCAAGCGTGGCCTTGAGTTGGTAAGTAATAGGCATGCCAGTTTGCCCGACTGAATCAATTCCGGTTACGACGTCCGCTTTCGTTGTCGCCAAAGACAGCTCCGCTGGTACAGACACGCCTGCCGTCGTTCCACCAACATTCACCAACAAGCTAACACCCGTTGGCATAGCAGCGCTGAGCTCGGCAACGAGCTTCTTCGCATTATCCCCAGCATTCGACGTGACGGCCCAACTATTACCTGAGGAAGCGGTCGAAAGGAGCTCCGTGGCACCTGCAGTTACATTTGCATTGGTAATAATCAAGCTTGGAGCGGCACCGTCCAGTGCGATAACGGCGACTTCATCGACCTGATAATCGAAAGTCTGAGTAGCTGTGCCTGTGTCGGCAAACGCACCCGCGCTCATCACCATACCCATCGCCGCCGCCAATGCCGTCAGTTTCATCGTCGTGTTGGTTCTCATCTCATTCACCCTGTTCTGTGCGTGCTGTTGATACTCGAAACGGCGAATCGGCGAGGCCTGTCCGTCGGACACTCGGCCGTCCCGGCCGACCTCGATGGTCCGGGGACCCGGCCGGCGTGATGCCGCGGCGTCCCGAACCCTCGATGCGGTCTCGGGGCCTTTGGCCCGTTGCTCGATCCGCATGGCCGGAGTATGGTTCGCGGTCCCCTGGCTGAAAAATACTTTGGGGCTATGCTGATATAACCGGACGGCATGGGGCCGGAGGCCCGCGACCGAGGTACCGAAGACTCCCGTGAAACTCCGACAGCTGGTCTACTTCAACGAGGTCATCGACCAGGACTTCAACATCTCCGCCGCCGCCCAGGCGCTCTTCACCTCGCAGCCGGGCGTGAGCCGACAGCTTCAAGCGCTGGCGGACGAGCTGGGCGTGGATTTGTTCACCCATCACGGCAAACGTCTGATCGGCCTGACCGAGCCCGGTCAGGAGATCGCGGTCTTGGTGGCCCGGGTGATCCAGGACGTGCAGCGGATCGAAGAGGTCGCCGATTCACACGTGAACGCCGAGCGCGGGGGCCTTGTGGTCGTTGCCACCCGACACGCGGCGAGCACCCGTCTGCGCGACACTATGATGCGTTTTTGCGAGGCGATGCCGGCACTCAGGGTTCGGGTGTTCGAGGAAGAGCCGCGGAACGCATCGGCCATGCTCAGAGCCGGCGACGCGGACATCGGAATCCTCACCGAGCCGTCCGAGCGCGATCCCGAACTGGCGTATTTCCCGATCGAGACCTGGCGCCTGCTTCTGGTGGTTCCGAAGGATCATCCGCTGAGCTGCGGGGCCGAGGTCTCCTTGGAAACGCTCGGCCGCTATCAAATCTGCTCCTACGAGCGCACCGCGCATTCCCGCCGGATCGTGGAGGATGCCTTCCGAGCGGCCCACATGACGGCGCCGATCGCCCACGCCCTCGGCAGCAGCGCCATGATCCTGCAATACGTGGAGAGGGGGATCGGTGTGGGCATCGTCGGCGAGGCATCCTTCGAGCCGGAGAGCCACCCGAATCTACGCGGGATCCGTGTCGACCATCTGTTCCGTTCAATGACCACCGACGTGGTGCTGCCGCGCAAGGCGCGGCTGCGCAAACCCGTCTGCGGCTTCCTGGACGTCCTCGCCCCGGACCTCAACTGCGTGATGATCGCAAACGCCCTGGCCGCGTAAGCTCGCGAGGTATTTCCTCCTCGATGGCCTCCCGCGCGTCTCCGAAAGAGCGTTCGCGTTTCGGGGTACCGTAAAGGTAATGGTCATGCTCTTACGCCCAGTCTGCGGGAGCGTCGACACTCCCGGCAAGGCTGTCCAGGCCGTAGGTTGTGCTGACGATAGGAAGCACAACTTCCGCCGACGGTGGTTGTGCCTCGCAGGCTCGGCACAACCTACGGCATGGAGTTTGCCGGAGACAGACTCAGTCCGTTCGCGGTCCGAAGTGGTCGAACGCATAGACAAGCAGGAAGCCCAGCACACAGGTCAAGATCGCGCCCAGGACCAGCGGGTCACCCTCGTAGCCGGAGGGCAGGACGTTGACCTCGGAGAGGATCTTCTCGGGCGTGAGTCCGTCGGCGGCCATCACGACTTGGCCCGAGCTATCCCGCAGCCAGTCCTCGGCGTTGCGCCAGGGATAGACCTTGTTGAGCGAGCCGACCAGGAAGCCGGTCAGGATGGCGAGGGTGAGGCTTCTGTAGCGCTTGAAGGTCCAGGAGAGCAGGCGCGACATGGTCATCATGCCGGTCAGACAGCCCAGGGCGAAGACGCTCAGGATGAGAAGCTTGTCCAGCGAGAAGCCGACCAGCAGCCCCTTGAGCGTGTCCTGGACGATGAACTGATACATCCCCAGCACCAGGAGCATGAAGCTCCCGGAGATGCCCGGCAGCATCAGTGCCGAGATGGCGATGGCGCCGCAGAGAAAGACGAACCAGAGCGCCTCGTTGCCGTTTGCGGGTGTGAGGGTGGTAATCGCATAGGCCAGGATCGCCCCGAGGACGAAGAGCCCCACCTCGCCGGCACGCCATTGCCCGATGCGCCGGGCCATAAAGAGGATCGAGGCGAGGATCAGCCCGAAGAAGAAGGCCCAGATCAGCGGCGGATAATGCTCGAGCATCCAGGAGACGCCGAAGACGCCGACCAGGATGCCCATCGCCATGCCGGCGAGCAGGAGCGCCAGGAAGCCCCCGTCGACCGCGCGCCAGACGCCGTCGAGCCCTTCGCGGCGATGCACGCCGATCAGCCCCGGACCGAACGCTTTGACGGCATTGAGCAGACGCTCGTAAATGCCGCTGATGAAGGCGATGGTGCCGCCCGACACCCCCGGAATCACCTCCGCGATACCCATGGCACCACCCTTCAGGATCAGGCTCAAGCGCGACATCGTTTATCCTTGAATGATCAAATGAAATGAATCGAATCAACCGCGTTCTGGATCGACCGGGGCGCGCTCGGCGAGCGCGTCGGACGACGCCGTTTCCGCAGTGCGCGGCAACCAGCGCGCAAGCGCCTCGGCCAATGCCTCGGACTTGACCGGCTTGGCGACATAGTCGTCCATGCCCGCCTGAAGACAGACCTCGCGGTCGCCCTGCATCGCATTCGCCGTCATCGCGATGACGGGGATGCGCCGGTCGAGCACCGGCGATGCCGCGTCGCGGATCCTCCGCGTGGCCTCGAGTCCGTCCATGACGGGCATCTGTACATCCATCAGAACCAGGTCGTAGGGGATGGTGCTCAGCGCCTCGATCGCTTCGAGGCCGTTGCCGACCGCATCGGCACGCAGTCCGAGCCGTTTGAGCAGACCCAGCGCCACGGTCTGATTCACCGGGCTGTCTTCGGCGACCAGGACGAGACCTTGCAGGCGGGCGGACCCGGACGAAGTGACCCCCGTGGCGGCTCGATCGGGCGCCTTGGGATCGGCCGCCATGTGATCGGGCGGCGTATCCGTGCGATCGGATCCCTCGCGTGCCGGTCCGGCCAGCACGCCCGCCAGACGCTCAAGCAGATCCAGATGACGGATCGGTTTGGCAAGACGGGTCGGATTCGTGGTGCCCGGCACGGTCGGTAAGGAGTCGGCACGGCCCGGCGCGACCATGAGGACCAGGCGCGTCCGGGCACGTTCTGGATCACTCCGGATCGCCTCGGCCAGGTTGCGCTCGCCGTCCGTCATCTTCTCATCCAGGATCGCAATCAGAAAGGGATCGCCCTCGCGACGGGCCGAATCGATCCGCAGCAGTCCCGCACAAGCGTCGCTCGCGCCTTCGACCCGCATCTTTGCCGCCCGAAGTCGAGCAATCAGCATGTCGCGCTGTGCGGCGTGATCCTCTATCACCAAGGCGCGGACACCGGCAAGCTCCGCCGGTGCGTTCGTCGAGGTCTGCGCCGCGACCGGTAAACCGAGGCGCGCCGTAAACCAGAACTCCGAGCCCTGCCCGGGCTCGCTGCGGACACCGACCTCGCCGCCCATGAGCTCGGCCAATTGCTTGCTGATAGCAAGCCCGAGCCCGGTCCCGCCGAACTCGCGCGTCGTGGAGGCATCGATCTGGCTGAACTTGCGAAACAGCAGATCCCGCTTCTCGGGCGCAATGCCCACACCCGTATCCCGAACGGTGAACAGCAAGACCAGGTCCGTGCCGGCGGACGGGGCCGGGGCCGGGGCCGGCTCAGGCTCAGGCTGCACCGCGTCGAGTCGCCGAACGTCGATCACGACCTCTCCGTGCCGCGTGAATTTGATCGCGTTGCCGGCGAGATTGTTGAGGACTTGACGCAGCCGTCCCGGATCTCCGCGCAGCAGGGCCGGGACGGCCGGATCGAGCGCACACACGAACTGCAGACCCTTGGCCTCGGCATGAATCGCCATACTTGCGGCGAAGTCGTCGAGCAATCGATAGAGGTCGAAATCCAGGATCTCGAGATCGAGCTTGTTGGCTTCGATCTTCGAGAAGTCCAGGATATCGTTGATGATCGACAGGAGTGATTCGGCACTGCCGCGCACAATCTCGGCGAAATGACGTTGTGTGGCGTCCAGATCGGTATCGAGCAGCAGCCCGGTCATCCCGATGACGCCGTTCATGGGCGTGCGGATCTCGTGACTCATGTTCGCGAGGAACTCGCTCTTGGCGACGTTCGCAAGCTCGGCCTTCACCGCCATCTCGCGGGCGCGAACGTTGGCGGCCCGCAGCTCGGCATTGGCCGCGCGCAAACCCTCTTCGGCCTCTTTGCGCGTCTCGGCGTTCTGCATCAGCTCGGCGAAGACGGACAGGAGCGAGCGTTCCATTCGGGTCCATTCGCGCGCCTCCCGAACGGCATCGAACCCGACGAAGCCGAAACAAACCTCGCCATTCATCAGCGGCAAGGTAATCAGCGTCTTGATCCCCTGAGGCTCGAGCACCTGTCTGAGATGCCCTTCCGCCGGCAGATCCGAGACGAGCGGGACATGCAGAGGCTGGCCTGCGCGATGGGGCTCGACAAACTCGGGAAGCAGGTCGCACCGCAGGGCCCGCAGGTTGTCGATCTCAGGCGTCACGCCGGGTGCGCACCACTCATGCGTATTCGACATGACACCCGCGGCGAAGTCATAGCGAAACAGATAGGCACGATCGATGTTCGCGAAGTCTCCGATGCGCGCCAACGCGCGATTGATCTGCTCGTCCAACCGGTCCAAGGGCACATTCACGAACTCCATGGCCAAGGTCATGATGATCATCTGAAGCCGGGAGCTGCGTGCGAGATCCTCCTCGGCGAGCTTGCGTGCCGTGATGTCGGTCTGCGAGCCGGCCAGACGATAGGGCACGCCATGCGCATCGCGCACCGCCTCGCCGCGCGCGAGCATCCAGCGATAAGAGCCGTCGCGATGGCGCAGGCGATATTCCGCTTCGAAGGTCGGCCGCTCGCCCTGGATATAGCCATCGAGGCACGCCGCGAAGACCGCGGCATCCTCCGGGTGAAGGCGCGCGTAGAAGGCGTCGGTCGAGCTGGGCAGCTCGGTATCCGGATAGCCGATCTGCTCCTTCCATCGCGGCGACAGAAACACGCTGCCCCCTTCCAGATCCCAATCCCAGATCCCGTCGTTGCTGCCACGAATCGCCAAGGCATACTGCTCGCGACTGGACTCCAGCTGCTCGCGGATCAGCGACTCCTCCGTGACATCCCGGAACACCAGCACGGCACCCAGAATCGCGCCGTCCGCACCGCCGATCGGCGCGCAGCTGTCGGCGATCTGTCGGTCAATTCCCTGGCGGTCCACCAGCACGGATTGATCGGCCAAGCCGACCACCACACCCTCCGCCAAGGCCCGAAACACGGGGTTTTCAGCCTCCGAGCGCGTCCGAGCATGGACGATGCGAAAGACCTCGGTGATCGGGCGCCCCAAGGCATCGCCCATCGGCCAACCGGTCAGAGTTTCCGCGACACGGTTGAGGCTCGTCACCCGGCCGGCGGCATCCGTGCTGATCACGGCATCGCCGATCGAGCGTAGCGTGGCCTCCAGGCGGCCCTTGCCTTCCTCCAGCTCTCGGGTGCGTTCCAGTACGGTGCGTTCGAGCACACGGCGCCGATTGGAATAGGTGCCAATGAGCCAGCTCAACGCGAGTGTCAGGAGCAGACCGGAGAAGCCCACCACACCGGTCCCGCGCCGCGCGTATACGGAAGAAAACTCGGGGCCCTCGGACGCGACGATCGCATAGGCTTGGCCGGAGACGAGCAACGGACGAAACAGCGACGCAGCAAGATCGCGGTCCGTCGCGAGGGTCGGCGCGAGACCGTCGTGATCCGCGGCCGCAGTCGATGCCAGGCGTTCCGGTGCTTCACCGGCGCGCAGTTGGTAAAGGTCCAGGATCAAGACGGACGCATCCGCACGCCGAGCCGCGCCGCTGCTGCGCAGCAGGATCCGATCGAAGTCGATGACGGCGGCTGCGAACCCGTGCTCTCGATCCGGCTGCCCGACATGCTCGAAGGGTCGAAAGACGAGCATTTCCCGACCCGGCCCACCGAATCGATTCAGATCGACCGGGTCGCTACCGGTCATCAGACCCGAACGCGCCGCCTCGGCCAGCGCCGCGCGCAGCACGGGATCCGCCCCCAAGTCCAGCCCGGCCAATCGGCCGTGCGCCGACTCCGACACGACGGCCGCCACGGGGTAGTAGACGTCGCGCTCGCCGGCCGGAATGCGTCGGCCCTCGGCGTCCAGCTCGTGGATGCGGGTGCCGTCCGGATCGAAGGCGGCACGATCCGCCGCCGCCACGACCGGCGCCCAAACCCAGGCGGCGATCGCGTGATCGAGCGTCAGAAACCCGGAGTACCCGAGAAAGGTCTCTTGATCGATCCGCTGCGCACCTTCGAGAAACCGCGCGAGTCCCTCCAACGCGAAATCGCGGACCCCGCCCAGCTCGTCGGCGACCCGGGCGGTTTGGGAAGCGGCGAGCTGCTCGAAGGCATCTTCGCGGTTGCGCGCCTCGATCCGATGCGCCGACCAGGTCGCGACCGCGGTCAGCGTGAGTCCGATCAACGCAGCGAGGGCTGCCTCCAGGTGGCGCCGACGGACCTGCTGCTCGGCCGAGAGACGTCGACGTCGGGCCAAGGCTGCCGAGCCGCCGAGTAGGATCAGGGCGAGCGTCAGGACGAAGAGCGCCGGAACCGCGCCGGCGTGGACCAGACGACGCTGCCAATCGCCTGCGTCGATATCCACGCCCAGGACGGCAATGACGGCGTCTGTCCCCGGATCCAGGATCGGGACGAGCGCACTCACCCAGGTACCCCAAGCATCGGTAAATGGACCGTAGACGATCGGCTCGGCGCCGTCGAAGGCCAGATGATCGGGCTCGGCGGCATCCTCGTAAACCTGCCCGGCCGGGGACTCGTCCGGCGAGCCAGCGGGCTCGGAATCGAGAAAGAAGAAGATGGCTCCGTCTGCCCGACGCCCCATCAGATAGAGGAAACGCCAGGTCGGTTTAGCCGTCATCACGGCTGCGAACTGATGCTTGAGTCGAAGATAGACGTCCGCCGTCAGATCATCGGGGTTTCCGGATAGTGCGGCGATGCGCTCGACCGGGACGGCCTGCGCCATGATGCGCGCCTGGACCAAGAGGTCCTCGCGCATCTCGCGATCCGTCCGCGAGACCTGCCAACCGACGAAAAGGGTGCCGGCGACCAGAAGGAGAGCGAAGAGCCCGGCGGTCGAGACTACCGCGGATGCGGATTTCGGCGAAACGGCCTTCGGGGAAACGACGGGGTTTGTCATCGGGTATCCATGCCTCGCGGTGTTTCCTCGTGAGCCGATCGGCCAAGCCCTCGGGCGGTCGTGTCAGATCCGGCGCGGATACAACTCCGGCAGGGCCGTCGAGCGATCCGACGCGGCATCCTCATCGTCGCCGGACAAACAAGGCGCGAGCGCCTGCCAGGCACCGACACCGTCCCATGCTGCCCTGGCCCCTGCGCCTGCGCCAGCTCCCGCGGCAACCGCATAGAGGGCTCGGTCGAGTTGCGCGAGCGTCTCGGCCGCCGCGGCATCGTCGAGACGCCGGGCCAAGGCACCGAGACCCGCCGGAGCCTGCCCAACCCACCGGACCCGTCCCCAATCGAGCAAGGCCATTCTCGCGCCTCGGGCGTCGTTGTCCAGGCAGGCTTGCTCGACACGCCGGCGCGCCTCGCGCAAAGCCTGCGGCGAGACTCGGGTCTCGACCCGAGCCGGGGCCTCGCGAGCGCGTAATCCCCGTTTGAGCCAGACGAGTGCAGCGAGCCAACCGAGACCGATCAGGCCGAGCGCGGCAACCCCGAGGCCGATCGGACCGGCGATCGCCCGACGCACCCAGTCCTCCGCCATCGACGGCCATTGGCCTGACTCGCGGGGCTCGGCGTCCTGGTCGAGGCGATCCGGCGGCGCCGCGTCCTCCGAGGCCGGCTCGCCCGAGGTCTCGAACGGCCGAGTCTTCCCGTTGCCCGCGGTCCCTGCGGGCGCCGCGGCCACCTCAAGGGTCCGCGCGGGCACGATCGCCACCCGCTCGCGATCCTCGCGCGTATCCCACCAGGGAACACGCACCTCGGGAAGGGTCACAGGCCCCGCGCGCGTCGGGACCAAGGCAACCTCGAGGCTCCTGAGTCCAACCGGCACACCGACGCCGGGCAGATCCTCGGCACGCGTCTGACCGGGGTAGATCTGCGCGCCATCCGGGGGATCGAGCACGAGCGGCGGCAGCTGGGCCGCGGTGACACCACGCGCGGTGACCGTCAGGACACGCGTCACCGGCTCGCCGACCTGGAATCGCGGCGACGCAGGAATCCACTCGTCCGAGATCTCGACGGATTCCGCCGGCAGCCAAGGCGAGCTTGAGCCGGGAGGCTGCGCACGGACCTGGATCTCCAGGTCGGGCGCCCGCTCCACGACCCGTCGTCCGGTGGTCGTCATGCCCGACAGCCCCGCGAAGGGTCCGGCGCCGAACAGCGCATCGAACTCGTCGGCTGGACCGCGACTGGCCGGCCGTGGCGACGGCATAATCGCCTCGAGTCGCGGACCGCGGATCACGAGGGGTCCGCTCTGCAGCGGCACCATGAGAAAGCGTCGTTCGATGACCTGATAACGCCGGCCGTCGATGACCTCGACCGAGCTGCGATCCTCGCCGTCGCGCTCGATCGTCGCACCCTCCACCTGCGGATCGGACAGGACCGCCCGCTGCGGGGCCTCGCGCTCGCGGTAGAGCACCTGGACCCGATAGTGAAACGCTTGCTGCACGTAGGGCGTGGCCTCGTCCGTCTCGGTCCGCACGAAGATCGGCTTGGGACCGGCGGCGGGGTCATCGGCCGCGGCGTCCTCGACGACCTCGACAACGAGCGGCTCGCTGCGCGCATCCCCCCACGCCAGCGCTGGGATCTCCAGTCGACCCGATCGCTTGGGGGCAAGCTCGATGCGCCATTCGCGCGTGTGCGACACGGCCCCGTTCAGAACGCTCATGCGCTCGCTCTGGCTGCGGCTGAGGATATCGAAATCGGCCTCCAGGACCTGGAGCTCGGGCTCTCCGGAGAGTCGACCGTCGCCGAGAAGCTGCAGGATCAGCGTCTCGTTGGTGGCAATACGGTCGCGATCGATCTCGGCGCGAACCCCTTCGGCGAGTGTGTCCTGCGCCAGCACCGGGGTGACGGCCATCAGGGCGGCGAAAACGGTGACGGCGCAGAGCATCGGGAGCAGGACGTCGAGCAGCGAGCGCCGAGGCCGCTGGCCGGTCGCGCCGTCTGCTCGCAGAGAAGAGGTCCGGTCGAGTCGAATCAAGTCACACATCCAGGATCAAGGTCGACGCATGCGTGCGTGTCGAGGTGTCGTTGTCGCGCAAGACGCGGCTCAGGGCAAGCGCCCCTCGCGACGCAGATGCTGCAGGAGAAACCGCTGTCGCAGCAAACCGCCCGGGTCGTCCGGGACTCGGCGCAATTGAGCCTCCATTGCCTGCTCGCGTTCTTGCGCCTCTGGACCGAGGGCGTCCGACAGGGCGCTGTCCGAGGGCGTGGGCTCTTCGGTAGTCGGATCCGATGCCCCGTCCGGGTGCTGCGCCGATCCACCGGGTTCATCCTCCGGCAGGGAGACATCCTCGGTCTCGGCGATGTCGTCCGGTCCGATATCGCCCGGGTCGCCGGTCGGCCCGGATTTTCCGCTCGATGCGGGTCCGGTCTCGGAGCGGTTCTGCGAGGCCTGATCGGACGACTCTTGGGCTCCCGGCTCGCCCGCGGCATCCGAACCGTCGTGCTCGGCCGAATCGGATGCGGTCTCGGATGCCGGCTCGGTGCCCTCTTTGCCCTCACCCGCCTGCTCGCCCGAGTCCTCGGCGCTTTCGCTCGGGTCTGTTTGCGCGTCGTCGCTGCCGGACGAGTCGGACGGATCTCCTCCGCCGCCCGAGGGCTCGTTGCCGGAGGAACCTTGCGAGTCGCTTGCGGCGTCGCCCTCCGCGCCCTCGCCTTGGCCCTCGCCCGATTCGCCGTCATCCGACGACTCGGGCGGGCGGTCCCGCAGCGCTTGGAGCAGCTCCAGGTTGTAACGCGCATCCGCATGGTCTGCATCGCGTTCCAATGCACGCTCGTAGGCGGCGATGGCCTCGTCGAGCCGTCCGAGACGTGCAAGTGCATTGCCGCGGTTGTAGTCCACGTCCGGGTCCGGCTCATCGGACAAGGCCGCGAGTGCGCGCTCGTAATCGCCGGCCCGATAGCTGGCGGCGGCACGCCAAGCCGGATCGCGAAACAGCTCGGCTGCCTCGGCGTTCGCGCCGGCCTCGAATTGTCGGGCGGCCTTTTGATCGGCCGTCCACCAGAGGTCGGACCACTCCAAGGCCCATCCGGGGGTCGGCGGCAGGATCATGACACAGGCGAGGATCGACAACAGCCAACCACGCCGGAAGGCCAAGGCGGCGAAGGGCAAGAGCGCGAGCAAGAGCCAAGGGCCTTCCTCGCGCCATTGATCGGACAGCAGCGACGGCTCCTCGGTCATCTCCGCATCCATGGAGCCGAGGCCCATGAGTGCACGGGTATCGGCGTCGCTTGCATGCGATTCGACATAACGGCCGTTGCCGAGCCGGGCCAGCTCGCGTAGGTCGGCCTCGGGCAGGCGTGCGATGCGGACCCCGCCGTCGGGGTCGGGCTCGAAACCACGCGTCCCGTCCGGGGCCAGGGGCACGGGCGCACCGTCCGATGTGCCGACCGCGAGCACCGAGACGCGATGCCCGCCGGCAGCCAACGCCTGCACGGCAAACCGGGCCGAGGCCAGGTCGCCGACCCCGTCGGTCACCAAGACGATATCGCCGCGACCGGCGGAGGCACGCCCAAGCAGCTCGCCGGCCGCATTCAAGGCCCGTGCGGTATCGCGCGGACCCGGCACCGGGATGAGATCGGTCGTCAGCTGGGGCACCTGGGACGAGATGGTCGCGGCATCCCGCGTCAGCGGCGAAACCACGAAGGGCTCCGGGCCGAAGGCGAGCAGTGCGACCTGCCCTTCCTCCGATGCCTTCAGCAGATCCATGACCTCGAACCGGGCACGCGCCAGACGGGATGGCCGCAGATCGGCCGCGTTCATGCTCGGGGAGAGGTCGAGCAGGATGACCCGCGCAGCACTGGTCCCGTAGACGGGCTGCGCGACACGCTCCCAAGCCGGTCCGGCCAACGCCAGCGTCGCCAGGAGCCAACCGAGACCCAACAGCCACAGCGGCAGGCGTCGCGGGGCAAGATCCGCACCCACCAGGAGATGCGGCAGCAGATGGGCATCGACCAGGCGGCGCCACACCAAGGCCCCGGCCGGCCGTCGCCACAGCGCCGCGAGCAGGATCACGGCCGGGATCAGGGCCAGCAGCCACATCGGGCGCAGAAGCTGCAATTCAGGCCACACGACGGCGCCCCCCCGCGGACAACAGCGGCGCGGCGGCCAACCCGAAGCTCAGGAGCAGCGCACCGGCCGCCGGCCACATGTAGAGCGAGCGTCTCGGCGTGAGCGAGCGCTCGTCGCGCTCGCTCGGCTCGAGACGGTCGAGCTCGGCGTAGATCTCTTCGAGCTGCTCGCGGGCATGGGCCGAGAAGAAGCGCCCGCCGGTCATCTCGGCGATGCGCCGGAGTGTCTCCGGGTCGAAATCGCTGCCCGCGCGCGCCGGAACGCCTCCGAAGGGCGAGCGCGACTGCGCCATCCCGCCGCCGTTGCCGCCGCCGATCCCGATGGTATAGACGCGCACGCCGGCCTGAACCGCCAGCTCCGCTGCGGCGAGCGGCTCGATGTGCCCGGCGTTGTTGGCGCCGTCGGTCATGAGGATGACGACGCGGTTGTCCTCGGGCTGGTCTCGCAGATGCTTGACGGCCAGGGCGAGGGCATCGCCGACCGCGGTCTCGCGACCGGCCAGCCCGACGACCGCCTCGCTCAGCATGGTCCCGACCGTGGTGCGATCGAAGGTGAGCGGGGTCATGAGATAGGCCCGAGAGCCGAAGAGGATAAGTCCGAGACGATCCTGCTCGCGCCGCCCGATGAATCGCTCCGCGACCGCCTTCACGAGCGCGATTCGCGAGACCATGCGGTTGTTCAGCTCGTAGTCGGCCACCTCCATGCTCCCGGAGATATCGAGCGCGATCATGAGGTCACGGCCGGAGACCGGGAGTCTGACGGGCTCCCCGACCCATTCGGGACGCGCCGCGGCGAGGACCAGCAGGACCCAAGCGACCAAGGCGAGGATCAGGCGTGGACTCAGCGAGCCGGTGCCTCGGGTGCCCCGCGCAACGTGCGATGCGAGATCCGGATCCAGGTGGAAGCGCAGGGCCGCGCCCTGCTCGTCGCGGGCGCGCGGGAGCCAGGTCGCGAGGAGCGGGAGAGGGAGGGCTAGCAGGGCCAAGGGCCAAGCCATCGTGATCATGCTGAAACGCGCTCGGCGGGTGTTTGAATCGTCATCGCATGTCCTTGAAGTCGCAGCGACATATCGGCCTTGGAGCGGCGCATTTCAGAAGGTTTTGGTAAGGATTCAAAACCAACCGAAACACGTAGGATGGGTAGAGCGCAGCGAAACCCATCCTCACAGCTCAAACGCCCGATCCGGGTGGCTGCGCGGAAAAGATGGGTTTCGCTGCGCGCCAACGGTGCCGAAGCCGGGGCGCCGGAGCGGGGAGGATGGGTTTCGCTGCGCTCTACCCATCGTACATCGTTGATTTTATATTTTATTTTCGGGATCATCTCGTTGCATGGAGCGGCCCTTCGGCCTTTGGGTCGGCAGGCGTTTCCGCGGCCCCGCGAACTGCGGGGCCGCCGTGGCGACGGTTGGCGCGGATCCAGGTTTCCGCCAGATCGGCCAGCGCATCGGGATTCGGCGGTAGATCGCCGTCGCGGGTCGCCTGGTAAGCCAGGTCGGCGAGTGCCCGACCCGGTCCGTGACGAAAGCCGTCCCCGCCGCCGGTCGCATCCAGGAAGGCCAGCCAAGCATCGCCGGTGAGTCCGGCGACCTGCTCGCGCGGAAAGCGTGCGAGCGCAAACCGTCTCAGCAGGCGCGAGAGTGCGGCGACGAAGGCGCGGGTGTCGCCGTCGGCCCGGGCGGTCTCCCGCAGCGCGGCGAGCTCGCGCAGGGCCGAACGGGCGGCGGCGCCCCGACGCCGATGCCGGCGCCAGCGCACGCCGGCCAGCCAAAGCAGAACCGCCAAGAGCACGGCAGCGGAAATCCACCAACCGGGCGCCGGCGGCCACCATTGGATGGGATCCGGCAGATGCCAGTCGCGCAGTTGCGCCAGAGGATCGGCGTTCATGCGATGCCCCCCGCGGCGGGCAAGCGCCCTCGCCCGCCGAGCCCGAGCGCCAGTGCGGGACCGACCGGGACATCGGCGGTCAGGCGCAGCAGGTGGGCACGGTTGCGCCGGGCCAGTCGTTCGAGGGTCTCCATCCGGGTCCGAAACAGGCCTTCGTAAGCCTCGCGGCTCCCGGAGCGGGTCAGATCCAGCAGGCCGCGCCGGCACCCGTCGGTCACGGGATAGCGTCCGGAGGGCGGTGCCTGGATCTCGATGCTGTCGTGGACCGGCAAGAGGATGACCTCGCAGCCGGCGGCCAGCTCGGTCATCCAACGCGTTTGCGTGCGCAGGATGTCGGCGAAATCGCTGATCACGGCGACCAGGCTGCCGGGGCGCACCAGCGGTACGAGGTGTCCCGCGGCCTCGGCGAGCGAGCCGTAGCCGCCGGCCTGACCGGAAGATTCGGCATCCGCGGAGAAGGCGGGCGTCGGGCTCGCCAGACGGTCGAGGAGCGGCAGGAGTCCCCCGGCACGCGAGGCCGGGCGGCGCTCCAGATGCCGGGTCTCGTCGAACACCAGTCCGCCGACCCGATCGCCGCGATCCACGGCGGCCCAGCCGAGCAGCGCGGCCGCGCGCGCGGCGACCACGGACTTGAAGGCGATGCGTGTGCCGAAGCGCATGGTCGGCCCTTGATCGACCAGCAGCCAGACCGGGCGCTCGCGCTCCTCGCGGAAGAGTTTGACGTGCGGACGACCGGCTCGGGCCGTGACACGCCAGTCCATGTTGCGCGGGTCGTCGCCGGGCTGATAGACGCGCGATTCGTCGAACTCCATCCCGCGCCCGCGAAAGCGCGCCACATGGCCGCCGGTGCGCGTCGCCAGGACCCGGCCGCGCGGCGCGAGATCCAGACGCCGCGCCTGCTCGCGCAGTGCGATCAGCTCGGTCAGCTCGGGGAGGATGCCCTCGGTCCGCGCATGCGGCGCCTTCGCGCCCTTCGCCGTCGGGGGGTTCGATCGCATGGCGAGCACCGCCTAAGGCGCCGGGACGCGCGCGAGCAATGCCTCGATGAAGTCGTCCGGCCGGCGGCCTTCCGCCTCCATCTCGTAGGACAGGAGCACGCGATGACGCAGCACATCCGGGGCGAGCGACTGGATATCCTCGGGCGAGACGAAGCTGCGCCCGTTCAACCAGGCCAGGGCACGCGAGCAGCGGTCCAGGGCGATGGTCGCGCGCGGGCTCGCGCCGAAGCGCAGCCAGCCGGCCAGGTCCGGGGAGTAGGCCTCGGGCTTGCGGGTCGCCATCACCAGATGGACCAGATAATCCTCGACCTCGGGGGCCATGTAGAGATCGAGAATCGCGTGCCGGGCGGCAAAGACGCTGGCTTGACTGAGGACGACGCCTGGGGAGGCCGCGCGATCGCGTCGGGCCTCCTCACGATTGAGCCGCAGGATGGCACGCTCGGTATCGATATCCGGATAGTCGACCCGGACATGCATCAGGAACCGATCGAGCTGGGCCTCGGGCAGCGGATAGGTGCCTTCCTGCTCGATCGGGTTCTGGGTGGCCATGACCAGAAAGAGTCGCGGCAGCGGGTAGGTCTCGCGGCCGACGGTGACCTGGCGCTCGCCCATCGCCTCCAGAAGGGCGGACTGCACCTTGGCCGGCGCGCGGTTGACCTCGTCGGCGAGCAGCAGGTTGTGGAAGATGGGGCCACGGTCGAACCGAAAGGTCCCGTCTTGTGGGCGATAGACCTCGGTCCCGGTCAGGTCGGCCGGCAAGAGATCCGGGGTGAACTGGATGCGATGGAAATCGCCCTCGAGCCCGGCGGCCAGCTCTTTCACGGCCGTGGTCTTGGCGAGTCCCGGTGCGCCTTCGACCAACAGATGGCCGTCGGCGAGCAGGGCGATGAGCAGCCGATCGATCAGGCCGCGCTGACCGAGGATGGTCTCGCCGACCTGCCGCCGCAGTGCGGAGAATTCCGTCGCGAGTGAATCGTGCGAGGTGTCGGCGGAAGCGGAGGCAGGCGTGGACGCGGCCGTCGTTGCGGCGTCGCGTTTCAATGCGGTGATCTGATCCAAGGTCGTCGGTTCCTCCATCCTGTTGTCGTATCGGACGCCATCGGACGGTGCCGTCATGCGTCTCTTATGTTGCCTGCGCTCCAGGCGCCGGGGGTCAGTCATGCCGTAGGATGGGTAGAGTGCAGCGAAACCCATCCAGCCCGCTAAGGGCATCGGACCGAAACCCGGCAACTCGGCGGTTTGGAGGATGGGTTTCGCTGCGCTCTACCCATCCTACCGTTTATCACGTGTTTGCCCTGTTTCCGAGTCGTGACTTAGGGCCTCTCGACGTCGATCGAGAGCAGATCCCGCGGATGGCGGCACTGAAAATCAGGCCCTCCGGTCGCCAGACTTTTCAAGGGCGTGTAGCCCCAAGCCACGGCGGCGAATCGCACTCGCGCATCGCGCGCCGCCTCGAGATCGCGCAGCTCGTCGCCGACGTAGACCAGGCGCCTGGGGGCAATCCCCTGCGAGCGAGCCTGCCGGCGCAAGGCCCCGGCCTTGCCGAAGAGACCGGTCCCGCCGATCACGGCATCCAGACCGGGGAGCCGATGGCGGCGGACGTACTCACGCACGCTCGCCCGCGCGTTCGACGACAGGATACCCAAGCGATGCCCGCGTTGCAGCAGCGTCTCCAGCACCTCGCCGATACCCTCGATCGGGGCCGTCTCCATCAGATCGGCACGCATGGCACGGCGCATCCGTGTGGCGAGTTGCGGCAGCCGGTACATGGGCACACCCAAGGCATGCACGACCTCAAGCGCGTGCATGCCCCTGAGTCGCTCCAGCCTCTCCCGACTCAGCGGCGCGCACCCGAACTCCGGGCCGATCTGCCGAAAGGCCGTGAAGGCCGCATCGAGACTGTCGACAAGGGTACCGTCGAAATCGAACAGGATGTGAGTCGACATCGGTCCCTCCTGAACCGCGTCTCACCATCGCCGTTGGCCGCGACGAGGCCGAACAAAGCGACACACGACGCCTGTCACCCCGGACGCGGTTCAGTTGCGGTTCAGCCCTTGAAGCCGACCTTCTTATGCGTCCCGTCGCAAAACGGCTTATTCTTCGACGCCCCGCAGCGACAGAGAAACGCCTTGTCGCCCTGCCAGGCGAGCCGACCGGTGCCGGCGCGGATGCTCAGATTTCCGGTCAGGACCAGCGGGCCATCGGGCCGCAACTCCACACCGAGCTTGCCGCCCGTCGCGGTCAGTCCCGGCCCCTTTTCGCCCACGGCGCCATAGTCCTCGAACTTGGCCTCGATATGACTGTTGTCGCAGAACGGCTTGTTCTTGGAAGCCCCGCACCGACAGAGCGCCGCGCGGAAACGCACGCCGGGCATGTCGTCTCCAGCGCCTTCAATCTCCAAATCGCCCGTGAGATAGAGCGGGCCGTTGTAGGCGACCGTCAGGCTGTTTTCCGCAGGTGGCGCCTCGGGGATACCGGCCTTGTCGGTGTAGGTCAAGGCGCCGCTCGGACAGCGCTCGATGATCTCGCGAACCTCCTCCTTCGAAACCAGGTCCGGCATGCACCAAGGCTGACGGTCGGCCACGAAGAGGTCGCCCGCGGAGTGACCGCATTCGCCGACGTGGATGCAGAGCCGTCCGTCGAACCGGACATCGATCTCCTTCCCCGCGAAATCCAATGATCGTTTCTTGCTCATGCGTGCCTCGATGGGATCGGCCGGGACCCGGGCCGGGATGTTCCGGGGCGATCTGCCGACATATGGGATTGATGGGTGCCCGGACCGGAAAAACGCGACGGCCCCGGGGATTCACACGCGCGCGGACGCCGCTTTCGTCGCGTGTGGATTAGTGTGGGGGCCCGAAAAGGAACAGGCAACGCCCGCGCGGCGCGCGGGCTTGACTCGACTCACGTGAACTTTAGACGCGCTCGCGGATCGGATCGGCAAGGAAGTCGTCGGAATTCGAAGGACACTCGGCCTCCGAGCCCATTAGAAACGAGGACCTTCACCCATGAAAGCGCAAACCGCTCATCCCTCCTTTTCGGAGGCGGTACCCTCGATCCACCAAGTCGACATCGCGGAGCCACTCGACTGGCTTGCCGCGGGCCTTCGCACCTTCGCCGCTGCTCCCGCGAGCAGTCTCCTATACGGCACGCTCTTCACCCTTGCCTGCTGGGTCACCGTGTCACTGACTTGGGCACTGCCCTGGTTTACGATCGCCTTCGTCACGGGCCTCTTGCTGCTGGGTCCCTTCCTCGCGGCGGGGCTCTATGTCGCAGCACGCCAACAGGACGCCGGCGAACCGATCAGCATCCGTGCCGGTTTCGAGCTGGTCCGGGAGCGAGGCACCAACCTCAGCCTCTTCGCCCTGCTTCTCGGTCTGATCGCCGCGGCCTGGGTGCGACTCTCGGCCCTGCTCTTCGCGGTCCAGTTCACGATGTTCTCGCCGAGCATCGAGGGTTACGTCGGCATCCTGTCCGGGCATTTCGACCCCGTCGTCATGATCTTCTTTTTCGGGATCGGTTTTCTGCTTGCGGCCGTTGTCTTCACGATCAGCGCAGTCGCGGTGCCGATGATCCTCGACCGAGACGTCGGGCCCATCACCGCGATGCAGACCAGCTATCGCGTCGTGCGGTCGAACCTGTCCGCGATGACCTTGTGGGCGGCACTCATCGTCGCCGTAAGCGGGATCGGAATCCTGACCCTGTTTGTCGGCATGATCGTGCTCTTCCCCGTCCTGGGTTATGCCACCTGGCACAGCTATCGGCGACTTGTAGCATGAACCGGCGCGCGATCGGGGGCAGGCCGAAACACCCATGTCCTCGCCGATCGCCCGACAACTTCGCAGCACCGCCGGCGGCAGGGACCGCAGCAACCCCTGCCGCCGCTTCAACGACAGCAAGGCGCGCGGTCCAACCGAGACGATGGCGCGGACGGCACAACCCGGCAACTCCCGGCAGCAGCACCGGCGCTTCGAGCTGCGACCCGCGCGGGGCAGCGCATCGGCAGCACGGCTTTCGGGTTATCATGCCAAGCGATCCGGTCGCAACCTCCGCTGCTCAACCGCCGATAGCTATCCCCGATAGCCATCGCCGGGACCGCCTGCGGGCAACACCCCCGGCCCGGATCCTTCGCATTCCACCCCAATCGCGCGGATCCGCCCCCGATGCCGAACCTGAACATGAAGCACCTGCGCTATTTCTGGGCCGTCGCGACGCACGGGTCCATTGCCCGCGCATCGGAGGTAATGCACCTCACGCCCCAGACCATCAGCGGGCAGCTGCGCGAGCTCGAGGAGCAGATCGGGGCGAAGCTGTTCGGCAAATCCGGGCGCAACCTCGCGTTGACCGAAAGCGGCCAGGTGGTCTTCTCCTATGCCGACGAGATCTTCAGGCTGACGGGCGAGCTGCAGGACGTGGTCTCGGGCCGTCCGCCGGCCTCCGGCATCACCTTCAGGGTCGGAATCGCTATGGTCGTGCCCAAGCTGCTCGCCTATCGTGTCTTGGCGCCCGTGCTGGCGCTCCCGGAGCCGGTGCGCCTGGTCTGTCACGAAGCGCCCCTGACCGACCTCTTGGCCGATCTCTCGGTGCACAAGCTCGACCTAGTCCTCGCCGACAGCCCGGTCAATCCGGCACTCAACATCCGTGCCTACAACCATGTCCTGGGCGAATCCGGGATCAGCTTCTTCGCGGTCCCGGAGCTGGCAGCACGCCATCGCGAGGACTTTCCGCGCTCGCTCAACGGCGCGCCGATGCTGATGCCGACCGGCTCAAGCGCACTCTATCGCGCACTCGGGCATTGGTTCGACCGACACGAGGTGAAGCCGCGCATCGTCGCGGAGTTCGAAGACCGCGCGCTCATGAAGGCCTTCGGCGAGGCCGGTGTCGGGATCTTCACGACACCGACCGCGGTGGAGCAGGACATCCTCCAAAAGTACCGTGTCGCGCTGATCGCCCGGGTCGACGACATCAAGGAGCGCTATTACGCCATATCGGCCGAGCGCCATATCAAGCATCCGGCGGTCTCGACGATCACGGAGTCGGCACGGCATGACCTCTTTGCCCTGCGGGGGTGAGGTGCTCGGGGCGCCGGGGGTGCAGACCCCGAGGGGTCCGTCTCCGGAAGCACCTGGAATGGCGTGAATACGCCGCGGAGACGGCTCAGACCTTTTTGAGAAAACAGGTCTTGAGAACCAGCCCCTTCACCTTGTCCGCGTTGCACTCGATCTCGTCTTCATCAGAGGTCAGACGAATATTCTTGATCACCGTGCCTCGCTTCAGAGTCACGGAGGTGCCTTTCACCTTCAGATCCTTGATGACCTGAACCGAATCGCCGTTGTCGAGCGCTGTTCCGTTGCTGTCTTTGACGTTCATTCTTCGATCCTTAATGCTTGTGTTGCAGTGGGTTGTCGGGTGTGTCGGGATCTGCGGCTCGCCGTCGCGGTCACGAAACCGTGAGGTTCCGCACCTCGACCGGCGCGGTCGTGCGGCCCCGACGCGGGTCGTCGGTCATCAACCGGGTCCGGGCTAAACAAGGACCTGTCGCGTCTGTTCGAGATAGCGATGTATGGCCTGCTCGGTGCGGGTATCGATCATGGCCTCGGGACGCTTGCCGCGCGGACACGGCAGGCTCGGCGTGGTCCCGAACAGCCGGCAGATCAGCGGGCGCTCCGCATAGACCCGGCAACCCTCGGGACCGAGATGCGGGCAGCTCCACGCGGCAAGCGCCGCAGCATGCTCCGCGTCGGTTCTGATCGGGAGCCTGGCCATCTCCTCGCTCGAGGCGGTGACCGGACCGCAACAGTCATGGCATCCGGGCTCGCATGCGAAGGTCGGGATCTTCCGGCGGAGCACCTCGATCATGCGGTCGTTGCGGCTCATCGTCCATCGCCTCCTCGCGCAGCTGTCGTTCGACTCTCGGATCTTCATCATCACCGAAATGTGATTAACATCTGAAAACCATTAGATCATGCCTTGGCGGGGTCCGGTGCCATTGTTGTCCGAGGAGTCGCAACGGACCGCGTCGCGGTGCCGGAACACCGACGAGACCTGCACAGACAGACACCGCCCCCATTGGGACAAGCAATCCAACGAGATACCACGCCGTGCAGCAGCAACCGACGCTTTTGGAGTTACCGGGTGAGGAGTTGGGTGAGCACGGCCGTCTGCGCGTTCTCGAATCAGCAACCTGCGACCCGGAGCGGCTCTACGAGCGCATCTTGAGCGGGCGCTACGGCAAGCCGTTCATCGTCGAAGACGGCCGGACCCGGCGGCTCTTCTTCAGTCTGCGTTTCGTGCAGAGCTCCATGCGCATCGCGGATCCGTTCGCGCTGGATTTCGCCTACACGCGCAAGATGATGGCCTTCCTATTGTTCGTGCCCGAGCCCGAGCATGTCGTGATGGTCGGCCTCGGCGGCGGCTCCATGGCCAAGTTCTGTCACCGCCATCTGCCGCGCACGCGCCTGAACGTAATCGAGGTCAACGCCGATGTCATCGCCCTGAGTGCCGAGTTCGGCGTCCCTCGCGACGAGCGCCTGATCATCGTGCGTGCCGATGCCGCCGACTATCTTCCCACCGACGAGAGCGACACCGACGTCCTGCTGCTGGACGGCTTCGACGCCGACGGTATCTCGCCCGCGTTCCTCAGTCGCGATTTCTACGCAGCGGCCTGCTGTCGGCTCCGGCCCGGCGGCGTGCTGGTCGCCAATTTCTGCGGATCCCCCGACGGATGGCATCCGCATTTCATGCTCCTCGACGAGGTCTTCGAGGGCCGAGTCCACCTCGGGCGGGTCACCAACGACGACAATTACATCGCCTTCGCGTTCGCCGATGCCGGATTCCCCATCGACTGGGCGTATCTGGATGAACGGGCAATCACGCTGAATCACCTGTTTCCGCTCGATTTTCGCATCCTCGTGGAGCGACTCCGCGACGGAGCCGATCTGCGTCGACAGATTCGGAGGCGACCGCAAAGGGCGTCTAGGTCGCGAGATCCGAGACGCGGTTGAAGGACAGTATCGATACGCAGGGTCTCTATCGTCAGGGAACGACCGCATGCGCGGGCCCGGATTGGCGAGCCCGGAGGGAACCCCCGAGGTTCCGACGTATCAAATCCGAGCGCGTTGCTGCGATAATGGCGTCGGATGTCCGCTTCCGGACGCCTCCCTTCTCATCGATCGACACGAGGACGAGACCATGACCAAGAAAACCATCACGCCTGCCGCCGCCCTGGTCGGTGCTGCCCTCGTCGGCAGCCTCGGCGCCTTCGGCGTTGCCCAAGCCGCAGACAACCCCTTCGCCGCTCAGCCGCTCGACGCTGGCTACATGCAGCTCGCCGGTGCCGACACCGAAGGCAAGTGCGGCGAAGGCAAATGCGGCGGGGCCAAGGACAAGGATGCGGAAGGCAAATGCGGCGAGGGCAAATGCGGCGCCGAAAAGGGCACCGAAGGTAAGTGCGGCGAAGGCAAGTGCGGCGCCGACAAGGGCAAAGACGGTACATCCGGCAGCGCCACCTGAAGCGATCTCGGCAACAGCCATGAACCTTGCTCCCTAACCCCGTTCGTGGCTCCCGTCTCGGCCGGCGGCGCTGCTTTGCGGGCGCCCCGGCCAAGCGGCCTCCGCCGGAGGTCTATTTCTGCTGCCACGCATCATCAGCGGCTTCGGACGCGTCGCCGACGGCAAGCCTGTCCCGGCGCATCTGCTCGCGCTGCACGCGGTTCGAACCGAGCCGATCTACCGCACGCCTCGAGGTATCAGGACAGCGACGCAAGGCGGGCCCAAAAACGTGTAAGACGGCGCTTCACGGGGCTCGGCCTCTGCGGGGAGGTGTAGACATCGCGCGAATCGAGCGCGCCGGAGAGCGGCTCTCCGCGGCGATACTGATCGATCAAGGTGCCGATCAGCTCGAGCGACACCCGATCGCGGTCGGGACCCAGGGGCGTCGCATGCGGCGTGATGAGTGTCCGAGGGGCACTCCAGAGAGGGCTCGTCGGCGGCAAGGGCTCCATCGTCGCGACATCGAGTCCCGCACCGCCGAGGTGTCCGCGCTCGAGTGCGGCCAGCAATGCCTGCTCGTCGACCAAGGCACCTCGAGCGACATTGATCAGGTAGGCACCCCGAGGCAAGGCAGCCAATTCGTCCACACCGATCAACCCCCGGCTTGTGTCGTTGAGGGATGCCGCGAGGACGAGCACCTGCGCGCGCTCCAAAAGGGGTCTCAGTCGGTCGCCCGCATCCGCGGCGTAGACCTCATCGAATCCGGCAGGTACAGGCGCGACCCGACGACGATACCCGACCACCGTCATCCCCATCACCCGGCAATAACGGGCCATTTGGCTCCCGGAATGCCCGCAACCGACGATCACGAGTGTGCGCCCCTGAAGACTTCGTCGATTCTCGAGCCCCGGCAATCCCCAGACACGACGACGTTGCGCTCGCCACAGCCGGGGCGCCTCGTGCGAGAGTGCGAGCATGAAATAAAGCGCGTGCTCCGCGACCGCCGAGGCCGAACGACCGGCCGAGGTCGTTACGATGAATCGCCCGTCGAGCAGCTCGGGCGGAGCAAAGCCGTCGATGCCGGCATGGTCGCAGTGGACCCAGCGCAAACAGGGTGCCTCCAAAACGTGGCGGTCCGGATTGCCGTTCAGAATCGCGACGTCCGCCTCTCGGAGTGCCTCCCGTGCGGCATGGCTGCCGGGCTCGGCGAGCGTGACCCGCTCAGCCCCGAGTTGCTGGACCAGCACGAGACGCAGGGACTCGCGCCAACGGACGGTCACGAGGGCATGACGAATCTTCATCAACTTTGCTTGGATCGATGCAGATCGAGGATGCGCTTATGCAGCCAGGAGGCCGCCTCTTGAAGGACGGCTTGATCGGGCAGGCTTCGTTTGGCTCTGGGATCGGGATGGTTGGCAAAGCACCAAGCCAGATTGTGCTTGATCTGATAGGCGGCAAACTCGGCGCGCGTCTCGATCGGTGTCTCCGGGAGGTAAATACGCTCCCCGCCCGAACGCCAAAGTTTCGACTGTGCAAATCCGTAATGAACATGCGGATTGGCATCGTGCAGGTCCATCCGCAGAAGCTCCTGGCCTTTCCAATACAGTGATGCCGACGGTCCGAGAACGCTTGGTCGATCGAGCCAATAGACGGTAAGCTCGACGTCGGGTCCCATCGGGAAGGCTCGCAGCTCCGTCACGGCAACCCGCTCCGGTGCCGCAGACGCCAAGCCTTCGATGACGGCCGAATCCATACGACGCAGGATCGCGCGCACCTTGCGTTTGGTCTTATCGGTTAGACGCGCAGAGATCCGGCGGGCGACCCGAAGAACGGAAGCGAACGCGGCGGTAACCGAACGTGAATGTTTCATGTGTTTTCCATCCCTCCCGAATCACTAAAAACAGAGCCAACGACGCATGACGAATCCCTTATCAAGATTGATTGCCGGGCGTCCGCTTGAGGGGGCCGAGCTACACCGAATCGCAGCCCAGAAGGATCGACGCGGATCATTTGCCGAGATTTTCCAAGAACATTGGGGGAGCTGTATCGCTCCCGTGCAATGGAGCTTCGTGCGGTCCGAGCCCGAAGTCCTTCGCGGGATGCATTTACACCTCCGTCACGACGAGTATTTCTGCTGTCTTGAAGGCAAGGTCTTCCTCGGCCTACGTGATCTTCGAGGCACCTCCCCGACTCGCGATCAATGGTCGCTCTACGAGCTGCACGGCGAGGATCCGGCTGCACTCACGTTCCCGCGCGGGATCCTGCACGGCTGGTATTTCCCCGAACGCTCGCTGCATATTCAGGCCGTCTCCGAGGCTTACTGCGACTACGGCGGCGACGATAATTGGGGGTGCCATTGGGCCGATCCGGAATTGCAGATCCCATGGCCGCAAACGCATGCGATCCTGAGTGACTCGGCTGCGAATTTCCCGACCCTGCAAGGCCTCCGGGCCTGTCTCAGCGACGCAACCGACGCCTGATCCAGCGCCGGAGTGCAACGGCGGGAGGATGCCCGTCGATGAGCAGCCCGTGCCCGAGACGCTCGTGCAGCGCGAGCCGATCCGTCAGCACCTCGCCGAGCGCGGCATAAAGCTTCTCGGCGAGTGCAGGCGGGTCGTCGATCAGGTCCGACCAGACCTTCAGCTCGTCGGCGCGCTGCTGCGTCGGCCAACCGGGGTGATGCCCGCGCTTGAAGTAGACGATCGAGGGCTTCGCGACACCGATGCCTCTGCACTTGGGCTGGGACAGCATTTGATGCTGCATGTAATGGTCGGTAAACCAGTCGACCGGCGTCGTGCGCCACCCGAACGGGAGTTGCCGATAGAAGTCGAGACGATGCGCCATCGTCGACAACATGACTCCCATACGGCCATGGCGCACAAGCCGCGCACGTTGCACCGGATGCCCGCTGTCGAGCTTGAGCTCGGGGACAACCCGACCGTCCTCTTTGATGTCGAGATAGGCGCAGTTGGCGAAGTCGTGCCGGGTAAGGGCTTGATGCATCTGCTCGACATGATGCGGGAGCATGAGATCCCGGTCGCAGAGATAACACACGATCTCCCCGTCGGCATGATTGTTCAGGATCTCATGGCGGTAGGTCTCGCCGCGTCGGGTACCCTTGGGAAAATCGAAGACACGAACCCTCGCGTCCTGTTGCGCGAGCGCTTGTGCGGCTGCTCGGGTGCCTGCTTCGGCGCCGTCGCAGACGATGAAGACCTCGAGATCCGACAGGGTCTGACGCAGGACGCTGCCGACCGAGTATTGAAGCAACGGACCTCGATCGATACTGGTCGGTACGATGACGGTCGCCCGGCAGCTCATGACGCGCCTCCGCTGTTGGCCATGTGTTGAAGACGCATCAGGGTCTCGACAACGGCGAGACCCTCGGCGGCGTCGGTCGGCGGCGCCGGGCCGCCGCCGAGATAGTCGATGAAGCAGCCCAGCTCGAGACCCAATGCCGACTGGCGTGAGACCGGGCGTTGCTCGGTCCTCGAATCGAACGGGATACGCGTGTCGCCCTCCCGCGTGATCTCGATGAAGCCCGCGTCGGGATCCGTCATCACGGCGACGCCGCCGTCGCAATGTAGCCGCACTTCGCGACGCTTGTCGCGATAGCGGTTCGACACCTCCAGTGCCAACCAGGGCGACTCGCCGCAGACTCCGATGAGGCCGCAGATGCGCGAGCCTTGCCGTTCGGCGAGCACGAAGCGCGGTTCCGGAATGAACCCCAAGACGGCAAGGGCGATGCTGATGTCATGCGGCGCGAGATTCCAGAGGCTGTCGACGTCCGTCCGAGGACTTGTCCAGTTGGTGCGCACCGTCCGCACGCCCGCAACCGAGCCGAGCTCGCCGCTTCGCGCAATCTCGGCAAGCGCACGGATGCCCGGATGATAGCGCCAGATATGCATCACGAAGACGCGCGTCCCGCCCTCGCGAACGATGAGCCGAGCCTCGTCGGCATCCGCCGTGAGCGGCTTCTCGACGAAGAGCGGGCATGAGAATTGGTCGAGGAGCCGGAGAACGAGCTGACAATGATTCGTCGCCGGGGTCGCGACGATGATGCCGTCGACTGCAGGCAAAGCGGCGATCTCGTCCGAGGCACTGCGTGCGCCCGCCGCGATTGCCGCTTTGCGGCGTGGCTCGGAGGTTTCGACGACGTCGGGTCGAACCCCCAGCGTGAGAAGTGTCTGCAGAATCTTCTCGCCCCAAATGCCGTATCCGATCAGGCCGAGTCGTATCGGATCGTTTTTCATCGGCTCTACCGACCCTCGCATCAAAAATCCACGGAACCCTTGTCGCGTCAAGCCGAAACGCGCTGCCGTCGCAGACTTGAGAGCATAACCCAATCGACGGCCGCGTCGAGGTGCGGGACCGAGGCGGGCGCATCGCGCTCCCCTACACGCCTCTGCGAACGATCGCACGTCGCTCGTTACAGCCTCGCTCCGACCGAGTAGTATCTGCCACCCCGCAAGCTACCGCGGAAGAACCCATCCGCAACAGGCTCGCGCTTCGTTCCGGCCCCGTCGGTAAGCATGCCCAATCACCCATTCAACCGGAACCCCGCCCTCATGGCCTCGAATTACGAAGACTTCTTCACCCTCGGTCGCTTCGGTGTTGTCGGACACACCACAGCCAAACCCTTTCCGCTTATCAGTTACCGGCGGTTAAAGGCGATGGGGAAAACCGTCTATCCGATCGACCCCAGCACCATGCTGGTCGACCGTGATCCCGCGTATCCCACACTCGCGTCCTTACCCCAAGCCATCGATGGCCTCATCATCGAGGTGCCGAAGGCCGAGACCGCGGGCTGGGTTGCCGCGGCCGCGGATGCAGGGATCGGTCATGTCTGGATCCACATGGCCCACGAGACCCCGGAGGCGGTGGCACTCGCTGCGGAGAAAGGCATCAACCTGCGCACCGGGACCTGCGCCGTCATGTATCTAAACCCGGGCATGTCCTACCACGGGATCCATAAGCTCATCATGAAGCTGACCGGGAAGTATTGACGCGCGAGCTGCGATCGCCCCGAGATTGACATGCGTGCCGTCGGCGACCTGTCCTTCGCCGATGGAGGCATCACGGTCAGCCTCGGCAGGCGGATGTGGCCGAGGATCGATCCGATCAGCGAGAGCCATCGCCGTCGATCCATCAAACCCCTTCTTATTCTTTAAGCATTATTTCGAACCGGTCGCGGCGGTCTTCGCGGGTTTCGACACCAGCTGCGACAACAACAGCCCATCCTGCCGGCTGAGTTGGTGATCGCCGGCCACCACCTGGATGCCGGCCCGGCCACTCAGCGCCGGCACCCGGCGAAGGTCCTGACTGGGGGCCGGAACGACCTGATCGCCCGGCATCCCGATCGCGGCCCCACGGACCACTCCGACATAAGCGATCTCGGGGTGCGGGCGAGCGTTCAGCCAGTACAGCAGGTTGCCGGGCACAGGTGGCGATAGGTCCGCGAGGACGCCGCGCGAAGACCGTACGGTGCGATACACGTCGTCTCCCACCTTGCGCTCGACGAACCAGCGTTTGATGCCGCCGAACAGTCCACTGTCGTCGGTCGCTTCCAGCGCCTGCCAAGCGCGCTCGGTGCCCAGATGGGGGGCGGCGATGGTGATCAGCCGGGTGACCGTGCCCGCGCCGTAGTTCACCAGCGCGAGCCGGGCCACGACGCCGCCGGCCGAATGCCCGACGAGGTCGACCGTATCCGTCGGGTGCCGTTGCGCGATGGCGCCCAGCATCCCGCCGAGAACGCGCGCCTGCTCCATCAGCGGGGCGGTGGAGGGCAGGTCGACCGTGTAGATTGCGAACTCCCCCGCCGGTGGCCCGACCGGCTCCAGACGCACCCCGGACGGGGTGGACCGCCAGTTGCCGGCGACTCTCCAGCCCGCCTGCTCCAACACCGGCAAGACTCCGCTCTGCTGCCAGGCCGAAGAACCTCCGAGGTACCCGTGCACCGGCACCAGAATTCGACCTGCGCCGGCGGTACCGGCATACGCCAGCCCGAGTGCGCAACACAGGGCCAGCCACCACTTACCACGCCAACGCTTCATACCTCGTCCTCCGGGTTGATCAGGCAGTCGACACCCGCGATCTCGATTCTGACCCGGTTGCCGGCCGCCGGGAACACCGGCGGTCGACCCGCCCGCAAATGCCGAAGAGAGGGCCGAGTCGTCAGGTCTTGCCAACGTCGGCGTACTCGAACCGGCGCACGGCTCGACTGACGGTCGAGTAGTGCACGCCGAAGTGCTCCGTCGGTGCCGAGGAAGACTTGGCACCTCAGTGCGTCCCAGACGCTCGACCGCCCGACCCCGTCGGCGACGAACGCCGCATAGGCGGCACGAGCCGCCACACGCCCATGCCCAAATTGCCCGAGCACCCAGTCGGTCTCCAACCAAGGTGGTGCCGGCACCCGACCCAACATAACCGGGTAGCTGCTCCAGGCCCAATCGCCGGCATCCGCCACCATGCCGGCACGCACCGGATTGAGCACGACATACCGCGTCAGCTCAAGCAGATACGCATCGCGCTCGACGAGAATGCCCTTGAAGCGGCCCTGCAACAGGTGTCCGACCAGGCCATGACGACGATTGACCCGCTGGGTGAAGACGCCGTTGAGCTGCCGCATCCCCTTCGACAGATTCCCCTCCGGGGTCTCCACCACGACGTGATAGTGATTGGTCATTTGGCAGTAGGCATGACAGCGCCAATGAAAGCGCGCGCAGACCTCTGTGAACAACGCGAGCCAGGCCGACCGGTCCGCATCGTCGCGGTAGATCGCCTCGCGGCGATCACCGTGCGAGGTGACGTGATACAAACCGCCGGCGAGCTCGATTCGAAGTGGTCTGGCCATGGAGTTGGCATAGGCCAAAAATGCGGGATTACAAGACCTGATAAGCATCTAGCCGACCCCTCCCCTTTACGCCCCCCGTCTCCTTTCCTTGCAATATCCCAGTAAAGAACTACGATTTTCTCATCACGCTGATCGTGGAAGAACCATCGGCCGATTCACACGATTGCAGCAACAACGGGGTCAAGTATGAGCGGTTTTCACGAATGCAGCCTGTAAGGCGGACTTATCAGGCGAGTGCGGAGGAAACATGAAAAAAGGAAAAGCCCTGTCGATTTCGATGCTGTCTCTGGTCTTGCTACAGGCGCCGAATATCACCGATGCCTTCGATTTCGACAGCGGTAATGCAGCAGTCGAGATCGTGATTCCGACTGTAGCACCGGTGATCTTTACCGTGGTCTCGCCATCGGGGGGTGATGCAACCCTCGTGCTTCGCGTGACGACGATGACGACGAATGCCTGGTTCGACGCCACTGCGCCCTACCACCCTACAGGCGTCGGCGTTTACACTCGGCTCGATCGGCGTCCGAGCGCGGAATCCGCGACCAACAGAAATCCGAACATCGCTCTTCTATATGCTTCGTATCATGTCTTCATGAGTCTACTGCCCGATCAGGAGCAGACCTGGCGCGACATGCTGTCGAACCTGGGCCTTGACCCCGACGCCGAGGCCGACGACCCGGACCCGGCAATCCGGCTGGGTATTCTGGGCGGGACGGGAGTGGTCCAAGGCCGTCAAAACGACGGCATGAACCAGCTCGGCTTTGATGGCGGACAGCTCTACAACCCCACACCCTATCGGGACTACACCGGCTACGCGCCGGTGAACACCGCTTACGAGCTCAAGGATCCGTCGCGTTGGCAACCCGACCTCCAACGCCAAGGCATGGGCTTGTACAAGGTCCAGCAATTCGTGACCCCACAATATGCATCCGTGGAGCCGTACTCTTTCGTTGACGCTTCAGAGTTCTCCGTGCCGCCGCCGATCAACAGCAAGAAGGCACCGAAATTCCGATACAAGAATCAGGCGGACGAGGTGTTGCAAGCCTCGGCAAACCTCACCGATGAGCAAAAGCTCAGAGCGGAGCTGTTCGACAACAAAATCGAGAGTCTGGGATTCTCCGCCGTTTTTGCCGCGCAGTCGCGGGGCCTGTCGCTGCTGGACTTCATCCATCTCGATTTCCTCACCAACATGGCTGCATTCGACGCCGGCATCGTCGTGTGGCAAGAAAAGCGTCGATACGATGCGGTGCGGCCGTTCAGCGCGATTCGCGAGGTCTACGGCGACGATCCGGTGACTGCTTGGGGAGGTCCAGGTCAGGGCACCGTGTTTGATCTGCCGGCGACCGAGTGGAAGAGCTATCTCGAAGTGGCCGATCACCCGGAGTATCCTTCCGGCTCGGCCTGCTTCTGTGCGGCGCATGCCGAGGCAGCCCGTCTGTTCCTGGGCACTGACGATCTCACCGTCGGCGGGGCATTTCCGGGCTTTGTCATAGAAAGACCTGCCGGATCGTCGCGGATCGAACCCGGGGTCACACCAGCGATCGCCACCAGTTTGGTGTTCCCGAACTGGACGCAGTTTGCGGCGGATTGCGGCCAGAGCCGCGTCTGGGCCGGCGTTCACTTCCAGTCGGCGGTCGATGAGAGCGTCAAACTCTGCGATGTGTTCGGTGAGAAAGCGTATGACTATGTCAATGCGTTGATCGAAGGTGTCGCCCCTGAGCGGGGGCCAAGTCAAGGGCGCTTCTGAAGACGGGGCGACCGTTAAGACGGTTTACCGGCGCGACTCCCAAGGCCGCTGCTGCGTCCCATCCTTCTCTTAAGTTGCCCCGCCTCCCGGGCACGCCCACCGATCCTTGTCCTGCCCGGCCTATGCCGCCCGCATCCACAAGTGCGGGGCACGGAGTCGCCCGCCACCGAGAGTCTCGTGCGGCTCGCGAGTCCGTCCGAGGGCACCTGCGGCCGACGGACTCGCCCCTCGGCGACGACCTGTTTTGGCCCCGGCTCGACTTGCCCGACCCGGTCGGCCACAAAGGCCGGATACGCGGTTTAGACCATCGCAACCACCCTCCCGAATTGCCCAAGCAATAGCCCTGGCGTGCTGTCACGCTCGGCGCGTCGTCCGTCGGGCCGGGGCCTTGACGGCGCCGGGTTCCCCCTCTAGCGTTTCGATCATCGAATCCCGACGCTCACACATCGAGGTTCTTTTACCCCGCACCGCGGCCACGGACGACGGGAACAACGAGCGCACAGATCACGAACCGACATGAGCATGAGCCGATTGGACACCACAGAGGCCCCTTACCTGCGTGCCTTTCGCGGCAGCTTCACCTCCGCGTTGCGCTGGCATCAGCTCGACGAGCTCTGGGCACGGATCGAGGAACGCGCGGATGCGGGGTGGTATCTCTACGCGGTCGGCGAGCCGCCGCCGACTGCGGCGACCGATGCGGCCGGTGTCAGGGCCTTCGTCGCGGAGATCGATCGCCTGCTGCGCACCGAGCATCGCGAAGACTTTTGCGGCATCGTCTATGCCGACGATCCTCGCGCACCGACCTTCGTCAAGATCTATGATCCGAACAATCTGGGCGTCGTGTGCGGTTTCAGCGACGCCCCTCCCCTGCCCGGCTGGGTCATGAGTCTGATTCCACCGGTCGATCTGCCGAGCACGCGTCCCCCGCCGAAGAACCGGCGGCGTTGGTGGAATCGATTGTTCGGATAGGCAAAGCTCGGATCTGAGTGGAACGCCGATTCGGCGTCGCCCGTCGGCAACGCAGTCCCCGGATGGAGGCACGACGCGATGGATCCGAGTCAGGCGTTCTCGATGCGTGTGGACGATCGCGAGGCATCGAGCCCGGTACTCGCAGCCTTGCGTCGTCACCCGGAATTCCGAATCCAGGTCGAGCGCCTTCCGGTCGGCGACTACCTGATCGACGACAGTCTGCTCTTCGAGCGCAAGACGCTGATGGATCTCGCGGCCTCGATCAAGGACGGGCGTCTCTT
Organism: Thiocapsa roseopersicina; assembly: GCF_900106925.1. Classification (GTDB taxonomy): domain Bacteria; phylum Pseudomonadota; class Gammaproteobacteria; order Chromatiales; family Chromatiaceae; genus Thiocapsa; species Thiocapsa roseopersicina. The sequence goes on from NZ_FNNZ01000008.1 coordinate 181,904, forward strand.
CGCACAAGCCGAACGTCTGGCGAGCGCCGGGCCGCGCGGTGCGTTGATCCTCGAAGGGACCGCGAAGGATCTGACCGAAAGCCGTATGCGGCGCGAGGCGATCCAAGGCGCGCTCTTGACACTAACGTTGTTCTTCGGTCTGCCGCTGCTGCGCGCTCGGGATCCGGATGAATCGGCCCAGCTGATGCTCTTCGCGGCGCTTCAGCAAAGGTCATTCGCCCGGGGCGCAATCCCGCGACACGGCAAGCGGCCACGCGGGAAGGCGCGCCTCCAGAGCCATATCCTGCAAGGACTGCCGCGGATCGGACCCGAGCGGGCGAAAAGACTGATCGAGCACTTCGGCAGTATCGAGGCCGTGATCGCGGCGGATGCCGATGCATTGGCCTCGGTGCCCGGCATCGGCGATTCGATCGCCGAGACGATCCGTTGGGCGGTGCGTGAAATCCCGGCGGGTATATACTCACCGACTTTTCCGAGTTGGAGCAGAACGATGGCGCAAGGCGCAATCAAGAAGGTGGTGTTGGCCTACTCCGGTGGTCTGGATACCTCGGTCATCCTCAAGTGGTTGCAGGAGGAATACGGCTGCGAGGTCGTGACCTTCACGGCCGACATCGGCCAGGGCGAGGAGCTGGAGCCGGCGCGCGCCAAGGCCACCGCAGCGGGGGTGAAGGAGATCTATATCGACGATCTGCGCGAGGAATTCGTGCGCGATTTCGTCTTTCCCATGTTCCGCGCCAATGCCATCTACGAGGGCGAGTATCTGCTCGGGACCTCGATCGCGCGGCCCTTGATCGGCAAGCGTCTGATCGAGATCGCCGCCGAGACCGGTGCCGACGCCATCTCGCACGGCGCCACCGGCAAGGGCAACGACCAGGTCCGCTTCGAGTTGACCGCCTATGCGCTGAACCCGGACATCAAGATCATCGCGCCCTGGCGCGAGTGGGATCTGCTCTCGCGCGAGAAGCTGATGGACTATGCGGCGAGCCGCGGGATCGCGGTCGAGATGAAGCGCGACGGCACCAAGTCGCCCTACTCGATGGACGCCAACCTGCTGCACATCTCCTATGAAGGCTACGATCTCGAGGACCCCTGGGTCGAGCCGGGTGCAGACATGTGGCGCTGGAGCGTCGCGCCGCAGGATGCACCGGATCAGCCGACCGTCATCGAGCTGATGTTCGAGCGCGGAGATTGTGTCGGGATCGACGGGCAGCAGATGTCCCCGGCCGAGGTCCTGGCGGAGTTGAACCGCATCGGCGGGGCAAACGGCATCGGGCGCAGCGACATCGTCGAGAACCGCTATGTCGGCATGAAGTCGCGCGGCTGCTACGAGACCCCCGGCGGTACGATTCTGCTCAAGGCCCATCGCGCGATGGAATCCTTGACGCTCGACCGGGAGGCCGCGCACCTGAAGGACGAGTTGATGCCGCGGTATGCGAGCCTCGTCTACAACGGCTATTGGTTCGCGCCCGAGCGGCTGATGCTCCAGGCCGCGATCGACGCAACCCAAGAGGTGGTGAACGGCGTCGTGCGCCTGCGGCTCTACAAGGGCAACGTGATGGTGGTCGGTCGTAAGTCCGAGACCAACAGCCTGTTCGATGCCTCGATCGCGACCTTTGAAGAGGATGCGGGGGCCTATGACCAGAAGGACGCGACCGGGTTTATTCGGTTGAATGCTTTGAGGTTGCGGGTCGCCGGGCGCAAAAACCGCTGCTAAACCGCGTCCGAGGCGATCTGCTTGGCCGGAGACAATCCCGACCTCGTCGCCGTCCATAGCGTTGGCGCGACGCGGTTTAGGATATGAAGCGCTTTAAAATCCTAAAGCGCGTCCGGGGATGCCATACTTGGATGCACTGCAGATCGTGCATCGACCCGACATGGCAGAGAGCTTCGGGACGCGCTTTAGCGGGGCTCAATGCGCAGTAGAGACCCCTCTCCCGAGTCGATCAGCACATAGAGATAACCGTCCGGCCCCTGCCGGACGTCTCTCACGCGATTGCCGATGGTGAGCTTTTGCTCGTCGACTACCTGCGCGCCGTCCAGAACGATACGCCGCACCTCTCCGAAGACCAGGGCGCCGCTGAAGAGGTTGCCTTCCCAGCCGGGATAGCGATCGCCCGTGTAGAAGGCGAGTCCGCTCGGCGCCTTGGAGGGTGTCCAGTTGATCAGCGGGTCGACCATCCCGGGGCGACTGGTCTCCTCGGAGACGCGCGGACCCCGATATTCCATGCTGTAGGTGACCTCGGGCCAGCCGTAGTTCTTGCCGGGCTCGATCAGGTTGAGCTCGTCGCCGCCGCGGGAACCGTGCTCGTTGGCCCAGACACGTCCGCTCGCGGGATCCATGGCAAGGCCCTGGATATTGCGGTGGCCGTAGCTGTATATCTCGGGTCGCGCACCCTTTCGATCGATGAATGGATTATCGGGATGAGGGCGTCCGTCTTCGGTCAACCTCAAAATCTTGCCGAAGTGCGTCTCCAGCCGTTGGGCCTGGTCGCGGATGTTGCCGCCTGCGAAGGAGGCGGGCGGGTTGCCGCCGTCGCCGATGCTCATCAGAAGGCTCTTATCCGGCAGCCAAACGAGACGCGAGCCGAAGTGCTGTCCACCGCTCTTAACGTCGGCGTTCTCGAAGATGACCTCGACGTCGCGTAGCCGGTCGCCGTCGAGCCGCCCGCGTGCGAGTGCGGTGCGGTTGGCATCCGGGGTCCCGGTCGCGAAGGTGAGATAGACCAGTCGGTTGCGCCCGAAATCCGGATGCAGGGCGACATCCAGCAGACCGCCTTGGCCGTGGGACAAGACCACAGGCAGACCGGCGACGGGCTCGGGCACCAAGGCGCCGTCGCGCAGGATCCGCAGACGTCCCGGGCGCTCGGTGATCAGTGCCGATCCGTCCGGGAGCCAGGCGATGGACCAGGGATGCTCCAGCCCATCCGCCACGACCTCGGTGCTCCAACCCTTCGCCTCGGGCACGTCGGCGGTGGGTTTGACCGGACCTTCGACCGATGCGCAGTGGGCGAGCGGGAGCCAAAGCAAGCCGAGCGCCCCGAGCACCATCGTGCGGATCACGGGCTGGCCTCCTCGATGGTCTTGGTCTGGCTCGCCGCTGTACGATCAGGCAGCTCGGACGGCGACTCCCCGCGCGCCTTCATGGTCTCGAAGGGATCCGGTGCCGTACGCCTGTATCCGGCCGCGCCGATCTTCTCGAGATAGTCGAACCAAAACGGCTGCCAGGCCCGCCCGAGTTTGTAGAGGTATTCCCAGTCGTAGAGACCGGACTTGTGGCCATCGTCGAAGAAGATCTTCACCGCATAGCTGCCGACCTGCTGCAGGTCGGTGATGTTGACCTCTTCCTTCTTGACCTGGAGCTTCGCGGTGTTCGGCGAATGGCCGCGGACCTCGGCGGACGGCGAATAGACCCGCAGGTACTCGCACGGCAGTCTGAAGCGTGCCCCGTCGTCGAAGGCCACCTCCAGGATGCGTGACTTTTGATGCAGGTTGATTTCGGTCGGTCTGGCGCGTTGGTGCATGGTCAACTCCTCGAATCCGGCGTCGGATGGCATCAAGCCGCAGCACCAAGCGCAACCGCTCGCTCGCGCTGAGCAGCCAGTGCGGCGGCGTCGGCCGCTGTGCGGTTGGCCTCAGCCCACCCTGAGCTGTGCCGCTCGATCAGGCCGGCCATCATCTCGATATGATCCGGACGGTCGTTCAGGCAATGGATATAGCTGAACTCCTTGCCGCCGGCGCCGAGGAAATAACCGCGGTTCTCCTCGTCGATCTCCTCGATCGTCTCCAGGCAATCGGCCGAGAATCCGGGCGACAAGACCTGGACCGAGCGCACGCCTTCGGCACCCCATGTCTTGAGCGTCTCGTCCGTATAGGGCTTGAGCCACTCTTTGAAGCCGACGCGGGACTGAAAGGTCAGTGCCCAGCGATCCGAAGGCAGGCCGAGACGATCGGTCACCAAGCGCGCCGTCTTCTGACAGTGGCAGAAATAAGGGTCGCCATTCTCGAAATAATCCTTGGGGATCCCATGGAAAGAAAACAGCAGGCGCTCGGGCTCGCCCTGCTCGGCCCAGTGGCTGCGGATGCTCTCGGCCACCGCGTCGATATAGGCCGGCTCGTCGTGGTACTGGTTGATGAAGCGCAGCTCCGGGAGCCAACGCCAACGCTGGAGCTCGCGCGTGACGGCGTCGAACACCGAGGCGGTAGTCGATCCGGAATACTGCGGATAAAGCGGAAACACCAGGATCCGACGCGCATTGGCTTGGCGCAGCTCGGCCAAGGCCGCAGGGATGGACGGGTTGCCGTAGCGCATCCCCAGCGCGACCTTGACCGGGCCTACAAACCGCTCGGTCAGGCGGGTCTGGACGGCAGCGGCCTGCCGCCGGGCGATGCTCAGGAGCGGCGAGCCGTCCTGTGCCCACACCGCCCGGTACGCCTTGGCGGAGCGGGCCGGGCGCACGCGCAGGATGACGGCGTGCAGGATCGGGAGCCAGAGCGCGCGCGGCAGCTCCACGACGCGCGGGTCGGCCAGGAACTCGGCCAAATAGCGCCGCACGGCCGGCACGGTCGGCGCATCCGGGGTGCCTAGGTTGACGAGGAGGATCCCGAGGCATTCCGGGGTATCGTGGCGAAAATCAGGGGTACTTACGAACGTCATGACTCCGTCTCGGCTTTGGAATGGGTCCGGTCATGGGTCGAGCCGACGGATCTAAGACGCAAACGCGTCCGAGCCTCGCCTCGACCCGATTCCGGTTGAAGAGGTCTATGTCGAGCCGCGGGCCGCAACAGACCGCTCGAGCGTCCTCACCCACCGCGTAGCTCAGTTCCTGGATTCGGCCGAGAGGCGCGCGTAGAGCGCTTGATAACGCAGCGGATCCAGGGTCCCGAACAAGGGGTCTTCCAGGTTCGGCGCCTGCGCGTCGATCTGCGCCCAATCTTCCTCGGACAGACGTTCGAGTGCGATCGGAAATGCCTCCTCGTCCTCCAGCCGCTTGTGGGCACGCAGTGTCCCGATCAGCTCGCGCCCGTGCGCCTCGACGTCTTCACGCAGCAAGACCTCCTCGTGGAGGATGCCGTCGAGCGATTGGCGAAAGCGCTTGCTCAGCTGCCCGAGCACCTTGTGCTGACGCATCAGGACATCGAAGACATCACGTCGCTCGGTGCCTTTGTCCAAGACTCGCTCGAAGATGATGTCCTCGGTCGGGTGATGGACGATGTCGGAGTAGTTGTCCATATACTCGAGCATCTCGGACATCAGCTCGTAATCCGGCTCCGCTCCCTCGTGAAAACGGTTCAGGAGATCTTCGAACAGATCAAGCAGCCTTGCGAGACGGACGTGGTCCTCGGCGAGTCGAGTCATTACCGGGTGCATGGGCCTTTTCCTCGTGACAGCGGTCGACGTGGCCGCAGTATGCCATCATCCTCATCTTAACCAAACGTCGCGCCGAGACGAGGCACCGGCGGACACGGATCAGGTGCCGGAGGCAGCACGCGCGCGACGCCGTGCCAACCAGCGCCAGAATAGTCCGCCGGGAGCGGCGTTCCCGGTCAAGACATATTCGAGCACGTTGAGATTTCGCAGCGTCCACGCCAGGCTGCGGCTCGCATCGGCGCGTCCGCACAGCAGCAAGCGATCGCCGCTGCGCACGCGCACGTCCGCAGCCGGAAGCAGCTCGCGCTCGTCGTCGTCCATCCGCAGCAGGACAATCAGCGGCAGCGCCCGATCGCGGTCGCGTGGATCGCGCGAGAGTTGCTCGACGGTGACGGGCTTGCCGCGCCGGTCCATGGCGCACAAGGCCGGCGCCTCGTTCTCGTCGATCGTGATCTCCCAGACATGCGGAGGGTGCTCGTCGACCAGTGCGACGACCCGACTGACCAACTCGCAGGCCCAGTCGTCCTCGCGATAACGCGCCAGCGTGGTGAGCTCCGCCAGCAGAGGCGTGCCCAGACGCACCCGGATGCGGTCGGCAATGATGCTGCTGGGCATCATCACGACCTGCGCCCCGACACGCTCGAACAAGATCTTGTTGTGGCGATGATTTTGTCGCGCCACGACGAACAGGGACCGGTTCAGCGTCAGGGCGGTCATGATGATCGAGAGGTTGTCCGCATCGCTGTCGGTGCCGGCCACCAGGCCGACGGCGTCGCCGATCCCCGCTTGTTCCAGCGTCACCGCCTCGGTACCGCGCCCGTATACCACGCCTTCCTTGGGGATGCCGGTCTTGTGCGGAACCGCCTCGATCACGCTGAGCTCCAGGCCCTGGTCGCTCAGGTGGCGGTACATCGCCTTGCCGAAACGCCCGAAACCGCAGATCACCCAGCGCCCCTCGGCCGGCGGAAAGATCGGCGCATCGAGTGCTTGGTCCTCGTAGCCGGCCAGCCATTTGCTCAACAGGGTCAGACAGGGGGCTTGAATGGCGATGGCCATGTCGAGGGCGAAGGTGTCGAAAGGGTCGTAGATGTGATCCGTTCCGAACGAGGCCATATTGGCCTCGACCTCATGCGAATCGGCCCGACAGATCACGGTGATCTCGGGATGCAGGAGCTTCGCCGCGATGGCGATCTTGAGATTGGTCTCGTTGACGTTGGTCAGCGCCACCACGCCCTTGCAAAGCGGATGTTGCAGGCCGGCGGCCTCGAGATTGGACGGCTCGCGGGCATCGGCGCACAAGGCCGGGACATATTCGCGCAGGTTGTCGAGCTTGAGCAGATTCACCCGCTCCGGATCGATGTCGATGGCCACCGCGCGTCGGTGTCGATCGGTGAGGCTGCGCACCAAGGCGGTTCCGGTTTGACCATAGCCGCAGACCAGGAAAAAGGGCTCGCGCAGCCGCCGAACCCGGCGGCGAAAACGCGCTTCAGTGATAGCCCGCTGAAAGGTGGTGTCCTGCACCAACGTGATCAGGGTCCCGATCGCGTAGAGCCAGACCGCGACCGTCGCAAAGACGCTGAAGGAGACCCAAATCCGCTGTGCATCCGTAAAGGCGTTCGGCAGCTCGCCGAAACCGATGGTGGTCGACATGTAGCTGACGAAGTAAAAGGCGTGAAAAAAGCCCATCGGGACCGGGTTGCCGGCCGCATCCTGCGCGGGGATCAAAACCATGCCCGCCATCGCCACGGCGTAGGTCCCGATCAGGACCAACAGCGGCGCGCGCATCCGCCGCATGATGAGATAGACGACGTTGTCCATAATTAAACCGCGCCCGGCGCGGTATGCGATGTTTTTGGATGGGATCGGCCCCGGCAGACTTGACGACCGCTGGAGCCGGCGCGGTTTAAGATATTAAAAATATTAAATTTTAAACCGCGTCTCACCGAGATCGAGGACATCTCCAAAGCCAAACGCAAAATGAAAATGACGCATGTCGCTCTGGACGCGGTTTAGCGGCGCAAGGTAAAGGTCTCGATCACCAACAGCACCACCGACACCACGTTGGCGATCATGGCACCGCCGCTCAAAGACACGATGCTGGCCATGACGGCAGGCGTCATGCCTGCCTCGGTCGCGTGAACGGCGATGGTCCACACCAGGGCTGCGCCGGTCAGCTGCAGCATCGCGACCAGGCTGGTCGCCAAGAGCAAGGCACCCATGTGGGTGCGGTCGCCGAACTTCAGCACGGTCGCGACCAGGTTGACCAGAATGACGAAGAACAGCTCCCAAGCATGATGATGCTCCGGGTTGTCCAGCTCGCCGACGAAGAACCCAAAGTTCAGGGTCAGTGCCAGAACGATGAAAAAGCCGAAGACGACCTTCTCGGGATTCACGTCGACCTGCTCCTTGCGCGGTCTCGCGCACGCGTTCGTTTCGAATAAAGCCTGATGACCGACGTACGCCCTTATGCCGCCGAGGATGCCGTCTCGGCAGCGCGCTGTGCGCTCAGGGCGCGGTGCATCATGATATTGAGCATCCGCACGGTCGCCCCGATCGCCGCGAAGACCTGATTGGCATGCACCCCGCGGGTACGCAGCTCGCCCTGATCGGTCGCCCAGGTGATGCTGCATTCGGTGAGTGCGTCGGTGCGCCCGCCCTTGGGGATGCGGACCTCGTAGTCGAGCAGCGTCGGCAAGGTAAGACCACGCTTCTTCACGATCTTGGCGAGCGCATTGTTGAAGGCGTCGAAGCCGCCGTTGCCGCTGCCGGCGGCCATGTGGACCTCGTCGACGATGCGGATCTTGATGCTTGCCGTCGATTCCAGATCCAGGGTCGAGGAGACCGAGCAGGCGAGCAGCTCGGCATGGTTGTAATCTTTGCTCTCCAGGACCTCGGCGATGATGAAAGGCAGGTCTTCGATCGTGATGGTCTTCTTGGAGTCGCCCAGCTCGACGATCCGCCTGAGGACCTTGGCCTGGTTTTCCTCCGAGAGCGTAATGTCCAAACGCTCCAGATTCTTCGCAAGCGATGCCTTGCCGGCGAGCTTGCCCAGCGCATATTTGCGCCGCCGTGCGAAACGCTCGGGGGAAAGGCGGGTGTGGTAGAGGCTGCCTTTGCGATCGCCGTCGGCATGGATGCCCGCGGTCTGCGTGAAGACATCGGCGCCGATGATGGGTGCATTGTCGGCGATTCGCTTGCCCGAGAAGTATTCCACCAGCTCGCTGATGCGGGCCAGATGGGTCTCGTCGATGCCGATCTCCAAGCCGAGCTGATCGCGCAGATTGACGGCCACCTCCGCCAGCGAGGCATTGCCGGCACGCTCGCCGAGACAGTTTACGGTGCAGTGTACGGCGGCTGCACCCGCGCGGGCGGCGGCGAGCACGTTGGCGGTCGCGAGCCCGTAGTCGTTGTGCGGATGGAAATCGAGCTTGATGCCCGGAAAGCGCCCGAGCATGTCCGTGAAGGCGTCGAAGACCCGCTCCGGTGTCATGACGCCGAGCGTATCCGGGAGCATGAAGTGCCCGATCCCGCAATCGGCCAATCGCTCCACCAGCCCGAAGACATAGGCAGGGTTGTCGCGGTAGCCGTTCGACCAGTCTTCCAGATAAAGATTGACGGCCAGGCCGCGGTCACGGGCGATGGAGATCGTGTCCCGAACGTCGGCGGCGTGCTGATCGAGCGTCTTGCCGAGCTGGCCGCGACAGTGCTTCTCGCTGCCCTTGGCGAGCAGGTTGATGACGTGCCCGCCTGCACCGCGGATCCAGTCGACGCTCCGTCCGCCGTCGACGAAACCCAAGACCTCGACGCGGCGCGCCAGATCGCGCTCCTCGGCCCAAGCGATGATTTGCCCGACGGCATCGGCCTCTCCGGAGGAGACGCGTGCGGAGGCGACCTCAATGCGATCCACCCGAACCTGCTCAAGCAACACCTTGGCGATATTGACCTTTTCGTCGGGCGAAAAGGACACCCCCTGGGTTTGCTCGCCATCGCGCAGGGTGGTGTCCATGATATGGACGTAACGGCCGGGCTCGGTCATGGGCGGCATCTCGTCGTGCGGGGCGGGCGTCGTCGGCCTCATCCGCCGTCCTTCAGGGTGGCGCGGATATGCGCCGCGAGCGGCTCGGCGCCGGCATCGAGCTCAAGACAGCGAGTCGGCAGGTCCATCAGGCCTTGCAGCGCCGGGGGCAGCGGGGCATCGCAGCCGATGGCAAGGCGGATCGCCTCGTTGAATTTGGCAGGATGGGCCGTGGCGAGACAGATGACGGCGTCCCCGGATCCCGCCGCCCTGACCCCGACCGCGGTATGCGGACAGAGGATATAGCCGCTGTCGTCGTAGGTCCGGCGAATCTGCTCGAGCGTCTCCGCATCGCTCACCGCGACCGCGTCGAAATCGGACCTGGCGCGGGCATGATGCGCCGCGTCGACCTCGAGCCGGCCGGTCGCCTGCAGCCTCTCGAGCAGATCGCGAACCCGTCCCGCGTCGCCGTCGAAAAGAAAATAGAGATAGCGCTCGAAATTCGATGCGATCTGGATGTCCATGGCGGGGCTGAGGGTCTGATAGACCTCGCCGACCGCATAGACGCCCGTATCGACGAACCGCGTCAGGATGTCGTTGCGATTGGTCGCGATGATCAGGCGATCGATCGGCACACCCATCCGCTTGGCGAGATAACCCGCGAAGACATCTCCGAAGTTGCCGGTCGGTACCGCGAAGCTCACGCGTCGCTCCGGATCGCCCCTGCCCAAGCGCGTCCAGGCGAAGACGTAATAGACCATTTGGGCAAGGATCCGCGCCCAGTTGATCGAGTTGACCGCGCCCAAGCTGAATTCGGACTTGAACGGCAGGTCGTTGAAGAGCTCTTTGACGATGCGTTGGGCGTCGTCGAAGCTGCCGCGTACCGCGATGTTGTGGACGTTCGTATCCAGCACACTCGTCATCTGTCGTTCCTGGATCGGCGAGATCCGGCCCTTGGGATGGAGCATGAAGATGCTGATCCGCGCCTTGCCGCGGACGCCGTAGATGGCCGCGGAGCCGGTATCGCCGGAGGTGGCGCCGCAGATGTTGAGCTCCCCGCCGTCGCGAGCCAGGAGATACTCGAAGAGATTGCCGAGAAATTGAAGCGCAATGTCCTTGAAAGCGGCGGTCGGACCATGGAAGAGCTCGAGGATCTTCAGATCGCCGACCTCGACGATCGGCGTCACCTCGGGGTGCGTGAAGGTGGCGTAGGAGCGCTCGATCAACTTGCGCAGGTCGTCCCGCGGGATCTCGTCCCCGATGAAGGGCGTCATGACCTCGAGGGCCAGATCCTGGAAGCCTAGACCGGACCAGGCTCGCAGGGTCGACGCATCGACGCGCGGCATATCCCTTGGGACCAAAAGTCCACCGTCGGTCGCCAGCCCCATCAAGACGGCCTCGGCAAAGCCGACCGAGGCAATCCCGCCGCGCGTGCTTGAATACTGCATATCGATCGAACCCACCGCTGAATGTTGTGACCTTATCGCGTTGCAGGGTAAGAAACACCGCGGCCGTTGGCAACCGAGATTCCGTCCGAGCTCGGGAATGCGTGACGAGGATGTTGCCGAAGATCGTACTTTACCGATACATTCGCCACGTCGGAGGACCGCACCGTCGTTGACAGCATGACGTTGCGGGCCAGACAATGCCGGCGCCTCGCCTGGAGATTCCAACGAGGCAACAATGGAAAACTGCCGGGCCACGCCGCGGGGCGAGACCGGCTTCGCAACTCGATTGAGATCATGGGTTCGGGTTGCGCGACCGACTGATCGCTCGGCATCATGCGCGCTGCGAGCAGTCGACAACAATAAGATCGACAGAGGGGGCACAGGTTACGGCCGACGAGCCAGCCGTATGAAGGGTTCCGTCATCGCCCCGTCACCCCGACCCAAAACACTCATCCGACACTACGGAGTGACACAACCTATGACACCTGGCAAACGAGCGGAATACTGGAGCGCGAATCTGCGTCTCCTGGCGATTCTGCTGACGATCTGGTTCGTTGTCTCCTTTGGCTTCGGCATCCTGTTGGTCGAGCCATTGAATACCATCATGCTTGGCGGTTACCCGCTCGGTTTCTGGTTCGCACAACAGGGATCCATCTACATCTTCGTCGTGTTGATCTTCTTCTATGCAGTGTCGATGAATAAGCTCGACAATAAGTTCGATGTCGGCGAGGATTCGGGAAGCGGTACGCCCTATCAGTCCGGCAGCCAGCTTGCGCACGCGGAGCATGCGCACGCACAACCGAGCAAGGCCGCACAGTATTGGAGCGAGAATTTGCGTCTCCTCGCCATCCTGCTGACCATATGGTTCGTGGTCTCCTTCGGCTTCGGCATCCTGCTGGTCGAGCCCTTGAATGCCGTCATGCTCGGCGGCTACCCGCTCGGTTTCTGGTTCGCACAACAGGGATCCATCTACATCTTCGTGGCGTTGATCTTCTTTTACGCCATCTCGATGAATAAGCTCGACAAAAAATACGACTTCGGCGAGGAATAAGGGGCGCAACGCTATGACATCACTTGAGCTTTGGACTTACAGCATCGTCGGCGCGACCTTCGCGCTCTATATCGGGATCGCGGTTTGGGCCCGCGCGAAGACCACCGGAGACTTCTACGTTGCGGGCGGCGGCGTTCACCCGGTTGCCAACGGCATGGCAACCGCCGCGGACTGGATGTCCGCCGCATCGTTCATCTCCATGGCCGGCATGATCGCCTTCGGCGGTTACGGCGGATCGGTCTTTCTGATGGGCTGGACAGGCGGCTACGTGCTGCTGGCTCTGCTCCTGGCTCCGTACCTGCGCAAGTTCGGCAAGTTCACGGTGCCGGAATTCATCGGCGACCGTTATTACTCGCAGACCGCGCGCGTCGTTGCCGTCATCTGCTTGATCCTGGCATCTGTGACCTATGTCATCGGTCAGATGACGGGTATCGGTGTGGCCTTCTCGCGGTTCCTGGGCGTGACCTACGAGATGGGCATCCTGGTCGGAATGGGCATCGTCGCCATCTACGCCATCACCGGCGGCATGAAGGGCATCACCTACACCCAGATCGCGCAGTATGTCGTGCTGATCTTCGCCTACACGGTTCCCGCGATCTTCATCTCCATGAACCTCACCGGCAATCCGCTCCCGCAGCTCGGCCTCGGCAGCGAATATGCGCGCGACGGCGTGGCCAGCGGCATTTCATTGCTCACCAAGCTCGACCAAGTCGTGACCGACCTCGGGTTCAAGGAGTACACCACGCAGGTCATGGGCAGCTCGCTCAACATGTTCGTCTATACCCTGTCGCTGATGATCGGTACGGCCGGACTCCCGCATGTCATCATCCGCTTCTTCACGGTCCCGAAGGTGCGTGACGCTCGCTTCTCGGCCGGCTGGGCACTGGTCTTCATCGCGATCCTCTACACCACGGCACCGGCTGTCGGCGCCATGGCTCGCCTGAACCTGATGGATACCATCCAGATCGGTCCGGTTGGTACCGAGACGGGCAACCTGGTCTACGACGAGCGTCCCGAGTGGTTCAAGCGTTGGGAAACCACCGGTCTGCTCAAGTGGGAAGACAAAAACGGCGACGGTCGTATCCAATACTACGACGACAAGAACGAGGCGTTCGCCGCGAAAGCCGAAGGGTTTGGCTGGAAGGGCAACGAGATGGTCACGGTCAACAACGACATCATGGTGCTGGCCAACCCCGAGATCGCCAATCTGCCGGCCTGGGTCATCGCCTTGGTCGTCGCCGGCGGTCTCGCGGCGGCGCTCTCGACGGCGGCGGGTTTGCTGCTGGCGATCTCTTCCTCGATCTCGCACGACCTGCTGAAGGGCGTCTTCATGCCGAAGATCTCGGAGAAACGCGAGCTCATGGCGGGGCGTCTGTCGATGATCGGCGCCATCATCCTGGCTGGCTATCTGGGACTCAATCCACCGGGATTCGCCGCGGGTACGGTCGCACTCGCGTTCGGTCTCGCGGCCTCGTCGATCTTCCCGGCGCTGATGCTGGGTATCTTCGCAAAACGGATGAACTCGCTGGGCGCGGTCGCCGGTATGATCGGGGGCTTGAGCATCACACTGCTGTATGTGTTCCAGCACAAGGGCATCTTCTTCGTGAAGGGCACCGAGTTCCTGATGCCCGAGCTGGGCATGGGTGCGAACTGGTTCTTCGGGATCACGCCCGAAGCCTTCGGTGCCGTCGGCGCGCTGTTCAACTTCATCGTCGCCTTCGTAGTCTTCAAGTTCGCGGCGCCGCCTCCAGAGCACATCCAGCACCTCGTCGAGGATGTGCGCATCCCGCGCGGCTCGGGAGTTGCGACCGGCCACTGATCGAGGACCGAGGTGCAGGCACTCGAAGCGTGATCACCGCCTGCACCTGATCGAATGCCCCGAGGCGATGACCTCGGGGCAACCTCGAGAAGTTTTCAGCCCCGCTTCGGCGGGGTTTTTCATTGAGACTGGGCCTGCCGAGCCCGGCCAAGCCGCCGAGACAGACCGAGGGTGCCGCGCCATGAACATCGAGCTGATCGAGATCCGAGACTTCCTGGCCAGTCACCCGCCGTTCTCTCAACTGCCGCAGGACACGCTCGAACGCCTTCCCCAGCGCCTTTCGGTGCGCTATTTTCGCCGCGGCTCACCCTTCCCGCCGGAAAACGCCGACCCGCTCTGCGTCTATCTCCTGCGCCGCGGCGCGGTGGAGCTGCGTGACGCCAACGGCGAGCTGGTCGGCAAGCTGGCCGAGGGTGATTTGTGCGACATGCCCTGTCGGCCTACGCCGGAAGGTGGTCGATTTTTCGGCAACACCTCGGAAGATACCCTCGTCTACGCCCTACCCTGCGCCGAGTTGGCGGATCTGCGCGAGCAGCACGCTGAATTCGCGGAGCATTTCGACCAATCCATCTCCAGTCGGCTGCGCAAGGCGCTGGACATCATGGTGGACGCGCCGGCCGCCGGCACCGGCCTGATGACGGTGCAGATCGGCAATATGATCAACCGCACGCCGATCGTCGCGAGCCCGGAGACGAGCATTCGCGAGGCCGCGCAGGTGATGTCCGAGCACCGCGTCTCCTCGCTTCTGATTATGGAAGGTGATCGGCTCGCCGGAATGATCACCGACCGCGACCTGCGTAGCCGCTGCGTCGCCGTCGGTCTGTCGACCGACCGCCCGGTCAGCGAGATCATGACCGAGAAGCTGCAGACCGCACAGGTCGACACGCTGGGTTTCCAGGCCCTGATCACCATGACACGCCTGAATGTGCATCATCTGCCGGTGCTGGACGGTCAGCGTGTGGCAGGACTGATCTCGACAACGGATCTCACGCGCTTTCAAAGCGCCAACGCCGTGTATCTGGTCGGCGACATCCATCGCGCGACCTCGATCGAGACGCTGGTGCAGATCAGCGCCAAGATCCCCGAGCTTCAGGTTCACCTCGTCAACGGGGGAGCGACCGCAAACCACGTCGGTCAGGCCATCAGCGCCATCACCGACGCCATTACGCAGCGTCTGCTGATTCTGGCGGAGGCGGACCTCGGCAACCCGCCTGTCCCCTACGCCTGGATCGTCGGGGGCTCGCAGGCACGCCGCGAGCAGTCCTCGCACTCCGACCAAGACAATGCCCTCCTGATCGCGGACCACGCCAAACCGGACGACGACGCCTACTTCGCGGCACTCGCCAAGATCGTGAACGACGGCCTCGACGCCTGCGGTTTCGTCTACTGCCCGGGCGATGTCATGGCCTCGAATCCGAAATGGCGCCAACCCCTTAGAATCTGGCATAAATATTTCACGAATTGGATCCTCAAGCCCGAGCCCAACTCCCTGATGCTCGCAAACGTCTTTTTCGACCTGCGTGCTGTGCATGATCCGGACAATCTCTTCCCCGAGCTGCAGGAGCGTGTCCTCGAGCGCTCCAAGGCGAATCGAATCTTCGTCGCCTACATGGTCGCAAACGCGCTCAAATACCGGCCCCCGTTGGGGTTTTTCCGCAACATCGTGCTGATCCAGGGCGGCGACCACGACCACACCTTCGATATCAAGCACAAGGGCATCGTGCCGATCGTCGACCTGGCCCGTATCTACGCGCTCTCGGGCGGACTACCCGAGACCAATACCATCGAGCGCCTGAGCTCCGCCGCGGAGCACGGGACCTTGAGCAAAGACGGAGCTGCGAACCTGACCGATGCCATCGAGCTGGTCGGAACACTGCGGATGCGCCATCAGGCCAATCAGCTCGCGCACGGGAGGAAGGCGGATAACTTTTTGTCGCCGGACGAGCTGTCTCCGCTCGAGCGCGGGCATCTCAAGGACGCCTTTCTCCTCATCAACACGATGCAGGAGTCCCTCGGACAGCGCTATCAAGCCGGGCGCTTCGCGTAGGCCCCGACCATGTCGCGACTGCTCGATTGGCGCCGCCGCTGGCAACTGCACCGGACCCCGCCGGGGCCCTTACGCTCCTACCTGGAACATCCGTTTGCGCCGCCGAAAACGGACTATCGGGAGGTGGACTATCTGGCCATCGATCTGGAAACAACCGGATTGGACCTCGCCAACGATCTTATCCTGAGCGTTGGATATGTCTGGGTCAAAGGCACCTCCATCGACCTGTCGAGCGCCCGCCATCGGGTGGTGCGGATCGATCGCTCCATCCCCGAGGCGACGGCGATCATCCACCAGATCACGGACGACGAGTCCGCCGAAGGCAGCGAGCTTGCCGACGTCCTCGAAGAGCTTCTCGATGTCCTGGCGGGTAAGGTGATGATTGCCCATCACGCACGCATCGAGCGCGGCTTCTTGAGCAACGCATGCAAGCGGCTTTGGAAGCAGGGACTCCTGATGCCTGTCGTGGATACCCAAACATTGGCCTATCGAACCTTCGAGCGACGCCAGACCCCGTTCAAGGCATCCGATCTGCGCCTGCATGCGCTCGGCGATCGTTATAACCTGCCCCGTTACAGCGCACACAATGCGCTGAGCGATGCCCTGGCTTCGGCCGAGCTGTTCCTCGCCCAGGCCGCCTATCGAGACAACGGCGACGGACTCCCGCTGCGGGATTTCCTGTGCTGAGACCTTAGGCCCCCGAGTAGCCCCCGGTATATCCCGGCTGGCTGCGCCCTATTGGAGCGTTTACTATTAGTCGTTCGCGTCCGCCGGCACCCAAGAAAGCACGCGTTGCGCCGGCACAGCTCACTCCACCACCTCGAGGAGACAACAACCATGTCGGAAGAGAAGGTCTACCAGGTTCCTGCTGACATCGCCGCCAAGGCCCATGTCAACGCCGAGCAGTACGCCGCCATGTATCAGCGGTCCATCGACGACCCGCAGGGGTTCTGGGCCGAGCAGGCCGAGACATTCCTGACTTGGTCCAAGCCGTGGGATTCGGTCATGGACTACAGCTTCCAGGCCGACGACCTGCACATCAAGTGGTTCCAAGGCGGCAAGCTCAATGTCTCCTACAACTGCCTGGACCGCCATCTGGCCACCCGCGGCGATCAGGTCGCCATCATCTGGGAAGGCGACAATCCCGAGGAAGACCGCAAGATCACCTATCGCGAGCTGCACGCCGAGGTCTGCAAACTGGCGAACGTGTTCAAATCACGCGGCGTCAAAAAGGGCGATCGGGTCTGCATCTATCTGCCGATGATCGCCGAAGCGGCCGTCGCCATGCTGGCCTGTACCCGCATCGGCGCGGTGCATTCCATCGTCTTCGGCGGCTTCTCGCCCGACTCGCTGCGCGACCGCGTGCTCGACTCCGAGTGCAAGCTGGTCATCACCTCCGACGAGAGCGTGCGCGGCGGACGTCATATCCCGCTCAAGAAAAACGCCGACACGGCGATGCTCGAATGCCCGAACGTCGAGACCGTGGTCGTGGTGCGGCGCACCGGCGGCAAGGTCGAGTGGACCGAGGGCCGCGACATCTGGTACGACGAGGCCATCGCCGCAGCGTCCGCCGAGTGCGCGCCCGAGGAGATGGACGCGGAAGACCCGCTCTTCATCCTCTATACCTCCGGCTCCACCGGCAAGCCCAAGGGTGTGCAGCACACCACCGGCGGCTATCTGGTCTATGCGGCCATGACTCACAAGTACACCTTCGACTATCAGGAAGGCGAGGTCTACTGGTGTACCGCCGACGTCGGCTGGGTCACGGGTCACACCTATATCGTCTATGGGCCGCTGGCCAACGGCGCCACCTCGCTGATGTTCGAGGGCATCCCGAACTACCCGGATATGTCGCGTTTCTGGGAGGTCATCGACAAACACAATGTCGCCATCTTCTACACCGCGCCCACCGCCATCCGCTCGCTGATGCGCGCCGGCGAGGAGCCGGTCAAGAAGACCTCGCGCAAATCGCTGCGCATCCTCGGCTCGGTCGGCGAGCCCATCAACCCGGAAGCCTGGGAGTGGTACTACCGCATCGTCGGCGACGAGCGCTGCCCGATCGTCGACACTTGGTGGCAGACCGAGACCGGCGGTCATCTCATCACCCCGCTGCCCGGCGCAACGGCGCTCAAACCAGGCTCGGCCACGCGCCCATTCTTCGGTGTGGTCCCGGCGCTGGTCGACCCGGCTGAAGGCACCCTGATCGAAGGCCCCGGCGAGGGCGCGCTGGTGCTGTCGCGTCCTTGGCCGGCGATGATGCGTACCCTGTATGGCGATCACGCGCGCTTTGCCGACACCTATTTCCGGCAGTATCCGGGGTATTACTTCACGGGTGACGGCGCGCGGCGCGACGCGGACGGCTATTACTGGATCACCGGGCGCATCGACGACGTGCTGAACGTCTCTGGCCATCGTCTCGGTACCGCCGAGATCGAATCGGCGCTGGTGCTGCATCCGCATGTCGCCGAGGCCGCCGTGGTCGGCTACCCACACGACCTCAAGGGCCAGGGCATCTATGCCTATGTCACCCCGATGTCCGGCATCGAGCCAACCGACGAGCTGAAAAAGGAGCTGGTGGCCATGGTCCGCGGCGAGATCGGCCCGATCGCCATCGTCGACATCATCCAGTGGGCACCCAGCCTGCCCAAGACCCGTTCGGGCAAGATCATGCGCCGGATTCTGCGCAAGATCGCCGCCAACGAGATCGATTCGCTCGGCGACACCTCGACCTTGGCCGATCCGACGGTGGTGAATGACCTGATCGAGAATCGCCTCAACAAGTAGAGGAACGCGGCCGATCGCCTGCGTCGCGAGGCAGGGGCGATCGCCCAAACGAAACGGTTCGCGGAACCGAACCGCACGACCCGCGGCCATCGCTCTCGACACCTGCGGGACCGATGGCTGCGAGGCCGTGCACATAATGTAAAAGCGCGGTCAATATGAGCTCGAGTTTCAGAGTCGGCGTCTTCGTAGATGCCGAGAATGTCCGCTACAACGGCGGTTTTCAGATGCGCTACGACGTGCTGCGACGCTTCGCGGCACGTGAAGGCGGCATCCTGCAACGCTTGAACACCTACATGGCCTTCGACGCCGAGCGGGCTCGCGAGGACATGGAATACAAGAAAAAGGCGCAGACCTACCAGCAGATGGTGCGGGACTTCGGCTGGAAGATCACCGTGAAACTGGTCCGGCGTTATACTGACGAAAGCGGCAACGTCACCACCAAGGCCAACGCCGATCTCGACATGGCGGTCGATGCCATGCTTCAGGCCAACAAACTCGATCAAGTCCTGCTGGTGACGGGCGACGGCGATTTTCTTCAAGTCGTCGAAGCGTTGCAAAATACCGGCTGCCGGGTCGAGCTGATGGGCTTCAAGAACGTCTCGCGCCAACTTCAGCAACAGGTCGACGCCTACTATTCCGGATTCCTGATCCCCGATCTGCTGCCGATCTCCTACGAGCCGCGCAACGAGTGGGGCAAGCCCGGATCCTGCGTGCGCGGGGTCTGCACCAAGTGGTTTGCGGACAAGGGTTATGGTTTTTTGAGGATCATGGACCGCATCTCGCCCTCGCTGTGGGTGACGGATCCACGGGAAGCGGATTCGCCTTACATCAGCGTCTTTTGCCATGTCAACGAGTTGGCCGACGATGTCACCGAGGACATGTTGATGAGCCGTGAGACGGTGCTCGAGTTCTATCTCAACGAGAGCGAGCAGAAGGACAACGGCCTGGTCGCGAGCAATGTCCGACTCGCATTTTCAGTCAACCGCTGACGCGCGACGACAGACAAGCCATGGCGACGGACCAATCAGCCAAGAACAAGCTCTCGGGACTCGCCTTGCGCCTGGTGCGCGACAACCTGATCTCCGAGCGTGACGCGATCGCCGCTTACGACGACGCGACCCGCCGCCGGCAAGCCTTCGTCTCGTATCTCGTCGAGCAGAAGCTGCTCGACAGTCGGCGTATCGCCGTGGCAGCCTCGCACGAGTTCGGGGTGCCGCTGCTCGATCTGCATGCACTGGATTTGCTGAACCTTCCGGTGAACCTGGTCGATGAGCGACTGGTTCGCAAGCACCGGGCGCTGCCGATCTTCCGTCGCGGCAACCGCCTCTTCCTGGCCCTGTCCGATCCGACCAACGATCAGGCGCTCGAAGAGATCCGATTCAACACCGGGCTGGCGACCGACGCGGTGCTGGTTGAAGAGGACAAGCTCAAGGCCGCGATCGAGACCGCGATCGAGGCCCAGGACACGACCATGACCGAGCTCATGGACGCGGACCTGGAGAAGCTCGAGATCACCCCGGACGACGAGGATCTGCGCGAAGACGCCGACATCAACATCGACGACGCGCCGATCGTTCGGTACGTGAACAAGGTGCTGGTGGATGCCATCTCGGCGGGCGCCTCGGACATCCACTTCGAGCCCTACGAGAAGTTCTTTCGCGTGCGCTTCAGACAAGACGGCATGTTGCGCGAGGTGGCGAGTCCACCCATGAATATCGCCGGGCGTCTGGTCGCACGGCTCAAGGTGATGTCCCGGATGAACATCGCCGAGCGTCGTGTCCCTCAGGACGGACGCATCAAGCTCAAGGTCAGTCGGACGCGCGACATCGATTTCCGCGTCAATACCTTGCCGACCCTTTACGGCGAGAAGGTTGTCCTGCGGATCCTCGATTCCGCGTCGGCTCAGGTCGGCATCGAGGCACTGGGCTTCGAGCTCGATCAGCGTACCGCATTCCTGGAGGCCATCCACAAGCCGTACGGCATGATCCTGGTCACCGGCCCGACCGGATCCGGAAAAACGGTATCCCTCTACACCGCGCTCAACCTCTTGAATCAGCCAGACATCAATATCTCGACGGTCGAAGATCCGGTCGAGATCCAGGTTCCGGGGATCAATCAGGTCAGCATGAATCCCAAGACGGGGCTGACCTTCGCCGCAGCGCTCCGTGCGTTCCTGCGTCAGGACCCGGACATCGTCATGGTCGGCGAGATTCGCGATCTGGAGACCGCGGAGATCGCGGTCAAGGCCGCGCAGACCGGACATCTGGTGCTCTCCACACTCCATACCAACGACGCCCCGCAGTCGCTGACGCGTCTCGCCAACATGGGCGTTGCGCCCTTCAATATCGCTTCGTCGGTTCTGCTCATCATGGCCCAACGTCTTGCGCGGCGCCTCTGTCCGCACTGCAAGGCGCCCGAGGACCTTCCGCGCGAGGTACTGCGCCAGGAGGGCTTCAGCGAGGCGGATATCGAGGAGGGGATCGTCGTCTTCGGACCCGTCGGATGCGATCGCTGCACCAAGGGCTACCGCGGGCGTGTCGGCATCTTCCAAGTGATGCCGGTGTCGGAGTCGATCCGGCGGCTGATTCTCGAGGGGGGCAACTCGATGCAGCTCGCCGAGCAGGCCCATCGCGAAGGGGTGGCGGACCTGCGGGAATCCGGTCTGCGCAAGGTCAAAGAGGGGATGACGAGCCTCGAGGAGCTCAACCGAGTCACTAAGGAGTGACGAGAACGCTCATGGCAACCGCACTTAAAGCAAAGCCGAAACCCAAATCGCAGGCCGAGAAGGCTTACGTCTTCACCTGGGAAGGACGCGACAGGCGCGGGGCCAAGGTGACGGGCGAGACCCGCGCGGCCAGCATGACGATGGTGCGGGCCGATCTACGACGGCAAGGCGTGAGCCCGACCAAGGTCAAGAAAAAGCCCCAACCGCTCTTCAGCCGCAAGAAGAAGATCACCAGCACGGATCTGGCCATCTTCAGCCGGCAGCTCGCGACCATGATGTCCGCCGGCGTTCCATTGGTGCAGGCGTTCGATATCGTCGGACGCGGCCACGAAAACCCGGCGATGCAGGACTTGATCCTGGGGATCAAGCAAGACATCGAGAGCGGTACCGCCATGGCGCTGGCGATGGGCAAATATCCGCTGTATTTCGACGACCTGGTCTGCAACCTGGTCGCTGCCGGCGAGCAGGCCGGCGTGCTGGACGTCCTGCTCGACAAGATCGCGACCTACAAGGAAAAGACCGAGTCGATCAAGGGCAAGATCAAGAAGGCCATGTTCTACCCGGTGGCGGTCATCGCGGTGGCCATCATCGTGAGCGCGGTTCTGCTCATCTTCGTCATCCCGCAGTTCAAGGATCTGTTCGCGAGCTTCGGCGCGGACCTGCCCGCCTTTACCCTCATGGTGATCGGCCTGTCCGATGCACTTCAGAAATGGTGGTGGGCGATCCTCCTCGGACTCGGCGCGGTCGGCTATGTCATCGGCAATACCTTCAAGCGCTCGCGCGCGTTCCGCGAGGCGATCGATCGAACGGCGCTGAAGATCCCGATCATTGGGCCGATCCTCAACAAGGCCGCGCTCGCGCGCTTCGCCAGGACGCTTTCGACCATGTTCGCCGCCGGCGTGCCGCTGGTCGAGGCTCTGGACTCGGTCTCGGGTGCAACCGGCAACATCGTCTACCAGAACGCGGTCTTGAAGATGCGCGAAGAGGTGGCCACCGGGCAATCGCTGCAACTCTCGATGCGCCAGCAGGACCTGTTCCCGCATATGGTCATTCAAATGACATCCATAGGGGAGGAGTCGGGGTCGCTCGACGACATGCTCGCGAAGGTCGCCGACTTCTACGAGGAACAGGTCGACAACGCGGTCGACAGTCTCAGCAGCCTGCTCGAGCCACTGATCATGGTCGTTATCGGCGGCCTGGTCGGGAGCCTGATCATCGCCATGTACCTGCCGATCTTCAAACTGGCCTCGGTCGTTTAAACCGCGCCCGGTGCTGTATGGGTCATGCGTTGGAGTGGTTCGGCCGGGCCAGCTCCGACGACTGTCGGAGTTGGCGCGGTTTAAAGTATTAAGAAATATTAACTTTAAACCGCGTCTCACCGAGACCGAAGACATCTCCGAAGCCAAACGCTACATGAGAATGACGCATCTCGCTCTGGACGCGGTTTAGTTCGCATCGGACCTTGCCCATGCCGTTCCGGCCCGGTCGCCGTCGCGGATACGGCTCGGAAAGCTGCTTTCACTGATCACCGACTCGACGGCCAAGGGGGCCCTGAATGGATTGGATTGACGTTTTCGAGCAAACCCCGCTGCTGCTCTATGCGGTCTCGATCCTCGTCGGACTGATCGTCGGCAGCTTTCTCAATGTCGTCATCCTGCGGCTCCCTCGAATGCTCGAAGACGACTGGGCGCGTGACTGCGCCGAGCTCTCCGGCACGGCGAACCCAACCGAGCCACCGGACCAAGAACGGCTCTCGCTGGCCCATCCGCCCTCCACCTGCGGGCACTGCGGTCATCGAATTCGCGCGCACGAGAACATCCCGGTCTTGAGCTATCTTCTCCTGCGCGGTCGATGCTCGGCCTGCGGCGCGGGGATCGGTCTACGCTATCCATTGGTGGAGATCTTCACGGCGCTGCTCACACTGATCGTCGTCCTGCAATTGGGTCTCGGCTGGCAGACCGGCCCCGCCCTCCTGCTCACCTGGGCACTGATCGCACTTGCCGTGATCGACTTCGACACCCAGCTTCTACCCGACAGCATCACACTGCCGCTGCTCTGGCTCGGCTTGGTCCTGAGCCTCTTTACAGTCTTCACCGACAGTCACTCGGCGATCATCGGCGCCGTCGCTGGCTACCTCAGCCTCTGGTCCGTCTTCCATCTTTTTCGACTGACCACCGGTAAGGAAGGCATGGGCTACGGCGACTTCAAGCTGCTGGCACTCTTCGGCGCCTGGCTAGGCTGGCAGTCCCTGCCGCAGATCATCCTTTTGTCCGCGCTGACCGGGGCTGTGCTTGGGCTCGCACTGATCCTGAGCGGCCGCCATGCGCGGGGCGCCCCCATGCCGTTCGGTCCCTTTCTCGCGGCAGCGGGCTGGATCAGCCTGATCTGGGGAGAGCAGATCAACCAGACCTACTTACAGATGGTGGGACTCTAGACCGCGTCCGGCACACTCGGTTTAGATGGGTTTCCTTTTGAACGCGTCCGCGAGGCGGCGCACGGATTCGGACCACGAGATGCTTCTAATCGGCTTGACCGGCGGTATCGGCAGCGGCAAGTCGACCGTTGCGGACGCATTGGCCGCTCGCGGCGCGGGCGTGATCGACACCGATGTCATCGCGCGTGAATTGACCGAGCCCGAGCAGCCGGCGCTCGCCGAGATCGCCGCAACCTTCGGCGCCGACCTCATCGGGCCGGACGGGCGGCTCGACCGCGATGCCTTGCGCATGCAGGTCTTCTCCGACCCGGACGCACGCACCCGGCTGGAGGGCATCCTGCATCCAAGGATCAAAGACCGGATGCTCGAGCGACTTGCGGCGCTCGACGCGCCCTACGCCGTCTTGGTCATCCCGCTTCTCTTCGAGACCAACCAACACACGCTCGTCGATCGCGTCCTCGTCGTCGATATCCCGGAGGGAGCACAACGCGAGCGGGTGCGTCGGCGCAGCGGTCTGACACTCGGCGAAATCGACCGCATTGTCGCCAGCCAGATCAGCCGTGAAGAACGTCTTGCCCTAGCAGACGACATCCTGGACAACAGCGGCGACCTCCCTGCCCTCTTGGCGCAGGCCGAACGCATCCATCTCAAGTACATCGATCTCGCCGAAGACGGGAAGGACCGCGAGGTTCGTTAGATCCCGCCGGCACTGTGGCGATCTTCAGCCCTTTCGTAACCGAGTCGTCACACAGGTCTTGACAGTCCTCTCGAGTCGTATAGAATGCGCGGCTCGCTGAGGGGAAACCGCGGCGGGGGTGGTCCTGGAGGGGCTGCCGGAGGCAGGGAGAGGTGGTGTTGAG
>NZ_FNNZ01000005.1 GCF_900106925.1 Thiocapsa roseopersicina
GCCCACACCCCGGCCGCGCGAGACCGGGGGAGCGCTTCGCCGACCCCTATCACGCAACTTGATCGCGAAACCATCAAAATCGCTGACCGCACTCACCGAAGATCGAAGCGTAGATCGCTCCATGATGTATGCCCACATGTATTCCCTTACGTATAAGTTAACATCAGAGACACGGATCTCTGTGGCATCGAGAACGTCTCACCCCAAAGGACGGGAAACAGCCGCGACGCCGGTGGTGTAACCGCGGCGCGGGACGAGCGCGTCGTAATCGGCTTCGAAGCCGGCACGCAGAAGGGCCTCGCGCAGCGGTGACTCAAGTGCCGGGAGGCCGTCGATCTGTTGGATGGCAAGGCGTTTGCGCCCGCGCTGCGGGATGCGATGCAGGGCAGCGAGTGCAAGGGCCAACTCACCGCCGTCTTCGCTGATCGAGATCGGGAAGCGCGTCAATTGGCGCCCGGCCGAGCCGAGATAGAGCACCGGTTTGCCCGCGACCAAGATCACGTAAGCACCGCTGATGCGTTTGGGCACCGGACCGCAGCCCGGCTCCGGCCAGGGCAGGAGCGCGCCGTAGGGATTGGCCGGGTCGATCGCGGCGAGGATCCGGACCGCGTCCGCAGCGAAACCCTCGATCGGGGTCTCTTCGATCCGGGCGCTGCGCAGCCGATCGATCGCGCCGTTCAGGGCGAACTGGGCGCCGGAGAGCCCCTCGACGAAATAGCCTCGGCGCACTTGTCCGCCCTCCTCCATCTGTTTGAAGACCCGATAGAGCGGACCGAAGCCTCCCGGGATGCCCTCGGCCTGCACCGCCTCGCGGCTGACCACGCCGTAGCGCTCTAGCAGGATGCGCGCGCGGGCGAGCAGGCGCTCGGTGTCGCTTGCCTCGATGCGCAGATCGGCCACACGCGACCAGCGTCCGCCGGCCAGTGCGGTGCCGCGACCGCGCTTGGGTGCGCGCGTGCCGCCGAGCGCGCGAAGGGGCGCGAAGGTGTCGTTGGTGATCTCGCCGGCCCAAACCAGATCCCAAAGCGCGGACTCGAAGGCGTCCTTGCCGAGCTTCAGCCCGGCGCGCTCGAGGGCCTGCATCAGCTCCATCAGGAAGGAGGCCCCGCGGGTGCGCAGGTGATCGAGCAGGATCGGGCAGACGTCGGACACATCTGCGGCGGTGTCGCGCGTTGGCCCATCCGCGACCGGCGCCGAGGATGCGTCGGTGGGTGCGCTTGGCTGATCCGGCCGACTCGGCTCTTCGTCGGAGACACCCAGCTCGGGACTCCCCCGCCGATAGATCGCGATCCGCCCGTCCTTCGGACCTGCCGCTCCGCGACCGACCCAGACGATCTGCCCGGTAGCCGCGAGCATGTCCAGATCCTCCGATCGATATCCCGGTACCCGTGCCGGCAGGAGCACGCGATCGAGCTGGGACCAGGTCACCGTCAGTCCCTCGAGCTGGAGCAGAGCCTCCATCAGACGATCCGGACCCTTGATGTCCTCGCCGATCCCGTGCCAGGCGGGCAGAAATCGCCCGAGGGTCGCCGCGTCGACCGGGGCGACCGCATCGCGCGCTTTAGCCAGGGTGCGGCGGCGCAGGCGGCGCAGGACCTCGGGGTCGCACCATTCGGGCTCGCTCCCAAGCGGTCGGATCTCGCCGCGGATCAGCTCGTCGCGCGCCTCCAGGAGGCGCAGGACGGGTTCGAGCTGGGTCGCCCTCAGACCATACCGAGCTGCGGGATCCCGCGTCGGAAAGGGGCCGTGCGTTCGGGCATAGCGGTGCAGCAGATGCTCCAACGGCGCATCCGCGGACACCAGAAAGGCGTCGGGCAAGCCGGGCGGCGGGACCAGACCCAAGGCGTCGCGATAGAGACCGGCTTCCTCGGCCGCGATCCAGCGGGGTCCGTCCATGAACCGCAGCGCAACCGCCCGGCGCTGCTCGGCCAAGGTCGCGAGCCAGGGCGAGGGATCGCCCTCGGAACGCTCGTCCAGCTCGGCGGAGGAGAGGTCGCCGAGCCGTCGCAACAGGTCATGCAGCTCGTCGGCATCACGCGCCTTGCGACCCTCGGCGGTGTGTTGAAGCTCGCGCTCCAGATCATCCAGCACCGCCGGATCGATCAGCTCGCGCAGCTCCGCCTGTCCCAGCAGCTCGGCCAAGAGACCGCGATCCAGCGTGAGTGCCTGGGCGCGGCGCTCGGCCAGCGGGGCGTCCTGCTCGTAGATGTAGGCGGCCACATAGGCGAAGACCAGCGAGCGCGCGAACGGCGAGGCGCTGCGGGTCTCGACCTCATGGACGCGGATCGAGCGATTGCGGATGCCGGTCAAGACGTCTTTGAGACCGGCGAGATCGAAGACATCGCCGAGCGCCTGTCGATAGGTCTCGAGCACGATCGGAAACGCCGGATAACGGCGGACCACAGCGAGCAGGTTCTGCGCCTTGAGCCGCTGCGCCCAGAGCGGCTGGCGGCCCTTGGCCGAGCGACGCGGCAGGAGCAGCGCGCGGGCGGCGTTCTCGCGGAAGAGCGAGGCGAAGAGCGCGGTGTCGGCGAGCTGCTCGGTGACCCGATCCTCCAGCTCCTCGGGCGCCGGCAAGAGGTCCGTCAGCTCCGGCAGCGCCTCGCCGTCGGCGAAGCGCAGCACGATGCCGTCGTCGGTGTACATCACCTGGATCTCGAAACCCTCGCGACGCCCCAGATGCCATTGCAGGGCCATGGCCCAGGGGGCGTGGATGCGGGCGCCGAACGGGGTGAGGATGCAGATGCGCCAGTCGCCCAGCTCGTCGCGAAAACGCTCGATGAGGATGGTGCGGTCGCTCGGCACCTGGCCGGTCGCGGTGCGTTGATCCTGGATGTAGGCGGCCAGGTTCGACGCCGCGAGCGCGTCCAGCGGGGTCTGCTCCCGAATCCAAGCGGCGGCACGCTCCGCGGGGATGGCCGCGACCGCGCGCGTGAAGGCGCCGACCGCCCGACCCAGCTCGACCGGCCGCCCCGGACCGTCGCCGCGCCAGAAGGGCAACCTGCCTGGCTCGCCCGGTGCCGGCGAGACCAGAACCCGGTCGCGCGTGATCGCCTCGACACGCCAGGTCGAGGCGCCGAGCAGGATGCAGTCGCCCGCCTTGGTCTCGAAGACCATCTCCTCGTCCAGCTCGCCGATGCGCGGCCCTTCCTCGCCGAGATGCACCGCATAGTTGCCGCGATCCGGGATGGTGCCGGCGTTCAGGCGGGTGATCATGGCGGTGCCCTTGCGCACGCCGAGCGTATCCGCGGTGCGATCCCACACCAGAAGGGGCTTGAGGTCGGCGAAATCGCTCGACGGATAGCGGCCCGAGAGCATGTCCAGCACCGCCTCCAGTGCGGAGCGCGACAGCTCGCGATAGGGGCCGGCGCGTGCCACCAGACGATGGAGATCGGCGACCGTGCGCTCGGTCTCGACACAGTGAGCCGCGATCTGCTGGGCCAAAACGTCGAGTGCGTTGCGCGGCATCCGAAAGGGTTCCAGCTCGCCGGTGAGCATCCGCGCCCCGATCACGGCGCACTCCAGCAGGTCGCCCCGAAACTTCGGAAAGATGCGCCCGGTGCTGACCTGCCCGACCCCGTGCCCGGCACGTCCGACCCGCTGCAGCCCGCGCGCCACCGACCCGGGCGACTCGACCAGCAGCACCTGGTCCACGCCGCCCATATCGATGCCCATCTCGAGCGAGCTGGTGGCGACGATGGCCTTGAGATCGCCACGCTTGAGCCCTTCCTCGATCTGGGTGCGCTGCTCGAGACTGACGCTGCCGTGGTGGGCGCGGACCAGCTCGGGACGGTCGGTCGATGCCGGCTCATCCGGATCCAGGTCCGCCTCGGCAAGCGCGTTCAATCGCTGGCACAGCCGCTCGCAGAGCCCGCGGCTGTTGACGAAGACGATGGTCGAACGATGTGCGCGAATCTCGGCAAGGATGGCCGGATGGATGGCCGACCAGAGGCCCTTCTCGGCGGGCGCTTGGGGCCTTGCTTGGCGATAGAGCTCGCCGAGGATGGAGCCACCTTCGGGTTGGGGCACGCGGATCTCGGGCGGGCGCTCCATATCGGGGACCGGGACCTGAACGCGCAGATCGAGATTCGGCGGGGCGGCGGCGTCGACGATCTCGACCGGCCGATCGCCGCCGAGATAGAGCGCGGCCTCGGTCAGCGGACGCACGGTGGCGGAGAGCCCGATGCGCTGCGGGTCGATCGTACAGCGCTCGGCCAGACGCTCCAGCGAGAGGGCGAGATGGGCGCCTCGCTTGGTCGGCGCGAGCGCGTGGACCTCGTCGATGATGAGCGTATGCACCCGCGCGAGGTTGGCTGCCGCCTTTGAGCCGAGCAGCAGGTAGAGCGACTCGGGCGTGGTCACCAGGATCTCGGGCGGCTCCTTGAGCTGCTGCTGCCGCTCCTTCGCCGGGGTATCGCCGGTGCGGATGCCGACCCGTGGCAGACGCACCGGCACGCCCATCGCCTCCGCGGCGCGGGCAATCCCGGCGAGCGGGGCGCGCAGGTTGCGCTCGATGTCGTAGACCAGGGCCTTGAGCGGAGAGACGTAGAGCACCTGGATGCCGGCGGGAGCCGACTCGGCATCGGCGATCGGCCCGCCCTGCATCAGCCGATCGATCGCCCAGAGGAAGGCCGCCAGGGTCTTGCCGCTGCCGGTCGGGGCCGTGATCAGCGCGTGCCGACCCGAGGCGATCACCGCCCAGCCCCGGAGCTGGACCTCGGTCGGTGCGTCGAAGTTCTGTGCGAACCAGCGGCGGGTGGCGGGGCTGAAGGCATCCATGGGAGGCAGATGGGGGAGATTGGCCCGGTCTTCGAGTCGCCGACCATGGTCAGGCCAAGGTTATACACGATGCCCGATCGGCTCGGAGTGAGACTAGAATAGCCACGCAGCGTGCAGCACGCCGATTGAATCCGGCCCGCGACCGCTCGGAGCACCGCGGAAGCCGCTTGGGACAGGGAGCAGATGGGGAGATTCAGATCAAGGTCGACGAGCATGGCACGGAAGAACCCGATGAAGACATTGACTCGAGGTCTCGGCTGGCTGCTCTGGGTCTGCGCGGCGGCGTCCGGCGCCGCTCCCGGCCCGGACGACATCGAGATCCCGGTGCTCCCCTACCTCAGCACCGAGCGCCTTTTGACACTTTACGAACCGCTGCGCCGTCATCTCCAAGAGACCCTGGATCGGCCGGTCCGGATCGTCACATCCCCCGATTATCGGAGCTTCGTCGCGGACACGGCGCAAGGCGACTATCCGCTCGTCCTGAACGCGGCCCATATGGCACGACTCGCGGAGGTGGATTCCGGTTACCGTTCGATCGTTCAGACCACCAATCCTCTCTACGCGCTGGTGATGGTCCGAGCCGAAGATCCCGTTACCGAGGTCGCGGATCTGCGGGGCACCAGGATCGTGACCCCGGATCCTCTGGCGCTCATCACCCTGATGGGCCATCGGATGCTCAGGGAGGCGGGCCTGAGGCCGTGGACGGACGTCGAGATGCCGACGACCGACACCCACAACAATGCCTTGATGCTCTTGCTCGGCGACGAGTCGATCCGTGCGGCCATCGTCTCCAACCGGGCCTTTACGACCCTCGACGAGGGCATGCGCGCACGCCTGCGAATCCTCGCCGACGGCGCAGATTTCGGCGGGATTCCCTCGATCGTCTATCAGATCGGCCCCGGCCACGAGGGCGCGGACCACGCCTTATTGACACGCGAGCTACTTCACTTCGCCAACGACACCCCGGCAGGGCGCGCCATGATGCTGACCCTGGGACATGTGGGGTTGCGCGAGGTCGCGGAGGCGGACCGACAGGTGATCGACCTCTTCCTGCCGGCAACACGAGAGGTCTTGGCTGCGCCATGAGGAGTCTTCTCGCGCGTGTCCCGATCGGCTTGCGATTCGGGCTGGTGATCCTGATGACCCAGGCCGCCTTGATCGCCTGGGTTGTCCACGACAACCAGCGTCTGAGCAATGCCGCCCTGACTCAGCTGCACGAGACGCGACTGACCGTCCTGACCGCGCTCCTGAGCGAGTCCTTGACCCCTTTGCTCGTGCAGCGCGACATCGCGGCCCTACAGGAGTCACTCGACCGGTTCGGCGATCTGCCGGAGGTGCGGTATCTCGAGGTCGACGACGCACGGGGAAGGCGCCTGGCCGAGTTCACCCATCCGCATCCATCGAGGTTTCCCATCGGCGGAGACCTCGACCCTCATCCGGTTCCGCAGGACGCGGCCCAGTGGGAGACGGCGATCCCGCTGCAGCTCATCGGCCAAACCTACGGCACCCTCCATGTCGGTATCTCCACCGATATCTTCGCCGAAACGCGACAGGGCTTGATCGAGCAGAGCCTGCGCAACGGCATGATCGGGCTGGGTGGGCTCCTACTCGTCATCGTCCCGCTCGCCTTCTGGGCCAGCCGTCGACTCGGGCACCTGGATGCCGCTGCGCGGGCGATCGCGGAAGGTAATCTCGGTCGCCGTCTCGACGAAACCGGCGACGACGAGATCGGCCGCTTGGCCGTCTCCTTCAACCGCATGGCCGACGCGCTCGGGCAACGCGAGTCCGCCTTGCGTGATGCGAAGGCCGACCTCGAGCGCATCGCGACATCGAAGTACCGGATCCTGTTCGAGGCGACCACGGATGCGGTGATGCTGTTCGATCGGGACCATGGGCTGTTCGACTGCAATCCCGCCGCGCTGCGCCTGCTCGGCTGCGATCGCGAAGCGCTGCTCGGCTCACGGCCGAGCGACCTGTCGACGACACCCTTGCCCGTCGGCGCCCATGTCCTCGCGCCCGCTGCGCAGGCGGGACCTACGGGGGAGAACAGCGGCTTCGACTGGTGCTTGCGCCGTCGAGATACCTGCGATCCGGTCGAGGTCGAGGTGCTGCTCACCTCGGTGCAGCTCGACGGCTCGACGCTCCTGCAGATGGTGGCCCGCGATATCGGCGCACGCAAAGGGGCCGAGGCGGCGATCAAGCGCTCCGAGGAGAAGTACCGGTTCCTGCTCGAGTACAGCTACGACATCATCTACCTCTTCGCAACCGACGGCAGCTTCATCTTTGTCTCGCCGAGCTGGTCGCGACTGATGGGGTATTCGGTCGAGGAGACCCTTGCCACTCACTTCTCGGTGTATGTCCATCCAGAGGACCTGCACATCTGCAACGAGGCATTCAGCGCCGTCGTCGAGACCGGCGAGATGCGTCGAAATATCGAATATCGCGTCCGGCACGGTGACGGCACCTGGCGCTGGCACAGCTCAAGCGCCATGCCGTTTCGCGACGAGAACGGCACGATCGTCGGCTTCCAGGGGATCGCGCGCGACGTCACCGAGCAGAGAGAGACCCAAGAGCAGCTGCGCATCGCCGCAATCGCCTTCGAGGCCCAGGAGGGCATGGTCGTCACCGACGCCTCAGGGGTCATCCTGCGGGTCAACGGCACCTTCACGCGGATCACCGGCTACAGCGCCGAGGAGGCGGTCGGGCAGACCCCCCGACTGCTCAAGTCCGCACGCCACGACGCCGCGTTCTACAAGGCGATGTGGTCAAGCATTCTGGAGACCGGTTCCTGGGAAGGCGAGGTCTGGAACCGTCGTAAATGCGGCGAGATCTATCCCCAATGGCTCACGGTCACGGCCGTTCCCGGCCCCGACGGCAGGATCACACATTACGTCGGAACCCTGTCGGACATCACTCAACGAAAGGCCGCCGAGGAGGAAATCCGCGAGCTGGCCTTCTTCGACCCCCTCACGCGTCTGCCCAACCGTCGTCTCCTGCTCGACCGACTGAATCTCGCCCTCGCGAGCAGCCGCCGCCACGGCGACTGCGGCGCGCTCTTCTACATCGACCTGGACGACTTCAAGACACTCAACGACACCCTGGGTCACGACCAAGGCGATCGCCTGCTGCAGCAGGTGGCGCTGCGTCTGACGGAGCGAATTCGCGAGTCCGACACGCTTGCCCGTCTCGGCGGCGACGAGTTCGTGGTGATGATCGAGCATTTGAGTCCGAACCCGCTGGAGGCGGCGCAGCAAGCCGAAACGCTCGGCAACGGGCTTCTCGGCGTGCTGCGCCTGCCCTACGACCTGGACGGGCAGACCCACTACAGCGCGGCCAGCATCGGGATCACACTCTTCGATCCGCAGCCGATGCGTGTGGAAGAGCTGATGAAGCAAGGCGACATGGCGATGTACCGGGCCAAGGCCGCCGGGCGCAACACCATGCGCTTCTTCGACCCGAGCATGCAGTCGGAGATCAGCGCCCGTGCAACCCTCGAGGCACAGCTGCGCTGCGGTCTGCGCGACGAGCGGTTCATGCTTTACTACCAGGTTCAGGTCGATCGCGACGGGGGAATCATCGGTGCCGAATGTCTGCTGCGCTGGCAGGACCAGCAGGGCTGCTTGATCTCGCCGGCGGTGTTCATTCCGCTCGCCGAGCAGAGCGGCCTGATTCTGCCGATCGGGCACTGGGTTCTGCAGACCGCCTGCACGCAGTTGGCGGCGTGGTCCGTTCGGACCGAGACCGCGCAACTCACCCTCGCCGTAAACATCAGCGCACGTCAATTTCGCCGGACGGACTTCGTCGACCAGGTCTTGGCCTGCATCGAAGGCACGGGCGCGAATCCGTCCCGACTCAAGCTCGAGATCACCGAGAGCCTCCTGCTCGACGACGTCGAGGACACCGTCGGCAAGATGATCGCCCTGAAGGCCCGAGGTGTGGGTTTCGCGCTGGACGACTTCGGCACCGGCTACTCGTCCCTGTCTTACCTCAAACGCCTGCCCTTCGATCAGCTCAAGATCGATCGTTCCTTCGTCCTGGATGTCCTGACGGACGCCAACGCCGCCGCGATTGCCCGAACCATCATCGCGCTCGGCCGAACGTTGGAGCTGGCCGTGATCGCCGAAGGCGTGGAGACCGAAGCGCAGCGCGACTGGCTGGCCGCTCATGGCTGCCATGCGTATCAGGGCTATTTCTTCGGGCGGCCGGAGCCGTTGGAGCGCCTGTCGCTGGACACGCCGAACATCGCCTCCTGATCCACTGAGCCGGGCGTTCTCGACCGGACCCAAGGTCGATACGGCGTGGTTTCGGCACCGCCGAGGAATCGGATGCCCCGGGTTGAACTCAGACCTGGGACTGCCCTTTGCGGTTGTAATGATCCTCATGCGCCGGGGATTGCTCAATGCGCTGCGCCTCGACGCAATCAAGCCGGGCTCGTGGAAGGCGAGGATGGCCGGGTCTAGGTCGAGGTCCGCCATGGAACCGAGATCGATTTCCTCTATTCGGTCCGACCGCGCCCCTACGAGGCACCCAGCTTCGTGCTGCGCGACACCCGCGCCAGCCGGGCGAAGGCGCTCGAGTATTTCCGCGCCGAGGTCCATTTGCGCGAAGGCGGTCAAGACTACGACCTCATGGGCTGGAGCGCGCAGGACATCATCGGCGACGTCCTCGACCAGTACGAGCGGCACATGCACTTCCTGCAGACGTTGCGGTGACGTGCCGACCGTCTCCGGCCGGGTAGCTCTTTCCGGAAGCTCGACCCGCCCCGCGACTAACCCGTCCGACCAAAGATCGCGCGCGACCGTGCCAGACCGCTACGGCGGCGCCTATGACCGACACACGGATCCTCAGCCTGAGGACGGGAAGTCGATTCCTTTCCTCCCGGACCCTCCGACCCGTCTCAGTTGATGCGAACCGACTCGATCGGGGCGGGGCTCCGCCGGTTGCCGGTATTCACCGCCGCCCCGGCCGACTCACCCTCGGGCAGACCCGAGCGCATGACGGCGAGGGTGGGACCGGTACTATGCTCCAGGATGGGGGCATCCGTGAGGAGGAGGGTCGTACCCGGCTCCAACAAGGGGTAGAGACGGCGGCTCATGTCCTTCGGCATGTGCAGGCGCTCGACCGCGTTCTCGTCGTGGCTGTCTCGGCTCTCGGCGGCGTGGCCCGGGAGGCCGACGGCACTCCAGCGCGGATGCCCGCTGTTTGATCCCGCGAGCACCGTGTAGGCATGGGTCCCCAAGGGCACGTTCGCATTGTCGACCTTGATGCGGGCGCGACCGATCTCCACCCCGTCGCGCAACACGATGAGACGTCGGTCGGCGGCGCTGGCGACCAGTGTCAACGGACCCTCGGGCGATGCCTCGGGCTCCCAGCGGAAGTCCTCGAGCAGGCCCAGCGCATGCTCCGACTCAGGCGCCCCGGTCGCGGCATCCACCGGCGTCAGCACCGCCGGGTGGACCACGGAGCGCGGAGCCGTCGATTCCCCGGCGATGACCACGGTCGTCCCCCGGTGGGTGATTCCGAAGAGCAATCGGGCGAATGCGGAAGGCAAATGGACACAGCCGTGGGAGGATGGATAGCCCGGCAGGCCGCCAGCATGCAGGGCCACGCCATCCACCGTCAGCCGCTCGGAATAGGGCATGGGCGCATTGCCGTAGGTCTTTGAATGGTGGTCCTTGTCCTTGTTCAGGATGGTGAACACGCCGGTCGGTGTGCCGTGGCCCGGTTTTCCGGTGCTTGCGGTGGCCACACCGATGCGCACACCGTTGCGATACACATAGGCCATCTGCTCGGGGAGGCTCACGACCACCACCACTGGACCTTGGGGCTCCAGCTCCCCCTCCCAGATGAATTCGCCCGGCTGGAGAACCTCGATGGGTGTATCGGCTGGTGCAGAGTACTTGGCGCCCCAGAAGGGGGTGGCCGCGCAATCGAGGGCCGCCATCAGAGGAAGGGCGGCAAGAAGATTTACAAGGCGCATTCTAAATCCACCATTCGAATCGTTTTGGAAGCCAATCATCCCGCCGTCCACAGCTTCGATCGATTCGATCGGCCGATGTCGCGCACAAGAGCGAATCGACGAGGACGCGATCACCCTCGCCGTTCGCCGTCTCCGCCCGAGGGATCTCTGCGACTCTCGGTAGGCTAGGGAATGCGATTGCAGTGCAATGGCAAGGGCTTTAAGCGATCCTGCCTACTCGGCGATTGCGAGCGCGAATGTCGACCAGCGAAAAATGCCGCCATTGGGTAGATCGGTGAACTGGGCTTCGTCGGGGCCATGCATCCAATCCTTTTGCCCGCGAACACCAGCGAACATGAATGGCTCTGCCTCGCCCATCTTGACCGAGAAAACCGTGTTGTTGCCGCTCATGGATTGCGTGACCGTGCAGGAACCCTCGTAGAGGGTGGCGGAATGGGCGGTATTCGTAAGCTTGCAGGTCGCCGTCTCCGCCAGATTTTGCGCACTTGCACCGCTTGCGAAGGACATCGCAAGCGCGAGACCGGCGAGTACTTTCATCAACTTCATTGGATTCTCCTTAGATTCAGCGATCTCGCTTTTCACAGTCTCAGACATATCGGGATCTCCGGTTAATGATGAGGCGAATCAATGCGGCCCCATGACGCATCACTTGTGGAGGCGCGCCGGCTCATCACTAGACTGCGCCGGCTCCGACGGTTCTCGGAGCTGAAGCGGCCAATCCAATCCGACAAACGACGCATACCGCACCGGGCGCGGTTTAGCGGTCCTTGAGCTCGTTGATCCGTGCCTGGTATTCGGCCTTGATGCAGCCGTGCTGGTCGGCGGACTTCCAGCATTCGTCACGCCCCTTCACCCAGCCGCGCTGCTCCGTCTTGAGCGCGCCCTGCTTGCTGGCCGGGGTGTTCTTCAGCAGGGTCGCATAGAGCTCGGCGAGGCTGCGGTCCAGCGCGGCGAGGTCCGCGTCTTTGCAGATCAGCAGCTCGGCCTCGTGTGTGGCCTTGCTGCAATCGAAGCTGGGCTGCGCCGCCTGCGCCAAGGGGGCGGTCAGGCAGCCGGCGGCAAGGAGGGTCAGTGCGATCTTGGTCATCGAGAACGTCTCCGGTGGATGAGGTGATCGAGCGCAGCCCGATGCGCTGTTCACGGGCAGCGGATGGAACTGGAGACCGGGCCTTTGCCCGGTCCCCGTATGACTGGTATCAGGCCTTCTTGATCAAGCCGACGATCAGCAGAAGGACGGCAGCGCCGATGACGGCCGTGATCAAGGAGCCGATCATCCCGCCCCCCAAGGAGATGCCGGCCAAGCCGAAGAGGAATCCGCCGATGACGGCGCCGACGATGCCGACAAGGATGTTGCCGAGCAGGCCGAAGCCGCCCCCCCGCATGAGCAGTCCGGCGAGCCAGCCTGCCACGGCGCCGATGAGCAAGAAGATGCCAAGGCTAATGAGATCCATGATCGATATCCTCGCGTGTGGGTGGATGGTCGTGCTTGCTTCGGGATCCTGTCGACCCCGGGGCGCGGCGTCCCGGCGCCTCTGTCGTCATCCGCCGAAAGGGATGGCGTCCGGGATCTCGTAACGTTCGTCGCCGACCCGGATGAGGTGAAGATCGTTCTCTTTCGCGGCGCTGAGCTCACCGTAGCGTCGGCTAAGGATTGCGGTCGCAGCAAGATGCCCGGTTCCCCGGGCGCACGGGATTCAACGGCGGCAGTCGCCTTCGGTGAGGTAGCGCCCTGCAACCCAACCGGTGACGCCCCGGTACTCGACCTTGCACCAACGTGGATTCTCCCTTGCGCGAAGCGCTTTCTCCTCTGGGGACAGGTTGGTGAACTCCTCGAAGGTGAGCCCGCCTTTGCAGCCCAGATTGCGAATGCAGGAGCCATCCGGCGGGATCTCGCCGATCTTCCGTGCGCTCGCGCTCGGCTCTGCCCGAATATTCAGCACGTCGTTTCGGGCAACGTCCCTAGCGGCATAGAAATCGGGCCCGTCCGCTTCGGCCCTGAGCGCCCCGGCCGCGAGGCTCGTCGCGAGCCCGAGGGCAAGGGCGGCGTGACCGGGACAACACGACAGCAATCCGGCTCTCCGATCCGATTGGCCCGGGCCCCGGGTCAACCCGGCAGCCCTCGGCATTCGTAGAGCCGAGACGAAGGTTCGCATCAATGCCATGCTGAAAACCTTCAGGTTGTTTGCAGAATGCTCGCCGGAAAGCGGCCTCCCGGCAGCGCGATCGATCTCGACACCAAACACTCCGAGTGCAACGTCCGGCAGAGGGCCTACCGAGACGCTCAGGAACGATTCAAAAACAACCGAACCTGTAGGATGGGTAGAGCGCAGCGAAACCCATCCACCCCGCTCAGACGCCTCATCCCCCCAATCCGGTTGGCGCCCCGGAGAAGATGGGTTTCGCTGCGCTCTACCCATCCCTGCAGCAAGGTGTTCACTTTGTTCCTGAATCGTCACTAAGAATCGACGTCGACCTGGTCCGAGATCCGTCCGCATCCGGGACCTGACGCGTCCGGATCCTCGCCCCCGGACACCCATCAGGCGCAGCTAGGCATCACTGGACGACAGTCAGCTCCTGGACCGTGCCGTCATTGGAGACGAGGCAGCGCCAGCGCTCGGTCGTGGAGCCACCGCGCACCCCGGCCGCGTCCACCATGACCACCGAATTGGCTTCCGAATACTCGGAGCTGGCCACCCGCACCGAGCGAACGTTCCCGCCGTAGTTGCCGTTGACCGCCGCCATGCAAGCACTTTCCGCGGCGCCGGTTGCCTGGCGCAGCGTGCTGCTGCCCTGGCCGGAATCATAGTCCGAGGTGGCACAGGCGCTCAGCAGAATGGTTGCGGCGGTGACAATCGCGGTTGGAATCTTTTTCATCATCGGCATGTGGTCGTTCTCGTTGTGGTTTGTGTCCAGTGTCCTGGACGCTGCGTTGGCTGGTCGGCCTCAGGCGAGCCGTGCCGAGCCGTTCTGCTGCCTTAGAAACGATTCAAAAACAACAGTGAAACAACGTGTTTCCCCTATTTCGGAATCGCCGCTTATCAAGCCCTGCAATCACGCAATGCATGATTGCAGGACTCATTGGCGCTATCGGGAATCCGCCCTACAGTCTTGGAGTTATTCCTCGTGGCAGATGCCGTTGGCGCCGTGCTTGCCGGTGTACATGACGGAGGCCGTGCCATCCGGGTTGATGCCGATGGAGACGGTTACGCCGCCACCGACGACATCGTATGTGGTATCGCTGATCTTCTTGAGCTTGGCCTCGTTGCCGTTGATGTAGGCCGGCCCGCCCTCGTCGGTGTGCAGATGGATGTTGCCGGGGCAGCTGTAGTTGAGCGTCGGCAGGCCCGCTTGTGCGGCGCCGGCGATTAGGAGCAGGGAAAGGGCGGTCAGGTGTCTCGTCATGATGATGATCCAATCGTGGTCAATGGAAACGGTATAAACGCGGCGCGGTCGGTCGGTCGGTCGGACAATTGGCGATGTGGGCAACACCCTCGCGGCCATGCCGCGTCGCGTCTGGGGCCTTCAAGCTT
The DNA here is from genome assembly GCF_900106925.1 of Thiocapsa roseopersicina. Classification (GTDB taxonomy): domain Bacteria; phylum Pseudomonadota; class Gammaproteobacteria; order Chromatiales; family Chromatiaceae; genus Thiocapsa; species Thiocapsa roseopersicina. Next base: position 14,290 of record NZ_FNNZ01000005.1, read on the forward strand.
GTCGAATGCGGCGAGAAACGAACCGCATCGGGCGCGAAGGAAGTGGTTCGCACGCTCACCACATCCTTCGGCCCTCATCTTCGGCTATCTTCCGCACTGAGACCGGGCGGCCTCGGCTACGATCGCTCCCTTTATCACTCGCGTCGATGAGCCCGGCACGAACGAATGCGACAAAGGTGACGCCGCCGCACGCCGCGAAGGCGGGCTGCGCCCCCACTGCCGGCAGCAGAAGCGAGCCCAGCGCCAGCGCTCGACTGGCAAGCTGAAAGCGTCGGTTTGGCTTGGCCGCCGGCACGACCTCTGTCGCTGGCCTCGGCCTCTTTGCCGAACAGATGCTTGCCGATCTCTCTCGCAAAGTTGAAGAGCCCCGTGGTGTTCTCCGGCGTGTCGCGGGCCGTGATTGATGGACTGGGGTCGGCGAAGACCCAACCCCGTACCCGAAACACCGGCGAGGGGGCCGTCCGGTCAAGAGTAGTTGGAAGTTTAGCCATAAGGTCATCGCGTTGTCTGTCGGGTAAAGTCCGTCAGGAAATCCCTGACAACAGCGCCCGACAAGGAGAAGTGGGGGCCTCCGGGAGCAGTAGGCCCGTTTCTCGCCTACCTATTGAAACGGCAGGTGAAAGGTTGTGACGACATCGGCTCTCGGCCAGTGGTGACGTCAGCAATCCGGCGTGTAGCGCGCCGGGAGGTTAACTCGCTTTTTTGCTGCTCGAGCTTCCAGGCGATGCGACAACACACGTCGAGTCGACGTTTGTGCGACAGTGGCGATAGGTTGTTCTTGTTCTGAGTCGTTAGGTATATGGCTTGGAACCATATCGTCAGCGGTAGCTGGGGCTCTCGTAACAGGTTCCGCACGGTCAGCGAGGTCTGCAAGCGCAGACTGCCAGTAGCTGCACCCGTCGGCGTGGAAGCGGCTATGCAAGGCGGCCACGCAATGCGGACAGATGAACCCCTGCGGGCACCGCCACGCCTCCAGGGCCGCGGCGCACCGGGCTTTGGCGCCTTAGCATGCGAAAAAGCCGTCCAGGCACGAATCAAGAGGATGCGGTTCGCACGCTCACCGCATACGCGGCCGTTTCTCTGCACCCCGCTGAGCTGCCCCGGCGAGGTGATCCTTACCCACCCAGAGGTCCGGGCGGCCGTCGCCGTCCAGATCCTCCCGGGAGGCCACGGTCTCGCCACCCGAGCCGTCAATTGTTCTTGAAGCGTTAAGGCGCTTATCTGTCGCCAAGACAGCTCGCTTTGTGCAATCCCCGGCATATCCCAGCGGACCGTGCCTGGCCCGCCGGAATACCGGTATCAGGGACTACAGCTCCCCAAAGTCACCGGGTTGACCGGTGTCGTCGCGGAGATCCGCTCAGCGCCGACCCACACCGGCAGCTCGGTCAGAGTACTGGGCGCGAAGCAGACCGTACTGCCCGCGGCTAGTCGGAAGTCGATACCGTCAATGCCCTTTCCGGCGACCTTGAGCTGGTAGGCGATGCGCGCCGCGACACTGGTGTCGAGAACGTCCCATGGCAGTTCCAGTGCAACACCTCTGGTACTGGCAAAAGCCGCGCTGGCAGTCAGTTTACCCTTGTAGAGCAGTTGACTGGCACTGCCGCCGGCATACATCCGCAAGTGCCATTGCCGGGGATCGGCACAGTCATAGTAGAGGAACACCCCGCGGTCGTTGGTGCGGTCCATCGCCGGCACGCCGCAGGTCGGACCCGCGCCGCCGCTGTCGTTGTCGCTGATACGCCCGGTGGCGCTGGCGCTATTGATCCCCGCCGCGCCGAGCGCCAGCGTGAAGCTCTCGGTGCCTTCGACCAGGCTGTCCTCGAGGATGGGCACCGTGATCGTCTGCTGCGTCTGCCCGGCGGCGAAGCTGAGCGTGCCGCTGGTGGCCCTGTAGTCGAGGCCTGCCTGCGCACTGCCGTCGGCGGTGGCGTAGCTGACCGTGACGGGCGCACTCGGCGCCGGGCTGAGCGTGGCGGTGAAGACGGCGTTGCCCGCCCCCTCCTCGACCGTGATATCGCCGACACTGAGCACCGGGGTGGGTGGGGGCGTGTCGCCGCAGGCGCCGAGAGTGGTGAGTTCGATGGGTGTGATGACGACCTCACGGTCGGCGCCGACCCACACCGGCAGCTCGGTCAGAGTACTGGGCGCGAAGCAGACCGTACTGCCCGCGGCTAGTCGGAAGTCGATACCGTCAATGCCCTTTCCGTCGACCTTGAGCTGGTAGGCGATGCGCGCCGCGACACTGGTGTCGAGAACGTCCCATGGCGGTTCCAGTGCAACACCTCTGGTACTGGCAAAAGCCGCGCTGGCAGTCAGTTTACCCTTGTAGAGCAGTTGACTGGCACTGCCGCCGGCATACATCCGCAAGTGCCATTGCCGGGGATCGGCACAGTCATAGTAGAGGAACACCCCGCGGTCGTTGGTGCGGTCCATCGCCGGCACGCCGCAGGTCGGACCCGCGCCGCCGCTGTCGTTGTCGCTGATACGCCCGGTGGCGCTGGCGCTATTGATCCCCGCCGCGCCGAGCGCCAGCGTGAAGCTCTCGGTGCCTTCGACCAGGCTGTCCTCGAGGATGGGCACCGTGATCGTCTGCTGCGTCTGCCCGGCGGCGAAGCTGAGCGTGCCGCTGGCGGCCCTGTAGTCGAGGCCTGCCTGCGCACTGCCGTCGGCGGTGGCGTAGCTGACCGTGACGGGCGCACTCGGCGCCGGGCTGAGCGTGGCGGTGAAGACGGCGTTGCCCGCCTCCTCGTCGACCGTGATATCGCCGACACTGAGCACCGACTCGACTGGAAGGCTCTCGAAGACGACCGTCGAGGTCTGGTCTTCTCTGATCTCACTGAGGACACACTCGGTGCTGCTGCCCACGCCGGCGCAAGCACCGGACCATTCCCTGACCTGGAAGCCAGAAGCCGGCACGGCGGTGCAGGTACTGCTCTCGCCCTGTCCGACGAAGACCGGCGAGCAGCTCACCGAACCGCTGCCCACTGCGACGGCGCTGACCCAATAGATGCTGTCATTGGTGAAGGTGCAGCGGATGTCCTGATAAACACCCAAGGAAATGTCAGCGGTGGGGCCAGTGAAGTTTCCGAGGGAGCCAGCGTTGTCCTCGCAGGCGATGGCGACCGGCCCTAATTCCTGATCGTCGAGCACTTCCTCGGTCAGGCTGTAGTGGCCCGCCTCCAGATCGAATGTCGCGCTGAAGTAGACGCCATCGTCATCGTTCTGGCTGGTGTCCAGCGGGAAATCGATTGGCGACACAAGCTGCCCGCCGTCCAGGGTGAAGTTGTAGTCGGTGGTCGACTCGACAGGGGTCTCCTTCACGATGGTGATGGAGCCGACCTGAGCCTCCTCGAAGGCACCGATGTCGTCAGCCGCGCCCGAAGGCCGGGCATAGCCGCGCTGGTCGGTGGTCAGGGCGGTGGCGCCGGCATCGATGGCCGGGCTGCCGCTCAGCAGGGCGTGGGTCCGGGTCGGGCCGCCGTTGTTGCGTAGAACGCCGAGTAGCGGGTTCTGGCCAACGATGGTGCCGTTGACGCCATTGGTGAAGCCGCAACTGTACTGGGTTTGAACCAGGTTATGGCCGGCGTCTGTCGCGGGAGAGATGAAGCTCGTACAGTCCTCTGCGCCCGAGTTGCCGGCCAGAATGCTGTTCCGGGCCGTCAGCGTACCAAAGCCTCCCACATAGACTCCGGCGCCCGCAGCGCCGGCGCCCGAGACCGAGTTGCCGGTCACGGTCACGCTATCGAGGACGAGCGCCCTGGACGTGGCGATACCACCGCCGTCATTGCTGCTGGTGTTGCCGGAGATGGTGCTGTTTTTGATGGTCAGGGAGCCCTCATTTTCGATACCGCCACCCGTCTCGCCGCTGTCATCGCCGACGAGCTGATTACCCGAGATCGTACTATCGTTGATCTCCATCACCGCCCCAGGGGCATTGTTGATGCCACCCCCATTCAGCTCGCTGCGGTTGCCGGTGATGGTGCACCGGTTGATCGTCAGGTTGCCGAGGTTGCGGATACCGCCGCCCCGCTCGGTGCCCTCCACCTTGCCGCCGGTGATGGAGAAGTCATTGATGGTCACCGTGGTGCCGGCCTGGATAAGGAAGGGCCGCACATCGACACCGGGGAAGAGACTGCCGTTCCAATCGCCGCTGTTGCCGTTGCCTTCGATCACCAGTTCCACCCCCGCGGTGGCGTTGTCGATGGGCGCGGTGCTCGCAGTTGCTGAGATGCCGTGGTCGATGGAGATGGTGTAGACGCCGGGATCGATCTTGCCGTTGAAGCACTCGATCGCAGCGCTCAGCTCGACCTGGTTGGTCACGGACCAGGGTGCGTCGCCACATCCCTCCTGGCTTTCGTAGGCACCGATATCGGCAGCTGCGCCGGACGGGCGCGCGGCCCCGCGCTGATCGACCGTTAGACCGGTGCTGCCGGCGTCGATGGCGGGGCTGACCAGCAGCTGAGGTGCATGGGTCTGGGTCGGGCCGCCGTTATCGGCCAGGTCCTCGAGAAACGGGCGCGACAGGATATTGTTGTTGACACCGTCAACGAAGCCGCAACCTTCCGAGTCAACGAAGAGGTTGTGGCCCTGATCCTGGACCGAGCCGGTGCCGGAGGCGTCGAAATAACAATCGGCATCTGCAACGTTGCCGGAAAGGATGGTGTTGCCGATCGTCAAGACGCCGTCGACCGTATCGACGTAGATACCGCGGCCCTCGGTCGAGAAATTGTCGGTGATGGTGACGCTGTCGAGCGTCAGACTGCCGGTGGCGAAGATGCCGCCACCCCAGTCTTGGAGCCCCCCGCTGTCGGCGTCGTTGCCCGAGATGGTGCTGTTGGTGATCGTCACCGAGCCGCCTTCGCTATAGATGCCGCCGCCCAGGGCAGACCCACCGGTCGTCGTTCCGGCAACGTTGCCCGAGATGGTGCTCGAATCGATCACCAGGGTACCGCGGTTGGCGATGCCGCCGCCGCGGCGATCCACGGAATTCCCGGCGATGGTGCATCGGTTCAGCGTGAGGGTGCCTTCGTTGCGGATGCCACCGCCGCGCTTGAGCGCACCATCGCCGACCGGCTTGCCGCGGGTTACGGTCAGGTCGTTCATGGTCACGACCGTGCCGGACTCGATGGCGAAGGGCTGCATGCCGTCGAAGCCCTGCACGTTGACGCCATCCTGCCCGTCTACCTGGTGGCCGTCACCCTCGATGATCATGCTCTTACCGCTGATGACGTTCCGGATGGGCGTTGTGCTTTCGTTCAGGGCGATGTCAGCATCCAACCGGATGGTGAAGACGCAGCTGTCCGATGTCGTGTCCGCATTGAACGCGGCGATGGCGTCGTTGAGCTGCGCCTCATCGCTCACCGTGGTGACACCGCCACAGGCCGCGAAGGCGGGCGGTGCGCCCGAGGCCAGCAGCAGGAGCGAGCCTAGCGCCAGCGCTCGACTGGCGAGCTGAAAGCGTTGGTGTGGTGTGGCCGCAGGCGCGACCTCTGGCGCTTGAGCCCGCTGGGCAGGACACGCTGGGGATTGCATCATGTGGTCGTTCTCGTTGTGGCTTGTCGTTACTGTCGTGGACGCTGCGTTGGCTGGTCGGCTACAGGCAAACCGCTCCGAGCCGGTCTGCTGCCTTGCCGACGCTAGTCGCCCTACAGTGGGATGCGAATCTTCTGGCCCGGGTAGATCAGATCGGCATCCTTGATCACCTCGCGGTTCGCTTCGAAGATGCGCGGATAGGCGTTGGCATCGTCATAGAACCGCTTTGCAATGGCGGAGAGCGTGTCGCCCTTCTCGATGACGTAGAACTCAACCTTGACAGTCTATGCCGGAGCGTCGAGCTAATCGGCCTTGACCTCCCAGACACCCTTGACGTTGCCGGCCATCAGTACCGCCTTCTCCATCGCCTCGGGGCTGTCGGCGTGTCCGCTGAGCGACACGACACCGTCCTTGTAGTCGACCATGAGGTCATTGATTCCCGGATTGTCCCGTTCGATCTCTTCCTTGATCTTCTCGCTGGCCTCGGCCTCTTTGCCGAATAGATGCTTGCCGACCTCTTTCGCAAAGTTGAAGAGCCCCATGGTGTTCTCCGGTGTGTGGCATGCCTTGATTGATCGACCGGGATTGGTGAAAACCCGAGCCGGCGCCCGGAACCCGAATGAGGAAACCGGCCAATCCAAAGTGGCGGGAAGGATAGACACAAGCACATCGCGCTGTCTGTCGGGTAAATTCCGTCAGGAAATCCCTGACACCGGCGACGGGCGGGGCCCCGCGGCACCCTCCGAACGAAGAACGACCTTTATGTTTCAAATCCTCACCGGCTTGATCGTCGGCAGCACCGCGCAATGCAAGCAGTTCACGAGGGAACAGCGCCATGGCCGCCGACGCGACTGCGGGATCGGCGCGGCACCTCCCCTCGTCAGCCCGCCGGGCCTCGCTGGCCTCAGGCGCGAGAGTGGAGATCATCGGCACTGACAGGCGCGACCGCGCCTGTCAGTCGGGACCGATGCTGCTGTTGAGGCAGGTGAACCCGGCCATCGCTACCTCTGCGCTGGCCGGGCCCGGGTGAAAGACACGCCTAGCCCTTTCGGCGGACCCGCCGGATGCCGAGCAAGCCGAGACCGAGCCCTGAAAGCAGCAGTCCCAACGGACCTACCGCCGGGATGGGTTGTGGCTCTCCAGGATTCGGCGCTTGGTTCACGCTGACCTCCGTCTCGGCACTGCTGCTGTTGAAACTCCCATCACCCCCGAAGACGGCGAGGACATCATGACTCCCGACTTCGCCCGGGGTGTAGCCGATGGTGCAGGTCAAGGTGCCCGACTCGGTGTCCTGGCTGCAGGTTTGCATTCCAAAGCTGCCTCCGGTATCGGTCCTGCCCCAGAAAACGGTTCCGCTCGGGGTATTGACGCCCGAGTCACGCGTGACGGTCGCCTCACAGTTGCTCGTCGACCCGAGCATGATCGGGGTCTGGCAGGTCACCGATGTAATGGTGTCGGTTTTAGTCGGTACCGGCTCGACTTGACCCGGACGCACCGCCCATGCGAAGGCTGTAATCGACTCCTTGTCCCAAGCTTTCTGGCTACCCGTTCCGGTGCTGAAGTCCCACGCGTTGCTTGAATTAGGGGCAAAAGAGGTGCCCGACCAATATCTGTCTTGCAGGATATTCACGAAAGGACCCGTGTTCTGAAAACACGACGGGGCGCACGTCGGGTTGTCGTCACCTCTGGGATTTCCCAAACCGGCCGGGGGTGCCACGTAGAACATGTGCCCCAGCTCACTGCCGGTGCAGCCCCAGTTGAAGCCCTGCGGGGGATTGTCGGTCGTCTGGCTGCTGCAAGTTGGATCCGGCTGAGTCGTCGTCCACAGCCGCCAATCGGTGATTCCTTTATAGGATTTGTCGTTGAGATGCGCGATCCACTCTACGGCCTCTTGCCAATACAAGTCACCGTCACTCGCGCAAATGTCGCCCAAAGAGCGACCACTGGTCGGGCTGAACGAGGTCCAAATCGGGTCATTCGCCTTGCAAAGCGTCCCGACCGCATGAGCATCCCGATCCCAGGAGATGTCCTGCACATCGTCGTAAACCGTGCCGTTGGCCTGCACGCTCAGCGCCGCCTGGACCGCCCCGGTTCCGAGCACCAGACTCGCCGCTGCAAGCCCCCTCAACCCGTGCAACACACAGGACATGCCGCCCCCCCTTTTCCGGGTTCTTTCAACTCTACGAGAAGCAAGCGTTTTACATTCTTTTCTAGTGATGGTGTTCATCGTCTCTTACTGTGTTGCTTTAACCCTCGAACTTACGGGTCGCGGGAGATCGTCGACGCGTGCGCACACGATAGGCATCTCTGCCGCCTCGACTCCGCGGTCCGCGATGGGACCGACATGAGCGGCAAGAGGCCCGATGCATGATTTCTTCTGCAATTCCTATTGATGATTCGTGATTATGACCCGGATCCGACACCATGACAGTCGGGCATTCTCCGTAAGGAAATTCCTGACAGAGGCCTTCGCCAAGGTCCAGGGTGCGCTGCGTAGGCGATGATCTCCCGGTGGGTGAAGGCGACAGACGACAACCTCGGCGTTTGCGTTTCTTGGCCGGGAGGTGCCGCCGGTCGAGTCGTGTCCTTTCGTGTTGCCGCGCATGCGGGCCCGAATTCAAGGCTTGCCGATCCCGGCGACGGCGAATAGGGTTGGCATCGAGATTCCCGCAGGCGACACCTGGACCCTTACCTTCGACGAGGGGGATATCGACGAGGTACCGCTTGCCGCCATCGAAGGGGGGGCCGATGCCTCGCCAAGCCCGGAGCACCGACATCATGCGCATTCGCCTCGTCGTGCCTTTCTACGCAGTCGCTTTGTTCACTTGCGGAGCGCTCGCAGGCGCTCAAGTGACCTCGGCGCCGACCGACGGCGCATCACCGGCAGCCACCGTCTTGGGCGAGGACGTGCACACGACGGACCCCGAGACGCTGCAGCAGGCCATCCTCACACCGCTGCTCGGTCGTTATGCAGCCGAGCACGGGATCGAGGCCGAGCCAGCCGAGATCGATGCCTTTGTCGAGCACCTGCGGCAGGGTCTGGCGGCCGATGGACTGACCGCGGAAGAGGGGCTGACGCCGGAGGAAACCGCCGAGATCGACGGCCTGCGGAACGACATGGCGCGCGCAATCATACGGCAGTGGAAGATCAACAAGGCGCTGTATGCGCAGTACGGGGGCCGCATCAGCTACCAGCAGCTCGGCCCCGAGCCGCTGGACGCCTATCGGAAATTCCTCGAGCAGCGCCAGGCCGAAGGGGCGTTCGGGATCCAAGATCCTGCCCTGGCGGATGGGTTCTGGCGGTACTTCACCGATGAATCGATCCACGACTTCATGGCGCCGGGTGGCGCCGACGCGGCACGGGCCTTCAAGGTCCCGCCCTGGGAGGACAGTCCATGATCCAGTTGGAAGCGGCCTACGGCGGACCGAGCCAAAGCGGCTTCGGCAGTGCCGTATTCCAAGAGACCTTGCACAGCAGCGACGACCTGACGCAAGCGGCGCTGTCGACCTACAAGACCTTCGTGGGGCCGCTCTGGGACCGCTTCGGCGCGCCGGCGTGGATGGGGCCCTGGAGAGAGGTCTATGTCAGAAACGCCGGCGCAACGCCGGACATCGTCGCCGAGCTGCGGGCCATCACCGACCCCGACGCCCGGTTGTCCGTACCCATGATCCTGGACGCCATCGACGGTCCCGACGCGGCCCGCGCCGCCTTGTCCGCCGCCTTCGACGACTCGGCGGTGACAGAGCTTCGCGTCTTTAACCTGGGGGACGGCGCGGCGATGTCCGGGTTATTGATCGCGGCTCGGCGCGGGCCCAGCGGCGAGGCCGGATTCCTGATCTTTCTGATGGACTGAATCCGCTGATCCGGAGTCACGTCGTAGGTCGGCGACTCATCATCGGCTCCGTCAACAGCGAACGACCTAAAAACAACCGAAACACGTAGGATGGGTAGAGCGCAGCGAAACCCATCCACCCCGCTCAGACGCCTAATCCGGGTGGGGGCGCGGACAAGATGGGTTTCGCTGTGCTCTAGCCATCCCCAACGCTCAGACGCCCAATCCGGGTGGCGCCGCTGAAAAGATGGGTTTCGCTGCGCTCTACCCATCCTACCCGTGACTCAAAGGTGTTCACCTTGTTGTTGAAGCGTCACTCGGGTGCTTCAGGGTTTGGTCGTCGCTCGGGATTCGGATGGGACAACGGCAGCGATGACGTAGACAAGGACCGCGTTGAGGATCCCCAGGGCCGACAGCGTCGCCAGCCAGATCAAGATCGGGGTGACGCTTGCGAGTGCTGTCGTCGGTTCTCCGGTGAAAGGCAGCATGAGCGGGACGAGCCCCACCACGAGCCCGGCAAGCAACCCATCGCGCAGAACGCGACGGGCTCGTCCCGGGCTCCGCCGGCTGGACCAGGATGCATAGACCGGCATTCGCATGTAGACGGCGACGGCGCAGACGAAAACCAATGCGGCGAGCCACCAAAAACCGGTGGGGGGCGGATGATCGGAGCCGGCATACAAGATGCCGATCCAGATCCCGAAGAAGGCGACGGCAGTCCGAGCCCGGAGCTTGGTGGTCATAGCGGCAAGAAGCGCGGCAACATCCGTAAAGTCATGACGCTGCGCGACGGCCCTGCTTCATCGTGCAAGCGCGACCACCCCTTCCGTGCCCAGGCTGCCACGTGCGCTTGCGATCGCCGGACCCTGAGCCGATCCCGTTCGAGCGCTTGGTGTGCAGACCGGCAGCGGGAATGCCCCGGGATCCGGTTCGGATCAGTCGTTGATGATCATCTCCAGCCGATAGTTGGCCGCCTCTCCCCGGCGTGCGGCGCTGCGCATGAGATAGACACGGATCTTGTAATCTCCGTTCGCAGGCAGCGCACCCTCGAATTGGTTGCCCGATGTGGAGCCGATGAACATCGCCTCGTCGTTTTTTCCGGGTGCCAGGATGTTGAAGTAATTGGCCGAATTGTCGGTGGCCATGCTCACGTTCATGGACTGGCCTGCCCGTGCGCCCAGGACATAGTCCACGCTCTGGTAGCCCTTGATGGTGTCCTCCACCGTTGCGCTGGTTGCACCCTTCTTGAAGTGGACGCGCTCGGTTCGGGTGTCGTCGGCCACCGCCGCAGCGCTGACCAGTAGGGCGACGCCGAGCGCCATGAGCAGGTTTTTCATCATCGAACCCTCCGATTGGATGAATGGCCCGCGGATCGCGTCGTCGCCTCTCGGCAGACCCGATCCAGAGCCACTGTTGCCTCGCCGGGAGGCGGATTGGCCGAGCGCGCTTCGCTGCCGGGATTAGCCGCAGGGGATCAGCCGCCGGTGATCAGCGCATCGGCGAAGCGATAATGCTCTTGGCCGTTGGCGGTGATCGTCCACTGGTCCGCGTCCTTCGTGACCCGCAGCGGGGTACCGTCGCAGGCACTGAACTCTCCCTGCGAGAAGGTCAGCACGCGGTAGGCGGGACGGTCGCGCACGGCGATGTTGGAGATCCAGATCTCGGCCCCGCCGCCGGGCTTGCGGACCACGCGCCAGCCACAGGCCTGATCGAAGGTCGGGGCGCCGGCGGAACAGGGCATGGTCCCGGAGGCATCGTACGTCGATGGGCCCATGTCCGGCTTCACGCTTGGCTCCTCCACGCAGCCGGCGAGCGAGACGAGGAGGCAGGACGCGGCGGCGCCGAGCGCGCCGATGCGGATGCTGTGGTTCACGGATCAGGCTCCTATCGCTTAGTAGTGGATGCTGATGGTCTCGGTCGGGAAGTCGAAGATCACGCCCTTGTCGCCGAGGCCGGACTTGCGATAAACGGGCACGTTGCGCACGGTATCGCGGAAGTTGCCGGGCTGACTGCCGACGGGCTCCAGCGCGTACTCCGCGCCGTCTTCGAGTACGATGCGCACGAAGCCCTGTCGCTGCGAGAAGTCGCAACCCATGTCGCGTGGAGCAGGCTCGTTCTTGACCTCGAGCGTGCAGCGGTATTCGAACCGTCCGTCGCTCCCGGCGGCCGTGGAACCCGCGGGCGCGGTCGTGCTGTCCGATCCGGCGGCGCAACCGGCGATGATGACGGAGATGCAGAGTGCGCCAAGGGGATGAAGCTTCATCGTCGGTTTTCTCCCGTATGCCGATTCGGTTGCCACGTGTAACTCATTGCGTCGCTGCGGCGTTTGATCCAGAGCGGCGAGCCTCGGTATGACCCTGCGGGCAGCCGGGCGCGCCGCAATGGACAGCTCAACTGAACATCGATTTGATGCGGTCGATCGAGTCCTTGACGCCGACCTTCACCTCCGCCCAGGTCTCTTCCGCCTCGTCCTTGAGCGACTCCCATTTCTCGTCGGCGGCGTCCGCGATCCGGTCACGACGCACGGCGAGCTCGTCCCACTTCAGCTTCAACTCGGCGATCTGATGATCGACCTTTTCCTTGACGTCATCCGAGGCATCCGACGCCTTATCGCGCAATTGCGCCAGATCCGACTCCCACTCATCGAGTTGCGCCTTGAGTTTCGCCACGTACTCGTCTTTCGTCTGCATGGTCGGTACTCCCGTGATCGAGGTTCGGATTCGCAAACAGTGTGAGCCAATGATCGTGTCGCTCGGACACAACCGGCGTGAGGGTAGTCCATGGCGAACGCCCTGTCTGTCGGGAAACTCCTGACGGAAAACCCCTGACGCGTTTCCAATTTCATTCATCCATCAGGTAGACACTGATCGAGGCGTTCATCGCTTGCGGAGCAGCCACGGCGCGGGGATGGGTAGAGCGTAGGATGGCTAGAGCGAAGCGAAACCCCTCATCCCAAACCCATCATCCCCGACAACACCAAACCAAAACCCATCCGCACCGGAATCGCCCGCGACCCACGCCGCGCCCATGACCGACTACCGCCGCTACCGCTTCCCCGGCCAAACGTACTTCTTTACGGTGAACCTGGCCGATCGCCGGCGACGGCTCCTGACCGACCACATCGACGACCTGCGCGGCGCATTCCGCGAGGTCATGCATGCGCATCCTTTCACCATCCACGCCATCATCATCCTGCCCGAGCATATTCACTGCCTGTTGGAACTGCCGCCGGGGGACCGCGATTACAGCACCCGCTGGCGTCAGATCAAATCGGCCTTTTCCAGGACCTTGCCCAAGGCCGAGGCCGTATCGGCAAGCCGCGCGCGTCGAAATGAGCGCGGCATCTGGCAGCGGCGCTTTTGGGAGCACACCGTTCGCGACGAGGCCGGCTTTGCTGCGCGGTTCGATTACATCCATTTCAACCCGGTCAAGCATGGTTGGGTGACGCGAGTGCGGGATTGGCCTTGGTCGTCGTTCCATCGGTCCGTGCAGTTGGGGGTGTATCCGGTGGATTGGGGCGGGGATGGGATGGAGGGGGTGGATTACGAGGGGTCGTGATGGGTGAGCGGGTTTGTTCTTCTGTTTTGATGCGCTTGCATGAACAGAGGGAGATGGGTTTCGCTTCGCTCTACCCGTCCTACGGAGCCGCTCTTGTATTGACGGGGAAGATGGGTTTCGCTTCGCTCTACCCATCCTACGCTTTGACCATCGGTCTTGAGGTGGTATCAGTGCTTTTTGATCTTGGCGACGGCGAATAGGAGGAGGGCTGCGCCGATGGCGGCGGTGATCGGGGCTCCGACCAAGCCGACCTCGAGATCCGCGGGGACCAGGCCGAAGAGAAACCCGCCGATGAAGGCGCCCAAGATGCCGATTGCCATCCGGCCCGACAGGCCCGGGCCGCCGCGGGGCATGAGCCGTCCGGCGACCACGCCTGCGAAGGCGCCGATGAGCAGGAACGCAAGCAACAGGCCGACGACGAGACTGGTGACGTTCAAGATCAGCTCCTTGACTCATTGAGCGGTGCGCGAACCGCTCGAGCATCTTACCGAATCCGCTCAGGGCACATGATTCAGGCTCCGACGCCATGGTTTAAACCGTTCGGTCGGTTGCGCTCCCCGATCCTGCCCGCAACCCTACACTCGGCAATGGAATTCGTGACGAACGGGCAGCTCGGGGTATGCTGTGACTCAAGGTCGAGAACGGGTTCTTGGTCCCCGCGCGGAGCCCGCAGAGTCAGGTGGATCAGACCGTGTCCTTGTTGCCCATTCCGGTTTCAGTTCTGCGACGTGCCAGGTTCCGGGTCTGGTGCGCGCGCGTTCGCACCGAGACAACCACCGGCCTGCAACGCCGCGGTCGGTCGCCGAGCGCTACCCTCGCCCTTGCCGGGACCCTGGTCCTGAATCTGGTCGTCGACGTACCGACTGCCCTCGCGGCGAGGCCGCAGGGTCCCGACCTGCTGGATGTGCCCTTCGAGGAGCTGCTGGAGGTGGAAATCCGCTCCGCGGGTAAGCGCGATGAGGAGATCCGCGACATCCCGGCGAGCGTGACCATCCTGACCCGCGAGGAGATCGCGCGTTACGGCTGGATCACCTTCGAGGAGCTGCTGCGCAACGTCCCCGGCTTCTACCTCCTGGACAATACCGAGGACCGCTTCATCGGGACCCGCGGCGCGGTGGGCGGCGGGGTGCAGCTCCTGGTCAACGGGATTGCGCAGCACCCCTCGCTGCAGAAGACCATCACGGGCACCGAGATCGCGCGCCTGGACATCCCGGTCGAATCCATCGACCGGGTCGAGATCATCCGCGGACCCATGTCGGTGATCTACGGCAACAATGCCTTCCAGGGCGTCATCAATGTCGTGACCAACGCGATCGAGGGGAGCGGCCCGAGGGCCTCGGCCAGTTTAGGCACAGGGGAGAGCGGACGCCTCTTCGGGCGGGCGGGCAGGGTGTTTGACGACGGTTTCATCGTGCTCAATGCCGGCGGCTACCGGACGGAGGGCCTGACGGGCGCCTATGCGGACATGTTCAGCCCCGCGGAGCTCGCCGCCCTGATCCCGGGCACGCACCCGGACATGGACGGCGACCTGGATCAGGGATGGGGCAGCCTCGATCTCTCCGCCGGATGGCGCGGTTGGGAGGGCAATCTGCGTCTGAATCGTCGCGACTACGGGATCTATGGCTTCACGCCGCCATTCGACGAGGGTACCCGTATCCGGCTCGATACCTTGCACGCTTCATTGGGCTATGCCCACCGCTTCAGCGATGACTTGGGCCTGCGGGTCACAGGCATCTACAGCGCGGAGCATTATGACGCCTACCAGCTCGACTTAGTCCTCCCCGAGCTCGAAGGCAATCAGCGCCAGGACTCGCGGCGGGCCGAGCTCGAGCTCGACCTGCATTGGCGGCCGACCGCGGCCCTCGACACCATCGCCGGCTACCGCCTGCTGCGTATCGACGGGGTAGGGAACCGCGTGGATGCACCGCCTCTGTTGGACGCCCGGGTCCAACTGGAGCCCGTGACAACCCACGATCTGTTCACGCAGGCGAGCTGGCAGGTTACCGCGCCCCTGCGCCTGGTCGGCGGCGTGCGCATCAGCTTTCTGCCGGACGAGTACCAGCGCATTCGTCGGCTGCGCAGGGACAGGGTGCCCGTTGCGGAATCGGTGCCCGTCGGAGCCTCCGCTCCGGTCAACGGCCAGATTGCGCTGCTGTGGACTCCGACTCCGGACCAGGTGCTGAAGCTCGCTTGGGGGACGGCGTCACAGGACTCGGACCAGTTCAACCTGCCCGAGGCCGAGCGGATCGAGACCCTGGAGGCCAATTACACCCTCACCCGACCGCGCTGGATGCTCACCGCGGGACTGTTTCAGAACCGTCTGAGCCAGTTGGTGCGCACCATCCAGCAATTCGACCCCCGGACCGGAATCTACACCACCCTTGACGACAACTCCGGGCGCTGGCGTACGCGGGGCCTGGAGCTGATCGCCGAGGTCCAGCCGCTGCAGACGCTTCATCTCAGCGCCAGTCTCACGGCGCAGCAGACCGAGGATCTCGTGACCGGTATCGATCCGGGTTATTCGCCGACCCTGCTCGCGACGCTCAAGGCCGACTGGCGGCGAGGACCCATGACCTACGCCGCCTACGCCCGCTATGTGGACGGCATGGAGGCGGACTGGGACTTCGTCGCGGGTCCCGAGCAGGGCGCGGTTTCGCGCATCGGCGAGCCGGTCGCCGGTTATTGGGACCTGGGGGTGAATCTGCGCTGGGCACCCGGGGCGACGGGACCCTATGCGGCACTCAACGTCTCGAACCTGCTGGACACCGAGATCCGCTATCCGGCCAACGAGCTGACGGATTTCAACCTTGGCATGATCGGTCCCGGACGGGTGATCACCGCGACGATCGGCTGGGCATTTTGAGCGGACGTCCGCCTCCGGCGCCACGGACAGCCATCGGCCGAGGCGTGCTTGCGAACCCGCGCACGCGGGGCCTCGCCGCCATGCTTGCCTCGGCGTTCCTTCCGCGCGGCAGCGGACGCCTTTTCGCACTGCTGATCGCGCTCCTCCCGTGCTGGTTGTCGGTAGCCGCTGCCCAAGATCAGCGGGACGACAACCTACTGACCGAGCTCAAGGTGGCCTACATCTACAACCTCACCCGCTTCATCGAGTGGCCTGCCGTGCCGGCCGAGCGTCCCTTCGTCATCGGCGTCATCGGCGACCCGGTGATGGCAAGACATCTGCGGGCGCTGGAGCAAGAGGCGAAGCGGGTCGAGGATCGGCCGATCGAGATCCGGGCCTATCCGTCCCCGGAGGCCATCGGGCCAAGCGAGATCCTGTTCGTCGGCACGGAGGCTCAAGAGCAGCTCGCCGCTATTCTGCGGCGCACCGCCGGCCAGCCGACGCTCCTGGTCGGGGACACCCCCGGTGATGCGGAGCGCGGTTTGGCGATCGAGATCTATCGCAAGCCGGATATCTTCCGTAAGACCGAGCGGCTGCGACTGCGCATCAATGCGGCGGCACTCAAAGACCGGGGTCTGGCGGCGTCGGCCCGACTCTACGATGTGGCGGAGGTGGTGCGATGAGACGCACCGCCCGCGGTGCCGGCCGCTCCATCCGCACGCGACTGCTGGTTGCACTGACACTGGTCACCCTGCTCACGCTGGCTCTCAGCACGCTGCTCTCGGCGGTCCTGGATATCAAGCTCTTTCGCGACCATATGATCCGCGACCTGGAGGTGTTGGCGGCGGTCGTGGGGGAGAACTGCGTCTCCGCCTTGGTCTTCGATGATCCCGAGACCGCCGAGCGTCATTTGGCGACCCTCGAAAGGGAGTATCAGATCCGCTCGGCCTTACTCCTGGACGCCGGTGGCCGGGACTTTGCTCGGTGGCTCCGCGAACCCGCCGATGACACGGAGCCCACGCTGCCGTCGGTCATCAAGGGGCTGAGCCCCTCCCTGGAGATCATTTACCCGATTGCGTTCGACGGCCATCCCGTGGGACGCCTGGTGATTGATGCGGAGCTGGTTGAGTTGGCGCGCCAGTTCCGGATCTATCTTCCGCTCGCCGGCCTGGTCGGCCTGCTCACCTTGGGCGCAGCACTGCTGGCGGCCTTGCGCCTTCGGCAGCGCATTGCAGAACCCATCCTGCAACTCGCGGAACACAGCCGGGCCATTTCGGCCGAGCGGGACTTCTCGGTTCGACTGCCGAACCCGGACGCGGGTCGGGAGATCGGTACCCTGGTGGAAGGCTTCAATGCCGTGCTGCAAGGCCTGGAGGAGCGCGAGTCCGAGCTTTCCCGTCAGAGCCGGACCCTGGACAACGCGAACGACAAGCTGCGCGACCTGGCCTTGGACCTCGCCATGCAGGAGGAGACCGAGAAGGCACGGTTGGCGGCCGAGTTGCACGATGGCCCCTTGCAGAAGCTCGCATTGGCCCAGATCCAGCTCGAAGCGGGCAGCCGGGAGCAAGACGAGGAGTCGCCGGAGCGGCTCTCGGCTGGCCTGGAGCTGCTCTCCGAGGCGACGATGGAGCTGCGCAGCCTGCAGTTCGAGCTCAGCCCGCCGGTGCTGGAGCGCGGCGGGATCTCCGCAGCGCTTGCCTGGCTGGCGGAGAGCACCCAGAGCCGCTGGGGCCTGACCATGAGCTACCGCTTGGAAGGGAGCGCACCGAACCTGGATCGGGCCCACAAGCTGATCCTCTTCCAATGCGGCCGGGAGCTGGTGATGAACATGGTGAAACATGCCCGGGCCAACCGAGGGGACCTCCGACTGACACGACTGGACCGGTGTGTCGAGCTGCGGGTGGAGGACGACGGGATCGGCTTCGCAGCCAGCCACGCGGCTCGGGGCCGCCACTCCGGGCTGGACTCCGGGCATGGCTACGGGCTGCAGGGCCTGTGCGAGCGGCTGGCACTGGTCGACGGCGGACTCGCTATGGAGGATCTGCGCCCGGGGGCGCGGGTACGGTTGTGGATTCCGATCGAGCGCGAAAGCGGCTAGGATCGCGGAACGGTGCCTCACGCGATAATCATCCCGGCCATGCCCGCGACCATCCTACTGTGCGACGATCACACCCTGGTCCGCGAGGGACTTGCGGCGCTGCTGCGCCAACGCACCGACTGGACCGTGGTCGCGGAGGCGGCCGATGGCCGAGAGGCCGTGGAGCTGGCCGCCCGGCTGCAGCCGGACGTGGCGGTGCTGGACGTGGCCATGCCCCGGATGTCGGGCACGGAAGCAGCCGCGGCCATCCGCGAGGCAGCGCCGGCCACGCGGATCGTCGCCCTATCCATGTTCGGCGACGCCATGTATCGGCGTGGCATGTTCGAGGCCGGAGCCCTGGCCTATGTGCTGAAGAACAAGGCGGCCGCGGACCTCTTGGCAGCCATCGACGCCGCGTTGCGAGGCGAGACCTACCTTAGCCCGGCCCTGGCCGATCCGGCCGCTCGGTCCGACCCGACCGCCACCGACCCCGAAGAGATCGAGCTCACCGGCCGGGAGCGCGATGTGCTGCGTCTTCTCGCCGAGGGTCGGCGCACTAAAGATATCGCCACGGACATGGGGATCAGCCCCAAAACGGTCGAGACCTACCGCAGCCGTATCAGCCACAAGCTACGCATCGAGAGCTTGGCCGGATTGGTGAAGTACGCGATTCGGGCCGGGATCGTCCGGGGATAAGCGCTCCGCCGATGCGCGCCCCAGACACCGCGGTGCACGTTGGCTTGATTTCAGTGCTGGCAGTGCACGCAATAAAAGCTCGACCGCTGTCCGATACGCCGTTGGCGTAATGGTGCGCCGCAGGCGACGCAGGGCTCGCCGGTGCGGCCGTAGACCCTTAGCGATTGGGCGAAATAGCCGGGGTTGCCGTCCTCCTGGACGAAGTCGCGTAGGGTGGTGCCGCCCTGGGTGATGGAGGCTTCAAGCACGCCGCGGATCACCTCGGCGAGACGACGGTAGCGCTCCAGGCCGATCCGATGGCAGGCGCGAGCGGGATGGATGCCGGCGAGGAAGAGCGACTCGTTCGCATAGATGTTCCCGACCCCGACCACCACCGAGGCATCCATCAGGAAGATCTTCACGGCGACCCGTCGTTCGCGGCTCAAACGATGGAGATGATCGCCGTCGAACGCCGTCCCCAGCGGCTCGGGACCCAGGTCGCGCAGCAACGGATGGCGGCTCTCGGCAAGCCCGGGCGTCTCCGGGAGCCACAGAAAGAGACCGAAGCGGCGCGGGTCGTGAAACCGAAGACAACGCCCGTCGGAGAGCACCAGGTCGAGGTGGTCGTGCTTTTTCGGCGGACTGTCCGCGGGGACGACCCGCAGGCTGCCGGACATCCCCAGATGGATGAGCAAACTGCCCTGATCCAAGCCGATCAGGAGATATTTGCTGCGTCTCGACAAGGACCGCACCGTCTGACCGGCGACCCGCTCTGCGGTCTCGGACGGAATCGGCCGGCGCAGCCTCGGGTCGCGCACGATCAGTTGCTCGATGCGACCGCCCTCCAAGTAGGGGCGGATGCCGCGGAGCGTGGTCTCGACCTCCGGAAGCTCGGGCATCAGGGTTGATCCCTCGGCGGATCGGGATCCGCAGGCGCGGAGTCCGCATCGGCAGGATCCGGGGCGAAGGGATCCAGACCGAAGCCCTCGGGGAGGTCTCGGCCCGCCTCGACCCCGAAACCCTCCTGCTCGACACCGTCCCGAGTCAGCACCTCCTCGCGAAGCACATCATGCGGGCGCAGCCGGACCTCGGGCGGCGAGCCGAGCGGGAGCTCGCCGGAGAGCGGGGCGTCGGGGTCCATCAGGGAATCCAGCGTGCCCGGCGATTCGCGCCACTCGGGGTCCGGGGCGAAGACGTCTGCTTCCGGAACCGATGCGGGCTCGGGCCAGGTGGAGTTCGTCGTCACGGCGTCCTGCTCGGAGACAGGAGCCGCAACCGAGACCGGCGGGGTCGGGTCGACCGCGCTCGGATCCTCGATCAGCTCGGGGGGCTCGCCGAGCACGTAGGTGAGCCTCAGATCCGGTCGCGTCCAACGTCGACCGTCCTCCGACACGCGATAGCGCACCCGTGTCCCGTCCGATGCGCTGAGTTCAAGCAGCGTACCAGTCGGCTCACCGATCAAGGGCTCGATGCGCTCGGCGACCAGCCCCGTGAGACGGGCCAAGGTCTCGCCGCTCAGGGGAACGCTGTCGTGCGTGGCGAAGACAGGCCCGAGGTCGCGCGGGAGCGGCATGCGCGCCACATAGTCGATCGGCGGCGCGATCAGCAGATACTGAAAGCGGTCCGGGATGAGGTGGACCAAGTCGTCGCTCGCGACGTAGCGCCATAGCTCGATCGGGTCCAGCCCGCCCATCGCGATGTCGGTCGTGTCCAGGCGCAGACGCAGCTTGACCGGATCCAGACCCAGCTCCCCCAGCGCGGCAGCCTGCGCCGGGACGCTGCGCAGGAGCGGCGCATCGCGAATCGCCAACAAGGCAGCGACCCGCTCCGGGTCCGCATCCACGTCCCAGGGAGAGCGCATACGCCAGCCGGAGGCGAGACGCTCGAGCGCGATGGTCGGCTCGCCCTCGCGGGCGATCTCGATCAGGTGCGGCTCGGGCGCGCCCGAGCCGGCCAATGTCGCCGGGGCTTGCGTGACGGCGAGCTCGTGACGAATCGCCCAGCCGAGTGCCGAGAGGACGAGGATCAGGACCAGGTTGAGGATCCAGCGCGACCTCATGTCCCTCTCCAGCGCAGCCAGCGGATACCGAGCCCGATCAAGAGGAAGAGCGCGGGCAAGATGACCAGCGACCCCAGCCCGATGCGCAGCCGTTGCTGCTCGTCGAGGACGAGCGCGTCCGGCGCGAGCGGGTCGGGCGGGAGCACGGTGAGATCGCCCGGGTCGCTCAGCCAAGCCAGCAGGGCGAGCGCGAGCGCCCGATTTCCGTAGGCACCGATCTGGGCGTTGCTCGCGAAGTCGCCGTCGCCGACCACCAGGACGCGCTGCTCGCGACCGTCCTCCGGCATCGGGCGATTCAGGGCCAAGACGACCGGAAGTGGACCGGCCTGCTCCCCGATGACCTCGTCGCGGTCGATCAGGCCGTCGAGCCGACCGATCTCGTTCCAGCTCCGCGCGCCGGTCGCCAGATAGGTCTCCAGGAGCCATCCGGGTGCGGGCTCGGTCCCGAAGCCGAGGCTGCCGGGCAGCAGGGCCGGGACGTCGAGATCGGCCGAGAAGGGGTGATCCGGATACTCGGCGACCACCGCGACGGCCGGTGTCGCCACACCCAAGGCGGCAGCGTCCGCGTCGACGATCGTGCCGGGCAGGATGGTCAGGCCCAGGTATTCGACCAAGGGCTCGAGTCCGTTGAGCGGGCCGGGGTCGAGGAGCCAGAGCAGATTGCCGCCCCGATCCAGATACTGGATCAGGCGCTCGACCACGCCCGGAAAGAGCGGGATGCGCGGCACGGAGAGTACTAAGATCCGGGTGTTGATCGGCACCTCCTCGACCCGACCCAAGTCGAGCGGGCGGGCCAGAAATCCACGCTCGGAGAGCTCCCGACCGAGACGCCCGAGGTCCGCACCCGCTTCGCCCTGGATGGCGCGCTCGCCGTGACCTTCGATCACGGCGACCCAGGGGACGCGGCCGGCGCCGAGTCGGGCGATGGCCGCACTGATCGCACGCTCGCCGACCTCCGCGACGATCTCGCGCCGCCCGCGATAGTCGAGCAGGATCTGGCCGATCAGCGTCACCCCGGCATCGCGCGTGCGCTCCGGGAAGAGCTGCGGGTCCACGACCTCGATGCGCATGTCGGGTTGCGCCTGCCGATAGCGCATGAGCAGCCGCTCGATCCCCTTGCCGAGCGGGCTCGCGGGGTCGGCAAAGACGGTGGCGCGCAGCGGGCCGTCGAGTCGACCGAGGATAGCCGAACTCTCGGGCGTCAGGCTGTTGGCGCCGACGGCGGTCCAATCCCAATAGTGGTCATGGCGTGCAGTCAACCAGCCGCCCGCGATCAGGACGGCCAGCAGAAGGACGAGAAACAGCGCATCCGCGAGCGGCCGGTTGAGCCGTCGAAGCTGCGCCCTCGCAAAGGTCAGGCTGCTTTTCACTGCAGAACCCGGTTCGCGAGTCGGCGGTGGGTCAGGGCCAGAAAGAGACCCGTGAATCCGAGCAGATAGGCCAGGTCGCTCAAACGCACCGCCCCGAGCAGAAACCAGAAGAGATGCTCGTTCCAAGAAAGCCAACCGAACAGAGAGAGATCATGGGCGCCCAGCGCCTCGACCCGGCCGATGACGGAGAAGACCAGCAGGATCGCGAATGCGGCGATCACGGAGGCACCCGTTTGAGCGGTCAGACTCGAGGCATAGAGCGCCACGGCGCAGAACATCGTGCCGACCAGCCAGAGCCCGAGCGTGGCGGCGGCGATCTGACCCGGGTCGAGCGCGGCGCTGCCGGCGAGCAGCGCGATGTTCAGAACCGGCAGCAGACAGAGCGGCGTCATCAGGATCGTCAGCGCGAGAAACTTCCCCGCCACCAGCTCGCCGATGCGCACCGGCGCGGCGGCCACCAGCTCGAAGCTGCCGTCGCGAAACTCGCCGCTGAGCATCCGCATGGCCACCAAGGGCACCGCGAGCATGAGGATCACCGCGGCGAACCCGAACAGGTTCAGGGCCAGCTCCACCGTCAGGCTCGCGACCCGCTCGTCGGCCCCCAGACCCGTGAAGTCGTCGACCACTTGCAGAAAGATCCAGGCGAGTACCACCTGACCGCCGCCTAGCAGGATCCAGGGCAAGGGCGACACCAGCGCACTGCGCAGCTCGCGACCCGCGATCACGCCGATCATGCCGTGCCTCCCGCGCCGATCAGATCGAAGAAGACGCGTTCCAGATCCGGGCGCTCCGGACCCAGCTCGCAGAGACCCAAATCGGCGCTCAGGATCTGGCGGGCCAGATCGGCGGACTCGGCGCCCTCGGTCAAGATCACCCGAAATCGATCCGTATCCAGTGCGATCGCGGCCTCGACGCAGGCCAGACGCTCGAGTCGCTCGGCCCCCGAACAGGCACCGGAATCGACGCTCGGGCGCAGGCGCACCCGCCAAAGCGTGGTCGGACCGAGCGCGCCGAACCGGTCGCTGCGCAGCATCCGGCCCTGATGGAGCACCAGGACACGATCGCAGACCGCTTGGACCTCCGACAGGATATGGCTCGAGAGGATGATCCCGCAGTCGCGCGACAGTTCGCGGATCAGGCCGCGGACCTCGCGAATCTGGAACGGATCGAGCCCCTCGGTCGGCTCGTCGAGGATCAGGAGCTTCGGGCGATGCAGGATCGCTTGGGCAATCCCGAGCCGCTGGCGAAAACCCTTGGAGAGCTTGGCGATAAGCGTGCGACCGACGGAATCGAGCCCGCAGCGCTGCTTCGCCCGATCCACGGCATCGGCCACATCGGCGCGCGGGATGCGATGCAAGCGGGCGCAGTGGCGCAGATACTCGTCGACGCGCAGCTCGGGATACAGCGGCGGGCGCTCGGGTAGATAGCCCAGATGCCGCTTGGCCGCGACCGGGTGCCGCGCAAGATCGATGTCCAGGATTTCGACCCGGCCACCGCTCGGCGCAAGTGTCCCGCTCAGCAGGCGCAGACAGGTCGTCTTGCCGGCCCCGTTCGGCCCGAGCAGGCCCAGCACCTCGCCCTGCCGCAGCTCGAGATCGAGGCCGCACAAGGCCCGACGGGCTCCGAAGCGGCGACTGAGATCGGTGACGCGGGCGAGTGTGTCCATGGCGACGGAACGATACCCTGTGCGTGCGGCATTGCCAAACCGCTCCCTATCGGACGGTGGACGGATCGACGATCACCTTGAATAATGTCGGGGAATCGTCCCGACCCCCGCACCGAGCGGGTCCTACCGTTGCAGACCCCCATAGCAGAGATTCGAACATGTGGCTGAACCTGGTTTTCCTGTTGTTGCTCGCCCTGATCATCATGCCCACGGCCGTTCTGCTCCTGGGGATCTCGCGCTGGCAAGCCGGCACGACACGCCTGCAATCGCGCCTCGAGGCCGGGCGCGGCAGGATCATCCCCAACACCTATGACTCGAGCGAGCTCGAAGGTCTACCCGCGCCCGTGCAACGCTATTTTCTCGCGAGCTTGAAGGACGGCCAACCCATCATCTCCGCCGCCGAGCTGGGGCTCGAAGGCGAGATCGACCTCGGGCGCGCTCAGGGCAAATGGTCCCGTACGACGGCGACCCAATCGGTGGTGATGCAGCGCCCCGGATTCCATTGGGACGCCCGGGTGCGCATCGCCCCGGCGACGAAGATCTTCGTGCTCGATGCCTATATCGCCGGTGCGGGCGTGATGAAAGCCGCGCTCTTCGGCCTCTTTCCTGTCGTCAAGGTCGCGAGCAGCCCGGAGCTGACGCATGCCGAGCTGATGCGCTTCCTCGCCGAGGCACCTCTGTACCCGACCAAGCTCCTGCCGAGCCAAGGTGTCGTTTGGGAGCCGATCGACGATCACTCCGCCCGCGCCACGCTCGCCGACGGCGATCTGAGCGTGTCGCTCGTCTTCGACTTCGACGAGGCAGGCTTGATCGGCGGCGTGCGCGCAAGCGGGCGTTACCGCGCACTGGACGGCAAGATGGTCCAAACCCCCTGGGAGGCCAGCTTCTCGGATTACAAGGACCGCAGCGAGATGCGGATCCCGGTGCGGGCCGAGGTCGCCTGGATCCTGCCGGAGGGACGCACGCCCTACTGGCGCGGTCGCGTGACCGATGTGATGTACAAGTTCTCTGCCTAAACCGCGTCGTTTGTGCGCCATGCTCGCGTTGGCGGAGGACAGCGTCGTTACCGCGACAAATATCCTTCGCGCTGACGCGGCTTAGGGTGTCAAAAGCAATAAAGTCAAGGAAGTGGGTTTGATATTCGCGGCGGAACGATCGGGGCGTGACCGCCGCGTCGGCGAATCCAATTGATTCCGTTCAGGACGCGCCGGTTGCTCGCGATTCGGCGTTCGAGCGTGTACTTACCGGGAAAGTCGCTCAGCACCAGGCCCATAATGATGGTGAGGATTCCCTGACCGGGGAGCACCAGCATCAGGATGCCGGCTAGTACCAAGACCCAGCCGACCAGATTCTTGAGCAACCGAAGGCTCACATAGGCGACCGGATGGAGGCTCTTCATCCGCGCTGAATGCCGTTGCGGGTCCACGAAATAATCCTCCGGGATCCGCGCCAAGAGAAACGGCAAGGAGATCAGGGATCCTACGAACATCAGGATTGAAAGTCCGGCCAACGACAGCAGCAGGCCCTGATGAGCCTCGATCCAATTCATGTCGATCATCACCCTCGCCTCCCGGACCCTCGGCGGGCTCTTATTCGAGTGCGGCTCCCGGGCGCCGACCTGTGCGGCGCGCTCCGGATGTAAAACGAGACCCGTGTCACAAACCTCGCCTTTCGCGATCCAGTCGGGCCGCCCATTGCCGTCTATGCTTGAAAAGCGACGCGGGAACGCTTGGACGGTCGGAGACCAGGCTCAAGCCTCGTTGCGAAGACACCACACCAACGAGGAAAAATCAAATGAACATCCGCTTCAGAGGAACGGGCGCGACGGGCCTGGTTCTGGCGATCTGCATGTCATCGGCGATCTTTGCGGGCGCTGCACGCGCCGAAACCGGCAGCTTCTTGGACGAATTGGAGGCCTACGCCGTTCGGATCATGCAGGAGCAGCAAGTCCTCGGCATGGCGTACGCGATCGTCAAGGACGACGAGGTGATCTACTCCAAGGGCTTCGGGGTCAAGGATGCGGCAACCGGCGCGCCCGTCGATGTCCACACGGTCTTCGAGATCGGCTCCACATCCAAGGCGTTTACCACCGCCCTGCTCGCGATGCTCGACGACGAGGATCGCATCGACTGGAAGGATCCCGTTCTCGAGCATCTGCCCGAATTCGCCATGATGGATCCTTGGGTGACGCGCGAGTTTCAGATCGCGGATCTCGTCTCCCAGCGCAGCGGCATGACGCCCTATTCGCTCGACCTCATGGCCTTTCTGGGCTTCAACCGCGAAGACATCGTGCGGGCCGTACGATTCGTCGAGCCCATCAGCAGTTTTCGTTCGACCTTCGGCTACGTCAACAGCCTATTCTTGGCGGCCGCCCATGTCGTCGAGGACAAAACCGGGCTGAGCTGGGAAGACAATCTGGATGTCTCCATCTTCGGCCCGCTGGGCATGACCGAGACCACGGCCAACCCGGAGGTCGTCGCGACCCTGACCAATATCGCCCGAGGGCACATCGGCACCGCCTCGGGAGAGCCCTGGCCGATTCCGGACGACTGGACCTACGGGGATTGGATCGATACCTACGGACCGGCCGGCGGAATCCGCTCCAATGTGCTGGACATGACCAAGTGGATCCGCATGCAGTTGGGTCGCGGTACCTTCGAAGGGAATCAGCTTGTCAGCGCGGAAAACATCGCCGCGATGCACGACCCGAAGATCTTCGCAGGCAATCAGGTGTTCGGCGAGGTTGCGTCCTACGCCTCGGCTTGGATCTACAACTCCTTCTCGCCCTATCCGGTCGTGTGGCACAACGGCGAAACCAGCGGGATGCACTCCATCGTCGCGCTGATTCCGAAGGCCAATATCGGGTTGGTTGTCCTGACCAATAAGGTTCCGAACAGTGTCCCGGAGCTGATGCTGGCCAAGGCCTATGCGCTTGCCTTCCATCCCGAAAACGAGACGAGTGTCCTGCTCGACAGCCACGCCTCCTCGAGCAGCGACGCGCCCATGACCGGTCCGGGTCTCTTTTTCCCGAGACCGGCGCGTACCGAGGCGACGACGGCGATTAGTCCGCAGCTCAGCCTGCCGTTGGAGCGCTACGCAGGAACCTACTCCAATCCGGCCTACGGACAAATCACGGTAAGCGTCGTCGAGAATGCACTGCATGCCGTCATGGGTCCGAAACAGCTCGATGTCCCGCTCGTCTCCTTCAGCGGAAACACCTTCACGGGCCTCATGCCGGACATGCCCGCCGAGTCCGATTCCGAGATCCTCGTGACCTTTGTCGTACCGACTGGAGGCAATGCACGCGAGATGGTCATCGACGTCTTTGCCGACGTGAACGGGGGGCGGTTCACACGAGCGTCCGATGCTCCGCCGGCGCGGTTCGGGGAACGGAGACGTGAGTCGGCGTCTGGCTCTCAGTGATCCCGATCGAGGTGACCGGACAGGGCCGAATCGGTGATCGGCCTAAAGTCCGGGAATCACATGCGGACAGTGGACAGGCCGCGGATCAGCAGATCCGCGGCAATTGCTCGCCTGCAAGCCAATCGACGATCCGGCTTCCGCCGAAGCCGGTCTCCATCTGCACGAAGCGATGCGGGTCCTCGACCACCTCGCCGATGATGGCCGATTCCATCCCGAGCGGATGGGCTTGCATGGCATCGAGCAGACGCACGGCCTGATCGGGCGGGCAGATGGCGATCAGCTTACCCTCATTGGCGACATAGAGCGGATCGAGCCCGAGCAGCTCGCAGGCGGCGGCTACCTCGGGACGAACCGGAATGGCGTCTTCGCGGATCTGCATGCCGACGCCGGATTGATGGGCCAGCTCGTTGAGCGTCGTCGCCAAGCCGCCGCGGGTGGGGTCGCGCAGACAGTGGATGTCCGGAACAGCCACGATCATGGCGGCGACCAGCTCATGTAGTGCGGCGCTGTCGGAGCGGATCTCGGTCTCGAAGCCGAGGTTCTCGCGTTTCGAGAGGATAGCCACGCCGTGGTCACCCATGCTTCCGCTGACCAGGATCACATCCCCCGGCTCGGCGCGATCACCCGAGATCAGGATGCCCTCGGGCACCACGCCGATCCCGGTGGTGGTGATGAAGACCCCGTCGCCCTTGCCGCGCTCCACCACCTTGGTGTCGCCCGTCACCACCGGCACGCCCGCGGCATTGGCGGCTTGCGCCATGCTCTCGACGATGCGGGCCAGATCGGCGAGCGGGAAGCCTTCCTCCAGGATGAAACCGGCGGCCAGATAGAGCGGTCGAGCGCCGGACATGGCGACATCGTTGATGGTGCCATGCACGGAGAGCGAGCCGATGTCGCCGCCGGGGAAGAAGAGCGGGGAGATCACATGACCGTCGGTGCTCATCACCAAACGACCGGGCGGCGGCGTGAAGAGCGCCTGGTCGTTGCCCAGCGTCAGCAGCGCATGGTCGAGATACCGCTGAAACAGCTCGCCGATGAGCTGTGCCATGGCGCGCCCGCCGGAGCCGTGACTCATATCCACGGCGCCCTTCTTGAGATCGAGTCGCACGGGAAAGCGCCGATCGGATGTCATTCTGAGACCTCGTTGTGAGACGACTGGGTCAGCCAGGGGAAGCCTCCTGCCTCCTGCTATCAGCTATCAGCTATCAGCTATCAGCTTCGGCTTTCAACCTCTGGCTGGCGGCTGGTGGCTGGCGGCTGGTGGCTGGCGGCTGGCCGCGCCGGCATCCCTGAACCGGCCGTAGCTCCAATAAGCCGCACAGGCGCCCTCGGAGGACACCATGCAGGAGCCCATGGGGTTGTCGGGGGTGCAGGGGTTGCCGAAGAGCTTGCACTCGGTCGGTGTCTTCACGCCGCGCAGGATGGCCGGGCACTCGCAGCCCTTGATCTCTTTGGCCGGGGCGATCTCGACCGGAAAGCGCTGCTCGGCATCCAGATCCGCGTAGGCGTCGGCCAGCGCCAAGGCGCTGTTCGGCAAGAAGCCGAGCCCGCGCCATTCGAACTCCGGGCGGATCCGGAAGACCTCCTCGATCAGGGCCTGCGCCTTGCGGTTGCCCTCCTCGCTCACGGCACGGGTGTACTGGTTCTCGACCTCGCAACGCCCTTCGTTGAGCTGCCTGACGAGCATCAAGGCGGACTGCATCACATCCAGGGGCTCGAAACCGGCGATCACGACAGGCACGCCGAACCGCTCGGGCACGAAGCGATAGGGTCGGCTGCCGATGAGCGTGCTCACATGGGAGGGGCCGAGGATACCGTCGAGCTGCACACCGTCCGGGCCGGCGGTACTCAGGATCGTCTGCAGCGCCGACGGGGTCAGCACATGGTTGCAGAAGACCGAGAAGTTGGTCAGCCCCTCGGCGCGCGCCGTCTTCACGGCGACGGCGGTCGGCGGCGTGGTGGTCTCGAAGCCGATGGCGAAGAAGACAACCTGCCGCTCGGGGTTCTCGCGCGCGATCCGCAGCACGTCTTGGGTCGAGTAGATCATGCGGATATCCGCGCCATCGGCCTTGGCCTTGAGCAGACTCCTGCGCTCGCTCGCGGGCACGCGCATCAGGTCGCCGTAGGTGCAGAGCGTAACATCGTGCTGCGTGGCGAGCGCGATCGCGTGGTCGATCCGGGCCATCGGCAGCACGCAGACCGGACAGCCCGGACCATGGATGAAACGCAGGTTCGGCGGCATCAGGTGCTGCACGCCGTAGCGGAAGATGGCGTGTGTGTGACCGCCGCAAAACTCCATCAGTCGATAGTCGCGCCCGGGGTGCGCCTCGGCGGCGATCGTCTCGGCGAGCCGGCGGGCGAGGCCTTTGTCGCGGAACTCATCGATGTATTTCAATGTTGGCCCCCGGTTCCCTCGACGCTCGACGTCGGCCCGGGCTCGCGCTCCAGCTCTTCCTCGAGCAGCCCCATCTCGGCGATGATCTCGAGTGTGCGCTGCGCCTCCTCTTCACTGATCTTGTTCAGGGCGTAGCCGACATGGACCAAGACATAATCGCCGACGGCCGCGTCCTCGATCAGGGCCAACGAGATCTCCTTGCAGACGGGCCCGAGCGCAACCTTCGCGGTATCGGCGGCGACATCGATGGAGGTGATGCGTGCGGGAATGGCAAGACACATGGACAAAAGACCTCGCAGGATAAAACGCGTCCGGGGTGATCAATGAAGCGGTCAGATCGGGACGAACCTGGTCGCCAACCGAAACCTTGACGAGACGCGTTTTATATCAATAAATTAAAAATCTTAAAACGCGCTATCTACGAGGGCATCAGACTCGCTCCCACCCTGCGCCCGAGTGACGACCTCGCATCGCGCTCGGGGGCGCGTTTTAACAGGTGAGCTTGAAGGCCACGCAGGGATCGATCGCCGTAATCAGAAGCTCGGCCTGTCGACGCACCTGGTCCTCGGGACCGGGCGGCAGACTCTCCAGTGCTCGGGCAACGACGCCGCGCGGGTGGAAGTTCCACTCGGTCGGCGCAAGGATTCGATAGTCGCGGACGCGGCCGTCCTCGATGCGGACCAGATGAGCCAGCATGCCGCGCGCCGCGAAGACGCGCCCCAGCCCGATCCCGTTGGCGCTCCCGAGCGTCGCCTGCGTGGCGGCGCTCCCGGCGGATCCGCGGCTCAGCAGCCGCAAGCCGGTCGCGACCTCCGTGAGTTGAGCGGCAAGACGCACCAGGAGGCCAGCCCCGTAGACCTCGATCAGGGGCAAGGGATGCACACGCGTGAAGGGGCTGGTCTCGCGGGGTTGGCCCTGCCAGGTCGGACGGGCGACGAATTCGGCCCAATCCGGCGCGCTCATCCGCGCGATCAGATCCTCGTCCGAGAGCCTCGGCAGCGCGGTGATCGGGGTCTGTCCGAGCGATGCCTCTCCCGATTCCAGCAGGGAGCGCAACAGCCGAGCGGCCACCGTCTCCGTCTTGCGACACCAGCGCTCGAAGCCGGACGGGTCGCCGATCAGGTTCAACCAGTGCTCGGGGGCAATCCCGAAAATCCTGCGCGTCAGCAGATCGGTCAGATCGCCGAGCAGGACATCGAGGCCGGGGGCTTGACCCGCCGCCGCACCGGCACCGACGCTGAACAAATCGCCGGCGGGGTCGAGCCGCGCGAGGATGCGATTCGACAGGGCAAGGACCGCCGCCATGTCGTCACGGCATGGCGGCTCGTTCAAGATCGGTGGCCAATCGAGCAGGACGCGCCATAGGTGTTCGCGGATCGTCTCCACTGCGATCGCCGCCTCGCGCCGTCCTCGGATGAGCAGGCTCGGCAACACCCCGGATGCCTGCTCGAATGCCGCCGCACAGGCGCCGGCTTGAGCGCGGGCGCAGATCGAGAAAAGCAGCGGCAGGCGCGCCGTCGTCTCCTCGGGCGTGCGCCCGGCGAAGGCCGACGCGGCAGCGACCGGACGCGTCGAGGCGATCGTGCAGAGCAGACCACCCGAGGACGGCGTCAATTGGATGTCGAGACTTCCACCCGGATCGGACATGCGGCTCGCGGACCTCCGGATTGGCGATGCAAGACTTGCAGTGTAGCCGATCGGGCTTCAGGATAGCTTAAACCGCGTGCGAGGTGCGGGCGGGACAGTGGCGTGAGACACGACGCCCGGTGCAGCCCGGATGACTTGGAGCTGGCGCGGTTTAAGGATGTGAAAAGCGATTGGGTTGATACCTTAGCCCCTCACGCCGCAAGTCTTAAACGAACCGTCGCAGAATTTGTCGTTGTCGTGCTCGTCCGGAATCCGATTAAGATTACGACAACGACAACGACAACGACAACGATCAGAGCCTTCGACCACGTCTCCGGGTTCCGGGTCTGCCGGGTTAGGTTTTACCTCGACGGCCGATGCGTCGAAAGCCGTTTGCTTCGCCCCGCCGCAGCCCATGTCGTTCCCGGCGCAATAGCGTCGATCGCCCAACCATGCCACATCCCAGCAGGCCAACCCCACGTGCTGACGCCCGAACAACTCGCTGCCCTTCGCCGAGACATCGTCTTCAATGCCGAGCTCGGCGGACGCGACCTGACGCTTCACAGCACGTGGGGTCTCTTCTCGCCGCGCGAGATCGACGAAGGCACCCGCCTACTGCTGGCGCATCTGCAGGTTCGACCGGCCGACGACTGCTTCGATCTCGGCTGCGGCTACGGTGCAATCGGCTTGGCGATGGCGACGCTCGCCCCGCAGGGCCGAACCCTGATGGTCGACAAGGATTTCGTGGCGGTGGATTACGCCGCGCGCAACCTTAAGCTCAACCGTCTGGAGAACGCACGCGCGCAGCTCAGCAACGGATTCGATCAGGTCGATCCCGAGCTGCGGTTCGACCTAATCGCGAGCAATATCCCGGCGAAGGTGGGCAAGGAGCTGCTTGCGCTCCTGCTGCACGATGCGCACGCCCGCCTACGTCCGGGCGGTCGTCTCTATCTGGTGACCATCAACGGGCTGCGCCAATACATGAAACGCAATCTGACCGAAGTCTTCGGCAATTACGACAAGCTCAAGCAAGGGGCGCATTACACGGTTGCGCTCGCCGAGCGGGCTCATCCGCGTGGCGGGGTCGGGTCCGACAGCTGACCTTGGCCGCCACGCCGAAGAGCGTCGATCCGGATCACTGCGCCTCGATCAGGTCCAGCAACCGGGTCGCCTCCTGACCGACACCCGTGTCGGCACCGAGATCACGAGCGTGCTCGAGCGAGCTGCGCGCCTCCGCCGCATCGCCGGCTTGCAGGCTTACGAAGCCGAGGGTCAGCCAGATGCGCTGGTGCGCCGCATCTTTGGCCGCACCGGCTCGCAATTGCGTCAGAGCGCCGTCGGTATCGCCCATGTAATGCAGCGCCAATCCGAGATCGTTGTGGGCCTCGACATCGTCCGGCCTGAGCTCGAGAAGACGGCGATAGACGGGCACGGCCTCGCTGTAACGGCGCTCCACGAAGAGCGCGTCGGCCTGTTGCGCCAGGAGATCGGGGTTGGTCTCGGTGATGGTCTGAGGGATCGCGGTCGGCGCCGGGCGCGGAGCGGTCTGAGGCGGCATCCCGTGGGGAGTGGCCGGCGCGGCGGCGACGGCAGGGCGCGCGGCGTGGCGGATGTAGTAATCGCGCGTGACGGCAAAGACCGTGAAACCGTAGAAGAACAAGAACACGGCAAAGAGCAGCCACTGCAGCGGCGAGAGTCTGGGCATGGGATTCGAGGCGCGGTGAGGAGGAAGAGGTCGCGCGATCCTAGGAAGACGTGCGATGCCTGTCAAACCGGGCCAATCGGCGCACGCCGAAACGGCGAGGTCACTGCGGGCAGATCGCCGAGCACGCAGACGGTCATCCTCGCGCGCAGAGGCGGCCTTGCGTATGCTTGAGGCGGAAAGTATCGGTCCGCGCAGTGGGTCCCGTGGCCGAGTCGCGGACAAAAAAAGGTCGCGACGGCAGGGTGTGTAGCTGCCGTGGCGACCTAACTACTGGCTTGCTGCTCGTTTGCGGTTCCGACTCAGGACCGACGGTCGGATCCATCGGTCTGCCCGGCACCGGATATCGGTGAACGACGAGGCGCGTCGGCATCGTCGCGGTTGATGAGTGCGATCAGAAAGCCGGCGCAAAGGACGGCGGCGATCAGACCCGTGATCGTGAGTGCATCGAAGCTCATGCGTGGTCTCCTGTCTCCATCGGACGACTGCTCCAAGGATTCGCAGACCCGGAGATCGCATCCATCTCGAGCCTCCGAGTACGGCGCTATCATGCACGCGTGTGATCGACAGAGTATTTCTACTTGGCCCTAATGTTGTTACAAGTTGTTACGGCCCCTTGACCCAGGCCGAACGAGACACTGCCGAGATGCCCGATACACCGATCCAAATCCTGGTTGTCGACGACGATTCGGCCTTGCGCGCCCTGCTCGGGGACTATCTCGCCGGGGAGGGCTTCAGCGTGGCCGGAGCCGAGGACGGCGTGGCAATGGATGCCTGGCTGGCGGAGCACGAAACGGACCTGGTGATTCTCGACCTGATGCTCCCCGGCGAGGATGGATTGAGCCTGGCGCGCCGACTGCGCGCGCGTGCGAATACCCCGATCATCATGCTGTCGGCCCGCGGCGGCGATATCGATCGTATCGTCGGCCTGGAGGTCGGAGCCGACGACTACATGCCCAAACCCTTCAATCCGCGGGAGCTTCTGGCGCGAATCCGTGCGGTGTTGCGCCGCCGAGCCCCGAGCGCGCCACCCGAGCCCCGCGAGGACGACGGCGTCATCCGCTTCGGACCCTATCGACTCGACCTCGGCCAACGCGAGCTGCGACGCGGCGATGAGTCGGTCGTGCTCACCTCGGGGGAGCTCGAGCTGCTGCGGATCCTTGCCGAGCATCCGGACCGCGTCCTGGATCGCGATCTACTGCTCGACCTGCTCAAGGGCTACGAGCGCTCGCCGTTCGATCGCAGCATCGACGTGCAAATCGCGCGCCTGCGCGCCAAGATCGAGCCGGATACGAAGCGTCCCCGCTACATCCGCACCATCTGGGGCAAGGGCTACATGTTCACGCCCGCCGGGGACGCATGAGGCTCTTTGCCAAGCTGGTTCCGGCAAGCCTGTTCGGGCGTGCACTGCTCACCTTGGTCGTCACCTTCGGACTGTTCGGCCTCATCACCTTCTGGGTGATCGTCTCCTACGCGCTGACGCCGGTCGCGCAGCGCTCCGCCTCGGACCTGGCGAGCATCATGGTGCTGTCCGCTCGGACCCTGCGTCAGCTCCCCGCGGAGATGCGTGACGACTATCGCACCAGGCTGGCGCGGGAGTACCAGATCCGACTGGCCGAGGAACGGCCGCTCACGGACGTCAACCAGTTTTTCTTCCCTTACATCGGCCAGCTCAAACTCGCCTTGGAAGAGCGACTCGGCGGCGAGGTGGAGATCGTGACCAGTGTCGCCAACAGCGAGCGGTGGTTCTGGGTCGCCCTCGATGCGAGCGGGGAAACGGTCTGGGCGGGGTTCCCTCGCAGCCGGGTCGAGAGTCGCCCGATCGAGGGCCTGTCCGTCATCATCGGCGTTGCGGTGCTCTTGATCGTCGGCAGCGCGCTGATCCTGGCGGGGCGCGTCACCCAGCCGCTCAACCGCCTCTCCAAGGCCGCCGAGCAGGTCGCGCTGGGCTACTCGCCCGCCGTCTTGTCCGAAAGCGGCCCCAGAGAGCTCGCGAACCTCGCGCGTCAGTTCAATGCCGCCAGTCGACGCATTCGCGAGCTGATCGCCAACCGCACCCTCCTGCTCGCCGGGATCTCGCACGATCTGCGCACGCCGCTCACGCGCCTGCGTCTCGCCGTGGAGATGCTGCCGCGCGGCACCGCGCCGGCGCTCGTCGCCCGGATGGAGCGCGACATCGAGGAGATGAACGCGCTCATCACCCAGGCGATCGATTTCGGAAAGAGCCTCGAAACAGGAAATCGCGAGGAGGTCGACCTCACCGCCTTGATCGACGATTTGGTCGCCGGTCGGCCGCGGGTCATCTGGCAGCGCAGTCGGTCGTGCCGCTATCGAGTCGACGTCTTGGCCTTGCGCCGCATCCTGAGCAATCTGCTCGAAAACGCACTGCGCTACAGCCAGGATCTGGTCGAGATCCATATCGACTGCAAGACGGCAACGCCCGTGATCTTCGTGCTCGATCGCGGGCCGGGGATCCCGGAAGCCGAGCGCGAGGCCGTCTTTCGTCCCTATTACCGCCTGGAAACCTCGCGCAGCCGCCTGACCGGCGGCACGGGATTGGGTCTTGCCGTGGCTTACCAGCTCGCCTTGTCGAACCAGATGGAACTTCATTTGGGCACGCGTCGCGGCGGCGGCACCGTCGCGAGCGTTCGCTTGCCGCCGCTCGAGCTCGAGCCCGCCCTTGCGCTTCGCAACGGCAAGGCGGTTGACGCGCCGTGCGAGGGTGCCTAAATTCCGCCCTGACATCCATCAATCCGCTCGACCACCCGGAGCCCTTCGCGATGCTGCAACCTGGCGATCACGCGCCCGTCTTCACACTCCCCAACGCGGACATGGGGCGGGTGAGCCTCGATCGGCTCCTCGGGCAACGCAACCTGGTGATCTACTTTTACCCGAAGGACGACACACCGGGCTGCACGATGGAGGCGCTCGACTTCACCGACCTGCAAGCCGACTTCGACGCCGCCGAGACCGATGTCGTGGGCATCAGCCGCGACACCTGCACCAGTCACGGCGCCTTCCGCGACAAATACGGTTTGACCGTCCAACTGCTCGCCGATACCGAGGGCGAGGCGTGCGAGGCTTACGGCGTGTGGCGCGAGAAGGAGGCACACGGCGAGAAGCGCATGGGGATCGTTCGCTCGACCTTCGTCGTCGACAAGAGCGGCGTCATCCGACATGCACTCTACGACGTCAAGCCCAAGGGTCATGCCGCCCAGATTCTGGAACTGGTCCAGGCCCTCTGATACGCCACCGGGAGCGGCAGTCGAAATGCTCTCGCCGCCGACCGAAGAGACAAGCCCGATCTCATCGGTCGAGCCGGGATCCGCGTCCGGTTCGTGTTCCGGCGCGGCCTCACCCTCGCCGACGCTCGACCCCGAGTCGCGCTCGGAGACCTCGCGAAGCGTGAAGCTGCGAGCCTATATCCTGATCTTCCTCCTGATCTTCGGCCTGACCCCGCTGGTGTTGGCCGTGCTGATCAACCTCCCGCTGGTGCTGGATCGCACCGCGATGTTCTACCAGCGCGCGTATCTGCAGAACCTGCGTGCCGACTTTCGTGATCTCGACCAACATCTGGCCAGTCGACACGAGATGATCCGGCTGCTCTCGAAGCTCCCCGAGCCCGGCCTGATCCTGGGCGAGCAGGGCGATGCGGATCAGATCGATGTCGCACGCGCCCGCTACACCGCCTGGATCAATCAAATCGTCGCCGATCAACGCGACATCATCCAGATCCTCTTCGTCGGCGACGACGGTCAGGAGCGTTTCTGGCTGGCTCGCGATGCCCGCACGCAGGAATGGCGACCGACTGCTTCGCCCCCGCAGGTCCCGAATCGGAAATTCCTGACGGCCGGCAGCGATCTGCAATCCGGCGCCGTGATGGTGAGCCGAATCCGCATCGACCCTTTGGCGGGCGTCGAGGATCCGCGCCAGCTCATGACCCTGAGCCTGGTCAGCCGGATCGGCGGGGAGACGCCGGAAGACCCGCGGGGGGTGGTCGTCATGACCATCGATGTCGGCGGACTGGCCCAGTTCTATCGAGACACGCTTTGGGTGAATCACGACGGCAGCTATCTGCGTCCCGGTCAGCCGGCAAGCGGCCAGCCCGAGGCGTTCGACGCCTTCCCCGGCTTGGCCGAGATCTTTGCCGGCGGCACCCTCGCCGTCTGGAAGGGCCGTCAGGGCCGCCAGCTGCTCTGGGTGCCCATGTTTCTGACCGAAGACGGGGTGCCGCTCTGGGTGGGTCGGGCAGTGGATCCCTCGCCGATCGAGGAGTTTCGCGACGCCCTGATCGTGCGCGTCCTTTCGATTATCTTCCTTCTGGTCCTGGTGGTGATGGTGCTGGCGCGATGGATCGCGGCCCGTGCCGAGCATTTCGGCGAGGAGCTCAGGGGCGGGATCGGCAAGGTCCTCCGCGACGGTCGGCCGTTGCGCTTCAGTTGGCGCGGGCCGCGCGAGATTCGCGAGCTCGGCGAGCAGCTCACCGCGCTGGCGCAGACCCACGCCGAGCACCTGCAGGCGGCGCAAGCCCATACCCGCGAGCTGGAGCGATCCAACCGCTACAAATCCGAGTTCCTGGCCAACGTCAGCCATGAGCTGCGCACACCGCTGAACTCGATCCTCCTGCTCTCGAAGATGTTGGCCGCCGAGACCAGCGGACTCAATCCGGGGCAGCGACGCCAGGCACAGGTCATCCACGAGGCCGGGCGCGACCTGCGAACCATGATCGACAACATCCTGGACATCTCGCGGATCGAGGCCGGGCATGTCGCCGTGACGTCCGACTGGGTCGAGCTGCGTCCGATGCTGGAAGAGCTGATCGAGCTGGTCCAACCGATGGTGGTGGAGAAACCGGTCGTGCTCGATCTCGAGATCGACCCGCGTGCC
The DNA here is from genome assembly GCF_900106925.1 of Thiocapsa roseopersicina. Lineage (GTDB taxonomy): Bacteria > Pseudomonadota > Gammaproteobacteria > Chromatiales > Chromatiaceae > Thiocapsa > Thiocapsa roseopersicina. The sequence goes on from NZ_FNNZ01000005.1 coordinate 51,935, forward strand.
GCAACGCGGGTCTACACGGATCGCGACAAGCTGCGGCAGATCCTCAAGAACTTTCTCTCCAATGCCGTGAAGTTCACCGAGCAGGGTCGCATCGCCCTGGCGGTCGAAGCGGGAGAGGATCCACAACGGCAGGTTGTGCTGAGCGTCGCCGACACCGGAATCGGGATCCCGCACGACAAACAAGAGATCATCTTCGAGGCCTTCCAGCAGGCCGACGGGTCGACGCGTCGCCGCTACGGCGGCACCGGCCTGGGGCTTTCGATCAGCCGCGAGCTTGCGCTGTTGCTCGGCGGACGGATCGAAGTCGAGAGCGCACCCGGAGCCGGCGCCTGCTTCACCCTCTTCATGCCCGTCGCCGCCGTTGCCGTCGAGCCGGAAGGGGTCTCCCCGGCCGCACCCGCGAGCGCACACGTCACGCCGCTTCCGCCCGAGGACTCGCCCGGCGCGCTCCGCCCGACCTCGGCACGGGGTGCCGGCGCAGGCGCGAGCGGCGGCTGGGTGCTGATCGTCGAGCGCGATGTCAAGACCCTCGTTCAGCTCGCCTCCGAGCTGTCTCGGCGCAACCTGCGCGTTCAAACGGCAGCCGATCTCGACGAGGCGCTCGAGACCCTGCAGGAGGAGGGCGAAGGCTGCGAGCTGGTGCTGCTGGCCGCCGGGATGTCCGACGAAATGACCTGTGCTACGATTCGGACACTGTTGAGCCGCAGTACGGGGCCTCACCCGGCCGTTGCCGTGCTCGGCGATCGATCGGCCAAGACCCGGGTTGCCGACTGCTTGGGTGCGGGTGCCGTCGAGTTTCTATCCAAACCCATCGATCCCGATCAACTCACGGCGCTGCTCGCCGAGGTGCTTCCGGACAGACGCCCCCCGGAAACATCCGCAGCGATCCGCGAACCGATCGTTTGAGCCGCCGAGTCCAGCTCGCTGCGGCTCCGGGCGCACAAGGGCAGACGACATGACCCGCTACGCCGGCTTCAAACTGCTGATCGTCGACGACCACGCTCACAATCTCTTCACGCTCCGCACCCTGATCGAGAGCGAGATGGATGTCGAGGTTCTCGAGGCAACCTCGGGGCAGGACGCCATCGACCTGACCCACCGATATCCGGACATCGACCTCATCATCCTGGACGTGCAGATGCCCGAGATGGACGGTTTCGAGACCGCGTCCATGCTCAAATTGCGCAAGCGCACGCGCGATATCCCGATCATCTTCCTGACGGCGGCCTTCAAATCCGAAGAGTTTCAGCAACGCGGATTCGCCGTCGGCGCCGTCGACTATCTGCTCAAACCGATCGACGACAACCTTCTGATCAACAAGATCAGCACCTATTTCAGGCTGATCGAAAAGGAGCGCGAGCTCAACCGCACACTGGAGCAGACGGTCGCGGAGCGCACGAGGGAGCTCGCCGAGGCACGGCAATACCTGGAGAACATCATCACCCATATGGGCGAAGCGCTCTTGGTCTTGGATCCGAGCGGCACCATCAAGCACACCAATCCGGCGGCGTGGAAGATGCTCGGTTACCGCGGGGAGGATCTACGCGGTATGTCGATCGGAGACGTCTTCGAAGAGGAAGGCGACGCCGAGGCCGGCGCCTTCATGGGGACCTGGCTGGAGGCGCTGATCCGCACAGGCGCCCTGAGCCGGATCGAGGCGCGCTTCATCGCTCGCGACGGGCGCCGGGTCCCGATCCTCTTCTCGCGAACCGCAGTCAAGGATACGGAAGGGCGGATCAGCGATATCATCTGTATCGCCAAGGATATGACCGGCTACGTGCGGGTCGAGAAGAACGGGAGCGCGAGTGCCCTGCCGACAGGGGGATAAGCAACGAGACGATAAGATTGAAGCCCCTAGGGAGGAGCAAGCATGATTGAACCGATGGTCCCCGAGACCCCCGAAGACGATGAAAACACGACCCTGACCGCCAACGCCCTGAAGGCGATGGCCCATCCCCTGCGATGGAAGATCCTCTGCTCGCTCGGCGACAAGGAGCTCTCCGTCGGCGAGATCGTCGATCGCACCGGGACCTCGCAAAGCAACATCTCCCAGCACCTGGAACAACTGCGCAACAAGAATATCGTCGTCGCCCGCAAAGAGGCCAACCGGATCTATTATCGGATCCGCAACGATCAGCTGCTCGACCTCATCGGCATCATGCGCGACGTCCTGTGCCCGGCGAACCTGGACGACCGATTCCCCAAATAGGCCGCGTATCCTGCGTGGCGTCCGCGCCGAGCAACAGGTCTGCGTGGATGCCGGGCTGAATCGGGACTCGCGGCCCGGGGCCGTGTTTAAGATAATGGCCGCCCATCCCACTCAGGACGCTCCCCCCATGCTCGATCCCAACACCTGGTTCTCCGAGGTCGCCGCCGCGGACGGCGCGGCCTTCTCGCTGCGGATCTCCTCGAAGCTCCACGAGGAGCAAAGCCCCTATCAGCACATCGAGATCTACGAGACCGAGGGCTTCGGCCATCTCATGGTGATCGACGGCTGCACCATGCTCTCGAGCCGCGACAACTTTCTCTATCACGAGATGATGTCGCACCCGGCGCTCTTTACGCATCCGGATCCCAAGCGCGTCTGCATCATCGGGGGCGGTGACTGCGGTACCTTACGCGAGGTGTTGAAGCACCCCGGTGTGGAGCAGGCGGTTCAGATCGACATCGACGAGCGGGTGACGCGTCTCGCCGAGATGTTTTTTCCGGAGCTCACGGCCTCCAACGGAGATGCGCGCGCGCACCTCTTGTTCGAAGACGGGGTGCGCTGGATCCAGGAGGCGGATCCCGGCAGTCTGGACATCATCATCGTCGACAGTACTGACCCCGTCGGGCCCGCGGTCGGTCTCTTCACCAGCGACTTCTATGCAGACTGCCGCCGTGCCTTGGGCTCGGGCGGCATCCTGGTTCAGCAGAGCGAATCCCCGCTGTATCACATGCGCATCCTGACCGAGATGCACACCGCGATGCGCAGTGCCGGCTTCCGCGACACCCGCACGCTCTTTTTCCCCCAAGCGATCTATCCCTCGGGCTGGTGGAGCGCGACGATGGCGGGCACCGACCTGTCGCTCGGGGATTTTCGTGCCGAAGACGCTGCTCGGAAGGCCTTCGACACACACTATTACAACGCCGAGATCCATCGCGCCGCCTTGGCGCAACCCGAGTTCTTCCGTCGGGCCTTGGCGCTGACCGCCGACTAAACCGCGTCGCTTGGGCAGAGCGCGAGCTCCAAGCCAAAAAAATGGGGCCCAGCGGGCCCCGAAGAATTCACAACAGCGCAAAGCAGACGATCAGGAGGCTCCGCGGGCCCCGACGAACTCGGGATAGGCCTCCAGGCCGCACTCCCCTATGTCGACACCCTCGTACTCCTCTTCCTCGCTGACTCGGATGCCCATGACGAGCTTGAGGATCAGCCAGACAATGAAGGAGGTCACGAAGACCCAGCCCAGAATGGTGCCGAGGCCGATTCCCTGAGCGGCGAAGCTGGCCTCGCTGTTTGTGATGGGCACCGCCATCAGACCCCACATTCCAACCACCCCATGCACGGAGATGGCGCCGACCGGATCATCGACCCGCAGCTTGTCCATGGTCACGATGGCAAAGACGACGATCACGCCGCCGATCGCCCCGATCATGGTCGCGAGCAAGGGCGAGGGGGTGAGCGGCTCGGCCGTGATGGCGACCAGCCCGGCGAGGGCACCGTTGAGGGCCATCGTGAGATCGGCCTTGCCGAACAACAGCCGGGCCGTGATCAGACCGAAGATGGTACCGCCGGCCGCGGACATGTTGGTGTTGACGAAGACTGCCGCTACCGCATTGGCATCCTCGATATTCGAGATCACTAGCTGCGACCCGCCGTTGAAGCCGAACCAGCCAAGCCAAAGGATGAAGGTGCCGAGTGTAGCGATCGGCATATTCGCACCCGGGATGGCGTTGATCGATCCGTCTTTGCCGTATTTGCCCTTGCGTGCACCCAGCAGAAGAACGCCTGCGAGTGCGGCCGAGGCGCCGGCCAGATGCACGAGGCCGGAGCCTGCGAAGTCGAGGAAGCCGAGCTCGTCGAGGAACCCGCCGCCCCACTTCCAGTAGCCTTGCATCGGGTAAATGAAGCCGGTCATCACGACCGCAAACAGAAGGAAGGCCCAGAGCTTCATCCGCTCGGCCACGGCACCCGAAACGATCGACATGGCGGTGGCGACGAAGACGACCTGGAAGAAGAAATCGGCCATTTTCGAATAGTACGTCTCGCCGTCGCTTCCCATCACCTCTTCGACGCTGTTGTCGCCGCCGAACATGAAGCCCCAATCGATGGCGGGAATGAAGCCATTGCCGTCGGCCGGATACATGATGCCGTATCCCACCAGCATGTACATGATCGAGGCGATCGCGAAGAGCGCGATGTTCTTGGTCAAGATTTCGGCGGTGTTCTTGGCTCGGACCATCCCGGCCTCGAGCATCGCGAAGCCGGCGGCCATCCACATGACCAGCGCGCCGGAGATGAGAAAATAAAAGGTATCGAGCGCGTAGCTTAACTGAGTGATTTCTTCCACGGGAGAAACTCCAAGAGGTTCGAGCGCACAGGGACGACCGAAGCGGGTGGACCCGCCTCGGTCGTCGGCGAGGTTAGAGGATGTAACCGCGCTCGTCGTGTTGGGAGAGATCGAGGCCCTCGGTTTCCTGCTCCTCCGTTACACGTAGACCGATCGTCAGATCAACCAGCTTGAGGATGATGTAGCTCGCAACCGCCGTGTAGACCAGAGTCACCAGGACGCCTTTGGTTTGGATCCAAAGCTGGCCGCCGATGGTCGTGCCCTCGGCCAGGCCGGCACCGCCCAAAGTCGCGGCGGCGAAGACGCCGGTCAGGAGTGCCCCGACAATCCCGCCCACGGCATGCACGCCGAAGACATCAAGCGCGTCGTCGTAGCCAAGGGCCCGCTTCAGCTTGGTCGAGGCGAAGAAGCAGATGATGCCCGACGCCGCGCCGATCGCCAGTGCGCCGATCGGACCGGCCGTCCCGGATGCCGGGGTGATGGCGACCAAGCCGGCAACTGCGCCGGTCGCGATGCCCAGTACGCTGGCCTTGCCGTGACTCAGCCACTCGGAGAACATCCAGGCGAGTGCCGCGGTGGCGGTGGCGATTTGGGTCACGAGCATGGCCATGCCGGCGCTCTCGTTGGCCGCAACCGCACTGCCTGCGTTGAAGCCAAACCAACCCACCCAAAGCATCGAGGCACCGATGACGGTGTAGGTCAGATTGTGCGGCGGCATAGCGGTGGTCGGATAACCCTTGCGCTTACCCAGGACGATCGCGGCGACCAAGCCGGCAATACCGGCGTTGATGTGGACCACGGTCCCGCCGGCGAAGTCGAGAACGCCCCAATCCCACATGAGCGCACCGTCGCCGCCCCATACCATGTGCGCGATCGGCAGATACACGACAGTAAACCAGATCCCCATGAACCAGAGCAGCGCCGAGAACTTCATGCGCTCGGCGAAGGCACCGACAATCAGCGCGGGGGTGATGATGGCGAAGGTCATCTGGAAGGTCGCGAAGACCGTTTCCGGGATTGCCGCAGTCAGACTCTCTCGGGTCACTCCCGCGAGGAAAACCTTGTCGAATCCGCCGATGAAGGTATTGAGATTGATGGCGCCCTGTTCCATTCCTTGAGTCGAAAAGGCCATGCTGTAGCCGTAAATAACCCAAAGAACCGTCATGAGTGCAGTGATCGCAAAACACTGCATCAATACCGAGAGCACGTTCTTGGCACGAACCAAGCCCCCGTAAAAGAGTGCCAGGCCGGGAATGGTCATGAAGAGGACCAAGGCCGTCGCGGTCAACATCCAGGCCGTATCCCCGCTGTTGAGAACCGGCAGCTCCTCGGCGAGCGCGAGGGTAGGCGTCAGCAGCGAGAGACCCGCCATCGCAGGGATCACGAGTTGTCGCGGTTTAATTTTGAACATCATTGAGATCCTCTCGGCGACGGTTAGAGCGCGTCCGATCCGGTCTCACCGGTGCGAATGCGGATCACTTGTTGAAGCTCGAAGACGAAGATCTTCCCGTCGCCGATCTTGCCGGTCCGCGCTGCGCTGCTGATGGCCTCGATCACCTTCTCGACCATCGCGTCGTCAACCGCGATCTCCACCTTGATCTTGGGGAGGAAATCCACGACATACTCGGCACCGCGGTAAAGCTCCGTATGTCCTTTCTGGCGACCGAAGCCCTTGACCTCGATGACGGTGATACCGGACACGCCGATATCCCCGAGTGCCTCGCGGACGTCGTCCAGCTTGAACGGCTTGATGATGGCTGCAACCAGTTTCATTGCAATTGAGCTCCTGTAGAGGCCAAGGGCGACAAGCCCTTGGCCGAGGGATTGGAATCGCGAATGCGAGGCGGCCTGGTCTAGAATTCCTTCAACCAGCCGACCCAGAACTGCGGGTCGTCGTCGTAGGTATCGCGTCCGACTTGGTCGTAATTCAAGCTGAAGGTGCCGAAGTCACCTGCCTCGCGGCTGACTGTCACACCCCAATGACCGTAGTCGTTTCCGCCGTCGTTGTAATCGAAGTCATAATAGCCGCCGCGAATGCCGAGCCCGAAATCATAAGGCAGCGCAAACTCAAGGCCTGCGTAGTAGTACCAATCGCCTTCGACATAGAGCGCTTCGCCGGAAGGCACGCCGGGAGCATCGTCGGCTTGACCATAGACCGTGTACGCCAATCCGAGCGTAAGCCATTTCCAGGTCGAACTGCCCCCGATCTCCGCGTAGTCCAAATCCCGACCATCGGGGTACGCGTAATAGATGGCATTGACGTCGAAGCTGAGATCGTCGTTGATGGCCTTGCTGAAGCCCAAATAGCCGTCGAGCTCGTAGCCGGGCGAATTAGAGGTCTCGACGACATCGAACGTCTTCTCGTCGAAGTCGACGTTGTATTCGACGCCGTCGCCGAAATCGACGTTGGAGAGCCAGGTTCCCGCATAGAAACCGCTGCTGTGCTCGTAATCGAGTCCGCCCTGGATCGCGGGCCCGTCGTCGGTCTGCGTCAGTCCACGGAACAGGTAGTTGCTGACCACACCGACATTGGCGCTGAAATTGTGCGTCTCGTCGGCCGCGGCGATCTGGAAGGTGCCGGCGCTCATGGTCAGTGCCCCAAGCGCCAGGACGGTTCCGATGCGTCGTGTTGTCATTGCTGTGTGCCTCTCGATGATGCGGGCTTGCTTGTTGAGGTTGAAAAACACCGGCTGGTGCCCGAGTGACCTTGCCGGTTGTGACGGTGTAATGTCGTGAAAGCAGATAGCGTGCCATGCCCGGTGCACCCACTAAAAAGAGGTATTTCGGCATCATGTGACAAACTCGCAACAGCGATTCGCACCAGCGAGGTGCGCAAGCGCGCAGCCCGGAGAGCGGCCGCACCAAAAACGCGCGCCGATACAGCCCTTGACTGAAAGCCGGCGCACTTGCCCGGCGGCCCGTCCTATAATGGCAGCCGCATTCGGAGCGATGGAATCATCGCCGGATCGGCCTTCGCATCGCCGCATCCACGCCGGACCCACCGGTCAAGCACAGACCGCAGCACAGAGGAAACCCCATGTTGGATCCTAAACAGCTCGACGATCTCGCCCAGCGCCTCGCATCGGCGATGCCCAAAGGCATCCAGATGTTGCAGGAAGACATCGGCCGCAATCTCCGAGCCTCGCTCGAATCCGGCCTGGACAAGCTCGACCTGGTCACCCGCGAGGAGTTCGACGTCCAGTCCGCCGTCCTGGCCCGCAGCCGCGAGAAGCTGGCGGTGCTCGAGGCGCGTATTGCCGAGCTGGAGCGCGCGCTCGCACCCGGGCGACCAGGAGCGGATTGAGGCACCGATCCCGAGCAGGGCCATGGCCCTCTGTATCCTGCACAGCCGCGCGCGGGTCGGTATTCATGCCCCTGCCGTCACCGTCGAGGTCCATCTATCCGGAGGGCTGCCCTATCTTTCGATGGTCGGACTGCCCGAGATGGCGGTCAAAGAGAGCAAGGACCGCGTGCGCGGCGCATTGCTGAACGGCCGGTTCCAGTTTCCGATCGGTCGGGTCACCATCAACCTTGCACCGGCGGATCTCCCCAAAGAGGGTGGACGCTTCGATCTTCCCATTGCGCTCGGCATCCTCGGCGCCTCCGGGCAGATTGCCACCGAGCAGCTCGGCCGCTACGAATGGATCGGCGAGCTGGCGCTCTCGGGCGGGTTGCGGCCGGTCAACGGCGTCCTGCCCGTCGCAGTGGCGGCGCGCGAGGCGGGCCGTGAGCTGATCCTGCCGGCCGAGAATGCCGCCGAGGCGTCGCTGGTCTCAGGGCTCGAGATCCGACCGGCGCGGCACCTGATGGAGGTCTGCGAGCATCTCAACGGGACCCGTGTGCTGCCGACATTCGTGCCGGGCGAACGGGTTTTCGTCGAGCCCGCGTATCCCGACCTCGCGGAGGTCAGGGGTCAGGAGCATGCGAAGCGGGCCTTGGAGATCGCTGCAGCGGGCGGCCACAGCCTGCTGTTGATCGGTCCGCCCGGCACCGGAAAGTCGATGTTGGCGAACCGGCTTCCCGGACTCTTGCCGCCGTTGAGCGAGGACGAGGCGCTGGAGGCAGCGGCGATCCGCTCGGTGAGCGACCGCGACCTGTTCGACCCGGCGCGCTGGCGCGAACGTCCGTTTCGATCGCCGCACCACACCGCCTCGGGCGTTGCGCTGGTGGGCGGGGGCAGCAACCCGCGACCCGGCGAGATCTCGCTCGCGCACCAAGGGGTCTTGTTTCTCGACGAGCTGCCCGAGTTCGACCGCAAGGTCCTGGAGGTCTTGCGCGAACCCTTGGAGTCCGGTCATATCGACATCTCGCGGGCCGCGCGGCAGGCGCGTTTCCCGGCGAGATTCCAATTGGTTGCGGCGATGAACCCCTGTCCATGCGGTTATCTCGGGGACAACAGCGGGCGCTGCCGTTGTACCCTTGAGCAGGTGGGACGCTATCGCGGACGCATCTCGGGACCGCTGCTCGACCGGATCGACATGCACGTCGAGGTCCCTCGGCTGGACCTCTCTCGGCTCGGCGAGTCCGCGTCGGAGACGCGCGAGACGACAGCGCTCGTGCGACAGCGGGTGGATCACGCACGCGCCCGCCAGATTGCGCGAGCGGGAAAGGCCAATCATGTCCTCGGACCCGCCGAGATCGAGCGCGACTGCGCCCTGGAGCCCGACGGGCAACGCATGATCCAACAGGCGATCACCCGCCTGGCCCTATCGGCGCGGGCCTACCACCGTATCCTGAAGGTGGCCCGAACGATTGCGGATCTCGACGGCCTCGCGCGGATCGAGCAACGACATCTCGGCGAAGCGATCGGCTACCGTCGGCTCGACCGCGGCAATCCGGCACCCACCTGAACCGCGTCCAGAGCGACATGCATCGGTCTCATGATGAATTCGGCCTTGGGGGCTTCACCACCCTTGGTGGAGACGCGGTTTGATATTCTTATTTTTCGAAACCTTAAACCGCACCAGCTCCAACAATCCTCAAGTCTGTCGGGGCCGGTCCCATCCACAAACATCACGTACCGCGCTAGGCGCGGTTTAGACTCGACACCATGCTCCAGCTCCAATCACTCAGCCTGCGACGCGGCCCACACCTCTTGATCGAGGGTGCCGACGTCACCGTTTATCCGGGCCAAAAGGTCGGGTTGGTCGGCTACAACGGCTGCGGCAAATCGAGCCTCTTCGCGCTGTTGCTCGGAGATCTCCATGCCGACGCCGGCCAGGCCACGATCCCGGCCGGCTGGGAGGTCGCCCATGTGGCCCAGCACACCCCGGACAGCGAGGGCGCGGCCATCGACTTCGTGCTGGACGGCGACGCGGAGCTGCGGCGCATCCAGGCCGAGCTGGCTCGGGCCGAGGCGGTCGGCGACGGCCTGCAACAGGGCGAGCTGCTGGGACGACTGGAGGCGATCGACGCCTACGGGGCGGAAAGCCGTGCCGCACGACTTCTGCACGGGCTCGGCTTCGCACCCGGCGACGAGCGCCGCCCGGTCAACAGTTACTCGGGCGGTTGGCGGATGCGTCTCGCCTTGGCGCGCACCCTCATGTGCCGCTCCGACCTCTTGCTGCTCGACGAGCCGACCAATCACCTGGACCTCGACGCCGTCATCTGGCTCGAAGGCTGGTTGAAGGCGTATCCAGGCACGATGCTCTTGATCTCGCACGATCGCGACTTTCTCGATGCCGTGACCGGGCACATCCTGCATCTCGAGCGTCAGCGGTTGACGCTCTATGCGGGCAACTACTCGGCCTTCGAGCGCCAGCGCGCCGAGCGGCTCGCCCAGCAACAGGCCGCGAGCGAGCGTCAGCAGCGCGAGATCGCGCACATGCGCAGCTTCGTCGAGCGCTTCCGCGCCCAAGCCACCAAGGCGCGCCAAGCACAAAGCCGCTTGAAGGCGCTCGAGCGCATGGAGTTGATCGCACCGGCCCACGTGGACTCACCCTTCCGATTCGAGTTCGCCCCGGCCGAAAACCTGCCGCGGCCTTTGCTGCGCCTGGACGAGATCGTGGCCGGCTACGGCGACAGGGCCGTGATCGAGGGCGTTGGGCTCAGCCTAAACCCCGGAGATCGCATCGGACTGTTGGGGCGCAATGGGGCCGGCAAATCCACATTCATCAAGGTCCTGGCGGGCGAGCTGACCCCGTCGAGCGGGCGTCTCGAACGTGCCCAGGCCCTGAAGATCGGTTATTTCGCGCAACACCAGATCCACCAACTGCATCTGGACGACAGCCCGCTCGGCCATCTACGACGTCAGGATCCGGGCGCGACCGAGCAGGCCCTGCGCAGCTATCTGGGCGGATTCGGCTTCGAAGGCGATCGCGCACTCGGCCCGGTCGGGCCGCTCTCGGGCGGCGAGAAGGCGCGGCTGGTGCTCGCGCTGCTCATCCGCCAGCGGCCCAATCTGCTGCTGCTCGACGAGCCGACGAACCATCTGGACCTCGAGATGCGGCATGCCTTGACCGAGGCGCTCCAGGGTTTCGATGGGGCCTTGGTACTGGTCTCCCATGACCGTCATCTACTGCGGGTCACTGCCGACACGCTGCTTCTGGTCGACGCCGGTGCGGTGCGACCGTTCGACGGAGATCTGGACGACTACCCGGCCTGGCTGGCCAACAACGACCCGAGTCGCGGCTCCGCGGCGACGCGCCCGACCGGGGCGCAGTCGGTCGCCGCAACCGACGGCAGCGACCGTAAGCAACAGCGTCGTCAGGCGGCGCAATCGCGTCAGACACTGCAGCCGTTGCGACAACGGGAGAGAACACTGGAGAAACGCATGGAAGCGCTTGCAACCCGCCGCGCAGCACTCGAGCAAACACTCGCCGATCCAGACCTCTACGCCCCGGAGGCGAAAGTCAGATTGCTCGCGCTGCTCGAAGAGCAACGCCAGGTCTGCGCCGACCTGGAAGCCACGGAGGAGGCATGGCTCGAGGTCAACGAGGCGATAGACCAGGCTCGATAGTTGCTTAATTGACCCGACGAGACCGTCAAGGAGACCTTCACTCAGCGACCGATCCCGCTCGACCGAGCTGTCATGCCTCTCGCACCCGACGCGATTCGGCACCTCGGCCCGAGCTCAACCCCAACCGATCAAGGATCCAGCGGCGCCATGTCACCGTTCAAAAATCTCATCAGTGCCAGACCGAACGAGCAATTTTTCGACCTTCCCCCGCTGCCGATGACCCCGGAGGGCATCGCACGCGATTTCCAGCACTACTACGCCTATACCTTCGGGCGGGATCGCGACTGCCAGTCCGCTTATTATCCGTACAAGGCGCTCGCCATCGCCCTGCGCGACCGTCTCATGGAGCGCTGGAAAGGCACCCGACACGCCTATGAAGAGGCCGGTTGCAAGCGCACCTATTACCTGTCGCTCGAGTTCCTGATGGGACGCACCCTCTCCAATGCGATGCTCAATCTCGGCGTCGGCGATGCGGCCGCCAAGGGGCTGTACGACCTGGGTATTGCGCTCGAGGAGATCGCCGGCAACGAGCCCGACGCCGGATTGGGCAACGGCGGCCTCGGCCGGCTCGCGGCCTGCTTTCTCGACTCCTGCGCCACCCTGCAGCTTCCCGTCAGGGGCTACGGACTGCACTACGAGTACGGGATGTTTCGCCAGCTGATCGAGAACGGCAACCAGATCGAGGAGCCCGACCACTGGGTCCGCGACGGCAACCCCTGGGAGTTGGAGCGCCCCGAGTTCACCCAACGCATCCAGTTCGGCGGCCACACCGAGACCCACAAGGAAAACGACGGGCGCCACGTCGTGCGCTGGGTCAACACCAACGACGTGCTCGCCGTGCCCTACGACATCCCGATCCCGGGTTATCGCAACGGCACCATCAATACCCTGCGCCTGTGGAAGGCCGCCGCGACCGACGAGTTCGATCTCGGCGAGTTCAACTCGGGCAGTTATCCCGAGTCGGTTGCGCAAAAGAACGCTGCCGAGCACATCACCATGGTGCTCTACCCCAACGATGCCAGCGAGAACGGCAAGGAACTGCGCCTGCGCCAGCAGTTCTTCCTGGCCAGCGCCAGCATCAAGGACGTGCTGCGCGATTGGATCCGTCTGCACGGGCCCGACTTCAGCACATTTGCCGAGAAGAACTGCTTCCAGCTCAACGACACGCACCCCGCCGTCTCGGTCGCGGAGCTGATGCGTCAACTCATGGACGACCACGGTCTCGAATGGACGCAGGCCTGGGCCATCACCCGCAAGACCATGGCCTACACCAACCACACCTTGCTCCCCGAGGCGCTCGAACGCTGGCCCGTGCGGCTCTTCGAGCGCCTGCTGCCGCGTATTCTGCAGATCATCTACGAGATCAATGCCCGTTTTCTCGCCGAAGTAGCGACCCGCTGGCCGGGCGACAACGACCGCCAAAGACGCATGTCGCTGATCGAGGAAGGGTACGAGTCACAGGTCAGGATGGCCTATCTGGCGATTGTCGGCAGCTTCTCGGTCAACGGGGTCGCCGGGCTCCATTCACAGCTGCTGGTCGAAGGACTCTTCCGCGACTTCTACGAGCTCTGGCCCGAAAAATTCAACAACAAGACCAACGGCGTGACCCCTCGTCGCTGGCTGGCCATGTGCAATCCCGGGCTGCGCGAGCTCCTCGACGAGACCATCGGCACCGAATGGGTGCGTGATCTCGGCCAGCTCGAGCGTCTCGCGCCGTATGCCGAGAATGCGGATTTCCGCGAGCGCTGGCATCGAATCAAGCAGGACAACAAGCGCAGTCTCGCCGTCACGGTCGAGCAGCTCTGCCGAGTCTCGTTCCCGGTCGATGCGCTCTTCGATGTGCAGGTGAAACGCATCCACGAGTACAAGCGACAACTGCTCAACGTCCTGCACGTGATACATCTCTACAACCGCATCAAGCGCGGCGACACGCGGGACTGGACGCCGCGCTGCGTCCTGATTGGCGGCAAGGCAGCGCCCGGCTACCAGATGGCCAAGCAGATCATCAAGCTGGTCAACAACGTCGCCCGCGTGGTCAACGGCGATCCGGAAACCGAGGGCCTGCTGCGGGTCGCCTTCATCCCGGACTACTGCGTCTCGCTGATGGAAATCATCGCGCCCGGCACGGACCTCTCCGAGCAGATCTCGACCGCCGGCAAGGAGGCCTCCGGCACGGGCAACATGAAGTTCATGATGAACGGCGCCATCACCATCGGCACACTCGACGGGGCCAACATCGAGATCCGCGAGCAGGTCGGGGACGACCACTTCTTCCTCTTCGGCCTGACCGCCGCCGGGGTCGAGGCACGCCGCTCTCACTATGATCCCAACGCCATCATCGCCGGCGACTCTGCACTTCTCGAGGTCATGAGTCTGCTCGAGTCGGGACACTTCAACCAATTCGAGCGGGGCATCTTCGATCAGATCATCCTCTCGATCCGCAACGCCCATGACCCCTGGATGACCGCGGCGGACTTCCGCAGCTATATCGACGCCCAGGAGCAGGTCGCGGCGGCCTATCGTGACCGTGAACGCTGGCTGCGCATGAGCATCCTCAACACCGCCCACAGCGGTCATTTCTCCTCGGACCGCACCATCGCGGAGTACAACCGCGACATCTGGAAACTGACGTCGGTCACGCCCGAGTCCTTGGACGGCTGACGGAACCTGTCTCGGACGTGCTCCCACAAGCACGCCCGAGACAGGACCCGCAGATCGATCCCACCCGCGGTAAGCCGTTCGCAATCCTGAGCTGCGCGCCTATGGTATAAGGCGCTTTGACCAAATCCTCGGCGAGACCGACCAGCCGCCATGCGTATCCTGATTGCCGACGACGCAAGCGACGCGAGGGAGATCCTCGGGCGCCTGCTCAAGCGCTGGGGGCATGAGGTCGTGACGGCCAGCAACGGACGCGAGGCATGGGAGATCCTCGAGCGCGAGACGATCCGTCTGGTCATCAGCGACTGGATGATGCCCGAGGTCGACGGATTGGAGCTCTGCATACGGATACGCGCCGGGCAGTGGGACCATTACATCTACTTCATCCTCTTGACCGCCCGGGACGACAAGGACGACCTGATCGAGGGCATGACCGCGGGTGCCGATGATTTTCTGACCAAGTCGTTTAATTTCGAGGAGCTGCGCGTCCGTCTGCGTGCAGCCGAACGCATCTTGAGCCTCGAAAGCCAACTCGCCTCCCGCAACAGCAAGCTCGAAGAGACCAACCGCAAGCTCCATGCCGCACTCGATCGGATCGAGCAAGATCTCCGTGCCGCAGCGGCCCTGCAGGCCAGCCTCCTGCCGAAGGATCCGAACGTGTCGCCCGCCGTGGCATTGGCCTGGCTGTTCCTGCCCGCCACCGAGATCGGCGGCGACATCTTCGACTTTTTCCGTTTGAACGACCGCGATCTGGGATTTTATCACCTCGACGTCGCAGGGCATGGCGTGCCCTCGGCGATGATGTCGGTCACCCTGAGTCGAACGATGTCCGCCGAGCTCGGCGAAGGTCATCTGATCGCGCCGCCCGGAGGCGAAAGCCGCGTCAGGGCCCCGGATGCCGTCGTCGCCGACCTCAACCGGCGTTTCCAGTCCGGCGACATCGCACCCTATTTCACAATGGTGTACGGCTACATCGACACCCAATCGGGGCACGGCGAGCTCTGTCAAGCGGGCCACCCTCATCCGCTGCTGGCGCGGCGCGACGGACGCGTCGAGCAGGTCGGACACGGCGGGTTTGCCGTCGGGATGCTCGAAGGGGTCCCCTACGATTCGGTCGGCTTCACGCTGGAGTCCGGCGACCGATTGATCCTCTACTCGGACGGCATTACGGATTCTCGCAACGCCGAGGGCGAGAGCTTCGAGCTCGAGCGCCTGATCGGCCTGGCCGGCGACTGCAGCGATACGCCTCCGGCAACCTTGACGACGCGTGTAGATGAGATTCTAAGGGTCTGGCGCGGAGCGGGAGAGATCGAGGACGACATCTCGCTGTTGGTCCTCCAGCGGCGATGACCGATCGGACCGGGGCTCGGACTCGGCTCCGCTGCCACGGAGAGCAAAGTGGGACAGGGTGAACAAGGACACTGCCCAACGTCGGCGCAGAGCGCTATCCTTAGATGCGAGCGCCCTCGCCCCGCGACCGAGCACCACCGACATCGAGACGGCTCGGATCAGCGAGCGGCCGGGTGGATCGGGTCAGTGCAGGCCCTCGGATCGCCCACACGGCGCCCTAGGTGTCTCGCGCCAAGCCCACAACAGTACCGGATGGACAGCATGTCAGGCTCAGGACAAGATCGGATCGAAACCGTCATCGACACAACCGTACTCGACGACATCCGTGATCTGATGGAAGATGATTTTGCCGACTTGGTGCGGCGTTTCCTCGAGGACTCAGCCGACCTGATCGATCAATTGGATCAAGGCATTGCCCGGGGCGATGCCGATGCGGTCTACCGGGCCGCTCATACGCTCAAGTCAAGCTCCGCGGCCCTCGGCGCGCTGGCCCTCTCGGATCGCGCCAAGCATCTGGAGGCCCTCGGTCGCTCGGGGGTCCTCGACGGCGCAGCAGCAGAGGCGGCTGCGGCCCACGTCCAGTTTGCGCGCGCCAAGGAGACCCTGGAGAAATGTCTCGAGGAGGGATCCCAACCATGGACGCCGACCTGATTCGGGCGCACGACAACCTGCTCGGCAGGCGTCCTGCAAACGCACGGATCCCGAGGCGAGAATCACTGCCCGACCGCTGGAGCTTACGAGGATGAAGGCAACAGTTACCCATCGAAAGATCGGCCATGTCGACAGCGTCGCCATCGCCGGACGCTTGACCGCCGCCGAGGCACCGGCCGTTCGGCAAGAGATCCTCCAGGTTCTGGAGCGGGGTGACGCGCGCCTCGTCCTCGACCTCGCGGAGCTGACCTTCTGCGATTCGAGCGGCCTCTCGGTGTTGATCTCCGCACTCAAGGCGGCGCGCGGCAGCGGCGGCAACGTCTCTTTGGCCGGACTCACGCCATCGGTGCGGGCGCTCATCGAGCTGACCCGCCTCCAGCAAGTCTTCGAGATCTTCGACGACGCAGAGGTCGCCGCCGCGCGAATGGGCTAGATCGAGAGTGCCGGGAACACACCCGTCGGGATGAAGGGGATCAAGCACGCGAGCGAGATCGGGCGATCGGGCCGAATCCGGCGCCTGCGCCCATTTTCGCATCGCGTGATCCGAATCGGGCTCGCCCTTCTGTGGGCATCCATCCTGAGCGGATGTGGCGCTTGGGAGATCGTCCCCGGATCCACCCCGGCGTCGGCATCCGATTTCGAGGTGCCTGAACGCCGGATCGAGGCATCGAGCTTCGAGCTCCTCAAGCAGTTCGAGCAAGCCGGCGAGCCGGTTTATCGGTTTGGTCCCGGCGACGAGCTCGTCGTCTCGGTGGCGGCTCGCCCCGAAATCTCCGGGCCGCATCTGGTGGGCCCGGACGGCATCATCACGATACCCTTTGCCGGCCCGGTCCTCATCGGCGGTCTGACGCGCGAAGAAGCCGCCTCGCGGGTCGTCGAGGCGCTCGCGCCCTACTATCTCGATCTGTCGGTGACGGTCGGCGTGACACGCTACGGCTCGAATCGGATCGTGGTCCTCGGGCGTGTCGAGAATCCCGGCGTCCTGCAGTTCGACACCCCGCCGAATCTACTGGAAACGCTGGCCCAAGCCGGTGGCCTGCCGCTCCTGCGTCCCGAGCAGCTCTTGACGCGCTGCGCCGTGATTCGCGGCGACAGCATCCTCTGGGTCGATGTCGCGCGCCTGCTCACCGGCGACCTGTCGCTGAACATCCGATTGCAGCGCAACGATATCGTCTATATCCCGGATTCCACCGACACACCGGTCTATGTCCTCGGCGAAGTCGAGACACCCGGCGTCTATCGACTGACGCCGCAGATGTCATTCCTCGATGCCCTGAGTCAGGCCGGTGGCCCGACCCGGGATGCGAACCTCAATCGCATCCATGTCATCCGCCCGGCGGATCGGGTCAATTTCAGCTTCTCCTTCATGGAGATCCTGAAACCGGATCCGGGGCTGAACGTCGCCATGAAAGAGGGCGACATCGTCTATGTGCCGCGCAGCGGCATCTCGCAGATCGGCTACATTCTGGAAAACTTCAATCCGTTCAGCTCGATTCTGATCATCAATCAGCTGATGAGCGGCGATTGATGAAACCCCGTGTCTACAGCCCGGCGCCGCATCGGCCGCGCGAAGACGCGGTGGCTCGTCCATGAGCGCACCGCCCGCCCAACCCGTCTCCTCCGGTGCCTTCCAGCCGCTCGACAGCATCTGGAATCACAAGCTCCTGGTCATCCTGGTTGCGTTCATCGTCGCGGTCGGTGGAACCTATGTCGCCTACATCAAGGGCACCGCGGTCTATCGCGCCACGGCGGTCATCTATGTCGCCCCGCGCTTCGCCAATATCCTGGAGGACTCCAAGGAGCTGGAATTCCAGTCCTTCACCCAGTTTCAGCAGTTCATGAAGCAGCAGGCGCGCACCATCAATCGGTACGACATCGTGCTCGAGGCACTCGCGCGGCTCGGCGAGCGCCGTTTCGGCCTCTGGCAGGAGCCCGACGAATCCGATCGCGAGGCCGCCGAGCGTCTTCAGCAGCAACTTCAGGTGCGCGATGTCCGCGATACCTATCTGATTACCGTCAGCCTCGAGTCGGAGAATGCGAACGGGCTCGACGAGATCGTCAACAGCGTCGTGAAGGTCTATCTGGAGAAGGCGAAAACGGAGGAGATCTACGCCGGCGAGGATCGCATCGAGGTCCTCTTGGCACGCCGCGAGGCGCATGTGCTTCGGATCCAGGCCCTCACGGAGCGACGCGGCGAGCTCGCCCAGACGCTCGGGGTCACCACCTTCGTCGAAGGTGCACTCAACCCCTACGACACCCTCTTGATCGAGAGCACGAGCGCCCTGCTCCAAGCCGAGCGCGCGCGCATCTCGGCGGATGCCGAGCTGGCGACCTACGACGCCGCAACGGGCGGCAAGGCAGCCCGGTCGGCATTGACCGCCGCGGCGAGCGAGCTGGCCTCGAAGGACCCCGGACTCAACAGCCTCAAGGCCAATCTCTACAAGCGGCGCAGCGAGGTCCTCGAGCAGACCACCGGACTCACGGAGAACCACCCGGTCAGACGCATCGCGCAGCGCGAGCTCGATGATCTGGAGAACGAGGTCAAGAGCGCCTCGGCGCAGCTGATCGCCGAGAAATCAGCGATGCTTCTGGAAGAGCGCAGGGCGCGCGTACGCGAACGTTCCGCGGTGGAGGAGGTGTTGCGTGCGCAGCTTCGCGGGCAACAGGACCAGGCCGCCTGGTTCGCGACTCATTACAACGATGCGCTGGAGGTCAGCAACGAGATCGCACGCGAGCGCAAGGCGTTGGATGCGATCGACGATCGCGTCGAGTTCCTGGAGATCGAGGCCAGCGCGCCCGGCTTCATCCGGGTCTCGACTTGGGCCATGCCGCCGATCCTTCCGGTGAGCGGCGGGCGTACCAAGCTCGCAGTGATCTTCGCCGCGCTGGGCGGCATCTTGGGCCTGGTGGCGGCAATCGCGGTCGACCTGCTCGACCGGCGTGTACAGACGAGTCGGCAGGTGCAGTCGCTCCTGGGCTTCCCTCCCTTGGCCGCCTTCCTGGAGCCCTCGCAGGATCCCGCGCATCGCGCCCTGCTCGCCGACCAAATGCGACGGCTCGCCCAAGCGCTTAGACGCGAGCACAGCGCGAACGGCGTGCGTCGTCTCCTCGTGACGGCGGCTCGCCATGGCTGCGGTGCAACCACCATCGTTCTCGATCTGGCACGCGAGCTCGACCGCCAAGGTCTGCGGGTCGTCGTGGTCGAAGCGAACCTCTTCGTGACCGATGCCCGCTACCGAACGACCCAGGCTCGCCCCGGCCTGCTCGACATCCTGTCGGACGACTTGGATCCGACCCTCACGATCGTGCCGAGCGACGAGAACCTACCCGACCGGATCCGCACCGGGGATTCGGAGAACGGACACCTGAGCGACTGCAGCCATCTCCCCAGCGTGCTCGATCGCCTGAGTACGGACTACGACATGGTGCTCATCGACGCCGCGCCGATTCGTCTCTCCGCAGACACCGAGTACCTGGCCGGGATCTGCGACGCGACCTGGCTGGTGGTGCGAGCACGCCTGGCGCAGATCGGCGAGGTCAAAGGTTCCGCCGCGCGCCTGGAGAAGGCCGCGCCGCCGGCGGTCGGGCTGATCATGACCGGCCTGACCGTCTTTATGGGTGGCGGCTACTATGGCCAGATCCTGAAGGAATACCGAAAGGCCATCGTCGCAAAAGGCCAACCAGGCGCCGAAAGAGACAACCACCGCTGAGAGGATCTCGCTCTGGATCGCGCTCGCCCTCGACGCCCCCGAGCGCATCGCCAAGCATGCCGACTGCCGTTCCGGCACACACTTCAGGTCGAAGTCTGCCGAAACGGCAGATGGCTTCGGATCCACCGAAGCCGACTCATGTCTCCCACAACGGCGCGAAAAACAACCCTCCTTATTAAAATCAATGCCCTGGTTTCTCTTTGGGACAGGATCGACGCGACCGGCGCCAGTGAAACCATAGGCGCGCGTGGACCGGGACTTCACTCGCCCGTCAGGGAGTCGTCGCTCTCGAAAACCCAAGATTATGATTTATCGTATTTTTTACATCATCCCAGGGATTTCCGCGACCCACGTGCTCCGGTGGCACGAGTTATGTACTGCTCAATCGAGATTTTCAACGCCTCGACTGCAGGAGTCCATCGATGCACGTTCGCCATCCTCTCTTGACCTCACTGGCCGCCATTGCCCTCGGCGCTGCGGCCCAACCCGGCTTGGCGGTAACCTGGTCCCATGTCGGCGGCTACGATACCAACGGGGTCCCCAAGACGCTGGTCGACTTCAGCAAACGGATACCGCCCGACCTGTTGAACGAGATCCACACACGGTTGCCGGAAAGCCGGGATATCCGCAAGAACGATCCCAAGCTTATCACCGACGATCTCGGAGCCAACATCACCTTGCTCGAAGACGCGGAGATCACGGTCGCCTTCGTCTATGAAGGCGCCGGCTATCGGAACTCGCTCGGGTATTTCACCTTCGATCCCGCCAACACGCCGACCTCGGCGAGCGCGCTCAACCCGAAGGTCATGTTCCCGAACTTCTCGCTGCCGCTGCTGAAGTTCGGCGATGCCGTGGAGCTCGGAAAATTCAAGGCCGGCACGGCCGTCGGCTTCACGGTGGTCGCCGACGGCTGGAAAGGCAGCGGGGTCAATCCGAATCAGCCTGCCAGCATGATCTTTCACACCCTGAAGGCGCTGAATCCGGAACCGCCCGGTGCCAATAACCTCAACGCTCACACGGTCCTGCTCTCGAAGCCGGAAGACGAGCTCCTGGTGCTGGGATTCGAGGACATGAATCGGACCTGGTCGAACAGCGACCACGACTTCAACGACGCCCTGATCGCGATCAAGGTCACGCCCTTCTCCGCCGTCGATCGCAGCCAGGTCCAATCCCTGACAAAAGAAGTGAAGGACACGGACGGGGACGGCATCAGCGACGATCTGGACGCCTTTCCGCTGGACCCGAAGCGGGCGGCGCGACGCTTCTATCCCAGCGCCACCGGTTTCGGATACCTGGCGTTCGAAGACAACTGGCCGAGCAAGGGCGACTTCGACATGAACGACGTCGTGATGGCCTATCGGATCATCGAAACCCTGAACGCCCAAAACGAGGTGACCGATCTGAAGCTGACCTACGAGATCACCGCACGCGGCGGCACGGCACAAACCGGGTTCGGCATCCATCTGCCCGGGATCGAGCGCAGCCTGATCGACACCGCGACGACCAAGCTCGCGATCGGCGATCGGGCGCCCGTCGCCCTGCCGGCCGAGTCCGGCCAACGCGAGGCGGTCTTCATCCTCGCGCCGAAACTGCCGGACTTGGCCAAGACGGGTGAACGCTGGCCGTGCAGCTTCTTCAACACGATCGACAACTGCACGCGGCGTCCGCCCGTGCAACTGACGGCGGAGATCCACTTCAGTAAACCCGTCAGCACGTCTCGCCTCGGCGCCGCTCCTTACAACCCCTTCATCTACAGGAGTCAGCGGGGCCGCGAGATCCATCTGGTGGATCGGCCGCCGACCGACAAGGCCGACCCGAAGCTCTTCGGCACGGGCGATGATGCCTCGAACCCGGCCGAGGGCCGCTTCTACCGGACCGCCGACAACCTCCCCTGGGCACTCGACGTACCCGAGGACTGGAAATATCCGGCGGAATGGAACGACGTGGCGGACGCCTACCCGGACTTCGCCACCTGGGCCGAAAGCGGCGGAAGGGCGACAGAGAACTGGTATCTCGGCAACACCAACGAGGGACTGCTGTTTCAGCCTTAGGGCAAGCGATTGATCGACGGTGTCGGCGGGTGGGCCTCCCGGTTTCGCGGATGCCCATTCGCCAAAGGCCCGCAGCCTGCCGCCTGCCCCCACCCGTCAGCCGCGTGTTGTTTCCAAAACTATTTCGTAACGAACTTCCAGAATTCGCCCACCTCGCCATCAGCCAGCTATCCCATGATGCGACAACGTCCAAGGGGTATTCGCAAGGGTTGAAATCGACCCGGATCTGCCACTGGGCGCCTCGTCATGGGCGACCGGTCCGGACGCATTGCCGCCGCTTGCGGTTTTCTCGGAGAGCGACTCAGTTGTCCCAGGAGCCGTCTCCCATCGACCGCAAGCGAGCGACGGGTCCATCCTGATAGCGGAAAGTCGATCGCGCTTCATCGAGTGACAAGTCCCCACCCGTTGCCGACGCTCGTTCGTTCGGGACGAACGTCAGGTGTGTCTGTACAAGCAGCCGGTCAAGCAATTGGAAGCGGAAGGCGGGTCAAGCCGCTCGCGACAAACCGCCGTAACCGCCAGAAGGTGGCATTACCGAGCCGAGATAGTCGACAACGATCCGGACGACGAGTAGTCCGAGATCGCCCTCGCGCGCGGCAGCCTCGAGTGACGGCGTACTCGCCATGGTCACTCGGTCACGACGGTTCCGGGTGGGGTCTTGGCCCACGGATAGCCCGCCCTGGCCAGGCGGTAGCCGAGGTCGTAGAGGGCGCTCATGTAGACCGGATCGAACGGCTCCGCGGATTTCCCCGGGAAGTCCTCCGGCACGCTGGCCAGGTTGTAGTCGAGGCCGTCGCGCTTCGCCCCGAGGAACATCCGATACATGTCCCCGATGCCCTGGGTGCGGATCAGCGAGGAGATCGAGCGCTCGGCGATCGCCGGCAGCCGGCGCGGAACCGCCTCGGGGTCGAGCATGATCTTGGAGTTGCGCACGACGTAGACCTTCGGCGTGCCGGGGACCTCGAGTTTGCGCAGTACCCGCTTCCAGTCCAGGCCAAGGGGATAGAGGAAGACCTGCGTGGCGGTGCCACCATCGACGTGCATTTCCTCGTAGCGCCGACCATCGGCACCCTCGACCGCGATGTGCACCGGCGGGAAGGCACCGGGGACCGAGGCGGAGGCGGAGGCGGAGGCGGAGGCGAGCATGATGTCGCGGATCAACTCGGGCGTACCGGGCTGCCCGCTCGCGGCGATCTCGGTGATGTCCCACACGACCGGGCGCGCCTGATCGAGGTTGACGGTCCCGATGAAGAGCCGGCGTCCCCGGCGGCCCTCCGCGGCGATCCGCTCGAGGACCTCGGGTGTGATGAGCTCGGTGATCTTGTCCCGCAGCGGCGCGGTATCGGCGATGGACTCCGTGCCGAGGATCTCGATCCAGGAGCGCTTGCGCAGGAGATCCTTGGTCGCGTACCGGGTGTAGAACCCCCTGAGCGCGGCGTCGTACTCGGGGCCGAGGAAGGCGAAAGGTGCGATCAGTGCTCCCGTGCTGATTCCGGTGACGATCGTAAATTCCGGGCGGGTCCCGGCGGCGGTCCAGCCGTTGAGCAGTCCGGCACCGAAGGCCCCGTCGGAGCCGCCGCCGGAGATCGCGAGATAGTCGTGCGGCCGGCCATAGATGCCGGGGAATTCCGCCCGCACCTCGGCATCGGACAGCGCGAAGAGCGACGGATCCAGCCAGAGCGGCGGATCGTCACCCCACGCCCTGGCGCGCTCGATCCCAGGGATACCGGCCGTCTGCGCTTGGCCGTCGGGTACGGCGTTGCGCGCGGGCCCGGTGGTGCACGCCTGCAGAAGCGCCATCAGCAGGATCAAGGGCCACCAGGCTCGGACGACCGGGATTCGCCTCGGATATCGCGTCGGGGGCTCGCGCATGCTCTTCACTCCAAGGCTACAGACGCATCATCAGGGCACCGGCGAACGTGAGCAGGACGTTGGCGAAGGTGTAGGTGCCGGCGTACCCCAGGGCCGGCACGCCGGAGCGTGCCGCCTCGGTGACGACATTCAGGGCAGGCGTGCTGGTCATGGCGCCGGTGATGGAGCCGAGCAGAAGGGCCGGGTTCATGCGCAGCAGACGGCGTCCGACGAGATAGGCCATCAGCGGCGGCAGCAGGGTCACGAGACCGCCGCCGAGGATGACGAGGGGTCCGACAGAGGCCAGTGCCGCGACGATGCCGCCGCCGGCATTCAGTCCGACACCGGCCATGAAGAGCATCAGCCCGAGCTCCATCAACACATAGCGGGCCGCCGCGGGGACCTGCCCGAACGTGGGCATGACCGACCCGAGGTAGCCGATCATGATCCCGACGACGAGCAGTCCGCCCGCCGTTCCGAGACCGATCGAGACCTCGCCCAGTGTCAACGTGACCAGGCCAAGCACGGTGCCGGCGATCATGCCGAACGCGAAGGTGGCGAGGTCCGTCTTCTCGAGGTCCTGCTCGACGAATCCGACCGTTTCGGCCAGGCGGTGCAGATTGTCCTTCTCCCCCACGACTTCGAGGCGATCGCCCTTCTGCAAGGGCAGGTCGGGGTCGACGAGCAGATCGATCGACGCGCGCGTAAGCCCCGTGGCGAAGCAGCCGTAAGCGCTCGGCAGGTCGAGATCCTTCAGGGTCCTGCCGACGACCTTGACATCGGTCACGACGATCTCGCGGGTGGTCACCCGGTAGTTCAGCAGATCCGGATCCAGGACCTCTTCGGCGTCCTTTCCCCGCGCGCCCTCGTGCACGCCGATGCCGGCGATGACCGAGACCAGGTCGCCCGCTTCGAGCACCAGGTCCGGTGCACTTTCCAAGAGCGCGGAACCGCGCTTGATCCGGAGCACCTTGCCTTGAAGGTGCCCGGTTTGCACAGCGACCTGCGCTACCGTCTTTCCCGCCATGTCCGTCGGTAGACGGTAGGCACGGACGATCGGCAGGCTACCCCCGTGGCCGCGGCGGC
The DNA here is from genome assembly GCF_900106925.1 of Thiocapsa roseopersicina. Classification (GTDB taxonomy): domain Bacteria; phylum Pseudomonadota; class Gammaproteobacteria; order Chromatiales; family Chromatiaceae; genus Thiocapsa; species Thiocapsa roseopersicina. Next base: position 76,800 of record NZ_FNNZ01000005.1, read on the forward strand.
GCTCACGCCGCAGTCCGCGCTCGCGCTCCAGCTTGGCCGCCTCGGCAGGCAGATCGATGCCGGCGATGCGCGGAACGAAGCGCGCGACGAGGATGATGCCCAGGGTCCCGAAGACATAGGTGATGGCGTATCCGACGCCGATGTTCTCCAGCGCCTTGGCCTGCGAGACCGCCTCCGGCAAGCTCCCCAGGCCGCTTCTGACGGCATCCTGAGCGCCGGCGAGGGTCGGCGTGCTCGTGAGGGCACCGGCGAGCATTCCGGCGCCGAACCCGTACTCGAGCCCCATGAACCGGGCAAGGACGAGGCTCAAAGCAACGGCCGTGACCGCCACCACGCAGGCCAGGGTTACGTACCTCGCGCCATCGGCCGCGAAGGCGCTGAAGAAACTGGGTCCGGCCTGGATGCCGACCGAGAAGATGAATAAGGCGAACCCGAAGGCGCTCGCCCCCGGCGGTGCCGCGAATCCGAGATGCCCGAACAGCAGGCCCACGAGCAGGACGCCGATGACCGGTCCCGCGGGGACGTCGGCGATCCGGATCTTGGCGACCAGATAACCGAGGCCGATGACCGTGAAGATCAATAGGATCGGGTTGTCGCCGAGCAACCCAAAGACATCGATGGTCATGCCTGATTCACATTTCCTGGTTTGGTCACCCACTGCGCCTTCTTGCCTCGCATGCCGAGCGGCAGCGCGAGCCCGACGCGGTGCCGTGACATGGCATTGCCGGGATCGAGGTTGGCCAGCATGAGGGCTGCTGCATCGGCGTACGGCACGATCATCTGCGGGATCAAGTACGCAAAGATCGGGAGGAACAATGGGCCAGGGAGTGCGCGAGCAAACGTCGGAACCGCAACCGGCAAACGATCCAGGGAGATCCGCAGTCTGTTCAATCCAAGAGCGGACTCTTCCACCATGGGCCCCGGACAGAGAAGCCGCCAGTCCAGGCCCGACCGACCGATGCGCTCGAAATTGACTCCGTGTGGCCAGTAAATCGACTTGAGTCGGGGCAGCTCGATGCCTCTGCGGCCGGATTCGTCGATATCCAGGAGCGCCGCCCCCGCGAGGAACCAGCAGACGGGCTGCGCGGCCCTCGGCAGTGACTCCACGGCGGTGACGAGCCGGTCGATAATGTCGACGAAGGTTTGGCCGTCCGTGACGTGGCCAGCGCAATTGACGAGCACATCCTGTCCTTCGATGAGCTGCGCGATCTCAAGGGGCGCGAGCGTGCCGAGATCGCCTTGGTGCACCGAGACCTGAGTCGGAGTCTCGAGAGTCTCGAGCGGCAGCCTCGACGGGGTGCGGACGAAGACAGTGACCTGGTGCCCCGCGGCCAACCCCTGGCGAAGCACATGGCGACCTAGGGATCCCGTTGCACCAAAGATCATGATACGAGACATGCGGTACCCTCCTGTAGGGTCCAGGTCCAGCTGCCGTCCGCGTGGATGTCGAGGATCGCGTCGAAGAGCCCTTGCGGGACGTCGGATCTCCCGAAGCAGAGATAGGTGATCGATGCCTCGGAAAGCGCCTCGAGAACCCCTTGCAGCCGCTCCTCGCTCAGGGCGGTTTCCGGACGATCCAGGATCGCGAAGCGCGGTGCGGCGAGGATGACGCGGACGACGGCGAGCAGCTGCTGCTCGCTCAGCGAAAGCAGCGTCGACCACTCCTGCGGCGTGTCGAGCCCTCCTGCCCGCGCCGGGACCGACTGAAGAGCGAATCGGCGGAGCAGTCCGAGAATCCGCTCGTCGGAAACCTGGCCTTCCATCGCCGTACGCACCAGGGCTTGGCGCAAGGTGCCCGGCGGTAGGTAAGGCCGCTCGGCGAGGCACAAGAGGTCGTCGGCCCGCGGTCGGACAATGCGTCCTTCTCCTTCCACGCGCAGACCCGCGGTGGCCCGGAACAGGGCCAGGCTCGCGGCCTGGTCCACACCGCCAACCAACACCCTGGTGCCGAAAGGGACCGAAACCGACAGGTCCCTGAGCAACGGCCGGCCGTCTTCGGGCGAACGCAGACCGAGTCCCTCGTAGGCCAGGCGCTCGGCCTCCTCCCGGGTCGACAGGGCCGGACCGGGGATGCTTTCGGGCGCCTCTATGGCCTCCACCAGCGACTCCAGCCGGGCGACCGCGGCGGCGAAGCTGGAAATGGACTGGAACTGGCTGATGATCAGGGAAAAGGCGGCCACAAGGGTCGCAAAGGCCATCGCCGACTGGGTGATCACCCCGAACTCGACCCGGCCGTCGATGAAGGCCGGGGCGATGATCAGCGCCGGAATGATCTGGATCATCCAGTTGTAGCCCGTGGTGAAGAAGCCCAGGTTCCGGTTGATGCCGATGATCCGGCGCAAGTTGCCCACCAATGAGGCCAGGCGATCCCGCAGGCTCTCCTCGAGCCGATCCTCGGAACGGGCCATCATCGCCGATTCGGCGTGCTCCCGGACGTGGATGAGGCCGGAGCGGAAATTCGCCTCTCTGTCCGACTGATCGTAGTTGAGTCCGACCAGCGGACGGCCAAGGACAATCGTCAACAGCGAGCCGGTAGCGGCATACAGCACGGCGACCAGGAAGAGCAGCGGGCTGATCGACCAGAGCACCCCGGAAAACGCCACCACGGTGAAACTGCTGCTGAGCATCATGAGCACAAAGGACAGGGTGGTGACGGTAAACGCGCGCACGTCCTCCGCGATCCGCTGGTCCGGGTTGGTCAGTTGCCTGGACATGTCCAGCCGGTAGTAGGCCCCGTCGGTCAGGTACCGCCGAATGGCCCGTCCCGTCACGAACTCCCGCCACAACAGGGCGAGCCGCTCCTCGGTGAAGCGGGAGATCACCGAGAGGAGTGTCGAGCCCGCGAATACCGCGATGTAGAACAGGGCCTGGCGGATGAATTCGGCCTCCTGACGGTCCGCGATCGCCGTCATGAAGTCTCGGTTGACGTAGCTGTTGAGGACGTTCATGCCGTTGATCCCGAACAGCAGTAGGAGCAGCGCGGCGAACATCCATTTGGCCCTGCCGCCCACCTCGGAGCCGGCAAAGTCTCCGACCGCGCGGCCGAAATGAGCTGCGGTCTGCCTGTCCGGATTCCGTTGCTTATTCATGACGCGATGGCCTCGGGCGAGATCGATGGTCCGGGCAACAGGCATGGCCCGAGCGTGCGGCGCGCACCGGCCGTCGAGACTGGCTCAACACCCCGGCGCATTCAGGGCAACGCGCGGGGCTTCACCCCTCGGCATCCCGCCGACTACGGGCGTTGAAGGCGTCCACCGCCGATGTCAGGGTCGGGTAGTTGGACGCGTCGGTCAGCTCCCTGCGCACGTCCACCCAGGAGGCTTCGAACAAGCGCCGGACCGCATGCTTGCGGCGCGCGACGGCGAACACGACCCCCCTGGCGGCGAGCTCGTCGATCAGCTGCTCGACCTGCTTCAACGCGGTACTGTCGATGACGTTGATCGGGCTGGCATCGATCACCACCCATTCCACGGGTGTCTCGGATGCGGCGATGGCGGCGAGCAGCCGAGCCTTGAAGTAATCGACGTTGAAGAACACCAGATCGGCGTTGAAGCGATACAGGAGCAGACCCGGTAGGGTCCGGGCCTCGGGATAGTCCTTGCGGTGGTGATACCCTTTCATGCCCGGCACGCGACCCAAGACCGCGTCGGTCGGCCGGGACGTGAGCATCAGCAACAAGAGCAGGGACAGCACCACGGCCAGCAGGACGCCCGGCAGCACCCCCAGCACCAGCACGCCGAGGGTGGTTCCGAGCGAAAAGCCGAGCTCGACCCGGCTCATGGCAGACAGCTCGCGCAGCGTCGCAACATCGAACAGGCCCACGGCCGCGACGACGATGACCGCGGCCAGGGCCGTGGTCGGTACATAGGCCAACGGCTCGGTGAGAAAGAACAGGCTCAAGAGCATGACCCCGCCGGCCACGACCCCCACCAGCTGGCTCTTGCCGCCCATGGCATCGTTGACCGCGGTTCGGGAATCCGTCCCGGTCACCGGGAAGCCCTGCGCGAGCCCCGAGACGATGTTGCCCGCGCCGAAGGCGATGAGTTCCCGATCCGGGTCGATCTCGTAGCGATTGCGCTGCGCAAAGCTCTTCGCCGTGAGGATGCCGCCGGTGAAGCTCACCAGGACCAGGCCGGCCGCATCGCGCACGAGTGTGGGGTAGTCCTCGACGGGGAGAATCGGGATGTGGAAGAGCTCCGGCAGCCCGGCCGGCACGCTGCCGACGACCGCGACGCCCAGCTGCTGCAGATTGAGTCCGGCCGAAAGACCGATGCCCACGACGACGACCACCAAAGCGGCGGGCACCCCTGGCAAAAAGCGGCGAAGCGCGGCCAGCCCGATCAGCAGGGTCATGCCCAGCGTCACGGTCGGCAGGTGGGCATCGCCGAGCTTTGCCAAGGTCTCCAACAGCTGCGGGAAGAAGTCGTCGGCCGCGACCGAAATGCCGAAGAGCTTGCCCATCTGACCGACGATGATGAGCAGGGCGATGCCGTTCAGATAGCCCACGAGGATCGGCCGAGACAAAAAACCGGCGATGAAACCCAGCCGCGCCACACCCATGACGACATAGATGAGTCCGACGATCAGGCTCATGACGATCACAAGCGCCCGATAGTACTCGGGGTCCCCGCCGGCGAGCGGCCCGAGTGCGGCGGCCAGCATCATGCAGGTCGCCGCATCGGGGCCGATGATCAGCTGGCGCGACGAGCCGAACAGCGCATAGGCGAACAGCGGAAAGATGGCCGCGTAGATGCCGATAACCGGGGGCACACCCGCCAGATCGGCATAGGCGATGCCCACCGGCAGGGCAACGGCCGCCACCGACAGACCCGCCGCGATGTCGCCGGGCAGCCACGACACCCGGTAGCGGGAAAAGGCGTCGAGACCGGGGGCGACTCGGCCCACGAGTCGGCGGATGCGATTGTCATGTTGCTCGGGCACAGCCATCGTCGGTCTCCGAGGCGCGTTTGCGGGAGCGAGGTCGCGAGAGAAGGTCGACTGCCCTTTTGCAGGCACCTAGTCGGGTGTGCCGAACCCGTTCCCGGCCTGCTCGTTTTTCAGTCCTTTCTCGGTGATCTCCTCGCACAGGGCGACGACGCGCGTGTACAGGGGCTGATACTCGGATAACCGGTCCACGCGCGGCTTGATCGCTTGGGCGTCTTTCAGCACCTCGGCGAGGAAGTCGATGTCGAAGCGGCCCAGCGTTTCCCCGCGGTTCACTCTCTCCTCCATGTCCAGCAAGAGCGGCAGCGTCCAGCGCTCGAAGCGCTCCATCAGTACCACGGCGATCCCTTGATCCTCCGTCTTCGATTCGTCGATCATTGTGACCTCCCATTGAGCGGTTTGCGGTTCACGATAAAGTGCAGATCCGTGCCGCGGAGACGCGGCGGTTTTCGGCGGGGGCATGGCTTCCCTGCCCCGCAGACACCCTATGCCGCGGCCGCGGCACTGGCGGAAGCCTCCGGTTGGATACGGAACCAGGCCACGTAGAGCGCCGGCAGGAAGACCAGCGTCAGCACCGTCGCCACCGCCAGGCCGCCCATGATCGCGTAGGCCATCGGACCCCAGAAGACGGTCGGCGCAATCGGGATCATGCCGAGGATGGCGGCGGACGCGGTCAGCAGGATCGGTCGGAAGCGCTTCGCGGTGGCCTCGATGACCGCGTCCCAAGGATTGAGCCCCTGCGCCTTTTCCTTCTCGATCTGGTCGATGAGGATCACCGAGTTGCGGATGATCATGCCGGTCAGAGCGAGCACGCCCAGGATCGCCACGAAGCCGAGTGGCTTGCCCGAGAGGAGCAGTGCGGCGACGACCCCGATGAGCCCCAGCGGGGCGACGCTGAGCACCAGCAAGAGGCTGTTGAAGCTCTGCAGCTGGATCATCAGCACCGTGAACGTCAGGACCAGCATCAGCGGCACGGCCAGTGCGACCGACACCTGCGCCTTGGTGCTTTCCTCCACGCTTCCGCCGACGGCGATGCGGTACCCGGGCGGCAGATGCTCGGCGAGCGCGTCGATCCGAGGTGCCAGCGCCTGAGCCGCCGTGGCGGCTTGCGTACCGGGCGCGACGTCGGCCTGAACGGTCACCGTGGGTTTGCGGTCGCGGCGCCAGACGATGGGATGTTCCAGGCCGTAGTCGATCGAGGCGATCTGGCTCAAGGGGACGTTCTGCCCATTGGGCAGCGGCACCTGCAGGGTTCGGATCGTCGCCGGCGACATGCGCTGCTCGGAGGAAGCCCGTACCAACACATCGACCAGATAGATGCCGCTGCGCAGTTGGGTGGCGGTAATACCGGACATGGCCGCGTTCACCGCCTCGGCCAGGGCTTGAGAACTTAAGCCCAGCTGGCGGGCCTTGTCCTGGTCGACCCGGACCCTCACCGTGCGTGCCGGCTCGATCCAGTTGTAGTTGACGTTGCGGGCGCGCGGGTCGTTCGCCACGACCTCGGCGACCTGGAAGGCGATCGCGCGGACCTGCTCCGGCTCCGGTCCGCTCACCCGGTACTGGAGCGGCCATCCCACCGGCGGGCCGAGCTCCAGCGGATAGACCCGGCCGACCACGCCGGGGAAGTCGTTCGCCAGCGCGCTCTCCAGTCTCGCCTTCACCCGCTCGCGCTCGTCCAACCCCTTGGTCACGACGACCGCCTGAGCGAAGAAATCGTTCGGGAGCTGCACGTTCAGAGGCAGATAGAAGCGCACCGCGCCCTGCCCCACGTAGGTGCTCCAACGCGCGACGTCTTCATCGCCTTCCAGCAACGTGTCCAGCCGGGCCGAAGCGTCCTGCGTGGCGTCGATCGAGGCGTTTTCGCGCAGCTGTATGTCCACCAGCAGCTCGGGCCGGTCCGAGGACGGGAAGAACTGTTGCGGCACCAGGCGGGTGCCGTAAAGCGCGGCGACGAACAGCGCGAGCGTCACGCCGATGGTGACCCAGCGCGCGCGCATCGCCCCCGCCAGGAAGCGGCGGAACGCGCGCATGAACCGGCCGGGCTCCCCGGAGTGTGCCGTCTCGGGCTTCTTGAGCATCCACACACCGAGCAAGGGGGCAAACAGGGCCGCACCGATCCAGGAGGCGATCAGCGCGATGGCAACGACGGCGAAGATCGTGAAGGTGTACTCGCCCGCGGCGCTGGCGGCGAAGCCGATGGGGACGAACCCCGCGATCGTCACCAGCGTACCGGTGAGCCGCGGATAGGCGGTCGAGCTGTAGGCGAAGGCGGCGGCCTGCGTCTTGTCGTCGCCGCGCTCGAGGCGCGTCACCATGGCCTCGATCGTGATCATGGCATCGTCCACCAGCAGGCCGAGGGCGATGATCAGTGCGCCGAGCGAGATGCGCTGAAAACCGATATCCAGCGCCAGCATGGACGCGAACACCACGGCGAGGACGAGCGGGATGGAGACGGCCACCACGGCGCCCGCGCGGGCACCCAGGCTGACCAAGCTGACCACGAGGACGATGGCGATGGCCTCCCAGAGGGCTTTGAGGAACTCGTCCACCGCATGCTCCACGGTAGCGGGCTGGTCGGCGACCAGCGTCGGCTCGATGCCGACGGGGAGGGTCGCGGCGATCTCGCGCATGGCCTGCGCGACGTTGCGCCCGAGCGCGCGGATGTCGCCGCCGGTGCGCATCGCGATGGCGATCCCGATGCCGTCCTGTCCGTTGACGCGAAAGATCGGCTGCGCGGGATCGGCCGGGCCGCGCGTGACGCGCCCGATGTCCGCCAGGCGGATGGTGCGGCCGTCCGCGACGAAGTTGACGGCCAGGATGTCCTGCTCCGACTCGAACGCACCCGAGATCCGCACGAGCATCTTCTCGTCCCCGGTCTGGACCACGCCCGCGGGGGTCACGGCGTTCTGGGCCTGCAAGGCCGCGATCAGCGCGGAACGGTCCAGCCCGAGGCCCGCCAGCTTCTCGGTGGAGAACTCCACATAGACGCGTTCGTCCTGAGCCCCGAGGATGTCGATCTTCGAGACGTCCGAGAGCTGGAGAAGCTGCTTGCGGACCTCGACCACGCGGTCGCGCAGTTCCCGGTGGGTGAAGCCGTCCGCGGTAAAACCGTAGACGATGCCGAAGGTGTCGCCGAACTCGTCGTTGAAGCCGGGTCCGACGACCCCCTGCGGGAGGGTGTTGCGGATATCGCCCACCTTCTTGCGCACCTGGTACCAGATATCGGGCACCTCGGCTGGGGGTGTTGAGTCCTTCAGGTAAACGAAGACGGTCGCCTGGCCGGGCGTCGTGTAGCTCTTCAGATAATCGAGACTCGGTGTTTCCTGCAGCTTGCTCTCGATGCGGTCGGTGATCTGCTCGAGCGTGTCGCCCACCGTGGCGCCCGGCCAAGCGGCCTGGACCACCATGGTCTTGACGGTAAAGTCCGGATCCTCGCTCTGTCCGAGGCGCAGGTATGACCAGATCCCCGCGATCACGACGAGGAGCATGAAATAGGTCACCAGGGCGCGGTGCCGGATCGCCCAATCCGAGAGGTTGAGGCTGTTCATGGGGCGGGCTCCGAAAGGCTCACCTTCTGACCCGGGTGCAGCACGTGCACCCCGGCGGTCACCACGACGTCGCCGCGTTCCAGTCCTTCCGAGACGACGACGCTCGCGACGTCGTAGCGCAGGACCTTCACCGGGCGCAGCGACACGCTCCGCTCATGCGGATCGACCACCCACACCGCCGGGCCAGCCTCCGACTCGGTCAGTGCGCTCGCGGGAACCTCCACCCCCGGGGGTGCGGTCAGCCGGATGCGGCCGGTGACGGTGGAGCCGAGCTGCATGGCCTCGGGCGGATCGATCAGGCCGACCTTGACCTCGAAGGTCCGGGTGGCGGGATTGGCCTGGGGCGCCTGCTCGCGCACACGGCCGGTCGCTTTTACCTCGGGATCGTCGTTGAGGGTGATGTCCACCACCGGGTCGCGGGGACCGGTCCGAATGAGCCGCTCGGGCACGTCGAAGACGGCGTCGCGCCCGCCTTGGCGCGCGAGCGCGACGATCGTCTGCCCGGCGCGAACCACCTCGCCCGGCTCGGCCCCGACCGCGGTCACCTGACCGGGGGCGTCGGCCGACAAGACCGTGTAGCCCAGGTTTTCCTGCGCGATGCCGACCTGTGCGCGAGCGGAGTCGACCTGACCTTGGGCACCCAACATGGCCTGCAGGGCTTTGTCGTAGGCGTCACGCGAGGTCGCGCCGGTCTTCAAGAGCTTCTCGTGCCGCTCGAAGGTCAGGCGCGTCTCCGTGAGCAGCGCCTCGGCCGAGGCGAGGTTGGCTTGCGCCGAGCGCAGCGTGTTCTCCTCGATCCGGGGATCGAGCCGCGCCACGACCTGGCCCGCCTCGAGCACGTCGCCGACATTCACGGGCCGCTCGGTCATGTGCCCGTCCAAACGAAAGGCGAGCCCGACATGGTCTTTGGCCTGGACCTGGCCCGACAGCGAGACGGTCTCCCCTTCCGCCCCGTGCTCTACGGTGACCGTTCGCACGGGCCGGGGTTGGGCGGTGGGTGGTACGTTCTCCTGGCAGCCCGCAAGGGTTGCGGCCATGAAGGCGGCCGCCAGGATCCGAGCGTTGGATAGGGGCAGAGAATTGAACATGGCCGGGACCGTCCGCAGGAAAGAGGTTGGGAGCGTTCTGCAAGGGCAAGCTGCCGCAGCGTGGGTCGCCTCGGGAGCGGCCCGCCCTTGCCAAGTCTTACATTTATGAGTATAGTTAAATGCACTAAATAGTGCAACAAGGATTTCGTATGGATGTTCGCGTTGAAGCAACCGAAGCCGGCCCGAGGGTCCGGCGAAGCCCGTCGCGTGGGGCCATCGTCGCGGCCGCCGAGCGCCTGTTCCTGGAGCGCGGCTTCGGCGCCGTCAGTATGGACGAGCTGGCCGAGGCCGCCGGCGTGGCACGGCGCACGCTCTACAACCAATTCGCCAGCAAGGAGGAGATCTTCCGGGAGATGCTGCGCGGGGTGTCGGACCAGCTCGAGGGGGCGTTTCCGCCGGGCATCGAAACCCAAGGGGATGTCGAGGACGTGCTGCGTCTGATCGCCCACGCGATTTTGGGACTTCACATGCAGCCGGGGTACCTCGGCTTCCTGCGCATGCTGGTGGCCGACGCGCGCCAGTTTCCCTGGATCGCGCAAGCGTTCGCCGCCGTCATGGAGCCGCAAAACGAGCGGCTCACGCGCTATCTCGCCCATCTCACGGCCATGGGCATCCTGAACTGCCGCAATCCGTTGCTGGCGGCTCACCAGTTCATGGGTGCCATCAACGAGCTCTCGCTGTGGCCCTGGCTGCTGGGTCGAGAGAGCTTGGCGATCCCCGCCGAAGACCTGGTGGAGGAGACGGTCGGCATGTTCCTGCAGTATTACCGGCGCCGGTGATCGACCGGGGCGCGGTCACGACAGGTTCGACCGGGCGGTTCGCGACGGACATGGGCACGTCCGACGGTCCTGTCGAAAGCGGCGACGTCCGGACGGTGGTAACGGGTTCTCCGGCTGGTCAGAGCCACCCGTCCACAAAGCCGGCGCGGCGCAATCCGGCGACCACGTACGGGCATCGGCGCATCAGGTTCCAGATCAGGCCGGTGCGGTAGTTCTCGATCATGAGGATGATCGGCCCCTGGTCGATGCCGAAGTGGTAGGGCGTCACCCACCAGCCGGTCGGGCTCTCGGGCACCGCACAGGTCTGGTTGAAGGACGGCTTGAAGCCGTAGCGCTTCTCGGCGCCGAGATCGAGCTGCACCATGGCGCGGACGGTGGGAATGACGATCTCCGGGGCGAACGGCAGCGACGCCACCACGACCCACGGCGCGATGGTGCCGTCGTCGGGACCGTAGGGCGCGCCGCGCGCGTAGTAGCCGTAGAACTGTCGCTCGATGCCGTTCACGCGGCGCGTCTCGAAGCCGGGGCCGTCCGTCGCCGTGATGCCCCAGCAGTGTTCACCATAACCGGCGAACTCGAGCGGATTGCGCCGCCCGTATTCCTGTTGGATGTAAGTGGCCTGGCGGCTGTTCTCGAAGTAATCGCTGCCGTGCTCGCGCATGAACGCGTCGCGGATGCCGCGAAAGTCGATCCAGAGATGCGAGAGCTGGTGGGTGAACAGCGGCCCCGAGTAGAGCAGCTCGCGACCGTAGATCTCCTTCCACCGGTACGTCGAGCAATACGCCGTGTAGGTCTCCGGCGGCAGCGGGAAGGTCGGCGAGCCGAGACCGAGCAGATAGACCAGCAACGCTTCGTCGTAGCCGCGCCAGGTGTGCGGGATGAAGCCGGTCTCCGGACGCCAGCCGTGGGACACCGCGGCGCCGCCGTTTAGCGCCCACTGCCAATCGGCGCGGCCGTAGAGCGCGTCGACGAGACGACGGATCTCCCGTTCCTCTTCGGTGTCGGCATCGAAGTAGGCGGCGCAGGTGAGCATGCCGGCGAAGAGGAAGGCCGAATCGATCGTCGACAGCTCGCACTGCCACACGCGGCGGCCGGTCTTCATGTCCAGGAAGTGGTAGTAGAAGCCACGGTATCCGGTGGCGTCGGGCTGCGGTCCGTGCGGGCTGTCGCGGAAGAAGCGCAGGGGTCGCAGCACCAGCTCCGGCGCGAACTCGCGCGCGATCACCGCGCGTTCGATCAACACCGGGATGCTCCCCAGTGCCAGCCCGACCGCGGCGATGCTGGCCGGGGCGGCCGGGTCCGTCTTGTCGCGGATCAGGCCGTTGGCGGGGTTCGACTCGTGCAGATAGTAGAGCAAGGTCGTCGCCTGTAGCCGGAGGAGATCCTCCTCCGTCGGCTGGCGGTTCAAGTCGTCGCCGTTCGGAAACCAGTTGCTCATGGACGGTCAGGGCGAGAGCCCACGACCTCGAAGATCGAGATCTGCATTCCCGTGCGGATCGCCGTCGCCGAGGACGGCCGAGCGCTGGCCGGGACGCGCGTAGCCGCTCCCGCAGCCTACGCCAATCAGCGCAGTTGGGATCGCGAGCGCCACCCGAGCCATGCTTGCGAGACTCATGCCCGCGCCTACCGCGCACATGACCGGACGTAGGAGCGGACCGTTTTGTTCAAGGCCCCGAGGCACGTTCCCATTCGCCGGCTGCAGATCTCGTCGAAGTCCTCGATCATAAACATAGCGACATCTCTCGAGGCAACGCCCCGTCCGGGTCCGATTGATCGACCTCTACTCGCGGCCCCGGGAGGCCGTGATCAGGTCCTCGATCGCGCGCTCGATCGTCTGAAGCTTCCGATCTTGCGACAGTCTCGTCCGCGAACGGCACTGGCGGTGGACCTGTGCGGCCGCCGGGAACGCCACCGTGACGCACCCCGACCGAAAAGGCGGCTTATGGCGTCTAGGCGCACTGCTGCAGCGGCCGATCAGCGCGTTCGCGAAGGCGTCGTGTTCGAGCGGGGTCACCGCCTCCGCCTGCGCGGCGCGAAGGAGGTCTTGGCGAGGAAGGCCGCCGAGTCCCGCTTGTCGCGTCCTCAGAAGACCGTGTGGTCGAAGCGGACCGTCGTCAAGGGGCTCTTGGAGAGTGCCGGGAGCCGGTGTTTCCCGGCATGAGGAAGTCCAGGTGAACGGGAACATCGCGAAGAGCAGCGCGGCTCCCGGCGGGTTTGGCCGAAGAACTGCCGCTCGTACTCGGTCTGTCCAGTGGCCGCTTTAGGCCCGGCTGCGGTCACTCCAATGGATGACACGAGGGGCAGCTGTTGGTCGACTCCAGGGTATCGCCGTATCCGATCCCAGTGACCGTTGCTGGGGCAGACCTTCCGCCGGTTGGGGTCATGCCAGTGGCAGCAAGGGGTCGTAAGCGCGCGCCCAAACTCAGAGTCGTGAGTGACCGCAACGCGCGTCGAGCAGTCGCTGACGAGACTTACGCCGAGCTTCGGCCGGTTGCTGCCGTTAGCGTCGCCTGAACCGAGCCAAGACCGTTTGGTCGGCAGGCACCTGCAACAGCGGTGGACAAATCCGGCAAGGTCGGCGCGGATAACTCCGAGAGATTCTTGTGGAACAAAATGAGCGACAACAAGCTATCAGCCGTCGGCTTAATCACCCCTCACCCCTCACCCCTCACCCCTCACCCCTCACCCCTCACCCCTCACCCCTCACCCCTCACCCCTCGCTCCTGATCCTGCTCCGAAGACGCCTTCAAATCGGCCAGCAGCCGATAAAGCGTCCGCTCGCCGATCCCCAATACCCGCGCGACCGTCGACCGGCGCCCTTCGTGGCGCTCGAGCAGCAGTTGCAGATAGCGCCGCTCGATCTCGGCGAGGCTGGGCTCGTGATCGAACGTCAGCGTCACGCCGCCGCTCGGCGCGCTCGCGGGCGTGCGAGCGAGGGTGAGATGCTCCGAATCGATCTTCAGCTTGTTGCCGGACAGAATGATCGCCCGCTCGACGATATTGCGCAGCTCCCGGACGTTGCCCGGCCAGTCGTAGGCGACCAACTGCTGCATGGCCGACTCGCTTGTGCGCTTGGCGATGCGTTGGGATAGCCCGGGATGGGAGAGAAAGTGCCGCACGAGCGGCGGAATGTCCTCGCGTCGTTCGCGCAACGGCGGCACCGAGACCACGAAGGTATTGAGGCGATACAAGAGATCCTGGCGGAACTCGCCGCGCTGGGCCATCCCGTCGAGGTCCCGATTGGTGGCGGCCACGATCCGTACCTCGGCCTGGATGTCGGTGGCGGCACCGAGACGACGGAAGCGCTTGGTTTCCAGGACGCGCAACAGCTTGGCCTGGATCGGGACCGGAATCTCGCCGATCTCGTCCAGAAAAAGGGTTCCGCCCTTCGCCTGCTCGATCAGCCCGGGCTTGCGCTGGGCCGCGCCCGTAAAGGCGCCGCGCTCGTGCCCGAACAGCTCCGACTCGAACAGCGTCTCGGGCAGCGAGCAACAGTCCACCGCCACCAAAGGACCCTCGGCCCGCGGGCTCAGGCGATGAATCTCCTGGGCGACCTTCTCCTTGCCGACACCGCTTTCGCCGAGGATCAAGACGGTCGCCTCGGTCGCCGCCACGGCCGCGAGGTTGGCCAGCAGCCGCCGCAACAGCGCACTCTCGCCCACCAAGAGGCTGGGGGCTTCGTGCCGCAGCACGCTGGTGTAGAACTCGCCGCGCCGGTAGAGAAGGACGTTGTCGATGATCCGTCGCGCCGCACCGGCCAGCTCTTCCGGGTCCACCGGCTTGGCCAGAAACTCGGTCGCCCCGAGACGCAGAGCCTGCAGGGCAGCCTCCATCCCGTCCCCGCCGCAGAGGACGAGGATCGGGAGATCCTGTGCCCAGGCTTCCATCATGTCGGCGCCCACGTCTTTAGGCCAAGGATCGTCCAACAGGATCAAGTCCGGCACATCGGAGGACAAGAGGCGCCGAGCGTCGCTCCCGTCGCCAACGGCGGTGACCTGAAAACCGAAGCGACGCAGGACCTCCGGCATGTCGAGGCGGGCCTGTTTGTCCGTGCTCACCAGCAGGATGTGGTCGGTCATGACTGATCCTTTCGTCCGAATCGAAACAAGGGAAGGGCTTCTAAACCCGATGAGAGCCATGAGCGATCGACTCGGGTACGTGAAGGCTTGAACCCTGGTTCGCACGGGGTCTCCTTCGCCCGATGACCGAGCCGTATCGAGCGAGAACATCATACGGCTTCCCCGGGCGACGCATCGGAGCCGGAGATCCGCCGAGACCCCCGACATCTCTGCCGAATTGGCAGAGCAGCCTGTCACTCATCAGACCGGTGATGGCCTCCCGACCGATCCGGCGAGATCCGACCGCAAGCGACTGCCACGCCGGCAGGGCCAACCCCCGACGCGCTGCAGATCTGGCAGCCTGGCCTGCGCACACCCTGCACATGGATCGCGCTCGCGCAAGATATCATCTTGTAAAACAGATGATTATGAGCAACAAAGAACATGGCACGGAACATGCATATTTCCTATCGACGCTTCTCAACTTGCCCATAGGACTGCAACCATGACCTTCAGCCGCCCCCGTTCGATCTCGCCGGTGAACATTGGCCTGACGCTCCTCGTCTTGGCCGGAGCCCTCTATAGCGCCTCGGTCCGCGCAGACATCGACGCGCTTCAGCCCGATCCCGGATTCCGCTACGAGACCGGCCGCTGGACCGAGGTGGACATCGCCCTGACGCTGAACGACGGCAACCCGGCGCTGCTCAGCATCTACAGCAAGGGAGCAAACGGCATGCGGCTGCTGCAGAATGCCTTCACCGACGCACACGGCCGCTACGTCGGCGAGCTGCAGCTGCCGGCTCACCTCGACGAGGTCGTGGTCGTGGTGCGGACGGCCGATCGGCAGGACACCCTTGACCTCGTCGTCGGCGAAAACGTGATCGCCTACGCCGAATAACCCCACTCACGGATACTCGGGAGATTCAACCCCATGATGACGTTGAAATCGATCAAGCAATGGACCGGGGCGGCACTCGCCCTGCTGATCGCCGCGGGCGCCTCGGGCGCCTCGCCGAGCGCCGTCGGCCTGCTCGCGTTCGAGCCCATCCGTCTCAAAGAGGCCTCCGGCGCAAAGCTGGAACGGGCTATTCTGACCTACGGCGACGAGGTCTACGAGGTCAGGGTGAACGGCTTGGGCATCGGCGGGGCGGCCGGTGTCACGGTGACCGTGACAGGAGACGTCCACGGCCTGACCGATCTGATGGATCTCGAAGGCATCTTCGTCACGGCACTGGCCGACCCCTCGGAGACGGAGGTCAGCACCGACGATCTTTGGATCGAGAGCGATCGGGGCGTGAGGATTCGCCTGCGCACGGACCATCCGGACGTCGCCATCGCGCCGGGCGGCGACGAGGTCAGCCTGCTGTTCGGCTGGGGGCAGTAAGCCGGCAGTCCACCCGCCCGAGTCGGCCCGGATGTCCGGGTCGGCGACGACCCCGCCCACGCCGGGTTACATGACCATCCCGTCTTGAAGACGATTCCCGGAAGACCACATCCCCTCCGAGCAACCGGCCCGGGGTCGGACTTCAGCCCGACAGGGGCGCGCGGTTCGCGTTCTGTTACTATTCGGAACGCGGATTCCCGCCGCGCTCTATTCGCGCCGCCGATCGGCATTGCTCGCCGAGTTTGAATCGACCGGCCTCGCGAGATGGCTCCGGTCGCGGATGATGGGGCGACGCGCGATGCCGGCCGACCGGCTCGAACGGAGCCGAACTCGAAATCGATCGCAATACCGTAGACAACCCCAAACGACATCCCGACCAGGGGAACGCGATGACGCCCCGGCTCTTGTACGTTCTTCACAGTGGCAACCTCTACGGCACGGAGCGGATGGCCCTCGCAACTTTGGAGGGTCTCGGAGCGGAGATCGATCCGCTGCTTTGCGCGCCGCCCGGCCCGGTCCTTGCCGAGTCGCGGCGACGCGGCGTCCCCGGCATCGCCTTCACGAGCCCGCGGGATCTCGCCCGCGTGCTGCGCCGCGAGCTCTCCGCTCACCGCGCGGTCTCCTTTGCCGCGACGGCGGTCACCCACTCGCTCCTCTTCGTCGCCCTGAACGCGCTTTATCGGCGGCGCGGCGTGCACATCCACATGGTGCACGGCGGTACCGACGAGCGCGACAGTTACGGGCGAAAGAAGGTGCTCAACCTGACCGGGGTCCGCTTCGTCGCGGTCTCGGACTATGTGCGCGAGCGCCTTGTCGCCAACGGCGTGCGTGCCGACCGAATCACCGTCATCGAGAATTTTCTCGGCTCGGACGACGTCGCCTCGCGCCCGCGGCGCCCGTCGTTCGCGATGCCCGGCGTTCGCCGTGTCCTGATCGTCTCCCGCGTCGATCCGATCAAACGGGTCGATCTCTTGCTGGACGCGCTCGACCGCCATGCGGGGCCGAGCTCACTCGAGTTTCGCATTCTCGGAACGGGCTGGGATCTGGATGCCTTGCGCGATCGGGCTCGCGCGACCCACTCGAACGTCACCTTCGCGGGTTTTTCAGACGACGTGCCCGGAGAGCTGGCCCGGAGCGATCTCCTGCTGCACCTCTGTCCGGTCGAGCCCTTCGGGCTCGCGATCCTCGAGGCGATGGCCGCGGGGATCCCTGTACTGGTCCCGGACAGCGGCGGCGCTGGATCCTTGGTCGAGGACGGGATCAGCGGCCTGCGCTTTCGCGCCGACGACGCCGACGACCTGGCTCGCCGCCTCGCGACCTTTCAGACGGCGGACGCGGAGACACTAAATCGTCTGGTCGCCGGCGGCGACCGGCAACTGGCGACCCGTTTCTCCGCTGCAGCGCGCATCGCCGATTATCGTCGTCTTTTCAATGGAGTAGAGACATGAACCCGAACGGATCCGGCTGTGCACTCTCAGTCGTCGTCATCGGCCGCAACGAAGGATCGCGCCTCATGCGCTGCCTGCGTTCCGTGCAGGCGATTCGCGGGGTCCGCGGCAGGATCGAGATCATCTACGTGGACTCGGACTCCAAGGACGGGAGCGCCGAGCGGGCCCGCGCACTCGGAGCACAGGTGATCGTGGTGCATCCGCAACGGCCCTCCGCCGCGCTCGGTCGTAATGCCGGCTGGCGCGCGGCACAGGCGCCGGTGATCCTCTTTCTGGATGGCGACACCATCCTGGATCCGGATTTCGTCGCGAGCGCCCTGCCGCTGCTGAAGGATCCGAACGTCGCCGTCGTCTGGGGGCACCGACGCGAGCTGCATCCCGAGGCGTCGGTCTACAACCGGGTGCTGGATCTGGATTGGATCTATCCGCCGGGACCGAGCGAGTTCTGCGGCGGAGATGCACTCATGCGCCGCGCCGCCTTGGAGCGCGTGAACGGCTTCGACGAGCGCCTGATTGCCGGGGAGGAGCCGGAGCTCTGCCAGCGGCTGCGCACGCTGGGTTACCGCATCGAGCATATCGACCAGCCCATGACCCTGCACGATCTGGCGATGACCCGCTGGGACCAGTATTGGCGTCGCGCCGAACGGGCCGGCCATGCCTATGCGGAGGTCGCGTCGCGATTTCGGGACAGCGACTATCCGCTCTGGTCGGCAGAGGTTCGTCGGAATCGAATCCACGCGGCCATCCTGATCCTTGCCGCGCTGGGCGGGATCGTGCTCGCCGTCGTCGAGGAGAGCCTCTGGCCGCTGCTGTTGCCGGTGGCCTTTTACCTGGGCCTGATCGTGCGCACTGCACGCCGAGTGGAGTGGAAGGATCCGAGCCTGGTCACACGGCTGCTCTACGGGGTGCACTCGCACCTGCAGCAGATCCCGATTCTGATCGGCCAGTTGAGCTACTACCGCGATCGGCGCGCCGGACGCCGAAGACGCCTGATCGAGTATAAGTAATCCGAATGTCGGTCGAGCACGAGGCCTTGGAGGACGCGCAATGAGCAAAGGCATCAAAGGTCTCGCGGTTGCCGCGCTGACTCCCCTCGCACGGCTGCAACGTCGGCTTCTCGAGCCCCTCGGACGCCTTTGGAGTCATACACGTCTGCGCGAGCGGATCAGGTTCCCGCTGGATCCTTCGGTCGTCGTGCTCGGCGTCCCCGAGATCCACGGCACCGGCAACATCCGCTTGGGCAGGCAGCTCTATCTCTACCCCGGCCTCTACCTCGAGACCCAAGGGACGGGCGAGATCCGAATCGGCGACGAGGTGGTGATCTCGCGTGGGGTCCATCTGGTCGCCTTCGAGCGGATCCAGATCGGCGAGGGCAGCATGATCGGCGAATACAGCGGTATCCGCGATGCCAACCATCGTACCGGGACCGATCGAGCGCTGCGCTGGTCCGGACATGAGAGCCGCCCGATCACCATCGGGCGTCAGGTCTGGATCGGGCGCGGGGTCACCGTGCTGCCCGGTGTGTCGATCGGCGACGGTGCCGTGATCGGCGCCAACGCCGTCGTGACCCAGGATATCCCGGCCGGCGCGGTCGCGGTCGGGATCCCGGCACGCGTCGTCAAGTCGGCCTCGACGGACCGACCGGTCGAGGCGTCGAGGTAAGCCCCCGCCTCGCCCGAGCGAGCCGAACCGGTGCTTGCGATCATCGCGCTGATTCCGGGCCTTCTGGCGGCGTGGATCGGACTGACCCGCGGACCCCACGCGGCATTCCTGATGGTCTATCTCCCGACCATGCTCCTGCTGCCGGAATACTATCGGTGGAACGCCCCGGGGCTGCCGGACCCGACCTTCGGTCAAGCCGCTGCCGTCGGAACGGCGGTCGCCTTCTTCGCGCGCGGAACGCCCGGTTTCCGCTTCCACGCGATGGATCTCCTGGTCTACGGCTTTGCGCTCGCCGCGAGCATCTCGGAATACCGTGCATCGGGCTACAGCGATGCCCAGAACCTCATGTTCAACATGCTGACCTGGGTGGTGCTGCCCTACATCTTCGCAAAAAGCCTGATCGAGCCCGCCGGGAATCGGGTCCGGTTCGCCAAGACCCTGGTGGTCTGTCTCTTCATCATCTCGGCGGTCTCGGTCTACGAGTTTCGCTTCGGCACCACGCCTTGGCGCATGATCCTGGACCCCTTCTTTCCCGGTCAGGCGCGCTGGGTTACGACCTTTCGTTGGGGTTTCGCACGGGTCGCCGGCCCCTATGGTCATGCCATCCTGGCCGGGATCCTGATGGTGATCGGCTACCGCATCCAGCGCTGGCTCGAATGGAGCGGCGCCTGGGAGCCGAAATCCCGCTTCGCCCCGTGGTTGCCGATCAGTCAGGGCCGGCTCATCACGCTCGGACTGCTCGCCGGCGTCATCATGACGATGGTGCGCGGACCCTGGATGGGGGCCATCCTGGCGGCGATGCTGGTGATGATCGGACGCTCGCGCCAACGGGTCGCGGCGATCGGGGCCGTCGTTGCGATCCTCCTCTTCGTCGGCATCCCCGGTGTGGTTTGGTTCCTCGACTATGTCTCGGTCGGGCGCGAGGGCGCGGAAACGGTCGCCCAGGAATCGGCCGCCTACCGTTGGGAGCTCTTGACCGAGTACTCCGAGATCGCCGCCGAACAGCTTTGGTTCGGATGGGGCCTGACCGCTTGGCCGAAAGTGCCGGGCATGCCGTCGATCGATAACTACTATCTCCTGCTGCTCTTGATGCACGGACTGATCGCGCTGGCCTGCCTGCTCGCAATCATCCTGATCATGCTGGTGCGTCTGACCGCGCACGGCATGCGCCAACCACTGGCCGAGCCTCGTGGCAGCTCGTTGGCCTTTACCCTTGCGAGTCTCTACCTGGCGATCGGCTTCTCGATCGCCACCGTCTACCTCGGGCTGCAGACCGTTCCGCTCCTCTTCCTGATCACCGGCTGGGGCATCGCCTATATGGACTCCGGGGTGGAAGGGATCGGCACGGAAACCGCCGCGCCGCCCGAGCCGACGCCGGCCCATCGGTTCCGCCGAGTCATGACATGAGTCACCTCTCGATGCCGTCGGCATCATGTATCCTTAGGTCCGCAGCCAGGGTCGCGTCCGGACGGCGACTCCGGTACGGAACGGATCTGGGGCGACCGACACCGACATCGGCAGCAGTACAGGGATTCAGGGCAACCGAGCCGGATCACCGAGGCGGCAGCACAGCGAGCCGACAGCCATGACGGACAGCGTTGCACCCAAGGACAACACCCCTGTCGCCGCACGTGGCGAGACGCTCGACGCGGGCGGTATGAACCGCCTGGTGAGCCGCAACATCTTCAGCTCGATCGGGGCCAAGCTCCTCTATCTGGTCACCCGCTTCTTTCTCCCGCCGATCACCCTGGCCTATATCAGCCTGGAGGAATACGGCATCTGGGCGATGTGCTTCATCCTCATCGGCTATTTGGGGATGAGCGCCTTCGGGGTCTCCAACGTCTACATCCGCTACGTCGCCCAGTATCACGCCCAAGGCGAGGAGCACCGGATCGGCGATCTGCTGTCGACCGGTTTGACGGTGGTCAGCCTCGTCGGCGTCGTGGCGCTCGGGATCCTCTGGGTCGGATTGCCGACCCTGATCGAGGCCCTCTCTGTCTCGCCCGAGCTTCAGGACACGGCGTTCGTGCTCATCTTCGGCAGCGCGGCCGTCTTCGTGCTCGAGCTGAGCTGGGGCGCCTTTGCCTATGTCCTCACCGGCCTGCAACGGATCGTGCAGCAGAACCAGGTCTGGGTCGGGACCTTCCTGCTCGAGACCCTGCTGGTCGTCGTCTTCCTGATCGCCGGATTCGGCGTCTACGGCCTACTGTATGCCTTCGCGATCCGCTATGCGGTGTCGATCACCCTCAACGTCTGGCTCTGCTTCCGGGGTATCCCCGGTTTGAGGATCTCGCTGCGGCGCTTCAACCGGGCCGATCTCGCGCTCTTTTATCGCTACGGCGGGATCGTGCAGCTCTCGGGCTTTCTCGGCATGTTCCTGCGCTCGATCGAGAAGCTGATCGCAGGGCTCTTCATCAATGTGCAGGCCACCGGACTCTTCGACGTCGCCCAGAAATTCCCGGTGATGGCGACCTCGATCCCGTCTTCCATGAACGCCGTCTTCCTGCCGGCGACCTCCTACATGCACACCCAGGAGCGCCGCGGCGAGCTGCTCGGGCTCTATCTGAAGGGCGCGCGCTACATCAATCTGGTGACGGGCTTCATGATGGGCTTCATGGCGGCCTTCGCCGCGCCATTGATGGTCGCCTGGCTCGGGCCGAACCCCGAATTTGCCCTGGCGCCGCTGATCCTGGCCTGCTTCACGCTGCCCTTCCAGCTCAACGTCCTGACCGGTCCGGCCTCGAACATCTACCGCGGCATGGGCATCCCGGCGCGCGAGCTGATCTACCCGCTGTCGCAGCTTGCGCTGGTGATCGTCCTGGTCGGCGCCGGCTTCCTGGTCTTCGGCATCGATGTGGTGGTCATCACCCTGGCGGTTGCCCTGGCCATGATCCTGAGTGCGCTGATCTATATGGCCTATACCAATCGGTTCCTGGCGCTGGATCAGTCCCGTTTCGTGCGCGGCGCCCTGCTGCCCGGTCTCTGGCCCTATTTGACCGGATTCGCCCTCTATCTGCTGGCTCGACCCTGGGTCGAGTCGGTCGGCGACGACCGTTGGGGCAGTGTCCTGCTGGTCTTGGTTGCCGGCATCGCCTACTGCGCACTCCAGGCCGCCATGCTGTGGTTCTTCCAGCTCGATTCGGGCGAAAAAGACTATGTCGCCGGCAAGGTCGGGGGCTTGGTCGGACGCTTCGGCGGTGCTCGACGTCAACCCAAGAGAGGCCATCCGAATGAGCACTGATCTGCGGGCCTCGGCGCGCGTCGAGGATTATCGTCTCGCCGACTTCAAGCTGCTCCTTCCGCTCGGGCCCGAGATCCGCACCCTGGTGCTCGGCACGCGGGAGCCGGCCTTTCTCCCCCATCTCGCCGGGGAGCTCGGCATGATCGACCTGGTCGTCGAGCCGCCGCACGACAGATTGCAGGAGACGACGCTCGCGGCGATGGCCGCCCTTGCGGCACCCGAGCGCGTGCGCCGAATCGAGGCGCCCGAGGGCACCTATGACCTCGTCTTCTCCGACGAGATCGCGGCCGGACGTCATCTGCGACCGGGTGGTGTCCTGTGCCGATTCCTCGGTCGGAAGGCCGGCGCGATACCGGCCGATCTGACACCCGTCGGCCGCTGGCGAGCCTATCCGGACTGGCCGGCCTTCCGGGTGCTGATCCCCGATAATCCCGCCGGCTGGCGGGCCGCCGCGCGTGACCTTCGGCTCTTTCCCTCGCGCTCCGCGACAGGTCTGCGCGCACGTCTGTCGCCGGGGGCGGCGGCTCGACTCCTGCCCGAGCACGGGATTGCGCTCTATCGTCGCGATGGCGGCGAGCCGCACCCGACTCTGCTCGCCGCCCTGCGCGGAGCCCTGGCGTCCATCGGAGACGATGCGATCCGCTCGACGCCTCCGGAGCGTTGGTTGCTGGCCTCGGGTCGCCTCGGGCCCGGCAACCCGATCCTGGCCTTCAGCCTGGACGAAGACGGACGTCCTCGACGCCTGATCAAGGCCGCGCGCTTTCCGGGCGGGCAGCACCTGCACGCCGAGGCCGAGCAGCTCGATCGCATCGAGCAGGCATTGGGTCCGGCCGAAGCCGCCCGAGTCATCCGCCCGACCGACTCCGCCGTGGTCGCGGGGCGCTGGGCACTCGCCTATACCTACGAGCCGACCCACCCCTTTTTCGGGATCCGCTGGCGTCTGCGGGGCCGCACGCGATTTTGTCTCGCCATGGCCGACTGGTTGGCGGCGGTCGGACTCACGACCCGACAACGGCCCGAGCGGGCAACCATCGAGACCCGTCACGTCGCACCCCTGCGGCGCCTGGTTGCGCGGCGCATCCTGCCCCGCAGCGTCCAGCACAGGGCCGAGGCCGCGCTGGATGACCTGCAGCGGCTCGCGCCGTCGCTCCCGGTGGTGCTCGAGCACGGCGATCTGGGCATCTACAACATCCGCCTGACGCACGCCGACGGTTCGGATTTTCGTGTGCTCGACTGGGGCTCCTCGACCTTCGCGGGCATCCCGCTCGGCGACCTCGCCTATCTGCTCTGCTCCGCTCGCGCCCCGAAGGCGCTGGCACGCCGCTGTCTCGGCGACTATCTCGTGTGCATGCACATCCCGACCGGCGAGGCTACGGCGCTTTGGTTCAGCTATCTTGCCCGGCGCTGGGAAGAGCTCGACGGCATTCGACCGCCGGTCCCCGGCGATCCAACCTCCGGCGGCGCGCTCCTGCTGCCGATTCACACGCGTGTCACGTCTTATCTCCGCGGATTGACCTGAACGAGCGTCCGCACTGCACCGGAGGCAGGGTGCCGATCGAAAAGTGATCTAAACCGCGTCTCGCCGAGATCAAGGACGTCTCCGACGCTGAACACAAAACGAGAATGACGCATTTTGCTCTGGGCGCGTTTTACACTGACCGGACGGAAGGATGAGAACAACAAAGGCGGAAGGGGCAGGCTCATGACTGCAGCACAAGGACCGCGCTTACTGCTGTCCGCCTACCAATGCGGCCCCGGCATGGGCTCGGTCTCGCAGATCGGTTGGCACTGGTACAGCCGGCTCGCTCGCAGGCTGCCGACGACCTTGCTCACCCATGTTCGCAACCGCCCGGCCATCGAGGCGGCCGGCGGGCCGGTGGGCGAGGGCCGCATCCTCTATGTCGATACCGAGTGGTTTGCCGGCCCGCTGTATCGGGTGGCCTCGCGGATCTTCCCCAAGAGCGAGCATGCGGTCTTCCTGGTCTCGTCGCTGGATTTCTATGTCTACGATCGCGAGGCGTTGCGCATCGCCCGGACAGAATCACGGGACAGCATGCCCTGGGACATCGTGCATGCCCCGACCCCGGTCTCGCCGCTCGCGGCCACACGCCTTCACCGTCTGGGGCTACCCGTCGTGCTTGGACCCTGGAACGGCAACCTGGGTCTGCCGCCCGGGTTCCGCGACATCCTCCGCGCGGACTCGGCCTGGCTCTACCCGGTGCGCCATCTCGGGCGGGTCATCGATGCACTGGCCGGCGGGACCCGTCATGCGACGGCCATCCTGACTGCGACACGCGCCACAATCGCCGGCATCCCGCGCCGCTATCATCACCTCTGCGTACCGGTGCTGGAAAACGGGGTGGAGCTCGAAACCTTTCCGGCTGAACCCTGGCCGACCGCGCCGGGTGTCGCGGGCGAGCCCCTGCGGTTGGTCTTCGTCGGACGTCTGGTGCCCTTCAAAGGGGTTGGCATGTTGCTCGACGCGGTTGCGCGGCTTGCCCCGGAGATGCCGATCCGGCTCTGCATCGTCGGGGATGGACCCTTGTCGGGCGAGTGGCGCGAGCAGGCCACGCGGCTCGGGCTCGGCAAGCAGGTGCGTTTCACCGGCAACCTCCCGCCCCCCGAGGTGGCAGCGGAGATCCGCGCGGCGCACGTCTTCTGTCTGCCCTCGGTGCGCGAGTCCGGCGGTGCCGTGCTCTTGGAGGCCATGGCCTGCGCCCGTCCGGTGATCGCCGTGGATTTCGGCGGTCCGGCGGAGATCATCGACTCGGCGGTCGGTCTGGCGCTGCCGCCGACAGGACCCGAGGCGGTCGTCGAGGGACTCGTCGCCGCACTGCGCGATCTGGTCCGCAACCCCGAGATCTGGCGACAGCGCGGGGAGGCCGGACGCCGCCGCGCCGAAGAGCGCTACGCCTGGGACGCAAAGGTGGAATCGACCATCGAGCTCTATCGGGATCTGCTCGCCGACCCGGTCGCAGCCCGCAACCGGCGCCGGACCAGATCCGGCTCATGAGCCACGGCAGACCTTTGCACTCTCGAATCGCCAAGGACGCAAGACACATGAACGACACCGTACGCACGCCTCTGGCGCTGGCCTATCTGGTCAGCCAGTATCCGGCTGCCTCGCACACCTTCATCCTGCGCGAGGTTCGCCGTCTGCGCGGGCTCGGTATGCGCATCGACGTCGCCTCGATCAACAGTCCGGATCGACCCGCGGAGAACCTGGCCGCGGAAGAGCGCGAGGAAGCCGCAACGACCTATTACGTCAAGGCCGACGGCCTGCGCGGGGCCGTGCATGCCCATTGGGCTACCCTGCGCGCACGCCCCGGCGCCTATGCCAAGGGCTTGCTCTTTGCGCTGCGGCTCGGGGGCACCGACATCAAGCGTTTGGTTTACAGCCTCTTCTATTTCGTCGAGGCCGTCATGATCGGCCACTGGCTGACCGGACGCGGACTCGGTCACCTCCATGTCCATTTTGCGACCCCGGCCGCCACCGTGGGGCTCATTGCCGCACGCATCTTCCCCATCGGATTCTCGATGTCGGTCCACGGTCCGGACGAGTTCTATGACGCACCCGGCTATCGCTTGACCGAAAAGATCGAGGGTGCGGCCTTCATCTGCTGCATCGGCTATTACTGCCGCAGTCAGCTCATGAAGCTCTCGCCGCCCGCGCACTGGTCCAAGCTCGAGATCGCCCCGCTCGGGGTCGACCCAAGCGCTTTTAGCCCACGGCCCTTTCGCGAGCATCCGTCGCCCTTCCAGATCCTGTGCGTCGGACGCCTGGTCCCGGCCAAAGGGCAGCACGTCCTGGTCGATGCGGTCGCGGCCCTGGTGCGTGCGGGTCACGACGTGCGCCTGCGCCTGGTCGGCGGCGGTCCCGACCGTGCATCGCTCCAGGAGCAGGTGCGCCGGCTCGGGCTCGGAGAGCGCGTCGTCTTCGAAGGCGTCGTCAACCAGGATCGCATCCGTGCCATCTATGCCGAGGCGGACTGTTTTGCGCTGGCGAGCTTCGCCGAGGGCATCCCGGTCGTTCTGATGGAGGCGATGGCGATGGAGATCCCCTGCGTGACCACCTTCATCACCGGGCATCCCGAGCTGATCCGCGACGGGGTCGACGGCATGCTGGTCGCGCCCTCGGACGAGGCCGCACTGGCCGAGGCGATCGCGGGTCTGATCGCGGATCCGGAGCGTCGCCGCCGTCTCGGCGAGGCCGGACGCCGACGGGTCATCGACAAGTATGACCTCGAGACCAACACCCGACGCTTGGCGGACATCCTGCAGCGCCGCCTGGGAGAGACGCCATGACACCGCTGCGATCGCTGAGTGCGGCCGCGCTGGCCGCCCTGATCGCGGGGACCGGCGTCGCCCGGACCGAGTCCCTGCTCGAAGCGCCGACCGATCCGCGGATCCCGAGCGCTGCTCCGGTCTCGGTCGAGGCCCGCGTCGAGGCCATCCCCTTGGCGGCAAACGTCGAGCGCATCGGGATGAACCTCGGCCATTCGACCTACTGGGGCGCGGAGCAGCTCAGACGCAATGTGCTCGGGAATCCGGGCTTCGAGGGCATCATCGACCGCGCCTTGGTACGGGTTGCCTACGTCGATCACGACCGCTTCAGCGACGATCAGACCTGGCTCGCCCGCGAGGACGGCTTCTGGTCCGGCGCGACCTACGAGATCCTGACCGGCGCCGCGGCCGGTGCACAGGGGACCCTCTTCGACTCGCGCGCCGCGGGCCGCCATGCGCTGCCCGAGCTGATCACCGACGGGCTCGACGATCGACTCGCCCCCGGAGATATCGTCGCCTTGACACGCATTCGCGACGATCTTCCCCCGACACACTGGTGGCTGCCCGACGGCACCAAGGGGCGTGTACAGGTGGATCCGGCTCGGATCGCCCCGGATAGCCCCGGTCGGCGCTCTCTGGCACTCACACCCTTGTCCGGCGCGACCTTGCGGCTCGCAAGCCATCTCGACACTATAGGAGCGCGTGCCGGGAAACTCCTCCCGGTCGAGGGGCCTTGGTTGTTCTCGCTCTGGATCCACACCGAGACCGGCGATCCGCCGCGGGTGCGCATCCTCTTTCGACGGCACGGCTCGGTGCCCTTTCTCGACCTGACGCTGCGCCCGGAGCCGGGCTGGCAGCGCATCGAACACGCCTTCGATGCCTCGGATGCCGGTCAGATCGGTGCGCTGGAGCTCGCCATCGAGGTCAGCGGTCCGGGGCAGGTCCATCTCGACGACATCTGGCTCGGCCCGATCGCGGCGGAGAACGAAATGCCCACGGGGTTAGGCAGTCCCCTGGACCCGGACATGAGCGCCTTCCGCCCGGAGGTCGTCGCCGCCCTGAAGCAGCTGCGCCCCGGTTATCTGCGCGACTGGCAGAACCAGCTCGGCGACACGCTCGACAACCGTCTGGCCGAGCCGCATGCCCGACGTGCAAGCCGTTATCGACCGGGCAGCGGTGCGGAGTATGGCTATGGCCTACCCGAATTTCTCGATCTCAGCCGTACCGTCGGGACCAACCCCTGGCTGGTCATGCCCACGACCTTCACGACGGACGAGGCGCGACGTCTCGGCGCCTGGCTCGCCGAGCGCATCGAGGCCGACGGGTTCTCGCAGGTCCTGGTCGAATTCGGCAACGAGAACTGGAACGCCATCTTCCGCCCGGCCGGCATCCAAGACCACACGCACCACGGCGCCGCGGCCGACCGACTCTTCACGGCACTCGAAGAGGGCGCCGACAACCATCCGGCGCTGCGCCATGTCGTCAACGCCCAGCACGCCAACCCCTACTCGGCAGGCAAGGTCGCCGCGGCCAGCACGAAGGCCGACATCCTCGCCGTCGCCCCTTACATGCTGCCGAGCCTGGATGCGGCGGATCGGGATCGCGCGCTCGAGCTGTTGTTCGCGGATGACGGCGGGCGTCTGACCGAGATCGTCGCACGACAACCCGCCGAGCAGGAGCTGGCCGTCTACGAGGTCAACCTACACACGACACGCGGCGACGCCGACGACGACGATCGCGCCGCGATCGTTACCGGCGCCGCCTCCGGCCCCGCCTTGGCCAAGCGATTGCTCGAAGCGATGGCGCTCGGCGCACGACGCCAGTGCGTCTATACCCTCGCCGGCTTCGACACGCGGCTCGAAGGCAGCTCGAGCCTGGTCCCGCTGTTCGGCGTCACGCGCGACCTCACCCGCGGCGATCGACTGCGCCCGACCGGATGGGCGGTCGCCTTGCTCAATCAGGTCATCGGCGGAGATCTCCACCGGACATCCATGGCCGACGAGGGCAGCGGATTGCTCGTCGTACCTTTCCGAGGCCCGCAGGGCTGGTCGGTCGCCATCGTCTCCGATGCACCCGAGCCCCGGCGCCTGACCCTGCGCTTTCCCGATACGCAGAGCCCACGGCCGACCCTCGGGCGCGTCCTGGATGCCTCCGATCCGTTCAAAGGCAACGAGACCGCCGACGAGGTCCAGCCCCAATCCCTCGCCGTTCGGGCGATCGGCAAGGACCGGATCCGGGTCACTGTTCCTGCATATAGCCTGGTCGTCCTGGGCCCGGCGGAGGTGCTGCCGTGACGCACGACGCGCTTGTCTGGCCCTGGATGCTGTTCGGCATCCTGCTCGCACTGCCGAGCCTGCCCGGCACGATCGAGCTGCTGCTCCTGACGCTCGGCGGAATCCTCTCGCCGCGGCGCGAAACCGATCCGAAGACAACGACACCCATCGGACGCATCGCCCTCCTGGTCCCGGCCCATGACGAGGCCGAGGGCATTGCGCAAACCGTCGCCTCGTTGCGCGCCTGCGACCCCGGCGATGCGGGTTTCGAGGTCGTGGTCATCGCCGACAACTGCACCGACGACACCGCCGAGCGGGCACGCTCGGCCGGGGCGCGCGTCCTGGAGCGTCATGATCTGCAGCGCCGCGGCAAGGGCTATGCGCTCGACTTCGCCTTCGGCATCCTGCTCGAGGAGCCCTTCGATGGCTTCATCGTGGTCGATGCCGACACCCGGGTCGCGCCGAATCTGGTGACCGAGCAGCGACGACTGATGCGCCGCGGCGCCGCGGCGGTCCAGTGCGGCTATCGGATCGACAACCCGGCGTCCAGCCTGCGCGCGCGCCTGATGGGCATCGCCTGGATGGCCTTCAACGTGCTCCGCCTGCGCGGGCGCGAGCGCTGGGGGCTCTCGGTCGGCATCCTCGGCAACGGGTTCGGGCTGACCCGCGAGACCCTTGCGGCGGTGCCCTACGAGGCGACCAGCGTGGTGGAGGATCTGGAATATCACCTGCGGCTGGTCGCCAGCGGTCGGCGGGTGGTCTACGCCGCGGCGACCGAGGTTCAGACCGACGCGCCCATGACGCGCAGCGGCGGGGCCAGCCAGCGCGCACGCTGGGAAGGCGGGCGTTTCCGGATGATCATCGACTGGTCGCCGCGGCTGCTCGGACGCATCCTTGCGGGCGAGCGGCGCCTGACCGAGCCGCTGCTCGAGCTCCTGCTGCTGCCATTGGCTTTTCATGTGTTGTTGCTGCTCGTCGCCTTGGTACCGCCCTTTGGACCCACCAGGATCTATGCGCTCTTGGGTTTGACCCTGGTCGCACTGCATGTCTTGGCGGCGATTCGTATCGGGGGCGGCGGTTGGCGCGATCTGCTCGCCCTGGCGACGGCACCCTTCTACATCCTCTGGAAGCTCACCATCCTGCGCGCCATCGGACGGGCCTCCCGGACCGATGCAGCCTGGGTGCGCACCGAGCGCAACGACACCGAGCCGAAGGATTAAGGGGGAGCCATGCCGATGTCCGATCCAACCACACCCGACGTCTCGGTCGTCATCGTCTCCTTCAATACCCGCGACCTGCTTGTCGAATGCATCGAGACCCTGATCGCCGAGGTCGGCCCGGTCAGCTACGAGATCATCGTGGTCGACAACGCCTCGCGCGACGGCTCGGCGGACCGGGTCGCCGAGCGTTTCCCGCAGGCGACCCTGATCCGCAGCGCGACCAATCTCGGCTTTGCGGCGGCCAACAACCTGGGGTTCAAATCGGCGCGCGGGCGCTATCTGGTCCTGCTCAACTCGGATGCCTTCCTCGAACCGGGTGCGCTCGAGCGCGCGGTGCGCTACATGGATGCGGACCCCGGGATCGGTCTGGGCGGGGCACGACTGATCGGACGCGACGGCGAATGGCAACCCTCGGCCCGGATGTTTCCGTCGTTGCTCATCGAGCTTCTGACACTCTCCGGGCTGGCGGCACGCTTCCCGCGCAGCCGCTTCTTCGGGCGCTTCGACCGCACCTGGGCAGACCCGATGGAAGCGGCCGACGTCGACTGGGTCCCGGGCGCCTTCTCGATCGTCCGCCGCAACCTGCTGACCCGCATCGGCGATTTCGACGAGGCATTCTTTCTCTATTACGAGGAGGTCGATCTATGCCGGCGGATCCGCGCAGCTGGACTGCGAATCCGCTATTGGCCGGATGTGGTCGTGGTCCATATCGGCGGCGAGTCCTCGCGCACACACGGCGACCTGGACATGAGTGCGGCCGGCAAAGGCGCACAGCTCACACTCTGGCGGATGCGCAGCGGCCTGCTCTACTATCGCAAGCACCATGGCTGGCTCGGCGCTTGGGCGATGCGTCAACTGGAGTCGAGCTGGCATCGGGTGCGTGCCTGGCGAAACCGCGGCGGCGACCCGCAGCGCGAAGCCAAGCGCGCCGAGTCGTCGGCGATCGTCGGCCTGCTCGATCGGGCCTGGCGCGAGACGGCCGGCGGGCGTCGCTCGCCGCCGAGACCTTGGTAGGCAGCGAGTCGGGAGCACGCCATGTTCGACAACATCCGTGAAGACTGGCAGACCTACGAACGCGACTGGGCACGCCAAGGGCTCTGGGTCATGCTCGTCTATCGCTTCGGGCGCTGGCGCTACGGGATCGAGAACCGCGTCTTGCGCTGGCCATTCTCCTTTCTCTACAAGCTCCTCAAGGTGCTCTCGCAGATCATGACCGGGATCGACCTGCCCTGCGAGGTGCGGCTCGGCCGGCGCTTCCTGATCGAGCACTTCGGCGGCATCATCATTAGCGGGGACGCCGTCTTCGGCGACGACTGCGTGGTACGCAACGGGGTGACGGTGGGGTTGCGTCATCGCGGGGTGCGCGGAGCGCCCAGGATCGGCGACCGGGTCGACATCGGGGCCGGCGCCAAGGTGCTCGGCCCGATCCGCATCGGCAACGATGTTGCGATCGGGGCCAACGCGGTGGTGATTCAGGACGTCCCCGACGGCTGTCTCGCGGTCGGGGTCCCGGCCCGGATCATTTCCCGAGGCGAGGCGACATCGACCCGCGCCTCGGCCGGTGCGGAGATCTCGTCCGGGACAGACGCCCGTTCCGACGCCGGGGCGACGACATCATGAAGCGCAAGCCCGACTTGAAGATCCCGGGTCCGCTCGGCCGCCGGCAGCGGCCGTGGCGCGCACTCTGGCTGCGGAGCCTCTTGCCGCCGCTCACGGTCCTCGGGGTTCTCCTCTCGCGGGCACTCGACCTGACGGTCGCGCTGTTGCTCCTGGTGATACTCGCTCCGCTGCTGTTGCTGCGAGGCGCGGTGGCCCACGCGAGCGCGAGTCGGATCTTCGATCGCGAGCCACTGGTCGGGCGTTTCCGCGCACCCTTCGAGCGGCTTTACTTCGCCGGTCCGGCGCCGGGGCGCGATCTCGCGGTGCTGCTCAATATCCTGCGCGGAGACTTGGCCGTCGCCGGACCACGCCCCTTGAGTGCGCTCGAGGTGGCACAGGTCGATGTCGAGGCGGCGGTGCGCTTCACGGTCAGACCCGGTGTCTTCTCGCCCTATCGACTCAAGAGCCGCACCGGTGTGGCCTATGCGCCCGAGGCGCTGATCGACCGTGATTATGCCTACGGGCAGAGCGCGCGGGGTGATGCCGGCCTGGTGGTGCGCTCCCTGATCGGAGAGGTTCTCGGCGGAGGCGAGGCACCCACGCCTCCCGTCCTCGAGTTCTTCGGTGTCCCGATCGTCAACACCACCATGCCCGAGGCGGTGGACTGGATCGCGGCTCGCGCCGTCGCCGGGGATCCCGGGTTGCTGGCCTTCGTCAACCCGGATTGCCTCAACATCGCCTATGTCGATGCCGAGTACCGCCGGATCCTCCTCGATGCCGCGCGCGTGCTGCCCGACGGGATCGGAATCCATATCGGTTGTCGGATGCTCGGGGTCGCCCTGCAGGCCAACGTCAACGGCACCGACCTCTTCCCGCAGCTGTGCGAGCGGGCCGCCCGATCGGGACTCGGGCTGTTCCTGCTCGGCGCGCGCCCGGGGATCGCCGAGGCGGTGGCGGCGAACATGCAGGCGCAGTTTCCGGGTCTGCACATCGACGGGGTTCAAGACGGCTATTTCGACCCGGCCGACGAGGACGCCGTCATCGACAGGATCAACGCCTCGGGCGCCTCCATCCTGCTGGTCGCCTTCGGGGTGCCGCGTCAGGAGAAATGGCTCATGCGTAACCATACGCGCCTGACGCCGCCGGTGCGCATGGGGGTCGGCGGTCTCTTCGACTTCTACTCGGGCCGGATCCCCCGGGCGCCGGTGTGGATGCGCGAGATCGGGCTCGAATGGACCTGGCGGCTGATGCAGGAGCCCGGGCGAATGTGGCGACGCTATGTGATCGGCAACCCCTTATTCCTTTACCGCGTGTGGCGACAGGCGCGAGGCGGCGAGACCTCATGACGAGCAGCGACGAACGACCGAGCCACACCTCGATGGAAGAGCTGCTCCTGCACCGCTACAGCCGCGCGGGTCAGCCCGCGTGGCTGATCCGATTGCGCATCGGCGCCAAGCGGCTCGCCTGGGTGGCGGTCGTACGCTCGGCCTATCTGCTCAAGCGCACCCTGGATATCCTGCTGGCCGGCCCCTTATTCATCCTGCTTCTGCCGATCTTCGGGCTGTTGGTGCTGGCGATCCGGCTCGAATCGCCCGGTCCGGCGCTCTTCAAACAGACACGCGTCGGACGCTGGGGACAGATCTTCACCATGTACAAGTTCCGCTCCATGTACATGGACGCCGAGGCGCGCAAGGCCGAGCTGCTGGCCGAGAACGAGATGTCCGGCGGGGTCACCTTCAAGATGCAGCGCGACCCGCGCATCACCCGGATCGGCCGATTCATCCGCAAGGCATCGATCGACGAGCTGCCGCAGTTGTGGAACGTGATCAAGGGGGATATGTCGCTGGTCGGTCCGCGTCCGCCCGTGCCGGCAGAGGTCGACGAATACTCGCTCTCCGACCGGCGGCGCTTGGAGGTCACACCCGGCATCACCTGCATCTGGCAGGTCTCGGGGCGATCCGATATCCCCTTCCCCGAGCAGGTCGAGCTGGATGTGCGCTATATCGAGTCCCAGTCGCTGCTGACCGACCTCAAGCTCCTCTGGCAGACGGTGCCTGCCGTGTTGTTCGGGCGGGGCGCCTATTAAGCGCTTCCGACCATGACACCCACCTTTCTTGCGTCCGTGCGACCTCGCAGACATCGACGATCGTCGTGGCCGACGCCCTTCAGACCCTCTCGAATCCTTCTTCCGGGGTAATGGATATGGACCAGGCCGTCCTCTTCGCCGACCGTCTCGGCTCCGAGCTTATACCGCTGACCGAGCGCACCAGCGTCGCCCTCTTGCCGGTCGCCGGCAAGCCGATGATCGAGCACGCCTTGGAATCGCTCGCCAAAGCAGGCATCCGACGGATTCTCGTCGTGGTCTCGCCCTTTGCCGACGAGATCCAGCGGGTGATCGGCGACGGAACACGCTGGGGACTACGCCTGACCTACACCCTGACCCGCGGTGAAGAGGACCCGACTGCGGTGATCGACCGACTCGGTACACGCCTGGATGGACCCATCGTCGCGCTGCGCGGCGACCTGATTCACGGCTTCGATGTCCCCGCTTGGATCTCCGCGGCCGAGACGACCCCCGGCGATTCGGTCTGGGCCGATGCCGACGGCGTATCCGCCGCCTGCGGGATCCATCGCGCCGGTGCGCTCGACCTGACCCCGCTATCCTGGCCGCCGACCCGCCGAGAGGCGTCGGCAACGCAAACCGCCTGGATCCCCGTAGCGGCCGAGCAGGTTCGCACAGTGCAGAGTCTCGCCGAGTATCACCGGGTCAACCTGGATGCGATCGCGAAACGCCTGCCCGGTCTCATCCTGCCCGGCCGACAGGCCGCCTTGGGATTGACGCTGGGGCGCGGATCGCGCGTCTCGCCGCGCTCACTGAAACAGGGCGTCTGTCTGGTCGGTGCCCGATGTCGGATCGCACCCGACGCCGAGCTGACGGGCGAGGTCGTGATCAGCGACGACGTGATCGTCGATCGGCGTGCGACCATCAACTCCAGCGTCATCCTCCCTCACACCTATGTCGGCGAACTGGTGGAGATCACCAATGCGATCGTTAGTGCCAACACCATGATTCGAGTGGATTCGGGCGCCGTCCTTCAGGTGACGGATGCCTGTCTCTTGGCCGATCTCAAGCAGGCAACCTTGAGCGGCGGGATCGCCGACCCCGTCCACCGCCTGCTCGGAACCCTAGGCTTGATCCTATCGCTCCCGCTGTGGCCGATCGCTGCCCTGGCCGCACTCCCGAATCGCGACCGAGGCTGGTTCGATTCGATCACCCTGCGCGGCAACAAACGCGACATCGACGCGTTCGGTCAGGCCACACGCAGGAACTTCGTCGCCCGGGAGTGGCGCACCCGCATACCGATCCTGCGGGCACTCCCGCGTCTGCTGGCGGTGGCGTCGGGCGATCTCCGGCTGGTCGGGGTCACGCCCCTGTCGCCCGAGGCGGCGGACGGGCTCGGCGATGATTGGGAGCGGATCCGCGAAGAGGCCCCCGCGGGGCTCTTCGGTCCGACGCAGCTCGACGTCCCTAGGGATGCGCCGTTCGAGGAAAAGCTCATGAGCGACGTCTTTTACGCCCGACAGAGACGCATCGGACGCGATCTCGTCTATCTGCTCAGGGGTCTGCTCGCCATCCTACGCCCGGCGAGCTGGCGTCCGCCGCCGCAGCGACCGGGTCTCGACTAGGACCTTTGCGCCGCAAGGGACTTCGTCATCAGCAAACAGGCGGTGTCCCCGTCGGACTCCACCTCGCAGTCGGACATGATGGACTTGATGATCCGGATACCGCGTCCGCGCAGCTCGAAATCGAGCGCATCGAGCCCGCTCGGCAGGTCGTCGAAACCGGCGGGCGTCGACGCCACCAGGGCCGCATCCGGCAGCACACCACGCTGACAGACACGCACCCGCAAAGAGCCGGCGTCGGCCTCGGTCACGACCCTTACCTCGTGTCCCGGTTGCTTGTGATAGGCGTGCTCTACGGCATTGACGAATGCCTCGTACACACAAAGCTCGACCTGCGAGAGCTCGACCTCGCCCAAACCCAAGCCGTCGCAGAACGCCCGGACATAGGACGCCGCCTCA
Organism: Thiocapsa roseopersicina; assembly: GCF_900106925.1. Classification (GTDB taxonomy): domain Bacteria; phylum Pseudomonadota; class Gammaproteobacteria; order Chromatiales; family Chromatiaceae; genus Thiocapsa; species Thiocapsa roseopersicina. The sequence goes on from NZ_FNNZ01000005.1 coordinate 112,411, forward strand.
TGAGCCGCCTCGAGGCGACTGTCGAAGACTCGGGCATCGGCCTTCACCGGCTCGCTGCCGCCGGACCGATCCGATACCGTCGCCTCGCCCGCTCCCACCACCCCGTCATCGCGACGCCTGTTCTTCATTGAAATGCCCTGATCGACGAGCCGCTATGGACGGCGAGTGTAACTATTTTCAGCCCATGTCGTCTCGGTCGTCGCAATCGCACAGAGCGCGTCCGGCAAGCGATCCGTCCGGCCGACTTCGGACTCGGTGCCGCCATCGAGCGCAACGATTTCGGTGCTATGCTGACGATCGCTGCTCCGAATGCGCTTGAACAATCATCGGCGACGACTAAAGGTCGCCATCCATACGCTTTGACGGGCTCTCCATGCCCACGGGAGGTTCAGGATGCAGATCCGGATCGGATACGAGATGATCTTCGAGTGTCCCCAGCCGACACCCATGATCCTGACGCTGAACGTCCATTTCAGTAGGGTCTCCGATATGGTCAGGGCCGACCCAGTCGTCACCCGCCCGTCGGTCCCGATGACCGCCTACCGCGACGGCTTCGGCAACTGGTGCACCCGCATCGTGGCTCCAGCCGGCGAGATCCGCATCTCAGCCGATGCGCTCGTCATGGACAACGGTCTTCCTGATCCGATTCACGCGGACGCGATGCAGCACGCGGTCGAGGACCTGCCCGGGGAGACCTTGGTCTACCTGCTCGGGAGCCGCTACTGCGAGACCGATTGCCTCTCCGAGATCGCGTGGAAGCTCTTCTCCCGGACACCGCCCGGATGGGCGCGTGTCCAGGCGATCTGCGACTACGTCCACAGCCATATCGAGTTCGGATACCAGCATGCGCGCGCGACCAAGACCGCGCTCGAAGCCTACAACGAGCGCAAGGGTGTCTGCCGCGACTACACCCATCTTGCGATCGCCTTCTGTCGCTGCATGAACATCCCGGCGCGCTACTGCACGGGCTATCTCGGCGACATCGGGGTACCCGCCTCGCCGGACCCGATGGACTTCTCGGCCTGGATGGAGGTCTATCTCGGCGGGCACTGGCACACCTTCGATCCGCGCAACAAAATCCCGCGCATCGGCCGAATCCTGATCGCACAGGGCCGGGATGCAGCCGACGTCGCCATCAGCAGTGCGTTCGGCCCGAACGTGTTGAAGAGCTTCAAGGTTTGGACCGACGAGGTATGAGCACAGCGCCCCGGGGCTGGACGGCGACGTTGTTGGACCCGGACGAGCCGCCGGCCTTCGAGATCGTCAATGCGCAGGGCGCCGGCAGCGCCGTCCTGGTCTGCGACCATGCCTCGAATCGGATACCCCGTCGACTGGGCTCACTCGGTCTGGCCCCCGAGCAGTTGGCGGATCATATCGGTTGGGATCCGGGTGCCGCGGAGGTGGCGCGCGGACTCTCGGCTCATCTGGATGCGCCGCTGGTGCTGAGCGGCTACTCGCGCCTGGTGATCGACTGCAACCGCCCGCTCGCCAACACGGCATCGATCGCGGAGCAGAGTGCAGGCGTGCTCGTTCCGGGCAACCTCGGACTGACCACGCAGGCGCGAGCGGCCCGCGTCGAGGCCCTCTTCCGGTCTTACCACGACGCCATCGAGCGACTCTTGGACGCCCGCTCGAATCGCCCGAGCATTTTGCTCAGTATCCATAGCTTCACGCCGGCTTTGAGCGGCGAACAACGGCCTTGGCCCGTCGGTGTCTCGCACTGGCGCGACCGTCGCTTCGCGGCCCTCATGTCGACAGCACTCGGTCACCGGGTGGACGGCATCGTCGGCGACAACCAGCCCTACCCGATCGAGGAGGCCATCGACTACACGGTCCCCGTGCATGGCGAAGGCCGCGGGCTGCACGCCGTCATGATCGAGATCCGCAACGACGGGCTTAGAACGACGGCGCAGATCGATGCCTGGGTGGAGCGCTTGGCTGCGGCCTACCGGGAGATCGAGGCCGAGGCGATCAAGCTCGGCAGCTTCCCGGCAAATATTTAGACGGCACACCCTCGTTGCCCCCGGGAGCGAAACAGGTCCAGATCGCCTGACCGGCCGGATTAAAATCCGCACGCAGATAGATGACCTTGTCGTCGACGGGATCGAAGCCGTAGCGTATACGAATCTCGCGTGCGGTGTTGTTCCACCAGACCCGCTTGACATAGCTGCCGGATGCCGCGCCCGTGTCGGTGTCGGCGCTCAAACCCAGCTCTCGGAGCAAGGTCAGCCAATTCGTCGCGCTCGGCAGACGGCCATGCGAGGCATAGTATTCGGATACAGCCAGTTTGACCGGGCCGAGCAGCACCAACCCCTCGCCGATCTTTGCCCGCGTGGTGAAGGTCTGATACTGAGGCACGGCGAGCGCCGCCAGGATGCCCAGGATGGCGACAACGATCATGACCTCGATCAGCGTGAATCCGCTTTGTTTCCCGATGACATGCATTGCAGCTCCTGCTTGGATGGTCGCGGATTCAAGGCGCCGCCGGGCGGTCTGTCTCAATGTCGAAGATGACGGCGCGAGCACGGTTTGAGTATAGCGGCTTCGTCTCCGTCGGCCACGACCGATCGCGACTAACCCTCGCCCAACACCCTCCGCCGCAGCAGCCGATAGTCGATCGGCACCAGGACCAGGATCATCAGCACAAAAAGCCCGAAGGCCGCGGCCAGATGGACACTGATCTCGCCGTTGACCAGAACCAGCCGCGTGCCCTCGGCGAGGTGATGCAGCGGATTCAGGGTCAGCCAAGCGAGCGTCCAGGGCGAGTCGCCCTCCATCGGGAAGTAAGTGCTGCTGGCGAATCCGAGCGGCATGATCACCAGGAAGAAGGGGATGTTCATGTGATCGATACTGGGCACGATCGCCGTGAAAAGCAGGCCCAGCGTGGCAAACGCCAGCGAGGCGAGGAACAGCAGCGGCAGCGCGAGCAGCGCGCCGGCCCAATTGAGATCCAGCCATCCGACCAGGGTGAAACCCGCCAACACCAGCGTGACGATGAGGGCATAGGCGGTCCCCAAGGTCGCAGCCCAGAGCAGCTCGCCCCACACGACATGCTCCAGCCGGATCTGGGTAATCAACTGGCCTTCCCAGGTCTTCTGGTAGTGCATGCGGATGTAGGCCGCGAAGAGCGCCTGGAAGAAGGCGGTCATGAAGGCCGTGTAGGCGAGCATGCCGGGTGCGAGATAGGCGAGATAGGAGATCGACTGTCCGCGCCAGGCGAAATTCGGGATGAAGGCGCCAAGCCCGAATCCGAACGCCAGGAGCAGGATGATCGGCTCGAGCAAGGGCGGCAGGGCGGCGGTGTGCCAGTTGCGCAGATAGACGCTGAGATGCCGTCCCAAGACCGCCCTGCTCTGCCACTGGAAGACGGCGAGATAGCGGGAGAGGGTACGGTCGCGGCGGCTCATGCCTGCTCCGAAAGCTTCATGAAGAGGTCGTCGAGCGAGGGGCTGCGGACCTCGAATCGCAGCTCGCCGAACCGGGCGCTGAACTGCGCCAGACCCGGACCGTCGAGCGCAAGATGCAGTGCCGAGAGGACGCGCGCGGGCTCGGGTAGACCCGCCCCTTGCGCCCAAGCGCAGACCGCGGGAACGGCAGGGTCACCCGCATCCAATACCAGCATGTGCTCGCCCACCAGATCGCCGAGGACCTTGCGGGGCAGACCTTCGGCGACGACGCATCCGCCACGCAGGACCAAGAGGTTGTCCGACAGACGCTCGGCCTCATCCATGTAGTGGGTCGTCAGGACGATCGCCAGACCCTCCCGTCTGAGGGCATCGATCAACTCCCAGACGCCGAACCGCGCCTGCGGGTCGAGCCCCGTCGTCGGCTCGTCCAGAAAGAGGACCTTGGGGGCATGGACCAAGGCACGGGCGATCATCAATCGGCGTCGATAGCCGCCCGAGAGCGTATCGGGCTTTGCCTGCGCGTAACGATCGAGGCCGAAGCGCGTCAGCAGCGCCGAGACTCGCGCCTGCACATCCGGCAGCCGTGGCCGGAAATAGCGGCTCACTCGCTCCAGGTTGCCGCGCACGGTGAAATCGCTGTCGAAGGTATCGTCCTGGGTACAGACGCCGACCAAGCGGGCCGCCGCTTCCGGGTCGAGGGCACGGTCGATCCCGGCGATGCGGATCGTCCCGGCATCCGGCTGCAGGAATCCGTAGCACATCCGCAGCGCGGTGGTCTTGCCCGCCCCGTTGGCGCCGAGCAGGCCGAGGACCTGACCGGCACGACAGCGCAGATCGACGCCGTCGACCACGCGCGCTCCGGCGAAGCTTTTGACCAGGCCGCTGGCGAGCAAGACGGGTTCGTCGTCGGAGGCAGCGGCGTTCATTGCGGGAGGCGAGACTCGGGTGGGTGGAGCGATCGGAATATTTGAACCGCAAAGGCACGAAGGACGCAAAGGGAAATCGTCCCTATGCTTAGTGCCTCAGGGTCGCCGAGATCGCGGAGCCGCAAACCCGACCGACGGCTTGTGCCCGTTCAGAGCAGTCCTTGCCGACTACTGCGCGCTCACCACCTGCTGCTGTGGCCACAAGAAGGAGCACTTGAGCGAGATCTGCCGCAAGGGCACACCGGTCGACAAGATCTGCATGGTGCTGGCTGGCGAGGGTGCGCGTTTCCTCGTCCGCCGCGCCTCGTGCGATCGGCAGGTCAGGCCGCGAGGTGATCGAGCGGCGTGGCGGTGACGTGGTTCGCGTAGCTGCTCAAGGTCACCAACGCGATCCCGGTGATGACCTCGAGGAGGTTCTCCCGGGTGAAGCCGGCGCGCAGGAAGGACTCGACATCGGCTTCCGGCACCCATCCGCGGTGCTCGGTCATGGCGGCGGTAAAGCGGCGCAGCGTCTGGAGACGCACGTCGACGAGCCGCTGTCCTCGACGAATCGCCGAGGTGACCTCGTCGGCTTGGGCATCATCGCCGAGCATCGGATTCGGGGACGTGCAGTAATGGCATTGGTTGGTGTGGGCCGCGGTGACATAGACGACCTGTTGCTCGATCGGAGTCAGACTCGAGCCACCCAGCAGCGTTGCGAGCTGCCGATAGGCGTCGAGCGCAACCGGCGACTCGGCGAGGGTACGCAGGAGGTTGGGCAAGTCTCCGCCGTGGCGCTGCATATCCGCCATGATGGCGCGCGAGGAGTGGGGGGCGGTCTCCATATCGTGCAACTGGAACGGGATCATGTGCGGTGCCTGCTCGGGTGTGCGGGAAAGTCCGGAACGTGAAACCGAGTATATTGGTCAGGAATTCAGCCGCAATCCGCAGACGCATCGGATAAGATCACGAGATGCTTCGATTTTTCCCTTCGCCCCGAGCGGAGCCTTTGTCCTCATACCGGCTCGACGCCGTCAAGAGCGCAGCGGCCTGATCCATGCAGGCTGTGGCCGTATCCTTTTCGAGGACGCCGAGCCACCGTCGCGGAATGGCATCCGGACCGTAAAGCGCGCCGGCGATCATCCCGAGGATGGCACCCGAGGTGTCCGCGTCTCCGCCGCGATTAACGACATCCACCAGTGCTGTCTCGAAGCTGTCGGTCGCGAACAGCGCTTGGAAGACGGCGCGCAGTGTCTCGACCAGATAACCGCCGGGATTCTCCATGCGGCGACGATCGAAGCGATATTGCGGCTCGAGCGCGACCAACGCTTCCGCGAGCAGGCGCAGATCGCTCTTGGGCCGACCCAGCAGCGCCGCTTGGACCATGCGAATGACGGTCAGGGTGCCTGCGTCGGCCAAGCGACTGTGGTGCGTGACGTGGGATTGAATCCGGTTGGCCTCGGCGACTGCCTCCTCGGCAGCCCCGAGCGTGAAGAGTGCGATCGGCAGGCAGCGCATGCAGGCGCCGTTGCCGGCGTCGTGCTCGTTCTCGGGAACCTCCAGGGTGCCGTGCAGGCGATATTGGCTGATGCCGCGGCGAACCGTGTGACCGATGTCGACGGGCTTGGTGCGCATCCAGTCGCTGAACGCCTCGGCGATGCCGCGCGCATCGACCCCGCCGGACGCAAGGATACTGTTGCCCAGGGCGAGACTCATCTCGGTATCGTCGGTCACCCGCCCCTTGCGCAGCCTCAACCAACCGCCGCCGATCAGATTACGGTGCTCCCCATAGACCTCGCGGATCTCCCGCGGCGTCATGAACTCGACGGTCGATCCAAGCGCATCCCCGACGGCGAGGCCGAGATAGGCTCCCGCCGCCCGATCAAAGACGGTGTTGGTCTTGGATGTCGTCCAAGCCAGCTCAGTACTCAGGTCCGAAACAAGCATGATAGTCGGTGCATACCTCGCACGACGGCGCTCGGCAGGTGTAGATCCCTTCCGCCTCGCAGAGCTGTTTGTATAGGAACCGCTTCCATTTCATATCATTGACGTTGCGTCCGGCCAAGGAGGGGAAATTCCGGCGCATCAACGCAGTCAGATCCGCCCGGTTCCAGAGTCCGAGATCCTGCCAGAGATGGTCGCTCGCCAGACAGCCCGCGGCGACCACATGGGCCATCCAAACCTCGGACGGGGAGTCGCCGGCCTTGTGCATGAGCATCAGCCGAACCAGCTCCTCGCGCTCGTCGCCGCGCACCTCGGGCGAGGATGTCGCGCCGCCGATCGCGTCGAGAAAGTCGCGCGAAGCGGCTCGCGGAAAATGGTGCCGCATCAAACAATGAAATGCGGCCGGATCCAGACCGAGCCAGGGCGGCATGGCTCCGCCGCCCGCGGCACGGGTCGCGATCATACTCGCGAAGGCTTGATCGTTGCCGGCCCCGAACGCCCTGACCATGAGGCGGGCATAGATGCGGCCGGCATCCTGTTCCGAGTCGAGGGCGAGGGCCGACACGACCTCAGTACTCCACGAGGATGTCTTCGTCGCGAACGATCATCTGGCACGCCAGACGCCACTCGCTCGGCATGTCGTCGACGGCGATCCGATCGATGTCGTCCTTGGTCAGCTTGCCCAGCTCGACCAACACGCTGCGCTCCTTGTCGGTCAGGAAGCCGCTCATGCGGCCCTTGCGGTCGACGCTGGTGACGCGCACCAGACAGTTGCCGCACTCGCCGTCCTGGCAGTCGTGGTGCAAGGGCACCTTGTATTCCTTGGCGAGCTTGAGGATGGTCTCGGTGTGGCTTCCCGCCACGGCATAAACCGTCTTGTCTTTGTAATCGGGGCTTGAAAAGGTCACGAGTGGCATTGTAACGGGTCTCTCTGGGTCGATGACCGGGCGTTGGATGCCGTGCGCGGCACCGCGAGCGCTCCGGTCGGTCACGAACGGGGACGACGGGTCGGCATCGGGCTGACCGTCGCGGTGAATCAGGCCGGTTTGACCTTGCAGTCGCCGAGGATCTGAGCCTGGCAGGCGAGCCGGTCATGACGGCTGGCCATGTTCTCGCGCAGGACCTTTTCCTCGAGCACGGAGGGCTCGGTCAGATTGTTCCAACCCTCCTCCACATGCATCATGCAGGTACCGCAGTCGCCCTCGCGGCAGCCGTAGATGATGCCGGCGCCGATCCGCTCGGAGACCTCGATGACCCGCGTTCCGGCGGGGACGTTGACGGTCTGCTCGATATCCGAAAATGTAATCTTGGCTTTCGCCATGGTGTCTGACTCCTGAATTGTCGATGGTTGTGAATGGTGAAAGGGTTTAGCCCAAGTCGGCGAAGTCGATGACCCGCCCCTGCTCCCCGCGCACGAGTGCCCCGGCCAGCGCGCGCCCGAAGTCGCGGCACTCCTCGAGCTCCTCGTCCGTCGGGATGAGCTTGATACGCAGACCTGCGACCGGTACACGGAGCTTCAGCCCGCGCAGGCGATCCTCGATCATCTTCACTGCCTCGCCGGTCCAGCCGTAGGAGCCGAAGGCGGCACCGAGCTTGCCCTTCAGATCGATCACGGCGAGCGAGGACAGCAGATCCCAGATCGGCTTGGCCGCGTCCCCGTTGATCGTCGGCGAGCCCAGGACCAGGGCGTCGGCGGACTCGATCAGATCCACGAAGGGCTGGATCTCGCCGCCCTCCAGGTCGTAGAGCGAGACGCGGATCCCGCCCGCCTCCTCCGCGCCGGCGCGGATCGCCTCGGCCATGCGCGCGGTGCTGCCGTAGGCGCTCATGTAAAAGATGATCAGCGAGCGCTCGCCTTGATCGATACGCTCGGCAAGACTGGGCGTGGACAGCTCGCGATAGCGGGTGACATAGCGGCGCGGTCGATCGCGCAGGATGGGTCCGTGGGTCGGGGCGATCAGCTTGATCGGCAGCGGCTCGATCAGCTTGAGCGCATCCACGACATAGCCCTTGAAGGGCCGCATGATGTGGGCGTAGTAGTAGTCGAACGCGAAGCGGAAATCGCCGCAGAGGTCGTTGAAGAGCCGTGCATCGCAATGGTGACAACCGAAGACGTCGCCCGAGAAGAGCACCCCCTCCTCCGCCAACCAGGTGCACTGGGTATCGGGCCAGTGCAGAAATGGCGTGTGCAGAAAGCGCAACGTCCGTCCGCCGAGCGAGACCTCGTCGCCCGTACCGACGGTCTTGTAGGTCAGCGGCCGGTCGTCGCGGGGCTTGAGTAGCGCCTTGAGCATGGGCGTGGCGCGCTTGGAGATGTAAAGCTGCGCTTGGGGCGCGCGGCGCATCAGCTCGGGAAGCGCCCCGGTGTGATCCGGCTCCAGATGGTTGAGCACGATGACGCGGATCTCGTCGTAGCGGGCGACCGACTCCAGGCGCGCGAAGAAGTCCTCGGCGAACTCGGCCTTGACCGTGTCGATGACCGCGACACCCTCCTCGCCCCGCACCAGATAGCTGTTGTAGGTCGTGCCGTTGGCCGTGCGCAGGATGATATCGAAGGTGCGCAGACCCGGATCGAGCGCGCCGATCCAGTGCACGCCGGGCGCGACCTCGACGGCCCTATCCTGATCGGAACGATCCCGAGCGATGACCGATGCGGCGGGCGACATCAGGCAGCCGCTCCGTCGGTCGGCAGATCGCACCGAGGATCCGGCCCGCTTCGGGAGCAGGACTGCAAGTCCTGATCGGCCGCAAGCGTCACGCCGAGCGCCGTCAGCAATGAACCGGGCTCGAAGCCGCAGCCGCAGCCGTACTCGGATTCGATCAAAGGTCGGCGGATCAGCAGCGGATCATCCAGCATCAGCACCAAGGCCGTCGCTGCGTCCAGGGTCTCGGGCCGAACCTCGCCCTGCTTGATGCGAGGCGCGGTCGGATTGAACCAGTCACGAACCGGCAGATTCCCGAAAAACGGACGCAGCCGTTCGGCTGTCCAAGGCTCGGCGAGCAGGCTCCGCACCGTCAGACGATGCCCGAGCGTCGCCAGCAACGCCTTCTGCTTGGCGTTGGACAGGCACCCCGGCTTTTCGTAGAACAGCACAGACGACATCAGCTCACCTTTCCCTTCCGCATCAACCGAATAAAAATTTCCGAACCGCGCCCCGCCAAGGCTGCGGACTGCTCAAAGGCCGCTTGAACCCCGACATCGCGGATCACAGGACGTGCGATTCAGCGGGCCTGGATCTGGGTGCGTATTTCCGCCCACCGATCCGGCGGGATACCGGTCAACGACCCCGGCGGATTCACCGGCACGCCGAGACCGTCCAGAATGACCCCCTCGATCGGGCAGATGCTCGCGCACTGTGGATCGGCAAAGTCGCCCTCGCACTCGGTACAGGCGCGCGCATCGATCATGAAATGCGGGAGTGCCTCGCGAATTGCCTCGCTCGGACACAGGGGCAGACACGCCCAGCAATTCACGCAACCTTCGATGATCTTGTAAGCCATGACTGGTCTCCGCTGATTCTGCGTTTTAGGCGCTCATTCTCTGCGCTGTACCGCCGGAGCGTTCGAGCAGTCCTGCCGCCTCCATCTCGCGATACACCGCGGCAACCGCGTCCTCGATGGGCTCCATCGCATGCTCCCCGTTCGGCGCAATGCCGGCGGCCTCCAACTGCCCCCAAGGCTCGTAACCGATGCGCGAGCAGAGCACGACCTCGCAGCCGTCGAGGACGCGGATGGTCTTGGCCAGAACCGACTCGCCGTCGCCGCAGGTCTCGTCGCCCGAGCAATAGAGGTCGACCTTGCGGTGACCGATGAAGCGCACGTCGCTCGCGCTGGCCTCGTAGACCAGGAACTCGCGGGCGTGGCCGAAATGCTGGTTGATCAGGCCGCCGCCGGTGGTCGCCACCGCCATCAACACCGGACGGGGCTCGGGGCGCGCGGGGCGGCGCCGGGTCAGGGAGGCGATGGAGACGAAGGTCTCGCTGGACTGGTTGCGCTGCGCCGTGCGGCTGGCCTCGATGGCGGCATGGACCTCGGCACGACGGGCCATCGCCGCGGCGTAATCGACCTCCTGTTCGGCGATCTTGTCGAGCGTGAACTCATCCCCGCGATCCTCGCCGAGCATGCCGACCGCATCCGCGCGGCATTGGCGGCAATGGCGCATCATAGCCATGTCCCCGGCGCAGGCGTCCTGCAGCGCGCTGAGCTCCTCGTTGGTCGGGCCGCGTTGGCCCATCAACCCGTAGAAGGTGCCGTGCTCGGGCTCGGCGATGAGCGGCATCACGTTGTGCAGGAAGGCGCCTTTGGCCTTGACGACGCGGCTGACCTCTTTGAGGTGCTCGGCGTTTACACCCGGGATCAGGACCGAGTTGACCTTGACCAGGACACCGCGCGCAACCAGCATCTCGAGTCCCTTCTGCTGCTGCGCGATCAGGATCTCGGCGGCCTTGCGACCGGTCACCCGGCGGTTGTTCCAGAAGATCCAGGGATAGATCTTGGCGCCCACGTCCGGGTCGACGCAGTTGATGGTGATGGTGACGTGCTCGATGTTGTGCTTGCAGATCTCGTCGACCAAACCGGGCAGCGCGAGGCCGTTGGTGGAGACGCAGAGCTTGATGTCGGGTGCCTTCTCGGAGAGCTGGCGGAAGGTCTCCAGCGTGCGCTGCGGATTGGCGAGCGGATCGCCCGGACCGGCGATTCCGAGCACCGTCATCTGCGGGATAGCCGCGGCGACGGCAATGACCTTTTTCACCGCCTGATCCGGGGTCAGCACCTCGGAGACGACGCCCGGGCGCGACTCGTTGGAGCAGTCGTACTTGCGGTTACAGTAATGACATTGGATGTTGCAGGCGGGCGCGACGGCGACGTGCATCCGCGCGTAATGATGATGCGCATCCTCGGAGAAACAGGGATGGTTGTTGATCTTGGCGCGAATCGCCTCGGGCAGATGGGCGAGCTTCTCGCCGCCGGCACCGCAGCCGCTCGACGTGCAACCGCCGCCGGGCGCGCCCGCGGCATCGGCAATCACCTTCAACTCCATCACGCTGCCTCCGCAGATGGGGCACAGGCCCCGCGAAAAGATGTCTCTGGGAGGCACGCATGCAAAGACAATGCCTAGTCTTTGCGATTGCTTAACCGATTGAAAAATTTCGTTCAGCTGACGCCAGGCCGGTACGGCTGTCGGGATCACGACAGCCTAAGCCAAACCGATTTGTGGGAATCGGCACCACCGCAGCGGCAATAGGGGGTTCGCTCCGTAGCAACACGGATGGTCGCTGTTCCGGACGCTCTTTATCCTGTCTCTACCGAATCACTGCCCCATTTAGAGGTGAGAATGAACGAACACGCGAGATCAGCGGATATGGCTTTCAATCCCGAGGCAGGCACCGGCCAAGAGGTCTCTGCTCATCCGTTCCGGCCGCTCGAGGGGATCATTCCCGACGGGCTGATTAAAAACGAGGAAATGGTCTCCTATCTCCGCAGGATTCAGACCGAGATCGCCAGCAACGAAGCCGCCATGTCGGATTTCTGGTTCGAATGGCTCAGACATTCTGATTCCATGCTCGTATCCTGGATGGACACGCAGCGGCAGCTTGGCGATGCCTGGTACCAGGCCGTCATCGGCCAACTGTCGTCGAATCAGGATCCGACGAGAGGCAGCTCGGACGATGTCGCGGTGAGTTGGCGGGGAACGGCATCCAATGCCATGCGTCTGCACAACCAATGGCTCGGGCTCTGGGCCTCGATGATGGGCTGTTACGACAAGCCGAATCCGACGTCGGTGCTTGAAGACCTCGAGGCCGGCGCGTCCCAAGCCGCTGCATCCTCCGCGCCGGTATCGGCCCGCCGCAAATCAGCTCGCGCGGAGGAGATCGCCTAACTCACCCATCGGGATCTCGATCCGGCACAGGCAGGGCGCTTGTACCGGATCGCGCTCACCCCTTACGGCGTCTGCCGCATGTCCACGGCCGGACGCTTACAGGTGCGGATGAGCCGCGGACGCTACGACCTCAAAGCGTTTTCGCCGGACGCCCCAAACGGCCCAGAGGATCCTGACGGTAGAAGTCTCGGAGCCGATCGTAGACCTGCGGATATTCCCCGTAGAGCAGATCGGGCAGCTCGAAGAAGTATTCGCTGACGACGGCGAAGAACTCCGCGGGCGACTCGCTCGCATAGGGGTCGATCGGGGTCTCTTCCTCGGCGTCGACCCGTCGACACAGGTCCTCGTAGGCGGCGGAGAAGGTCTCGGCCCAAACCTTCGGAGACATGCCTGCGTGGAGCGGCGGACAGCCGTTCGCTGACCCGTCGCGCATGTCGAGCTTGTGAGCCAGCTCGTGGATGACGACGTTGTAGCCGTCGCGCTCCATTCCTGCCTCGACATCCGCCCACGACAAGATGATCGGGCCCTGCTCCCATGCCTCGCCGCTCTTCGCCTCGTGCTCGGTCCAGACCACACCGTCGTCGCCCATGACCTCGCGCTCGGGGACGAATTCCTCGGGATAGACGATGACGGCATACCAGCCGCGGTACCAATCCAGCCCAAGCTCCAGCACGGGAAGACATGCCTGCAGAGCAATCGCCAGACGCATCGTGTCCGTCAACTCGAGCCCTTGCGCGGGGTCCAGACGTTTATCGCGCAAGAAGAGCAGGGCCAGATCGGCGAGACGCCGGGTTTCCTCTTCGTTCAGATCCTCGAGCAGCGGGAGGGCGTCCCGGACCCGCGCCCAGTCGTGGGGATCGACCCGTGCATGCTCGCGCTTGAGCACGCGCGCCTGCCACCAATCGGTCAGAGCGCGCACGGCTTAATCCACCCGCCCGCGAGGTCGAGCACGGCCGGAAGCGTAAATGCGGGGCGAATGACGCAGTGCACGAGTCCTATCGCGCAAAAGCCCGAGCCCGGCCGGGGCTTCGCCACATGATTGATGTGCGTCAAGGCGAATCGCACCCCGCCGGCCAAGATGCCGGGATCGACTCTTCCCCGCAGGGCTCTCGATCATGACGCGAAAGCTGTTGATCATTGCTATCTTGGTCCTCGTCGGACTTTTGGCATGGCTGTGGTTCTGGACCCCGAACGGGGTCGGTGTGGATCCGGAAGGGCCGAAGCACGGCACGCTGGAACTGTCCTCGCCGCCACAGGGCGGTGACTTCGCCCTCGACTCCGCAAACGGCCCGGTCTCCCTCGTCGATCTGCGCGGCAACGTGGTTCTGATCTACTTCGGCTACACTTGGTGTCCGGATATCTGCCCGACCAATCTGGTCCTGATCGCGGCCGCGCTCAAGGCGCTGACGCCCGATGAGTTGGAGCGGGTTCAGGTCCTCTTCGTCACCGTCGATCCAGAGCGGGATTCGGTCGAGCGGCTCGCCGAGTATAGTGGTTATTTCCACCCTGAGATCATCGGCCTGACCGGGACACCCGAGCAGATCGCCGAGGTCGCCAAGCTGTACGGCGCAGCCTACAGGCGCACCGATCTGGCCGACTCGGCGATGGGTTATGTCGTCGACCACTCCGCCTACAGTCATCTTGTGGATACGCAGGGCAAGCTCGTGCGCAACCTCGACCACGCCACCCCCTCCGCGGAGATCGTCGCGGCGATCCGGACACTGTTGGGATCGAGCCCGTCCACCGAGAAGCAGTCCGAACCTTAGGACAGCAAACCCCGCAACCCAGAACCCATGCCGTTTATTGGAGGACACATCATGCCCGGATACGCATCGCCCCTGCTCGCCGCTACCCTCTTCACCGCCCTCTCCTTCTCGGCTCTCGGCGCGGAGGTCTCGATCGGCGATCCCTACGCTCGGGCGGTGCCGCCCGGCCAGCCGAACAGCGCCGTATTCATGTCTCTGGAAAACCAAACCGGGGAGAATCAGGCGCTGGTCGGGGCCGAAAGCGCCGTCTCGGAGGTCGTCGAGCTGCACACACACGTCGAAGAGGACGGGATGATGCGGATGCGCCGGATCGAGAAGATCGAGGTTCCCGCCGGGGAAACGGTCACCTTGAAGCCGGGCGGCCTGCACGTGATGCTCATCGGCCTCAAACAACCGCTGGAGCCGGGTGACACGGTCGATCTCACCCTGACCTTCGAAGACGGCTCGCGCATACCCGTTGAAGCGCCGGTACGCCGAATCGAGGTGCAGATGCAGCGCACGGCGCATTAAGCGCGCACCCGCAGACATGCGCACCGTGCGGCAGGCGACGACCCATCCAGCGTGGCCTGCCGCACGGGATTATCGTCAAGAATCGCATGGTCAAATCATCAGGGCCACCGCACCCGAGAGCGGAATTATCGGTCTCCTTGCCTGTCTCTGAGCAGGTATCGGAGGGTCATTTCGGCGGACACCCGACGCCGCTGGTTTGACCCATATGCGGATGTTCTGATATACATCCATGGTTTTTCTCGCCCCCCGACCAGGCCGTCGATCCGCGCAAGGTGTCGCGGCCATGAATCACGACCCGATTAGGCATCCTCCATGGTTAAGAATTGGCTGATAACAGTTACGGTGGCAGCGGCGTTGGTAAGCGGCGCGCTTCAAGCGTCCGAAGGACATCAGGCCGCCGCCCCTCAGGTCGGAGACCCGCAAGCCGGCGAGGCGAAGGCGAATGTCATCTGCATCGCCTGCCACGGCCCGCAGGGCAACAGTATCGTGCCGATCTGGCCCAAGCTGGCCGGTCAGCACCCGGAATACATCGTGAAACAGTTGATGGACTTCAAGGCCGGTCGCCGCGCCAACGAGCAAATGACCCCGATGGCCATGCCGTTGACCGATCAGGAGGTCCTGGATCTAGCCGCCTACTACGCGACGCAGCCCAAGACCCCGGGCGCAGCGGATCCCGCGTTGGCGAGCAAGGGCGAATCCATCTATCGCTGGGGCAACCCAGAGACCGGCGTCCCCGCGTGCAGCGGTTGTCACGGCCCGGCCGGCCAAGGACAATCGCTCGCCAAGTTCCCGCGTATATCGGCGCAGCACTCTGACTACACGAAGCAAACCCTCGAGCATTTCCGCGGTGCGCTGCGTGCCAACGATCCGAACGGGATGATGCGCGGCGCTGCGGCACGTTTGAGCGATCAGGAGATCGCCGCGGTGGCTCAGTACATCCAAGGGTTGAATAAGTAAGTTACGCGCGGCAACCGGGACGACTCACGGAGGAGTCGTTTCCGAACCGTCGATTCGCGCATCCCGTCAGCGCGATTGCCTTCGATTGCGGAGATTGATCATCGGAGCACTGGACTCAGGGCCGACCGAGCCCGGCTTGATCAAAGCCGAGGAAGGTGAGCGCGCAGCCGGGCAGGCGAAGCGAGCCGGCCCGACGGTCGGTGCCGAGCGAATCGATGCCGTGCCCGGTCGCGCGCACCATCAAGCCGTCTCCCACGCGTCCTCGCTTTCGACCGACGCACGGCGTCTCAAGCTCCTGAGCTTCAATGTCCAGGCCGGCATCTACTCACGCCGCTATAGCGACTATTTCACCAACAGCTGGAAGCATATCCTCCCGCACCCCGAGCGCTTGGCGAATCTGACCCGCATCGCCCAACTGCTGCATCAGTTCGACTTGGTCGGCCTCCAAGAGGTCGACGCCGGCTCCCTGCGCAGCGCCTACATCGACCAAATCCAGTATCTGGCCCGCCACGGCGCCTTCCCGCACTGGTACAGACAGGTCAACCGCAACCTCGGACCCTTCGCACAGCACAGCAACGGGCTGCTCAGCCGCCTACCTCCGCAGCGGATCACCGAGCACAAGCTCCCGGGGCTGCCCGGACGCGGCGCCGTCGTGGCGGAGCTCGGGCTTTCGGACCATGAGACCCTTGCCGTGGCAATCGTCCATCTGGCCCTCGGATGGCGCGCACGGCGGCGTCAACTCGACTACCTGATTGCCCTGTCCGAGCAACACCCGTATCTCGTCATCATGGGCGACTTCAACTGCGGGTGCGACTCGAAAGGGCTCCGGGCCATGGTCCGAAAAGCCGCGATGCGCGGACTCGACTGCGAGCTCAAGACCTTCCCGAGCTGGCGTCCGACGCACAATCTGGATCACATCCTGGTTTCTCGGCCGCTCCGCGTGGTCGCCGCCCGGGTGGTCGACTATGCCTTGTCCGATCACCTTCCGATCAGCATGACGATCGAGTTACCCGAAGGCGTCGCCTTTTCGGCGTACGAGGACGGGCCGGATCCTGAATCGGCCCGCTGAGCCGGGCAAGCTGGACTCCGGGCGCCGCCGATCAAATCGCCGCTTCACCGCATCGATTCACTGAGCCGATTCACTGGACCGCTCGCTCAGTCCTGCACGTAAAAATAGCGCCACGCACAGCCGCTCTCGCGCTCGAGCAGATCGAGAAAGCCCTCTGTCGGCACCGCCTCGCCCGGAAAGATCTCCTCGACCTGGATGAGCAGGCGCGCAAACCCGCCTTGGTGCTTCCAATCCCAAGACCGAATCGGACGAGACTCGCCGCACATCGGGCAGACCACGGCGGAATCCTGCCTATCCGATCCGGGCGTCCTCGTCGATTGCTCGAATTGCTCCACGCGCGTTGGCCAATCGTTCAAGCGCGCGCGGCAAACGGGGCAACGCGGTGCGCGCGTATTGCGGCCGTGACACCAGCGCGGATATGCCGAGACCGGCGGGACCACGACGTGACAAAAGGGGCTGCCGGTCCGCGGTTCGCTTGCGATCGCGACCGCGCACCCGACGAAGGCAAGCAGCGTGGAAAATTCGGACCCGACGAGGTAGGCGCACTCGCGATCCGGGATGCGATCGGCGATGAACCCGGACTCGGACAGGATGGAAACGAGTCGATCCCGATCCGGACAAAGCTCGGCATTACGGGGCGCAAGGAGCAGACGGCCCACGTGATTGAACGGCTTCGCGACACCGTCGACCGGCCCGCGCTCATTGCATGTCATTGCCTTGGATCCCCGCACCGAGTCCAGCACGGATCCCTCGGCGTCCACAGCCATTCGCCATCGAAAGGAACATGACTGCTCACCGGAACGCTGTTCAGATGTCGTCGGTTGAGTGATGAAAATCGTAGCTCAAAGTGCTGCTCGGCATCTGGACCGAGTTACCTTGAATGTAGTCGGGGCGACAATTCCAGACCCGCGCGATCGTGGCCGGGTCCTCGATGCCGGCCGCGATGACGGATGCACCATGTGTTCTGATTTGCTGCACCACTTGGATCAGCTCGGCCGGATCCGCGTTGATGAGGGTCGCGAAGGAGAGTTTGGCAAGGGCGACCGGCAGATCCGCCAGCAAGTCCAGATCCGCTGCATTGCCCGTGACGTTGGCGACGCAGACCTGAATCCCGTATTTGCGTAAAACATCGACAAGGGGCTTGGCCGTGGCCAAGTGCTCTCGGACGTCGTGCATCTGGAACTGAAGCAATGGACGGCGCCGGATCAGATTGCGCCGAACCATCTGATCGCGGAACCAGGGAAGCCACTGCTCGTCCGCAACCGAGGCGACGGTTTGATGGATCAAGAGTCGCAGCTTGGGGTGAGACTTGCGCTCTACGTCCATGACATCGAGCGCATGCTCCAACACCCAACGATCGATCCTCGGCATCAACCCGCTACGCTCGGCCACTGGGAGAAAGTCTCCGGCAGGAACGTGCTCGCCGTCGAGCGTACGCAACCGAAGCTGCACCTCGTAGAGCTCCCCGACGTTCGCCCCGAGCGAGACGATAGGCTGAAACATCATCAGCAGTCCGTCCTGATTGACCGCAGTGTCGACCAACTGCTTGAGCAGTCGCTCGTAGTCCGAGCCGCGATCGGGGGCGATGACCGGAGCCCAGACCCGCGCCCGATTCCCGCCCGCCTGCCGCGCCCGGGCGACGGTGGTACGGCTGCGCGAGACCATCGTGATGGCGTCGTCTGCGGGGGGCGTAAAGAGCCCGATTCCGATCGTCACGGTAAGCGCGAGGCGCTTGTCCTCGGCCCGAAGCTTGGTGGCGCCGAAGGTACGCAGAAGCTGCTCCGCGAACCCCTCCAACGCGTCGCGGGTCACCCGCCGGGCCAGCACGGCAAAGGTGCAATCATCCAGGCGCGCCGCGCACTCCTGCGGTGCGAGCTGGTCGACAAGTTTCTCCTCGAGCTGACGCAACAGCCGCTCCGTGCCGTCGCTCCCCAAGGCATTGGAGATGTCCTGAAACCGATCGAGCTCGATCAGCACAAGACCAACCCCGGGCGAGGGCGCCTCTCGGTCGTGCACGACGCGATCGAGACCACGCAAAAACGCCTCCTTCGAAAGCACGCCCGGGACGACCTCGCCCTGATCCGCGTTGACCCGGCGATCCTTGAGCAGACGCGACATCCGGATGCGATGCTCGATCGCACCGATCAGCTGCTCGCGCTGGATCGGTTTGGCAATGAAGCTGTCGCCGCCGACCCGCAACGCCTCCAATTGCTTGTCCGGGTCGGTCTCGGCGGAGAGGAAGATAATGGGCGTGTCGAAGTACTCGCCGTGATCGCGAATGATCGCGGTCAATTCGGTACCGCTCGCATCCGGCATGTAGAGATCCATCAGCACCAGATCCGGCTGGATGTCATGCATCTTCCGGAGGATCTCCAGCGGTTGATCGACGATGTGCGGCTCCATCCCCGCCTTGCTCAGCAGCAACGCGATGTATTTGGCCTGCAGCGGGTCGTCTTCGACCACCAGGATCCGAGGCTGGCTGCTCTCAACCGGACCGCTCAACTCGACGAGGCGCTTCGCCAGGTCGGACACGGCAACCGGGGTCGGAAAATAGCCGCGCGCACCGGCCCGCATCACCTGGAGCCGCGTCTCGATGTTCTCGGCGTCGGCAATACAGACCACCTCGGGCTTCGTGGCCCCGGTTCCCGTCAGACGCTCGATCAAACCGGATGGGCCGGCGCCGGACGAGACGTAGCGCAGATCGAGGATCAGCACTCGAGGCCGCGTCCGCCCGAGCGCGGCTTCGAGCGCGTCGAGATCCTCGAAAGCGTCGAGGCACAACCCGGCCGGCTGGATCAGGATCGCAAGCCCGGCGGACAGTGTCGAGTCGTCGCCGAGGTAGAAGATCCTGTTTTCGGAAGTCGCGAAACTTGCGTCGTTCATGTGCGAAAGCGCCTCGGTGGGACGTCGAGAGATCCTGTCTGCCGTTGCCCGGTCCTACACCGTCAACGCGAGCAGACTCCCTTGAGACCGACCTCAGGATCGGCAGCCCGAGCCCAAAGGTCAAGCGTAAAGCCGGACCGCGGCGTACCCGCGGTTCGATCGGGTTGAAATCCCGACGGCCTTTCGATAGTTTCAGCCGACATGCTGCTGGGGGTGTCCGGTACGCGTGACCGAATCCGACCGAGATGGCTGTCGACCGACCGGCGCCGTACGGTTCAATGATGCAGTCACGCGACGGGCTGAGAAAGACCCTTCGAACCTGATCCGGATCATGCCGGCGCAGGAAAGCAGGCGACGAGGACGGATCAAGGGCGCCGGTCCGCAGCGATAACCGAGCCCGCCGGACACCGCAATCGAGCGGTCGGCGCGACGATCCGGGTAGTGTATCCCATGAGCCTAGCGGGCTCTCGGTTCCTGCCGCCTCGACTCGGGATTCGTTTGCGTCCCGATCACCCCGCCGCTCCTCCCGCCGGATGGCGCCGACCATCGTCGTGCGCCAACATCCGTTCGGACCGCAGCCTATACGGCCGATCCGGCCCCATATCAATGGCGCCACCATACGCCACGCGTCCGTCGAGAGGAGATTCCATGAGCGCCATCCCACAGGCCTTCGCCCAGAAGACCGCCGAGCTGTCCGACGAGGTCACGCGGCCCTTTCCAAGCTCGCGCAAGATCTATGTCACGGGATCGCGCCCGGACCTGCGCGTCCCCATGCGCGAGGTCACGCTGACCCCGACGCAGACCAACGCGGGAATCGAAGAGAATCCGCCGATCATGATTTACGATACCTCGGGGCCTTATACGGACCCAACGGCGCACATCGATCTGCTCGCCGGCTTGGCCGATCTACGCAGCCCCTGGATCCAAGAGCGCGACGACACCGAGCTACTCGACGGACCCACCTCGGCCTTCGGACGCGAGCGCCAATCCGACCCAAAGCTCGCACATCTGCGTTTCGAGCACATCCGCACGCCGCGGCGAGCCAAACCGGGGCACAACGTCACCCAAATGCACTACGCACGCGCCGGCATCGTCACGCCTGAGATGGAGTTCGTCGCCATCCGCGAGAACATGCGCCTGGACGAGCTGCGCGCCGACCCGCGTTACACGAAGCTCCTGCGCCAGCATCGCGGCCACTCCTTCGGCGCCAGCCTGCCCGAGACCATCACGGCCGAGTTTGTCCGGGACGAGATCGCCCGCGGGCGCGCCATCATCCCGGCCAACATCAACCACCCCGAGCTCGAGCCCATGATCATCGGGCGCAACTTCCGGGTGAAGATCAACACCAACATCGGCAACTCGGCCGTCACCTCCGGCATCGAGGAAGAGGTCGAGAAGATGGTCTGGTCGGCGCGCTGGGGCGGCGACACCCTGATGGATCTCTCCACCGGCAAGAACATCCACGAGACGCGCGAGTGGATCCTGCGCAACGCGCCCGTGCCGATCGGCACCGTGCCCATCTACCAAGCGCTCGAAAAGGTCGACGGCAAGCCCGAGGAGCTGACCTGGGAGATGTTCCGCGACACCCTGATCGAGCAGGCCGAGCAGGGCGTGGACTACTTCACCATCCACGCCGGCGTGCTGCTGCGCTATGTCCCTCTGACCGCGGAGCGCCTCACCGGCATCGTCTCGCGCGGCGGCTCCATCCTGGCCAAGTGGTGTCTGGCGCACCACAAGGAGAACTTCCTCTACACCCACTTCGGCGAGATCTGCGAGATCATGAAGGCGTACGACGTCTCCTTCAGCCTGGGCGACGGACTGCGCCCGGGCTCGATCGCAGACGCCAACGACGCCGCCCAGTTCGCGGAGTTGGAGACCTTGGGCGAGTTGACCAAGTTTGCCTGGGAACACGACGTTCAGGTCATGATCGAAGGCCCCGGCCATGTCCCGCTGCAGATGATCGAGGAGAACGTCACCAAGGAGCTCAAAGACTGCTACGAGGCGCCCTTCTACACTTTGGGGCCGCTGATCACGGATATCGCCCCGGCCTACGACCACATCACCTCCGGCATCGGTGCGGCCAATATCGGCTGGTACGGCACCGCCATGCTCTGCTATGTCACGCCCAAGGAGCATCTGGGCCTGCCCGACAAGCAGGACGTGCGCGACGGCATCGTCACCTACAAGATCGCCGCACACGGCGCGGATCTGGCCAAGGGACTGCCCGGCGCGCAGATCCGCGACAATGCCCTGTCGAAAGCCCGCTTCGAGTTCCGTTGGGAGGACCAGTTCAACCTCTCTCTGGATCCCGAGCGTGCGCGTGAATTCCACGACCAAACCATGCCGCACGAGTCACACAAGGTCGCCCACTTCTGCTCCATGTGCGGACCGCATTTCTGCTCGATGAAGATCACTCAGGACGTGCGTGACTATGCACTCGCACATCGGCTCGACGACGTGGAAATCGCCCTCGAGGCAGGCATGCAAGAGAAGGCGAGCGAGTTCAGGAAGGAGGGGGCGCAGATCTACAAGCCGGTCTGAACCGCGTCGAATCGCTTTGAAGTCATGTCCCGAGGACCGCGTGCGCTGCACTGACCCGAGCACAAGGGCGTGCCACCGGGGCATGGTGAAGCCGGACATCGCGGGCCTTTCGAGGCCGGTTCATTCGATCACCGAATATTCACAGGCGTAGGGTATATACTCTCGCGTTGGCTCGGCACCAAGATTGTCCGCTCGAACCGAACCCATCGCTTGACCAGACCCCCGACTTCATCTTCTCCGGAGCTCCACTCGTGATCGAGACGTTACGCAATATCGCCATCATCGCCCATGTCGATCATGGCAAGACCACGCTGGTGGACAAGCTGCTGCAGCAATCCGGGACGCTCGGGGATCGCTTCGGGCCGGTCGAGCGGGTGATGGACTCCAACGCGCTGGAGAAGGAGCGCGGCATCACCATCACGTCCAAGAATACCGCGCTGCGCTGGCGCGACTACCGCATCAACATCGTCGACACGCCGGGCCATGCCGACTTCGGCGGCGAGGTCGAGCGCGTGCTCTCCATGGTCGACTCGGTACTGCTGTTGGTCGATGCCCAGGAAGGGCCGATGCCGCAGACGCGCTTCGTCACCAGCAAGGCCTTCCAGCATGGTCTGCGCCCGATCGTGGTCATCAACAAGATCGACCGCCCGGGGGCGCGGCCGGATTGGGTCATCGACCAGGTCTTCGATCTGTTCGATCGGCTCGGAGCGAGCGACGAGCAGCTCGATTTCCCGATCATCTATGCCTCGGCCCTGAACGGTTATGCCGGGCTGGGCAACGAAGTGCGCGAGGGCGACATGACGCCGCTCTTCGAGGCGATCGTCGAGCATTGTCCCGCGCCCGAGGTGGATCCGGATTCGCCCTTCCAGATGCAGATCTCCACGCTCGACTACAGCTCATTCGTCGGGGCCATCGCGCTCGGGCGCATCCGCCACGGCAGCGTGCGGCCCAATCAGCAGATCGTCGTGGTCAAGCCGGACGGCGGGCGTTACAAGGCCAAGGTCGGCATCGTCTACGGCTATCTCGGGCTGGAGCGCCACGAAGTGCCGCTCGCCACCGCCGGGGACATCGTCGCCCTGACCGGCATCGAGGCGCCGAACGTCTCGGACACCCTATGCCATCCGGATCATGCCGAGGCACTGCCCCCGCTCACCGTCGACGAGCCGACCGTGACCATGACCTTCCAGGTCAACACCTCGCCCTTCGCCGGGCGCGACGGCAAGTATCTGACCTCGCGTCAGCTCAAGGACCGCCTCGAGCGCGAGCTCATCCACAACGTCGCCCTGCGTGTCGAGGAAGGCAACGATCCGGAGAAGTTCCGCGTCTCCGGTCGGGGCGAGCTGCATCTGTCGATCCTGCTCGAGACCATGCGCCGCGAAGGCTACGAGTTGGCCGTCTCGCGCCCCGAGGTCATCTTCCGCGAGATCGACGGACAGATCTGCGAACCTTACGAGCAGCTCACGGTCGACGTGGAGGAGACATCCCAAGGCGCGATCATGCAGGCGCTCGGCGAGCGTCGCGGCGAGCTCAAGGACATGGTCCCGGACGGCAAGGGCCGGGTGCGCTTGGACTACGAGGTCCCTTCGCGCGGCCTGATCGGTTTTCAGACCGATTTCATGTCCATGACCTCCGGCACCGGGCTGAAGTATCACATCTTCGATCGCTATCGCCCCGCCAATCCGGGCGGCATCGCCCCGCGGCGCAACGGCGCACTCATCTCCAACGGCACCGGCAAGGCGCTCGGCTACGCGCTCTTCAGCCTGCAGGAGCGCGGGCGCATGATGGTCTCCCCGGGCGACGAGGTCTACGAAGGCCAAGTCGTCGGGATCCACTCGCGCGACAACGATCTCACCGTCAACCCGCTCAAGGCCAAGCAGTTGACCAACATCCGCGCCGCCGGCTCGGACGAGAACATCCTGCTGACCCCGCCGGTAAAGTTCACCCTGGAGCAGGCACTGGAGTTCATCGAAGACGACGAGCTGGTGGAGATCACGCCCACGGCGATCCGGGTGCGCAAGCGGCATCTCACCGAGAACGATCGCAAGCGGGCCAGCCGAGGCTAAACCGCATTAAACCGCGTCCGGAGCGACAGGCATGGATTGTGTGCGGGTTTGGCCTCGACGCCACAATCGGCGACGGCAAGACGCGGTTTAGGTTAAAGAAGACGAATAAGGCGCGATACGGCTGTCGCGACTCGGCTTAGGGCTAGGCCGACGCGGTGTTTGCGAGTCAATCGTCGCGTCCGCCCTTGGACCGAGCCGATCTCGAACAGGAGCGTCTACCCTGCTGCTGAGAGCTGAGAGCTGACGGCTCTTTGCTACGCCAAAGGACGACCGCTGGCGGCTGGCGGCTGGCGGCTGGCGGCTGGCGGCTGGCGGCTGGCGGCTGGCGGCTAAACAGTAACGAATCACACCATCACACATACCCCATGCCCGATCTCTATCGCCCCGTCGAGCCCTTTGCGACCCATACGCTGGACGTCGACCACGACCACCGGCTTTACGTCGAGGAATGCGGTCGGCCCGACGGCATCCCCGCGATCTTTCTGCACGGCGGACCCGGTGCAGGTTGCGAGCCAGCCCACCGCGCCTTTTTCAACCCGGATCGCTATCGCGCGGTCCTGTTTGATCAACGCGGATGCGGGCGTTCGACACCCCACGCATCGCTGACCGCAAACACCACATGGGATCTGGTCGCCGACATCGAGCGGATCCGCGAGCGACTCGGGATCGAGCGCTGGTTGGTCTTCGGCGGCTCCTGGGGCTCGACCCTAGCCCTCGCCTATGCCGAGACCCATCCGGATCGCGTCACGGCGCTGGTGGTGCGCGGGATCTTTCTCTGCCGGGACGAGGAGATTCGTTGGTTCTATCAAGAGGGTGCGAGCTGGATCTACCCGGACTATTGGGAGCAGTTTCTCGCCCCGATCCCGGTCGAGGAGCACGGCGATCTGCTCTGCGCCTACCACAAACGCCTGACCGGCGAGGACGAGACAACCCGTCTCGCCGCGGCGCAAGCCTGGTCGGTCTGGGAGGGCCGCACGGCGACACTGCGGGCGAATCCGGACATCGAGGCACATTTCGCCCATCCGCATGTGGCCTTGAGCTTGGCGCGGATCGAGTGTCACTACTTCATGAATCGGTCCTTCTTCCGACCGAATCAGCTGCTCGAAGACGCCCATCGTCTCCGAGACATCCCTGGCATCATCATCCAAGGCCGCTACGACACCATCTGCCCGATGCGCTCGGCTTGGGATCTCCGTCAGGCTTGGCCGACGGCCGAGCTGCAGGTGATTGCCGATGCCGGTCACTCGGCGTTCGAGCCCGGCATCCGCATGGCCTTGGTGGCGGCGACCGCCCGCTTTGCCGATGCACTTGGCTGATCCACAACAAACCGGCTCGAGTCTTAAGCGAGGTTGAATCTTCTGAATCGCGTCTCACCGATGACATGGATCAAGACAAGCCCGATCCAACCCACTAACACGTCCTGGCACTCCGGACGCGATTCAGCATGATCGGCTTACTGCAACGTGTCTCCCGTGCGCACGTCGAGGTCTCGGGCGAGACGATCGGCACCATCGAGCGCGGCCTTTTGGTCTTCGTTGGTGTGCAGCGGGGCGATACAACCGCCCGCGGAGAACGTCTGCTGGAGCGTCTGCTCGGCTATC
Organism: Thiocapsa roseopersicina; assembly: GCF_900106925.1. Classification (GTDB taxonomy): domain Bacteria; phylum Pseudomonadota; class Gammaproteobacteria; order Chromatiales; family Chromatiaceae; genus Thiocapsa; species Thiocapsa roseopersicina. The sequence goes on from NZ_FNNZ01000005.1 coordinate 137,935, forward strand.
GGGTCTTCCCGGACGCCGACGACCGCATGAACCTCAGCCTACGCGACATAGGCGGCGGGCTTCTCTTGGTGCCGCAATTCACACTCGCCGCGGACACCCGCAAAGGGACCCGTGCGAGCTTCACCTCCGCCGCGCAGCCCCAAGAGGGCGAGCGCCTGTTCGACGACCTGGTCGCTCGGGCGCTCGCCGCTCATCCCCGGGTCTCGATCGGGCGCTTCGGCGCGGACATGCAGGTCGGGCTGGTCAACGACGGACCCGTGACCTTCTGGCTGGAAACCTAAACCCACACCTAAGAGTCGCCGGATCCGCATTGCTTCCGCCGGGCCTCGGGAGGCGAAGCCAACCATGTCCTTCAAAGACCCGGCGCCAGCATCAAAACACCGATCGTCTCTTGCGCGCTCGGCCCGTTCCAGGGCCAGGCATAGGTCCCGCCCGTCAGCCAAGCATCGAGCTGATCTGTTCGATAGGGCGATGCGAGGTGTCCGGACTGGCCGAGCGGAAGCACGCCGCGGGTACCTGCCCAATCCGCGGGGGTGTAGACGACCCGCATCGAGGGGATGAAAACGGACGCCTCGGGTGCGAGCGGCATCGGTTTCATGACGTTCACCGTATCGGCATTTCCGCCGACGCCGATCGGGCCGACGTCGAAGAAACGCCCGACGAGCGGCAGGCTGCCGAAGGCATGGGGAAAGGTGAGGGTGCGAATCCGATCGAGACGCGCGTCGTCGGGGTTGCGGATCCGGACATCGAGATCCGCCTTCGCAGCCTTGATCGCACGCGCCCAGATCTCGGCCGGGCCTTCGGTCCAACGCGTCGTCACATCGTCCCAGAAGCTCGACCGGCCGCTGCGGAGCATCTCCTGCAAGGGGCTGTAGGCGAACATCGCCATCGCCGTCATCGCCTCGAGGTCATCCCCGAGCTCGTCTTCGTAGAGCGCCCTGTAGAGCGCCGGCTCGAGCAAGGCGTAGAAGGCTGCGGACCGGCTGGACCCCGCCATGTCGCCATCCCAAGCGAGCAGATCTTCGGCGGCGATGTTCCAAGCGGCCTGATCCACCGCCTGCAGATCGATCGCGATCCCGCGCAGGGCGGCTTGGGCCAACCGTGCATGGGTGCTGATGCGATCGGTCTGGATGTCCGCCATCGTCTCGGGCGTCAAGGGGCCGGCCGCATCGAGCCGCTCGGCGATGCGCGCGGCGCGAAAGGGCGCCATCCAGGCATTGCTGATCGTCACCGGATAGTCGACCGGGACGATACGGTTGTTGGCGGTGATCAAAGCCGCCCCGGGCGGATCGACACGCCGCGGGTTGCGCGTCTGGGGGACGAGCCCCTGCCAGGCATAGCCGTCGACCCACCCCGGCGAGGGGAAGGCGCCCGAGCCCTTGCCGCGCTGCGGCAAGACACCGCTGACCTGCAGGGCGATGCCGCCGTCGCGGTGCGCCGACATGAGGTTCAGGACGACGTGCTTGAATTCCAGGATGGCCTCGCCCGCCTTTGCGAGCGTCTCGGCCCGGTTGAGACGCAGCAGCCCGGCGAAGGCGCGATCCGGGAGATCGTTGGTCTCGCGCAGGGCCAGCAGGCGGGGCGTGTCCAGGCTCGGCAGGTCCATGGGCGTCTTGGTGATCGGACCCAAGATATCGTTGACGATGACACCGTTGCCGGTCGAGCGGATGACCAGGTCGACTGGTTCGGCGCCCTTCACCGAGATGCGCTCGGCCCGGGTCGCGATCGGCTCGGGCCGCCCGTCCGCACGCTCGACGCTCTTCCCGTCGGGCATGAGACGCTCGACGAAGATGTCCTGCGTATCGGCGATGGTACTGGTGAAGCCCCAGGCAAGATCACGGTTGTGCCCGATCATCACCAGCGGAACACCGGGCAGACTCGCCCCGGCGACATGCAGGTCCGGCGCCTTCAGCTCCAGCATGTACCAGATCCCCGGCCTGGACGCGGCGAGATGGGGGTCGTTGGCGAGCAGAGCCTTGCCGTCCGTCGTGCGGGGTCCGTTCACCGCCCAGCCGTTGCTCGCCGCCGCGGGCAACGGCAGACCGAGCCGGGCGACGATCTCCAACACGGGCTCGATCGTCGGCACTTGCCGGTCGCCGCGCGTCGGGGAGCGCCCCTGCTCTTGGGCCAATTCGCGCACCAACTCCGGCGACACCTCCGGCGCGGGGATCCCGGCATCGGTCGGGAAGAGCTCGCGCGCCCGCTCCGGACCGATGCGGGCCGCCAGACGCAGGAAGGTCAGCTCGGCACGTAGGTTGTAGGACTGGGTCCAGGCCATGTAACCGCCGATCAGGAGGCTGTCTTGCGGGGTCCAAGGCGCGGGCTCGGCGCGCACGACCAGGTACTCGAGCGGCAGGCGACGCTCGGCGGTCGCCTCGGTCCGATAAGCGTTCACGCCCGCCGCATAGGACTCGAGGAGAGACATCTCCTCGAGGTTCAAGGCAGCCAGACTGCGCACCGCCTCGCGATCGAGCCCCATGGTGCGAAAGAAGCGATCCGCCGGCAGCACCCGGGCACCGAACACCTCCGCCAGTCGTCCGCCGGCGAGACGGCGCAGCAGATCCATCTGCCACATCCGCTCGCGCGCCACGACATAGCCCTGAGCGAACAGCAGGTCATGGAGACTGTCGGCCTCGATCGTCGGGATCGCGTGCGGCCCGTAGCGAACGCGCACCGGGGCTTCGAGCCCCGGAATGGCGAGACTGCCCGTATAGCTCGGCTCGCCGCGTTTGGCGACCAAGAACAGGCCGGCGGCGCCGACCGAAACGGCGATGGCCAGGATCGCGACGACGAGCAATAGGATCCGACGCGGCATCCTGTCTGCCTCCGAGGGCTCGGCTTATGGCGTCGTCGGAGCCGCCGCCTGGATCCCCTTCACGAACGCGATGAAACCCTCGCGCTGGGCCGCGACCAGCTCCGCCGGGCCGTGCATCTGCGGGTAGAGGTTACCCTCCGGGGTCTCGATGACGCCGGCGAAGAGCATCCGATCGGCCAGCACGTCGTCGCCCGGACCCATGCCGACGCTGCGGCCGTAGCTTCCGCGCAGTTCGACCAGGGTGGCGGGGATCGTCTCGGTGCCGATCTGCGTCACGGTCGGCTCGACCGGCGCGCCGTCCGGGCCTTGGAACTGAGACTGCCAGCGCTCGATATTGGCCTCCAGTGTCCCGCCCTGACCGGGTCCGAAGAAGTAGACGACGAACTCGGCCCCGTCGCCGCCCTCGGCACCGGACGCAGGCACCTTGAACTGGAGCTGACGCATCTCGCTCTTGGGCGTCTCCGCGACCCAGGCATCCGGGACCGAGGACCGGTAGGTCAGGAAGGCAACGGATTGATCGGCCAACGCAAAAGCGGAGCCGGCGAGCAGGACGGGGGCGATCAGCAGCGAGCGCAGGACGATGGACATCGGGTTGTCTCCTTATGGTGTTGTGGCTCGCGGGACTCGCAGGACCGAGGGTCCAATCAGGTCGAGCTCGGCGAGGGGGACCTCAACGGGTCAACATTCGGTACTATCCGACCAGCCATCTCATGATAACCGCACCTGCGAGGAGTTGCCGCGATGTCCGATCGACCCGACGCCGACGCCGTCAAGACCTATCTGCTCGATCTGCAGGACCGCATCTGCGCGGCACTGCGCGAGACCGACGGCGGAGCGGGCTTCCGCGAGGACGCCTGGGAGCGTCCGGGCGGCGGTGGCGGGCGCACGCGCATCATGCAGGACGGAGCCGTCTTCGAGCGCGGCGGCATCAACTTCTCGCATGTCTTCGGTGAGCGCCTGCCACCCTCGGCGAGCGCGAATCGCCCCGAGCTGGCCGGGCGCAGTTTCCAGGCGATGGGCGTGTCCCTGGTCGTACACCCGCAGAACCCCTACGTGCCGACCTCGCATCTGAACGTGCGGTTCTTCATCGCGGAGCGACCCGACGCCGAGCCGGTCTGGTGGTTCGGCGGCGGTTTCGATCTGACGCCCTATTACGGCTTCGAGGAGGACGTGCGGCACTGGCACCGCGCCGCACGCGAGGCCTGCCTGCCGTTCGGCGAGGACCTCTATCCGCGCTATAAGGACTGGTGTGACCGCTATTTTTATCTGAAGCATCGCGATGAGCCCCGCGGGGTCGGCGGGCTCTTCTTCGACGATCTGAGCGAAGGCGGATTCCACCACAGCTTCGCCTTCATGCGCAGCGTCGCGGAGGCCTATCTGCCGGCCTACCTGCCCATCGTGAATCGCCGCTGGGCGAAGCAATACGGCGACGACGAGCGTGCCTTCCAGAAATACCGCCGCGGTCGCTACGTGGAGTTCAACCTGGTCTACGACCGAGGCACCCTGTTCGGACTGCAATCGGGCGGGCGCACCGAGTCGATCCTGATGTCGCTCCCGCCGGAGGTGAGCTGGCGCTACGACTATCGCCCGGAGCCCGGCAGCCCGGAGGCCGAGCTCTACGAGCGCTTCCTCAAGCCGCGTGACTGGCTTGCCGACGAACCACCCGCGGCTTGATTCAGAGTTGGACCGCCGAGACGCAAGCGGTCACCCCTTGCCGTATTCGGCCTTCGACCCCGTCATGTCCCACGCGAAGGTGCAGTCCAGATGAGAAAGGACGGAGATGAGTCCGCTCTCCCCGTCCTCGACCATCACCGCGATCGGCGCGCGTTTGTTGAACTGCTTGTTGGCGCGTTTGACCCAGAGGTGGCGCATCTCGGGATTGCGCGGAAAGTAGGTGTGCAACGCGTCTTCGATCCGCACCAGATACGAGAGCCGCCGGTTGACCAGCGGGTCGTCCGGAAAGCAGTCCTCGTCCCGATAGCGCGAGAGGTTCCGCGCCTTGATGCTGGCAGGCAATTGAAGCAGCACCAGGATATCGCTCGCGCCGAGATTCCAACCTTCCAGCAGCGACATGATGCGGCGCGTGAGCGAGCAGCGCTCGTCGATCGTGAGTTCGGACATGAGTCGGCCCTTGTCTGAGGCACGCTCGAGAGCGTACGGCTTGGTGGTCGCGGGTCGGGCGGTCTCCAACCACGCATCTGGCCGGTGAGATGGCGCCGATGCGTTTCGGATGCAACCCGAGCGCCACGCGGGTACGGCGCCGGATCGCGATCCCGAACGTCAGCGCGGGATCCGGGTGATGCGTAGGACCAGCGGGATCTGTCTCAGGCGGCGCATGATGCGCGCGAGGTGGGCGCGGCCCTTCACGAGGATGAGGAACTCCAATGCGGTGGTCATGCCGTCCTTCTCGCGCGAGTGGACGTTCTCGATGTTGGAGCCCAGCTCGGCGATAGCCCCGGCGACCACCGCGAGCGCACCGCGTCGATTGCCGATCTCCACCCGGATCTCGGTCGGGAACTCGCCGTCCGGCTCGTTGGCCCACTCGACATCCAGACGTTTGTCCCGTTTTGTCTCCAGGCTGCCGAGGTTGCGGCATTCACTGCGATGGACCACGATCCCGCGACCCGGGCTGAAGAGCGCGGCGATGGTGTCGCCCGGGATCGGCCGACAACAGCGCGCGAAGCTCACCACCATCCCCTCTGTGCCGCGAATCGCCAAGCGGTGGGGATGCAGATCCTTATCGGCCTGCATCGCTTGGGTCGCCTCGTCGTCGTCGCCCCCGGCCAAGCGACGCGCCACGAATGCGGCCAGGCGATTGCCGAGCCCGATATCCCCGAGCAGGTCCTCAAGCGTGCGCTGATTCGCCTCTTCCAGGTATGCCGCGACACGGATCGGATCGAGATTGTCCAGCTCGGCACCGAATGTGCCGAGCTCCGCCGTCAGCAGGCGCCGCCCCAGCACCTGGGCCTCGCGCTGCTTGAGGTTCTTGAGATAGCCGCGGATGCTCGCGCGGGCCTTACCGGTCACGACGAAATTCAGCCAAGCCGCATTCGGCTTGGCGCCGGGTGCGTTGATGATCTCCACCGTCTGGCCGCTGCGCAAATTGGTGCTGAGCGAGACCATGCGCCGGTCGATCCGCGCGGCGACACAGGTATTGCCGACATCCGAGTGGATCGCGTAGGCGAAGTCGATCACCGTCGCACCTCGCTTGAGCGTCAGGATCCGGCCCTTGGGCGTGAAGACATAGACCTCGTCCGGGAAGAGATCGACCTTCACATTTTCCAAGAACTCCACAGAGTTGCCGGCCCCGCGCTGCATCACGAGCAGATTCTGCAACCACTCCGAGGCCAGCGTCGTGGCATTGGCCGTGGACTGCTCGCCGCTCTTGTAAAGCCAGTGCGCGGCGATCCCGGTCTCGGCCATGCGCTGCATGTCCTCGGTGCGGATCTGGATCTCGATGTGGATGCCCTGCGGGCCGATCAGCACCGTGTGGAGCGACTGATAGCCGTTCGCCTTGGGGATGGCGATGTAGTCCTTGAAGCGCCCCGGCACCGGCTTGTAGAGATTGTGGACCAGCCCGAGAACCCGATAGCAGGTGTCGACCCGGTCCACCGTCACCCGGAACGCGAAGACGTCGACGACCTCCGAAAAGGCGCGATGCTTCTCGCGCATCTTGCGGTAGATGCCGTAGAGGTGTTTTCGTCGACCCTCCACCTCCCCGTGGATCTCCTCCTGATGCAGGGCGCGTTTGAGTGCCGTCTCCACTGTGCCGACCATCTCGACGCGCGCGCCGCAGGTCTTCTGCAGGGCGCGCTGAATGACGTGACGACGCCAGGGCCAATGGTGCAGAAAACCCAGCTCTTCCAGCTCGACCCGGACACGGTTGATGCCGAGACGATTGGCGATCGGGGCGAAGATATCGAGCGTCTCGCGCGAGATCCGTCGACACTTCTCGGGCTCCATGGACCCGAGGGTGCGCATGTTGTGCAGTCGATCGGCGAGCTTGATGAGGATGACGCGGATGTCGCGCGTCATCGCGAGCAGCATCTTCTGAAGGCTCGCTGCCTGCGCCTCGGCGCGGGACTCGAACTCGATCTGCGAGAGCTTGCTTACCCCGTCGACGAGATCCGCGATCTCCTCGTCGAAGACCTCCGCGACCTGCTCCTTGTCCACCGACGTATCTTCGATCACGTCGTGAAGCAGGGCCGCGATCAGGCACTTATAGTCCATGTGCATCTCGGCCAGGATGCGCGCGACCGCGACCGGATGGTAGATGTAGGGCTCACCCGATTTACGGCTCTGTCCCTCGTGCGCCTCGGCCCCGAACAGATAGGCCCGGTAGAACTCGCTGACCTGCTCGGGCGGGAGATAGGTCTCGAGGTAAGCGCAGAGGTCGCTGATCAGGTAGCGGGCGACGGGGGTCCGATCGGACGCGCCCGCGACGGGATGAACCGGCGGCATGGGGACCGGGTCGATCGGGGGTACGAGGGCGGTTTGCATGGATCCTGGATCGAACGGACTCATGACGAGGTGCGCTCGGCAGGGGCGTCGACCCTTGTCTGGTCGCCCCCCGGGGTCGGTCGCCGAGCCTCGTCGTGCCGCATACCGGGCCTACTCGCGAGGATCGCCCTTGGGCTCCGCCTCGCCGAGCTCGGAGGCGAGTTCCTCGGCGAGCGCCTGCTCCAAGGCAGCCGTGGTCTCGTCGATCTCGCGCTGTGCGGCCTGCACCATCGCGGTCGAGATATGGCCCGCGGCGATCTCGCGCAGCGCCATGACGGTGGGCTTGTCGTTGGCCCAAGGCAGGATCGGCTCGACGCCGTTCGCCAGCTGACGGGCACGCTTGGTTGCGAGCAGCACCAGGTCGAAGCGGTTGTCGACGTGATTGAGGCAGTCCTCAACGGTAATTCTGGCCATGCGAAATCATCTCCATCGGGGTCTTGAAAATCCGGGGGCGCCGGCGCCAAGGGCCGGGTAATGCGACGGACGCGGGTGCGAGGACTCGTCTATCTTTGACAGGCGGGCGGGCGCGCCGTTCATGCCCCTCCGAGCCGACCGCGCACGCGGCAGCCTTGTGCTAAGAGCCTAACATACATGGCGAAGCAGCAGGGAGCGGCGGCGCACCCGCATCAGGTCAGGGCATCGAGCAGGACCTTCAGCCGCGGCCGCTGACGCTCGAAACGCTGCCGCTCGGCGAGGACGATGGCCGCGAGTGCGTCCAGGGCCGTGTCGAACACGTCGTTGACGACCAGATAGGCATACTCCTCGACGTGCGCCATCTCGTCGCGCGCCTGCGCCATCCGACCCGCGATCACCGCGTCGCTGTCGGTGCCCCGCCCGCACAAACGACGCTCCAACTCCGCGATCGACGGCGGCAGAACGAAGATCGCAACCGCCGAGCCAAACCGCTCGCGCACCTGACGCGCCCCCTGCCAGTCGATCTCCAGGATCAGATCGTGCCCGGCAGCGAGCGCGGCGCGCACGTCGGCCTCGCGGGTCCCGTAGAGGTTGCCGAAGACCTCCGCATGCTCAAGAAACGCACCTGCGGAGACCGACTGCCGAAACCGCACCTGATCGATGAAGTGATAGTGGACGCCGTCTTGCTCACCGGCGCGGGGCGCGCGCGTCGTGCAGGAGACCGACAGCGAAAGCCCCGGATCACGCGCCAAGAGCGCCTTGACCAACGAGGTCTTCCCGGCACCCGACGGGGCCGAGACGATAAAAAGGATGCCTTCGCTCATGATGCGCTCGACTGCTTGAAGTAGGGGTTGTCCGGCCGATGCCGACCCCGATCGCGCGGATGCCGGGCTGCCGAGGCGTCCGGCGCGACACCGAAAGTCAAAACGAGGCTCGCGATCGGGCAGCCGGCACGCGACCGGCCACCGGATAAGCACCCTCAGAATATCGCGCCTGCGCCCGGCGCGCACGCGGATCGAGCGTTCATCCGGTCGGTCGCCCTGCGGCTTTCGGCCGTGCGACCGCATGAATCGCTACAAAGGGCACTGCCTTGCGAATCGTTCGTCGAGGGCCCGAGCACGCTCGATGCAGGCATCCACCTCGCTCGGGCGGGGCGTGAGGGCCGAAGGATCGCGGGCAAAAAGCTCCAGGCTTCGTTGCAGTGCGCGGCGATCGAACTGCTTGATCGGGATGAAACAGGGTGCTGCGCTGGGAACGGCGGAGCGAATCAATCGGTCGATCTTGCCCCGCAGGTTGCCCGTACAGATCACCGGGCGCTCGGTGAGCAGCGCGAAGATGAAGCCGTGGTAGCGGGAGGTGAGGACAAGATCGAGGCCGGCATAGTAGTCCAGCACCTGCTCGATCGACTCGCCGTCGAAGCCTCGAATCCGACAGCCATGCCGCTCCTGCCATTCGCGGTACATGGGCAGATCGTCGCGGCTTTGCACGACAAGCTCGACCGATGCGTCGGGCGGGGCCAGAGCGACCGTGTCCTCGATGACGCGCTGGTACTCGCGCATGCGCGCGGCCGCAAGCAGCCGACGGGAGCAAACCCAGGACGCGCCGATACGCGTCGGGCGGTGTTGATCGGATCCTCGGGAGCGAGAGACACGGCCTGCTCGAAATGCCAGATCCTGATCGACGGACACCTCGGCAGCGGGCGCGATGTCTCGCACGACCTCGGCATCCCCGGGGTCCCGCACCGACACCCAGCGGCACTCGCTCAGCGCGCGACCGAGCAGACGCCGCCCCGGGTCGGTACGGATGCCCTGGGTTCCGATCCCCAAGCAGATCGCAGGACGGCCCAGCTCGGCCGCCATCAGCAGCGGGAGGCTGTAGTTCTGCAGGTTGTAGGGACAGCTATCGTAGAGCAACCCGCCGCCGCCCAGAACGATGCAGCTGGCTCGAGCGATGTCGCCACGCATCACAGGCGGCGCCCGTCGCTCGATGACGACCTCGGGGTGCGCGGCTTCGATGATGCGCGCCGCGCACTGTGTCACGACGTCGTCGCCGAGGTTGCCCATACCACCCGCGCTGATCAAGAGCACGGTGGGCCGGTCCGGTAGCTCGATCGCAAGGCGTCGAAGTGTCTGCGGGTCCGGCATGTGACGTCGCGTGCGCAGGTCCGGAAGGATCCAGCGACGACGGTGCGCATAGATTGCGAACACCGGGTTGGCCCAGAGACAGCGGAACCGGGGCAACCCCTCAAGCGCGCACCGCGACCATTGGTCGATTTGACCCTTGTGCAGGAGCAGCAGATCGCGGTCGCCGGGCGCCCTGAGGTAGCTCTCGATCGCGCTCGAGGCGGTAGGCCCCGACAGGTCCAGGAACTCAATCGGGGCGAGCACGCGCTCGAAGGTATAGGCCGCGAGCAGTTTTCGGAGCGTCGCCAGCGCAGCGCTCCAATGGGGGTCGTCGTCGGGAAAGGCAGGGGCACTCCGCCAACGGCCGGCGGCCAAGGCCCTGCCGGCAAGGTGCCCGCTGTCGCCCGACCTCGGCGGCGCGCTCGGGTCCGTTCTCGACACATCCGAGAGTTCGCTCACGCAAGTCCTCTACAACGCCTCGTTCATGGAGCGCGCGCTCCTGCGGTCGCATGCACCTGACGCGCAACGGCGTCCACCACTCGGGGGTCTGCCACGCCTTCGCAAAGACTCGCAGCAGCCCTACCCTGCCCTCATACTAACCGCGCCATGAAGGTACCGCACATCGACGTCCCGCTCCGGGTGCACACCATGATCTCGAAAAGAATCGCGGCGTTCGGCGACTATTTCGCGCCGATCCTTTGCGTGCTGCGCTCCTTCGCCCCGATGCATGTCCGGACATTGGTCCGCATCGGACTGTTGGGGGTACTGGCCTCGGGCCTGAACGCAGCAGGATACCTGGCGTTGATGCCTCTGATAGGTTTCGCCACCAAAGCAAACGAGAACCTGGTGCTCGGTCCTTGGTCGCTGCCGGCGGGTGCCACGGGTCTGTTGCTGCTGATCGGGTTGGCCGTGGCGCTCGCGATCGGCGCACTGGAGGTCGGCTATCTGAACTACCGATCGGCCTTGACGCTCGTGCGCGACACGGCGACCGAGGCCGCGATCCGTGGATTGGGACAGGTCCGCTCGGTCAAGCCCGCCGGCCGACGCCGACGAGCGGTCAACGACGTCCTGGGATCGGTCTCGTTCGGCTGCGGCATTTTAATGAGACAAGTGGCCTCGGGACTCGCCGAGGCGATGGAGCTGGTCGTGTTCATCGGCGTGCTCTTGTGGTTGAGTCCGGCCCTGACGCTTGCGTTCCTGCTGTGCGCGACGGTCGCCGGACTCTTTTACGCGCGATCGGTCGGAGCCGTCACCGGGGCCATTGTCGACAACCGGGCCTTGGCCGCCCGCGCGCGCGACGACATCAAGACACTGGCCGCGGACCTCGACGCCGAGCCGGAGGATGCCGGCACGCCGAGCGCGTTGCGCGAGCGCGTGCGCTTGATGTACGAGGCGGGCCCGGTCGCGGAGCTCATGGAAGGCAAGCTGCACATCCGTCGCGAAAGCAAGCGCGGCCCCATGATGGTCGAGTATCTCTTCCCTGTCGCCTTGGTTGTCTTTCCGCTGTTGGTTCTGCCGGGCGGCCATTTGACCGACGATCTGGGACCGATCATCGTGTATCTTTTGTTTCTGCGTAAGGTCATCGGCCTGCTCCAGGGACTTGCCGGTCAGATGATGCTCGTCGGCCGGATCCACCCGCTATTGCAGTGCTATGCCGATCTGCAGCAGGGTAAGTCGCCCGCGAGATGCCCGTTCATGGGCAACGCGGCCGATGAAAACCTTGATCCCGACGAGGACACCTGAGGCCACACGTCCAGGTGCACCCGTCATCTGGAAGGGATCCCCGCTATGAGCACGCGCCGGTTCGGCAAGCCCGGCAACACAGAGACGACGCCTATGCTGGTCAGCCATCGCCATCGCTTCATCTATTTGAAGACAAAGAAGACAGCCGGCACCTCCGTCGAGCTCTATTTCGAGCCGTTCTGCGTGCCTCCCGAGTTATCTCGTCCGGAGCGCGCCGGCACCTTGGTCTCCGAGTACGGGATCGTCGGATCCCGCGGCAAGCAGCACGGCGGCAGGCGTGACTGGAGGGCGCATATGCCGGCGAAGAAGATTCGCGACGGTCTCGGTGACGAGACCTGGCATCACTACCTGCGTTTCGCGACCATCCGCAACCCCTACGACAAAGCGGTCTCCGCGTTCTTCTTCAAGAAACACCGCCGCGGCGGGTCGGTCGGCGATCCGGCCCGAGAGCGCGACGCGTTCCAAATCTGGCTAGAGACCGACGGCCCGCCGATGGACAGCAACAAGTTCATGATCGACGGCGAATATTGCCTCTCGGATGTCATCCGTTACGAGTCTCTGCTTCCCGATCTGGAGCGCATCTGCACGCGGGTGGGCGTCCCCTTCGAGCCGCACCGCTTGACACGCAAAAAATCCGGCATGCGGCCACCTTGGGCGACAGTGGATGCCATGTACTCCGACGCGGGCCGCAGGATCGTCTCCGAACGTTATGCCCTCGAGATCGAGATGTTCGGTTACGCGTTTCCAGGCGGATCCACGGCAGGCCGAGAGCAGTGATCTATTTCTGTTTCGGGATTCCCAAATCCGGAAGCACCTTGGCGTTCGAATTGACGTGCGCCCTGCTCGAGGCCGCGGGCCACGCGCAGGTGCGGCTGCGAGGCACGCTGATCGCGGAAGACAAGAAGGTCAACTTCCTCAGCCGGGGGGCGATGCGGCAATTCGATCGTGGAGAGGCGCAACGGATCGAAGCGGTTGCACCGCCCCATCGCCTGTTGGCCATCAAGACCCACGGCGCCCCGACGCCTGCGGTCCGTGAGCTCGCAGAGGAGGGACTGATCATGGGACAAGCGAACTTTCGGGATCCGCGCGACACCCTGTTGTCGCTCATGGATGCAGGCGATCGGGCCAACCGTCGGGGACGGGGTGCCTTTGCAAAGATGCAGGACTTCCGGACGGCACTCGCCACCTACGAGTCGCACCTTGCCGCCTTCGAGGAATGGATCGCACTGCCGGGCTTCATCGCAACCCGTTACGACGAGGTGGCATTCCGCGGCGAAGACTTCTTGCGCCGCATCTCGGATCAGTTGCGGCTGGACCTGCCCGCCGGACTCGACCTCGGCGAGCTGGTCAGGCATGTCCATCAACACGCCTTCACACAGCTCAACAAAGGCGCCCCTCGCCGCCATCGCGACGAGCTGACGATCAATCAGGCCCTATTTCTGCTTCAACGATGCGGGCCGCAGCTCGAGCGGCACGCGGGCGAGGATCTCGACACGATTGATCTGGCCTTGATCAAGGCGGCCGAAAGTATCCCGGAGATCCAACTGGACACCGAGCAGACGAAACGCCTCGATCCGCCGCCGAAATCCAAGACCAACCGCGTGAGGCGGATCACGGCTCCTCCGCGTCTTGCGTGTTTCTTCGAGCACAACCTACTGATGCATACGCACCTGGAAAAGACAGCGGGGTCGACCTTGGTCCGATCGCTCATGCAAATCCTGGGCACCGGGGAGGTTGTGGACCTTCGCATGCGCGGGACTGAACGCCCCGACAAGATGGCGGCCGCGGATCGTCACCGGATTCGGCTGTTGTCCGGACACTTTCACTTCGGGGCTTGGGAGGGGTGCTTCGAGCGGCGCGCGGTCTATCTTGCCGCGGTGCGCGACCCCTTCGAACGCTTCCGCTCATTCCATGCCTTCGTGTGTCTTAGACCCCGACACCCGGCCTACCCATTGATCGGCGAGCGCACGCTCGGCGAGGCCGTGGAGATCGCGGTGCGCAACGGATACGGCTGCGGTGTCGATTACTTGGCTCGGTATTTCGGTGGATCGACGCGATGGTGGCCGTTTGCGCGGGTGCGCGCCCACCTCGAGCAGCGTTACATCGCGGTCGTTCCGCACGCCGAGGTCGGCCGCCTGATTGCCTGCACGGCGGAGGCATTCGGGATGGCACCGCCCGCCACACTGCAACGCAATGTCGCGACCTCCTACCCGAGCAGCGACGAGGGCCGAACCCTGTTCGTCAAGCGCAACCGCCTGGATTATCAGGTCTTCGATTACGTCAATGACCGTTGCGAGCAATGGCTGTCTGACTTTCCGAGCCGGTTGACACGCCTCGCGGCAGGGTCGAAGCCATGACATCCGTCGCAACGACCCTCTTGAAGTACTTGCCCACACGCACGCGTCGCACCTTCGTCGTTCTGGGATGCCCACGGGGCGGCACGAGTCTATTGGCGGGTGCGTTGAGCGCGGCCGGCGTCCACATGGGGCGATATCGGACGCTTCAGTACGAAGACCCGGAGTTCAGGATCCCCCCGACACAAGCCGGCGAGGCATTGGAGCGGCTCGCCCCCGTCATTCGCCGCAGAAACCTCCTACGTCGGCACTGGGGATGGAAGGTTCCGAACAACATCTACTACATCGATCGAGTCAAGGATCTCCTGATCAATCCCTGCTTCTTGTTCGTGTATCGTGATCCTCTCGAGATTGCCCGTTCGTCCGCAAGTCACGACGGGCGCGATTGGGAGGAGCAGCGCGAGAGGCTGATCGAGGTCGCACTGAATCACACCGAAAAGGTGCGTCGTTTTCAGGAGTCGCTGCAGTCGCCGCATCATGTGTTTCGCGTCGATACCATCCAGGCCGACCCCGCGATCTTTGTCGATCGGATCGTCCGGATCCTCGAGCCGCTGCGCGCCGATCGGGAGAGGCTCCTGGAGTTCGTTAAACCCGACGGCGGATACCATGCCCATGCGAAGGTGTCCCAAAGAGTCAAAACCGCAAAGACGGCGAATACCCCCGGGGTCAAACGGCGTTGAAGATCGCGATCGACGGCTTTGCGTTGGGTCTGAGGCAGGGAACCGGGCTCTCTACCTACTCTCGAGAATTAGCCAATACGCTCACCCGCTACGGGCATCAGGTCGAGATCATCTATGGTCTCGGCGGCATCGGCCGGAAAGAGTCGCTCCTGCGCGCCCGCCTGCTGCAAGCCTTGGCGACCCGCGGCGAGCCGGAGGCAGCGGACTGGCGTGCCTGGATGCCGCGTTTGCCCTTATACGTCATCGCCCACGTGCTGGGTAGACCGCTGCGGGCGCGTTCGATACCCGAAACCCGGACTAACGCCGTCACTCTGTTGCCGGACGGATGTCCCGTCTTCACGGGAACCCACAATATCGCGTCTCTCTATCGCTCCGCCCAAGCGATGGCCGGCATCTTCGGGACTTCGTTGCGGATTCGCGCGCTTCCCGAGGTGGAGATCTTCCACTTGAGCTCGCCGTTGCCGGTGCGCATGGACAATGTGGCCAACGTGGTCACGGCGCACGACGCGATTCCGCTTGTCCTGCCCGAGAGCACGTCCGTGAACCTATTGCACTACCAGCGGATCATGCGGGCGTCGCTGCGTCATGCCGATGGCATCTTCGCCGTCTCGGAGCAGAGCAAGCGCGACCTCATTACACTGCTCGACCTACCGGAAGAGCGTCTGCACGTCACCTATCAATCTGTGAGTATTCCCGAGGAGATTCGACAGATCGAAGCGGAAACCCTAAGCCGCTTTCTGAAGGCCAACTTCGGCCTTGAGCCCGGGGGCTATTTTCTGTTTCACGGTGCGATCGAGCCGAAGAAAAACGTGATGCGGCTCATCGATGCCTACTTGATGGCACGATCCGATCTACCGCTCGTCTTCGCGGGCAAAGCCGGCTGGCTTTGTCGCGACGAGCTCCATCGGCTCGATCTGCTCTGCGAGAACGATGCGCGGGAGGGTCGGATCCGGCGCTTCGAATATCTCCCCTATTGGCAAGTGATGTACCTGGTCAAGGGTGCGCGAGCAATGATCTTCCCTTCGCTTTACGAAGGCTTTGGTCTTCCCGTGCTCGAGGCCATGCAGATGGGCACTCCGGTGATTACTTCAAACAACAGTTCTCTGAAGGAGATCGCCGCGGACGCGGCCTATCTCGTCGATCCGCGCGACACCGGCGAGATCGCGCACGCCATCGACGCCCTTGCGGAGGACGATGATATGCACGCCTCCTTGCGTGCGAAGGGAACCGCTCGCGCCGAATTCTTTTCCCCCCGACGCCATCTGGAACGGGTCGAGGCCGGTTATCGACGCATCCTCGGGGCCTGATGCGAGAGAGGGGCCGAGTCGCCCTCGCCGCTCGGATAGGCTGCGCGCTCGACCGATTTGCGGATCAGCTCAATCGCCTGACGCAGAAGCGTTCGGCGATCGCGGCCCGACGCTCGAGGCGACTCTCGGAAACGCCGCGTCACTCCAGATTCTGAACCTGCTCGCGCATCTGCTCGATCAGGACCTTCATCTCGACCGCCTCGCGGGTGACCTCGACATCGGCGGACTTGGAGCCCAGGGTGTTGGCCTCGCGGTTGAGCTCCTGCATGAGAAAATCCAGGCGGCGCCCGACCGGCTCGCGGCGTTTGAGGACGTCGCGGACCTCGGCAACATGGGCCTCGAGACGGTCCATCTCCTCGTCGACGTCCAGACGGGCCGCGACCAGCGCCATCTCCTGCTCCAAGCGCGCGGGGTCCAGCTCGGCGCGAAGCTCGGCGAGTCGATCGGCGAGCCGTCGGCGCACGCTCGTCATCACCTCGGGCATCCGGGCGCGCACGCGAACCACGCTCTCCTGCAGGCGATCGCAGCGATCGACCAGCAGTCGCTCGAGGCGCTCGCCCTCGCGCTCGCGGGTCGCCAGCAGGGTGTCGATGGCCGTCTCCAAGAGGTCCAGCGCGGCGGCTGTCACCTCGTCCAGGTCGCGGTCCTGCTCTTGGAGCACGCCGGGCCAGCGCAGCAGCTCGAAGGGCGAGGGCTCGACCCCGCGACCGATAATGGAGCCGACCTCCTGCCCCGCAGCCAAGAGCTGCTCGACGAAGGCGCGGTTGACCCGCAGACTTCCGGTAAGCCCGACCGCCGGGACGTAGCGCAGGTTGCAGTCGAGCTTGCCGCGTTGGACACGGGCCGCCAGGCGAGTACGCACGCTGGTTTCGAGCGCACGTAGCTCCTCGGGCAACCGCAGGTGCGGCTCGAGATAGCGGTGGTTGACGGCCCGCAGCTCCCACGTCAGCTCGCCGAAATCACCGGTGCGCAACTCGCGTGCGAAGGCCGTCATACTTTTGATCATGGGGTCGTCCCTTGGGTGATGGGGTGGTGTGGGGGTGACGATATGGGCGTCGGCGCTCGGGCGCGTCGAGCGGCAGCGAGACCGAGTGCGCAACCCTCTGCATGGATCCGGACTCGGGGCTTCCATTATCCGGGTCGACCTGTCCGACGCAACGGCGAAACGGCGAAACGGCGAAACGGCGAAACGGCGAAACGGCGAAACGGCGAAACGCACGATGCCACCCGTCAGTCCCGGGTCCTAGCGCGTAGGGTTGCGAGTGCGCCTTGTTCGGAGTCTGCCGGGCTCCGGGCGAGCCCGGGCGGGATCCCGTCGGGAATCGACCGCCCCTGCCCGTCGATCGATTGCCTTGTTTCGCTCGCGGGCGCAGGATTCCGTCCCGGGCGGCTGACGCCCCCGCGGCCGGCTGCGTGCCGCCGAACATCGAACGGAGACCGACAGAGACCATCATGGCCGTCGCCCGAGACAGCCTTCCCGCCGGCACCTTGCTGGGGCCGTACCGGGTCGTGAAGACCATCGCGCAGGGCGGGTTCAGTCTCATCTACCTCGCCTACGACGAGGACTCGGGCGAAGAGGTCGTCATCAAGGAATACATGCCCAAAAAGATCGCGCGGCGCGACCGTGCCAGGCGCGTGATGGCGAGTGAGCCGCAGCTTGCCGAGAATCTCCATCAAGGGCGCAAGCTATTCTTTCAGGAGGCCAAGGCCCTTGCCGCGCTGAAACATCCATCGATCGTTCGGGTGTTGGATTTCTTTCTCGCCAATGATACGGGCTATCTGGTCATGCCCAACGAGCGGGGACGCAACCTGGGGGCCTATGTCGCGGAACGTCGCGGCGGGCTCAGCACGACCTTCATCCTCGATGTCTTCATCCCGGTCCTGGATGCTTTGTCGCTGCTGCATCGACGCTCCATGGTCCATCTGGACGTGAAGCCCGGCAACATCCATCTGAGACACGGCAATCGACCCATGCTGCTCGACCTCGGCGCCGTGCACCCCTTGGCGAAGGGACGCGCGCGTGGCGGACAGGTGATCACGGCGGGCTATTCGCCGATCGAGCAATATCTGCGCGACGGTCACATCGGGCCCTGGACCGATGTCTACGCAGTCGGGGCCAGCATCCGCGCCTGCATGGAAGGGCGCACCCCGCCCCCCGCACCCGAGCGCCAGAAGGAGGACACCTTGATTCCGGCCACGGTGGAGCTGAAAACCCGGTATCCTTTCCCACTGCTCAGGCTGGTCGATTGGTCGATGTCGCTGGAGGTCGGCGACCGTCCACAGGATGCCGGAGAGCTCCTCGCGGCGGTGCTCGAGGAGGTGGCCCGGAGCCCGGACAGGGTTGCGGGCATACCGTCGAGCGCATCCGAATAGTCCCGCCACGCCACACCCTTTCCGGTTTCGAGATCGAGCATCGCTATGACAGACACCTCTGCAAACGCCTCTGTGCGACCCTCCGGACGCCGCCCCGACGAGCTGCGCCCGATTCGCCTGACCCGCGGCTTCACCCGCCACGCGGAAGGCTCCGTATTGGTCGAGTTCGGCGAGACGCGCGTGCTCTGCACGGCGAGCGTCGAGTCGCAGGTTCCGCCCTTCCTGAAGGGTCAGGGCAAAGGCTGGGTGACCGCCGAATACGGGATGCTCCCGCGCGCGACCGATACGCGCAGTCCGCGCGAGGCGGCTCGAGGCAAACAGGGCGGCCGCACGCTCGAGATCCAGCGCCTGATCGGTCGGTCGCTGCGCGCGGCGATGGATCTAAACGCACTCGGCGAGCGCTCGATCACGCTCGACTGCGATGTCCTGCAAGCCGACGGGGGGACCCGCACAGCCTCCATCACCGGCGCCTGGGTCGCCTTGCGCGACGCGATCGACGGGCTTCTGGCGCGCGGAGAGATCACGACCGATCCGTTGCACACGCAGATCGCCGCCGTCTCCGTCGGCATCGTACAGGGTGTGGCCGTTCTCGACCTGGATTACGCCGAGGACGCGACGGCAGAGACCGACATGAATCTGGTGATGGACGGCGAAGGCCGCTTTGTCGAGGTGCAGGGGACCGCCGAGGGCGTGCCCTTCAGCCGCGCCGAGCTCGACGCACTCATCGCGATCGGGGCCGCCGGTATTCGAGAGATCCAGACCGCTCAGCGCGCCGCACTGGAAGGCGCATGACAGGGGTGCTCGCACCCGATCAGCAGACAAGGAGAAAGGCATGAGTATCCCGCACGCCGGCGAGGCCCTCGTCCTCGCCAGCAACAACCCCGGAAAGGCCCGAGAGATCAACCAACTGCTGCTGAGCGCCCGCATCAAGGCGGTTCCTCAAGGCGATTTTGCCGTGCCGGAGGTCGCCGAGACCGGGCTGACCTTCGTGGAGAACGCCATCCTCAAGGCACGCCACGCCGCACGCTACAGCGATCTTCCGGCCCTTGCCGACGATTCCGGCCTGGAAGTGGACGCACTCGCCGGTGCGCCCGGCATCTATTCCGCGCGCTACGCCGGTCCCGGGGCATCCGATACGGTCAATCTGCAAAAGCTGCTGGCCGACTTGGAGGGGGTGGAAGAATCCAAGCGCACCGCGCGATTCCAGTGTGTCCTGGTCTATCTGCGCCATCCCGCCGACCCGACACCCCTCATCTGTCAGGGCACCTGGGAAGGCTCGATCCTCACCGCCCCGCGCGGGGAGCACGGCTTCGGGTATGACCCGATCTTCTGGGTGCCGACGCACGGGTGCAGCTCCGCGGAGCTGGACCCGGAGACCAAGAACCGTCTGAGCCACCGGGGTCAGGCCCTGCGTGCGCTGCAGGCGCTCTTGGAGTCCGTGGGCACCGACGTCTGACGGGCCGGACGATGGACAGGCGCGAGGCGATCGGCGACGACGGCATCCCGGGGCGGCTGCGCGAGGTGCAGGCCCGGATCCGCGCGGCCGTCGAGCGCGCGCAGCGCCCGCCGGACAGCGTCGCGCTGCTCGCCGTGAGCAAGACCCACGGCGCCGAGTCCGTGCGTGCGGCCTATACGGCCGGTCAACGGGCATTCGGCGAGAGCTATGTGCAGGAGGCGATCGAGAAGATCGCACTGCTCGCCGACCTGACGGATATCCAGTGGCACTTCATCGGCCGGATCCAGGCCAACAAGACCCGTCAAATCGCAACCCATTTCGATTGGGTCCACGGCCTGTCCGACCCGGCCCACGCCCGTCGACTGAGCGAGCAACGTCCGAGCGGCCTGCCCCCGATCAAGGTCTGCATCCAGGTCAACGTCAGCGGCGAGGCATCCAAAGGCGGTGTGGAGCCGGACGCGGTCGCGGCCATGATTGCCGCCTGCGAGGCCCTGCCCGGTCTGGATGTTCGCGGACTCATGACGCTCCCGGCACCCGCCGAGGACGAAGAGTCTCAGCGCGCGCCCTTTCGCGCCCTGCGTCTCCTGCGTGATCGGCTGGCCACCCCGAGCCGCCCGCTCGACTGTCTGTCGATGGGCATGTCCGACGACCTGGAGGCGGCGATCCTCGAAGGCGCAACCCTGGTTCGGGTGGGGACGGCAGTCTTCGGGCCGCGGCCGTATAATGCCGGCTAAACGCTCATCTCAACGACTCCGATCTCTTTTAGGGCTCGACATGACGACAACCAGGATTGCCTTTATCGGTGGCGGCAACATGGCCACCAGTCTGATCGCCGGACTCGTCGCCGACGGCTATGCGCCGGACTCGCTCCAGGTGGCCGACCCCAACCCGGATCGTCGCGAGATGCTGCAAACCCGCTACGGGGTGCGTGTCTTCGCCGACAATCGGGAGGCACTGGCCGAGGTCGATACACTGGTGCTCTGCGTCAAACCGCAGCTCGCCGCGCAGGTCTGCTCCGAGATCGCCGATGCCGCGTCGGCACGCACCCCGCTCGTGCTCTCCATCATGGCCGGGGTGCCCGAGCAGGCGATTCAGCGCTGGCTCGGAGGCACCTTGGCGGTCGTGCGAGCCATGCCCAACACACCCGCGATGGTGCAGACGGGTGCGATCGGGCTGCATGCCAGTCCGGAGGTCGGCGAGGAGGGCCGTAACCGTGCCGAGACCATTCTGCGCGCCGTCGGCCTGACCCGCTGGGTCGAGACCGAGGCCCAGATCGACGCGGTGACCGCCTTGTCGGGGAGCGGTCCGGCCTACTTTTTCCTCTTCATGGAGGCGTTGGAGGAGGCCGGCATCTCGCTCGGGCTGGACGCCGAGACCGCCCGGCTCCTGACCATCCAGACCGCGTTGGGCGCGGCCAAGATGGCGGTGGAGAGCGAGGATACGCCCGGACAGCTGCGCGAGCGTGTCACCTCGCCCGGCGGCACGACCGAACGTGCGCTCGAGCACCTGCTCAAGGCCGATCTGCACGCACTGATGAAGCGCGCCGCGCACGCCGCACATGATCGTGCGGTCGAGATCTCACGGAGCCTGTCGGAGCAAGCATGAGCGCGTCCTATCTGACCAACCCGGCCGTCTTCCTGATCCAGACCCTGTTCGGGCTCTATATCACCCTGGTGGCGATCCGCTTCCTGCTGCAATGGGCGCGGGCCGATTTCTACAACCCGATCTCGCAGTTCGTGGTCAAGCTGACCTCGCCCGTGCTGCGCCCGCTGCGTCAGGTGATTCCCGGCTATGCGGGCATGGATCTGGCCGCCTTGGTGCTGGCCTGGCTGCTCAAGTCAGTCGAGCTGGGGCTGCTCGTGGCGGTGCTGGGGCTGAACGCACCTTGGTTCGGCGCCTTCGGTTGGGCCGTGCCTGCGGTCGTCGAGCTCTTCATCAACATCTTTTTGTTCGGGATCCTGATTCGCGTCATCCTGAGCTGGGTCAATCCGGATCCCTACAACCCCGCGGTCGCGCTCCTGACACGCCTGACGGATCCGATCATGCGCCCGGCGCAGCGCCTGATTCAGCCCATCGGCGGGATCGACCTCTCGCCCATGGCGGTGATCATCGGGTTGGTTCTGCTCGAGATGCTGCTGATCCCGCCGCTGAAGTGGCTGGTCGGCAGTCCCTTCTGAAGCCGCGCTCGAGCACGGCGCCGGCAAGCGGCTCGGACGCCGCGTCTTGGTACCGATGGGACGGCGATGACTTGGAGCTGACGCTGCGAGTGAAACCGCGCGCACCGAAGGATGCCTTCATCGGGCCGGATGGCGATCACTATCGGGTCGCCATCAAGGCACCCCCGGTCGAAGGCAAGGGCAATATGGCGCTGCGGAAATTCATCGCCGATGCCTTCGGCGTCGCGCCGTCCAAGGTGTCCGTCATCGGCGGCGAGCAGTCGCGATACAAGCGTCTGCGGATTCAGGCGCCGCGGAGCTTCCCGATCCCGGTTAAACCGCGCTCGCAGTGACATGGCCTGTTGCATCCGGCCCGCGGTGCCGCAGTAACTCTGTCGCCTCGGCGCTGGCGCGGTTTAGAGATTTTTCTTAACTTCTGATCCGCGTTTACTGTGACGGCCGTTGATTCATGTGCGTCCGAGCCCACGTGCTGACGATGTGTGTCGCGATGGATGCGGTTCATCTTATCCGCCAAACGAGGTTTACCATGTTCATTCAACGGTCCCTTGGGATTCTGATTGCCGCCGGTTTGCTCGCCGCCCAAAGCGCCTGGGCCGAAGGCCCGGTCACGGCAGGCGACTACAGCATCTACGCCAACGCCATGACGGCCGAGACGCTCAACCCCGAGATCGCGAATCTTTACCGAATTCAGCGCAGCAAGCTCAACGGCGTGCTGACCGTCTCGGTCGTCAAGCCGCACCCGGACGGGACGCGTGAAAACGTACCCGCACAGGTCGAGGCAACCGCACGCACCGGCGACGGCCCCGCAGGCATGATCCCGATGCGCGAGATCCGCGTCGGGGAAGGCGTCTCCTATGTCGGCCAGTTTCCGATCGCAGATCTGCAGATCGTGGATTTCGAGATCCAGGTGACCCCGCCCGGTGGCGAGCCCACGGCGATCGAGCTGCAGCAGCAGTTCTTCACGGATTAAACCGCGTCTCTTAGCGACAGGAGAGGTTTGGCTTAAAGCGGACGCATGCGGCTGCTAACAAACCTTTGAGCGGACGCGGTTTAAGTGATTTAATTTTAAAGACTTAAACCGCGCCAGCTCCGGCGCTTAAAGTTGCGGATGACGCCAAACCATCTGATAACGCCGCATAGAGCAATAGGGCGCGGTTTAATAGAGCTGCCAGAGGGCGTAGAGGCCGAAGCCGATGACCAGGAGCCCGGCGATTTGCTTGACCCATACGCGCTCGGAGATGCGCGCGGCGGCGCCGGCCAAGAGGCCGATGCCGAGCAGATTCGGGAGTGTGCCGGCGCCGAAGGCCAGCATGACGAGGGCACCGTTCAGGACGCTCCCGGTGGCGACCGCGGTGATGAGGACGCTGTAGACGAGACCGCAGGGGATCCAGGCCCAGAGATAGCCCAGTGCTGCAGCCTGCATGGGGTTACGGACCGGCAGGATGCGTCGCCCCAAGGGCTCGAGACGTCGCCAGAGCAGGACGCCTGCGCGCTCGACCACGGCGATCAGACGCCACCAACCGCCGAGATAGAGTCCGAGCAGGATCATCACGACCCCGGCGAGGCCGTAAAGGACTCGCTGCATGACCTGAAAGGCGTCGAGCTGGAGCAGCAGAGCGCCAAGTCCGCCGAACAAGGCGCCGGCGGTGGCGTATCCTGCGATGCGCGCCAGGTTGTAGGTCACCTGATAGGGCAGCATCAGCCAGGGGTCGCGACGGATCCGCGGGTCCAGACCCAGGGTCAAGGAACCCACCAGGCCGCCGCACATCGACAGACAATGGACGCCGCCCAGCAGGCCGACCAGAAAGGCGGTCAGGTAGATCCCCGGTGCTGTCTCGATCATGCTCGGTACCTCGTCTTAGAGTGCGCTGTTAGCTGTTAGCTTTCGCCAATCAGCTCACCGGTTCGATAAGGAAACCCGTATGAAAGACTACCAACGCGAATTCCTGGCCTTCGCCGCCGAGATCGGCGCATTGCGCTTCGGCGATTTCACGCTGAAGTCCGGACGCCAAAGCCCCTATTTCTTCAACGCCGGCCTCTTCAATACGGGCGAGCGGCTGTCCCGGCTCGGGAGCGCCTACGCGCGCTGCATCCTGGATGCCGCCCCGGCCTTCGACGTGCTGTTCGGGCCAGCGTACAAAGGCATCCCGCTGGCGGCGGCGACCAGCATTGCACTCGCCGCGCAATCCGGCCGCGACACCGCCTACGCCTTCAACCGCAAGGAGATCAAGGATCACGGCGAGGGCGGACTCATCGTCGGCAGCCCCTTGACCGGACGTATCCTCATCATCGACGACGTGATTACCGCGGGCACCTCGGTGCGCGAATCGGTGCAGATCATCCGCGATGCCGGGGCCGAGCCGGCGGGCGTGGTGATCGCGCTCGATCGGCAGGAGCAGGGCCGGGACGGACGGTCGGCCGTCGCCGAGGTGACGGCGACCTTCGGCATCCCGGTCTTCAGCATCGTCAGCCTGACCGACCTCGTCACCTATCTCGACGAGCAGCCCGAGCTCGATGCCTTCGCCGAAACCGTCCGGGCCTACCGAGCTCGCTACGGGGTATAGGTGTTTCCCGAAACAATCCGTGCCTGTAGGTTGTGCTGACGATAGGAAGCACAACTTGCGCCGACGATTGGTTGTGCCTCGCTCGGCTCGGCACAACTACGCTCTTCACGGATCAACGGCTGCGAATGAGGGTCCCGACGCCTTCATCCGTGAAGAGATCGAGCATGACCGCATGCTCGACCCGTCCGTCGATGATGTGCGCCGACTTCACACCGCCGTGCACCGCGTCGAGCGCGCACTGCACCTTCGGCAGCATGCCGCCCGCGATCACGCCGTCTTTGATCAGGGCGTGGACGCGGCCGACATCCAGCTCCGTGATCAGGTTGCCCTCGGCATCGAGCAGACCGGTCGTATTGGTGAGGAGCAAGAGCTTCTCGGCCTTGAGCACCTCGGCAATCTTGCCCGCGACCAGATCGGCGTTGATGTTGTAGGAACGACCGTCCTCGCCGACGCCGATCGGGGCGATGACCGGGATGAAGTCGCCTTCGACCAGCATATGGACGACTGCGGCGTCGATACTTTCGACCTCGCCGACATGACCGATATCGATGATCTCCGTTGCCTCCAGCTCGGGCGCATCGCGCCGCAGCAGGAGCTTGCGGGCGCGGATCAGGTCGCCGTCCTTGCCGGTGAGGCCGACCGCGGAGCCGCCGTGCCGGTTGATGAAGTTGACGATCTCCTTGTTCACCAGCCCGCCGAGAACCATCTCCACCACGTCCATGGTCTCGTCGTCCGTCACCCGCATGCCTTGAACGAACTCGCTCGCCTTGCCGAGTCGTTTGAGCAGGGAGCCGATCTGCGGCCCGCCGCCATGCACGATCACGGGGTTGACCCCGACCATCTTCATGAGGACGACATCGCGCGCGAAGCCCTGCTTGAGGGTCTCGTCCACCATGGCATTGCCGCCGTACTTGATCACGATGGTCTTGCCGCGGAAGCGCCGGATATAGGGCAGCGCCTCGATCAGGACATGGGCGATGGTGTGGGCACGTTCGTTGAGGATGGACATGGTTTGGAATCGCTCGGCTTGGTGTTGCTCGGATTGGAACGGGTCGGAAAGGATCAGAAGGGCAGCGCAAGCCCGGGCGCGGCCTCGGCCATGAGCAGTCGAAACCGCTCCTGCATGGCACGGAGTGCGGCCGGGTCATCGCCTTCGAAGCGAAAGACCAGCTTCGGCAAGGTGTTCGAGGCGCGCACCAGTCCCCAGGCGGCCGGGCCGTCGAGACGCAGACCGTCGATGGTCTGCACCGTCAGATCCTCGACGCGATCGGCCCGCCGGATCACCTGCGCCATGATCCGCTCGGCATCCCCCTCGGGCAACGGCAAGGCCAGCTCGGGTGTGGCGATACCGCCGGGAAGGTCGCGGAAGACCGCGTCCGTCGGGCGAGCATCGCGCGCCAGGACCTCCAGGAGCCGGGCCCCGGCATAGAGTGCATCGTCGAACCCGAGCCAGCGCTCCCTGAGCATGATGTGTCCGCTCAGCTCGCCGGCAAGCTGCGCATCGGATTCGCGCAGCCGGGCCTTCAGAGGCGCATGACCGGAGCGCCACAGCACCGGGCGACCGCCCGCGCGACGGATTACCTCGGCGAGATGGCCCGTGCATTTGACGTCGAAGATGACCTCGCTTCCGGGGTGTCGGGTCAGGATATCGACGGCGAGACACATGAGGACCCGGTCGGCCGCGATGAAGCCGCCGCCGGAATCGATCACGCCCAGGCGATCGCCGTCGCCGTCGAAGCCGAGCCCAAGATCGGCGCCCTCCTGGACCACCTGCTTCGCGAGAGCCTGAAGGCACTCGGGGCGGGCCGGATCCGGAACCCGCGCGCCCATCCCGGCGGCCGGGTCGCAGTCGAGCGCGATCACCTCGCAGCCGAGAGCGCGAAAGACGGCCGGAGCGATCGCCGAAACGGTGGCGTTGCCGCAGTCCAGCACCAGCCGCATGGGCCGGGCGAGGTGGATGTCGCGGACGATGCGCTCGCGGTAGCGCTCGGAGATATCGCGCTTCACAAGACCACCGGAACCGCTGGTCAGGTCGCCCTCCAGGATGCGCCGCCGCAGGCCCTGAATCGTTGCCGCATCCGCGCTCACGCCGCCGAAAACGACCTTAACCCCATTGTAATCGGGCGGGTTGTGGCTGGCGGTGACGATCGCCCCGGCGTAGGAGCCTGCCT
This sequence comes from Thiocapsa roseopersicina, assembly GCF_900106925.1. GTDB lineage: Bacteria > Pseudomonadota > Gammaproteobacteria > Chromatiales > Chromatiaceae > Thiocapsa > Thiocapsa roseopersicina. The sequence continues at coordinate 164,612 of NZ_FNNZ01000005.1, forward strand.
CGCAGCAGGCGAAATAGACCAGGGGCGTCGGGGCGATGCCGAGGTCGACGACATCGATCCCGGCGGCGCGGATCCCGGCGATCAAAGCCTTGGTCAGGGCCGGACTGGATGCACGGCAGTCACGTCCGACCATGACCGTGCGATCGTCGCGCGCCGCGGCCTCGCTGCCGATGGCGCAGCCGATCGCCTGCATGATCTCCGGTGTCAATTGGCGGCCGAGGATGCCGCGGATATCGTAGGCGCGGAAGATCTCGGGCGGCGCAGCGGGGGTGACCTCGGCCATGGGCGGCGGTGCGTCAGTGCTGGCCCGTGTGCCCGAACCCGCCGCTGCCGCGCGCGGACGCGTCGAAGTCCTCGACGATCCTCAACTCGGCCTGCAGGACCGGCACCAGCACGAGCTGGGCGATGCGCTCGCCGATCTCGATCCGGAAGGGCGCCGTCCCGCGGTTCCAGCAGGAGACCATGAGCGGCCCCTGATAGTCCGAGTCGATCAGCCCGACCAGGTTTCCGAGCACGATGCCGTGGCGATGCCCGAGACCCGAGCGCGGCAGGATCAGACCCGCGACCTTGCGCTCGGCGATGTGCACGGCCATGCCGGTCGGCAGCAGCTCGGCCGCGCCGGGTGCGAGGTCGAGCGGCGCCTCGAGCATGGCACGCAGATCGAGCCCGGCCGAGCCCTCGGTCGCGTAGGTCGGCAAGGGGAAATCGCGGCCCAGGCGCGGGTCCAGGATCTTGACCTCAAGAGGATGCAGCATGGCTTTGGGCATAACGTTCCGCGAGGAGCACGGCCAGCTCGCGCGCGAGCTCGACCTTCGACATCATGGGCAGCGCGCGCTGCCCCCCGTTCCAGAGCACCAAGAGTGCATTCTCGTCGCGCTCGAAGCCGCCCGACGCGCCCCCGACCCGATTCGCCGCGATCATGTCCAGCCGCTTGTCCTTCAGCTTGCCCCGGGCGTACTGCTCGACATCATTCGTCTCGGCCGCGAAGCCCAGCGTGAAGGGCGGCTTCGGCAGGGCGGCGACCTCGGCCAGGATATCCGGGTTGCGCACCAGCCGGATCTCCAGCGCATCGGCGGTCTTTTTGATCTTGTTCTCCGCGGGCTCCGCGGGCCGGTAGTCCGCCACCGCGGCGGTCGCGACGAAGATGTCGCAGTCGCGGCTGCGCGCCGTCACGGCGCCATGCATCTCCAAGGCGGTCTCGACCTTGACCAGCTCGGCGACGGCAGGCGGCGCCAAGGCGCTCGGTCCGCTGATAAGGACCACGCGTGCACCCAGATCGGTCAGCGCGCTCGCCAGCGCATAGCCCATGCGCCCGGAGCTGCGATTGCCCAGATAGCGCACCGGGTCGAGCGGCTCACGGGTCGGACCCGCGGTCACGAGGACCTGCACGCCGGCCAGCGGTTGCAGATCCGAGCCGCTCAGCGCCTCGGCGATCTCGAGCGGCTCGAGCATCCGCCCCGGGCCCTGGTCGCCGCAGGCTTGGCTGCCCACGCCCGGCCCCAGGATCCGCGCGCCGCGGGCCACCAGCCGGGCCAGGTTGTCTTGGGTCGCCGGGTGACGCCACATCTGCTGATTCATCGCCGGGGCGAGGATCAGCGGCGCCTCGGTCGCCAAGGCCAAGGTCGTCAGCAGGTCGTCGGCGATCCCGGCCGCCAGACGGGCCATCAGGTCCGCGGTCGCCGGGGCGATCAGCAGCCGATCCGCCCAGCGTGCCAGCTCGATGTGTCCCATACCGGCCTCGGCCGCCGGGTCGAGTAGATCGGTTCGCACCGAATGCCCGGAGACCGCCTGAAAGGTCAAAGGACCGACAAAGGCCGTCGCCGCGTGTGTCATGACCACCCGCACGACGAAGCCGCGCTCGCGCAGGCGACGCACCAGGTCCACTGATTTATAGGCGGAGATGCCGCCGCCGACACCGAGCAGCACCTGATTGCGGGGGCTTGGATCCATGACCTTTACGTGTACACTGCGTCTGCGGAACAGGCCGCAGTTTAACGCAACCCATCGACGGAGGTCGCATGCCGATCAAGGACTGGCCGGAGGGTGAACGGCCGCGGGAGAAGCTCCTGGAGCGGGGGGCGGGCGCACTCTCGGACGCCGAGCTGTTGGCGCTGTTTCTGCGCACCGGCGTGCGCGGCAAGAGTGCGGTGGACCTGGCGCGCGAGCTGCTCGCGGACTTCGACGGTCTCGTCGGGCTGCTCGCCGCGGACCAGAAACGCTTTTGCGAGGGCAAAGGTCTCGGCAAGGCGAAGTTCGCCGAGCTTCAGGCCGTCCTCGAGCTCAGCCACCGCTACCTACTCTCGCGGATTCGAGGCCAGGATGTGCTCACCAGCCCGGAGGCCACCCGCGACTATCTCAAGCTGCGTCTCTACGGCTCGCCCCACGAGATCTTCGCCTGCCTCTTCCTCGACAACAGGCACCGGGTCATCAGCTACGACGAGCTGTTCCAGGGCACGATCGACGGGGCCAGCGTTCATCCTCGAGTGGTCGTGCAGCGGGTTCTCGCCACCAACGCCGCCGCGGTGATCTTTGCCCACAACCATCCCTCGGGCGTGGCCGAACCCAGCCAGGCGGACCTGCGGATCACGCAACGTCTCAAGGAGGCGCTGAGCCTGATCGACGTGCGGGTACTCGATCACGTCATCATCGGCGACGGCGAGGGCACCTCGCTGGCCGAGCGAGGGCTTCTTTAGGTTTGGGTGAGCTGATAGCTGGAGGCAGGAGGCAAGACCGACGCCCCCCTCACGGCGTCAAGCTGCAGGAGCCATCTTTACAGCGGCGCATCAACCGCCAATCCGCGAATCGCGCGTAACCCCAATCGAGCAACCCGACCAAGCGCAGACCCTGCACCAAGGCCGCAAGACGGCGGTATCCCGGCAGACGACGCCAGATCGCGACGAACGCCGGAACACCGGTCAGGATGCGGCCGTCGGTCTCTTTGGCGTGAATGCGGCGCATGGCGTCCGTGCGGTCGATCCCGGCTTCGGCCAATGCGCCACCGTCATCCGTAATGTCGACCCAGTGAATCACTCCCGCCTTGTCGATCCGGCGGTAATGGGCGATCTCTTTGCTGCAGAGCGGGCAGCCGCCGTCGAAATAGGCCGTGAATGCGGTCATGGTGTGGTTGCGTCGCTGTCCGGGATGTTCTTCGGGATGGCCGAAACATGGATCCGTACGCGCGATCGCTCAACCCCACTGCTCGACCCGTAACCCCTCGACCCGCTTAAATTCATTGATGTTGTTGGTCACCAGGGTCGCGTCGAGACTCAGGGCGTGGGCCGCAATCAAGAGATCGTTCGGGCCGATCACGCAGCCTGCGCGTTTAAGCGCAACGCGAAGCCGTCCGTAGCGGCGCCCGGCTTCGGCATCGAAAGGGAGGATCTCCAGCGGCAACAGGAAGCGCTCCAGCCGATCCAGGTTGTCGTCGACCCGGCTGCTGTTCTCCACGCCGAAACGCAGCTCGGCATAGGTGATCGACGAGATACCGACGTCGCCGATGCGATAGTTCCGGATCTGACGAAGGATGTCCGGCCGTTTTTGATTGATCGCGTAGATGCAGATGTCCGTATCCAGAAGGACGATCACGCGATCGGCTCCCGTTCCTGTGTGTCCGGTTGCTCGCGCGTCAGCGTCAAGTCATCCGGAAACTCCGCCAAGGCATCGAACATGACCTGCCAGGGATCGTCCTTGGGCAAGAGCACCACGGCATTGCCTAGACGCTTGATCACCACCTCATCACCCCGGAAGCGGTATTCCTTGGGTAAGCGAACGGCTTGACTGCTGCCGTTCAAGAAGAGCTTTGCTGTTTCCATCGGAACCTTCGGCACTAGGAATATATACGTTACGTATAGACTTCCAGGCATCGATCGTCAAGGCGCAGCAATGTTTGGCAGCAGCCGCTCAGATCGCCGTCGACGGCTATACTCGAGCTTCGGCAACAACGACAGGATCGACGCCCTTGAACGAGCCCGCCGCCTGGCTGCGCACACTCCTCGATCGCGGCGACATGCTCGTCATGCCCTGCTGCTTCGATGCCCTGTCGGCACGCTTGATCGAGCAGGCCGGATTCCCGCTGACCTTCATGAGCGGTTTCGCCGTCTCGGCGAGCCGCCTCGCCCTGCCCGACACCGGGCTGATCTCGGTGACCGAGATGCTCGACCAGGGACGCGCCATCTGCGATGCGGTGCGCATCCCGGTCATCGGGGACGGCGACACGGGGCACGGCAATCCGGCCAATGTCCGACGCACCGTCGATCAATACGCCCGTGCCGGGTTCGCCGGCGTCATGATCGAGGATCAGGTGATGCCGAAACGCTGCGGCCACACCGGGGTGAAGGAGGTCGTGGAGCGCGACGAGGCGATCCGCCGGGTACGTGCCGCGGTGGATGCACGCGATGCAGGAGCAGGCACCCTGATTGTCGCCCGCACCGACGCCCGCAGCGCCATCGGCCTGGACGAAGCGCTCCGGCGGATGCAGGCATTCGCGGAGCTCGGCGCCGACATCCTCTTTCTCGAAGCACCGCGCGACGAGGCCGAGATGCGCCGCTTCTGCACCGAGGTCCCCGGCATCAAGATGGCCAATATGCTCGAGGAGGGCATCACGCCCATCCTCACGCCGACCGAGCTCGCCGAGATCGGTTACGGCATCGCCGCCTACCCGCTGACCCTGTTGAGCGCCGCCGTCTTCGCCATGCGCGAGGCCCTCGCCGACCTGGCCGCCGGACGCACACCGCAACGCCGCGTCGACTTCCGCACGCTCCGCGAGCTGGTCGGATTCGATGCCTACGACGATCTTTTGAAGCGCTACTGAGGGCCGAGAGGGCCGTTAATGCCGAAGCGCGAGCGGTCGCCCTTTGGCCAACCAGGCTGCCCAGTCGGCGGAAAACGCACTCAGGCCACCCGGATACACCCGGTGCAGGTGCGCCTCGTGGTCAAACGCGCGGCACCGATGTTGCGCAATCGTGTTCAGATACGCGGTCGTTAGGGAGCGACGCTGCGGGCTTTCCAACAGAAAATGCACCATAGACCAGGCATAGGGATAGGCTATCTCCGGACCGATCCGATTCCAGTCGGCTCGACCCATCGCGAGGAACGTGCGCAGAGGCGGCAGCCGACCTGAGCGTCGGAGTCGAGCCACGTCCCTGATGTCTTTGCCGGGTTCAGGGGCAGTCGCCGAGGAGAGCTCGAAACGCAGACGCTCGACGACCTCGGCGAGGCCCTCGTTCAGCCAGAGCGGAGTGTTGCCGAGCCAATTCCCGAGGGCCAGGTGAGCGATCTCGTGGCGTACCACGCGCATCGTGGTCTCCTCGGCATCGATCTGGTCCGTCCCTGTGGTCCTCTCGCGTTCGCGTGCGAAGGTCGTCGCTGATTCTTATTGCCTTGGCAAAGGTTATCGCAGTAGGTTCACCCCTGTCCAAAGCGCGCGGAACGCCGCGGGGTGAAAGCCCGACACCTGCGAGGTCGAGTAGAGTGAGAAGGGAAAGCGCGTGATCGAGTCACTGGAATGGGCACTCTTGGTGGTCGCCGGCTTGGTTCTGTTGAGCGTTCTCCTAAGTCCGCTCGCGATCCGTCTCGGCGCGCCGATCCTTCTGATCTTCCTCGGTATCGGTATGCTCGTCGGTCAGGACGGGCCGGGGGGATACGCGTTCGACGACTTCGAGCTCGCCTACCATGTCGGCAGCATCGCACTGGCGGTGATCCTGTTTGCGGGGGGTTTGGGTACCCGCGTTCGCGATATCCGCGTCTGCTGGGGTCCCGCGCTGATGCTCGCGACGCTCGGCGTGGTAATCACCGCTGCCGTGGTCGGCGTGTCGATCTGGTTGCTGGGGGCTTCCTTGTTGGTGGCCCTCTTGCTCGGCGCCGTCGTCGGATCGACGGACGCGGCGGCGACCTTCCTGCTGCTGCAAGGGCGGGGCATCAAGCTGAAAGGTCGGGTCATGGAGACGATCGTGGTCGAGTCCGGCCTCAATGATCCAATGGCGATCTTTCTGACCATCGTCCTGGTGTCCTTCGTCGATGCCGGAGGTGCCGAGCTGTCTTGGGCGCTGGGCGGAACCTTCGCGCTGCAGCTGGGGGTGGGGGCTGTCGCAGGGCTTCTCGGGGGCCTGATCCTCGCCTGGCTGATCAACCGCCTCGAGCTGGCGAGCGGGCTCTTTGCCGTGTTGGCCTTGTCCGGGGCCATGGCCCTTTTCGGCGGCACCCAATTGATCGGCGGCAGCGGTTATCTGGCGGTCTATCTCTGCGGGGTCGTCCTGATGGATCGCCTGAGCGGATCGCGCCGGGAAGAGCTGAACATCACGCACGGGAGCCTCGCCTGGCTCAGTCAGATCCTGATGTTCCTCATGCTCGGCTTGCTGGTCACGCCGCACCAATTCCGGGGCGAGGTCCTACACGCGGCCGGCATTGCCTTCATTTTGATCTTCATCGCGCGCCCGCTTGCGGTGGCCGTCTGCTTGGCGCCGTTCCGATTCAGCCTGAACGAGCAATTCTTCATCGCCTGGGTCGGTCTGCGGGGAGCGGTGCCCATCTTTCTCGCGATCATCCCGGTCATGAGCCCCGGCCCTGTCGATGTGAACTTCTTCAATGTGGTCTTCATGGTGGTGATCGCCTCGCTCGTTCTGCAGGGCTGGACCATCCCTTGGCTGGCGCGGCGGCTCGATCTGGAGGATAGGCGCGAGGTGGTCGTGTCGGAATCGCTCGAGCGCCGCCAATGATGAACCCGCTGCTGCTGCCACCGGAAACCCGCAGGCGAGCAGCATTGTCCGAAATCCACAAACGCCTTGCGGCGATGCGGGTGCCCGACTATGCTTTTGCCCCGCCGATCCGGGGGTTTTCGGAAGATCCGAATCGCCTGCCGAGCCTGGCCGCGTCCCGTCCGAGTCCTTCGCCGAGCCGGCGATAGACGAGTTCGCCGGCATCTTGATTCGTCGTTCCGGTGATCGACGCAGTCGCCGGGGATCGGGTGTCTTGCTTTATCTCCATGCCATGCGAGGACGCCGGAGACACGTCGAAGGTGCTTGATGCTTGTTGACGAAAACCGCCCGCTCGCGGGTTCTATGACAGCCAACCCCGGTTAAGGATGAGATCGACATGTTCAAGAAGTTCATCGAGAATTCTTTGAAAAAGACGCGTACCTTGCCGCGCATCAGCCTGGCGAAATCGTTTTCGCGGCTGGGCTGGACCGGATTATGGATTCAGATCGTGGTGGGGGCGATCCCGATCGTGCTCATGAGCTACACCTTCGTCTTCGCACAATCGCCCACCGGGCCCCGCGCCGGTCTGCCGATCGTTGAATATCTGACGATGGGAAGTCTGGCCATCCTCGTCTTCACCACCTTCTGGTTCTATCGCTATACGCGGATCGCCAAGCAGATCGCCGGTCCGGAGCAGTCCCCCTCGGAGGAGGATCTTGCCGGAACCGTCTGGGTCGGTCTGGTCGCAAGCAGCGTCGCGATCCTCTTCACCATCGTCGTGATGTTCATCGAGGTCGCGCACCTGTTGTTTTATTTTCTCTCCACGCCGCAAGGCGGTGTCCCGGTCATTCAGACCACGGGGATGGGTCCGGCAAGCTGGGTGTCGGCGGTCGATATGCTGAGCCTGATGTCAATGGTCATGACCCTGATGGCCGAGCTGGTCGTTATGGTCTTCAGCCTCTGGCTGTTGTTCCGGGTCACCGAAGGCTCGCCCGAGTACGGCGGGGGCAAGGTCGTCGTCTAGAGCGGGTCTGTCCGCTCGGTCATCCCGCCGCGTCGCGCGCTGTACCGACGCGGCGGTCGTCCTCGACAGGCTTTTCGGACGCCGATGACCGACCTGCCCGACACCGAGGGCCCACGGGCGCCGGTCGATGCGCATCGGCCAGCGCCCGCCGGGGCATCCGATCCCGACTCCGATCCTGCACGACCCGGCACCACGCCCGCACTCGCGTCGCGAGCGCCCCAGCGTCGGCGCCCCTTTCGCGTCCCGAATCCGCGTCTCTTTGCCGGATTTCCTCTCGTCTTCCTTCTGTTGCTGCTCTGGTTGGGCGCGACCCAGTCCGGTCTGCGCACGCTTCTCGATCTGGCCGCCGAGCTGAACCCCGACCGTTTTCAAGTCGGTCTGGTCGAAGGGCGACTCTTCAGCCGTATCGTCGTCGCCGATCTCTCGATCCAGTTGCCGGCCTTCGCGATTCGCATCGGCCGCATCGACCTCGCGTGGTCGCCCCTGCGGGCGTTCGGCGGAGCTTTGGCGATCGCCGAGATCCGTGCGACGGACGTCGATCTGGTTCCGAGCGATCGAGCGCGCGACTCCGAGAACCCCATCGTCCTGCCCGATCTTCTCTTGCCGCTGTCCCTTGAGCTGGGTTCAGCGCGCGTGGAGCACCTGCGAATCTTCGCGACAGAGAGCGACCGGCTAATAACCGTCGTCGAACGGGCCGAGCTCTCCGGGCGGCTTGAGGAAGGACTGCTGTCCATCGACCGCGTCGCGGTCGTCCTGGTCGAGCCCGCGTTTGAAGCGCAAGGCAGCGGAACCGCCCGGTTGGCCGGCGCTTACCCCCTCGATCTTGACTTGAGCTGGGAGCTGCAGCCGACGCCGAGCGCCCGCATTTTGGGCCACACGGGTCTGCACGGAGACCTTACGCGTCTGGCTTCACAGAGCACGGCGACAGGCTCGACCGACCTGGATCTTGATGTCGAGATCAGCGATCCGATCGGGCGTCCGGGGTGGAGCGGCACGCTCGCGCTTGTGTCGCTGGATCTGCCCGCCTTCGATGCCGACCTGCGCGCCGTCGCGGTCAGCGGCACCCTCGCGATACGGGGCGATACAGCATCGACCGTAGTTACTGGCGAGATCCAAGCGGAGCCCGTCGAGCGACCCGCTCTCGGACGTCTCGCCGCCTCGCTGGATCTGCTTTGGAAAGACCAGGCACTCGAGATCCGATCCCTGGATCTGCGCCGCATCGGCTCGCGCATGCAGCTCTCGGCGAGGGGCCGGATCGGCCTGAACACAACCGCCCGGGTTGATCCAGCCGGAACGCAATCGTTGGCGACCGAGCCAGAAACTCCTCTTTCGAGAACGGCTTGGGATCTGCGCCTGAGCGGCACGGCGCTGAACCCTGCGGAGTTGATCGCCGCATTCGTCGTGGATGCCGACCCCGAGCTCTGGTCGGGCCACCTCGATCTGCAGGTCGCGAGCCGCGGCCGGTTCACCGAGACAGGTCCCGCCTTGACGGCGGCACTCGAAGGGCTGAGCGGCGAGCTTCGCGGCTATCCGGTTTCCGCGACCGGGGATTTCGCACTCGCCGAGGGCCGACTGGTCGTCGATGGCTTTCGCGCCCGGTCCGGACCGAGCACGCTGCGCATCGACGGCGTGCTGGATGGGTCGCTCGATCTGCGCTACGTACTCGACTCGCCCGACCTGGCAAGCCTCTATCCGGGCATGGCCGGCCGAGTGCAAGCCGCAGGCTCGGTCTCCGGCGCCGTCGGCTCGCCACGTCTGCAGGTCGAGCTGACCGCAGCGGACGTCTGGATCGCGCAGCAAGGCATCGCGCGGCTCTCGGCGGTTGCCGATCTGGATCTCGCGCCCGACGGACGCTTGGAGATCCGCGTGGATGGCCAGGATCTTCTGATCGAAGCCCGGCGCTGGGAGCGGTTGGCGATCCGGGGCGAGGGCCACCGCGCGGACCATCGGCTGGATCTTTCCCTGGCGGGCGATCCGCTTTCGGTCGAGTTGAGCCACGCGGGCGGTCTCGCGGAAACAGGCAGCTATCGGGGACAGCTGACGGCGCTGCGCCTGACAAGCCCCAATGTCGAGACCTGGGTCCTCGGGCAGCCGAGTCCCGTCGCGGTGAGCTGGCCGTCATTTGCCGCCGGACCGCTCTGCATGCGGCACGCGCGTGGATCCGGCGGTTGTCTGGAGATCTCGCGGGACGCGAATGCTGCCGTGACGCTCGGGGTTGCTCTGGACCGGTTCGATCTTGAGATGCTTGCGCCGCTGTTGCCGGATGACCTCTCGCTGGAAGGTGACGCCGCACTCGATGGACGCTTCGTGGCCAAGGGAGCGGCCTTGGAAGGACGTGCCACGGCGACCCTGTCGACGGGTCGGCTGAGCTTGCCGAGCACCCGCGGCCCGGGCGAGGTCATCACGCTCTCGGGCGCTCGACTCGACATCGATGCGGCGGCCGGCAACCTGCGGGGCCGGCTCGCCCTGCCGCTGGAAGGATTGGGTCAAGCCGATGTCGATCTGGATCTGGCCGGCTGGCGGCTCGACGATCCGGTCCGTCCCGCGCAGCCGGTGAGCGGCCGCATCCGCGCCCGCCTCGACAGCTTGGAACGGTTAGCAGACCCGATTCCGCAACTCTCGCGTTTGAGAGGACATCTCAACGCGGATATCGCGCTCGGGGGTACGCTCGGCAAGCCCGACATCCGCGGCGAGGCTCGGGTCGAGCGCGGGGGTTTCAATGTCCCTCTCCTCGGTCTGGATGTCGCGGATCTGACGCTGTCGGCAAACGCCGCTTCGGCAAACCGTATCCGAGTCACGGGCGGCGCCGACGTCGGCGGCGGGCGTCTGGAGATCGGCGGCGACGGCGGATTCGGCCCCGACGGTGCACGTGCGCGGCTTCGGGCGACCGGAGAGCGGCTCGTCCTGATCGATACGAGCGAATACTTCGTGCGGGTGTCGCCGAGGCTCGATCTGGACGCAACCACACAAGGCGCGCAGGTGCGCGGCGAGATCCTGATCCCGGAGGCGCGCATCAGCCCGCGCGCGCTTCCCGCAGGGACCGTGAGGCCCTCGAACGACGTTGTCATCAAGGGGACGGACCGCCCGCCGCGCTATCCGATCGACCTCGCGATCGGGCTGCGCGTCGGCGAGGGAGTGCATCTGGATGCCTTTGGTTTGACCGGCAGTCTTGCAGGGAACCTCGACCTGATCAAAACCCCGGGCCGCGACCTCTCGGGCAACGGACAATTGCAGATTCGCGACGGCCAGTACCGGATTCCGACCGGTTTGGGGGTAGCGGCCGACCTGGTCGCGCCTCTGACCGTTTCACGCGGTCAGCTGATCTGGGTCCGAAACCCGATCCGGAATCCGGGTCTGCTCTTTCTCGCCCGGCGCGGAACGGGCAGGACGGAGGCGAACGTTCGCGTGGTCGGCACACTCGCCGACCCGCAGTTCACCTTCTTCTCGAACACGGATCCGGCGATGAGTCAGTCCGATGCCATCACCTTCCTGATCACCGGAATCGCACCCGGCGGCACCGATGCAGACCACAGCGCGGCATTCGCCTTCGGCCGGTACATCGCACCAGGCATCTTCCTCGAGTACGAGACGGGGCTCGGCGATGCGCGGAATCGTTTCAGGCTGCGCCGAAACCTCACCGATCGTATCCAGCTCGAAGCCCAAAGCGGCGGGAGCCAGAGTGTCGATCTGTTTTGGACCTTCGAACCTGCGGGGTCCGACAGGCCGACGATAGCCCCGCCGCCGGGAGACACGATCGACAGCGAATAACCGACATCGTCGGCCCAGGTCGTCGAGCGCCGCTCGCATGAGCGACCGGGGCGAGGCGGTCCGCCCCCCCCGGCCCCGACGCAGCTCGGCTCAGCTCGTTCCTTCCAGGAACGCCTTCAGGCTCTCTTCCTGATCCTTCTCCAGCGAGGTCTGCAGGACCTTGCCCTTGCCCTTGAACTCCGTGAGCCCTTCGAGGACCTTATCCGCCGTCACCTTGCGAACCAGGATGAACACAGCAGAGCATCCGGGTTGGAAGTTCTGCGCCAATCCCTTAATGAAATCGTCGTCGATGCCGATGTCCGAAAACTTGCCGGACAGCGCGCCGGCGCCGGCGCCGACCGCTGCGCCGAGGAGGGGATTGAGGAATACGAGACCGATCAGCATGCCCCAGAAGCCGCCGCCCACCGCACCTACCGCAGAGAGATTCACAGCCTGATGGAGCTTCACTTTGCCTGCGTCGTCCTTGGTGACGACGACGACGTCTTCCATGTCGATGAGGTAGGCCTTCTGCATCTTGGCAAGCTCGGCGCGCAACTCGAACGCCAGATGCTCCTCGGGGAACGAAACGACGATCAAATCACTCATGGATGTCTCCTCGGTTGGAAATCTCTTCGGTTCACAGATTGCCCTTTTTATGCTCGTCGACGAGATAACCACCGAGCGCCCCGACACCGGCACCGATCAGCGCGCCCGCTCCGGCCTGCGCACTGAAAGCCCCGATCGCGGCGCCGGTCGCAAGACCAAGCGCAGTGCCGGTTCCGACACGGGCCCCCGTAGTGTTTCCGCAGCCGGAGAGCGCAACGGCAGCGACAAGGGTCAAAGGGATAGCGATCATTTTCAAGTTGGTCTCTCCTAATCTCAGTGTCAACGCCCCGGGAACCGGGGGTTTCCTTCACGATCGAGCCGACGGATAGGCTCCCTCGGATGGGGCCGACGGGGCCGCCCGAAGCATCCGCTCAACGCCGACGAGCCACGGCATCGGGCGACCACGTTCGACGTATCGCCGAAGCGTGACAGCCCCTGGGGCGGCTTGTTCACCGACGGGCTTCGGCGTATCTTCCGGCGGTCGGAAGCGCATCTCGTCCTGGTGGTTTCCGACCCTTTCGAGCCGGAATCCGGCTTCGCGATCATAGCTCAGATTCTCCGGTAGGAGGGCGACGATGCCGGCCAGCAATGTGACGGAATCTGCGACTTGGCCAAGCGCGCAGCCGACCAAGATCGTGTTTTTCGGACTCGGCGCCGTGGGGTCGGCACTGCTGATCTGCCTCTCCGAGCTTGCCGAGCGCGACGATGTTCCGGTGCGCTTTGTCGTCTACGTCCTGAACCCGGACGCCGCACGCGATGCCCTCTTTCACGCCGAGCGCGTCTTCGACCGGATCGAGTTCATCGGTGTACCCGACTTCGCTCCGGTGTTCGCGCTCGAGCCCGGATACGAGACCGCGCTCACGGGAGCGGTCATGATGGTCAACGCCGCATTGCCGGAGTTCAACGGGCCCATGATCGAGCTGGCGTTGCGCATCGGCGCGCACGCGGTCGACCTCGCCTCCGACATGTACGATGCAACCACCGACCGAACCCTGACATTCTCGCAATACGGGTTCGACCAAGCGTTGCGCGAGCGCGGGATCGCCGCGCTGATCAACATGGGCATCTCGCCCGGCGTCACGAATTTTCTGATTGGCCGCCGCATGCACGACCTGCTCGCCGGCGACCGCAAAGAGCTCGAGATCGAGAGCATCGATCTGTATCTGCTCGAAGACATCGACTCTGATTCGGTCATCTTCTCCTGGTCGCCGATCGTCGCCCTCGAGGAGCTGGCGCAGCATCCGCGCATCCTGAACAAAGGCCGCATGCAGATCCTGGAACCTTTCAGTGCCGGGCGCGACTATGCTTTTCCGCACGAACCCCGGCCGATTCGCCAGTATCCGCTCTACCAAGAGGAGCTGCTGTCGCTCCATCGCGCCTTCCCGGACGTCGAATCGATCGGGGTCTACACCGGCGGGTCCGAGGTCGAGCTGGTGAAGGCACTCTTCCAGCTCAATCTGCTCTCCAAGCGCACCCTGCCGCATCAGCCCGAGCTGACCGTCGAGGCGATGGTGCGCGCCATCCTGCCGGGCATGAACAAGCCGCGGCGCATCGAGGAGTATCTGCGCAACGGGACGATCCGCCGCGCGCACTTCTCCGCCGCCGCCGAGATCCGCGTCTCCGAGGTCGTGCGCAACGACCGTCAGACCGCCATCGAAACGGTCGGACTGAGCTACCTGCGCTACCACGATCTGCTCAACACACCCTATGCCGGGGCGACCTACATCTCCTATCCGACCGCGGTCGGTGCCGCCATCCTAGCCTGGCATGCGCTCGAGTACGCACGCGAGGCACCGGGCGCGCTCGTCGGCGTCGTCGCGGGGGAGGATCTCGCCCGCCTGCTGCCGCGGATGCGCGCCGACGCCGTTCGACGCGACCTGGTCGCCTGGGATATCGATCTCTTCGAGAGTGTCCGCGACGCCTCGGTGGCCTGATTTTGTGCTCCAACACCCACTATCGAGCCTGTTGAGGATCCATCTCATGCTTGCGAGGACCGCCCGAATCCTGAAGTTGGTCGCACAGCTCGTCGCCGTGAGCGCATTGACCTTCCTTGCCGTACGCGCCTTCGACGCGCATCAAAGTGCACCGCTTGCCTTGTGGCACACCTTCGTTCCGAGCGAGATGGTCGCCGAGGAGCTCGACGAGGCCGATTGGGAGGCGTATCTGGTGCGGGAGCAGACGCTCTTCGACGAGGTGCGCTCCGAGGTCACCGACAAGCTCGAGCCGGAGGAGCGCATCCTTTCCAACCGCTACTTCGAAGGCAGTCCGCTCTATCCGGGGCGCTTCGCCCGAGACTGGAACCGCTCCTATGTCCTCGAGCCCGACGGCGAGCCCCGGGGCGCAGTCGTCCTGCTCCACGGCCTGACGGACTCCCCTTACAGCCTGCGTCACATCGGCCGACACTACCGCGCGTCGGGTTATGTCGTGATCGGGATCCGCCTGCCCGGACACGGGACCGTCCCGGCCGGCCTGACGACCGTGCACTGGGAGGATTGGTCCGCCGCAACGCGCCTGGCCGTGCGCGAGGCAGTGCGCCGGGTCGGGCCCTCGGCGCCGCTGCAGTTGGTCGGCTTCTCCAACGGCGGGGCACTCGCCATGAAATACGTGCTCGACGCCGTCGAGGATCCCTCCATGAGGCAGGCCGATCGGGTGATCCTGATCACGCCCATGATCGGGATCACCGAGATGGCTCGGTTCGCGGGATTCGCCGGCTTGCCCGCGATCTTTCCCGCGTTCGCGAGCGCGGCCTGGCTCGGCGTCATCCCCGAGTTCAATCCGTTTAAATACAACTCTTTTCCGGTCAACGGCGCGCGCCAGTCATCGCTCCTGACGCGTGCGCTGCAACCGCGCATCGCCCGCTATGCACGCCATGGGCGTCTCGACGAGCTGCCCCCGATCATCACCTTCCAGTCCGTGGTCGATTTCACGGTCAGTACGCGCGCTATCGTGACGAGCCTCTACGCTCAACTCCCGGATAACGGCAGCGAGCTGGTGCTCTTCGATATCAACCGCAACACCAAGTTCGGGCCGCTGATGCGTCCGGGTACGGAGACGGCGCTCGAGCGCCTGCTCCCGCCGACGCCGCGCACCTTCAAAACGACCGTCATCACCAACGCAGACCCGGAAAGCAGCGAGGTCGTCGAGCGGGTCACCGAAGCGGGCGAGACGACCGAGCGGGTCAGGGCGCTGGGGCTGAACTATCCGCGCGACGTCTTCTCGCTCTCGCACGTCGCCCTGCCGTTTCCGATCGACGATTCGCTCTACGGACTGGAGCCGAACGAGAACGAGGATTTCGGTGCCCACCTCGGGGCGTTGGCCATCCACGGCGAGCGCGGGCTCTTGGTGATGAGTCTGGACTCGCTGGTGCGCCTGTCCTGGAACCCCTTCTACTCGTATCTACTCGACCGCATCGAAGAAGGGATCGCCGATGCGCCTGTCGGCAAAACCGGCGACGGCGCGACAGGCAAGGCGGACGCAGCACAGGGCATCGACGATCCTGAATCGCGCAGTTGAACCCCGGGGCACCGAGCGCAATGGACTTCAGTTGCCGTCTCCGGAACCGAGCCGGTCGCGCGCCATGGCCGCGGCATCCTCGATCCCTTGCTCTGCGCGGTCGATCATCGCCTTGCCCTGACTGATCATCGCCTGCTTGACCGCCCGGGCGAGGGCGGGCCTGGAGAGCGACTCGCCGTCGATCGTCATGGTCTCCGGGGAGGTCGAATAGACCGACAAGGGATCGCTCAGCGTCAACGCCGTGTCCTCGACCGCGTTGTAACGATAGTGACAGGTCGCCTGCCGAGACCGGCCGACACCGTCGGCCTCGAACCCCAGCACGACCGAGAGTCCCGAATGGCCGCGGGGTTGGGTCTCCACGCCGGTCCAGCGCACCGAGCTCGGCGACTCGACCTGTGTCGTCACCAAACTTTTGCAGAAGCTCACGCGCACGTCCTCGCGCGAGCCGGAGCAGCTCGCGGTCAAAACCGATGCGGTCACGAGAGCGGCGATGATTTGCAGCGAATCTGTCGTGCTCTTGATCATGGTTGTACCTTCTCGTGAATCATCCGGGCTGCCGCATTGTCCAGGGGAAGTCTTGCGAGCCCGACGGACGGCCATTATGCTGCGCCGCTCTCCGCCGGAGGAGCCCGATCGCTCGCCTTCGGCTTCGCAGTCCGCATCACTGGAGCTTCGCCAATGGATTTCACGACCCGGCATCGCCTGACGCTCGACGACGGTCCCGTCGTCTATCGAAAAGCGGCCGACGGCAAACCACCGCTTGTGCTGATCCATGGCTGGGGCGGATCGTCCGGGCATTGGCAGCACACCCCCGAGCACCTCTCGGGCGTGCGCGATCTCTATGCGCTGGACCTGCCCGGCCACGGAGAGACCCCCGCGCGCCCCGGCGCGACCGGGCCGGAGACGTCGGCACGTCTGGTCATCGCCTTTGCCGACAGGCTGGGCCTGGAGCGCTTCGATCTGAATGGCCATTCCTGGGGTGCCGCCGTCGCGATCCTGATCGCGGCACGCTGGCCCGAGCGGGTGGATCGGCTCGTCCTGACCAGCTTAGGCACGACCCGCAACGCATTGGAGCGTTTCGCCTTGACGCAAGCCTACCATCAGATGACTTTGGCAATGGCGCTTTGGCGGCCCTGGCTGGCCATGTCCCGTCCGTGGCACGCGCTCTCGCGTCCGGCGATCGACTGGTTCGGCGCTCAACCGCTGGTGTACCGCGCGATCGCCGGTCACGTCCTGCATCGGCTCCCCGAGGACGACGAGACGGTCCGTGTCGGCGTAAGAGAGTTTTTGAGCACGGATCCGCTCAGCGCGCTGGAGTGTGCGATCGGCGCCGGCAGCCCGGCCTTCCTGACCGCCTTGGAGACGATGGCGACGCCGACCCTGTTGGTCAACGCGGACGCGGATGCCGTAATGCCGCCATCCGGTGCTCGCGCCCTTGCGGCAAGGATCCGCAACGTCCGGGAGGCTCGGCTCGACGACTGTGGCCACCTGCCGATGATCGAGCAACCCGAGGCATATCACCGACTGGTGCGCGAGTTCCTCGCCGCGACGGCACTCGACCCGCAATCGAGCAAAAACCCCGACGCCGGATGATCCGCGCGGCTCAAACGGCATGCAGGCCCGACGCGACCACGGACTAAAGATGATGGTACAGATGGGCCAACTGACGGTCGACCTGCTGCTGTTTGACCAGCCGTGAACGCCCGAGGATCTCCAGAAGCTCGGTGCAGGACGGACCTTGCTTATCGAGATAGTCGATGGAGAGCACCAAATTCTGACTCACGATGATCTCGTTGCCGACGGGATCGACGAGCTTCTCGGCCGCAAAATCGACCGACTCACCGTCGTGATATTTATCCGCGAGCACCGCAAGCAGCTCTTGTTTCTGGGCTTGCGACAAATGCGGAAAGGTTCGATTGAAGTAGAAGAGGCCATGACGAGCGAAGTGGAGCTCGCTCTTGACCTTGTAGCTGTTCCATTGCTGCCGATACACGAGAAGTAGATCGGTCAGGTCGTTCGGACTCTTGATCTGGTGCTGAGGCTTGCCGAAACACCGAACGAAAGCCCCCGGCGAGCAGTCGAACACAAGGTCGTCGCAGCAGCGGATCTGCCGGCCCGAGCTCACCGCCGAGCGCAAAGACGACAAGGAGCAGAGGTTGAAATAGGCCGAGAGATTCTCGTACTTATCCTTGAGCTGGTCGCTGAAATAGCTTTCGCGGCCGTATCTATGGCGGCCGATAAGTCGACCCAACACCTCTGGAATCATAGCCGTGGCGTCCGAAACACACCGACCTGCAGCACACCGAGACCCGCTAGCCTAGCGGAACCGAGCCGGAAAAGCACTTCCAGCCCAACCCTCACACGTTGCGAGGTCGGCGAAGCCGATCAAGCGCCGCAACGCCCCATTGAACGACTTGGTCAGGGCTCGGATGGGGCGGCGTCCCTGCCGTATACCCGAACGCAATTGCGTCCCGCGGATTTCGCGGCATAGAGCGCTTGGTCGGCACGATCAACGAGAGCGCCAAGGTTTTCGACACCGCGCTCGCGCGTCGCCACGCCGAGGCTTGCAGTGATCGGGATCGGCCCTTCCGTGGTCTCTATGTCGCGCTCGAGAAGCGCCAGGCGCAGTCGCTCGGCGAGTCGTTCGGCCTCTTGGGCGTTGGTCTCGGGGCACAGCGCCACCAGCTCCTCGCCCCCGTAACGGGCCAGGAGGTCCGACACGCGAACCGCACGAAGCCGCTCGGCAATAGCTTTGAGGACCTGATCGCCGACGCCGTGCCCGTAGGTATCGTTGACCTGCTTGAAGTGATCGATGTCGATCATGATCACCGCAATCGGGTTGGAATAGCGTTTGGCACGGTCAAACTCGACCTCTGCAAGCTCGGAAAACCGACGGCGGTTGAGCAGCTCGGTCAGGGGATCCGTATCGGCCAGGGCCCGCACCTGCTGGAACAAGCGAGAATTGATGTCACGCTCGCGGCGTAGGTTCTGCTCGGTCTCCTGAAGCTTCACGAAGGTGCGGGCGTTGGAGATCGCCAAACCGCAGAGATTCGAGATCGCCAGGCCGAGATTCAGATATTGATCCCGATAGGCCGGAAACGGGATCTCGCGCACCAGTATCAGCCCCAATACGGCATCCTTGTAGTCGATCCGGAGGAAAAAACCGTTCCCGGACGGCATAATCAGATAACCCTCATGCAGCGCATCGATCGCCTGCTGGAGATCCAGGCGATCCCGAGGTCGCTCCTCCGCAGCGAAGATCTCCTTGACCCGTCCCTCCTCCACCTGGGCATACACCAGGTTGGTGCACCCGAAGAGCATCGCGAAGAGCTCCTGAATCGCCGCGATCGTGGCCTCCTCGTCGGTGATGTGCGACAAGCGAACCAGAAGGTCGAAGGCCATGGCGTAATCGGCGACCTTGCGGTTGGCCTGCGCCAGAACCTCTTGGGTCTTCGCCTCCGCGGCGAGATTGCGCCACTTGGCGATGGCACCGGAGAGAAAGAGCCTCAGATAATCCAATCCGACATAGCGGCTGCGGCACGGTAGGCCCAGATACCCGGCCAGCGCCTCGAGCTCCCCGAGGGCATGCGCGTCGCTGCCCGTATCCAGGAGCAGAAGCTCGCGCGTGCACTCTCGGAAAAACTCACCCGCCGTCTCCCGATCGAAGCCCATGCCGCGCAGGTGCTCGCGCCACTGCTTGAGCCAGCCGGCCGTGACGAGATAGGCACCGCCTTGTATCTCGGGCTCAAGGACATCGCTCCCGGCCAAGAGGTGAATGCAGTGGTCGAGCTTCACCAGGTGCACGCGCGGATCCGGCGGCGCCGCACGCGTCTCGGCATCGCACCCGAGGAGCACCAAGGCGCCGTCGGAACCTTCGGGCGGCGGGGTCTCGCGTGCATCCGCGAGGTTGCATCGTCCGGGACGCAGCGTGCAGACGGCGGGGTAAGCCTGGACGCGCACGCCTTCCTCGCCGAGGCCCGCCAGCGCGGTCTCGACATCCTGTCGAAAATGGCTACAGACCCTCAGACAAAGCGTTTCCGCCACGGTCAGCTCCGGGGGTCCTTCAACGGCTGCGCGCTCGGGGACTCGCGGGAGATATCGAGCGGATAGGTTCCCCAGCGATGGACCGCCTCGGAGATCGCCAGCAGCGTATCTTCCGGAACCTGGTAGGGGATCTCGCCGTGGTTGTCGGACAGGATGAATCCGCCGCCGTGACCGGCCGCGGCGATTGCCGCCCTGACCTGCGCCTCGGCCTGCTGCGGTGTCCAACGACGCATCTCGATTCCGTTGAGGTTGCCGAGCAACGCCATCTTGCCGGCCGTACGTTGCTTGAGTGCAGCAAGATCGTCGAGCATGCTGACCCCGATAACCGCCGCACCGGTGCGGGGGAGATCGTCCAGGATCGGCATGCAGCGACCGGAGGCGAAATGCATTGCCACCGGTCCATTGATCGCGGCGAGGGTGCGCATCGCGACCTGAAGCCCGGTCCTGCGAAAGTGCTCGGGCGAAACGATGGTCGAGGAGGAGATCGGGTCGAAATAACAGATGGCCGTGGCACCCGCGGCCAACTGGGCGTTCGCCCATTGGATACAGAATGCCTCGTTCAGACGCATCAGGCGCTCGAAGAGGTCCGGCTGCTCGAACATGAGGTTGAGGTAGGGCTCGAACCCCATCTGCATCACCGGCACCGAGAAGGGCGACATGACCACGCCGATGATGGGGGTCTCCTCGCCGCCTGCCGCTTTGAGCCCACGGGTGGCCTCCAGCACCTTGACCAGACAGGGCGAATCGGCGACCTGCGGCGGCTCCAGCGCGCGGATTTGCTCCGGCGTCCGAATCATGGGCCGGCCGGCGTTGGGCGGGCCGTCGTCGGTATAGAGCACATCCCCGCCCCACGCCTCGGTCTCAACCGACGCGTAGAAGAAGGTATAGAAGCAATCGTTGCGTTACTTGCGACGCAGACGCAGCTGCCCCTCGATCACATACTCAGGCCGCGAGAAATAGGTCTCGATGGAGAGTCCGAGCTCTTGCGCACCGTGCATGGTGAGCAAGAGAAACAGCGGAACCCGATCCGGCTCCCGGTGGCCGAGCGTGGTCAGCACGCGCTCGAGGGAGGTCATGGGTCGAGTGCTCATGAGCGATACTCCTTCGGCAGATGATCAAGGAGCTTACGCACCACGGCGACGCCCTCGGCGGCGGTCGCGGCCATGGCGTCGGCGCCGACCTCCCGCCACAGCTCGGTGTCGAAACGAAAGGGCGCGCCGCCCACCAGGATGAACGGACGACAACCGGCCCGATCCAACGCCTCTCGAACCGTTTTGATATGGAGCGCGGAGGGGAGCATCAAGACCGAGATCAGCAGCACGACGATGCCGTCGCGAACGACCCGACTGACCAGAGCCTCTCCGTCGACGGTTCCGTAGTCCTTCAGCTCGTAACCGCTGGCGCGCAGGACCGAATACACCATACGTTTTCCGAGCAGGTGATAGTCGTCGAGCACCGCGATCGCCATCGGAGGCTGATCCACTCGACCCGGATCGGACGGAGGCAGGATGGCGTCGACCATCTCCTCGCACATCCGACCGCTCATATAGACCTGCGACAGCGAAACCTCGCCGCGCTCCCATAGGTCTCCGATGCGCTCGAGAGACGGCACGACCAGGCGCTCGACGACATCGAGCCGGGCATCGGCCGCGGTCGAGCCTTCGAGCGTACGCTTCGCCGCGACGCGATCCATCGCCAGCAGTGCGTTGAGGAAGGTCTCGACCGGTTCCGACTGAGTCATTGCTGCTTTCTCGACCTTTAGGTAGAGCATCACGTCGTGGTATCGCCAAGCACTCCCGGCATGAACGGCCGGTTCGCCTGGCGGCACGCAGGGAAGGTTTCGGCCATATTACCGGAAATCGATCTTTTCCCCCTCGAGGTGACCAGCCGGGGACCATCGCAAGGCGAAGAACCCACGCGGATCGAATATTCCAGGAAAGTCATTGCGCCTTGTCAGGGAAAAGGCGACTCATCTGAACTAGTCTGCTAGACCGTAAAGGGGCGGGCGGCAGCGGTAGTGCATGTCCGGACCACGACCGGGCGCAGACCCGGCCCCAGCTCACCTTCCGGAGCAACATCATGCGAGCCTCGATCGGCGTCCTCGCCGGCCTTCTTCTCATCGCACTCTTCAGCGCAAGCTCCGCTGCCCGGGATACCTGGCCGACACCGCCCGCAACCGCCGTTCCGCCTCCCCAGATCTCGGGTCCGCTGCAAGGCGGCACCGCCGATCACACCAAATTCGACCAGCTTAAAGGGCCGTTCAGCTCAGGGCCCGAGGTCACCGTCGCCTGTCTGGGCTGCCATACCGAAGCCGGCGATCACTTCATGCGCAACATCCACTGGACCTGGTCCTACACCAACGAGGAGACCGGCCAACAGCTCGGCAAGCGCTATCTGATCAACAACTTCTGCACCAATTCGCGCGGGAACGAAGGCATGTGCGCCCAATGTCATGCCGGCTACGGGTGGAAGGACGAGAACTTCGACTTCACCGACGAGACCAATATCGACTGTCTGGTCTGCCACGAGACCACCGGCACCTATTACAAGACGCCGAACAGCGCCGGCAATGCGGCCTGCTCGGTAATGTTCGAGGGCAAGCCGCCGATCGATCTGGCTGCGGTCGCACAGAGCGTGACGCTCCCACAACGCGCCAACTGCGGGGCCTGTCACTTCAACGGCGGCGGCGGCGACAACGTCAAGCATGGCGACCTCTCCTCGGCCCTAAAGAGCCCGCCGAGGACACTCGACGTCCACATGGGTGTCGACGGTCTGAACTTCGCCTGCACCGCCTGCCACATCACCAACCGCCATGTCTGGGCCGGCAGCCGCTACCAAGTCGTCTCCAAGGACACCGAGGGCACGGGCAAGCCGGGCCAGCGCACCGACGTGGCCACCTGCGAGTCCTGTCACGGTCTGTCGCCGCATCCGGTGGACTCGCTCGCAGGCTTCAAGCTCAACGATCACGTGCAGAGCATCGCCTGCCAGACCTGCCACATCCCCGAGATCGCACGCGGCGGGGTTGCAACCGTCGTCGATTGGGATTGGCGCACCGCGGGCAAGACCAAGGACGGCGAGGGCTATCACGAGGAAGGCTACATTCAGGGCAACGGCAACCACCGTTACACCTACAAGTCGATCAAAGGCAACTTCACCTTCGACGAAAACTTTCCTCCGAGCTACGGCTGGTTCGATGGCCAGATGCTCTACACCACCATCGACACCAAGTTCGACCCGCAGGCCGAATCCATCGAGATCAACGGATTCACCGGCTCGCGCGAGGATCCGAAATCCCGGATCTGGCCGTTCAAACGTATGCACACCTGGCAGCCCTACGACAAAGGCAACGGCACCCTGGTCTACACCCATCTGTGGGGTGAGGACGATGCCGCCTACTGGGGCAACTACGACATGGGCAAGTCCATCGCCAAGGGCATGGCCGATTTCGGACTGCCCTATTCAGGCGAGTTCGGCTTCATCCAGACCATCTCCTGGTGGCCGATCACCCACATGGTCGCACCCAAGGAGCAGGCACTGGGTTGCGGCGACTGCCATGCCCCGACCGGCAGCCGTTTGGCCTCGGTCGAGGGCGTCTACATGCCGGGACGCGACCATAACCGCTGGCTCGACATCATCGGGACGCTTCTGGTCGCCGGCACCCTGGGCGGCATCCTCATCCACGGCCTGGTTCGCTTCTTCTCGCCGTCCCATGGCTCCAAGGGAGAGCAGCACTGATGGCCACACGCCGCGTCAAGATCTTCAGCCTCTTCGAGCGCTTCTGGCACTGGTCCCAGATGCTGCTCATCGTCACACTCTTGATCACGGGCTTCGGGCTGCACGGCTTCCATGATGTCTTCACCTTCGAAGAGGCCGTCACCCTGCATACCTCGGCCGCCTTCGCGTTGCTCCTGCTGTGGATCTTCAGCATCTTCTGGCTCTTTACGACACGCACATGGCGCCACTTCATCCCGTCCGCATCGGGGATGTGGGGGGTCCTGCGCTTTTACAGCTACGGCATCTTCAAAGGCGAGCGCCACCCCTATCGCAAGGCGTATTGGCGCAAGCACAACCCCTTGCAGGCGCTGGCCTACCTCATGCTGAAGATCGTGCTGTTTCCGGCGATCTGGATCACCGGGCTCGCCTATCTCTTCTACTTCGCGTGGCGCGACGTGCCTCATGCCACGCAATGGCTCAACGGCGTCGCCGTGGTGCACACGGCCGCGGCCTTCATGATCCTTGCGTTCGTGCTCATCCATGTCTACATGCTCACCATCGGCCACTCCTTCCGCGAGCATCTGATGCCGATGATCAACGGCTTCGACGAGGTGGATCTCTCCCCGGAGGAAGAGGCCTATCTGAGCAAGGATCAGCCGGGGGACATCCGCTGATCGGAAATCCGGCAGTCGCCGGCGCGTAGGTGCGAATTTATTCGCACCTACGCGCCGGTTCGTGCGAATGAATTCCCGCCGACGCCCCGGATCGTGCGAATAAATTCGCACCTACGCGCTGGATCCGAGCTGTCCGTCGGCAGCTGAGCCTGGATCGAAAGCCCTCGTTTGCTCCCACGCCCGAAGTCCGCACCCCGCCCTAGGCACCCACGACACCCCGGGTGATCGCGAACCCTCGGGGTCCGGCCGATGCGGATGCCAAATGCGCCGGACGGCGGTTAGAATGCACCCGGTCAAGCGCCTCTCATCCCGACCTGCGGATATCCCACATGAAGTTAGTCTCCAAGCTGTTGTTGCTGATCTGTGTCTTTGCGCTTCCGGTCGCGGCGGCGCAAACCCGGCAACCCGTCCCCGACCCGCCCCAAGTCGCCGCCAAGGGCTATCTGCTGCTTGATTTCAACAGCGGGCAGATCCTCGCCGAGATGAACGCGGACGAGCGTCTGGAGCCGGCGAGCCTGACCAAGATCATGACGGGCTACGTGGTGTTCCGCGAGATCGCTGCGGGCAAGGTCGCCTTGACCGACAACGCCTACGTCAGCGAGCGGGCCTGGCGCACCGGCGGCTCCAAGATGTTCATCGAGGTCGGCAAGCAGGTCGCCATCCAGGATCTCTTGATGGGCATGATCGTTCAGTCCGGCAACGATGCCAGCGTCGCACTGGCCGAGCATGTCGGAGGCAGCGTCGAGGCCTTTGCGGATCTCATGAACGCCCATGCGCAGCGGCTCGGGATGACCGGCAGCCACTTCACCAACCCGCACGGCCTGCCCGATCCGGAGCTCTACATCACCGCGCGCGACATCGCCACCGTCGCCATGGCGATCATCCGCGAGTTCCCCGAGTTCTACACCTGGTACAGCTCGCGCGAGTTCACCTTCAACGGGATCACGCAGCAAAACCGCAATCCCATGCTGCGTCGCGACGAGACCGCGGACGGGGTGAAGACCGGCTATACCCAGGCCGCCGGTTACTGCCTGGTGTCCTCTTCCAAGCGCGACGACATGCGCCTCGTCTCCGTCGTGATGGGATCGCCCACGCCCAACGCGCGGGCCGAAGCCAGTCTTGCCCTGATGAATTACGGCTTTCGCTTCTACGAGAGCCATCGCCTGTATCCCGCCGACGAAGCGGTCGAGACGTTGCGCGTGTGGATGGGCGACAAGGAAATGCTGTCCGTCGGCCCGGAGGCGGATGTCTTCGCGACCTTCCAGCGCGGGCGTTACCCGGAGCTCGCCGCGCGCCTGGAAAAGGCGGAGGATGGCCTGACCGCACCGATCGCTCGCGGTGAACAGGTCGGCGAGATCGTGGTCATGCTCGGCGAGGAGGAGATCAATCGGGTGCCTTTGGTTGCACTCGAAGACGTCGGCAAGGGCGGTCTTTGGCAGATGGCCAAGGACAGCGTTCTCAAATTGTTCTGATCGGGTCAGGCCGGTATGCAGGTGCGAGATGGCTGAATCCAAGCCCCCGTCGAGACCGATCCCAGCGCGGGAGCAGGCCCCGAGACCGGACATGTCCGAGTCCGGCAGGTCCGACCCCGACGCATCCGAGACCGTCTTCGTCTTTCCCTGCCGTTTTCCGATCAAGGCGATGGGGCTCGCGGATACGCGCTTCGAGGCACTGGTGATCGAGATCGTGAGCCGGCATGCACCGCGGCCCGAGGCGGCGGACGTGAGCGCCCGCTTGAGCAGCGGCGGCAAGTGGATCTCGGTGACCCTGACCATCCAGGCGGAAAGCCGCGCGCAGCTCGATGCCATCTATTGCGATCTCACGGCCCACGAGTCGATCGTCTGGGTGATTTAAACCGCGCCCGATGTGGTATGCGTCGTGTGTTGGATTGGCTGAGCCGCGCGAGCTCCGACGACTGTCGGAGCTCGCGCGGTTTAAAGTACTAAAAATATTAAATTTTGAACCACGCCGCCAAAAAGGTCGGAAAAATCCTTGAGCCCGACACAACATGAAAACGACGCACTTCACTCTGGACGCGGTGTTAGCGCGGAAAGCGATGGCCCGCGTCCGCTCTTGGTGCGTCGCCTGCCGGGCTATCGGGACTATCTTCCGACCTTGGAGGCGATGCGCGGATTCACCGATCTGCGCGGCCCCGACACCCCCGACGAGCTCTGGCTGCTCGAGCACCCGCCCGTCTTCACGCTCGGTCAAGCCGGCCGCGAGGAGCATCTGCTGGATCCCGGCGCCATCCCGGTCATCAAGGTCGACCGTGGGGGGCAGGTTACCTACCACGGCCCCGGACAGCTGGTCGTCTATGTCCTGCTCGATCTGCGCCGTGCCGGACTCGGCGTCAAGCGGTTGGTCGGCCTCCTGGAGCAGGCCGTCATCGATCTGCTCGCGACCCTGGACGTGACGGCCGAGCGCCGGGCGGATGCGCCCGGCGTCTATGTCGCGGGCGCCAAGATCGCCTCGCTCGGTCTGCGCATTCGCAACGGCTGCAGCTATCACGGACTCGCCCTGAACGTGAACCTGGATCTTGGCCCCTTCGGTCGGATCAATCCCTGCGGTTACCCCGGCCTTGCCGTCACCCGGCTGTTGGATCTGGTCCCGGGCGTGTCGATACCCGAGATCGAGGCCGGCTTGGTCCGGTTGCTCGCCGCATCGCTCGGAATGACGGCGACGCCGCGCGTGGTTTAAACCGCGTCCAGAGCGAGAGGCTCACCTTCGAGTGAGCTCGACGGCTGGTACATCCACGGCCCTTAGCGGTGACGCGGTTTAAAATTATATACTTTTTAATATGTTAAACCGCGCCAGCTCCGACAGTTGTCGGAGCTGGCGCGGCCAAGCCAATCCAACAAACAACGCATACCGCACCGGGCGCGGTTTAATGCAGGGTTCGGGGCGGCTCCCGTTCACCGTCCTTCACGGGCAGCAAATCGACAAACCTCCCCTTGACCTCGGTGAAATGCTGAAACTCCGGTCGGCCGAAGGTGCGCTGCGTCTGCGAGGCACCCTTCGGCTCGATCGGGATCTGGGTGACCCAGAGTCCGTGTCGGGTCTCGAGTGCGAAGGAGGCGACGTCCAAGCGGTAGGGGGAGGCGCCGATCGAGCCGTATTCCTCGATGATCTCCTTGAACTGCCCGACCTTGCTCGGCGGCAAGGACCAGGCTTCCATGATCATGAAGATAAAGTCCGCCTCGTGCAGCTCGGCGAGGCGGCGAATCACGGCAGCCGCGGCATCCTTCTCCTCGTCCGAGGCCGTGCTCAGCAGGACCGGAAAAGTCTCTCCGGTCGTGAGGTTTCCGACGAACGCGAAGGGGCTCAGGCTCTCGCCGCGTTCGAGGATCTCCCTGGTCGTGTCGATCAGCGGGGTAATGATGTCGAGATAGCTTGCGGGAAGTGCGCTCATCGGGAGATGCCTCGAATCAATTCACGCCGGCGACCGGACGCATCTCCTTGTCGCACACACCGCCGACGGCGGCCGTGCGTGTCGTGGCGCTTCCGCGGCAGGACTCGCCTCGATCCTGGATGCTGCAGACGATCTCCACGGGCCTGCCGGACGAGAGCCAGCTCGGTGTCGTGCGATAGCGTCCGACGTTGCCCGAACGGCAGCCGCTCGGGATCCCGTAAGGCGGACAGGACTTGGGCTCGCGCAGCGAGACCTTGCGCCCGTCGACGATGAAGCCCGGAAAATTGTTCTCGGTGCGCACGATATCGCGCTCCGGGGTCTCCTCGAAGCGGAATTCCTCGAACCGATAGCCATCTCCGCTCGCCGCTCCGACCTTGATCCGGGTGTTGGCGATCAGGGCGAAATCGTCGCCGTTGCGCGCGACCGCGCCTGTCATGTATTCAACGCGGTCGTGCGTGGGGAAGCATTTGCCCATGGCGGGCGCGTGATAGTAGTGGCGCATCGAGGTCAGGTCGGCCAGACGATTGTCCGGAAAGACCGACTGCAGATCGCGCTCGCTGCCGAAGAGGATGCGCTCGGCGTCCCCGACCGACTGGGTGTACATGGCCTGGAGCTTGGCATAGCGATCGTTGTCTGCGAGGTCGGGGCGCAGGTAGCAAGCGGTGAGCCCGGAGATCTGGGTCAGGTACTCGTCCCAGATGTTGTACTGGGACACCGAGGAGGAGACGCCCTGGAAGTCACCCGGGAAATCGCACCCCTGACGGCCCTGACATTGGCCGACCGCGCGGTTGCGGATCGAGAGCACGATAATGTTGCGCTCGCAGGCCCCGTAGGCGTTGCAGCCGCGTTCGAGATGGCCCTCGTAGATGGCCGTACGCATGACGTAGTCGAGATGCTTGGCGCGCGCGAGCGTGGCCTCGGAGCCGAGCCGGCCATTGCCTCGGATGAAGTCGCCCCAGGCCCGGTCGAGTGCGGCGCGGCGGCCGGTCAGGTTGCGATTCGCACTCTCGCATTGGCTCGACGCATGGAAGCTGCGCACGATGCGGTCGAGCTCGCTCGTACCGCCCGGGTTGCCGGCTCGGCCACTCGAAGGCGGATCGAAGAAGGGGGCCTTTTCGAGCGCATAGAGCTCACGCACGTTGATGACGTTCTTCACGCTGGAAGGGCAGTGATGGTTTTGAACCTTCATCGACTTGCGCGCCGCGACGGCACTCCTGAAACGCTCGGTATCGCTTCGGCCCGCCTTCCTCGGATCGACGACGACCTCGAATCCCACGAACGGCGTCCCGGAGCCGTCGGTCAAGGGCTTGCCGTTTCGGATCATCAGGCAGGGGATCACGGAGGTGCCTTGCGTCAGGGTTCCGGCGGGGGATTTCGCGCCGGAGCGCGCGAAGCTGTCGGCGTTGTAGTAGGGCACCTCCATCGGGCCGTTGAACTTGTAGAGGGTCATGACCGGGGTTGCCGGGATGGCCGCCTGAACGGGGATGGACGCGGCTAGCGCAAGTGCGCCGAGCAGGTAACGCATTCTTTGGCTCCTGAGATGGATGGGTTGGTGTGCAGGTGTTCGCACTTAAACCGCGCCCGGCGGGGCATGCGGTGTTCTTGGATGGGATCGGCCCCGGCAGACTTGACGACCGCTGGAGCCTGCGCGGTTTAAGATATTCAAAAATCTATCATTTTAAATCGCGTCCCCGCTAAGGGTTGTGGATGCACCAAACGTCGAGCTCACTCGACGACGAGCATCTCGCTCGGGACGCGGTTTAGATCAAAGCCTCCCGGCTCGCTTGATCGCGAGATAGCGCTCCACCATTGCACCCGGCAGCTGCGCAGGCAGAAGATCGAGGATCTCGACGCCGAGATGGCGCAAACGTTCCCGATGGTGTCGCCGCGTGGCGAGCCAGCCGTGCACGGCGTGGAAACGCAGCGCCCCCGGCAGATCTGCGATCTCGGTCTCCAGACTCCGGTCGAGTGCCGACTCGCGCAGGTCAGCGATCATCAGCAGATGATGCCGTCGCAGCAGGCGTGCTGCACGCTCCATACCGGACTGATCCTCGTCGCGGCTGTTGGTGATCATCACCACCAAGGCCCGTCGCGGCATCCGGTGCAGCAGCTCGCGCGCCGCCTGCAGCGGATCGGAAGCCTCGAGGCTCGGCTGGACGTCGTACACCCGTTCGCGCAGCCGACGCATGGTCTGCGCATCTTTGCGCGGTGCGCACCAGCGTCGCGCCCCGCCATAGGTCATGAGTCCCACGGAATCGCCGTGTGCGAGGGCGACGAAGGCGACCGTCAGCAGTGCACTCAATGCCTCGTCCAGATGGGAGCGCCCAGCATCGCGATGGCGCATCCGGCGCCCCGTATCGAGCAGGAAGACGAGATGTCGGTCGCGCTCGTCCTCGTACTCTCGGGCGATAAGCTTACGCATCCGCGCCGTCGCCTTCCAGTCGATCCGTCGTAAACCATCGCCCTGATGGTAGCCGCGCAGTTGATGGAACTCCGCCCCTTCGCCGCGTCTCGGTCGGCGTCGCCCCCCGGCAGCGGCGCGCCGATCCTGCATCGCGGGCAGGACATCGCGACCGATTCGGGCAAGATTCGGGAAGACCCGCAGGGTCGTCGACAGGGTCGGAGTGCGTCGACCGACCCACAGCCCGAGCGGCGAGCTCAAGGCGATCTCGCAGCCCGGGATGGTAAAGCTCCCGCGCTCCGACGGGGTCAGGCGATAGTCGATCCGTGCGGTTGCGCCGGCCCCGAGAGCGACCTCGCACGGCAGGCCGCTCACCGCAAATGCACTCGGATGCAGGTCATGGAGACGAAACCGAAGGTGTCGGGCCGAGGGGTTGGTCAGCGTCAGTCGAACCCGGCCAGGCGCACCGAGCAACAGGATACCGTGGGTACGGCCGCGCAGCTCGGGCGAGGGCAGCCGGGCGAGGGCCAGGAGGTCGGCCGCGGGAAACACCCCCAGCAGGAGACCGATGCCTTGCCAGACGTGGCCGGCCTGCGGGAGCCAGACGGCGGCCAGGCCCGTTGCGGTCCAGCCGGCGAGTGCGAAGACCAACGGGGTGCGTGGTCTCATGCCGAGCCAGATCGCAAGCGATCGGGGGTCGCTTCGCGTAAGCGCAGTCTCCTCGACCGTCATGGATGTTTGCGCAGACGCGGTCTAGGTCCGCGGTGCAGGCACGCCGGCGAGGAGATCACGCAGGACATCCTCCGGCCCCAGACCCTCCATCTCCAGATCCGCGCCGAGCACGAGCCGATGGCGCAACACCGCGGGGGCCATCGCCTTGACGTCGTCGGGGGTCACGTAATCGCAGCCGTTCGCGAGCGCATGTCCGCGCGCGGCGCGCACCAGCGCGATGCCGGCGCGGGGACCGGGTCCGGTCTCCACGCCGGGCCAGTCACGCGCCGAGCGGACCAAGCGCACGGCATAGGCGAGGACGCTGTCGTCGATGCGCAGACGTGCTGCGACCTGTTGCAGCTCCAGCAGATCGGTTGCGCTCAGGATCTCGCGCACGCCCGAGACGTCGAGCCGGTCGCCGACCCGATCATGGGTGACCTGGCGCACCATGGCCAGTTCTTCATCCGCATCCGGGTGATCGACGATGACCTTGAGCAGGAAGCGATCGAGCTGTGCGGCGGGCAGCGGATAGGTCCCCTCGTGCTCGATCGGGTTCTGGGTCGCAAAGACCAGGAAAGGCGGACTCAGTGTCAGCGGGGTGCCTTCGATCGTTACCTGCTGCTCCTGCATCGCCTCGAGCAGCGCGGCTTGCGTCTTCGCGGGCGCCCGGTTGATCTCGTCGCCGAGCAGCAGGTTGCAGAAGATCGGACCGCGCCGGATCCGGAACGCCTCGCTCTTCATGTCGAAGACGGCATGTCCGGTCACATCGCTCGGCATCAGGTCGGGCGTGAACTGGATCCGCGAGAAACGCCCGCCGACTGCGGCCGCGAGTGCGCGTACCAAGAGCGTCTTGCCGACACCGGGCACGCCTTCGAGCAGCACATGGCCGGCCGCGGCCAAGGCGACCACTGATTCGCGCACGACCCGCGGTTGGCCCACGAGGGCACAGCCGATGGCGGATTCGAGCGCAGCCAGTGTATCGGCGCAACATTGAACGTCTGCGGATAGTCTCATGTCCGGTCGGTCCACGCCGGCTCGCGTGCACCGAGCCCGAGCCAGCGCAGATCCAGGGCATAGGGTGTGAGGGCCTCGGGCGGCGGCGTGTGTAGTGTCTCCGGTGCAGGGGGCGATGCGGGCTCGACGACGCAGCGCTCGGCCCGTCGCGCGGCGGCCTCGGCGAGGTCGGCGGGGAGACCGTCGTAGCCGCCGCCGCTCGGTCGCCAGTCGTGCAGGGTGGCGTGAAGGGCGTCGGCGTGCGCCGGATGCCACAGCGTCAGCGACAGCGGGCCTTGGGCGGGCAGTGCGGGGTGCAGCCCCTGCCAGGGCACGAAGCTGCGATAGCGCAGGCCGAAGACCTTCGCCAGCCCCTGCGGATCATCCTCCAAGCGCCAGGGCAGTTGAACCTCGCCGACGGCGATCCGCCAGTCGGCGAAGTCATCCGACGCCGCCCCCTCGACCGCACGCAAGCAGATCTCCAGGCGCGCCGTGCTCGCGTCCACGAGGCGTGAGGTCTCTTGATCCTGGCGACCGACATCGCCGATCAGGGGCCAGAATTCCACCGCGCGGCGGATCGTCAGCTCGCAGTCCCGATGCCGTACGCGGGCGATCAGACGCAGACTGTTGCGCCTCAGCAGCTCGGCCAAGGGTGCCCCGAGGGCTAGGCCTGCGGTGCTCAGATCGTCGAGCACCTCCTCAAGGTCGCGCTCGAGATAATAGGGCAGGGCGTAGCGGTCGTGCAGCTCGTCGCCGTGATCCCGCAGCGGGGCATCGAAGTCTCGGACGGCGAGCATCGCGATGATGGCGCGCAGCAGGGCGGCGAGCGCCGCGGCGCGCTCGGGCGTGTGCTGCATGCGCAGGGCGCGGAGCTCGACCAACCCCAGTTTTCCACGTCCGGGCACATAGGGGTTCCAGAGCTTCTCGATGTTGAGCTCGGCACGGTGGCTGTTCCCGATGGCATCGGTCAGCAGCTGCGACAGTCCCGACCACAGCGTCTCGGCGTCGGGGGGCGCTCCCCGCTCCAGCAAGGCGAGTGCGAGGGCCAGCTCGCGGAAGGCGTCGCGACCGCGCTCGTCGGCGCGCACCGCTTGCCCGGAGCCGCCGATGTGGTCGTGCGCGAAGAGATAAGAGAGCGAGGGATGTCGGTTCAGATAACGCACCAGGCGCGGCAAGACGCGCGGCGCAACGAAGAAGGGACTCTCCTGCGGGCTGGGGCCGCCGAAGGTGATCTGTCCGCCGCCGCCCGAATCCGCGACCGAGCCGTTGTAGTAGAGACGGTAAGGGGCGAGTCCGAGCTCGGTGGTGGCGGCATAGAGCGTGCGCGTTGCGGCAAGCAACCCGGTCACGTCGGGATAGGGCGCCATGTTGATCTCGATCACCGCCGGATCCGGGGTGATCGTGGTCCAGGCGACGCTCGCATCGACGGGGGGCGGGTGGCCGGTCAGCAGGAGCGCCGGCAGACCGGCGTTCGTGGCCGCTGTGCCGATCGCGGCGAGACAACGCGCAAATTGCTCGACCGACTCGCAGTCGGGCAGCTCGATCCGGGCCACCTTCGCACCTTGCCAGTCGATGCGGTCGAGAACGAAGCAGGGTAGTCCGTGCGCGGCAGCCACGTCGTCGGGCTGCAGGTCCGCGAGCGCCGGATCTCCAAGCATTGACTCGGAGAGGCCGGGATTTCGGTCGTCCTCGCCAGGCGCGCCGACGTCGCCCGGAAAAAGGGCGAACACATGGAGACAGCCTTCGGCACCGGCGACCGCCTTCGCCCCGCAGCCGATCCCCCGCAGGCTTGCACAGAGCTCGCTCTGCAGGACGCCGAGATCGCAGTCGCTGCCCGTTGTCGTTGCGAGTGCGGGGTCCGGCGGTCCGCGCCAGACGGGCGTGCCGTCGCGCCGGGCGTAGAGACCGAGGCTCCAGCGCGGCCGATCCTCGCCGGGATACTGACGGCCTTGGGTGCGCAGAACCAGGCCGCCCATGCGGCTCTGCAGGGCGCACAAGAGTTGCTCGGCGCGTTTCTCCTTGTCCTCTCCCAGGGCGCTGCTCAGCCACTCGGGGGCCTCGGATAAGCGATCGGTGAAGGTCGGCTCGGTGCCGACCCAGATCGCCGGACCCATGGCCGCAACGGCCTCGTCGTGTGTGCGAACGGCGCGGTCGAAGTCCGTCGTGTCCCAGTCCTGCCGGCTCATTGCCCGGCCTCTCCGCATGGGGTTTCGCCCCCGCGGCCATGCCTCGGACGGTCGTGGGCGACGAGGCCCAGGCGCGATGCGGCGAACGCCGCGGTGACCGGCCGGGATTCAATGCTGTGTGCAGTCTGCGTGATCTCGGAGTGCATGCCCGGCAACCTTGCAAGGCCGGGGTATCGGAATGATCCCCGGTCGATCCAGCGCCGGATCATGCCACGGGTCGAGGCGAAGGCGACAGTCCCGCGGCAGCCTCCGAGGCTTGCCCGAGCCGCCCAACGGGACTAGCATCCTTCGCGGAATCCGCGCTGGACGACTGAATCTTCGCCTTCTTTTTTCCGCAGACCCGAGTTTTTCGGTGTTCGGAGCCGCAGGCGGTCCAGTCCCGGGCGGTCATCCCTTTCTCCGTCGACGAGGGACCATCATGCGTCCGAACAGCGCGACCGCGACCCGTTTTCAGGTTGAATTGATCAAGCCCTCGCACTACGACGACGACGGCTACGTCATCCAGTGGGTCAAGGCATGGATCCCGTCCAACTCGCTCGCGAGCCTCTACGGACTGACCCGCGCCGCCGACCGGTCCGGGGTTTTGGGCGAGGGCGTGCGCATCGAGGTCAACGCCTACGACGAGACCAACACGGTGGTCCCGGTGAAGCGGATCATCCGTCGCATCCAAGACAACCGCGGTCGGGGTCTGGTCTGTCTGGTGGGTGTCCAATCCAACCAGTTCCCCCGCGCAATGGATCTGGCGCGACGCTTTCGGGCGGCAGGGCTACAGGTCGTCATTGGCGGTTTTCATGTCAGCGGCTCCTTAGCAATGCTCCCGGGCGTCCCCCCCGAGCTGCAGGAGGCCATGGACCTGGGCGTCACCCTTTTTGCCGGCGAGGCCGAGGAGCACTTCGCCGACCTGCTCCGGGCCGCCTACGCACGGCGCTTGGAGCCGCTCTACAACCACATGGCGGAGCTCCCGGACCTGCAGGGCAAGACCATGCCCTATCTCCCGCCAGAGGTGGCGCGGCGCTATGCCCCCATGCCCGGGACCTTCGATGCCGGGCGCGGTTGTCCCTTCCTTTGCAGCTTCTGCACCATCATCAACGTGCAGGGCCGAAAATCCCGCTTCCGCGACCCGGACGACATCGAGCAGCTGTTGCGCGCCAATCTCGCACACGGCATTCGCCATTATTTCATCACCGACGACAACTTCGCGCGCAACCGCAATTGGGAGCCGATCTTCGAGCGCATCGCCGCGCTGCGCCGCGAACTCGGCGTGAAGCTCAACTTCACCATCCAGGTCGATACCATGTGTCACACCCTGCCGGGGTTCGTGACCAAGGCGCGGGCGGCGGGTGTTTCGCGCGTATTCATCGGGCTGGAGAGCGTCAACGCGGACAATCTGAAGTCCGCGCACAAGAAACAGAACAAGATCGCCAACTACCGCAACATGCTGCTCGCCTGGCAGCAGCAACGCGTGACCACCTATTGCGGCTACATCCTGGGCTTTCCGGACGACACGCCGGAACGCATCCTGAACGACATCGAGACGATCAAGCGCGAGCTGCCGCTCGATATCTTGGAGTTCTTCTGTCTGACGCCGCTGCCCGGCTCCGCCGACCACCAGGCGCTGCACGCGAGGGGTGCGCCGCTCGATCCGGACCTGAATCGCTACGACCTCGAGCATGTCTGCACGACCCATCCGCGGATGAGCGCGCAGGAGTGGCAGGGCGTCTATCGTCGCGCTTGGGACAGCTACTACTCGATGGCGCACTTGGAGACCCTGATGCGGCGCGCCGCGGCCTTCAACCGCAATCCGAAACGCATCATGGAGATCGCACTGGAGTTCTACGGATGCTTCAGGTTCGAGCGGGTGCATCCGCTGCAGGGCGGGTTTCTGCGTCGCAAGGTCCGCACGGAGCGGCGCTCGGAGTTGCCGATCGAGCCCGTGTGGGTCTTTTACCCGCGCCGCGCTCGGGAGGTCGCGACCACCTATGGAGGCTTGATCGCCTACGCCTGGCAGGTGTGGCAGCTTTATCGGCGGGTGAAGGAGGAAACGCAGCGGCCGGAATACCGCTATTTCGATCAGGCGATGGAGCCGGTCGACGAGGGAGCGGACGCGAGTCCGGAGACGACGTCGGCTGCCGCGTAACCGCGGCCGTCCGTGCGGAGGTCGAAGGCGTGCCCGATGGGCGCCCTCCGACCTCCGGGTATTGCGTTAGGCGGAGTGGTCGTTCAGCCACTTCCCGATAGCGGGGGTGACCTCTTTCTGAGCCTTGCCGCTGACATAGATGCCGATGTGCCCGCCGGGGAAGGCAAGCTCGGTGTAGTCGGTGCTGCCGGTCAAGCCCTTCAGCGCCCTGGAGGCATCCGGCGGCACCAAGTGGTCCTGCAACGCATAGATGTTGAGTACCGGGCAGGTGACGTTCTTCAGATCCACTTCCCGGCCCGCCAGCATGACGCCGCCGTTGATGAAGCCGTTGCGCTGATAGAAGTCCTTGATGAACTGGCGGAAGGTCTCGCCGGCCTGATCCGGGCTGTCGAAGATCCACTTCTCCATGCGCAGGAAGTTCTTGATCTTGTCCGGGTCGTCGAGCACATCGACCATGTTGACGTATTTTTGACCGGTCAGGCTGAACGGCTTGAGCGACAGGAAGGTCCAGTTCAGAAGCTCGCCCGGAATGTTGCCCATGGTGTCGACCGCGAGGTCGATATCGACGTTCTGCACCCAGGCAGACAGGAGATTGTCCGGGGTCTTGAAGTCGACCGGGGTGACCATGGTCACCAGGCTGTTGACCTTGTCCTGGTGCATCGAGCTGTACATCAGGCTGAAAGCACCACCCTGGCAGATGCCGAGGATGTTGATCTTATCGATCCCGTGCGCCTCGCGGATGTGATCCACGCAGCGGTCGAGATAGCCGTTGATGTAATCGTCGAGCGTGATGGCGCGGTCGGCCTGATCCGGGTAACCCCAGTCGACCAGATAGACGTCCTGACCGGTGGCCAACAGACCCTTGATGGTGGAGCGGTCTTCCTGGATGTCGGTCATGTAGGGCCGATTGACCAGGGCGTAGACGATCAGCAGTGGCACCGCCTCGGGGGTGACGCCTTCGGGCGTGTCGTAGCGGTACAGCACCAGCTTGTCTTCGGAGTAGACCGGCTGCTTGGGGCTCACGCCGGTGTCGATCTTCTCGGCGTTGAGCAGGTTTTCCATGCCTTGGCCGAGCTTACGGGAATAGTCCAGCATTTCCTGGGTGAGCTTGTCGGGCCGGATATCGATCGGGATCATCACGGTTCGGTTCCTCGCGGTATTCGTTGGATACGCGTCTGCGGCGCCCGGTTCTCGGGGGGCCGCAGGGCGCGTGATTTCTGTGGTGACGGCCAGAGCTAGTCGGTGCTCTTGGTCGCGGCCTTCTTGCGCACCGGTGCCGTGGCGGCGGGTGCGATGGATTTGATGGCCGTTGCGGGCGACTCGATCGGGGTGCCGGCGAGGGCCGCAACCTGACGTTCGAGTGCGCGCAGGCTCTGGCTGAGCTTCTTGTTCTCGCGCCGGGTCTCCTGCAGACGATCCTGAAGGGTGCGCAGCTCGTTGCGGCTCGGCATGTTCATGGCGCCGAGGTTCTCGTCGACCAGGACCGCCATGCGCTTCTTCAGGGCCATCTGGGCGTTGACCAGATGGCCGTGGATCTGGGCGTACTCCGGGGTCGCGACCTCTTCGGCATAGACGGCCTCGCAGGACATGACCCAGTGATCATAGAGCGCGCGCGCCGAATCGATGCTCTTGCCGCTGTCGATGACCTCTTGGATGTAGCCGCCCATCCGCTGCACGGATTTGACGCCGAGCTGGGCATAGAAGCCGTTGTATTCCTGCAGCGCCTTCTGGTAATCCATGGAGGCGCGGATCAACTCTTGGTACTGGCCCTGCTCCTCGCGGGTGTAGCCCAACCCGGGCGCGGACAGCACGCGATTGAAGCTGTCCTTGACCTGATCGTGCGGCATGTAGCGCAGCGCATCGCCGGGCATCGGCGACATCGAGGACATCATGCGCTGCCAGTTGTCGAGCGGCATCTCCCAGAAGGACATCATGCGTTGCATGACATTGCCGCCGTCGTCCATCGAGCCGCTGAAGTTCTTTTGGATGTCTTCCAGCGCCTTGGTCCAGAACGCCATGCCGTCGGCCGGGGAGGCCGTGTCGCCCGGCTTGCCGGAGGCAAATGCCTCGCCGAAGCGGAAGAAGACCTTGCCCTGCTCCATCATCTTCTCCATGAAGGACTTGGAGGCATCGGGTGCAGCCGGCGCGAGCGCCTTCCACCAATTGTCGAGCGCACTTTCCCACGGGTTGGTGAGCTGGCCCATGCCGCCCTGCGAGCCCATCGCCTTGCGGCTCATCTCGGTCCAGCTGTCCCAGTACTTGCGTTGCAGATCCATCCAGCTGTCGTTGAAAAAGGTTTCATTACTCATGGTTTTGCCCTCCTTTGGGTCACTTTGCAGCACACGTTAGCACGTCGATTTGTGCACTGCAACAAAGCGGCGTAAGATCGGGGTTGCTCAATCGGCGCGAGCGGGGCATTTTAGATCCCGCGGCCGGGTCTAGGCGTCACGACCGGCCACCTCCGAATAGGCGTCCACTCCAAAATTCATAAGGCATTCACACCATGAGCGACAACATCGTGATCGTCGATGCGGGCCGTACCGCAGTCGGCACCTTCGGCGGCAGCCTCTCTTCACTCCCCGCGACCGACATCGGGGCCGTCGTGCTCAAGGCGTTGATGGAGCGCACCGGAATTTCCCCGGATCAGGTCGACGAGGTGATCCTCGGCCAGGTCCTCACCGCAGGCGTGGGCCAAAATCCGGCGCGTCAGACGACCCTGAACGCGGGACTTCCCCACTCGGTGCCGGCCATGACCATCAACAAGGTCTGCGGCAGCGGGCTGAAGGCCGTTCATCTGGCGATGCAGGCGGTAGCCTGCGGCGACGCCGATATCGTGATCGCCGGCGGCCAAGAGAGCATGAGTCAGTCCGCGCATGTCCTGCCGCGCTCGCGCGAAGGGCAGCGTATGGGCGATTGGGCGATGAAGGACACCATGATTGTCGATGGTCTTTGGGATGCCTTCAATCAGTACCACATGGGCGTGACGGCAGAGAACATCGCCAAGAAATACGAATTCACCCGGGATGCGCAGGATGAGTTTGCGGCCGCATCGCAGCAGAAGGCCGAGGCGGCGATCAAGTCGGGACGTTTCTCCGACGAAATCATTCCGGTCGCCATTCCGCAGCGCAAGGGCGACCCGGTCGTCTTCGCCACCGACGAGTTTCCGCGCCCCGGCACCACGGCCGAGACGCTCGGCAAGCTGCGCCCGGCGTTCGACAAAGCGGGAACGGTGACGGCCGGCAACGCATCGGGCATCAACGACGGGGCCGCGATGGTCGTCGTGATGAAGGAATCCAAGGCCAAGGAGCTCGGTCTCAAGCCGATGGCTCGCCTGGTCGCCTTCGCGAGCGCCGGTGTGGATCCGGCCATCATGGGCACCGGCCCGATCCCGGCTTCGACCAAGTGTCTGGAAAAAGCAGGTTGGACACCCAAGGACCTCGACCTGATCGAGGCCAACGAGGCATTCGCCGCGCAGGCGATGTCGGTCAATCATGAGATGGGCTGGGATCTGAGCAAGGTCAACGTGAACGGCGGCGCCATCTCGATCGGTCATCCGATCGGTGCCTCCGGGGCTCGCGTGCTGGTCACCCTGCTCTACGAGATGCAGAAGCGCGATGCCAAGAAGGGTCTCGCGACACTCTGCATCGGCGGTGGTCAAGGTGTGGCCCTGGCTGTCGAGCGGGTCTGATCCGAGAGCAGGCGGGGAAGTTCCCGGGCGAGGGATCGCCGGGCCCCGCAGGTCGTACCCCGTCGCGACTGGGGTACACTTCTTCGGACTGAAGGACGAAACGGCCCAGATGCCTATGAACGAAGAGCGCATCATCAAGAAGTACCCGAATCGGCGCCTCTACGACACCGAAGTCAGTCGTTACATTACGCTAGCGGACGTGCGCGATCTTGTCATGAGCTGCACCGCCTTCAAGGTGGTCGACACGGCGAACGACAACGACATCACGCGTTCCATCCTGCTGCAGATCATGCTCGAGGAGGAGAGCGGCGGCGAGCCGCTGTTCAGCGCGACCATGTTGTCTCAGATCATCCGCTTCTACGGCGGTACGCTCCAGGGCATGTTCGCCCGCTATCTGGAAGGCTCGCTGGACCTCTTCTCGAAACAGCACCATGAGCTGGTCCGCTCGCTGGGCGAGACCCCTTTCGATGCCATGACGCGCATGACTCAAAAAAACGTCGAGCTATGGTCGGAGATCCAGGGCGAGCTCATGCGAGCCGCGGGATTCGATCTCGGCGGTGATCGTCGGAGCAAAACCGATCGCAAGACGCCGGCCCCGACCGACGTCGAGGGCAAAGGCCGTGACGAATCCGTCTGATCCGAGCGGGGAGTAGGTAGGGCTTTGTATCGCCAATCCATTCGATTGACAAATCCAGGGTTGACAGGTGCCGGGCGGGCGACTATTGTGCACTGCAACAATTGCTGCACTGCACAACATATCGGAGCAACCTTCATGACGACCAACGACACCATCAACACCGTCAACGAAATCAACACCAAGAACGTCGAGCGTATGACCAGCCTCGGCGAGCTGAACGTCCGCATCTTCGAGAAGATGTCGGCGCGCCAGATGGATGCCATGAGCCTTTACATGGAGCACGCCATGCGCATGATGAAGCTGGCGACCGAGTCCAAGGGCTACAACGAGTTCTTCAAGGGCCAGGTCGAGGCCACCAAGGAGCTGAGCGAGCGCGTTCTGGCCGAAGGCAAGACCAGCATGCAGGCCGTCAGCGACGTGCGTGACGACTATCGCACCTGGTTCGAGAAGAACATGGCCGACGTCTCCGCCGATCTGCGCAAGGCTGTCCCGGCTGCCTAATTCGGCAGTTCGTTAAGCTCGACTCGGCAGCCCAAGGACGGGCCGCCATTCGCAAGTCTCCTGCACAGGGGACTTGCGAATGGTTCGTAATCGGAAGATCTTGGACCACCGTGAGCGGATCGCGCGTTGATCGCTCCGGAACATCACAACGACAC
Source organism: Thiocapsa roseopersicina (assembly GCF_900106925.1). Classification (GTDB taxonomy): domain Bacteria; phylum Pseudomonadota; class Gammaproteobacteria; order Chromatiales; family Chromatiaceae; genus Thiocapsa; species Thiocapsa roseopersicina. The sequence goes on from NZ_FNNZ01000005.1 coordinate 205,444, forward strand.
ACCAATAAAAACCTGGAGGAAAGAGACATGGCTCGCATCGCACTCGTGACCGGCGGTATCGGCGGAATCGGCACCTCGATCTGCACCCGACTGGCACAGGACGGCTGCACGGTCGTCGCCAATCACCATCCTTCCGAGGCTGCCGCTGCGGAAGCCTGGAAGAAGGATCGCGCCGCCGAGGGCTTCGCCATCGACACCTTCGCAGCCGACGTGTCCTCCTTCGAAGACAGCGCTCGCATGATCAAAGAGATCACCGAAACGCACGGCCCGGTCGACATCCTGATCAACTGCGCCGGTATTACCCGCGACAAGACCTTCAAGAAGATGGAGCTTGCGCAGTGGGAAGCAGTGATGCGGGTCAACCTGGACAGCGTCTTCAATGTGACCCGTAACGTCTGGGAAGGGATGCTGGATCGCGGCTTCGGTCGGATCATCAACATCTCCTCGGTCAACGGACAGCGCGGGCAGTTCGGTCAAGCCAACTACTCCGCCGCCAAGGCCGGTATGCACGGCTTCACCATGGCCCTGGCTCAGGAAGGCGCATCCAAGGGTGTCACGGTGAACACCGTCTCGCCCGGCTATGTCGAGACCGCCATGACCCTGGCGATGGACGACACCGTGCGCAACAGCATTATCTCGGGCGTCCCGATGCGTCGTATGGCACAGCCTGCCGAGATCGCCGCGGCGATCGCTTTCCTGGCCGGCGACGAGAGCGCCTACATTACCGGCGCGAACCTGCCGGTGAACGGCGGTCTCTTCATGCACTGAGGGGCTCGTCACATCTAAACCGGGTCCGGTGCCGTTAAAATCGGCATGAGGTGAGGTCAACCTCCCGCAGACAAAGACCTCGGCGAGACGCGGTTTAGAGATCGAATGTCGGAATTCAGAACATCGATGTCTTGGGCCTGCCGGCGATACGCGGAGCCTGAAACGTTAAGATCGATACCAGTGTCCTCCTCGTCTCTCTCATCATGAGACGTTTCCAGCCCGGCTCCCCGCCGGGCTTTTTTTTGCCTCGGGAAATTCCGCTCGGATCGGCTCTGGAAAAAATCCCGCTGAATCCGCTACCCTGTCGACATAGGCATGACCAGGTCGGAGTGGCGGACGACTCGCGACCTCATTGCCCCTCGATGCAGACTCGGCAGCTGTTGGATCAGGATATGACCGACCTCGACACACTCTACAAGATCGATTATTCGGCTTGGGCGGAGCGCCACGTCCAATTGCTGCGTGCCGGGCGCTACTCGGAGCTGGACGTCGAGCATCTCTTGGAAGAACTGAGCGACATGGGAAAGAGCGAGCAGCGCGAGCTCGAAAACAGATTGACCATCCTGTTGGCGCATCTGTTGAAATGGGAGTATCAGTATCGAACCCTGTCCGAGCGCTGGCGCGAATCCAAAGGCGACAGCTGGCGTGCGACCATCATAGAACAGCGCAACCGGCTGGAAAAACTGCTGACACAGGCCCCGGGTCTCAAGGCACGATTACCTGCAACCATCGGCGAGGCGTATGCCGACGCAGTCGGGTTGGCCAGCGATGAAAGCGGTCTGCCGTCGAGCACCTTTCCAGACCAATGCCCCTACAGCGCCGAGCAACTGTTCGATAAGAACTTCTACCCGGCGCACCCTGAGGGGCAGGCCCAGTCCGGACGTCATGAAACCTGATCAGCGACCCTGTCCGGGATGACCGATTCCGGCGTCGACCGAGCGCGGCGAGCGGACGACCTTCAGCCCGAGTGCTCGCGGGCGATGGCCCGAAAACCGATGTCGCGCCGGAACTGACAGCCTTCCCACCGAATGTTCTCGACGGCTCGGTAGGCTCGGGATTGGGCCTCGGAAACGCTGTTTCCGAGTGCAGTGACGCAGAGGACGCGTCCGCCGTTGGTGAGGATTGCCGATCCATCCGCCTTTGTGCCAGCCTGGAAGACCTTGACGTCCGAGGGCAGCGCGGCGTCCAGCCCGCTGATCGGGTGGCCGGTCTCGTAGCTGTCCGGATAACCGCCGGCCGCCATGACCACGCCCAGCGCGGGTCGCGGATCCCAGACGGCCGTGACCTGATCGAGACGACCTTCGATCGCGGCGAGACAAAGCTCGACCAGGTCGGATTCCAGACGCATCAAGAGCGGCTGGGTCTCCGGATCACCGAGTCGGCAGTTGTACTCAAGCACCTTGGGCTTCCCGTCGGCGGCGATCATGAGGCCGGCATAGAGGAAACCGACATATTGGATACCCTCGGCGGCGAGTCCCGCGACCGTCGGCTCGATCACCTCGCGCATGACGCGATCGTGGATCGCCGGGGTGATGATCGGCGCCGGTGAATAGGCGCCCATGCCGCCTGTGTTGGGTCCGCGGTCGCCGTCGTCGCGGGCCTTGTGGTCCTGAGAGGTGGCAAGCGGCAGGACGTGCGTGCCGTCGACCATGACGATGAAGCTTGCCTCCTCGCCGGTCAGGAATTCCTCGATGACCACGCGGTTGCCGGCGCTGCCGAAGCGCCCGGCACCGAGCATGTCCTGCACCGCCGCCTCCGCGGTCGCGAGATCCTCGGCCAGGATGACGCCCTTGCCCGCGGCGAGCCCGTCGGCCTTGATCACGATGGGCGCGCCGACCCGGCGCAGATAGGCGAGTGCGTGCTCGGTTTCGGTGAAGACGCCGTAGGACGCCGTCGGGATGCGATGGTGCGCGAGAAAGTCCTTGGTGAAGGCCTTCGAGCCCTCGAGCTGAGCGGCGTCTCGGGTCGGTCCGAAGCAGCGCAGACCGGCCGCCTTGAAGGCGTCGACGACGCCCGCAACCAGCGGTGCCTCGGGGCCGATGATGGTCAGGTCGATCGACTGCTCGGTCGCAAAGCGCACCAGTGCAGGCACATCCTCCGCCGCGATCGGCAGATTCTCCACCTTGGGCTCGTGCGCGGTTCCGCCATTGCCGGGCGCAACGTAAACACGTTCGGTCAGCGGCGATTGTGCGGCCTTCCAGGCGAGGGCATGCTCGCGCCCGCCATTGCCGACGATCAGGATCTTCATACCTGCCCCTTATGCTTGAAACGAGACGACGCCGCGCCGACTCGACTGAATGAATTGGACGATGGCTTGGGTCTCCGGGCCCGGATATTCCTGCTCGGCTCGGGCGAGTGCCTCGCCCGAGCGCAGACCGGAGCGGAAGACCAGCCGATAGACGGCCTTGATGCGCGTGCGCTGCTCCTGCGAGAAGCCGCCGCGGCGCAAGCCGACCACGTTGAGCCCCACCATACGCGCCCGATGACCGTCGACCAGGGCGAACGGCGGCACGTCCTGCGCAACACCCGTCACCCCGGCGACCATCGCATAGGCGCCGATCCGGCAGAATTGATGGACGGCGACCTGCCCCGAGAGGAAGGTCCGATCCGCGACCTCGACATGACCGGCGAGCGTGGCCGTGTTGGCGAAGATGTTGTGATCGCCGACGATGCAGTCGTGTCCCGCATGCGAGAAGGCCATCCAATAATTGTGGCTGCCGATCCGGGTGCCCGACTCCGACTTGATGCCGCAACTGATGTTCACCCCTTCCTTGAAGTGATTGTGATCGCCGATCACGAGCGGCCGCGCCAGCTCCGGCTTGAAACCTAAATCCTGAGGCTCCGAGCCGAGCGTCGCCCCGTGACAGACCCGGTTGTGCGCGCCCATCCGCGTCGAGCCGAAGATGCGCACGCAGGACTCGATTCGACAGCCTTCGCCGATGACGGCCCCGGACTCGACGATCGAATAGGGGCCGACACTGACCGAGGGATGCAGCTCGGCACCCTCTTCGATGATCGCACTCGGGTGGATGCCCATTGAACCGCGTCCTGTGTGAGTCTAAAGGGGTTATGGCGTCGATCGAGGTCGGCGCCTCATGGAAGCTCTGAGTCGACGCGGTTCAAGAGATTAAAAAACTTAAAATATCTTAAATCGCGTCGACTCCCGCGTGGGTTGATGGCCGCAAGGCCTCGCCGAAACGAAAACAGTCCCTGTCGGGCCGGACGCGATTTAATGCCTGAAGTGCCGCATGCCCGTGAAGACCATCGCGATCCCGTGATCGTTTGCCGCGGCGATGGTCTCCTCATCGCGCATCGAGCCGCCGGGTTGGATCACGGCCGTGATCCCGGCCGCCGCGGCCTGATCGATCCCGTCGCGGAAGGGGAAGAATGCGTCGGAGGCCATGACAGCGCCGGGCACCGCGAGGCCCGCCTGCTCGGCCTTAATGACGGCGATGCGCGCGGAGTTGACCCGGCTCATCTGGCCCGCACCGACCCCGATGGTCATGCCGTCGCGCCCGTAGACGATGGCATTTGATTTGACGAACTTGGCGACCCGCCAGGCGAAGAGGAGGTCGGCTAGCTCCTGCTCGCTCGGCGCACGCTCGGTGACGGTCTTCAGCGACTCGGTCAGGCGCAGGTCCGCGTCCTGGACCAGGAGCCCGCCGTTGACCCGCTTGAAGTCGAGACGATGGACCAGCTCGCTGTCCCACTCGCCGCATTCGAGCAGACGGACGTTCTTCTTGGCCGCGACCGCCTCGCTGGCCTCGGCGGTCACGCGGGGCGCGATGATCACCTCGACGAACTGACGCTCGACGATGGTTCGGGCCGTCTCGCCGTCGAGCTCGCCGTTGAAGGCGATGATGCCGCCGAAGGCCGATTCGGGGTCCGTCCTGTAAGCACGCTCATAGGCGTCGAGCAGGTTGGCGCCCAGGGCGACGCCGCAGGGGTTGGCGTGCTTGACGATGACGCAGGCCGGACCCTCGGAGAACTGCTTCACGCACTCGAGCGCCGCATCCGTATCGGCGATGTTGTTGTAGGACAGCTCCTTGCCTTGGATCTGGCTCGCCGTAGCGATGCTCGTCTCCAAGTCGCCGTGCTCGACATAGAAGGCCGCGTTCTGATGTGGATTCTCGCCGTAGCGCATGGATTGCTTGCGACAGAGCTGCAGACTCAAGGTACGCGGGAAGGCGCCGGGCACGTCGGTCGCGAGCCGTGCGCCGAGATAGTTGGCGATGGCGCCGTCGTAGCGGGCGGTGTGCTCGAAGGCCTTGACCGCCAGGTCGAAGCGCGTGGCCTCGCTTACCCCGCCGTGCGCGGCGATCTCGGCGGCGATGCGCGGGTAGTCGGCCGAATCCACGACGACGGTGACGCTCGCGTGGTTCTTGGCCGCGGCACGCAGCAGTGTCGGGCCGCCGATGTCGATGTTCTCGATGGCCGTGGCCAAATCGCAGGCCGGATCCGCCACCGTCTGCTCGAAGGGGTAAAGATTCACGACGACCAGGTCGATCGGCTTGATCTCGTTCTCGCGCATGACCCGGTCGTCGACGCCGCGCCGACCGAGGATGCCGCCGTGGATGCGCGGATGCAGGGTCTTGACCCGACCGTCCATCATCTCGGGGAAGCCGGTGTAGTCCGAGACCTCGGTGACGGGGATGCCCTGCTCGGTCAGGAGCCGGGCGGTCCCGCCGGTGGAGAGGATCTCCACACCTTTGGCTGCAAGGTCGCGGGCAAAGGCGGCCAAACCGGTCTTGTCGGACACGCTGATCAGGGCGCGATGAATGGATGGCATGTGGGTCGATCCGGGTCTGATGATCTGAAAGGGGCCGACGGTGCGGCCGGCGATGCGGGTTCAGCGTGCGCGCTCGATCCCGTAAGCGGCGAGTCGTTTGCGCAGGGTGGCGCGCGTCAAGCCGAGGATCTTTGCGGCGTGGCTCAGGTTGCCGTTGGTATGGTCCAGAACGGTCTCGAACATGGGGCGCTCCACTTCCTCGAGCACCAAGGCGTAAAGGTTGACCACGTCATGGCCAGCCATGTTTTCCAGATAGAAGCGCAGTGCATCCTGCACACATTTGCTCAAGGGGTCGGTGCGATCCGCCTCCACCACCTGCAGCCCGGTCGCGGTCGGTGCGGATACGCTGTCCAGAGCGACTGAATTCATGCTGCTTGATTCTCCGTTTCGGGGCATTGCTCGAAGAACGCGGCGACCCGCGACAACTGCTCCGCCGGGGTTTGTGTCCCGTTGACGATGTCTCTGAAGGCCGCTGCACCCGGTAAGTAACGGCAGTACCAGGAGATGTGTTTGCGTGCGATCCGCACGCCGGCGTGGGCGCCGTAAAAGCGATACAAGGCATCGAGATGCTCGCGCAGGAGCGCATGAATCCAGTGCCTTTGCGGCTCGACCGGCAGGGTACCCGAGGTCAGGTAAGCCGCGACGTCGCGGAAAATCCAGGGACGCCCCCGGGCCGCGCGTCCGATCATGATAGCATCGGCGCCGGTGCAGTCCAGAACCTGTTTCGCCCGTTCGGGGCTTGCGATGTCGCCGTTGGCGATGAGCGGTATCGACACGGCCGCGCGGATGGCACGGATCGTGTCGTACTCTGCGGGCACCCCGTAGCTGCAGGCGCGCGTGCGCCCGTGAACGGTGAGGGCGGCGATCCCGGATGCCTGCGCAATCTGAGCAATCCGCACGGCATTGCGGGTCTCGGGCGACCAACCGGTGCGGATCTTCAAGGTGACCGGGACGGCGACCGACGCGACCACCGCCTCCAGGATCCGCCCGACCAGGATCTCGTCGCGCAGCAGCGCGGAGCCCGCCGCACGTTTGCAGACCTTCTTCGCGGGACAACCCATGTTGATGTCGACGATGTCGGCGCCCAGGTCGACATTGATGCGGGCCGCTTCGGCCATGTCGAGCGGATCCGCGCCGACGATCTGCGCCGAGACGGGACAGACCTCGCCTGCATAGTCCAAACGCCGCACCGATTTGCGGGTACCCCAAAGCGCGGTGTTCGACGAGACCATCTCGGCGACCGCAAGCCCTGCCCCCAGGCGCCGACAGAGCGTGCGGAACGGCCGATCGCTGATCCCGGCCATCGGCGCGAGAATCAGGTTGTTTTCGAATCGGTATGGGCCGATGGCGAATGCGCGTTGCATGGAAGACTCATTGCAGGATCTGGATTGGAATCGATCGAGGTGCGGCGTCGTGCTTTGATCATATCCCGGCCGACGCGCATGGAGCGCGGTCTCCCGAGGATCGAGGAGTTGCGCTTGACCCGCCCGCCGTCAGGCCAGCGCAAAACGCCGACGACACGTCGGCGTTCCGGGGATATCGGGTTGCGCGGGAAGAGTGCGCGCGTTGCCGATCGCCGCCCTTACCGCAACGTTCCGCAGATGAGCGCCCAATCCTCGCGCAGTCGCGTCGGCGCAAGCGCGATCCGTTCGGCATAGGCAGCACGGACCGTCTCGACCTGCTCGGCAAGTACACCCGAGACGGCCAAAGCGCCGCCCGGCCGCAGCGACTCGACGAGCCGAGGCGCCAGCGTGATCAGCGGCCCGGCGAGGATGTTGGCGATGGTCACATCGACCTTCAGCTCGGGCACCTCGTTCGGCCCGTAGATGGCGAGCCGGTCGGCGACCCCGTTGGCGAGTGCGTTGTCCCGCGTCGCCTCCAGCGCCTGAGGGTCATGGTCGACGGCGATCGCCCGCGCAGCGCCCAAGCGCAGCGCCGCGATCGCCAGGATCCCCGAGCCGCAGCCGTAATCCAGGACGGTCTTGCCGTCGAGGTCGGTACCGTCGAGCCACTCCAGGCAGAGTGCGGTGGTCGGATGATGCCCGGTCCCGAAGGCCAGACCCGGATCCAACGCGACCACGACGGCCTCGGCGATCGCCTCGGGATCATCCGGATCCTGTCCGTGCGGACAGACCCAGAGACGCCGACCGAAGCGGGTCGGCTTGAAGGTGTCGAGCCAGACGCGCTCCCAGACCTGATCCTCGATCCGCTCGACAAGAGCCGGACCGGTCGCCCCGGCGCGCGGCTCACGAGCCAGCTGATCGACTAAGCGAGCGACCAGCGCCTCGCTCTCGGGATCCGCATCGAACAGCGCCGAGACCTTGACCTGCGACCAGAGCGGTGTTTCCCCCGGCCCCGGCTCGAGCTGAGGCTCGTCGGCCGCATCCGCGAGGGTCACCGAGAGTGCTCCGGCGTCTTCCAGGAAGGCGGCGATTCCTTCGGCGTCCGGCTTGGAGACCTCGATCGAAAGCTGCAGCCAGGCCAATTAAATCGCGTCCCGGAGAATATGTGCAGTGTTCATTTGGTCTCGATCTCGCAGCAGTTCGTAAACGTCGGAGTCGACGCGATTTAAGTGATTAAGAGTTTTCATTTCAGGTGAATTTCAGGAACACGTATTCCGACCGCACATGTTTGGAAGACATGGAGGGGAATGTAGGGGCGAATTAATTCGCCCCTACACGCAGGTAGATCCTTCCCCGAAAATCACCTAAGCATTCAATGTTCCTAAAATTCCTGAACCGCGTCGTGCCGAGCCATCAAATCGCGCCGATGTGGGCTTTACCTCGAGCACCGCATGTTGCTCCAAACGCGGTTCAGCCCTACATGCCGAGCTTCTTTTCCAGATAGTGGATATTCGCCCCGCCCGCCAGAAACGCCCCGTCCCTTAGGATCGACCGCTGCAGCTTGATATTGGTATTGATCCCGTCGATCACCGTCTCGCGCAGCGCATTGCACATCCGCGCGATGGCCGCCTCGCGATCCTCGCCGTGGGTGATCAGCTTGCCGATCATGGAGTCGTAATAGCGCGGAACCGTGTAGCCGGTATAGATGTGTGTTTCCAGGCGCACGCCGGGGCCGCCCGGGGCATGGAACTCGGTGATCTTGCCGGGGCTCGGCATGAAGGTCTCGGAGTCTTCGGCGTTGAGACGGCACTCCACGGCATGGCCGCGGATCACAATGTCTTCCTGCTTGTAGCGCAGGGGCTCGCCGGCGGCGATCAGGATCTGTTCTTTGACGATGTCCACGCCCGTGACCATCTCGGTCACCGGGTGCTCGACCTGCACGCGCGTGTTCATCTCGATGAAATAGAAGCAGCCGTTCTCATAGAGAAACTCGAAGGTGCCGGCACCGCGGTAGCCGATGGTGCGGCAGGCCTCGGCGCAGCGCTCGCCGATCTCGTGACGTTGCGCCTCGGTGATGCCGGGCGCCGGCGCCTCTTCGACGACCTTCTGATGGCGGCGCTGCATGGAGCAGTCGCGCTCCCCGAGATGGATGGCGTTGCCGTGCTCGTCGGAGAGGACCTGGAACTCGATATGACGCGGGTTCTCCAGATACTTCTCCATGTAGACCATGTCGTTGTTGAAGGCCGCGGCGGCCTCCGCCTTGGTCAGAGAGATCGCATTCAGCAAGGTCGCCTCTGAATGGACGACTCGCATGCCGCGACCGCCCCCGCCGCCGGATGCCTTGATGATGACGGGATAGCCAATCTTACGAGCCATCTCGAGGGTGCGTTTCTTGTTGTCGTCGAGCGGCCCATCGGAGCCGGGCACACAGGGCACGCCGGCCTTGTTCATGGCGGCGATCGCCGAGACCTTGTCGCCCATCAGGCGGATCGTCTCGGGCCGCGGACCGATGAAGATGAAGCCGGAGCGCTCGACTCGCTCCGCGAAATCCGCGTTCTCGGAGAGGAAGCCGTAGCCCGGATGGATGGCGACCGTATCGGTGACCTCCGCCGCACTGATGATGGCCGGCACGTTGAGATAGCTGTGCAGCGAGGCGGCCGGGCCGATGCAGACCGACTCGTCGGCCAAGAGGACGTGCTTGAGGTCGCGGTCCGCTTCGGAGTGCACCGCGACCGTCTTGATGCCCAGCTCGCGACAGGCGCGCAGGATCCGGAGCGCGATCTCGCCCCGGTTGGCGATCAGGACCTTCTCGATCATTGCAGGCATGGTGGCGATGTCTTTGCTGGAGGAGGCGCGACGCATCGGGGAATGCGCCGGCGCTTGACGACGGGGGCGCTGCCCTCCGCCCTTATTCGATGACGAACAGCGGCTGGTTGTATTCGACCGGCTGACCGTTCTCGACCAGGATCCGTCTGATCTTGCCGCCTTGCTCGCACTCGATCTGGTTGAGGATCTTCATCGCCTCGATGATGCAGAGCGTCTCGCCGGCCTTCACACTTTGGCCTTCTTCGACGAAGGGCTTCGAACCCGGCGAGGGAGCACGATAGAAGGTGCCGACCATGGGCGAGCGCACGACCTCGCCTTCCATCTCGTCAAGATCCTCTTCATCGGAGGCTTTGGCGGCGGGCGCCGGAGCTGCCGCGGGGCCGGCGGCCATGGGCATCGCTTGAGGCATGTACATCGGCATGGCGCCGCTGCCGTGTCGGCTGATACGGACCGATTCCTCGCCCTCGTGGATCTCGATCTCCGCGACGTCGGATTGCTCCAACAGCTCGATCAGCTTCTTTACCTTGCGGATATCCATGGTCAGTGGTTCTCGTTGGAAAGGTCCGGCGCGAGCCGACCGGCCGCGGCGCGCAATGCTGAAAAGTAGCCCTCGGCCCCGAGTCCGCTGATCACCCCGACGGCGATGTCGGAGAAATAGGAGTGGGCCCGAAAGGGCTCCCGGGCGTGCACGTTGGAAAGGTGCACCTCGATAAAGGGAATCCCGACCCCGAGCAGTGCATCGCGCAGGGCGACGCTGGTGTGGGTGAAGGCGGCGGGATTCAGGATGATGAAGCGAACCCCTTCGTGCGCGGCACGGTGGACCGCCTCGATCAGGACGTGCTCGGCGTTGCTCTGGATACACTCCAGCGTGAAGCCCTGAGCCCGTGCCGCATCCTCCAAGCCTTGGTGGATCTGCGCCAGCGTGGCGCGACCGTAATGCTCCGGCTCGCGGGTGCCGAGCAGGTTGAGGTTCGGTCCGTTCAGGACCAGGATCGCCGCCATCCGGTCAATTTACTCCAACGCGTCCGAGGCTCAGTGTACCCGCCGGTCCCTTTGGGATCGGCGGCAAATCGGCGCGAATTGTGCGGATTTTACGCGATGTTGTCCAGCTAAGACGCGTCCTCGTCGGGCGCCGGCCGGTCCTCCGCCTTGACCAGCGCGTCGAGCTCGGCCTTGAGCTCGGCGGCCGTGACCTCGCCTGTGCGGCTGAAGACGCGGCGCCCGCGGCGGTCGAAGATGACCGTGAAGGGCAGTCCTTCGACCCGGTTGCCGAGTCGTTTCGAGAGGGCGACCGCCTCCGGGTTGGCCATCAGGATGGGGTAGTTGACCGGGTACTGGGCCACGAACGCCTCAACGTCTTCGAGGCGATCCACGGCGATGCCTACGACCTGCACACCGGACTCGCCGAGTGCCTCCTGCGTCTGGATAAAAAGCGGCATCTCGCGCACGCAGGGCGGGCACCAGCTCGCCCAGTAGTTGATCACTACGACCTTCCCGGCCCACGCATCGCTGCTGATCTCCGATCCGGCTAGGTCGGTCAGGCCGAAGTCGGGCAAGGTCTGAAGGGGCGCAGACTGGCGGACCGAGAGTACTGCCTCGGGCTTCGGCGCTTCGATCCAGCGTTGTCCGACGACGGCAACCCCGATGCTGATCCCCCCAGCAAGCAGGATCACCATCCCCACCCGAACCGCACTCATGGCGCGGCCCGGCGCAGATGCTCGACGAAGGCGTCGGCGGGCTTGAAGCCGACCAAGCGATAGTTCTTGCGCTCTTCTCCCGAGGTGTCGAAGTAGAGGATGGCGGGCGGTCCGATGATGCCGAAGTGCTTCATCAGGGCCTGATCATCCGCGTCGTTTGCCGTCACGTCCGCCTTGAGCAGGACGAAGCGCTCCATCTCGGCGATCACCGCGGGGTCGCTGAAGGTATAGCGCTCCAGCTCTTTGCAGGTCACGCACCAGTCGGCGTAGAAGTCGAACATCACCGGCTTGCCGAGCGCGCCCGCCTTGGCGACCTCGCGATCGAGGTCCTCGAGCGTCTTCACGGGGGTAAAGACCGCCTCCGCAGCGGCACCGCCACCGCCGCCGCCCACGGCAAGTCCGCGCAGCGGCTGGACCGTGTCCTTCCCGCCGGCCGCCGCGCCGAGCAGCATGAGTGCGCCGTAGATGAGCAGGAAGACGCCGAGACCCTTCCAGAGCTTGCTCCAACCGCTTGCACCCTGCGGCAGTTGGGTCAGTGCGCCCATGTAGACCGCCGAGCAGATCAGCAGCAGCCCCCACAGCAGCATGGCGACCGCCGGCGGCAGGATCCGCTCCATCATGAAGATGGCCACGCCGAGCAGGGCAACGCCGAACACCGCCTTGACCGCATCCATCCAACCGCCGGCGCGCGGCAGCAGCTTGCCGGCCGAGGTGCCGATGGCGATCAGAGGCACGCCCATGCCCATACTCAGCGCGAACAGGGCGATGCCGCCGAGCACCGCGTCCCCGGTTTGGCTGATATAGATGAGCGCGCCGAAGAGCGGCGGAGCCACGCAGGGTCCGACGATCAGCGCGGAGAGCAGGCCCATGATGGCCACGCCGATCAGGGTGCCGCCCTCCTGCTTGTTGCTGATCTCCGCGAGCTTGGACTGGAAGCTCGACGGCAGCTGCAGGTCATAGAAGCCGAACATGGACAGCGCGAGCAGCACGAAGATCAACGCGAAGGAGGTCAGGACCCAGGGGTTCTGGAAGGCCGCCTGCAGATTCGCGCCGAAGAGCCCCGCCAGCACGCCGACGACCGTGTAGGTCAAGGCCATGGCCAAGACATAGACCAGCGAAAGCGTGAATGCCTTGCGTGTGGTGATGTTCGGGCCCTGTCCGGCGATGATGCCCGAGAGGATCGGGATCATGGGGAAGACGCAAGGGGTGAAGGCGAGCAAGAGTCCGAACCCGAAGAAGGCCGCGATCACCACCCAGACGCCGCTGTTGGCGAGGACGGAGGCGATCCGGTCCTGCTCCGAGACCGTGTCGTCCGCATCCGATGGCGCACTTGCCGTCGGCGCGTCGGTTGCCGTGGCCGCGGCGGCTGCCGTGGGCAGAGCCGCCGTCACCAGCGCCTCCGGCAGGCTCAGCGTCACCCTTTGGGTCTGCGGCGGATAGCAGATGCCGATCTCGGCGCAGCCCTGATACTTGGCGATCAGGGTCACCTCCGTCGGCGCGCTCGACCCGCGCAGCAGTGGCAGGGTCAGATCGACACGGTCGTGATAGACCTCGACATCGCCGACGCTGCCGTCCGGAAGGATCGAGTCCTTCTTGATGTCTCCGGCGGGGCGCTCGTAGGGCCCGATGGCGACCTCGCTCCCGTCCTCGAGCGCCAGCTCGAGCATATGGCTGTAGAGATAGGTCCCCTCGGCGACGTCCCAGGTCAACTGGATCTGGTCCGGGCCCGCGACCTCCGCGGAGAAGAGGAATGCCTCCTCGGCGGGGAGGATGTCGTCGTCCGCGCCCAAGCCGAGCGATTGGCCTAAGCCCGCCAAGGCCTTCGGCGACTGCTCGCGCTGAGTCGGCGACGGGGTCTCGGCCGCGGGAGCGGCCTCGGCGGCGACAGGGGTCGCGGCAGCCATCTCCGGCAGCTCGAGCAACAGGCGCTGGCGATGCGGCGGGTAGCAGAGTCCGGCATCGGCGCAGCCCTGCGAGGTCGCCTCGAGGGTCAGGAAGTTACCCGACCCGGTCCCACGCGTGACCGGCACCCGGATCTCGACGCTGTCGCGATAGACCTGGACCTTGCCGAAGAACTCGTCCTCCTTGGTTTCGGCTGCGGGCATGCGCGGGCTGCCGGTTGAGATACCGACGGTATCCGCCTGGAACCCGAACTTGCTCTGATACATGTAATAACCGTCGGCGATCTCCCAGCGCACCCGAACGGCGTCCGGACCGTCGGCCTCGCCCGAGATGCGGAAGGCCTGATCGGGCATCAGGAACTCGTCCTCCGCCGAGGCGAGCGGCAACACTCCGGCGACGATCAGCCAGGTCAAGGCGACGGCCAAGAGCCGTCTCGCGGCGGATGTCCCGCGCGACGGGCGATGTCCCGGACCCTGTTGTTCGGTGGCGGTGTCGTCGATGGCGGTTTGGCGCCGCTCGACGGCGGCCCCGATCCCGGGGCTCAGTCGTTGTGGTCGGTGCATGTCGTTACCCAGCTCAGATAGTCGGGGAGTCCCTCGGTGACGGGGACCGCGATGATTTCCGGAATCTCGTAGGGATGCAATGCGCGCAGGCGCTCGGTCAACGCCGCGACACGCTCGCGCGTCGTCTTGATCAAGAGTAAGACCTCGGCGTCGCGCTGGATCCGGCCCTCCCAGCGATAAATCGAGGTGATGCCCGGAAGCAGATTGGCGCAGGCGGCAAGGCGCTCCTCGACCAGTGCCTCGGCGATGCGCCCGGCCGTGGCCTCGTCGGGACAGGTGCAGAAGATCAGGCGATGGTCTGCCGTCATGCTGTGGGTCGGCGGCGTTTCATGGCGTTTCATCAGGTTCGGGGTTCCACTATCCTGCAAGGGGTCAGCCTTCTTCTACCACAATGTTTGTCGGTTTAAGGGATCTCGGTCGACCGAGCACGGACCGACCGACCACCTCCGGAGACCATCATCGTGCCTTTTTTGTTTCTGCTGATCGTCATCGGAGTGCCGATGATCGAAATCTACGTGATGATCCAGGTCGGCTCCGAGATCGGGGCATTTCCGACCATCGCCCTGGCCATCCTCACCGCCATCGTCGGGATCTGGCTGGTCCGCCACCAAGGTTTCGGTCTGCTCATGCGGGTGCGCGAGATGACCGATCGCGGCGAGGTCCCGGCCTTGGAGGTCTTGGACGGCGCACTGCTCCTTGTTGCGGGTCTCTTCCTGCTCCTTCCGGGCTTTCTGACCGACACGATCGGGTTTTTGTTGCTCGTCCCGCCCCTGCGGCATTGGATCGTCGGTCGCTATGTCCGCGTGATCCCGGTCCGGCCCGGCACGCCCCCCGGAGGCGCAGAGGACCCGAGGGTCATCGAGGGCGACTACCGGCGCGAAGATTGAGGCTCGTCGAACCCTCCGGCGCTTGACAGACGAGGATAAGGCTCTACTATTAGCACTCGTTTGAGATGAGTGCTAACAGAGCGGGCCGAAACGGGCTGCTCACCCGCACTCCGAACCCGTCAACCGCACGAGGAGACCACCACATGAAGATTCGTCCCCTGCACGACCGCGTCGTTGTCCGTCGCATGGAAGAAGAGCGTACGACCGCCGGCGGCATCGTGATCCCGGACTCCGCCACCGAGAAGCCCATCCAGGGCGAGATCATCGCCGTGGGCAAGGGCAAGATCCTCGACAACGGCGAGAGCCGTCCGCTGGATGTGAAGGTCGGCGACCGCGTCCTGTTCGGCAAGTACTCCGGCACCGAAGTGAAGCTCGACGGCAACGACTTCCTGGTGATGCGTGAAGAAGACATCATGGGTGTCGTCGAGGGCTGATGCCGAGTGCTCCCTTGCGGGAGCCCGCATACAAGCCATTCTCCGAACCCCTATTCGCGCCGATCGGCCGATCGATCAGCCCAACCCGGCTGGTTTGGACAACGAAACCTGATTAACCGAATTCAAGGATCAACACCATGAGTGCAAAAGACGTCAAGTTCGGCGGTGAAGCCCGCGCCCGAATGATGGAGGGTGTCAACATCCTCGCCAACGCAGTGAAGGTCACGCTGGGTCCGAAGGGCCGCAACGTAGTCCTGGAGAAGTCCTTCGGTGCCCCGACCGTCACCAAGGACGGTGTGTCCGTGGCCAAGGAAATCGAGCTGAGCGACAAGTTCGAGAATATGGGCGCCCAGATGGTGAAGGAGGTTGCTTCACATACTTCCGACATCGCCGGTGACGGCACCACCACCGCGACCGTTCTGGCGCAGGCCATGGTCCGCGAAGGTCTGAAGGCCGTCGCTGCCGGCATGAACCCGATGGATCTGAAGCGCGGTATGGACAAGGCCGTCGAGGCGGCTGTGGAAGAGCTCAAGAAGCTGTCCAAGCCCTGCACCGAGTCCAAGGCGATAGCCCAGGTCGGCACCATCTCGGCCAACTCGGACGAGTCGATCGGACAGATCATCGCCGAGGCAATGGAAAAAGTCGGCAAGGAAGGCGTCATCACCGTCGAAGACGGCACCTCGTTGCACAACGAGCTGGATGTCGTCGAAGGCATGCAGTTCGACCGTGGCTACCTCTCGCCCTACTTCATCAACAATCAGCAGAGCCAGAGCGCCGAGCTGGACGATCCCTTCATCCTGCTGCACGACAAGAAGATCTCCAACATCCGCGAGCTTCTGCCGGTGCTGGAATCGGTCGCCAAGGCCGGCCGGCCGCTGCTGATCGTCGCCGAAGACGTGGAAGGCGAGGCGCTGGCCACCCTGGTGGTCAATACCCTGCGCGGCATCGTCAAGGTCTGCGCAGTCAAGGCGCCGGGCTTCGGTGATCGTCGCAAGGCCATGCTGCAGGACATCGCCATCCTGACCGGCGCGACCGTGATCTCCGAAGAGGTTGGTCTGTCGCTCGAGAAGGCGACCCTGAACGATCTGGGTACCGCCAAGCGTGTTCAGGTCGCCAAGGACGAGACCACCCTCATCGACGGTGCCGGCTCCGAGATCGACATCAAAGCGCGCTGCGAGCAGATTCGCGCCCAGGTCGAAGAGACCAGCTCTGACTACGACAAGGAAAAGCTCCAGGAGCGTCTGGCCAAGCTGGCCGGCGGTGTTGCCGTCATCAAGGTCGGTGCCGCCACCGAGATGGAGATGAAGGAGAAGAAGGCGCGCGTCGAAGACGCCCTGCACGCCACCCGCGCGGCGGTCGAGGAAGGCATCGTCCCCGGCGGCGGCGTCGCGCTGGTCCGTGCCCAGACCGCGGTCAAGGGCCTGACCGGTGCCAACCATGACCAAGACGTCGGCATCACCATCGCACGGCGCGCCATGGAAGAGCCGCTGCGTCAGATCGTCGCCAACGCCGGCTGCGAGCCGTCCGTCATCCTGCACAAGGTCGTCGAAGGCTCGGGTAACTTCGGTTACAACGCCGCCAACGGCGAGTACGGCGACATGGTCGACATGGGCATCCTGGATCCGACCAAGGTCACCCGCTCGGCGCTTCAGAACGCCGCGTCGGTTGCCGGCCTCATGATCACCACCGAGGCCATGATCGCCGAAGAGCCGAAGGACGACGCCCCGATGCCGGGCGGCGGCGGCATGGGTGGAATGGGCGACATGGGCGGCATGGGCATGATGTAAGCCCGTCCGTCTGCGGCTACACGCAGATGAAAGCCCCGCCCCGATGCCCTATCGGGGCGGGGCTTTTTTATTGGGTGCTTGGTTGGATCAGCGCTTGCGTGGCACGGAAACAGGGGCTCGGAATCCTGCTCGACCTCGAGTCGACGCTGCCCGCGGTCGCTCTGCAGGCCGGAGCAATCCGCGATGCTTTGCTCAACCTGCTAATCAACGCGGCACAGAGCGGCAGCGGTCCGGGTCGACAAGGACACCCTCCTGATCGAGGGCGAGGCGGCGATCGAGATGCCGAGCGAGATGGAGGCACTCTATGCCGACCTGCGCACCACCCGGTTCCGGCGCAGTTTCACGCTGAGCCGAGAGCTTCAGGCAGACCAAATCGATGCACAGATGCAGGACGGCATTCTGACCCTGAAGGTGCCGAAACGCGCCGAGCTTAAGCCCCGTAAGATCCAGGTCAACGTGGGTTGAGGAAACCAAACGAGGGGCGCGGGGCAAGGTGCCGCGCGCTCGGCGATCTCGGCGCCCGTGGCAGATGTTCGATCCATGCGACGGAGACGTGAAAGGGTTCGCGAGCGCCGGGGTCCGGATTTCCGGAGGGATCTATGTCGACACTTCAACAGATCAGACACAACATCACACGGGCATGGGACCATGTCCGCGACGGTTGGGAGCGACTCTACGATCAAGCCGCCGGGGCCGTGATGCGCTTCACCCACAAGGGTGCGAGACCGACCCGCGAGCACGGCGGGCGGCGGTTGGGGCGTCCTGGCCGCGGAGGTCATGGATGACGAGGACAAGATCGTCGTGCGTCTGGAAGCCCCGGGCATGGCCAAGGACGACTTCGAGCTTCAGGTGACGGACGGCTACCTGGTTGTCCGCGGCGAGAAGCGGGTCGAGCGCGAAGAGTCCAAAGGCCGCCACCACGTCACCGAATGTGCCTACGGCCACTTCGAGCGCGCCATCGCCTTGCCCGACGAGGTCGACAGCGACAAAGCCAAGGCGAGCTACAAGCAGGGTGTCCTGCGTGTCGAGATGCCGAAGGACAAGACAAGACGCCGACAGCCGATCAAGGTGACCGTGCACTGACACCGGCTCCGGGCGAATCGGGCCCGGGTTGAAAAGCGCTCGGCGTCATCCATGTCGTGCTCTTCGACCAAGACGGAGAGACCGATGCGACGACCGGGTATACGAAAACCCGACTTGCCCGGCGACGGCGTTCAGGCCGAGACGCCGACTCGGGCGGCCGGCCTCGCGCGTCTGGCATCCTTTGTCCCGCAGGCGGCAGCCTATGCGCGCGAGCGCAATCGGGTCGTCCCGCCGCATGATCGGGTCTCGCGGCTTGCTCCCTATCTGCGGCACCGTCTAATCCTGGAGCGCGAGGCGGTCGCCGCGGTTTGGGACGTCCAGCCGCGGGATACCGTCGATAAGTTCGTTTCCGAGGTCCTGTGGCGGACCTACTGGAAAGGCTGGCTGGAGCAGCGCCCCCACGTCTGGGACGCCTATCTCGACCAGCTTCGACGCGACCGCGACGGACTCGCTGGGACGGCGTCGATCCGCTATGCCGAGGCGATCGCGGGCCGGAGCGGGATCCCCTGCTTCGATGCCTGGGCCAATGAGCTGACCGAGACCGGCTACCTGCACAACCACGCCCGCATGTGGTTCGCGAGCATCTGGATCTTCACCCTGCGTTTGCCCTGGACGCTCGGTGCGGCCTTCTTTCTGCGTCATCTGCTGGACGGTGATCCTGCGTCCAACACGCTCTCCTGGCGCTGGGTCGCGGGATTGCACACGCGGGGAAAGCACTACCTGGCGCGTGCGGAGAACATCGCCCGCTACACCGACGGGCGCTTCGACCCCAAAGGCGAGCTCGACGAGCAGGCCTTGCCCCTGACCGAGCCGCCGCTCGATCTCACGCCGCGCGCGCTCCCCGCTTCGGTCGAGTTGGATGTGGACATTCCGAGCGGGCTGCTTCTGACGCCGGAGGATCTCGCCCCGGAGGTCTCGCGCCTGTCGCTGCTCCGGTTTCGAGGCGTAGCCGGGGGCTGGGACGAGACGGTTGGGGAGTGTCTCGACCTGGCACTTCCGGTCGTCGACTTTTCGCGCGTCGCGATCGCCGATGCCCTGTCTCGGGCCGAGGCGCATTTCGCGGTCCCGTCATACGTCCTGGACGAGGGCGATTGGCTGGCCGCGGCCGAGGCATGGTCTCTCAGCCTTGCGGTGCGCAAAGTCGTTATGCTCGAAACACCGGTCGGTCAATGGCGCAAGCGCATCGAGCAACTCGACGCGCGACTCGCCCGGCACGGCATCGCGCTTGTGCGGGCTCGCCGGACCTGGGACAGCAGGCTGTGGCCCGGCGCCACCCGCGGCTTCTTCCCCTTCCGCGAGCACGCCAACCGCCAAACCCATCTTGAAAGTCTTACGCGCATCGAGCGGCCTCAACCCTGATGAAACCCCTGCAACTGGTCTGGTTCAAGCGCGACCTCCGGGTCTACGATCATGGTGCACTCGCCGAGGCCGCACGGCGCGGCCCGGTCCTGCCGCTCTATATCGCCGAGCCCGAATACTGGTCCCAACCGGATGCCTCCGGTCGGCATTGGGCCTTCATCGCCGAGTGTCTCGGTGAGCTGCGAACGGATCTCGCCGCACTCGGCCAACCCTTGGTGATTCGCGTCGGCGAGGCCGTCCCGGTCCTGGGTGAGCTGCTGAATCGTCTACCCATCCAGGCCGTCTGGTCTCACGAGGAAACCGGCAACGGCTGGACCTATGCGCGGGACATCGCCGTCGGCGATCTGCTGCGCACCCGCGGCATCCCCTTGCATTAGCTGCCGCAGAGCGGCGTGGTCCGCCGCCTCGAAACACGCAACCGCTGGTCGAAGATCCGGGAGCAACGGATGCGGACGCCATTGGAGCCGCCGCCCGTCCTGCGACCCTTGGGGGCGCTGTCCGAGATCGGCGGGCTCGGCGACATCCCGATTTCATGCAGAAGCTGGAGAGCGAGCCGCGCATCGAATTCGAGAACACGCACCGTGCCTGCAACGGCCTCCGCGATCCGATACCGGATCCGCATCGGCTCGACGCGTGGCGCCAAGGCCATACCGGCGTCCCCTTCGTCGACGCCTGCATGTGTGCCTTGATCCACATCGGCTGGATCAACTTTCGGATGCGCGCCATGCTGATGTCCTTCAGCGCCTACCCTCTCTGGCTGCATTGGCGCGAGCCTGGCCTGCACCTGGCGCGCGTCTTCACCGACTACGAGCCCGGCATCCATTGGTCCCGGGTCCAGATGCAATCCGGCACGACCGGCATCGACAGGCTGCGCATCTACAACCCGGTCAAGCAGTCGCAAGATCAGGATCCGGATGGCGTCTTCATCCGCCGTTGGGTGCCCGAGCTGGCCGCTGTCCCGGACGCCCGGATCCACTCACCATGGACGATGTCCCGCGCCGAAAGCCGGACCATCTTCGAGACGCACCGCAGCCGTCGTCGCAGCGGTGGCGCGAGCCGCACGAGCACGAGCACGAGCACGAGCACGAGCACGAGCACCGCGGAGACAGGCGGCAAACGAAAACGGCCCCCGAGCCCCGAGTCGATCTCATGAGCCACAAGAAGCCGAATCTCCCGACCAAGATCTGCCCGACCTGCGCTCGCCCCTTCACCTGGCGCAAACGCTGGGCAGCCTGCTGGGAGTCGGTCCGCTATTGCTCCGATACGTGCCGTAGCCGCCGCGCGTTGCGCCAACCGCCGTCGTCGTGACGTCGCGACGGGGTTTATCCGCGCCTTGACGATACGTTAGGCTCCGAATGTTCTCCGATGGATAAGAAAATGACCCCGAGATGCGGCTGGTGTGGTTCCGATCCCCTCTACCTCGATTATCACGACCTCGAATGGGGCGTACCGGTCCACGATGACCGCCGCCTCTTCGAGATGCTGACGCTCGAAGGGGCGCAGGCCGGTTTGAGCTGGCTCACCATCCTGCGCAAGCGCGACGGCTATCGGCAGGCGTTCGACGAGCTCGATCCGGAGCGGATCGCGCGCTATTCGGACGCCGACATCCAGCGATTGCTCGGGGACGCGGGCATCGTTCGAAATCGTCTCAAGATCGCGTCGGTCGTTCGCAATGCACAAGGTGTGCTGACCATCCTCGAAGACACGGGATCCTTGGACGCCTTCCTCTGGCAGTTCGTCGACCATATGCCGCAGCAAAACGCTTGGCGCTCGCTGGACCAGGTTCCTTCCCAGACCCCTGCATCGGACCGCATGAGCAAGGCACTCAAGAAGCGCGGTTTCAGCTTCGTCGGATCCACCATCTGCTATGCGTTCATGCAGGCTGTCGGGATGGTCAACGATCATGTCGTCGGCTGCTATCGACATGCCGAGATCGCGCGTCTCGGGGACGCCTCCGGAGATCCGACAGCCCGGTAGGCTCCGGATCGGGGTCGAGCCCCGAATGGGCGGTTGTCATTGCGTGGTCTGCTGTTTGTTCGTATAACCAGCCCCGCTTCGGTTTCCTTTGTTCCTCACCACCGAGATTCCAACGATGCACCTGTTCTGCAAACTGGTCGCCACGACGACCGTCACTCTGGCACTCGTCGGTGCGCATCCCGTCATCGCCGCCGAACCCGTCCCCAATGAGCTGGCCCCGACAGTGATCCCGGCGGGCGAAGCCGCGCCGACGTCCGGCGACCCCGCGGATGTCGTCGTCAGGATCAACGGCGTCGCGATCCCTCGCGCAGAGCTTGATCGGAATATCCGCCCCTTGTTGGCCAGAATGAGCCCCGCGGACTCCGTTACTCCCGATCAACGCAAGCTCCTCGAGGAGACCGCAAAAGAAAACGTGATCCGCTCCGAGCTCCTGTATCAGCTCGCGAAGGATCAGAACATCCCCGATCTCGACCGGCAGGTCGACGAGCAGATCGCCATCATCAAGTCTCGTTTGCCGAGCCAAGGGGAATGGAACGACGCGCTCGCCGAAAAGGGCATCACCCCGGATGGGCTGCGCGAGCAACTCAAACGCGGACTCATGATCAACGCGTTCGTCCAGAGTGAGGTGGTGTCTAAAATCGAGATCACCGATGCACAACTAAAAGCCTTCTACGACGAGCATCCCGAGGCGTTCAGTAAGCCGGAATCGATGCGCGCGAGCCACATCTTGATCGGACTCGATGCAGGTGCCGGCGCCGAGGCGAAAGAGAACGCCAAGCGGAAGGCCGACGAGATCCTCGAAAAGGTGAAATCCGGTGCCGATTTTGCCGAGCTGGCCAAGAGCGAATCGACCTGTCCCAGCGCCGAGCAAGGGGGCGACCTCGGGGAGTTCGGACGGGGCCAAATGGTCGCGCCGTTTGAAAATGCCGCGTTCGCTATGGAAACGGGCGATGTGAGCGAGGTCGTGGAGACCCAGTTCGGCTACCACATCATCAAGGCGACGGACAAGGACGCGGCTGCAGTTGTGCCCTTCGAAGTGGTGAAGGGACGTATCGAGAAACAGCTGAAGACGCAACAGGTGCAACAAGAGCTCATGGCCAAGGTCGAGGAGCTCAGAGCGACGTCCGTGATCGAGTTTCCCGACCAGGACCCGTAAGTCCCTTCTCGGCAAAGCACTCCTCGTCAACAACCGATCTCCGGGCTCTCCCGGCACTGCCGGAGGCGCGACGACGCCTGGGGAGGACTCGTTCAAAAAGTCGACCGGCGCCGCATGCCTAAGCGATTTCCTGGAATAAGCGTCCCGACTGCGCATGCCTGCAAGACCTGTAGGGGCTTTAGGGGCGACTTCAGTCGCCCCTACAGGTCGGCAAATACTTTCCCGGAATTACCTAAGCATCGAAAGGCTGGGAATCCCTGCCCAGGGTTCATCCCATCAGCGGCCTAAGCCGCTGCGCTCACAGCCCGACAACGCCGCCGTCCTCGCGGGTGATGACGACGGTTGCCGAGCGCGGACGCGGGCCGTCCGAAGCGGGCAAGACCGGGGCATCGCCCGGGTGGCGATAGACGGCGCCGCTATCCGGCCAGTTGCTGGTGAAGCTACCGACAGCGGAGCGATCACCGGGGTGCTGGAAGTTCACAAACAGGTTCTTGCCGTCGGGTGTCGAGACCACGCCGGTGGTCTCTTGGTTGAACGGACCTTGAAGGAACCGCTTGATCTCGCCGGTGATTGGGTTGGCGGCCAGCATTTGGTTCTCGCCGAAGGGCCCGGTGCCCTGCTGTGATCCACTCATGTCGGTCTGGATCCACAGGATGCCGTGCTGGTCGATCCAGATACCGTCCGGACTGGCGAAGATATTATCGCCGTCCAGTGCCGGACCGCCCTCGGCGGGCAGAACCTCGCTGTCATCGGCGTCGCCCGCCAGCACGAAGATGTCCCAGTCGAACCTTGTCGCGAAAGGTCGGTTGCCCTTCTCGCGCCAGCGGATGATGTGGCCGGTAAGGTTATTCGGGCGCGGGTTCGCTGCATCGATGTTGTCGAGAGTACGCGATGAGTTATTGGTCAAGGTCATGTAGACCTCGCGGGTCTGCGGGTGGGCGGCGCCCCATTCCGGCCGGTCCATCTTGGTCGCCCCGACGACGTCGGCCGCCAAGCGAGTGTTGACCAGCACGTCGGCCTGATCCTGGAAATCCACACCTGCCGCTGCAGCAGCCGCGAGGAAGTCCGGATCATGGATGTCGAGGGCCAGCCAATCGCCGCTGCCGTCTTCGTTGAAACGGGCCGCGTACAGGGTGCCCTCGTCCAGCACATTGCCGTTTAGACCCTCCCTGTAACGCGCCTTGGTTACGAATTTGTAGATGTACTCGTTCTGCGCGTCGTCGCCCATGTAGAACGCCAAAGGTTGGCCGAGTTGAGGCGGTGCGAAGATACAGCCTTCGTGCGCGAAGCGGCCCATCGCCGTCCGCTTATTCGGGATGCTGGTCGGGTCGAACGGATCGATCTCCACCACCCAACCCTGGCCGTTGGCCTCGTTCCGGTAGTCGTCGGTCGCGTCAATCCCCTTGATTGACACATCGAAGCGGACATACCGATCGCCGCCGCGAATGGCGGTCTCCCAGCCGTATCGGCTGGAGGTGGTGCCCACGCCATAGCGGCTCTGTTCGCGGGGCACCTGAATGTCGATGTTGTTGGCCGAGAGCAGGTCGTCGAGAACTCCGAGGAGTACTCGGCCAGCCTCTGTCAAGGTGTCGCCGGCCTGGGTGTAAACCTTGCTGGTGATTTTCTGGTCGACGGTCTCATCGATGACACCGATGACTTTGCCCTGTACTGCATCGTAGCGAGCGTAGTAGTCGTCTTGGGGGGCGGAGTTGCCATTGAAGCCCAGGGCGTCGAAAAGAGCGTTGATGCGGCTGATCTGGACGTCGTTCTTGAAGTAGCCCGCCCAGTTCTCCTCGCAGGTGAGGTAGGTGCCCCACGGCGTATAGCCCATCCCATTACACACATCTCATGAATCATGAGCCTGTCGAGCATATCTGAGCCCCGCGGCGAAGTCCGTGACGCGTTGCAGGCCGAGCCAAATCGTCTTCACGCCGGGCTCGCCGTCGCCCTTGCGCCCGAGGAATCCGCCGAGGCCGGCGATCAGGCGAACCACCGTGTTGAGGCATGGCGGCTCTTTCGGCAGGGGTTTCTCGGAGAGAATGTAGGCGGCCTGCCATTCTTCGGGCGCGAGGAACAGCTCGGCGTCCAGGTCGGGCAGGGTTCGCCCCAAGCG
>NZ_FNNZ01000048.1 GCF_900106925.1 Thiocapsa roseopersicina
GTGTGGGGAGCATTGCCTATCGGCCGAAGAAACGTGAATTTTTACAGCGTGTTGTAAATCCATATGGCGGAGAGGGTGGGATTCGAACCCACGGAGGGGATGAACCCTCAACGGTTTTCAAGACCGCCGCTTTCGACCGCTCAGCCACCTCTCCGGATCGACCGCCAGGCGCGATCCCGCAGCATTGCCGCGTATCGCGCTCTCGACGGAAGCCACACAAGGATACCGCATGTCCACGGCAGACCCAACCGCCTTGACGCTTGCGCGAGCGACTCCATCAGGTATCCTTCAGGAACTTGGATCGTCCCGCCGAGTCAGACTCGGCAGCTTGAACCTCTCGTAACCGGAGTGACCACACCAATGGCCAACACTGATTTTTCCGTCGCCCGCAGCTCACAGTCGGTCATCTCGACCAACAAGGTGCTCAAGAACACCTACCTGCTGCTCGCCGCTACGCTGGGCTTCAGCGCCTTCACCGCGATGGTGTCAATCGCCCTCGCCGTGCCGAGCTGGATGTACTTGGTCTCAGTGATCGTCGCGATGTTGATGGGCATCTTCGTGCTGCCACGCACGGCCAACTCCTCGAAGGGAATCGGTGTCATCTTCCTGATCACCGGTCTGCTCGGGTTCGGCCTGGGCTCAATCCTATCCATGTACCTCGCCCTTCCGAACGGCCCGCAGACCGTCGGCTTGGCATTCGGCGGAACGGCGGCGATCTTCCTCGGATTGTCGGGCTATGCCCTGACCAGCAAGCGTGACTTCAGCTTCATGGGTGGTTTCATCTTCGCCGGAATGATGGTCGTCATCTTGGCCGTCGTGGCGAATTTGTTTCTCCAGATGCCCGCCTTGTCGCTTGCGATCTCCTCGGCAATCATCCTGCTGATGAGCGGCTTCATCCTGTTCGACACCAGCCGGATCGTACGGGGCGAAGAAACCAACTACATCATGGCGACCTACGGGATCTACCTGTCGATCTTCAACATCTTCATCAGCCTGTTGCAGATTCTCGGAATCATGGGCGATGACTGATTAGCGCCCCTTTTCGGGCACGAACCCCGGCCGAGTGCCGGGGTTTTTGTTTCGGCGCTGCACACCAACCCAATCGACGACCGGAGAGTCAACCCATGGAGCTCGCACTGAAGATCGCCGCCGCCGCGGTGCTCGTCTTGATGCTGTTCTATCTTTGGCCAGCCTACAAACACTGGCAGGAGAACGGCCCGAAGGCGGAAAAAGGGGATTGGCAAGCGGCCATCCTGCCGCTCGGCGCGGTCGCCGCGCTTGTCGTGCTGCTGATCCTGGCGGTGCGCTGAACCACCTCGATGGGCCTTGATCCCGGAAACCACCTAAAGCAAATTCAAATACTTACAGAAGCCCACACCCCGCGTTCTCCGATTGTCGAATCCTCTGAACCGCGTCCGCTCCGACGCCGATCGGACCACGCCGAGCGAAGACACGCGACAAGAGCGCAAGGCTCCCCCGAGACGCGGTTCAATCGGCATACATCGGCCGCTCCGCCGAAAGATTCAGCCACCCCTTGACGACGCGATAGAGTGTCCAGAAGTACACGGCACCCCAGATCAGGAAGCCGATCAGAAACACGCTGGTGACAAGTCCGACGAGACCCCACATCACTTGGAACCAAAAGGTGCGGATCTGCCAGATAAAATGGGATTCGAGCCAAGTGCCCCGCACCTCGGCGAGGCGCAGATAATTGACGACGACCCCGATGACGGATGTCACGCCCAAAATAAACGACAGGGCCTGCAGAAGATAGACGAAGCCGGTCGTGGTCCTGAGTGGATCGGTCGTTTCTGGCTCCGCCGAAACGGGCTGGACGTCGCGGGTCGATTCATCCATCGAGGCTCACCAAGGGCGATATTCAAGTCCGGGGATGGCTTCGCGATCGAAGACCGACGGCAGCTCCCGAATGAGTTGGTCCACCTCTTTGAAATCCATGTGCCGGCCGTAGGATGCCTTGGCCGCATCGATCGGCAACTCGACCCAGTAACGGATGGACCCCGGCTCGCGAAGGATCTGCAGGGTGTTCTCGGCGTGATCGATGATCCCGAGATAATCATCCTCATGCTGCAGGCGAGGCAGCAGTTGCTCGCGGATCTCCCGGCTGCTCACCTCCAGCGCACTCGCAGAAGAGACCGACTCCCCGGAACGCTCGAATAAGTAGTAGACGCGATAGTGCATGGCTGACGATGTCCGCTCTATGTGTGCTGTGACGGTCTGGTCTCGGCACGGCGTACGGCATAAGATGCGCCCGTATCCGCGGTTCTCCGAACCCCCCTCGAGCACGCCGAGCCGGCTCGACCTTCGGCGAATAGGGATCGCCGATCTCTTCCGCGCGGATGGCAAGATCCCGCAATCAGGCGCGCGGCGACCCATGCCTGACCACCCCAGAGCCATTCGGAGACATCGATGTCGGTTCTCAAAATGAAGCTCCACTGGCAGATCCTGATCGCCCTTGTGCTGGCGATCGTCATCGGGCTGCTGATCGAGCGCGACACCGGGCTCTTCGGGGTCACTCTGTACGGGATCTTCGCCTTTTTGGGCGAGCTTTTCCTCAACGCCCTGAAGATGTTGATTGTACCCCTGATCGTGTCGTCGATCATCGTCGGGGTCGCCGGAATCGGCGACTCGAGCAATCTCGGGCGTCTCGGGGGCAAGACTATCGGCTACTACGCGGTGACGAGCCTGCTCGCCATCCTCGTAGGGCTGCTCGTCGTGAACCTGATGCAGCCGGGTGTGGTCGAGGGAACGGCCGAGGAGGTGTTCGGGCTGTCGGCCAGCAAGAGCGACCTGGAGGCCCAATTCGCGGACAAGGGCGCCACCGACATCGTCGAGATCTTCCTGCGCATGGTGCCGACCAATGTCGTCGCGGCAGCAGCGGCGGGGCAGATGCTCGGGCTGATCTTCTTCAGTCTCCTCTACGGCTTCTTCATCACCCGCTTGAAAGGCAATTACGCACAGACGCAGCTCGACTTTTGGAATGGCGTCTTCGAGGTGATGATGAAAATCACCGAGCTGGTGATGCGCTTCGCACCGATCGGGGTCTTCGCACTCGTGGCCAAGACGGTCACGGACACCGGATTGGAGGCGTTCGGGCCGCTCGCGCTCTTTTTCTTCAGCGTCGTGATCGCGCTGGCATTCCACTTCTTCGTGACCCTGCCGCTGCTGCTTTTGATCATCGGCGGGGTCAAGCCGAGCCGCCACTATCGCGCCATGGGCGCCGCGCTGCTCACGGCCTTCTCGACCGCGTCCTCCTCGGCAACGCTCCCCGTCACCATGGAGTGTGTCGAAAAGAACGCCGGGGTCTCGAACCGGACCTCGAGCTTCGTCCTGCCCTTGGGCGCGACGGTCAACATGGACGGGACCGCGCTCTACGAATGCGTCGCCGTCATGTTCATCGCGCAGGCGTACGGGATCGAGTTGGGTTTCTCGACCCAGCTCCTGATCGTGATCCTCGCGCTGCTGACGTCCATCGGCGTAGCCGGCATCCCCGCCGCCAGCCTCGTCGCCATCGCCATCATCCTATCCGCCGTCGGCCTGCCGCTGGAAGGGATCGGCCTGATCCTGGCGGTCGATCGAATCCTGGACATGATGCGCACGGCGGTCAACGTCTTCAGCGACTCCTGCGGTGCCGTCATCATCGCCAAGAGCGAAGGGGAAACCGGCATTCTGGAAAACGACGGGCCGATCCCGGCCAGGGCCTAGTCGCCCCGCTGCTCAGAGCCGCGAAAACGCAATCGCGGCCCGGGGTCGAGGGTCGATCGGTTTCCTTATCCCGACCAATGGAATTACGATAGGGCGCGGGGGCCGAGCCGGGTCACCGACGCGGCGACCGCCCGCGCGCTCCCCGATCATGCCGGCCCCTTCGACCCAGCATCGCGAGCACCGTGTCTGACCTTACCCCCTCCGCCAGCGCCGAGACCACCGCGAAGCTCTTCCGCGGGCGCGTCCTCAAACCGGCCGAAGGCGTCTTCCTGTTCCACCCGAGGGCCATCGAGCGCCTGATCATCGACCACTTGGCGACCGAGGCGCGCGACATCTCGATCCCGGAGCTCGCCTATTACCTGATGCCCGCCACGGCCTTTCTCACGGGCCTGGAATCGGAGAATCCCGAGGCGCTGGCGGTCATCGAGGGGCTCAATCTTCCCGACTATGTAATCCTCTTGCCGATTCCGCCCGAGCAGCGACTCGACCGCGTCGGCTTCACGAGACTGCTGCGCGACTACTGGGCACGGCGTTTCGAGGCCGAGGTCGCGCGCGCCTGGCAGATCGCGCGCGACGACAATCTCGACGGGGATCCGTTCGGCCCGATCGGGCTGACCCGCCGGATCGGCCCGCTCGCCTTGGCCGAGGTGCGCGACATCATGACGCGCGACGGGGTCGTCCCCGCGGGCATCGGCAACGCCTTCATTTGCCGCAGCTTCGTCGCCCTGATCGCCCGATTGCGCTATTTTTCGCCGGGCGCACGCGGTTTCTTCTTTCCGACAATCCGGGATTGGCATGCGCTCGATCTGTGGCTCATCGAGAGCGGACTCGATCTGCCCGGATCGCTGCAGGGCGGGCGGCTCCCGCGACTGCTCGAACATACCCGCCCGGATCACCGCTGCGGCGTGCCCGAGTATCTGCCCCTTCTCCCGTCCGGCCTGCCCTATGGGGAATCGGATCCGGATTTCGCGCGCGCGATCGCGGCCCGGCAGAACCACGAAACGCCGCTCGTCCCGGACGAGCCCGCATCTCCGGACGTCTCGGACACGACGATCTCGTCCCCTGTCGACGAGATCGAGGCACGCTGTCTCGCGGTGCTGCACGAAGCCTCGCAATTGGCCCGACGGGACTGGAAAATGCGTCTCCGGGACATCGCGATCACCCCGGTCGCGCCACTGCTGGATGCTCTGCTCGCCATCCCGGGGCTGCTGAGTCGCAAACGGTCCGAGGCGGGACCCCGCGGGATCTGGCTGGATCTGCATCTGGCCTTGTTCGCCGATGCCGTGCGCAAGGCGCAACGCGCAGAGCACGACGACCATTATGCCGCCGCACTCGTCAACCTGGCCTTGGCCCGGCGACGCTTCATCGCCATGGGCGAGCCCTGCCTGGATGCGCGCGACGCCGTCCGCGCGATCCTCGCGCAACGTGCTGCTGCGGCGCAGAGCACCTTGGCGGATCTGATCGCCGCGAACTCGAAGCTGAACCCGGACACGGCACGCGAGCTGTCTGCCCTGACCGCGCTCTTGGGCGAGGAGGTCATGCGCGCCGGCTCGGCTCGCTCGGCGTATCTGATCCTGCGCGACCTGGAACGAGTTCTGCTCGAGAGCCGCACCACCTACTACCGACTGCGCCCCTTTCGCTGGGCAGCGAGCGGCGGCAAGGAGCGGCTGAGACAGATCCTGCCCTTTCAGGCCCGCCTCAAGGCGCTGCGCGCACTCGAGGTTGCGTCGAGTCGGCTGGAGCAGATCGAGTGGCCTACCCGCGAAGTCGAGCGGTTCTCGGTACCCCTGAAGCGACTCTCGGAGCAGCTTTCCTCGCGTCTCGCCGGCCAGCTCAGACCCCATCTTCGTGCTTCGCTCGAGGAGGCCGGCTTCAACCCGGCCAACCATCGCGAGCAGGTCGCGGCCCACAAGATGCGCGAGGAGCTGCTCGACGTCATCCAGCACCGCCGGCATCTGAAGTTCACCGACGTGCGCGATATCGTCGCACGCAATATCCTGCGTTTGCCTGACCCGACCCTGGAGGAGATTCGCCACGGCGACCGCTTGGCGCATTTCGATCGGATCGCCGCCAAGGCCCTGCCCGGCGTCTACAAGCCGGGCGAATTCTATGTCAAGGGATTGCAGCAGCTCGGCGCACCCCTGTTCGGCACGCCGCGAGGGCGGTTGATCCTGCGCCATCTCATCCTGCCGACCGGCCTGGCCTTCCTGGGACTCAAGACGCTCGACATCCTGGCCGGCCTGATCGCGCCCGAGGGGGGCTCCGTACATTTGGCGCCCCTCTGGCTCGTGCTGCTGATCGCCCTGCTGATCAATGCGTTCGCCTACACCCACGTCGGGCGAGCGATCGCCAAGACGATCTGGCGCGTCGTCTCTTGGACGGTTCGTTTACTGCTTTTCGACGGGATGCGCAGACTGCTGCGCTGGGCGCCGGTCGCGCGGCTCTTGTCGACGAGCCTGATCCGCGGCCTGGATCGCAATCTCGTGCAGCCGCTGTTCATCGGACTGCTGATCGTACTCCCCTTCGTGGGACTCGGTCTGCTGATCGACGGGGTCGAGATCGATTACGGGCTGTCCTTGCTGATCCCGGCCTTTGCGATCGGCACACTCGCGCGCAACACGCCGGCGGGTCGACGCATGCTCGACAATGCCGCAAGCACCGCATGGCAGGTGCTGCGTCGACTGAACCAGACACTGGTGATCGGACTGGTTCGGGAGCTGCTGCATTTCTTCAAGGAGGTGACACGCCGCTTCGAGCAGGGGCTGCATCGGATCGAAGAGTTGTTGAGCCATCAGCTCGGAGAGTCGCGGCTCGCACTTGTCGTGAAGGCATTGTTTGCGCCTGTCTGGAATTTCACCGAGGCGGTCATCCAATTTTACGTGACGGTGCTGGTCGAGCCGCAGGTCAATCCGATCAAGCATTTCCCCTTGGTGACCATCACGCACAAGCTGATGTTGCCCTTCCTGCCGGCACTCACCGGACTGTTGGTTGCACTCACCGAGCCCTTCCTGCCGAAGCTGATCGCCTACCCCTTCGTGACCGTCACCATCCTCCTGTTGCCGGGACTCGCCGGTTTCCTGGTCTGGGAGCTCAAGGAGAACCGGCGCATCTACGCGGCAAATCACGCGGGCACAAACCCGGTCGGACATGAAGCCGCCCGGATCGAGGCGGTGCGCCGATCCGATCTGTCGAGCACACCGATCGAGCCGGCCGTGATCGGCAGCCACGGCGAGACCATGCGCGGGATGCTCCGCCGCGGTTTTCACAGCGGAACACTGCCGAAGGCGTTCGACCGGCTCAGGCGCGTGCTGCGCGAAGAGATCCGCGACGAGGTCCCCTACCCCCATCGGCTCAGAGAGGCGCAGCGTCGCCTCGCCGAGGTCGAACGCGCACTCTGTGTCTTCTGCGATCGGGAGTTGGGCTATGCCCTGCGCCGCCGTTGCGCCGAGCCGAACTGCGGACTGGTCCGTGTCGAGACCGGACGGCCGCGTCTGTCGAGCAACGCCTTCGATCTGACCCTGGAGCTTTACGCCGCGGACACCGCGGATGATCGGCCGATCGAGCTGCGGCTCTGTGTCTATCTGGAGGAGCCCGATCTCTTCCTGAAGGTCGAGGTGAGCGGACCGAAAGATGAGCTCGGCGCACCCTGTTGGGCGCTGGTTCGATCCGATCTCGAGGTGTTCAGCGGTCGTGCGGGGGTCAAGCAGGCGCCGTCGGCGGTTTAGGGCTTCCTGCCTCCCGCTTTCAGCTTTCAGAGCCGTAGGTTGGCCAAAGCGTAGCGTGCCCAACCTACGAACTCGGTTCAACGCCACGGTGGCACGCCCTCCTGACGTCGGCGCACGATTGCGGCATCGGAGCGGGGGCTTTGCGCCTACATCGCCATTCCTTTTTCGGGTGCCGGCGGTGTTGGGCACGCTGCGCTTTGCCCAACGGGGATCGGCGTGCGCTATCAGCTTGCAGCTTGCCGCGGGGAGATGCTCGCAGTCCGCCGCTTTCGGGCTAACGTCGATTGCGACCGCCCGTGCTGCGATTGGGCAGCTCGAGCAGGAAGCGACCGGCGTTGGCCAACTGTCTGCGCACCAACGACCAGTTCTCCTCGCGTTTTCGCGCGTCTTGGCAGCGCAGCAGACGCGAGCGTTGCGCGGCGTCCAGCCGATCGAGGATGGCCGCCCAGAGGACGTCGTCGACGTTGTAGACCCGCCCTCCGGCGAGACAGACCGGGATGACGCTCGCGATCGGGACTGCAAGATCGGCCGACACAACCTCGACGGCAGCCAAGATACTCTCGGCCTTAAGGCTCTTCGGCTCGGCCAAGTCATAGGGCGGTAGCCATTCGCGGACCGGGCGCAGCCGATCAATATGGCTGAGCACGACGAGGACCGGCGGCGGACGGCGGGTCAGCCGCTCGGCAAAGGCGGCCCGCAAGCTATCCAGGGTCTCGCGATCGGCGTGACGATCGGGACGATCGGCGGCACTGACCCAGAGGATCATATCGGCGTCGCCCGCCGCCGTGCGCAGGGTCTGCTCGTCCATCGCGTCGGATCCTGGCGTGTCGTAAATCAGGGCGAGATCGAGCCCTTCGCGTGCCAGCCGGTAGGGCGTGAGCATCTTGGTCGTGTCGGGCAGCAGATCGGTCGCCACGCGTAGTTGGCCGAACAGGGCGTTGATCAGACTGGACTTACCGGCGTTCGAGCGGCCCAAAACCAGGATCCGCAAGGGCTCGCCGGCCGGCTCGTCGGATGCGTCGGACGCGCGCAGATCACGCTCGGATAACGCGGTGGGGCGAGCCTCGGGAGAAGCGTCGGACAGCAGGAGCCGTCCGCTGTAGAGCTCGATCGCATAGGCGCCGACCTTGCGCACGTACTCCTTGAGGATCCAACCATAGAGCTCGTCCTGGGCCAAGGCGTAGCCACGACCGCGCAGTTGGGCCAATGCCTCGGTCAGGAAGGCATTGGCAGGATTCACGACCCACTGTCCGGCGCGATACAGCCCCAGCAGGCGATCCGCAAAGGGCTTCCAGCGATAGGCGCGCATCAGCGAGCCCACGGTGAGCCGGTGGCTGAAGGGGATATGGTCCGTGATAGTCTCGCGCAGATCGCGGCTCGCGCGTTCGACGATCAGGAGCGTGTGCGGCACGGTCAGCTCCAACAAGGGCTCGTCGACATCGGGATGAAAATGCCGAGCGACACGCTCAAGCGTCTGCTGCCCCAAGACCCCGAGCCGATCGCCCTCCCCGATCGGCCAGTCCTCGGGTTTGGTCTGCGCAGCCAGGTCCTCGACCAGCGCCCAGGCGCCGTCGGCGGCAGGCGGCCAATCGGGATCCGGCTCGGTTTCCGCGGCGAGGAGCAACCGGCGCTCATGGCGATGCAGCCAAGCCTGCAGACCATACCCGGCCGCGCTGAAGAGGACGAGCGCGACCAGCCAGTAGCGCATCGCCTCGACCTGCCACAGCCAGAGCAGGCCTAGCGGCAGGAGCGCCGCGACGGGAACCGCCCACAGCACAAGTGCAAGGAGGCGCATGCGATCGATACGGCTCAGGAGTTTCTTCATGGCCGATCCGATTTCACCAAGTCTTTGAGCAGGGCCGCGCCGTTGTCGAAACCTTCGGCAAAGGTGCGGCGCACCCCCTCTGCGTCCGCGGGCAGCCCCCGGCGTCGGCGATTGAAGTGAAAGCCGGCGGCCTTGCCGAGTGCATAGGTCGTCGCACCGCTGGCGGTCGCGCCCCAGATAGCACCGGCCGTTTGGCCCCACACCGGAATCAGCTTGACCACGGCCCGGCCCGCACTGCGCGCGGCATAGGCCACACCGATGCC
This sequence comes from Thiocapsa roseopersicina, assembly GCF_900106925.1. Lineage (GTDB taxonomy): Bacteria > Pseudomonadota > Gammaproteobacteria > Chromatiales > Chromatiaceae > Thiocapsa > Thiocapsa roseopersicina. The sequence goes on from NZ_FNNZ01000048.1 coordinate 9,537, forward strand.
GGTTCCGAGCAGACCCAGAAACTCGAGGATGGCGCGGCGGTCCCAATCCTGGCCGTAGAGCGCGGCGAGGCTTTGCAGCATCTTCGCCTGGATTGCCGGCACGCCGACCAGATCCACCAAGGGAATCGCACCGACACCTGCCGCCGCGATCGCGTAGCCGACGATGTGCGGATGGGCGGATCTGGCATAGGCGTCGCGCACCCCGGCATCGCTGCGCAGCAGGGCTTGAAGGCGCAGCGACGAGACCCCGTCGATTGCCTGCCACAAGGCATCCAGACCGTAGTCCGACGGCTCGAATCCGTCCTCGGGTAGCGTCAGATCGATCGGCACCCAACGCACCGGGATCTCGCCCGGCAGTACGCCGAGTCGATCGCGTTGCGCCCTTAGCGCACGGACGAGATCGACCGGGACGGCCTCCGCCCAGTCGTCGTCCTCGAAGGGATAGGGCAAAGGATGCTCGCCGTCCGGCGGATAGGCATCGTGCAGCCCGGTCTGTGCAATTACCAAGGGCCATTCCGGGTGGCGACCGCGCACCTGCCGCAGAACCTCCAAGACATCGTCTTGGCGGATGTCGGTCGCCTTCATCACGGCCAACAGCAGGTGCGCCTGCGATTCGCAGTAGTGAATGTCGGCGCTCGGATCGTAGGCGACCTCGCCGAGACCACGGGTATCGAGGAAGCGCACCAGGGGCGCCTCCGCCGGAAAGTCGTAGAGCCGCGTGGTCGCCGTACAGGGCTGGAATCCGTTGCCGATCTCGGCCAGTCCGCTCCCGGTCAGCGCGCGGATGATGGAGGTCTTGCCGGACTGGGTCTTGCCGATCAGCCAGACCACCGGGAGCGGGTGACGCGCGCGGGCCTCGCGCAAGGCCGCGCCGAGGCTTGCATCGTCAACCCGCGGCTCGAGCAACGCGTCGCGCAATCCGCGCCAGCGATCCGACCACCGTGTCCAGGGATTACGCATCAGCACCTCGATCCCGACTCTCCGATGAAACAGCGACGCAAGCGAACCTTGCGCCGCCGGCAGCCCGACCCGGCTCGCCCCCTTTCGGCTCGGGCGATTTCCCGATCCTGTGCAATAATTCCTGCCGACGCCGGATGAGCAGCCCCCACCGGCCCTGCGTCGACTCACGTGAACCCCGCACGCCGCCGACTCGGACTCATGCGAGGCCGACGTCCCGGCGGGAACGGCGCATGTCATGCCGGACAGGGTTCACACACCACTCATTATCGCCGAGATGTCTCTCACATGCCCCCATCGTCGCTGTCGCCGATCAATCTACTCGACACGCTGTACCCGCCGGCCCGGCAGGGTCGCTCGATCAAAGACATCGGCCGGATGCTCTTGTCGGCGTCGATGATCGCCGGCCTGATCCTCTGCAGCGACGCCTTCGCCGCGAGTCAGCAGCACGGCTCCGGCACCCCCGGTCCGAAGATCAATTCAGCGAGCGCGCTGATCGTCGACGAGCAGGGCAACCGGATCTACGGTAAGAATACCCGCGAGGTCAAACCCATCGCCTCCGTCACCAAGCTCATGACCGCGATGGTGGTCCTGGATTCCGGCGTCTCGCTGGATGCACCCATTACCATCACGGAGGCGGATCGCGACACCCTGCGCCACAGCCGCTCGCGCCTGCGGATCGGTCAAGCGACCTTGTCGCGCCGCGAGATGCTGATGGTCGCGCTCATGTCCTCGGACAATCGCGCCGCCGCCGCACTCGCGCGGACCTCGCCGGGCGGGACCCCGCAATTCGTCGCGGCCATGAACCGCAAGGCCCAAGCGCTCGGGATGCACGATACCTCCTTTGCCGACAGCAGCGGGCTGGACAACCGCAACCGCTCCACGGCCGAGGATCTGGTCAAGATGGTCCGCGCTTCCGCTCAATACCCGTTGATCCGCGAAGCCGGATCACGCGGGGAAATGACGGTTCATCCCTTCGCCGGCCAGGGTGCCTTGGAGTACCGCAACACCAATCCGTTGGTACGCAACCCGGAATGGCATGTCGAGGTGAGCAAGACCGGGTTCATCAACGAGGCCGGACATTGCCTGGTGATGCAGACCCGGATCGGCGGTCGGCGACTCTATGTCGTCTTCCTGGACGCCGTCGGAAAGCTCACGCCGGTCGGCGACTCCAATCGCCTGCGCACCTGGCTCGTCGGTGGACAACGCATCGCCGGGAATTGAGCACGCGACGAATCCTATCGATGTACCCGGGAGAACGTTTCAACAGCATCTCGCACCTGGTCGGCGCGGCCCTCGCGCTGATCGGCGTGGCCGTGCTCGTGACCGTTGCCGGAATTCAGGGCGGTGCGGTGCGCATCGTGAGCTTCAGCGTCTACGGCGCCACGCTTTTCCTGCTCTACCTCTTCTCGACCCTGTATCACAGCCTGCGGGGCCGGGCCAAACGGGTCTTCAAGATCCTCGACCATGCGGCCATCTATCTGCTGATCGCCGGCACCTACACCCCGTTCAGTCTCCTTGTACTGAAAGGTCAAACAGGATGGTGGATGTTCGGCGCCATCTGGACCCTTGCCGGGATCGGCATCCTGATCGACAGCATTCCGCATCGAGGGCGGCGGATCCTGCCGATGATCATCTATCTGACGATGGGCTGGCTCATCGTCTTCGCCCTCGAGCCGCTGCTCGCGACCCTACCGCCGGCCGGCGTCCGAGGGCTTCTTGCCGGCGGTCTCTTCTACACCTTCGGCGTCGTCTTCTACGCACTCGACAGCCGCTTCTCCTGGTCGCACGGCGTTTGGCATCTCTTCGTGCTCGCCGGCAGCATCAGCCACTATCTGACGATCCTGTTCTTTCTCTGACCCCGACCCCGCCGCGGTCGAGTCGAGTGCAGCCGCCATCACGACGCGATTGCGACCCTGCTGCTTCGCGCGGCAACGTCTCGTCCAGGTAACGGCGATTGAAGAGACCGGTCAGCGTGTCGCGGACGGCCTGGTCGCGTAACGCGTCTTGGATGCGGCGGCGCTCGCTGATGTCCCGCGCCAGACGGCATGCGTACTCGACCCCGCCAAACAAGATGTGGTCGAACGGTACCTGTCAGTCGCACGACATCGCCGGCCGCATCCTGTTCGGGTGTCCCGATGGTGATAATGGAGCGCTCCTCCCCGCCGGGCCGCCGAATCGTCAATTCAAGTTGATAAGGTTTCGCCTTGCGCAATGCGTCCCTGATGGCACGATCCAGACGCGGCCAGTCCGCCGGAGCAACGATCTCCCGATGCGCCTCGTAGCTCGGTGAACCCTTGCTCGGATCAAGACCCCAAATCCGATACATGCCTTCCGACCAGATCACTTGCCGGGTCACAGCATCGAAGCTCCAGCTGCCCAGCTGGGCGGTCCGTTGCGCCCAGAGAAGGTCCCGCTCGCGCTCTCTCAGGTGTGCGTATTCGCCTCATCCGCCACCCGCAGGGCATCGCCGACCCGCCGGTGGCTCACGACAAGCACGCCCACCGGAAACGCCAGAAGGAGGCTGGATAGGGTACCGACCAAGGCAACCACGGTTGACTCTCGGGAGATCTGCTCGGCCAAGAAATGCTGACTCGGCACGACCTGGATCGACCAACGATGGCCGCCGAGCTCGATCTGCTGGCTGGCTTGGATCCCCGACGCGGACGTCGTCGCGCCATCCGCATTGCTGCTCGCAAAGAGCAAACCCTCTCGGGTCGGTCGGTCGCCGTCGTAGACCGAAACCTTGAACGCATCGCCGAGACCCTCGTGGCCGACTGCGTCGAGCACGCCGTGCATCAAATCACCCACTCGCAGCGGCGCGAAGGCCCAACCGAGCAAATTCGAGCGCCGAGACGCGGCGTCGACCGCGGTCAAGCCCGAGAACACGGGTTCGAAGATCAGAAAGCCGGGCTGTCGGTCGGCGGTGGATTGCTGTACCAGCGTGACCTTGCCGGACAGGGCCGCCTCCCCGCTGTCGCGAGCGCGGCTCGCCGCCTCCCACCGGACTGGATCCGGAGACATGTCGTAGCCGAAGGCACTCAGGTTCTCGCCCGAGAAGGGCTCGAGATAGTGAACGGCGGTATAGAAGGGGCGCTCGCCTTCGGGCCGGATGCGGTAATCGGAATAGCCCTCCGCTCGGACCGCATCGAGATGCGCTGCCAGGCGATCCGCCGGAATGAAGCGAGAGAAACCGATCCCTTGCATGCCTGGATAATGGTCGGCAAAGCCAAGCCCCTCGACATACCGTCGGAACTCCTCGCGCGTCACGTCGGTCGAGGCATCGCCCGCTGCGTCGCCGAAACGCGCTAACCCAACCAGCGAGGACAGCGCGCTACCACCGTCGGAGGCTTCATTTCACGAACACTCATCTGAACCGCGTCGACTCCCACCTCACGCGGATCCAGCAGCGCCGATGCCACTCGGCCCGGCGCACGCCCGACAAGACGCGGTTCAGTCTCAATGAAAATGATGCACGAACCTCAGATTGAACCTGGAGCCCTCGGGGCGGTTCTCCGCCTCCGTCTCCCAATAGGCGTTGACGAAGAGATGGTCGTGCTTGGAGAAGTGGTAGACGAGACCGGGCCCGATGCCGACGACCTGCTCCTCGCTGTCGCGCACACTTCTACCATCGATCTTGCTCTCGGTGAACTGCTTGAGAAAATAGCCGTTGATGCCGATGCGAAGACGATTCGGCAGCACCTCGTAGGCACTCGCGAAATTGGCATGGATGGCTTGGCCGGCTTGGGTGTCGTTGGCCCCGAGCGGCTTGTAGGGATCCTCGTTCTCGGCGTTCCAGAGATAGTGCAGACGCCATGAGGCCGTCCATTTCGGCGCCAGTGAGTACGGCCACCTTCCCTGATGGGTTTTTCCTCTTAAATCGTCAACTTGTATGAGGGAGAGCGGTGGGCCTCCCTCGGGGTGCTTGAACAACA
>NZ_FNNZ01000006.1 GCF_900106925.1 Thiocapsa roseopersicina
CTCAACACCACCTCTCCCTGCCTCCGGCAGCCCCTCCAGGACCACCCCCGCCGCGGTTTCCCCTCAGCGAGCCGCGCATTCTATACGACTCGAGACGACTGTCAAGACCTGTTCGACGCGTCGCATCCGAGCGTTCCGTTGAGCATCAACCCGCAGTCAGTCGGATCCGCGCAAAGCGGCGCTTGCCGACCTGGTAGACATGCTGACTGCCCGCCGCACAGGAGAGTCGTGCGTCTTCGACCCGCTCGCCGTCGATGCGCACCGCTCCTTGGCCGATCAGGCGGATCGCCTCGGATGTGCTGCCGGCGAGGCCCGCCGCTTTCAATAGACTGGCGATCGGCAGGACGCCACCCTCTCCGGTAGGCAGCGTCTGCTCGGGGATCTCCTCCGGTAAGGCGCCACGCTGGAAGCGCGCCACGAAGCCTTCGAGCGCCGCACGGGCCTTCGCGGCGTCATGGAATCGCGCGACGAGCTCAAGACCAAGCTCGAACTTGATGTCTCGCGGATTCGCACCTTCACCCACCGCGTCCCGCCATGCCTGAATCTCGACAAGATCGCGCGTACTGAGCAGCTCGAAATAGCGCCACATAAGCTCATCGGACACCGACATGATCTTGCCGAACATCTCCTCCGGAGGATCCGTAATGCCGATGTAGTTGCCCAGAGACTTCGACATCTTCTGTACGCCGTCCAGCCCCTCCAGGATCGGCAAGGTGATGACGACCTGCGGCTCCTGCCCGTATGCCTCTTGAAGCTGGCGCCCAACCAAGAGATTGAACTTCTGATCGGTCCCGCCCAGCTCGATGTCCGCCTGCAGCGCGACGGAGTCGTAGCCCTGGATCAATGGATAAAGGAACTCGTGGATCGCGATCGGCTGTCCGGCCTTGTAGCGTTTCGCGAAATCGTCGCGCTCGAGCATCCGGGCGACCGTATGTCGGGCCGCCAGCTGCACCAAACCGGCGGCGCCGAGCGGCTCGAGCCACTGGGAATTGAAGACGACGCGCGTTCGTTCGGGATCGAGGATCCGGAAGACCTGATCCTGGTAGGTCTTCGCATTTTCCTGAATCTGCTCGGGGGAGAGTGGTTTGCGGGTCGCGCTCTTGCCCGTCGGATCACCGATCAGCCCCGTGAAGTCGCCGATCAGAAAGAGGATCTCATGCCCGAGATCTTGCAGCTGACGCAGCTTGTTGAGCAGAACGGTGTGCCCGAGATGCAGATCCGGGGCGGTCGGATCGAAACCCGCCTTGATCCGCAAGGGACGACCCAGTGCCAGCTTCCGGCGCAGCGCGTCTTCGAGGAGGATTTCGTCGGTCCCGCGCTTGATCAGCGCAAGCGAGCGTTCGAGTTGCTCCATGATGTTCGATCGTCCAACCCTGTCGGGAGTCAGCTATAGAAGCGGAGCAGGTTACGACGGAGGAAAGGGGGCGACAAGCCGTCGAGGTCTTCGGAGCACCTCCCTCCGGTCGCGACTTGTCGGTCGACCGGGTTTGGGACTACACTAATAGGTACCTGGAAAACTTCGATTTTTCCGAGCCTTGTATTCGAGTCATGATGCGAGACTACAAATTTAGACAAACGGAATGGCCGCGACGCAAGGCGCGCAGCAAGACGCTTCGCATCGTCGCAGTTCTCCTGGCCGTGGTCGCGCTCGGGCTCTTGGGCTACGCCGCTTTGCAGTGGTTCTCTCAAAAGCCGGCCGCCGAGGGAACCCCCGTCGAGCCGCGCAACCCGCGCGTCGTTCCCTTGGCGATTCCGCCGAAGGCGCCTGCGGAATCAACATCGACGGCCGAGCCGTCGACGCGACCGGGACAGGATTAGGTCGAGAACGAAGAGCCGCAACCGCAGGTCGTGGTCGCGTTGGGATTGCGGATCACGAACTGAGCGCCCTGCAGACCTTCGGTGTAATCGATCTCGGAGCCCGTCAGGTACTGGAGACTCATGGGGTCAACCAGCAAGGTGACGCCGTCCGTGACAACCTCGGTGTCGCCGTCCTGAACCTCTTCATCGAACGTAAAGCCGTATTGGAAACCCGAGCATCCTCCGCCTTGGATGTAGACCCGCAGCATCAACGAGGGGTTACCCTCCTCGGAGATCAATTGGGCCACCTTGGATGCGGCAGAGGTGGTGAAAACCAGCGGTAAATCAGCGGCAACTTCGGTCGTCATAGCAGGTCGGCTCTTGAGTTGAGTAGTTCAGGATCCTTATCCTATGCTCTTCGTTGGTTTTTTCAAGCGCACAGGGCTGGTCGGCGAGCCAGACCACGAGCGACGCCTCTGGATTCGGCGATTCGGATCGAGCCGCATCAAGAACCTCGAGACGACGCCTCCTCGGGCGACCCGCTTGGCGAGGGCGTCTCTGGCGTCGGCGCCCAGGGAAAGGATTCCGACGTCGGTATCAAGCGGTCGTCGGACGGCTCGACCCCGATCACAAGACCGGTCGGCTCGAAATCGTCGGGGAGCTCGAAGACCCCCGACAGACTTTGAAGATACTCCAGCGCGATCGGCAGGGCTCGCGGCTCCGCGCTCGGGAGATCCACGAGCGACAGGGTCACCGCACCGCCAGGACCCCGCCCTTCGATCTCGAACCGAATGTGGCCTGTGGTTTCAGCGAATCCCGGCACGACCTGGGTCAGCGTGAAGGCGTAGCGGAACGCCTTGGGACGTCCTTCGGAGACGAGGCGCAAATCATGAACCCGTATCGCACCTCGGTCGCCTTCTTGGACCAGTCGCTTGAGATACAAAAGCTCCCGACTCAGGTCCAAGCGTGCGTCTTGCGCTTCCTTGAGCTGTTCGGTCAGGGCACGCGCCGTCTCCCGGTCGATCTGACGACTGCGCTCCGCTATGACCTGCTCGCGCAACGCCACGGCCAAATCGACGCGCAACACATCGCGCTCCGCCACCAGCTCAAGCCGCTCCGCATCGAGTGCAGCCAGCTCCGGTTGCATGAGCGAGGTCACGCGCTCTTGGCCGAGCTCGAATCCCGTCCAGAGTGCCGCGGCCAAAAGAACGGCATAGAAACCGCCCGCCAGCAGCCGGTAGGAGAGGCGTCGCAATGAGTCAGGCATCGGGCTCGTACGATCCCGAACCGACGATCCGAGACCTGGACCGTTTCGGCATCGGCTTACCCTGTTCCCTCGGTCTCAAACGGACCCGGGCCTCATGGCAGGAGAGCCAGTGCATCCAGCCCGGCCGACTCGTCGATGCCGAACATCAGATTCATGTTCTGAACCGCCTGCCCCGCAGCACCCTTCACCAGGTTGTCGATCACGGACTGGACCACGACAACACCTGAGTCACCTTGGCGCGTCGCCGCCATCCGGCAGAGGTTCGCGCCGCGCACCGAGCGGGTATCGGGATGCGATCCTCCCGGCATCGGATCGACAAAAGGCTCCTTCGCGTAATAGGTCGAGAAGAGGTCGTCGAGATCGACATCGGATCGGATCAAGCGCGCATAGAGCGTGGCCTCGATCCCGCGGATCATGGGTACCAGATGGGGAACGAAGGTCAGATTCAAGGTGGAACCGGAGAAACGTTCGAGGTTCTGAGCGATCTCGGGCGCGTGCCGGTGTCCCCCGACCGAGTAGGCCTTGAAGCTTTCGCCGACCTCGGCCATCAACAGACCCGTCGACGCCTTGCGCCCGGCACCGCTGACGCCGGACTTGGCATCCGCAATCAGCCAGCTCGGATCGACCACTCCGGCGGCGAGCAGAGGCAGAAATCCGAGCGTCACCGCGGTCGGATAGCAACCCGGATTCGCCACCAGTCGCGCGCCACGCACCGCATCCCGATTCAGCTCCGGCAACCCGTAGACCGCCTCGTCCAGAAGCTCGGGACAGGCATGAGGCATGCCGTACCAGGTCTCCCAAAGCACCGGATCCTTCAGCCGAAAGTCGGCAGCCAGATCGATCACGCGCACGCCCCGTGCGAGCAGATCCGGCACCGCCTTCATGGCCGTTCCGTTGGGCGTGGCGAAATAGACGAGGTCGCATTCAGCCAGCGCACCCTCGTCGGGCGACGTGAACTCGAGATCCAGCCGCCCCCGCAGATGCGGAAACATCTCGGCAACAGCGACCCCGGCCTCGGTCCGCGACGTAATGACCGCAATCGCTGCGGCCGGATGCCTTGCCAGGATCCGCAAGAGCTCCGCACCCGTGTAACCCGTGCCGCCGACGATTCCGACCCTCACCATACCCACTCGACTCCGAACGTGCGAAAAGCAGAATGCGAACCTCTATCGGCCCAACGAAAAAAGCGGCAAAAGCCGCTTCTCGTTTCGAGGCGACGCCGGGCTTTCAGTATCAGGAGCAGCCGCCGCCCGAGGACGACGAGGATCCGCAAGAGCCACAGCCACCACCACCGCCGACCTGCGGAAGGTTGTTGAAGACGAAGGTCGCATTGCCGTCGCCTTGATCGACAAAGTCGATCTCCACACCGCGCAGATAGGGCAAGGTACCGTCGTCGACCACGACCTTGAAGCCGTCGTAGGCCAACACGCCGTCGTCGTCGTTGATGGCATCGGTGAAGGTCATCCCGAAGCTGATGCCGCTGCAGCCGCCGGGCGTCGCAAACACGCGCACGCCTTGCACGTTGTCGTCGACTTGCTCGAACAGATCGGCCATCTTCGCTTGAGCCGGCGCGGTCAGCGTCAGCTCCATTTCATTCAACACCGCGGACATAGGACTCGGCCTCTTGACAAATCGATTCAGCGAATGAGGTTAGCAGAAAACCCGACCATTATACTACCGCAAGATCAAGGGTCAAAGCTCGAGCCGACCTTGCGCGGCGAGCAGGGCGAGGTGGCGCTCGGCATCGACGAGATGTCGGCCCCAGTGACGATCGAACCCGTAGGCCCAGCCCCTCAAAGCGCGCTCGGGGTAACAAGCGTAGAGTCCGAGTCCGGATTTCAGCTCGCAATAGATATCGGTCAGATCGTCCGCCAAGCTCCCGGTCATCCCGTCGGCACCCTCGCTGGCCCGATCGAACTCCAGCCAATAGCCGTCGCGATCGGCGAGCAGCCGACGCAGGCGCCAGAACAGCTCGAAGCGCGCATCGAGATCCACCACGCTCATCGGAACAACGCCCGAAACCGGGGCCGACACCGAGGAGATGGCTGCCTGTAGACGCGGCAGCAGGCTCGCGACATCCCCCAGCCAATGCCGACGATGCGCGTCGATAGACGCCTCGATAAGATCACAATACCGCCTGGCGAGCCCGGCAACCTCAAGGCCCTCGAGTCCGCTCACCTGTCGTTCCGCGATCGCGTCCATGTCAAGGAGTGTAGACGAGAAAATCCGCAATGCGCGGGAACTACCGAGCCCTTGCAGCCGCTCGGACGCGGCCGTCGCTCCACCGCTCGGCGTCGTCGGATCTCCAAGCTCGCGATACATCAGACCTCGACCATCTCGAAGTCGTCCTTCCCGGCGCCGCACTCTGGGCACTTCCAGTTGAGCGGGACATCGTCCCAACGCGTCCCGGGCGGGATATCGTCGTCCGGCCAGCCCTCGGCCTCGTCGTAGATCAAGCCGCAGATCACGCACATATAGGTCTTCATCGAATCGCTCCGTCGCAGTTCCCGGACCCCGGCGCGCGGGGTTTGTCGGGATCGACATCCATGAGCGCATCGGGGTTTAATCGCTCCAATGGTCGGGCGGGCCGACTCGGATTTCAACGAAGCTCGGGCGAATCGTCTTGAGACCTCCGCGGAACGGACGCCGCGGCGGGTTCGAACGCGGGCAATCCGGCCCCGCACCTCGGCTACACAGACGAGACTGAATCCCATGAGCAGGATCAACGATCGACCCGTCGTCCTCTGCGTCGGCGGACACGACCCGAGCGGCGGCGCCGGCATCCTCGCCGACGCCGAGGCCGTACGGGCCGCGGGCGCCTTTCCGGTCACCGTCATCAGCGCGCTGACCGAGCAGAACACCTGCGGGCTTTCGCGCGTCTACCCGCAAGCCGCGGAGCATGTCGAGGGGCAGTGTCGCGCCCTGCTGCGCGACTGCACCCCGAGCGCACTCAAGATCGGGATGATCGGCAGCGCCCCGCTGATCGACCTACTGGGCACGCTGATCGACGAAAACCCCGGCGTTCCGGTGGTCCTCGATCCCGTCCTCGCCAGCGGCGCCGGGCAGCGGGTCGCGGACGCGGCCATGCTGGATCGATTGCGGATGAGCCTGATTCCCCGCAGCGCGCTCGTCACGCCGAATCTGCCGGAGGCGCAGACCCTGACCGGCGCCATCGACCCGTCCGATTGCGCGTCGCGCCTGCTCGCGCTCGGCGCACGATGGATCCTGATCACGGGCACGCACGACGACACGACCGACGTCACCAATTGGCTGTTCAACGCCGAGGGACTCCAACAACGCCTGGACTGGCCGCGCTTGGCCGGGGAGTATCACGGTTCGGGCTGCACGCTGGCGAGCGCGATCGCCGCCCGCCTCGCGCTCGGGGCGGCAATGCCGGAGGCCGTCGCCGAGGCCCAAGCCTATACCTGGGAGAGCCTCGATCGGGCGCTCCGGACCGGCCGCTGTCAGCTGACACCCAATCGCCTTTACGCACTCGACCCATGACGCACCTCGATGGACTCTACTTGATCACCCCGGACACCGCAGCGCCCCACGACGCACTTGCCGAACAGGTCGCGCGGGCCATCTCGGGTGGGGCCAGGCTCGTCCAATACCGCAATAAGGGCGCGGGTCGGCAGCTTCGACGCGACCAGGCCATCGCCTTGCTCGGCGTCTGCCGTGCCGCGGGCGTCCCGCTCGTCATCAATGACGATGTGGTCCTCGCCGCGGAGATCGGCGCCGACGGGGTGCATCTCGGCCGCGACGACGGCGACCCCGTCGCGGCCCGTCGGCGCCTCGGAGCAGACGCCATCATCGGCGTCTCCTGCTACGACGACATGGACCTCGCGCAGGCCGCCGAGCGGACCGGGGCCAGCTATGTCGCCTTTGGGAGCTTCTTCCCCTCGGCCACCAAACCGCATGCGGTACGGGCCTCTTTGGGGCTTCTGAGCACCGCACGCGACAGCCTTCGAATTCCCGCGGTTGCGATCGGCGGGATCACGCCACAAAATGGCGGGCTATTGATCGCGGCGGGCGCCCGGATGCTGGCGGTCGTGACCGGTGTCTTTGCGCAGCCGGACCTCGCCGCCGCGGCGCGCGCCTATGCCTCACTTTTTGTCGACGGAGACCCCCGATGAGCCGATCCCATGATCTCTTCCAAGCCGCGCAGCGCCATATCCCCGGCGGCGTGAACTCGCCGGTACGCGCGTTTCGCGGCGTCGGCGGCGATCCGGTCTTCTTCGAGAGCGCCTCCGGGGCCTATGCCGTCGACGCCGACGGCAAGCGCTATGTCGACTATGTCGGCTCCTGGGGCCCCATGATCCTCGGCCACGCCCATCCGCAGGTCATCGCGGCCGTGCAGGAGCGCATCCAAAAGGGCCTCTCTTTCGGCGCCCCGACCGAGCTCGAAACGACCATGGCCGACCGCGTCTGCGAGCTGGTCCCGAGCATGGACATGGTGCGCATGGTCAGCTCCGGCACCGAGGCGACCATGAGCGCACTGCGTCTGGCCCGCGGCTACACGGGTCGCGACAAGGTGATCAAGTTCGAGGGCTGCTACCACGGCCATGTCGACTCGCTGCTGGTGAAGGCCGGCTCGGGCGCACTGACACTCGGCGAGCCGAGCTCCCCCGGCGTGCCCGCGGCCTTGGCCGAGCTGACCATTACCCTGGCCTACAATGACCTGGAGCAGGTGCGCGAGACCTTCGCCGAGATCGGCGGCGAGATCGCCTGCATCATCGTCGAGCCGGTTGCCGGCAACATGAACTGCATCCCGCCCGTGCCGGGATTCCTCGAAGGTCTGCGTGAGATCTGCGACCAATACGGCGCTGTGCTCATCTTCGACGAGGTCATGACCGGTTTCCGCGTCTCGCGCGGCGGCGCCCAGGAGCTGTTCGGCGTCACACCGGACCTCACCGCGCTCGGCAAGGTGATCGGCGGCGGCATGCCGGTGGGCGCCTTCGGCGGCAAGCGCGAGATCATGTCCCGCATCTCCCCGCTCGGGCCGGTCTATCAAGCCGGCACACTCTCGGGCAACCCGATCGCGATGGCAGCGGGCCTCAAGACCCTGGAGCTACTCAGCGAACCCGGTTTCTACGACCGCCTCAGCGCCACCACGGCCCAGCTCCTCGCGGGCTTGCAGGCACGCGCCGATGCCGCGGGGATCCCCTTCAGCACGAATCAGGCCGGCGGCATGTTCGGGCTCTTCTTCACCGCCGAGAAGGTCACCAATTACGCGCAGGCAACGACCTGCAATCAGGACCAGTTCAAGACCTTTTTCCACGCCATGCTGGAGCGTGGGGTCTATTTGGCGCCGTCCGCGTTCGAGGCCGGTTTCGTCTCGATGGCGCACGGCGAGGCCGAGATCCAGGCGACGCTGGATGCGGCCGAGGAGAGCTTTGCCCTCATCGCCCACTAAACCGCTGCTAAACCGCGCCCGGTGAGACATGCGCAGTCGGTGTGTCGGCTCGGCCTCGTGCGACCCACGAGCGCCGGAGTCAGCGCGGTTTAGGTGTTTAGGAAATTGCTTTTGAACCGCGCCAAGCATGCGACGCTCGGCGATTGATCGAGTCAAGAATCCCATTCCAACGGCCCAGGTGTAACTGCCGCACCGTTAAGCATCTGTCCGTATCCTCCTCGCCCCGAGGTCCCGGTAATCTCGGTCCATACCGGGGTGCGCGGGATCACTCACTCATTCCAGCACGTCCGACTTCGCGACTCGACAGCCTGGCTCGCGCCGCATGACACGAATATCCTCGGGCTTTGACCGGGCCGCGCGCATTCAGCGCGCGGCCCGGTCAAAGCCCGAGTGCCGATTGCAAATTTGGGTCGGTCGCACTAGTGTTGCATCGCAGCAAATACGCAGAAGCCTTCCGGTCTCAGCGAAGGCCATCGCTCACCAACCGAGGAAATCATCATGGGTTATGAAGCTGTCTACGAGCGGTCGATGAAGGATCCGGAGTCGTTCTGGGCCGAAGCCGCGGAGCTCATCGACTGGGATCGGCCGTGGGACAAGGTCCTGGACAGCTCCAACCCGCCATTCAATCGCTGGTTCGCGGGCGGAATGCTGAACACCTGCTACAACGCCGTGGATCGGCACGTCACCGCCGGACGGGGCGATCAACCCGCCATCATTCACGACAGCCCCGTCACCGGCTCCAAGACGGTGATCACCTATGCGGAGCTGCAGGATCAGGTTGCGCGCTTCGCCGGCGCCTTATTGGCGCTCGGCGTGACCAAGGGCGATCGGGTCATCGTCTACATGCCGATGGTGCCGGAAGCGGCAGTCGCCATGCTCGGCTGCGCCCGTATCGGCGCCATCCATTCGGTGGTGTTCGGCGGTTTCTCAGCGCGCGAGCTGGCCACCCGCATCGACGACGCCAAGCCCAAGGTGATGGTCGCCGGATCCTGCGGCATAGAGCCGAACCGGGTCGTCCATTACAAGCCGCTGCTCGACTCGGCCATCAATCTGGCCGAGCATAAGCCTGAGCACTGCATCATCCTGCAACGCGAGCAGGAGCCCGGCACCCTGATCGCGGGACGTGACCTCGGCTGGGCCGAGGCGCTCGCCGCCGCCGAGCCGGCCGCCTGTGTCTCGGTTGCCGCGACCGACCCGCTCTATATCCTCTACACCTCCGGCACCACCGGCCAACCCAAGGGCGTGGTGCGCGACAACGGCGGTCACGCGGTCGCCATGGCCTGGAGCATGGAGAACGTCTACAACGTCAAGCCCGGCGAGGTCTTCTGGGCCGCATCCGACGTGGGCTGGGTGGTCGGGCACTCCTACATCGTCTACGCGCCTTTGCTGGCGGGCTGCACCACGATCGTCTACGAGGGCAAACCGGTCGGCACGCCCGACGCCGGGGCTTTTTGGCGCGTGATCTCCGAGCACAAGGTCTCCGTGCTCTTCACCGCGCCCACCGCCTTCCGCGCCATCAAGCGCGACGATCCGAAAGCCGAGCACCTCGGGCGCTATGATCTGGGCAGCCTGCGCGCGCTCTTCCTTGCAGGCGAGCGGTGCGATCCGGATACACTCGGCTGGGCGCAGAAGATCCTGGACATCCCGGTCATCGACCATTGGTGGCAGACCGAGACCGGCTGGGCGATCGCCGCCAACTGTCTGGGCATCGAGCAGCTCCCGGTCAAACCCGGCTCGCCGACCCGCGCCGTACCCGGTTACGACATTCAGGTCCTGGACGACGAGGGCGTCCCGGTCGCGCCCGGCGACATCGGACGCATCATGATCAAGTTACCGCTGCCGCCCGGCTGCTTGCCCACACTCTGGGGCAACGACGCGCGCTTCATCCAATCGTATCTTTCGGCGCAGCCGGGCTACTACCTCACCGGCGATGCGGGCTATCTGGACGAGGACGGCTACCTCTTCGTCATGAGCCGTATCGACGACATCATCAATGTCGCCGGTCACCGACTCTCGACGGGGGCGATGGAAGGGGTACTGGCCTCTCATCCGGATGTGGCCGAGTGCGCCGTGATCGGGGCGCACGACCAACTCAAGGGCGAGCTGCCTGTGGGGCTTGTGGTGCTTAAATCGGGCGTTTCGCGCGAAGATGCCGCCATCACCAAAGAGCTGGTGAATCTGGTCCGCGATCAGATCGGACCCGTCGCCGCGTTCAAGACCGTGGTCGTGGTGCAGCGCCTGCCCAAGACCCGCTCGGGCAAGATCCTGCGCGGCACCATGAAGTCGATCGCCGACGGCAAGGACTACCGCATGCCCGCCACGATCGACGACCCCGCCATCCTGGAAGAGATCGAGACCGCCTTGGGCACGATCGGGTACGCCCGGCACGCCTGATCCGGCCGTCCCGCTCAACCGCCGGGGTCGGGGTTCGCAAACCGACCCAAGCGCGACATTATGTCGACACTTAAACTTGACACCTCCGGATAATGGTCTAAATTAAGACCATCACCGGATCAAGTGTCGACAATTATGACATCCGCCACAGCCGACTCCCTGGACGAGGAGACCTCGACGATCGCCGATCGCGTCTTCGGCCAGGTGCGCCAGGCAATCGTCGAGGGCGAGATCCCCGCCGGAAGCAAAATCAGCGAGCCCGCGCTCGCGGCCCGCTACGGGATCAGCCGTGGCCCGTTGCGCGAGGCCATGCGCCGGCTCGAATCCACCAATCTCGTCGAACGCCGCCCGAACTTGGGCGCGCGGGTCATCACCCTGTCGAACGATGAGCTCCTGGAAATCTATGTGATCCGCGAGGCGCTGGAAGGCATGGCCGCGCGGATCGCCGCGGAACGCATGTCCGATGCGGCCATCGCAGACTTAAAAGCCCTTCTGGAGCAACACAGGCGCGAGGTGGCTCGCGCCGACTGGCAGACCTATTTCCAGGAGGAAGGCGATCTCGACTTCCACTTTCGCATCGTCCAGGGCAGCGGCAACCGGCGCCTCATCGACATCCTCTGCAACGACCTCTACCACCTCGCGCGCATGTACCGCTGCCAGTTCGGGATGAAGAGCGACCGGGCCGCCGATGCGCTCAAGGAGCATGAGCTGGTGGCCGACGCCATCGCCGAGCGCGACGGCGAGCTGGCCGAATGGCTGATGCGCCGGCATATCCGCGCCTCGCGACGGGCGATCGAGCGCCGGCTGGCCGTCGAGCGTTGAGCTGTGCGGAGCCCCGCCAGCCGCCAGCCGCCAGCCGCCAGCCGCCAGCCGCCAGCCGCCAGCCGCCAGCCGCCAGCCGCCAGCTTCCGGAGTGTAAGCAACAATCCAGGTGTCCGAGGAAGCGATGCACATGAATGCCGATCCGATCGGATCAGACCGAATAACGCTGATAGCTGATAGCCAAGAAGCTCACAGCTCTCGACCAAGTTCCACTTCGAAGGAGATGACCCGCATGACCAAAACTCTCACGCCCGGCGCCCGGCTTCGGCTTGCCGTCAAAGAGGAGCATCCTCTGCAGGTGGTCGGCGCCGTCAACGCCTATCACGCCATGATGGCGGAGCGCACCGGTTATCGCGCGCTCTATCTCTCGGGCGGCGGTGTCGCGGCCTGCTCCTTCGGAATCCCGGATCTCGGGATGACCAGCCTGGACAACGTGCTGGAGGACGTACGCAGGATCACCGACGCCAGCGCCCTGCCCCTCTTGGTCGATGCCGACACCGGCTGGGGCGGCGCCTTCAATATCGCCCGCACCGTCCGACTGATGAACCGGGCCGGCGCTGCCGGATGCCATATCGAGGACCAGGTCGCGGCCAAGCGCTGCGGTCATCGCCCCGGCAAGGCGATCGTCTCCAAGGAGGAGATGGTCGACCGCATCAAGGCGGCCGTCGATGCCCGCACCGACGACTTCGTCATCATGGCCCGCACCGATGCCTTGGCCGTCGAGGGGATCGACTCGGCCATCGAGCGCGCCGTCGCCTGCGTGGAGGCCGGCGCGGACATGATCTTTCCCGAGGCCATGACCGAGTTGGCCCAATACGAGCAGTTCATCGCTGCGGTGAAGGTCCCGGTCCTGGCCAACATCACCGAGTTCGGCTCCACCCCGCTCTTCACGACCACCGAGCTGGGCAAGGCAGGCGTCTCGCTGGTGCTCTACCCGCTGTCGGCGTTCCGCGCCATGAACCTGGCCGCCCTCAAAGTCTACGAGGCGATCCGCCGCGACGGCACCCAGGCCGCCGTGGTCGATACCATGCAGACCCGCATGGATCTCTACGACTTTCTGAACTACCACGGCTTCGAGCAAAAGCTCGATGAGCTGTTTACGCAGGGCAAGGATTGAAAGAAGCCGCCAGCCTCCGGCCCCCTGCTTCCAGCATGAACACCCCTGTCTGATCGTTGATCGCAGGAGGCAGGAGGCAGGAGGCAGGAAGCTCCCCAACATCACCGATCGAGGAGAACACGATGGCCGAGAACCAAGAGAGCCAACTGCCGAAACCCAAGAAATCCGTTGCCCTGTCCGGCACCGCCGCAGGCAACACCGCCGTCTGCACCGTCGGGCGCACCGGCAACGATCTGCATTATCGGGGCTACGACATCCTCGATTTCGCCGACCAGGCCGAGTTCGAAGAGATCGCTTATCTGCTGATCCACGGACATCTGCCGACGTCCGCCGAGCTCGCGGCCTACAAGCGTAAGCTCCGTTCGCTGCGTGGCCTGCCGGCGGCGCTCAAGACCGCACTTGAGCAGATCCCGCCCTCGGCGCACCCGATGGACGTGATGCGCACCGGCGCCTCCTTGCTCGGCACGCTGGAGCCCGAGAAGGACAGCATGCCGGTCGCCGCGGCACGCGACATCGGCGATCGCCTGGTCGCCAGCTTCGGCTCCATGCTGCTCTATTGGTATCACTTCGCCCACAACGGCCGGCGCATCGAGGTCGAGACCGACGACGAGTCGGTCGGCGGACATTTCCTCCACCTGCTGCACGGCAAGTCGCCCTCGGCCGAGTGGGTGCGCGCCATGCACACCTCGCTGATCCTCTATGCCGAGCACGAGTTCAATGCCTCGACCTTCGCCGCACGCGTGGTCGCCGGCACCAACTCGGACATCTATTCCGCCGTCACGGGCGCGATCGGCGCACTGCGCGGACCCAAGCACGGCGGCGCGAACGAGGCCGCCTGCGAGATCCAGAGCCGCTATTTCAGCGCCGACGAGGCCGAGGCCGACATCCGCGAGCGGGTCGGGCGCAAAGAGATCATCATCGGCTTCGGTCACCCGGTCTACACCACCGGCGACCCGCGCAACGAGGTCATCAAGACGGTTGCACGTCGTCTATCCCAATCCAACGAGGACATGCGCATGTTCGAGGTCGCCGACCGCCTCGAAACCGTCATGTGGGACATCAAAAAGATGTTCCCGAACCTCGACTGGTTCTCGGCGGTGTCCTACGCGCAGATGGGTGTTCCGACCCCCTTGTTCACGCCGATCTTCGTCATCTCGCGCACCACCGGTTGGGTGGCGCACATTATCGAGCAGCGCATCGACGCCAAGATCATTCGCCCGAGCGCCAACTATGTCGGGCCGGAGAACCTGAGCTGGGTGCCGATCGAGAAGCGCTGAGCGGCCGGGGTTCGGGGTCCAGATCGGAACGCCGCGGTCCAGCGGCGTTCATGCCCGGCTGTCTTTATCGCAACATCACATCGCCACCCGCGCTCCACGGCGTGTCCGGCGACGTCTCCACTCCCAAAACAGTGCACCGATCATGAACAGCGCCTATCGCAAGCCCTTGCCCGGCACCGCTCTGGACTACTTCGACGCGGAGGCCACCGTCGACGCCATCCAGCCCGGCGCCTATGCCAAGCTGCCCTACACCTCGCGCGTGCTCGCCGAGAACCTGGTGCGCCGCTGCGACCCGGCCACTCTCGCCGATGCACTCGGTCAGCTCATCGAGCGCCGCCAGGATCTGGACTTCCCCTGGTATCCGGCGCGGGTGGTCTGCCACGACATCCTCGGCCAGACCGCCCTGGTTGATCTGGCGGGACTGCGCGACGCGATCGCCGAGAAGGGCGGCGACCCGGCACAGGTGAACCCGGTGGTGCCGACCCAGCTGATCGTCGATCACTCCCTGGCCGTGGAATACGGCGGATTCGACGCGGAGGCCTTCGAGAAGAACCGCGCCGTCGAAGACCGGCGCAACGAGGACCGCTTCCACTTCATCGAGTGGACCAAGACCGCGTTCAAGAACGTCGACGTGATCCCGGCCGGCAACGGCATCATGCACCAGATCAACCTGGAGAAGATGTCCCCGGTGATCCAGGCCCGCGACGGCGTCGCCTTCCCGGATACCTGCGTGGGGACCGACAGCCACACCCCGCATGTCGACGCACTCGGCGTGATCGCCGTCGGCGTCGGCGGCCTGGAGGCCGAGACCGTCATGCTCGGCCGCGCCTCCATGATGCGCCTGCCCGACATCATCGGCGTGCGGCTGACCGGCAAGCGTCGGCCGGGCATCACCGCCACCGACATCGTGCTGGCCCTGACCGAGTTCCTGCGCAAGGAGCGCGTAGTGGGTGCCTATGTCGAGTTCTTCGGCGAGGGTGCCGCCAGCCTCACGATCGGCGACCGCGCCACCATCTCCAATATGTGTCCGGAGTATGGCGCGACCGCGTCCATGTTCTACATCGACCGGCAGACCATCGACTATCTGACGCTGACCGGCCGCGAGCCGGAGCAGGTCGCATTGGTCGAGACCTATGCCAAGACCGCCGGCCTCTGGGCCGATGCGCTGGCCACGGCCGAATACGAGCGCGTGCTGGAGTTCGATCTGTCCACCGTCGAGCGAAACATGGCCGGCCCGTCCAACCCGCATCGCCGCCTGCCGACCAGCGCACTGCACGAGCGCGGCATCGCGGTGGATCTGGACAAGGCACTGGCCGAAGAGAAGGAGGGCCTGATGCCGGACGGCGCGGTGATCATCGCCGCCATCACCAGCTGCACCAATACCAGCAACCCGCGCAACGTGGTGGCCGCCGGTCTGGTGGCAAAGAAGGCCAACGCACTGGGTCTGACGCGCAAGCCCTGGGTTAAGACCTCTTTTGCGCCGGGCTCCAAGGTCGCCAAGCTGTATCTGGAAGAGGCCGGTCTGCTGGCCGAGATGGAGCAGCTCGGCTTCGGCATCGTCGGCTACGCCTGCACCACCTGCAACGGCATGTCCGGCGCACTGGACCCGAAGATCCAACAGGAGATCATCGACCGCGACCTCTTCGCCACCGCCGTGCTCTCGGGCAACCGCAACTTCGACGGCCGAATCCACCCCTATGCCAAGCAGGCCTTCCTGGCCTCGCCGCCTCTGGTGGTGGCCTACGCCATCGCCGGCACCGTGCGGTTCGACATCGAGCAAGATGCGCTGGGCCATGACCCGCAGGGCAACCCCATCACCCTCAAAGACCTGTGGCCGAGCGACGAGGAGATCGACGCCATCGTCGCGGCCTGCGTGAAGCCCGAGCAGTTCAAGCAGGTCTATATCCCGATGTTCGATCTGGGCCGTGTGGAAGAGGCCAAGAGTCCGCTGTACGACTGGCGCCCGCAGAGCACCTACATCCGCCGTCCACCCTACTGGGAAGGCGCGCTGGCCGGCGAGCGGACACTGAAGGGCATGCGTCCGCTGGCGGTCTTGCCGGACAACATCACCACCGATCATCTGTCCCCGTCGAACGCCATCATGGCCGACAGCGCGGCCGGGGAATATCTCGCCAAGATGGGCCTGCCGGAGGAGGACTTTAACTCCTACGCCACCCACCGCGGCGACCACCTGACCGCCCAGCGCGCCACATTCGCCAACCCGCAGCTGGTCAACGAGATGGCCGTGGTCGACGGCCAGGTCAAGAAGGGCTCGCTGACCCGCGTCGAGCCGGAAGGCAAGGTGATGCGCATGTGGGAGGCGATCGAGACCTACATGGGCCGCAAGCAGCCGCTGATCATCATCGCCGGTGCAGACTACGGCCAGGGCTCGTCGCGCGACTGGGCCGCCAAGGGCGTGCGGCTGGCCGGGGTGGAGGCGATCGTCGCCGAGGGCTTCGAGCGCATCCACCGCACCAACCTGGTCGGGATGGGCGTGCTGCCGCTGGAGTTCAAGCCCGGCGTCGACCGCAAGACGCTCGGGATCGACGGCAGCGAGACCTACGACGTGGTCGGCGAGCGCACGCCGCGTGCCACCCTGACCCTGGTGATCACGCGCAGGAACGGCGAACGTGTGGAGGTGCCGGTCACCTGTCGCATCGATACCGCGGAAGAGCTGGCGATCTACGAGGCCGGCGGGGTGCTGCAGCGCTTCGCCCAGGACTTCCTGGAATCCAGCAAAGCGGCATAAGAAAGCCCCTCCCCTTGCGGGAGAGGGGGAGATGGCTCAGCCGAGCTTCCCGGAAAACCGCGCAAAAAAGCCCCTCTCCCCTCGCGGGAGAGGGGTTGGGGAGAGGGGGGTGAGAATGGACCAACGCCAATTCGCCAAAACCCTGCGCCAAACCATGACGGACGCCGAGCAACTGCTCTGGCGTCATCTACGCGCCCATCGCCTGGATGGACAGAAGTTCCGTCGCCAGCAACCGATCGGCCCATATATCGTCGATTTCGTGCACTTTGGCGCCCGGTTGATCGTCGAGGCCGACGGCGGCCAGCGCAACGCGAGTGATCGTGATTCCGTGCGTGATGCATGGCTCGGGGAGCAAGGCTTCAGGGTCATACGGTTTTGGAACCATGACATCCTGCAGAATCCGGAGGCGGTGTTGTCGAGCATCCTTAGAGGCGCTGGAGCAGTCTGCTCCCCCCTCTCCCCCGGCCCCTCTCCCGCGAGGGGAGAGGGGAGAGGGGAGTGAATCGAGCAATTAGTTGAGATATCAAGCCCATGTCTAATGTTCCCCAGATCCGCATTCCCGCCACCTACATGCGCGGCGGCACCAGCAAGGGCGTCTTCTTCCGCCTGCAAGACCTTCCCGAGGCCGCCCAAGTGCCGGGTGCGGCACGCGATGCCCTGCTGCTGCGTGTCATCGGCAGCCCGGACCCCTACGGCAAACAGATCGACGGCATGGGCGGGGCGACCTCCAGCACCAGCAAGACGGTCATCCTGTCCAAGAGCAGCAAACCCGATCACGACGTCGATTATCTGTTCGGCCAGGTGTCCATCGACACGGCCTTCGTCGACTGGAGCGGCAACTGCGGCAACCTCTCGGCTGCGGTTGGCTCCTTCGCCATCGGCGCCGGCCTCATCGATCCTGACCGGCTGCCGCGGGACGGCATGGCGCGTGTGCGCGTCTGGCAGGCCAACATCGGCAAGACCATCATCGCGCACGTGCCCATGACCGACGGCGCCGTGCAGGAGACGGGTGATTTCGAGCTCGACGGCGTGACCTTCCCGGCCGCCGAGGTGCAATTGGAGTTCCTGGACCCTGCCGACGAGGGTGACGGCGAGGGCGGCGGCTCCATGTTCCCGACCGGTAACCTGGTCGATCACCTCGAGGTCCCCGGTGTCGGGACGCTCGAGGCCACCATGATCAATGCCGGCATCCCGACCGTTTTCGTCAATGCGGCGGCGATCGGGTACACCGGTACCGAGTTGCAGGACGCCATCAACGGCGATGCCGATGCCTTGAGGATGTTCGAAACCATCCGCGCCTATGGCGCGCTGCGGATGGGCCTCATCAAGGAGGTTGCCGAGGCGGCAACCCGCCAGCACACCCCCAAGGTCGCCTTCGTCGCCACGCCGGCCGATTACGTCTCCTCCAGTGGAAAGTCGGTATCCGCAGGCGACATCGATCTGTGCGTACGCGCGCTCTCAATGGGCAAGCTGCACCACGCCATGATGGGGACGGCCGCTGTGGCCATCGGCACCGCCGCAGCCATCCCCGGCACCCTGGTCAACCTGGCTGCCGGGGGAGGAGAGCGCACCGCGGTCCGCTTCGGCCACCCCTCGGGCACACTGCGCGTCGGCGCCGAGGCCCGTCATGTCAATGGCGACTGGACCGTGACCAAGGCCATCATGAGCCGCAGCGCCCGGGTATTGATGGAAGGCTGGGTGCGGGTACCCGGGGACGCCTTTTAGACTGGATCAGAGAGGTGTCCGCTTCGTAAGCCGTCCCGGTCATTTCGCAAGCGTCCGCCTCTGCGAGGCGGACGCTCGACACCGATGTCCTCCTCGTCTCTCATGAGACGATTCGCCCGGCACACGCCGGGCTTTTTTTGCCCTGGGAAACCAGGCGACCGCATTTAAACTAAACGCGAACGCGGAAACCGCAGGAGACGATTGGAATCTTGGACACGTTCGCATTGATCGATCTGGCGGCGATCGGGATCCTCCTGATTGCCGCCTTCGTGCACGGAGCCTTCGGGTTCGGGTTCCCCCTGGTCGCCACGCCGCTGCTCGTGCTCGTCATGGACATGCGCACGGCCGTACTCCTGACGCTCATCCCGACCATCGCCATCAACCTGGTCAGCATCGCCACCGAGCGACGCTGGCTCGAAGCACTGCGCCGCTTCTGGGCCATCCCGGTCTTCACGATGGTCGGTAGCCTGATCGGTACGCGGATCCTGCTGAGCGTCGACCCGGAGCCCTTTCGGCTGCTGCTGGCCGCAGTGTTGATCGCCTTCTTGATCCTGCAACGCAAGCGCGGCGATGGACCCGAGCATCGAATCCCGCACTGGGGGCTTGCGCTGTTGGGGTTGGGGATGGGCCTCTTGGCCGGGCTGGTAAACGTCTTCTCGCCCATCGTGGTTGCCTTCGCGCTCTACACCCGGATGCATCCGGGTCTGATGGTCGCAACCTTCAACCTGAGCTTCATTACCAGCAAGAGCGGTCAACTGACGGGGTTCGCGCTGCAGGACGCACTGGATCCGACCATCATCCAGCTCGCGCTCTTTGCACTGCCTGCCGTACTGGCCGTGTTGTGGATCGGCATTCGGGTGCGCCGCCGGCTCGATCAGGTAACCTACCGGCGCTGGTTGAACCGGGCGCTTTGGGCGATCGCCGTGTTGCTGATTCTCGACTCCGTCTGACGCCGACGGCACCGGCGAACGACAGGCCCACGGCATCGACGCCGCATGCCCTGTCGCCCCGGGTCGAGACCGGTGCCGATCCGGCTCTGTAGATTACTTGGGACCCTTATTGGTAAAGGACTGGAATGTCTCGACGACACGGTCCTGAATATCCTTGGCCCAAGGCGGCTGCGGCCAGTTCCAGCCGATGACGATTCCGATGGCGACTGCAATAAGAACGGCGAACATCTGGTCTCCTCCAGCATGATTGAGGGAATGTCGAAGCCACACAACCCGTTCCTGCTTGAGGTTGCGGGCCCATTATCACAAAAAACATGTGGATTTATACCCTTTCCGATCGGCCGAATCGCAACCGCCACGCCGCTCAGTGCGGCTGCTCCGGACGAAAACCGAGGATCTGCAACAGCATGCCCGTCACGGCTCCGCCGAGCATGCCGCCGAGGAACCCGGGCGGGACAGCGCCGAGGATCTGACTCGCTGAATCCTGCGCGTTGCTGCTCAACATGGTCGAGGTCGTACCGCCGACGATCCACACGCTTGCCCCGACCACGGCGGCGATCAGTCCGGCGACTACGGGGGCCGACAAGACCGCCGGAAACCAGCGTGCGCTGTGCGCGACCAACCAGCGTTCGGAGACCTGGAAGAAGGTCCCGACCAACGCCACGACGCCCGCCGACAACACGAACATGCTGAACCGGATACCCAGGGAAGCGAACACGAGTGCCATGATGCCGCCGGCCGCTAAGCCCGCAACCAGGCCAGTGAGGGTCTCGGCGAGCGGCCGCCCTCCGCCGGTGATCATCCAGGCATAGAAAACGCCTGCGAGAACCCCGCCCGCGCCCGCCGTCCCGGCGATCCACAAGAGCTCTACACTCTGCCCGCTGACGATCAGATACCCGATAGACGCCAGGACACCGGCCATGGCACCCATCAGTGCCACGGGCATCGCGCTGTAGAAAGCCGATGTCGTCATCGCTGCTGCCGCCGCCGCGATGACCAACGGCTGCCAGCCCGCAAGCCCGAGAAAGGAGAGGACCTGGTAGAGACCGCCGAACAATGCGCCGAACAGCGCCCCAGCGAGACCCCATATGAAGAGTGTCGTAATCATGGATGCAATCTTGTCCTTCGCTCGCATATTCCCTCGGTGAGACGATTCGATAGTGACCTGAACATCACGCGACGCTCATCACCCCGGCGGCGAGAAACCCCACGAAACCGGGATCGATAAGGTCACTGCGTGTGCGGCTGAGAGCGCCACTATAGTCCAGCGATGCTCGAGGTCATAGGTGAGCTTGGTATACACCTCGGGGTGCGCCATCACGGCCCGGAGGCGCCGGATCGAGGATCACGATTGCGCACCCGGCGGAAAACCGGTATCAATCCTCTTACCCGCCCAGGACACCGACCCAGGCATGCCCACACAACCCAATAACGGCACGCGGCGCATCGTCTTCGACGAGGAGCGCGTGTTTTACGACGGCTACTGGATCAAGTCCTACAAGCCGCCCGGCGATACGCTCGAGACCAAACGACGCCTGATCCAAGCGCTCACCCGACGTCTGTTCAATCACGTCGAGCACGGCATCAACATCCCGGGCTCTCGGCTCGATGAGGCACGCGCGGCCTATACCTCGGAAACCGATCCGGAGCGCAGGCGGGTCAACGGAGCCATGCTGGCCGGCGCGCTCTTCAATCGGGCCGCGGACATTTTCACCTGCCTTGTCGACCTGCAATCCGCCGGGGTCGAGATCGGCCCCGACAATAGCCTGATGCGTGAATGCGGAGATTGCCTGGTGGACGCATTGGAGCTCGGAAAGATGGTCCGGCATCGCAGCGGAGACGAGGGGATCGACGAGCTCTGGGGCGAGCCGTTCAAGGCGTTTTCCATGACGATCGAGGACTTCTACGACAGCCGTTACCTCAAGATCGCCATGACCATGCGCGACATCGATCGCATCGCGACGGTCCTGAAAGACACCTTTGCGGGCAGTCGCCAGATGACCGATATCGATCCGAAGATCGACGCGCTGGCCGACGCAGCCAAACGCAAGTGCGAGATCCTGCGCACCGATCCGGCGATTTTCGATGTCTGGCCGACCTTCGCGGTCGCGATGGATCGACTCGGTCGAATGGCCCCGGTGCTGCCCTGCAACGCGAGCGCCACGGCCACGCGCGAGGCGATGGACGCTGTCGCACTGTTGCGTGACGGAACCGAGCTGATCGGCTCGATCGTACGCGCACGGGTACCGATGCCCAAAAGCACACGCGAGTTTATCGATCGCTGCCTTTTGTTTCGACTGACTTTTTTCGGCGCTCCTGCGAGCGCGACCGAGGCAGAGACGACGCGTCCCCCGCCCGCCTCATTCCAGGACGACCTCCTTGAGGTTTAGAGGCGAGGGCCCCGACTTCAAACACCTTGTCCCGCGACGACTTAAACGCGATGATCGTTTACATTCACGGACTCAACAGCTCGAGCCGATCCTACAAGGCCCAACGCCTTCGCGAGCGCTTGGCCCCGCATCCGGTCGTCGCCATCGACTACCCGGCGCACCGTCCGGCGGAGGCCGTCGCCGTTTTATCGGACTTTTTCGCCACGCTTCTCGGGCGACACGAAGGCCTCGAGCCGGCCGTGGTCGGCAGCTCCATGGGCGGCTTCTACGGCCAATACCTGGCCCGCCGATTTCGATTCTCGCATCTGTACATGATCAATCCGGCACTCACACCCTGGAGCCTTTTCCGAGATCACATCGGCGAGATCATGACCACGGCCCACGGGGAGCACTATCGGGTCAGCGAGGACCTGATCGAAAGCACCCGACCCTACGGCGTCGCGGATCCATGCGACGGCACTCCGAGCACCCTTTTCCTGGAGCGCGGAGACGAGGTCATCGATACCCGCATCGCCGAGCGCATCTATTCAGGGTGTGGCCGCCTCATGGTCTGGGACGGCGGAGATCATGCGTTTCAACATCTCGACGAGGCGATCGAGACGATCCGGGGCCACCTCGACCGGACACGGCACTGATTCCCGCCGGCGAGCCTTTGTGATCCGTGGGCAAGACGTCAGGGGACGCCGGCACGAAACAATTGATCCACGATATGAAAGCCGGCAACGTAGGTGCCGATCCCGGAGCCGAGGGTGCTGAAAAGAAACACGAGAAAGACCCGGGCGACACGATTGTGCCACCAGCCCCGTAAGGTCACGACATCGAGACGCAGCCGACCGAAATCCGAGACCCGGGGTTTGCGCATCGAAATCTCGACCGCACCCGTGACCATACCGGCGCCGATGGTCGGATTCAGCGATGTCAGCGGCGCGGCGAGAAACGCCGCGACCACCGTCAAGGGGTGCCCGCCGGCCAGCAAGGTACCCAAAGCCGCAAGACCGCCGTTGATGACGATCCAGGCCGCGACCAGCCCCCACCCCAAGGTGGTGCTCTGAGAAAAGCCGAAGGCAAAACCACCCAAGATCAAGGCGACTAGACCCCATGACAGGATCCGCGGCCAACGGCTCGGCGGCGGCACATCCTCGAGCGCTCGCGTGACCGCGGCGGGGTCAGCGGCGTCCGTCTCCAACGCCTCGGCGATGCCCTTCAGGTGTCCGGCACCCACGACGGCCAAGACCCGCTTCACGCCAGCCCGCACAGGCTCGCTGCGCAGCTTTGCGGCCATGTAGCGGTCGCGCTCCTCGATCAGGGGCACGAACAAATCCCGCCGATCGTGAGCAAACTCGGCAAATGTCGTCTCCAGGACGTCGCCCTCCTTGAGCCGCTCGATCTCCTCCTCGCTGACCTTCTCCGAGGTCAGCATCGCGGCCAAGAGCCCCGTGAAGAGGGTATAGCGCTTCCACCAGCCGAGATTGGCCGAGATGCGTTTCAGGGTGACGCCGATCTCCCGATCGATCAACAGGACCGGAAGACCCATCTCTTTGGCGACGCGAACCGCGGTGCGCTGCTCCGCACCGGGCTCGATCCCGAACTGATCGGCCAGACGTTGCTGGTAGGCCGACAAGGCGAGATTCGCGACCACCATGTAGACGCGCCGCTGGCGGATGACCGAAAAGAGGTCCATCTCCGAGAGCGACTTGGGATCCATCAAGGCACTGAAACGACTGCGACACAGCTCTACGGCCACCGCGTCGTACTCCCCGCTCTGCAGCAGGGCGCGGACCTCTTCCTCGCTGGCGCGCGAGACGTGGGCGGTTCCGAGAAGCGTGAGCCGTACATCGGCAACGGAGATCTCGCGTTTCGGCTCGATGGATTCAGACATCGCTTTTGAGGATCGGTCAGGGGCGGGGAATTCGGTCCGGAATGATACCGCAGATCCAGGAGCGAGCCCCGACGTTGGTCGCGCCCGGGGCTTGGATTATCATGTGTCCGCACATGAGTTCGATCTTCGAGGACGCAATGGCTCAACGGAAAGGTTCAAGGCAACGGACGCTGGCGCCGGGGAGAATGACGCGCTCGAGCCACCTGCCGATCCTCGCCCTGCTCCTGATAAGCCTGTCGAGCGGCGGCTGTGCAGTCGTGGAGAAGGACCGTCGCGCCGTCGCGCTCCAGGCCGCCACCCACGGCTATCAATCCGCCCTGCGTTGGGGCTACTACGAGACGGCGCTCGGTTTTCTGCATCCGGATCAACGCAAGACCGGAGCGCTCCCGGAGACCTTCGAGGAGCTGCGCGTGACCGGCTACGACGTGACCCAGCCGCCGGTCATCCAGGCCGACGAGAGCGCCGTTCAGGTGGTTGCGATCGACTACCTGTTCGAGGACGCCCAGGTCGTCAAACAGCTCACCGACCGACAGGTCTGGCGCTGGGACGATGTCACCAACACCTGGTGGCTGCATTCGGGCCTACCCCGATTCACGCCGATCGGAACGGGTAGAGCAACCCGCTAGCGCGACGCATGGGCCCTCCTCCCCTATTCGGTCCTGCCACGCGCTTCCTGATCGCGGCAGCGGCCTTTATCGTCGTGGTCGCGGGCCTGCGGGCGGCGTCGTCCTTGGTCACGCCCTTTTTGCTCGCCGTCTTCATCGCCGTGGTCGCAACCCCGCCGCTGCGCACGCTGCGCAGTCGCGGCGCACCCAACTGGGCCGCGATGCTGCTGGTGGTCTTGGCGATCGCCGGTCTCGGCAGTGTTCTCGCGATCCTGGTCGCGGGGTCGCTCGACGGCTTCAAGGCCAGCCTCCCGGAGTACCAGGATCGCCTGAAGCTGCTCGTCGACGACCTCGCGCGATGGCTCGACGGCGTCGGCCTCCATACCTCGCGCGAGGCCCTGCAAACCTATATCGATCCCGCGCGAGTCTTGGGGATGGCGGGCGATCTGGTGTCGGGGCTCAGCGGCGTGCTCGCCAATGCCTTTCTCATCCTGCTGACCGTGGTCTTCATGCTGCTCGAAGCAGCCGGGCTGCCGGCCAAGCTGCGGGCCGCACTCACCTCGCCCGAGACCTCGACCGAACGGATGCATGTCGTCCTCGACAGCATCAATCGCTACATGGGGATCAAGAGCCTCACCAGCTTGGGAACCGGCCTCATCCTTTGGGCCTGGCTGACGATCCTCGGGGTGGACTATGCGGTCCTCTGGGCCTTGATCGCCTTCCTACTGAATTTCGTTCCCACGATCGGCTCTATCCTGGCCGCGGTTCCGGCGGTATTACTCGCACTCGTTCAGATCGACCTACAGAGTGCACTGCTTGTTGCGGTGGGCTATTTGGTGGTGAACACCTTGGTCGGGAGCATCCTGGAGCCGAAAATCATGGGGTACGGCCTGGGACTCTCCACCTTGGTGGTCTTCGTCTCGCTGGTGTTCTGGGGATGGGTACTGGGACCGGTCGGCATGTTTCTCTCCGTACCCCTGACCATGTCGCTCAAGATCGCGCTGGACGCCAACCCGCAAACACGTCCGATTGCCGTCATGCTGGGGCCCGAGATCAGAGAGCCGCATCGAAACCGCACGATAGGACCTCTCGATTAAATGCGCCGGCAGGTTCTTCTCGGCGAGGCGGAGGATTAGCGGAGACGCACGCACCGGCGCACCGCCGGCGTTCAGGCTCGGTTCTAAACCGCGCCCGGAGCGAGATGCTCGTTGTCGAGTGAGCGCGACGTTTGGCGCTTCCACAACCCTCAGCGGAAACGCGGTTAAAAATATTATATTTTTTAATATCTTAAACCGCGCCAGCCCCGGCGATCGGCAAGTCCGCCGGGGCCGACCTCATCCAAAAACATCGCATAGGGTGCTCAGCGCGGTTTAAGACCCGGAGACCAGCTTCAACCCGACGATGCCCAGCACGATCATGCCCACGAAGAGAAAGCGCAGCAGGGTGGCCGGCTCGGCGAAGAGGACGATCCCGATGGCAAAGGCCCCGACGGCGCCGATACCCGTCCAGACGGCATACGCCGTTCCCATCGGAATGCTCTTCTGCGCGACGAGTAAGCAGGCCCCGCTCGCCACGATGCAAAAGACGGCGAATCCGATCCAGCCCCAGCGCAGACCGGAATCCGTCACCCCGAGCTTCAGGCCGACGGGCCAACCCCATTCGAAAATACCGGCAATGACGAGATACAGCCAAGCCATGAGCGATTCCGACCGACATCTCCACACGAGGGTGCAGCGATCGCCGAGTCTCGAGTGATGGTGAATGAAACGATCCGCGCCGCCCCGGGGGGACATCGGGGCTGCGCACCCGCGGCAACAACGAGAGCCCTGGACACCCGCCCGGCCCGCGCGGGAGGGGTGCTGCCCGGACGGGTGCGGCGGCGGCTTAAGCGTCGGAGAACATGGCCTCGAGACGCTCGCTCTCGGCACGCAATGGGTCGGAGAGCGAATCCTTCATGATGGACAGCTTGTCCATCAGGTCACGCGCCATCTCCTCCTTATCCTCCGCCAGGAAGCTCTTGACCTGATCGATCATCTCCTTGGCTTCCCTATCGGCGCGATCTCGCACCGCCTCGGCCTTCTCCATCGCTGAAGCCGCCGCCTCCGAGGCCGCATCCTTTGCCGCCTCGACCGCTTGGTCGAGCATTCTCGACCCCTCTGCGGACGGCGCGGCGGCGTCCTCGACCGGTGCTTGGTCCCGGCCGCAGGCGATCAGACCCGTGGCGGTCAAGAACACGATGACGGCCGATAAAATAGGTCTCTTCATCCCGGTCGCTCCCATGTTCTCGAAGGGCAGACAGTATACTCAGGCGGCCGGTGCGCACGCAGCTGCCTGCAGCACTTGCGTGCGCCCGTCGTCTCGCACGCCGCCCGTTACACTGGAGGAGTTGTTTGAATGAGCAATCTGCTCGCCGTCTTTTTTCTGCTCTTGCTTGGCTGGTTCTGGCTCGACACCATGCGTGCGCGCGAGATCGCGACCGAGATCTGCAAGACCGCCTGTCGTCAACGCGAGCTGCAGTTTCTGGATCAAACGGTCGCCTTGCGACGACTCGGACTGGCCTGGCGGTCGGAAGGCGTGAGGCTGCGCCGCGTCTATCGTTTCGATTTCAGCGAAGAGGGCGTCGGACGCCGCAGCGGTTATCTGGTGATGCGGGGAATGACTCTCGAGGATCTGAGTTTCGGTTTACCGGCGCAGGCGCAGGACGCGTGAACCGCGCCAGAAGCGGCAAAAGCCGTGATCGGCGCTTACTTGACGACCTTCAGCGTCGGACCGCCGCCCTTGCCTTTTCCTTTGCCTGAAGGCGATTTGGGCCCTTGGGGCCCTTGGGGACTCTGGACGCCCCGAGGCCGACCGACCGATCGTGGTTTGCTTCGCTTCTGCTCGACTTGCGCGGCGGAGTCCGGCTCGGGCTCACCGGGAAGCGGGTAGGCCAGCTCGGGGAAGACCATCCCCTGACCGTTCTCGCGCGTGAAGATGCCCAGCACCGCTTCGACGGGAAAGTAAACGTCGCGAGCCACGCCGCCGAATCGCGCATTGAACTCGATCTGCTCGTTTCCCAGGACCAGAGCGCGCACCGCGCTCGGCGAAAGGTTGAGCACCAGACGCTCGTCTTCCACGAACTCCTTCGGTGCCTGCACGCCGGGATAACGGACATCCACCACCAAATGCGGCGTCATATCGTTGTCCAGGATCCACTCGTAGATCGCCCGGATCAGATAAGGCTTCGTCGATGTCATGGTGTCGGTCTCGCTCTCCATCGGGCCCTCCATCAGGACAGGTCAGCGATCATCTCCTTCTCGGCCTCGGTGAGGCTCTTACGGAAGGCATCGCAGGCAAAGATGCGTCGCATGTAAACTCGCAACGCCTCGGCCTGGGGCGGCAGCTCGATACCCAGGACCGGCAGCCGCCAAAGAAGCGGCGCGATGCAGCAGTCGACCAGAGAGAACTCGTCGTTCATGAAGAAGGTATGGGCACCGAAGACCGGTGCGGTGACGACCAAGCTCTCGCGTAACTCCTTGCGTGCCTGTTCCGCTTCCTCCGGACTCCCCATTCGAATCCGACCCATCAGGGTGTACCAATCGTGATCGATGCGATACATGAACAGCCGCGCGCTGGCACGCGAGACCGGGTCGACGGGCAGCAAAGGAGGGTGAGGGAAGCGTTCGTCGAGATACTCCATGATGATGCGCGACTCGTAGAGCCGCAGATCCCGATCGACAAGCGTCGGGACGGTCCCGTAAGGGTTGAAGTCCATCACCTCTGCCGGCAGGTCGTTGGCATCGACATCGACCACGTCGACCGCGATACCCTTCTCGGCGAGCACCATCCGGACACGGTGGCAATAGGGACAGGTGGGATCGGAAAATAGCGTCATCACGGATCGTCTACTCGCAGCCACAGCCATTCTTCCCTTCTCCAGCATGTGGACAAAGCCCGGTCGGGCCCGAGGAACAGGTATCGCCGACCGTCCGGGTCAGCTGCCTTGAGCATTGCGCTCGTCTGTAGAACAGTGAATCGGGAGTGTCGAGCCGAAAGCAACCGCGTCCGGCCGACCCGTCAAACGAAGATGACATGCATCGACCTCGACGAATCGAGGCCGATGCGGTGCGCAGCGACTAGTGGACGTCTTTCCAGTATTCCTTCTTCAGCGCAAAGGCCACGATGAAGAAGAGGCCGAGGAACAGCAGGACATAGATACCCATCCTGCGCCGCTCCGTTTGGCTCGGCTCGCCCGCATAGGTGAGGAACGCGGTGATGTCGCGCACCATGTTGTCGTATTCCTCGGGGGCCAGACTTCCGGGCTGCGCGAGCTGCACGCCGGCGATGGTCGGCTCGTGACCGGCATGCTCTTCGACGATCGCCTCCTGCACACCCTGCAAATCACCGAGGACGTGAGGCATACCCACCAAGGGGAAAATTACGTTGTTCACGCCGTAAGGCCGAGCGGGGTCCGCGTAGAAGCTCTTCAGGTAGGTATAGACCCAGTCCGGACTCCGCCAACGCGTCACCAGCGTGAGGTCGGGCACCGCCGTGCCGAACCAGACCTCGCCGTCGGCAGGCCGCATCGAGTTCTTCATCATGTCGGTCGGCTGGGCGTCACCGAACAAGAGGTTCTCGCGCAGTGACTTATCGTCGATACCCAGATCTTCAGCCATGCGTGAATAGCGCATATGACTGAGCGAATGACACGCCATGCAGTAGTTGACGTAATACTTCGCTCCGCGCTGGAGAGATGCCTGATCGTTCAGATCGATGTCGGCCTTCTCCAACTCGACATGGCCGCCCGCGGCGAATCCCACGGCGGGCAGCAACAGAACCAAGGTGGCAATGATCAGCTTTCTCATGAGGTCACCCTCTCCGGAACGGGCTTGGTCTTGTCGATCGAGCTGTAGATCGGCATCAGCAGGAAGTACGCGAAATAGATGGCCGTGAAGATCTGCGACAACAGCGTCAGGAAGGGATCCACCGGCTGCAGTCCGAGCCAGGCCAAGACGACGAAGGAGATCGCGAACAGCCCCGTCATGACCTTGAAGATCGGCCCCTTATAGCGCATCGACTTGACCTTGCTGCGGTCAAGCCACGGGAGCACGAAGAGGATCAGGATCGCCGCGAACATCACGACCACGCCCGGGAACTGGGATCCATACATCGGCGGCACCGCCCGCAACATCGCGTAGTAGGGCGTGAAGTACCAAACCGGGGCGATGTGCGCCGGGGTCTGGAAGGGGTTGGCCGGCTGGAAGTTCGGTGCCTCGATGAAGAGTCCGCCCATGGTCGGTGCGTAGAAGACGATCGCCGAGAAGATCGCGAGGAAAACCACGACCCCGACGGTATCCTTGACCGTGTAATAGGGGTGGAAGGGGATACCGTCCGCCGGCGCCTTGTCGCTCCAGCGGTTGCCTTTCGGACCCTCCTTGATCTCGATCCCGTCCGGGTTATTAGACCCGACATGGTGCAGTGCAACGATGTGCAGGAACACCAAGGCCGCCAAAACGAACGGCAAGAGGAAATGGAAGGCGAAGAATCGGTTGAGCGTCGTATCCGAGATGACATAGTCACCGCGCACCCAGACCGCGAGATCGTCGCCGACGACCGGAACGGCCGCAAAGAGATTCACGATAACCTGCGCACCCCAGAACGACATCTGCCCCCAAGGC
Organism: Thiocapsa roseopersicina; assembly: GCF_900106925.1. Taxonomy (GTDB): domain Bacteria; phylum Pseudomonadota; class Gammaproteobacteria; order Chromatiales; family Chromatiaceae; genus Thiocapsa; species Thiocapsa roseopersicina. Next base: position 30,046 of record NZ_FNNZ01000006.1, read on the forward strand.
AGGAGATAGCCGAAGAAGGCGGTCGCCATCATCACCAGATAGATTACGACACCGATGATCCACAGCAACTCGCGCGGCTTGCGGTAGGAACCCCACAGCAAGGCCCTGAACATGTGCAGATAGATGACGATGAAGAAGGCCGATGCGCCGGTGGAATGGATGTACCGGATCAACCACCCCCACTCGACATCGCGCATGATGTATTCGACCGACGCGAATGCCTCCACCGCGGACGGCTTGTAGCTCATCGCCAGCCAGATCCCGGAAACGATCTGGATCACCAGCGTGAGGATCGCCAGCGAGCCGAAAAACGACCAGAAGTTGAGATTCTTCGGGGCGTAATACTCGGAAAGGTGTGCTTTCCAGGTCTCCGTCAGCGGGAATCGCTTATCGATCCAGCTGAGGTTCTCGGACTTTTCTGCGCTCATCAAGCCGCTCCTCGATCCTCACCGACCAAAATGGTGGTGTCATTGATGTAGGTATGCACAGGAATCACCAGATTTGTGGGGGCCGGAACACCCTTGAAGACACGGCCGGCAAGATCGAACCTGGAGCCGTGGCAGGGACAGAAGAACCCACCGCGCCATCCACCGCCCAGATCGTCGGGCGAGAACTCCGGCCGAAAGGTCGGCGAGCAGCCCAGATGCGTACAAATCCCGATCACGACGAAATACTCTTTCTTGATCGAGCGCGTCGCGTTTTGGCAATACTCCGGCTGCTGCGGCACGCCGGATGCCGGATCGACCAACTGGCCGTCAAGTGTCGGCAGTGCCTCGAGCATTTCCGGTGTACGGCTGACGACCCAAACCGGTTTACCGCGCCATTTGACGCGCAGAATCGCGCCCGGTTCCAGCTGGCTGATGTCGGCCTCGACCGGCGCACCCGCGGCACGCGCCTTGGCGCTCGGGTTCATCGACGCAATAAATGGGACGAGGGCGAAGCCGGCTCCGACGGCTCCGACCACGCTGGTCGCGGCGACAAGCACACGCCGCCTGGTTTTGTTCACGCCTTGTGCGCTCATAAGCCACTAACCCCCGGCTGGCGCGAGCCCCATGAACAGCTTATCGGCTGGCGGCTCACGCATGGTCATGAAAGGAAGATCAGAATATGCCGATTCTCTCTAAAATCGACCGGGCATTGTCTTGTATTCCGGCCGGATCGGTCAAGGCAAAGCAGCCGAACCCCGAGCCGATCTCGGCCTAGGCCGGATTGTCGATCTCGATGAACCGATGCTCCAGCCCGAACCGTTCGGCAAGGTGCACGCCTAGAGCCTGAACCCCGTAACGCTCGGTCGCGTGATGCCCTGCCGCGACGAAGGCGATCCCGAGCTCGCGCGCCGCGTGGGTTGTCTGCTCCGAGATCTCTCCGCTCACGTAGGCATCGACGCCGAGCGCGGCGGCCTGCTCGATGTAGCCCTGCCCGCCGCCGGTACACCAAGCGATCCGCTCGATCCGCTCGCGGCCCGCGGCGATCAAGGTCGCGGGGCGCCCCAGTCGTTCCGAGACGTGAGCAGCGAGGGCCTCCGGCGAGCATCCGAGCCTTAAACGCCCGGACCACAAAAGTCCTCGGCGATCCGCGACGGGCTTGGCATCGACCCATCCGAGGTGCGACGCCAAGGCTACGTTGTTGCCGACCTGCGGATGCGCGTCGAGCGGCAGATGATACGCGATCAAGCTGGCCCCGGCCTTGAATAATCGCCTTGCGCGCCGTCCCTTTATCCCGACGAGGCAGGGTGCCTCGCTCTTCCAGAACCACCCGTGATGGACCAGAATTGCATCCGCACCCCATGCGCTCGCGGCCTCGATCAATGCCGCGCACGCCGTCACGCCGCTGGCCAACCGAGTGATCGGACGCTCGCCTTCGAGCTGCAAACCGTTCGGAGCGAAGTCGTCGAAGTCGCCCGAAGCAAGAAAACTATCGCAGTAGGCGACTAAAGAGAGAGGATCGACCATGCTCGAGCTCCTGCGACGGCCGGGGATTCCCGGACGTCGGATGATCGGAAATCCGGAGTCGGCGGTGCAGCGGAAAATGGGCAATCCGCAACTTCGCCGCATTCGCAAGGGTCTCCGCGGACCCCGCGGAGGTCACCGCCGCACCGACGTAAACGCTCGAGACGCGATGGATTTGGTTTAGACTTACGGGAAGGCGAAGGGCCGATTCCGCGGTTCCGTCGTCGGACTCATGCCAAGGCTGCTTAGCTTAAATCGGATGATCCAGACAGGTCCAACCACCCTTCTGATTGCGGCCCTGATCGGCGGGGCCGCAGGCTCCGCACTGACGCTCTTGCTGGCCCCGCCGGGATCGGACCCATCGCCGCACCACGACACCGGGGGCGCGGCGGCGCACCTGCGCGACGACATGCCGAGCTTTGCCCGGGCGGTGTCGCGCGTCGCGCCAGCCGTCGTGAGCATCTTCGCGACACAGACCGAGCACGGGCCGCCGCGACCGACCTTGCCGACCTATCCGGGACTCCACCATGGACCGCCCGGGGCAGCCGCCTCCCGCACCGGACTGGGCTCGGGGGTGATCCTTTCGCCCGACGGCTTCATTCTGACCAATCGCCATGTCGTGCAGAACGCCGATCGCATCCGCGCCGTGCTCGCCGACGGGCGTTCGCTCGAGCTAGCACTCGTCGGGGTCGATGCGGATACCGACCTCGCCGTGCTCAAGGCCGATGCGCAGGGGCTGCCCGTCGCGCCGATCGGAAACTCCCGGAGCCTGCGCGTGGGCGACCTGGCGCTGGCGATCGGCAATCCCTTCGGGGTCGGTCAGACCGTCACCATGGGGATCGTCGGCGCGACCGGGCGCGGCGAGCTGGGCATCACCGACATCGAGAGCTTCATCCAGACCGATGCCGCCATCAATCCGGGCAACTCGGGCGGCGCACTCGCGAACGCACAAGGCGAGCTCATCGGCATCAACACCGCCATCTTCACCGAAACCGGAACGGCGCAAGGAATCGGTTTCGCCATCCCGTCCGAGATCGCGATCGATGTTGCGCACGCGCTCGCCTCTCAGGGGCAGGTCACGCGCGGATGGATCGGTCTGAGCGGGCGCAGCGTGACCCCGGAGCTGGCCGAATCATTCGGTCTGCGCGCGGGACACGGGGTGCTGGTCGCATCGACCCTGCGCGACGGCCCGGCGGCACAGGCCGGTCTGCGTCCGGGGGACGTGGTGACCCGGATCGACGACCGGGACGTCGCCACGGTGCAGGATCTGCTCGACGCAGTCGCCGGCGCCGGTCCGCATGCCGCCTTGAGCCTGGAGGTCTGGCGCGGCAGCGAGCGTATCTTCACGCGCGCCACCACCGACACCCGTCCGCCGCCCGCCGAGTGATCCGACCGCGGCGGCCCCTGCCGGGACAGGCACCGCTCGAGCGGGCGTCAGCCCGCGGCGGCCGACGCCGTGGCGACCATGGTGTCCAACGACGGCAGGACACGCGTATCCAATACACGCGACAGACCCTCGAGCTCGGGATAACGGCCCGACACCTCGCGCACATAGCCCAAGGTGCGCGGGATATCGGCGAGATAGTGCGGTTTGCCGTCGCGACGATTCAGCCGCGCGAAGATCCCGCAGGCCTTGAGGTGACGTTGCACGCCCATGAGGTCGAGCCAACGCAGAAAGCGGGGGAGATCATCCTCGCGCAGCACGCCGCTCCGACGCGCAAGGTGGAAATAGCCCGAGGCCCAGTCGGTGACCTGCTCGACCGGCCAGGCGATGTAGCAGTCGCGCAGCAGGGAGACCAGGTCGTAGGTGACGGGCCCCACCACCGCGTCCTGAAAATCGAGGATGCCGGGGTTGCCCGCCTCGGTCAGCATCAGGTTGCGCGAGTGATAGTCGCGATGGACGCAGACCCGCGGCTGCTCCAAGGCGTTCGCCACGAGCCGATCCTCCACCACCGCGAGCGCGGCGGATTCGTCCGGCGAGAGCACGAAACCCGGCAACGACCCCAGAAACCACTCGCTGAACAGACCCAGCTCCCGGCGCAAAAAGGGCTCGTCGTAGCTCGGCAGGCCATCCGTCGGGCCGCACGCCTGGATGATCGCCAAGGCGCTCAGTGCGTCGCCGTAGAGCCGGTCGGCCGTGTCGTCGGTCAACTCGCCGAGATACACCCGATCGCCGAAATCGGTCAGCATGAGGAAGCCCTCGGCGCGATCCTCCGCGTGGATCTCGGGCGTATTGAGACCCACCGCGCGAAACCGTCGCGATAGATCGGCGAAACGTCCGCAGTCCTCGAGGTCCGGGGGCGCATCCATCAGCACGCGCGTGTTACCGGCATGAAAGAGCCGCCAATAGCGACGAAAACTCGCATCCGACGAGGCGGGCTGAAGCTCGAAGTCTTCCGACCCCAAGACCCCTGCCGCCCAGCGGCGCATCGATTCATATCGATCAGACACGGACACCCCGATCAGTCGCGTCGGCGCCGCGGACCGACCGGCCCGCGACAGGTTCAAGATTGCTGAGCTTCTACAGATGTGCCATGGTTGCAGGTTCATGCGAACCCGTCCACCGATCCGAGACCCCGACCTTGGACCGCCGCCGGCTTGAGTCGACCTGACATCCAACGTGCGCCTCGCTTCACTGGCCATCATCCTCTGTGCCGTCGCCGCGACCGCGGGCGCCGATGATCGCCCGGCGGGCGAGACGACCGCTGCCCCGGAGGCCGCCGCGAGTCCGAACCCGGCCCCCGACCTGCCGGGCGAGCCGACGGGCGCGCCCGATGGTGCGATCGGTGATCCGAGCGCGCCGACATCGAGCGTCGCAACCGTCGCCGTCCCCGTAACCTTGCCGCCGCTGCAACCTCTGATACCGGATCCGCAGGGCGGCATGCTGCAGGATCTCGACCGCCCGGATCCGCGGGGCGACTCCGCCGAGGTGCTGCCGCTGCTCGTGTCGCCCGACGATCTGCAGACCGAGGCACCGGCCGTCGAATTCGCACCGCGCTTACTTGAGCTGCCGGACGCCTGGGACCCGCGACTGCATGCCGATCTCCCCTGGGAGTTCTGTGGTCCCCGCTCCGGCGCGGCCGGGTTCACCGGCCCCGCGGCCCCGACGGGCACCGCGGGCATCCCGGTACAGATCGTTGCCGATCGTGTCGACTACGACCGCAATACCGAGGTCATTCAGCTCCGAGGCGGTGTCGATGTCGTTCAAGCCGATCAACACTTGGTCGCGGATCTCTCGACCTACGACCGGCGCAGCGGCCGGCTCGACGCGAGCGGAGATGTCTTCCTCGAAACGCCCGGACTGCGCATCCAAGGGGACAAAGCCGATTACAACGTCCTGACCCGGCAGGGTACGATCGGCACGGCACGCTATCGGCTCTCCGGCAGCGCAAACCTGCTCGGCACCGCCGAGGAGGCCGAGATCCTCTCCGAGCAGCAGAGCCGCTATCGCAACATCACCTACACCACCTGCCCGCCCGGCAACGCGGACTGGTCCATCAAGGCGCGCGATCTCAAGCTCGACCAGGAAACAGGGATGGGCTACGCCCATCATGCCCGAATCCGCATCGGCAAGATCCCCGTGCTCTACACCCCCTACATCTTCTTTCCGATCGATGATCGGCGCCGCAGCGGCTTTCTGATCCCGAGCTTCGGCTCGTCCAACACGACCGGCACCGACATCAGCATCCCCTACTACTGGAACATCGCCCCGAACATCGACGCGACCATCACCCCGCGCATCATGAGCACACGCGGCCTGATGATGGGCACCCAGCTGCGCTACCTCGATCGCTTTCAACAGGTGGAGATCAACGCGGAGGTCCTGCCCGAGGACCGCCGGGCCACCGAGCTAGGCACGCGCGGTGCCGTGCGCATCGAGCAAACGGGGCGGCTCGGCCCGCGCTGGTCGAGCGCGATCGATTTCGCATCGGTCTCGGATGATCAGTACCTGCAGGACTTCGGCAATCGCCTGGACGCCACGAGCCTGCGCAACCTGGTACAGCGCGGCGACATCTATTACGCCGGCGAGGGGTGGCGCGCACTTACGCGCGTGCAGCAGTTTCAGACGATCGACGCCGCCATCGCGCCCGCGAATCGCCCTTACGGGCAGATGCCGCACGTCGAGCTGGATTATTATCCGCAACGCTGGAACGACCTGATCGAATACAGCCTCAACGGTCAGTACGACTTCTTCGACCACGGGAGCCGAGTCCACGGCAATCGACTGGTCGCGGTCCCGACCTTGCGCATGCCGATGCGTCGCAGCTTCGGACAGATCATCCCGCGGGCGCGTCTCTACTACACCGGCTACGATCTGGTCGACCAGGCCGAGAATCTGCCGTCGCGCCAGTCCTACGCGATCCCCAGCTTCGATCTGGACGGCACGCTCGTCTTCGAGCGCGATACCGCCTGGTTCGGCACCCCGACACTCCAGACCCTGGAGCCGCGGATCTACTATGTGCTGACCTCGTTCGAGGACCAATCAAACGCACCCTTGTTCGACACCACCCCGCTGGATTTCACCTTCGCCAGCCTGTTTCGTCCGAACCGCTTCACGGGTTACGACCGGATCGGCGACGAGAACCGGCTGACGCTGGGCCTGACCTCGCGCACCATCGCCAACCAGACCGGACAGGAGCTCTTCCGGGCGAGTGTCGGTCAGATCTATTTCTTCGAGGATCGTCGCGTTCAGTTGACCGGCGACTCGGTGGAAGACGATGTCCAATCCTCCGTCGCCGGCGAATTCGCGGCCCGGATCAGCGACCATTGGAGCGCGCGGGCGAGCCTGCAGTGGAACCCCAACGACACCGAAGCACCCTGGGAGAAGCGAGTCCTGCAACTGAGATACGCGCCGACCGAAGGCAGCCGCCTGAACCTCGCCTACCGCTTCAATTACGGTGACCAGCCGGACCTGCGCTACGAGGACACCGACGTCTCGCTGCAGGTACCGATCGGCTCGCAGGTGAAGCTGGTCGGGCGCTGGCTCTACTCGATGCTCAACGAGGAAACCGTCGAGGCCTTCGCCGGCGTTGAGTTCGGCCGCTGTTGCTGGCGTCTGCGGGTACTCGGCCAACATCTGCAAACCGGCAACGACAGCGGCAACACCAGCCTGATGTTGCAGGTCGAGCTTGCCGGACTCGGCTCATTCGGAAACCAGATCGACAAACTCCTGGAACGAGGCATCTATGGTTATCACACGGACTAGCCGCGGACATCATCGGGCGAGCGCCGGCCGCCGCCGCGTCGCTGTCGGCTCACTCCTCGCCTGCCTACTGATCGCATCGGCGCCGGCGGCGAGCCAGACCCCCATCCAAGAGCTGGACGCCATCATCGCCGTGGTCAACGACGATGTCGTCGTGCGCAGCGAGCTCGACACCGAAATCGACCTGATCCTTCCGCAGATGCAGAAGGCAGGCACACCGCCGCCGCCGCGCCCCCAGCTCGAAAAACAGGTGCTCGACCGGCTCATCCTCAAACGCCTGCAAGCACAACGCGCACGCGACCTGGGGATTCAGGTCGAGGAGGCGACACTCAACGAGGCACTGACCAACATCGCCCAGCGCAACGGGCTGAGTCTCGAAGAGCTGCAGGCCACGCTCGAGGCCGGGGGGATTCGCTTCGCCGATTTCCGCGAAGACACCCGCTCACAGATCGTCACCAGCCGTCTCCAGAACCAGGAGGTGGTCAACAAGATCCAAATCACCGATCAGGAGATCGACCGTTTTCTGGAACGCGAGTCGAGCCGCCTCATCGAGCGCGAGCAAGTCCGGCTGCAGCACATCCTGATCGCCCTGCCCGAGAACGCGACCCCGGCCCAGGTCCAAGCCGCCGAGGCCAAGGCCGCCCGCCTGGTTGCGCGATTGCGCGGGGGCGAGGATTTCGCCAAGGTCGCCGCCGCCGAGTCCGACGGGCGCAACGCCCTGCAGGGCGGCGATCTGGGCTGGTTCGAGATGGGCGCGGTGCCGAGTCTGGTAAGCGAGCTCGCCTTCACCATGGCCGAGGGCGATATCAGCGATCCCCTGAGCAGCCCCAGCGGCTATCACATCATCAAGCTCAACGAGATCAAGGCCGCCACCCCGGCCGATGTCGTGCAGACCAACGCCCGCCACATCCTGGTCCGAACCAACGAGCTGGTCTCCGACGACGACGCGAAACGGCGTCTGGAGCAATTGCGCATGCGCATCGTCGGGGGCGAAGACTTCGCGACCCTCGCCCGCTCCAATTCCGACGACACCGGCTCCGCCCTGAAGGGTGGCGACCTCGGCTGGGTCAATCCCGGCGACACCGTCCCGGACTTCGAGGAAGCCATGAACGCGCTGCCTCCGAACGGCGTGAGCGAGCCGTTCCAGAGCCCCTTCGGCTGGCACATCGTCCAGGTGATCGAGCGCCGCAACCAGGACAAGGAGGGCGAGTTCATGCGAATTAAGGCCCGCGAGGCGTTGCAGCGTCGCAAGGCCGAGGAGGCCACCGAAGAGTGGCTGCGCCAACTGCGCGACGAGGCCTATGTGGAGATCCGACTCGACGAGGACGCTCAGCAGTGATTGGGCTCACGCCCGGCGAGCCCGCCGGGATCGGTCCGGATCTGGTCGTACGGCTCGCGCAGGAGTCGTCCGACACGCCGATCGTCGCAATCGCGGACCCGGATCTTCTGGCCGAGCGTGCCCGGCGGCTCGGGCTCCCGCTGCACATCGACCGCTTCGGGCCCGGTGATGCGGTCCCACCGGCACAGCCCGGACACCTCGCCGTCCTGCCGGTCGCCTTGCGGCAAACGGTCACCCCGGGCCGCCTGGACACCGCCAATGCGCCTTACGTGATCGACACGCTGCGCATTGCCTGCGACGCCTGCCTGGAGGGCACCTTCGAAGCCCTGGTGACGGGCCCGGTGCACAAGGGCGTCATCAACGACGCCGGACTGCCCTTCACCGGTCACACCGAATTTCTCGCCGAGCGCTGCGGCGCCGAGCCGGTCATGATGCTCGCCACGCCCGGCCTGCGTGTGGCCTTGGTCACGACACACTTGCCGCTGCGCGATGTGAGTGCCGCCATCACCCCGGAGCACCTCACCGACGTCATCCGGATCCTCCATCGGGACCTGTCGAGCCGATTCGGGATCCCCGAGCCGCGTATCCTGGTCTGCGGGCTGAACCCGCACGCCGGCGAAGGCGGTCACCTGGGACGCGAGGAGATCGAGGTGATCGAGCCCGTCCTGAACGCACTGCGAGGACTGGGATGGCATCTGAGCGGGCCCTTGCCGGCGGACACCGCCTTCGTCCCGGACAAGCTCGCCGACGCCGATGCGGTCTTGGCGATGTACCACGATCAGGGCCTGCCGGTGCTCAAGCACCTCGGATTCGGTCAGGCGGTGAACATCACGCTCGGCCTGCCGATCATCCGCACCTCGGTGGATCACGGCACCGCATTGGATCTGGCCGGGACGAATCGGGCAGATCTCGGGAGCTTGATGGCTGCAGTCAGCATGGCCCGATTTCTGATTAGGGCCGCGTTCTAACCGGTGCTGGATAGCTGGAATATCGATGTTGTGTCCGGCAAGCTCGCGATCGAGCCGTGCCAGGCGATCACAGTCGACGTCACTCTGGCTGCGTCGGTATGCAAGGGCGATTCTACGGCGCTCGCGGATTAAACCCTTGACCTGCGAAACACGGTCTTCGACGGATTCGACCATCCAGCGATTGGGCAGAGGCAACCCGGTTGAATCCGGCGGGACGTTTGCCTGATGTCGTCCGCAGTCTACGACGGCGGGGTCGCCCTTTCCGGACGCTACCGCACATGTGGTGTCGCCTGGCGCATTTTTCCTTGGCACCGCGCAGATGCAGGTCGCGGTGGTGGGTGCCGCGGTAAGAGAGCCATTGAATCAGCCAGGGATAGCCATGATCGGCGACTCGGGTAACGCGGATCTGATTTCGGTCTGCAACGGCTCCGCTGGGTGCGCGCGTCCGACGTGCATCATCGTACTGACAAACGGCGCGTTGACGGCTAGACTGATTGCCAGGCATTGAGATTGGATGCCGAGCTGGTCGTGTACAGACAAACGGATTTGTGTGGGTGATGCCGGCAGTCAAGCATCGACATCGCCGCCGTATTTTCAGTAGCGTGAGTTTCCAATAAAAACCAAAACAGGTAACGACAGATGAACAACATCTCTACAAGCGCTCTTCTTATCACCGTCACTTTGGTGCTGCTGCTCTCGGCGTGCAGCACAGCCTCGAAGCACGAGCCAGCGCCGGCCGCCGCCGCGCCGATGTATGAGCCAAAACCAGATCGCAATTGATAAATTCCCGGCTTCCATCGTGTTTGCTGTCAACTTTGAAATTGACAACTTCAAGTTGACAGCGAACGTCTAGGGTGGAATCCCGGGTGATGCATAAAGCCATTCAGCGTCATGTTGGCGAGAGCCTCTGTGCACTCTTATAGTGACCTTTATGCTTTTCCGGCCCGCCGTGATCGGCTTCTTTACTCTACTCGTCAGCCATACAGGTTTGGTCGGCGCCGCATCGTCACATCCGATTTTAGATAACGCTCGGGAATCGTCGGTTTCGAGTCCACTTCCACCGGAGTACGTGATCGACCCGGACGGGTCCGTCACGCTGCGAGTTTGCTTTAACTGGTCATGTGCGCGCAGACAGACCATGACCTTCACTCCCACCGACATGGCACTTCTAAAAAGCCATATGGCGGTTTGTCCGGGCACACGTCTTCACGATAGATTACAGCATGTGCGTATCGGCATCTGGCAAATGCAATTGCTGGCACAAAAGCATCAGCCGTTGTTGGCCAACGACCTTGCCATCAACGATTTCGAGGCGGGAGTCGAGGGGCGGATGGATTGCGTCGATAGCGCCAGCAACACCACGACGTATCTGCATATTCTTCGGGATATTCGGGAATTACCCGGCTGGACGGTCGCATCGCCAAAAGTGCGCAGTCGTTTCGATCTCACGGCGGTTCACTGGACGGCCGTCATCATCGATAACGCGAGCGGACGTCCCTGGAGCGTTGACTCCTGGTATCGTCCGAACGGCCATCTGCCGATGGTCATGCCCTTGGCAAGCTGGATCGACAAGAAGAAAGCCTGGAAACCGCCGTTCGCACGCCTGAATTCGACCCCGCACTCAATCGACGAGCTCTGCAAAACGAATTTACACGTTTTAATCGATTAAACCGCGCCCGCCCCGACAGTCACAGAGGCTGCCGAGGTTGTTCCAATCCCGAAACACCAGCTACAGCGCCGGGCGCGATTTCGTTTCCGGCATGACATAAACGATGCCGGCCGTCCCGGCAAACAGGCGATGTATCACGTCCGTGAAGAATTCCGGTGGAACATTGATGCAGCCATAGGAAATACGGTTATCGAGCGGCGATGGACTGGCCAGGCGTTGCGGCCGGCGCTGCTCGGGTATGCTCGTCACGACCGGATGCATGGAGATGGCGTTTTTGTAGTCCAGCCAGAGGATTTCCTTGCCATGGGAATTGCGGCCCATAGCCGTCAGGAAACGACCCGCGGGGGTTGTACGATCCGCGGGGGGGATATGTGACATCCGCATGTCACTGATGCCGGGGGCGACGTCATCACCTATCCCCATACCCAGCAGCACGGGAGCCGCGCCCTTGAGCTGTCCGTCCGAGCTAAAGACATAGACCTTCGCGTTGACCTTATCGACAATCGCGAACGGCATGTTGAGATTGTCTCTTGAGCTGACCACCCAATCCGCCGTCTCCCGTGTCCTGCGCGATGCGTTCTCCGACCCAAAGTTGGCCCGTCCGGAGCTCAATGGCCTGGCCGTTTTTGGTTCCATCACGAACGGAACCTCGGCCTCTTGCGTATAGCTTGCATTGAGCATCGGGTTGAGCAGCTGAGCGGCGTCGTCCGCCTTCGTAGCGAGGCGCGGGCCGCACCCGACAATCAACAGAACGCAACACAGACTGAATGCCTGCATCCCGTTACGACCGCGCGCCCGGCGCTGGCCGCCGGTTGCTGGTAGCTCTATTGCACCCATTTCCAAACCCTCCCCTACGGCAGATCCTCCGCATGATCCAGCGATGCAGTGCCCGTGGTCAATGAGTTTGTCGCGAATACCCTGCTTGGCGTATGTCCATCACTCGGATGAGACGACGGGCGGCTTTCCAGGGACGCCCGGCCTATAATCGCGGTCTTTTCGCGTCCAGGGAGCAGCGGGCATGGTCGAGCAAACCGTCGAGACATTCATCAAGCGCTGGGGCGGCGGGACCAGCTACGGCGGCAACGAGCGCGCCAACCTGCAGATGTTCATCACCGAGCTCTGCACCCTGCTCGATCTGCCTCAGCCCGACCCGTCCGGCGCCAAGGTCGGCGACAACGGCTACGTCTTCGAGCGCAAGCTGACCGAACCCACCGCCGACGGCGGCCGGACCGCGCGCTCCTCCGACCTCTACCGGCGCGGCTGCTTCATCCTCGAAGGCAAGGACACCGGCAAGCAGACCGGCAGCAGCGGCTGGGACGCGGCCATCGTGAAGGCGCGGAACCAATCCGAGAACTACGCCCGTCTGCTGCCGCCCGAAGAGGGCCGCCCACCCTTTATCGTCGTCGTCGATGTCGGCCGAACCTTTACGCTCTACGCGGAGTTCAGCCGGTCGGGCGGCTACTATGTCGCCTTCCCGGACGCGCGCCGTCACACGATCCGCCTGGAGCAACTGCGCGATCCCAAAACGCGCGAGCTGTTGCGCACCCTCTGGCTGGATCCGCTCAGCCTCGACCCCACCCGCAACGCCGGCAAAATCACCCGCGCCCTCGCCGACCGGCTCGCCACCCTGGCCAAATCGCTCGAAGCCGACGGACACGCCCCCGAGCCGGTCGCCGCCTTTCTCATGCGCTGTCTCTTCACCATGTTCGCCGAGGACGTGGGTCTGCTGCCGGAGCGCAGCTTTGTCGAGCTGCTGGAGCGGCTGAAGGCCAAGCCGGAGTCGTTCTGCCCGCAACTGCGCAGCCTGTGGCAGACCATGAACGCAGGCGGCTTCTCGCCTGCGCTCGACGCCGAGGTCCTGCGCTTCAACGGCGGACTCTTCGCCGACTCCGGGGTCATTGCGCTCACCGCGCGGCAGATCGAATTGCTGCTTCACGCGGCCTGCGCCGACTGGCGTTCGGTCGAGCCGGCCATCTTCGGCACCCTGCTGGAGCGCGCCCTCGACCCGCGCGAGCGTCACAAGCTCGGTGCCCACTACACCCCGCGCGCCTATGTCGAGCGGCTGGTGCTGCCCACCGTCATCGAGCCGTTGCGCGCCGAATGGGCCGAGGTTCAGGCCGCCGCGCTGGCCTACCGGCAGAAGCGCAAGATCAAGGAGGCGGTGGCCGAGATCCGCGCCTTTCTCCACCAGTTGTCCCGGACGCGCGTCCTCGACCCGGCTTGCGGCAGCGGCAACTTTCTCTACGTCGCCCTGGAGCACATGAAGCGCCTGGAAGGCGAGGTGTTGGAAGTGCTCGGCAGCCTGGTCAAATCCGGCTCCTTCGAGCTGGAAGGGCTCACCGTCGATCCGCATCAGTTCATCGGGCTGGAGATCAACCCGCGCGCCGCGCGCATCGCCGAGATCGTGCTCTGGATCGGTTATCTGCAATGGCACTTTCGCACCTACGGCAAGGTCAACCCGCCCGAGCCGGTGCTGCGCGACTTCCACAACATCGAAAACCGCGACGCCCTGATCGACTACGACGCCGTGGAAGTGGTTTGCGACGCCGACGGCCAGCCGGTGACGCGCTGGGACGGCATCACCTTCAAGACCAGCCCGATCACCGGCGAGAAGATCCCGGACGAGACGGCGCAGGTCGAACAGCTTCGCTATCTCAACCCGCGCAAGGCCGCATGGCCGCAGGCGGATTTCATCGTGGGGAATCCGCCGTTCATCGGTGCGTCCACCATGCGTCGCGCCCTGGGCGATGGCTATGTGGACGCCGTGCGTCGCACCTGGCCGGAGGTGCCGGAGTCCGCGGATTTCGTCATGCACTGGTGGCACATCGCCGCCGAACAGGCCCGCGCAGGAGCGGCCAAACGCTTTGGCTTCATCACCACCAACTCGATTCGGCAGACCTTCAATCGGCGGGTGATTCAGGCGCAACTCGAAGCCAAGAATCCGCTGTCGCTCGCTTTCGCCATTCCCGATCATCCCTGGGTAGATGCGGCGGATGGGGCGCAGGTGCGGATTGCGATGACCGTGGGGACGGAAGGCGAACAGGAAGGCCGCTTGCTTCAGGTTTGCGAGGAGATCAACGGCGATCAGGATGAGATCGAGCTCAGGCTGCAGGAACGCCAGGGACGGATGTTTGCCGATTTGAAAACCGGCGCGAATGTAGCGTCGGCACAGCCACTGCGATCAACCTTCAACATCAGCTCGCCCGGCGTCAAGCTGCATGGGGCCGGTTTCATTGTTACGCCGGAGGAAGCCCAACAACTCGGTCTTGGCTCGGTTGCTGGTTTGGAACGGCATATCCGCGACTATCGCAATGGCCGTGATCTCACCCAGTCGCCCCGGGGCGCCATGCTCATCGATCTTTTCGGGCTGACCGCCGATGAGGTGCGCATTCAATTCCCGGCGGTCTATCAATGGGTACTGGAGCGGGTCAAACCGGAGCGCGATGCGAAAGGAAACACCAAGGACGGCGCCGGATATGCCGCTTTGTGGTGGATATTCGGAAAGCCTCGGCAAGAACTGCGAAAGCAACTCGTTGGCCTGCCGCGCCACATTGCGACCGTCGAGACTGCCAAGCACCGCACCTTCCAGTTTCTCGACGCCAAGATCATGCCCGACAACATGTTGATAAACATCGCCAGCGACGATGCCGCGATTCTCGGCGTACTGTCGAGCCGCCTGCATGTCGCTTGGGCGCTGGCCGCTGGCGGTCGCCTCGGTGTCGGCAACGATCCGCGCTACAACAAAACCCGCTGCTTCGAGACCTTTCCCTTCCCCGACGCCACGCCCGAGCAACAGACGACCATCCGTGCACTCGCCGAACAGCTCGACGCCCACCGCAAGCGCCGGCAGGCCGCCCATCCCGAGCTCACCCTGACCGGGATGTACAACCTGCTGGAAAAACTGCGCGCCGGCGCAAAGCTGACCGCCAAGGACAAGACCATTCATACGCAAGGGCTGGTGTCGCTCCTGCGCGAGCTGCACGACAACCTCGACCGCGCCGTCTTCGCCGCCTATGGCTGGGACGATCTGGCCGAGCGACTGGTCGGCCTGCCCGGTGCCACCACACCCCTGCCGGACAAGCCCGCCGCCCAGACCGAAGCGGAAGAAGAGCTGTTGCGCCGCCTCGTCGAGCTCAACGCCGAGCGCGCCGCGGAGGAATCCCGCGGCCGGATCCGCTGGCTGCGCCCGGACTACCAGAATCCCGGCGCCGCCGCGCCCGAACAGATCGCCGCCGACGTGAGCACCTCCGATACCACCGCCGCGACGTCCGCCGTCAAGGTCCGCAAACTGACTTGGCCGAAAGGCATGCGCGAACAGATCGCCGCCGTGCTCGACGGCCTCGGCGGTCAGACCCTGACGCTGGAAGAACTGTCCGCCCGCTTCAAGGACCCCGCGAAAACCACGCCCCTGATCGTCGAAGCCCTGGCCGCGCTGGAGGATCTCGGCAGGGCCGAGCGCGCGAACGATCGTTACCGGGCGGCGGGCTGACGGCCCGCGGGCTTTCAACGCCTCCGGCAGGTCGGCATCGAAGCGGATGGTGGACTAGACCTGGAGTGGTCGCGGATCGAAGCGCTGCTGGTCGCCGTCGGCTGCCTGGTGATCGAAGGCAGCGGATCGGCCGTCACCTTCGAGAAAGACGGCCGTAAAGCCAACTTTCATCGGCCGCACCCGCGCAAAGAGGCGCCTAGGCGATTTCCGGGAAACCGCATATCAACTGTGGGTCGGGCTTCAGCCCGACAAGAACGCATCAGGATGGCGATACCGCCGAATCGGACTCAAGTCCGACCCACAGTGCGCCGGGGGGCGTCGTTCCAGGCGACGAGGTCGCTATGGTCGGGGACAAGAGGCTCCGGAAATCGCCTAAGATGTCCGCTGTAGTTCACGCGCACAACCGCCTTGCCCTTGCCGTTCGGGGCATCGAACACGAACAACAGCGCCTGATCGAGCGTATCGAGACGTGATGGAGACGTTCGGCGCCACGGCGTTTCGCCAGGGCTTGGAGGAGGTGTCGAAGGGCGGATCCAGCAGTTGAATCGCATCCTGCAACTGGTCGCGGAACCCGAAGGCACCGCCGGACTGGCACTTGGCAAAAACCTACGGCATCGGCGACGGCAGCCCAAAAAGCCCTTCGAACGGCATAACTAAAATCAAAATGATCTTAAAAACAATGAATTCCTAAACCGCTTCTGCTGCAGCGCCCATTGATGGCTCGGACGCAGCGGCTAAAGAATCCCGACGCATGTCAAGCCGGACGCGGTTTAGTTTTAGTGCCCGGTGCGGGCGCGGACTTCCAGGGCGACCTCGAGCGCGTTCAAGCCCGTCTGCCCGTCCACCAGCGGCGGGGAGCCCTCGCGGATACAGCGCACGAACTCGGCGAGCTCCAGATCCAGCGGCTTCACCGGCTCGACACTGATGCGCTCGCGCGTGATCTCCGGGCGTGTCGCTCCGGCGGTCGTGCGGGGGGCGGCGATATCGATGGTCTGCTCGATGAAGTCGAGCGAGAGGTAGCTGCCGGGTTGGAAGACCCGGATCCGGCGCGTGGTCTTCTCCGAGACGCGGCTGGCGACGACGTTTGCGACGGTGCCTTGGTCGAACTCCAGTCGGGCACTCGCGATATCCACGTGATCCGTCAGCACGGATGCGCCCACGGCGGAGATGTTCGCGATCCGGCCGCCGACCAACGAGAGGATGATGTCGATGTCGTGGATCATGAGATCGGAGACCACGTCGACATCGGTCGCACGCTCGGTGAATCCGCCCATCCGTTGGGCCTCGATGTATACAGGCGCGTGGATACGCTGCGCGAGCGCCATGACCCCTGCGTTGAATCGCTCGACATGACCGATCTGCAGGAGTGCATGATGCTCGCGCGCCAGGCGGACGATCTCGATCCCGTCGGCCAGACTCGCCGCGATCGGCTTTTCGAGCAGAACGGGTATCCCACGCGAGAGGAAAGGCGCCGCCGCCTCCAGATGCGCAGTCGTCGGGACCACGATGCTGACCGCGTCGACCCGTCCGATGACCTCCTCGATCCGCGCATAGACGGCACATCCGGCCTCGGCGGCGACCGCCGCGGCGCGGGCCGGGTCGACGTCGACCACGCCCGCCAGCTCGACATCCGGCATGCGCGAATAGATCAGGGCATGGAAGCGCCCCAGATAACCGACACCGATGACGGCGACGCGGAGTTTATCGGACATAGGCTGCTACCGGATGCGTTGTTGAGCCTCGGAGATTCTCCGGGACAGGCCGTCGGCGTGCGGCGCTCCCTCCCGAGAATCGGTTGATGTCGCGTCGATCCTCCCGGAAAGCGGTCGTCTTCAGCCGCCGAAATTGTTCGGCGCGACCGCCTGCTTGGCGATCGGGGTGCGCTCGACACCCGAGTAGAGTCCGATCTGGTACGCCAAAGTCGCCGCCATCCCGATGATCGCAAAAGCGATCACCAACACCACGAGATCGGGCTTCGGAGGAGATGACTTGGGACGCATGGGCAAGCCGACCTGTTGTTGCGACTGTGGTTGCGTGGCTCGCTGTTCTTGCGGGACACCGAAATGTGAGTAGGGGCTCCGATGCGCCTGGATCGCGCGACGGGGCCATGTGTATTATCACGCGATCCGATGCGCTTGTCTGCGACGTGGAGGTTCAGGTGAAAGAGTTTTCGATCAAGATTTCGGCCAATAGTCAGTACCAACCGGAGCGGTCTTCCCCCGACGAAGGTCGCTATGTGTTCGCTTATACGATCGTGATCGAGAATCACGGCGGCCAATCGGCACGCCTGCTCGATCGGCACTGGATCATTACCGACGCGGACGGCAAGGCCCAAGAGGTCCGGGGAGAGGGTGTCGTCGGCGAGCAACCGCACCTGAAGCCGGGGGAGCGTTTCGAGTACACGAGCGGCACCATCATCGCCACCCCGATCGGCAGCATGCACGGCAGCTACGGCATGATCGGCGACGACGGAACCCGCTTCGATGCCGATATCCCCGCCTTCTCGCTGGCCTCCGCAATGACCATTCACTGAGCCGGACTGCCGGGACCGACGCGGCCATGTCCATCTATGCCGTCGGCGACATCCAGGGGTGCTATCGGGAGCTGCGGCAACTGCTCGACAGGCTCCGGTTCGATCCGGGCGTCGACCGACTCTGGCTCGTCGGCGACCTGGTCAATCGCGGGCCGGAATCGCTCGCCGTTCTGCGGTTCGTGCACGATCTGGGCGATTGCGCCGTCACGGTCCTCGGCAACCACGATCTGCATCTCCTTGCGCTGGCCGAGGGCAACACCCGGCACGCCGGCAAGAGCACGCTCGACCAGGTGCTGCGGGCGCCGGACCGCGACGCGCTCCTGCACTGGCTGCGCCATCGCCCCTTGCTTCACCATGATCCCGACGTCGGCTTCGCGATGATCCATGCCGGTCTGCCGCCGCAATGGAGCCTTGCGGACGCGCAGGCCTGCGCGCAGGAGCTGGAGTCGACCCTGCGCGGCCCGGACTTCCGCGCTTATCTGATGGCGATGTACGGCAACAAACCGAAACGCTGGTCACCCGATCTCACCGGCACGGACCGTTTGCGCTTCATCACCAACTGCCTGACCCGACTGCGGTTCTGCGCGTCCGACGGTGCACTTGCGTTGGGCGAGAAGGGCGAGATCGGCAGCCAATCGGCGGGGCGTCTGCCCTGGTTTCGGATGCCGGATCGGCGCTCCCGCGACGCCCGGATCATCTTCGGCCACTGGTCCACCATCGGCTATCTCGCCGAGCACAACGTCTGGGGGCTGGACAGCGGCTGTCTCTGGGGCGGCGCGCTGACCGCGATCCGGATCGACGGCGCCGGAGACGGAGACGAAAAGAGGTCGATCACACCCATCCAGATCGACTGCGCTGGCTATCTGCGGCCCGGATCGGAGTGAAGCGCGGGTACGCGGCGAAGCTCCAAGAAGGTCATGGCATGCGCGTTGCCCGCGTCGGCCGGACGCTCGACCCGGCTTACCTCGACCCAATCCGCCGGATCCCAGCGCGGAAACCAGGCATCGCCCTCGATAGCGGCATGTACCAATGTCAAATAGAGTCCGTCGGCGCGCGGCAGCGCCTCGGCATAGAGCGCCGCCCCTCCGACGATCAACAGTTCGGCCACCGGCCCGGCCGCCTCGATCGCGGCATCCAGAGAATCCACCACGAGGCAGCCTTCCGGACGAAAGGCCGGATCACGTGAGAGGACGATGTGGCGTCGGCGCGGCAAGACCCCGGGCAGGGATTCCCAGGTCCGTCGCCCCATGACG
Organism: Thiocapsa roseopersicina; assembly: GCF_900106925.1. GTDB lineage: Bacteria > Pseudomonadota > Gammaproteobacteria > Chromatiales > Chromatiaceae > Thiocapsa > Thiocapsa roseopersicina. The sequence continues at coordinate 49,449 of NZ_FNNZ01000006.1, forward strand.
ATCGTCTTGTCGAGCGTGAGCTGTTTGAAATGCCCCAGGTCGGCCGGAAGATGCCAAGGCAGGCGATTCTCCCGACCGATCACGCCGTTGTCCGCGATCGCGGCAACCAGGCTGAGGGGTGGAGCTTGGCGTTCGGTCGATGTCATGGCGGATCATCTTGTCTGAAGGGCTGGGCGTGCGAATACATTCGCACCTACACGCCGGTTGCTCCTTTCCCGGACAGCACCTCATCATACCCGCAACGCTGCAGCCATTCGCGGAGGACACAGATGCAGAGCACCTACGACCTTGATTTCTATGCTTGGGCCAACACCCAAGCCGCGCTCCTGCGCAGCGGACGGATCGACCAGGCCGACATTGAACACATCGCCGAGGAGATCGAGAGCATGGGCAAGAGCGAGTTGCGGGAGCTTGAAAACCGACTCGCACGGCTGTTTACGCATCTGCTCAAGTGGCAATTCCAGCCCAATCGGCGCAGTCGAAGTTGGACACTGACGATCAAGGAGCAGCGCCGACGTCTTCATCGGCACCTCGCACAGAACCCGAGTCTCAAGGCGAAGTTGGAACAAGCGGTCCTTGACGCGTATGGCGATGCCATCCTAGAGGCGGCCCGCGAAACCGGCCTCGCCGAGGAGACATTCCCGCCGGTCTGCCCCTTCACCATCGAGCAGATCCTGAACGACGAGGGACCGGGCAACGAACCGAAAGCCATGTAGGGGCGACTTCAGTCGCCGAATCACGACGATGGCTCCTTTTCCATAAATAATCCTAAACCGCGTCACCTCCGACGCTCAAGGATCCGGCCGAGGCAGCTCCAATCCAAAAACGATGCATTTCGCTCCGGACGCGGTTTAGCCGTACCGCGCCAGCGCCGCGGCGAGGCGACTCCGGACCAGATCGCGCAGGATCGCCGGCTCGACGACCTCGACATCCGGCCCATACCTGAGCACATCCATCGTCAGCTCGTGCGCATGACTGTAGGGGATACGCAGCTCGTAGCGCCCGTCCTCCAGAAAACGCCCCGACTGATCCCGATGCCAGTGCTCCTTCGCGACCCAGCGGGCGCGCTCGGGGCTGAATCGCAGCACCGCCGTCTGCTGCGGTGCACCGGCAAAGATCCCGTAGGAGACGGCGAAGTGTCGATCGAGATCCTCGTCCGCCACCGGCAAGGCAGGCGTGGACAGCGGACGCGCGGCCTCGATGGCATCCAGGGCGAAGGTCCGCAGACCCTCGCGCAGATGGCACCAGGCGTCGAGATACCAGTTGTCGCGGTAGTAGGTGAGACGCTGGGGCGAGACCTCGCGGTCGCTGTGCCGATCGTCGCCGCGATTGAAATAGCGGATCCAGAGCCGCTGATGTTGCGCCAAGCCGCCGGCGACCGTCTGAAAATGTCGACCGCCGCGACGCGCGCCCACCTGCATGATGCGCACCCGTGCCGAAAGCCCGTCGAAGCCCGGGCGTTGCAGCTCGAGCAGATCGCCGATGCGTTTCTGCAGCGGCTTGAGATGCGGGTCGAGCAGACCGGGCTCGACGCTCGTCAAGAGCTGCTGCACCGTCAGCAGGGCATGCAGCTCGGAGGCGTTGAACCAGAGACCGGGCAGCTCGTACATCGCGCCGTCGGCCAGATCGTATTTGTAGCCGTTGTGATCCCGGTCGTAGACGATCGGGGCGTTCAGGTGCAGACGCATGTCCTCGATGAGCCGCTTGATGGTCGCGCGCGAGCACTCGAGCGCCTCCTCCAATCGCTGCCGCGAGACCGGATGTCGAGCCGCCTGAAGGATGCGATTGAGCTCGAAGATCCGGTCGAAGCGGTCCACCGGGTCGGCCCTAAACGGGAACGGCGGCGACCTTCGCGACGGCAGCCGGTGCGGCCCAGAGCTTTTCGAGGTTGTAGAAGTCGCGCACCTTGGGGAGCATGACATGCACCACGACCCCGTTGAGGTCCACCAGCGCCCACTCGCCCTCGGTGACGCCCTCCATCCCCAGCGGGGTCTCGCCCGCCTCCTTCGACTTGTAGGCCACGGTCTCCGCGATGGCCTTCACATGCCGATCCGAGGTGCCGGAGGCGACGATCATATAGTCCGTGATGGCGGTCTTACCCCGCACGTCCATCACCTCGACGTCGCGGGCCTTCATGTCGTTCAAGGTCTCGACGACCAGTTCCCGAAGTGTCTCAAGCTGCATGCGATCTCCTCTGCGTTTGAATTAAACCGCGCCCAGCGCGGTATGCGATGTTTTTCGATGGGATCGGCCCCGGCGGACTTGACGACCGCTGGAGCTGGCGCGGTTTAAGATATTAAAAAATATATAATTCGGTGGGCCTCCGGCCTACCGATACAAACCTTCCGCCGCGATGATCGAGATCACCGCATCGGGCAGGAGCCAGCGGGGACTTAGATCCTGTCGGATCAGCTCGCGCACACGGGTTGCCGAGACATCGATCTGAGTCACATCCTGAAAGAGGATGCGGCCGGCCGGCGTCTCTGCCAAGTCGCCGGCCCGGTCCCGGATACGCCCCGCGCAGAACGCCTGCAGGGCAGGATCCAGCGCGTCGGACGCACCCGGGCGCCGCATCACCACGAGATGCGCCAGGTCCAGGATGTCGGCCGGGCGATGCCAGTCCAGAAAGCCCGCAAAGGCGTCGGCGCCGATCAGCAGACACAAGGGGCGTTCTCGACCCAGCTCGGCGCGCAGCGAGACCAGGGTGTCGTAGGTGTAGGAGCCGCCCGGCCGCTCGATCTCGCGGGCGTCCGCGACGAATCCCGGCTGCCCGACGATTGCGGCCTCCAACATGGCCAGGCGCTGCGCCGAGGGGGCGACCGGCGGTGCACGATGCACCGCGACATTGAGCGGAACAAGCCGGATCTCGTCCAGGCCGAGAGCTTGGAGACAATCGAGCGCCGGGCGCAGATGTCCGAAGTGGATGGGGTCGAAGGTGCCGCCGAGGATGCCGATCATCAAGGCGTCGACGCGCGAGCAGCGGCACGATCCGCAAACCCACTCGGTCCCTCGGCCATCAGGTGCGGACCTCGCCGTCGCCCAGCACCACGAACTTCACCGAGGTCAGACCCTCGAGCCCGACCGGGCCGCGCGCATGAAACTTGTCCGTGCTGATCCCGATCTCCGCTCCCAAGCCGTACTCGAACCCATCGGCAAAGCGCGTGGAGGCGTTGACCATGACGGAGCTCGAATCGACCTCGCGCAGGAAGCGTCGAGCACGGCTGTAGTCCTCGGTAACGATCGCATCCGTATGGGCCGAGCCGTGCGCGGCGATGTGATCCATGGCGGCATCGAGCCCGGAGACGACCCGGATGGCGAGGATCGGGGCCAGGTACTCGGTGTCCCAGTCGGCCTCGGTCGCGGCAATCGTCCCGGGCAGGATCTCGCGGGTGCGCGCGCAGCCCCGCAGCTCGACACCCTTCTCCCGATAAGCGCTCGCCAGACGCGGCAGGATGGTCGCCGCGACGGCCTCGTCGACCAAGAGGGTCTCCATGGTGTTGCAGGTGCCGTAGCGTTGCGTCTTGGCGTTCATGGCGATGGCGAACGCCTTGTCCGGATCGGCATCGGCGTCGATGAAGACATGACAGATGCCGTCGAGATGCTTGATGACCGGGACCCGCGCATCGCGGCTGATCCGTTCGATCAGACCCTTGCCGCCGCGCGGGATGATGACGTCGACGAACTCGGGCATGGCAATCATGGCCCCGACCGCCGCACGATCGGTCGTGGCGACCACCTGCACGCCGTCGGCGGGTAGACCGGCCTCGACCAGCCCCTGCCCGATACAGGCCGCGATCGCCTGATTCGACTCGAAGGCCTCCGATCCCCCGCGCAGCAGCGTCGCATTTCCCGATTTGAGACAGAGCCCGGCGGCATCCGCGGTCACGTTGGGCCGCGACTCGTAGATGATGCCCACGACACCCAGCGGCACACGCATGCGCCCGACCTGGATGCCGGACGGGCGGTAATCCAGATCCGTGATGGCGCCGATCGGATCCGGCAGGGCCGCGATCTGGCGCAGGCCCTCGATCATGGTGTCGATACGCCCCTCGGTCAGCTCGAGCCGATCGAGCAGCGCGGCATCCAGACCCTTGGCCGCACCCTGCTCGAGGTCGATCCGGTTGGCCGCGACAATGGCGCCGCGCCGGGCATCGATCGCGTTGGCGATCGCCGACAGTGCATCGTTCTTCTGGCGAGTCGTCGCCCGCGCCAAACCGCGCGATGCGGCACGGGCGCGGCGTCCAAGGTCAGCCATGTAGGCGTCGATATCGGTGATCTGTCGTTCGCTCATCTCGGACCTAAACCGCGCTCGGCGCGGTTTGCGATGTTTTTGGATGGGATCGGCCCCGGCAGACTTGACGACCGTTGGAGCCGGCGCGGTTTTCGGAATCAGTGTAAGACGCCGCCCGGGGTCTGTATAGCCGAAAAGGGGCTATAGATCAGACGGAAGCGGCCGCTGCGTGGACACGAGAAGACCCGGCCGAACCCGTCTCAGCGCTGCGGAACCGGCCGACCGGCCCGAAAGCCGCCGGCGGCCAAGGCATCGGCGACCACGGCCAAGCGGTGCCAGGGATCGCCGACGGCGAGCCCCTTGATCGACTGATCGATCAGCGAACACTGATGGAGCAGCGCGCGCAGCAGGGTCGGCGAGAGACGCGACAGGGCGCGTTCCATTGCCGCAAGACGTTGCGGCGGCATACGCGCATCCCCCGCACCCGGTGCACGCGCGCCGCCCGCCCGCGCCCCGGCCGCTTCGGCCAGGGTCCGAAGCTCCCGCGCCAGGACCCAGAGCACCAGGACGTCCGCGGTTCCTTCGGCGCGCAGAACCGTGAGCACCCGCTGGGTGCGCGCGCGGTCTCCGGTCAAGGCCGCGTCGGTCAGCGAAAAGAGGTCGAAACGGGCGCTGTCGGCAAGGTTTCCGAGCAGGTCGGCGAGCGCGAGCGGCCCCGGGTCGCGCAGCAGACGCTGCTTCTCGATCTCCTGCACCGCCGCCAGCAGGTTGCCTTCGGCACGTTCGGCCAGCAGCTCGGCCACGCCCGGCCCCGGCTGCAGCCCGACCGATTGCAGACGCTGTCCGAGCCACTGCACCAGCTCCCGACCCTTCAATGGCCAGACCTGCACCAGCGCACCAACCGACTCGACCCGCTTGGCCCATTGACTCAGCAGCTCCTTGCGATCCAGCTCGGGCGCGATGATCAGCAGCAGATTGTCCGGACAGGGCCGATCGCAATAGGCGCGCACCGCCGCACCCCCGTCCTTGCCGAGCTTCGCCGTGCCGATGCGCAGCTCGATCAACTTGCGCGACGAGAAGAGCGACATGGCATCGGCCGAGGCGGCCAAGGCGTGCCAGTCGAATGCGGCGTCCTGATCCAGGACCTCGCGCTCGGTAAAACCCTGACGGCGGGCCGCCTCGCGGATCAGACGCGCCGCCTCGCCGAGCTGGTAGGGCTCGTCGCCGCAGACCAGGTACAGCGGGGCCAGGCCGCGGGACAAGGCGTCTTGGAGCTGGTTGAAGCGTAGGCGCATGGGCTCGGGGTCCGGGCGAGTCAGATCAGAGCAGCGTCACACGCAGACGCATCAGGATCCGATCTGCGGCGTCGCGCGCGAAATCTTGATAGATCAGCTCCTCTTCGAGCTGTTTGCCGAGGACCTCAACATCCGGATTGTCGAAGTTGCGGATCAGATCGAGCGACTGGCCCGGCACCTTCTGTGCCCCGTCGGGCGTGACGGCGTCGTAGCTCACCAGATAGTGAAGCTCGTAGGCCAGGACGCGACCGCCCGAGTCGACGGCCACCACTTGCGAGTACCGACTCTCCGAGAGGATCCGCAGAATCAGGTTCGCCTCGCCCGCCGTGGCCGCCAGGGCGACGTCGCCGCCCGCGAGTTGATCGACGAGGGCTGCGCGTACCGGCGAGTTGCCGGCGGCCTGGATGTAGACCGGATTCAGCTCGGCCGGGATCTCCACGACGCCCCGCAAGCGAAAACCGCAGCCGAGCTGAGCAAGACAAACGAGCCCTAGGATCAGGAGAACGGCGGCTCGCCCCCACGTCACGGAGCGAGCGCGCGACGAGTCACCGATCCGTCCGGCGGCCGGGGCATGAACGCGCATCACGGGTCGGACGGCGGGCATCGGCATCAGTTGGCGACGATGTTGACGAGCTTGTTCGGGACCACGATGACCTTGCGCACGGTCGCCTCGCCGATGAAGCGGCGCGCGTTCTCGCTCGCCAGCGCAGCGGCCTCGATGGTCGCGCGATCCGCATCGGCGGGAACCTTCACGGTATCGCGCAGCTTGCCGTTGACCTGCACCACATAGTCGATCGTCGACTGCACGAGTGCGGCGGCGTCGACCTCGGGCCAGGTCGAACCCAAGATGTCTTCGCCGAACCCCAGCTCGCGCCACAGATGATGGGTAACGTGCGGCGCGATCGGTGCCAGCAGACGCAGCACGATCGACAAACCCTCGCGCAACAGGGTGCCACGGGCGGGCGCGTCCGGGTCGAGCTTGTAGAGGACATTGACCAGGGTCATGCAGCCCGAGACGACCGTGTTGAACTGCTGGCGCTCGTAGTCGAATCGCGCCTTTTTCAGCACGCTATGGATCTCCCGCCTGGCCTCGCCGGCCGCCTCGTCCGGATCGCTCGCCGCCGGATCGCCCGCGCCGCGGATGGTGTCCGCCTCGGTCGTCGCCAGCCACCAGAGCCGCTTCAGGAATCGGAAGGCACCCTCGACACCCTCGTCGTTCCATTCGAGCGACTGCTCGGGCGGGGAGGTGAACATGGTGTAGAGCCGCACCGTATCGGCACCGTAGCGCTCGGTTAGGGCCTGCGGGTCGACGCCGTTGTTCTTGGATTTCGACATCTTCTCGATGCCGCCGAAGGTGACCGGGAGACCGTCGGCCGCGAGCCAGGCACGCACCAAGCGGCCCTTCTCGTCGCGCTCGGTCTCGACTTCGGCCGGATTGATCCACTGCTTACGCCCGTCCGCGTCCTCGCGATACCAGGTCTCGGCGACCACCATGCCTTGGGTCAAGAGCCGGGCGAAGGGCTCGTCGCAGTCGACCAGACCCTCGTCGCGCATCAGTTTGTGGAAGAAGCGCGCGTAGAGCAGATGCAGGATGGCGTGCTCGATCCCGCCGACATACTGATCGACCGGGAGCCAGTAGCTCGCACGCTCGTCGAGCATGGCGGTCTCGCAATCGGCCGAGCAGTAGCGGGCGTAGTACCAGCTCGATTCGAAGAAGGTATCGAAGGTGTCGGTTTCGCGGGTCTCGCCGCCGGGCAGATCCGAGAAGGACGGCATCTTTTTGAGCGGCGAGCCGGAGCCGTCGACGATGACGTTCTCGGGAAGGCGCACCGGCAGATCGGTCTCGGGGCGCAGACTGCCGTCGGGACCGTTCACCACCGGGATGGGGCAGCCCCAATAGCGTTGGCGCGAGACGCCCCAATCGCGCAGTCTGAAGTTCACGCGTTTGCGGCCCTTTTCGTGCTCCGTCAGCCAGGCAGCGATAGACTCGAACGCATCGGTACTGGTCAAGGTCGAGAAAGGGCCGGAGTTGATCAGAACGCCTTTTTGCTCGAAACGCTCGTCCCAGTGCGACCAGTCCAGCGGGACGCGTGATGCGTCTCCGAGCACCGCAATGACCGGGCGGCTTTCCGCAGGTATGCCGTCAGGGGAGGTAACCTCCAGCGCGAGGTCTTTCCAATCCTCGGGCACGATCACGGGCCGGATCTGGATGCCGTATTTGTGCGCAAAATAAAAATCGCGCTCGTCGTGCGCCGGGACCGCCATCACCGCACCCGTCCCGTAACCCATCAGCACGAAGTTCGCGGCGAAGATCGGCACCGCCTCGCCGGTCACCGGATGCAGGGCGTTCAGGCCGAGCGGATGGCCCTTCTTCTCCATCGTCTCGATCTCGGCCTCGGAGGTCCCGCCCTTGCGGCACTCATCGATGAAGGCCGCGAGCGCGGGCTGATCCTCGGCGGCACGTCGCGCGAGCGGATGCTCGGCGGCGACGGCGACATAGGTCACGCCCATGAGGGTATCCGGACGGGTCGTGTAGATCTCCAGGGTCTCGTCCGATCCCTCGATCCCGAAGCGCATCTCGACACCTTCGGAGCGCCCGATCCAGTTGCGCTGCATGGTGCGCACCTGTTCGGGCCAGCCGTCCAAGCCGTCGAGCGCGTCGAGCAGCTCCTGGGCATAGTCGGTGATGCGCACGAACCACTGTTGGATCTCGCGCTTCTCCACCGGCGCGCCCGAGCGCCATCCCTTGCCGTCGATCACCTGCTCGTTGGCGAGCACCGTCTGGTCGATCGGGTCCCAGTTGACCGTGGCCTGCGAGCGATAGACCAGACCCTTCTCCATGAGACGCGTAAAGAGCCACTGCTCCCAGCGGTAGTAGTCCGGGTCGCAGGTCGCAAGCTCCCGGTCCCAGTCATAGCCGAAGCCGAGCTGCTTGAGCTGGGTGCGCATGTAATCGATGTTCGATTTGGTCCATTCCGAGGGCGGAATGCCCTTCTGGATGGCCGCGTTCTCGGCCGGCAGACCGAAGGCGTCCCACCCCATCGGCTGGAGAACGTTCTTGCCGAGCATGCGCTGATGCCGCGCGATCACGTCCCCGATGGTGTAGTTGCGCACGTGCCCCATGTGCAACCGCCCGGAGGGATAGGGGAACATCGAGAGGCAGTAGAACTTCTCGCGCGAGCGGTCTTCGACGGCCTTGAAGGACTGGTGGTTTTCCCAATAGCGCTGGGCCGCGGCCTCGACAGCCTGCGGGTCGTAGTCGGTCTGCATGGATGTTCGGTCTTCCGGCAAGGGGGGGTGACGGCAATGCGCGTTAGGATACCGCAGCGGACGGATCCGCGGCGACCCGGGGCGTTAGGGGGTACCAGGGGCGATCCCGGCCGATGCACCCGGTCCTTGCGAAATCGCGGCCATGCTGCACACTTTAACCTAGGTTTAAGGGATCGGCGTCTCGGCGCCTTTGCGTGACACTTGTCAGGCGTTGACGCAGCGGCAACCGCTGTCCCGCGCTTTACCCACCGGAGAGGATCATGAACGAAGAAGACAAAGGCACGACGACCGACAAACTGGTGGATGCCTACGAGCGGATGCTCAAGCAAACCCACGAGACCATCGAAAAGACCCAGGAAGAAACGGTACCCAAGTTCCGCGAGATCCTCGACAAGGCCCGCGACAACATGGTCGAGCTCGGCGAGCTGACCCGCGAAGAGGCCGAAAAGGTCTCCGACTACGTCAAACGCGACATCGAAGACGCGGCCAACTATATCGCCGAGACCGGCCAAGACATCCGCGATTGGTGGCGCTTCGACCTGCAGCTGATCGAGCAGCGCATGATGGACGCCTTTTCCAAGGTCGCCGACCAGACCAGCCTGCAACTGGCCCAATGGGCCGAGGTTGCCCGCCAGATGAGCCTCTATCAGGCCGGGGAGGTCACCGGCCCCGGCACCCTGGTGTGCGACCGCTGCGGTGCCGAGACACACTTCGTCAAGGCCGGGCGCATCCCACCCTGCGCGGACTGCGGCGGCATGAGCTTCCGCCGCCGCAGCGACGAGCCTCGCGACAAGGGTTGAGGACCGTGGCGCTCCGCGCCAGGTGCTGCCATCGCCGACATGACGAACGAGCCCTGCCCCGCGAGCGACCCGATCAGCTCGTCGCCCCGCAGTTGCATCACAGGCCCTGCGACGACTAGCATCGAAACGCTAGTCAAGACAAAACCAACAGCGGACACGCTCGATGCCCGCATACAACACCAAACGAGGACACCATCATGATTCGCCGCATCGCGCTCGCCCTTCCGGCACTCGCATTGACCGTCTCCGCCGGCGCTCAGGCCGCAACCTTCATGGACGCCGATTGGGCGGCGTCCGCCTGCGAGGCCTGGAACGGGGCCGGCGCCCTCACCGCCGGTCTATCCGGCGATAATTGGGCGGCAAACAACGCCGGTCGTGGATACAAGGTCATCCAGCTCTACCGCACCAAGTGCGGCGAGGGCAGTCGCGTGGAGCTGCAGATCAGCGACAAGGACGGCAAGGCCATGTGCACCTACGGCGGCGCGGTGAAGACCACGACGCTCGACCCGAAGGTCGACTACCTGATGAATGCAACCGACGAGGACTGGGTCTGCATGGGCGAGGGCCGCCTAGGCTGCGGCGCGATGGGCGCAATGACGACCGGCAAGCTCAAGTTCAAGGGACCCAAGATGGAGGCCATGGGGGTCATGGGTCCGTTCGACAGCTTCCTGCAGTTGACGGGTAAGGTCCCGGGCGATAAGAGCGCCTGCCCGTAGGCGAAGGCTCCATAGAGCGGGCGATTTACGCGGTTTCGGGACAATTCCATACACGTAGGTTGTGCTGACGATAGGAAGCACAACTTACGCCGACGGTTGGTTGTGCCTCGCACGGCTCCGCACAACCTGCGGTCGACGGACCCGGACAGACGGATCAGGCAAGTGTCAGCAGTGCTGCGAATAAATTCGCACCTACACGCAGATCATTCCTTTCCCGTGAATCACCTTAAACCGCGCCAGCTCCGAGGGTTGTCGGAGCTGGCGCGGCCAAGCCAGTCCAACCAACGACACATACCGCACCGAGCGCGGTTTAAGTCCGCAACCGCCATGGCTGGAAATCCGATCGAACCGCGCTTATAGTCCCGTTTCGCGTCAAGTCCCGCGGGAGAGTCCGGCTTCGGCCGGCGCCGAAGGCGCAACACTGCCCGGAATCGCTCAGGCAAAAGGACCGCGGGAATAACGACCGACTCTGGAGAGCGGTCCGGACTGCACCGACAGTCGGGGCCCACCGAAGGGGCAGCAGAGGCCGATCCGTTCGGCCGCCTGCAAACTCTCAGGTCTGGGACAGAGGGGCGGTGTCGAGGATCCGGGTGGATCCCGAAGGCTTGTGCCTGCATGAGTCCGGAAAGCGACGCGCGCCTGCTCCGTCGTCCCCGTACCGGGGATGACGCCATTGTCGAGCGCGATCGAATTCCGGCTCGCCGTCCCGTACCGAACGGCAGACCCCGCACAACCTTCGCACATCACCCGCTTCCTTCGCCCTTTAGAACCCAAGTCGACGCCTCGCGAGCGGTGCCGACTCAACAGGCCAGCCCGCCGGGCGAGCCACCAGGCGAACGGAGAGTCGGATGGGATTGCGCCCCCCCCTGTTTTCGGAGCATGAGCGTCTCGGCGCGCGGATCGTGCCGTTCGGCGGCTGGGACATGCCGCTGCACTACGGCTCGCAGATCGAAGAGCATCACGCCGTGCGCCGCGCCGCCGGGATGTTCGACGTCTCCCACATGCGCCCGGTCGACATCGAGGGGCCGGATGCCCTGCCCTTCCTGCGACATCTGCTCGCCAACGATGCGGCCAAGCTGACCGCACCGGGCAAGGCCCTCTACGCCTGCATGCTCAATCCGCAGGGCGGCGTGGTCGACGACCTCATCCTCTATTTTTGCGGACCCGAGCGCTACCGCGCGGTGGTCAACGCCGGCACGGCCGAGAAAGACATCGCCTGGATGCATGCGCAGGCCGAGGGCCGGCAGGTCGACATCCGAAGTCGCGACGATCTCGCCATGATCGCGGTGCAGGGGCCGGATGCGCGTGCCCGCGTCGAGCCGCTGTTGCCCGACGGGCTGCGCGCCTCGGCGATGCAGGTCGGGCCCTTCTTCGCCGCCGAAGACGCGCACTGGTTCGTCGGGCGCACCGGCTATACCGGCGAGGACGGCTTCGAGATCATGCTGCCGAGCGCGGATGTCGCGGCACTCTGGCGCGCGCTGGTTGCAGCGGATGTGCGCCCCTGCGGCCTCGGCGCTCGGGATACGCTGCGCTTGGAGGCCGGCATGAACCTCTATGGTCAGGACATGGACGAGACGGTCAGCCCGCTTGATGCCGGTTTGGGCTGGACCATCGCCTGGCAGCCGCAGGAGCGCGACTTCATCGGCCGCGATGCCCTGAATGCTCGGCGCGATCATCCCGACCGACGCGACTTCGTCGGCCTCCTCTTGACCGGCCGCGGCGTCCTGCGCCCGCACCAGAGCGTCCTCGCCGGCGGCCGCGTGGTTGGCGAGGTGACCTCGGGCGGCTTCTCGCCAACCTTGGAGCGCTCGATCGCGTTCGCGCGGGTCGAGCCCGGCACAGCCGCGGACTGCGCGGTCGACATCCGCGGCAAACCCGTGAGCGCACGCATCGTCAAACCGCCGTTCGTACGACACGGACGGATCCTTATCGCCCTCTGAACCTTGTGGTCAGGGTTAAACCGCGCCGGGCGCGGACTCAGCGTTTGAGCTGTGAGGATGGGTTTCGCTACGCTCTACCCATCCTACGTGTCTCGATTGTTTTTGAATCGTTTACCTAGACCGCAACGGCGCGACGAGCGCACAGACAACCCGTCGATTGATCGGAGAGAACCATGAGCGACGCCCCTGCCGAACTGAGATACACCAAGAGCCACGAGTGGATCAGAGACAACGGCGACGGCACCGTCACCGTCGGCATTACCGATCACGCCCAAGAGGCGCTCGGCGATATCGTCTTCGTCGAAATCCCGGATCAGGGGCGCGAAGTCGACGCAGACGAGGCCTGCGCGGTCGTCGAGTCGGTCAAGGCCGCCTCCGACATCTATTCGCCGCTCGCAGGCGAGGTCATCGAGTCCAACGCGCTCCTGAACGATAGCCCGGACGCGATCAACAACAGCCCCTACGACGAAGGCTGGATCTTCCGCCTCGCGCCGAACGACATGACCGCGCTCGCCGGACTCCTGGATGCAGCCGCCTACCAGCAGGTCGTCGAGGAAGAGGCATAGACTGCGTTGGGTGGTTCGTGGACACGTCGTCACGAACGCAATGTCGGGACGCAAGGGGCGACTTAAGTCGCCTCTACGCTCGGGTGGTCAAGCCGAGCAGGCACTGCAAACGACCGCACCGGCCGCGGTTCGGCCGGGAACCTGAGTTACACTCAACACGCTTCGGTTTTTCGGCTTTCCGGTCGCTAAGCCACTGTTCACAAATTTGTTTCTAGCCACTCATCACTCATTACTCATTACTCATCACTCTATGCCCTTCGTACCCCACACCCCGGACGACATCGCCGCGATGCTCGACACCGTCGGCGTCGCCTCCATCGATGATCTGTTCGACGAGATCCCGGCCGAGCTTCAGATCGGGGAGCTCGCCGCCATCCCCGCCGGCATGGCCGAGATGGACATCGGCCGACTGATGCAGTCGCGCGCGCGCGCGGATGGTCAGCCGCTCTGCTTCATCGGCGCGGGTGCCTACGATCATCACATCCCGGCCGCCGTCTGGCAGATCGCCGGCCGCGGGGAGTTCTACAGCGCCTACACGCCCTATCAGGCAGAGGCCAGTCAAGGCACCCTGCAGCTGCTCTACGAGTTCCAGTCCATGATGGTCGCCTTGACCGGATTGGACGTCTCCAATGCCTCGCTCTACGACGGCGCCTCGGGCTTGGCCGAGGCGGTCTTGATGGCCGTGCGCGCGAACCGCAAGGTCAAGTCCGAAAAGGTCCTCGTGCCGCGATCGCTGCATCCGGCCTATCGGCGCACGCTGCAGAGCATCGTCTCCCCCCAAGGCATCGAGCTGGTCGAGGTGCCGTTCGACCCGCGTGGCGGACACACCGCGATCGAGGCACTGGCGGAGCAAGGCCCCTACGCCGCGCTCGTGGTCAATCAGCCCAACTTTTTCGGCGTGCTCGAAGATGTCGATGCCCTGACCGACTGGGCCCATGCCCGCGACGCCCTGGTCATCGGGGTCGTCAACCCGGTCGCGCTCGCCCTGCTCTCCCCGCCCGGCGACTGGGGCAAGGCGGGCGCCGATATCGCCTGCGGGGAGGCGCAGCCCTTGGGCATGCCGCTCGCCTCGGGCGGACCCTATGCCGGGTTCCTCTGCTGCCGTCAGGAGCTCGTGCGCCAACTGCCCGGGCGCATCGTCGGGCGCACGCTCGATCTCGACGGCAAGCCGGGCTTCACCCTGACCCTGCAGGCCCGCGAGCAGCACATCCGACGCAACAAGGCGACCTCGAACATCTGCACCAATCAAGGGCTGCTGGTCACCGCCGCGACCATCCACATGACGCTTCTGGGTGCCGAGGGTTTGGAGCGTGTCGCAGCGGCCTGTCATGCCAACACCCGACGGCTCGCAGAGCTGCTGTCCGCGGTGCCGGGCGTGGAGCCCCTGTTCGACCGTCCGATCTTTCACGAACAGGCGCTGCGTCTGCCGGCGCCCACGGCGGACGTTCTCCGCTCGCTGGCCGCGCAGAATATATTGGGCGGATGCGATCTCGGCGCGGAGTATCCCGAGCTCGATCCCGCGATCCTGGTCTGCGCGACCGAGCTGAGAACGGAGGAAGAGATGCAGTCCTACGCAAGCAAGCTCGGGCGTATCATCGCCTCTCGAACGCAGGCACCATGATCGGCGGCACCAAAAAATTCAGCGGCGCCGCTTCAACGACCGACCCTGCCGGTCGGGCCGAGCGCAAACAAGTGATGATTCAGAAAGAAGATGAACACCTTGATGAACGCGTAGGATGGGTAGAGCGATAGCGAAACCCATCCTCCAAACCGCCGCGTTCTCGGGTTTCGGTCTGATGCCCATGGCGCGGGCTGGATGGGTTTCGCTTCGCTCTACCCATCCTACGTGTTGCGGTTGTTTTGAATCGTTCTTGAGGCCCAACAGACGAAGCGACGCCAGCCCTCAGACCGGGGGCACCGTGAGCACGACAGACGCGAATCCGACATCCAACCACCAACGATCGGGACAGACTCATGGCTCAAACAGCACTGCAAGGCAACCCCGTCCAGCTCTCCGGTGACCTGCCCGCCGTCGGCAGCACCGCACCCGACTTCAAGCTGGTCGACAAGGATCTCGGCGACAAGACATTGGCCGATTTCGCCGGCAAGAAGAAGCTGCTCAACATCGTGCCCAGTCTGGACACGCCGGTCTGTGCGACCTCGACCAAGCACTTCAACACGTCCATGGCCGGTAAATCCGACGCCGTCGCCTTGGTGATCTCTGCCGACCTGCCGTTCGCGATGGGCCGCTTCTGCGGGGCGGAAGGGATCGAGAACGTGGTTGCGCTCTCCATGATGCGCTCGCGCAGCTTTGCGAAGGACTACGGCGTGCTCATCGAGGACGGACCGCTCGCCGGCATCACCGCCCGTGCCGTCGTGGTCCTGGATGCCGACAACACCGTGGTCTACACCCAGCTCGTGCCCGAGATCACCCAAGAGCCCGATTACGACGCGGCCTTAGCTGCACTCTGAGGCGCGTTCTTTCCGAATCGCAAAGGCGCGACCGCGTTTAGGATGGAGGCCGTGCTCGGCACGACGACGGCGTCGCCGAGCCCCCGGACGCCGCCTCGCATCGCGCCGCTGCGCCTTTGCGGTTCCGACTCGATTCACACACCGAAGCCGACTGCCATGCTGATTCATGACCGCTCCCGACCCGGACGCCGCGCCAGCGCGCAGGCGCCGCTCGCCATGACCGAGGTCACGGACATTCCGGCGGCGCTGCGTCGTCGGAGCAGGCCAATCCTGCCGGAGGTCTCGGAGCTTCAGGCGGTACGCCACTACACACGGCTGTCGCAGAAGAACTTCTCGATCGACACCCATTTCTACCCGTTGGGCTCCTGTACCATGAAGTACAACCCGCGGGCCTGCAACACCTTGGCGATGTTGCCCGGATTTCTGGCGCGGCATCCGCTGGCACCCGAGTCCCACAGCCAGGGCTTCATGGCCTGCCTCTACGAGCTCCAAGAGATGCTCAAAGAGGTCACCGGGATGCACGCGGTCTCCCTGGCCCCCGCGGCCGGTGCACAAGGCGAGCTGGCCGGCGTGGCCATGATCCGCGCCTATCATCTGGCCCGCGGCGATCTCGCCCGCACCGAGATCCTGGTCCCCGACGCGGCACACGGCACCAACCCGGCCTCCGCGGTCATGTGCGGATTCAAGGTCCGCGAGATCCCGACCGGACCGGACGGCGACGTCGACCTCGCCGCGCTCGAGCAGGCCGTCGGGCCTCGGACCGCCGGCATCATGCTGACCAACCCGAGCACGGTCGGCGTGTTCGACCGCAACATCCAGGCGATCGCCGCGCGTGTCCATACGGCCGGCGGTCTGCTCTACTACGACGGCGCCAATCTCAACGCCATCCTCGGCAAGGTGCGCCCGGGCGACATGGGCTTCGACGTCATCCACATGAACCTGCACAAGACCTTCTCCACGCCACACGGCGGGGGCGGTCCGGGTGCCGGACCGGTCGGAGTCTCGACGCGCCTGGAGCCCTACCTTCCTGTCCCGCTGGTCGCCTTCGACGGGGAGGAGTACCGCTGGCTCGCCGAGCACGAGCGCCCCGAAAGCATCGGGCGCCTCACCGCGTTCGGCGGCAACATGGGCATCCTGCTGCGCGCCTATATCTACGCGCGACTGCTGGGACGCGAAGGGATGCGCCGCGTCTCCGAGTTCGCGACCCTGAACGCCAACTATCTGATGGCACGGCTCAAGGCCGCCGGCTTCGATGCCGCCTACCCGCAACGTCGCGCCAGCCACGAGTTCATCATTACGCTCAAGCGCGAGTCGAAGGAGCTGGACGTCAATGCGATGGATTTCGCCAAGCGCCTGCTCGACTACGGCTATCACGCACCGACCACCTACTTCCCGCTGCTGGTTCCCGAATGTCTGCTGATCGAGCCGACCGA
Organism: Thiocapsa roseopersicina; assembly: GCF_900106925.1. Taxonomy (GTDB): domain Bacteria; phylum Pseudomonadota; class Gammaproteobacteria; order Chromatiales; family Chromatiaceae; genus Thiocapsa; species Thiocapsa roseopersicina. The sequence continues at coordinate 66,172 of NZ_FNNZ01000006.1, forward strand.
GAGCGAGAGCAAGGAGGATCTCGACGGCTTCGTCGACGCTATGATCGCCATCAGGGAGGAGGCACAAACCAATCCCGAGTTGGTGAAGACCGCCCCCCACACCATGCCGGTGCGCCGACTCGACGACGTGCGCGCCGCGCGTCAGCTCGATCTCGCCTGGCAACCTCAAGGGCAGCAACAAGGATCCTCATGACCAAAGGAAAATCCAAGGGCTGGCGGCGGGTTGTCTACGCCTTCGGCTACTCGATGAAGGGGTTCAAGGCGTGTTTCGAGCTCGAGGAGGCCTTCCGCCAGGAGGTCTTCCTGCTGATTCCGCTCATCCCGCTCGGGGTGTGGCTCGGCGACTCCGCAGTGGAGCGCGCCATGCTCGTCGGCAGCCTGCTCATCGTCCCCATCGTCGAGCTGCTGAACTCGGCGATCGAGGCGAATGTCGATCGTGTCGGCATGGAGCGCAACGAGCTCTCGGCGCGTGCCAAAGACATCGCCTCCGCAGCGGTCTTTTCGAGTATCGTGTTTGCCGTTGTCGTTTGGGCGCTGATCCTGATTCCGAAGCTGTTCTGATGCGGCAGGATTTCGAAGACGCGATGCACCCCGATCGCCCGATCGCCCGATCGCCCGATCGCCGATGTCATTCATTCGCCAGCGCGCAAGCTGATGTCTTGAAGGAATACAAGGACCCGTCACCATGTTCGTCATCGAAAATCCGTCGGCCAACCGATCCTATACATCTTTCGTCTTATTGTTTTCGATGCTGCTGTGCGCAATCGCTGCCGCCTACGGCGCTTACGCACTGCGCGGCCTCCACGCCGACGGGGCCTTTCATCTGCTGAGTCTCGCGACCGGCGAGAAGTTTCTCTTTTGGGAGACGCCACGCAACGCGTCCTACGCCTTGCATCAGTGGGCCACGATCCTCGCCATGAAACTAGGCATCGACGACCTGGTCGTTTTGGCGCGCATTCACGGCCTGACGATGTTGATGACACCGATCGTCTTTGTCGCACTCTCCTATTTCGTCCTCCCGAAAGAGTACAAACATCTCTTCATCTTCCCGGTGTTCTACTATCTCGCCGGCGTCATGGCCGGCGCTTTCTCCGCAATCGGAGAGGCGCAGCTCGCCGGGAGCTATTTCTGGCTCCTCTTCTTTACGATCTTGTTTTTCCGGACCGGGCTCTTCACCAATCTCCTCGTCTTTGCACTCGCACTACCGATCTTCGTCATCCACGAAACCTTCGTTCTGATGGCGCCGTTCCTTGCGCTGGCAGGGCTCTACCGATTATTTCGATCGAAGAGTACCGGCGACCGCCTCTATTTCGCTGCCCTGACCGCACTCTTGATCGCCGTCACGGTCGTGGTTCTCTCATTCATCTTGGTCCCGAAATCAGAATATTACGAGAGCCGCTCTCTGTCGTACTTCTCCACCATCACATCGCTGGCATTCATCCGGAGCTACGGCTACTACAATCCACCTGCAATCCTCGGCCTGATCGCCGGCTTCATCCTGCTCGTCGGGGTCTATGCGACACGCCGCGGAATGGTGAAGGTCCAGCGGATTCTGTGGGTGGTCATCGCACTAGCCGCGCTCCTCATCGCACTCTCTCCGCTGATTTCCGAACGGGCACTCTCCGCCAAGCTGCAGTTCGACGCGAGAAGCTATGGCCCTATCCTGATCCCGCCGTTGGTGCTTTTGATGGCGGTTGTCTCGCTTCGCGCGGCCCAAACCAAGGCCTATATCGAGTCCGGTTTCGTCGCGGGTGTGGTGCTTGCGCTCGCACTCGGACAGGTCGGCTGGAATGTCGCTGCAACGAACGAGTGGCGGCATTACATCGCGAGCTTTCGCGGCCTCTTGGATGACCATCGCGGCCTTCTCTCTCACGAGCAGGCCCTCGCCGAGCTCTCCCCCGAATCCGGGCGCCAACTTGTGAACATGAGCTGGGGTTGGACCTATCCGACCATGAGCGTGCTCCTGGCCGAGCAGGGCAAGGTGCAGACGATCATCGCGAATCCCGATGCGGGAGAGGATGCCTGGGAACCGTTCGACCCCAAGACACTGAGCGACGAGCTCCTGAACAGCCATCGACTGGATTTCTCCGCCTATTTGAGCGCTCTGGCGGAGCAGCAAGCGCGGAGTCCCGAATCGGCGGACCCCATTAAACCGCGCCCAGAGTGATATGCGACGTTTTCATGTTGTGTCGGGCTCAAGGATTTTTTCGACCTTTTCAATGCGCGGTTTAAAAGTTAATCTTTTAATACCTTAAACCGCGCCAGCTCCGACAGTTGTCGGAGCTGGCGCGGCCAAGCCAAAACCACACACGACGCATGCCGCACCGGGCGCGGTTTAAGCCGGATCCGGCCGAATCAACCGATACACCAGCCGAGATGCCGCAAAATTAAAGAGGGTCGTAAAGCCGATCGTAATCAGGATGCCGAAACGCGGATTCATCCCGAATGCGGTCAGCTCGTTCAAGAGAAGACCGCCGATCAGGAGACTTGCGAGATAAATGGCGACCGTGGATGCGGCACGCCACGCCGTCGCGGTGCTGCCTTTGAAGACATAGCGCGGGAAAGCCACCAGCAGGACCGCCAAACCGATCGCCCAAGACAGATAATAGGAGATCAAAGGCGATAGCCAAAACAGCAGCAGCTGGAAGACAACAAGGGTAAACAGCGTATTGCCTGCCCCGACGATGACAAACCGCAAACCATCGCCGATCAGACCGTGCCCGCCCAAAAGCCGCTTCATCATGTCGGTGATTCAAGCGCGGTCACCAGACGCAAAAACTCGTCGTAATCACGAATGTATTCATTCGACTCGTAGTCGTGCGACGCAAACACCGCCAAGACCGCATCGGCGGAGAAGCGGTACTGGATGCCCCAGACCAGGGGCGGGATGAGGAGACCAACCCCAGGGTGATCGAGCCGGATCTCCTGTCGCTCCACACCGTCATCTACGACCACCGACAGGCCGCCGTTGAGGGCTACGAGGAACTGCGCGCATTCGCGATGTGCGTGCTCGCCGCGCACGTGATCGTTCGGGACATGGTAGACAAAGAAGACACGTTTCGGCGAAAACGGCAGATGCTGATCGAATTGGGCGACCATCAGATCGCCGCGCAGGTCATTGAAGACCGGCAATTGCACCAGGGTGCACCCGTTGACCGAAAGCTCAGGCAGACCATCGACGGCGAGGCGGCTCGCCTCCAGGACCGATAACGTGCCGAGACGCGCCTGCTTGGTCTCGGACGCCGATTGATAGCCGATGATCTGCGCCGGGTTGCCGGCAACGACGGCGTTCGGCGGGACCGACCGAGTCACTACAGCACCGGCACCCACCATGGCACGCTTTCCGATCGTCAAACCCGGCAGGATGGTCGCATTCGCGCCGATCGAGGCGCCATCCTCGATGGTCGTCACCGCAAAGCTGTCCGGATAACGCTTGGAGCGCGGAAACCGATCGTTGGTAAAGGTCGCGTTCGGGCCGATGAAGACATCGTCGCCCACTCGAATGCCATCCCAAAGCTGCACGCCGCTTTTGATCGTGACGCGGTCGCCGAGGCTGACATCGTTCTCGATGAAGACGTGATCGCAGATGTTGCACTCGCTGCCGACGCGCGCACCCGGAAGGACATGGGAAAAGGCCCAAATACGGGTTCCCGCGCCGACCGTACTGCTTTCGCAGATCCCGGCCGGATGAACGAAATAGGCTTGCTCAGTCATGAGGCTGGCCCTCGATTCGACCTTGAAAATCCTGCTCGTCCGACACCAGGCTGAGTGGCCGGTGCTTGGTGTTCTCCAGGGTGCGCCACAGATAACATCCCATCAAGCCTTGCGAAAACAGAGTGAAACTCCCCATGATCAAAATGGTGAGCATGACGGGCGTATAACCCGCCACCTCGATCCAGCCCAGCATCTTCGCGATCAGGATCAGCAGCGACAGCAGCAACGAGAAGAGAATCCCGATGATGCCGGTCCACAGCAGGACCATGACCGGAAGATCCGAGTAGGAAAAGATGCTGTCGAGCATGTAATTGAAGCGGCGCCTGAATGACCAGGCACTCTTGCCTTTCTCGCGTGCCAGCCGTGTATAGGTCGCGAACTTGCGCCGAAATCCCACCCAGAACAATTGGGCGACGAGCGAGCTGTTGCTTTCTTCGATGCGCAGGAGCGCATCGCGCACCTTCTGATTACAGGCGAAGACATCGACCCCGCCCCGCGGCACATCGGGCAGGACGAAGCGCCGGTAAAAGCCCCAAAACAGATTCGACAGGAGCTTGCTGGTCGCATGATCGTGACGCTCGGCGCGATGACCGAAGACCACGTCGGCCTCGTCCCGCTTGAGGATCTCGAAGAAGGAGAAGACCAGCTCGGGCGGCTCCTGCAGATCGGCGGCCATCGCCGCAAATCGCTCGCCACGCGCATGCACGAGACCCGTTCGTATGGCCGCGAAGGATCCGAAGTTTCGACTATGCGACACTAGTCGCGACGGAAAGGGACAACCCGCCAGCGCATCGCGCAGCAATTCGCCCGAACGATCGGGCGATCCGTCGACGACGAAGACGACCTCGGTCTTGCCTTCGATCGACGCGGTGAGGGTTTCCAGCGCCTTCAGGAGATCCGGAACATTCTCCTCGTTACGGTAAACCGGGATGACGATGGATTGGTCAATGGGCTGCGGCATCAGTTTGACTCGCCGACGGCAGTGAATGAAGTGCCTCGCAAACCCGGGCGATCTCGGCTTGGGTGAGATGGGGAAAGCAGGGCAGGGTCAGGATGCGATCGACCGCAAGACGCGAGGTCGACAAAGGGCCGGAGCGCATCGGCAGATCGCGCCAGGCCGGCTGATCGGGATCCAGGGTCGGGTAATGGATATCCGTTTGAACCCCCATCCGGTTCAGATGAACCTGCGCTGTCTCACGATTCGGACACAGCAGCACGGCGAGATGACCGACCGTTGCCTCGCCCTCCGCGACACAGAGCCGATAACCCTCGGGGAGGGCATCGCGATAGGCCTGAAGGATCGCCCGGCGTGCGCAATTCATGGCATCGAGATGCTGAAGCTTGATCCGCAGCACGGCCGCCTGGACCTCGTCGATCCGGCTATTGCGACCGTAGGCGGCCACGTTGTGATAACGCGGCTCCCACCCGTATTGGCGCAACAGGCGGATTCGATGCGCCAAGTCGTCGCGGGCGGTCGCCACGGCACCGCCGTCTCCGAGCGCGCCGAGGTTCTTGGACGGATAGAAGCTGAAGGTCGCGATATCCCCGAGGCTGCCCGCGAGTCGCTCGCCCATCCGCGCGCCATGGGCTTGCGCGCAATCCTCGACGATTGCAATATCCGCACGACCGGCCGCGTCGAGCAGGACGCGCAGCCCATCGACCTCTCCGAGATTTCCGTAAAGGTGAGTGACCACAACGGCCTTCACCTGATCCGAGAGACGCGCGACGACATCGTTCGGGTCAAGGGTCATCGTCGGCATCAGGATATCCGCGTAGACCGGGGTCGCCCCGATGACCCGGCAGGCAATCGAGGTGTAACCCCCGGCATTCGCGGCGGTGACAACCTCGTCGCCCGCGCCGACCCCGACGGCGCGCAAGGCCAGCTCGAGCGCATCCGTTCCGTTGGCGACGGGCAGGACATGCGTCACGTCGAGATAACGGGCGAAGTCCCGAGCGAAACCCTCGGTCGCCTCGCCAAAAAGCCAGCGGCCACTGCGCAACGAGGCGAGGACGGCGGCCTCGATGCTTGATGCGAGCGCTGCATATTCGCGCGCGGGTTCGTTGATCTGAATCAAGGTCGCTGTCCCATCATTGAGAATCGGTCGGTGATCGGGGCAAGGCGTCGATCATCCGGATGCCGGGTTGCCGGACTCAAGCGCGTCGCGCTCGATGCGAAACGCAGCACGACTTTCCGTCTTATGCCGCATCCAGACTCTGAGGCCCTGTGTCCAAAGATCTTCTTTTGAATAGCGCCGAAGCGCCCGGCGATAGTATGTGTTTTTTTTGGTGGAGGAATGGATCCGTTCCTCGTCGATATCGAAAGGGATCCGTTCCGCTTCGATATCGAAGAACTCCGCCAATATGTCGAGGATCGCGCCGGCACTTTGAAAATTCGAGCTGGAGCCTGTTTTCTCGTCGCCGAGATTATAAACGAATCGGGTGATCCCGGCCGCGTGCGACGCCGGCACGCCATTCCGAATCAGCAACCCCTCCATCTCGTCGGGACCAAGCACCAAATGGGCCCAATCGGGTATCGGATTCCTCTCGGCCTGATCGAAGCGGTAGAGGACCGGCACATCGACCCGGCCATGCGCCGAGGCGGCGGATTCGGCGGAAGGCTCCGGGTGATACCAGACATGATGGCCCGACGGCCCGGACCACAGTGGCTGACCCTGGAGATAGACGACGCCGTCGGGGCGCAGGAGGGTCTTGATCGCACGACAAACCTTTTCGAGATCGGCAATATGTTCCAGGACCGCGATCCCATAGATAATGTCGAAACTCTCCGGCGGGCATGCGACGTCGGAGACATCGCCGACCTTAATCTCGACGCCCGCCGGCAGGGCCTCGTCGCTGCGCCAATCGCCCATGTTGGTCCCGACGACAGCGCGCGCGCCGTTCGCCTGGAAAAGGCGCGCCGAGCACATATGATAGTCGCTGCCGATCTCCAGGATTCGCTTCCCCCGAATATCGACACGCTCGATGAGCTCGCGAAACTCCTCGATCTGGTATGGCGCGGCGGACTCCCTGACATAATCCGGGATCCTGATCTCGACCCGATATTCGGGGCGCACCCTGGGAATGACGAAGGCCCGCAGCAGGCGTCGCTTGTCGAGCTTATTCAGCAGCTCGAACGTCAACGTCCACCAGATCACCCGGCGCAGGCGCGCGACGAGCCCGATGACACTCGCGAGCCAGCCTGGAGCCGTGCGTATGGGAGTCGTCATGATCCAATAGGCTCCACCCGAGGGAGATGTTGTACGGTACCGGCCTTGATCCTCATCCGCGTGTCGATTCCCGCTTATGTCGATGTGCCGGATTCCGGTTTCAGCAGGTCCAAATAGCGTTTCGCGATCGACGTCCAGTCCAACGCGTCGACATAGGCCTTGGCGCGCTCGGCAATGGCTCGCGCTTCTTGCGGATGCTCGAGCAGACGGACGACCGCGTCCGCGATCCCTTCGAAATCGTCGACGATCACGGCGTGGATTCCCGGTTCGGCGGGTATCCCTTCGATCCCCTTGCGCGTGGCCACGACCGGCACGGACGCGGCGAAATACTCCAGGATCTTCATACGCGTGCCCCCACCCTTTTGCAACGGCACCACGGCAATGTCGGCGCTCTTCAGATACGGCGCGAGGTTATCGACCGACCCCGTGAAGACAACATCCGGATGCGGGCTCTCGGCGGGGGGCTCCGGACCGATCGCAAACACCCTGGCATCGATCCCTCGCGCGCTCAGACGCGGCAGGATCTCGGACGCGAGCAACTCGACCGACTCGAGATTGGGTCGATAGCTGTAGATCCCGTGATACACGATGATGGGACTGCTCGACGGGACCTCATAGAGATCACGCAAACCGAATGAATAGCTCCGATCGAAGAGTCGCAGGTCGACACCATGCGGTACCACCTGCACCTTCCGTGGCTCCACCCCGTGCGCGATCAGCAGATCGCGATCCGGCTGCGATACGGCGATCACTTGATCGACTTGATTACAGACACCGATCTCCAATTTCCGCAACCACTCGTAGGCTTTCGGCGTCGTCGCCGGATATTGCGCCCGGATGCGGTCGCACTCCACGTTGTGCTCCACGAGCAGGGTCTTGGCCGACTTCAAACGACTGACCTGCAAGCACGGCTTGGCATAGGCTGGAAACTCGGCCTGGTAGAGGATGATCCTGTATTTGAATGCTAGGTAAAGAAGCCTCGCGGTGTAGCTCCAATCATGCCACGCCTGATAGATGTAAGCCTCGTTCAGCGGCATGCCCGAGCGCAGAACCTTCTTGCGGCTGAACCGATTCATGAGACCGGTCAGACGGATCCAGCGCGGAAAGAGATGCTCCTCGGCGACACCGGACTTGAAGAGGTAGTAACGGCCCCAATCACCGCTGATCAGAAGGACACCGTCGACAAAATGAGAAAGCCCCCAAGCGGTTCGCTCGATCTTGACCGCCGCGCCATGATTGGTCGGAAAGACATCCTCGCGCGAGACGATTGCGACATAGCCCGATCGGCGCTCGCCATCGTCGGGCTTCGCCACCCTATCGGCGGCAGCCGCGTATCGATCGCCCGATGCGTGAAAGGCATCCGAAGGCGCGGGCTCTTCCCAAGCCAGCCTGATCGCCTGCCAGAGACGATGACGCAATGAACCAACCCAGCTGCGCGTATTGATCAAGGCCATCCTGAGCGGCTCGGTCAGTCGCCAGCTCGTGCTGTTGATGACCTCGTCGAGACGATGCTGTAGTTTTTCCACATGATGGCGCAGCTCGTCGATCCATTCGTCCCTGAGTCGAACCTGACGATCGAGCTCGAGGACCTCCTGACTTAGCCTGGCAAGCTGGGGCTCGGCGTCGATGAAAAGCCAATCCGTCTGTTTTGCGGGAGGCTCCGGGCACTGAAGGTATTCGACGAGCGGCCGAATCGTTTTCAGATAATGGAAGCGCTCGTTGACCAGACGGATGGCGTTTTCCGATTTCCGGGCATAATCGGAAGCCGCCCCGGAGATCGAGCCGAGCAACTCGGGCAGATCCTCCGGATCATCGACGACCCAGCCGGCGTCGTAGTCCGCGAGATCCCGAGCCAGATCCAGGGTCCTATTGCAGATCACCGGCAGGCCGCAGCGCAGGAACTCGACGGACCGGAACGAGGCGCTGAAATCCCGTTCGATATTGTAGTCGGACAACTCGATCCCGATATCGCATTCATCCCTGAAGAGTTGCGCCATATCGCGATAGGGCAGCAACCCCGGGGTCTTGGGTATCGAATCCGGATCAGGCAGCGGCTCGCCATTCGCATCCGGCGCATCACCGGACGCCGCCTTGTGAACATAGCCTCCGGATAGGACGACCAATTTCCCCTGCATCTTGGAGCCGTCGGCAAGCGTTTCACGGATGGATCGGTGATAACGCTCGCCCATCCGCCAGGGCCAGGACACGCCGCCGGTCACGACTACCCATTCATCCGAGGATCGACGACGCGGCAGGGGAGAAAAAGGCTCCGTGGAAATCGGGATGATGTCGATCGGAGCATTGAATCGACAGTCGAATCCAGCCAGGATCAACCAGGGAATCAGGAATTGACGCTGGCGCCGGGTTCCGCAAATGAAGCGGCTCGCCTTGCGATACTGTGCCAGCATTCGAGCGGCATAGTGACCGACATTTTCGCCCTCCTGAAACAGGATCTCCAGGATCCGGGGAGCGATCAGATCGACGATCAGCGGGATCTCGAAATCGTACGGGAAGGGTTCCAGCAGCTCCCAATAACCGACCAGGATCGCTTGAGGCTTGACCTCGCGAATCAATGCGTGCAGTTCGGTGCTGTTTCCGAAGTACCGGATATCGGATTCCGAAGCGCCGGGTTCGCTGCGACCTTCCCGATGAGAGGACCGTGACCCCGGATAGGCAAATGCGACATCGACCCCATGCTCGGCAAGCCCTCGGCCAAGGTAATACGCCCGGATGGAGTTGCCCGACAGGACCTGGTCGGGCTGAAATGCCGAGCCATGGGTGACAATAAGGACCTTCATTACACGGAAAACCTGAACGACGGGGACGCACACTTACAAACTGAACGCATGTTTTAGCCTATTCGATCGCCTGATTGCAGGGCATGTATCGATCTTGATGAACGCAATGGGCAGGAGGCAGCTTCCGGCAATGCACGTCGAGGCAGGGAGCACGACTACCGGTTCGTGGAGAGCTCGGCGGGACACCGCGCCATGATGCAGGAAGCCAGGAATCGAGACAAGTTAGCTCGGAGCCCCGCCATCTCTGGATTGCTCACATCAAGCTGCCGAGAACCAGCCCGTCGACAGCAACGCCGTCGAGATCGCCTGCCGGGCGAAGGGCACCGCACAGGCGGCGACTGCCGGGGGCCGATGGCTCCGACCGGCGCGTGCGGACCGACATCAAGTCCAAGATCGAGCCCGACAGCGCGCCCTCGAAGCGCATCGTTTCACCCGCCGATGCCGTAGAATAGCGGGATCGGAACAACAGCGAAGCACGACGATGGAAAGTTTTCGCGGTACGACGATTCTCTCGGTTCGGCGCGGCGGCAAGGTCGTGATCGGCGGCGACGGGCAGGTCTCGCTCGGTCAGACGGTCATGAAGGGCAACGCGCGTAAGGTCCGTCGCCTCTTCAAAGGGCAGGTCATCGCCGGGTTCGCGGGGGCCACGGCAGACGCCTTCACGCTCTTCGAACGCTTCGAGGGCAAGCTCGAGAAGCACCAGGGACATCTGACCCGGTCCGCCGTCGAGCTGGCGAAGGACTGGCGGACCGATCGCATGCTGCGTCGGCTCGAGGCATTGCTCTGCATCGCCGACGCGCAGACTTCGCTCATCATCTCCGGAACAGGCGACGTGATCGAGCCCGAAAACGACCTCATGGCCATCGGGTCCGGCGGGTCCTTCGCTCAGGCCGCGGCCCGAGCGCTGCTCGAGAACACCGAGCTCGGCGCCCGCGAGATCGTCGAGAAGGGCTTGAACATCGCCGCGGACATTTGCATCTATACCAATCACAATCTGGTGCTCGAAGAGCTCGACACGGACCGGTGAAGCCTGTTTGTCGCGCCATGGCCGAGCCCCTTGCCGGAAACCGGTATCGTCTCCCGCAAGGATGGCCTTCGGCCCGCGCCGCCGACTCCTTCCTTGACCAGGCGGCGGTCTGCAACGACGCCTCGTGAGGCCAATCCTCCATCCAAATCGGTCGCTCGACCCGGGCGACCCCCTCGACGGACAGATCCAGATGTCGGAAATCACCCCACAACGCATCGTTTCGGAGCTCGACAAGCACATCGTCGGTCAGGACGAGGCGAAGCGCGCCGTCGCCATCGCCTTGCGCAACCGGTGGCGTCGCTCCCAAATCCCGGAGCCGATGCGCTCGGAGATCACGCCGAAGAACATCCTGATGATCGGCCCGACCGGCGTGGGCAAGACCGAGATCGCGCGGCGCCTGGCGCGCCTGGCCAATGCACCCTTTCTGAAGGTCGAGGCGACCAAGTTCACCGAGGTCGGCTACGTCGGGCGTGATGTCGAGTCCATCATTCGCGATCTCGCCGACATCGGGATCAAGCTCGCGCGCGAGCAGGAAATGGCCAAGCTCGCGGGACAGGCCGAAGCCGCCGCGGAGGAGCGCATCCTCGATGCGCTCCTCCCGCCGCCGTCCAGCTTCGAGGAAGAAAGCCGCTCCGTCACCAGCTCGGCAACCCGCGAAAAATTCCGCGATCGCCTGCGCGCCGGGGAGCTCGACGAGCGCGAGATCGAGATCCAGGTCTCTGCCTCGCCGATGGGGGTCGAGATCATGGCCCCGCCCGGCATGGAGGAGATGACCAATCAGCTTCAGGGGCTCTTCCAGAACCTCGGCCAGGGTCGCATGAAGCGTCGCAAGCTGCGCATCCGCGATGCCCGACAGCTTCTCAAGGATGAAGAAGCGGCCAAACGGGTCAACGATGAAGAACTGAAGCTGCGCGCCATCGAGAACGTCGAGCAAAACGGCATCGTCTTTCTCGACGAGCTCGACAAGGTCACCAAGCGCGGCGAAGGCATGGCGGGCGCCGATGTCTCGCGCGAGGGCGTCCAACGCGACCTCCTGCCGCTGGTCGAGGGCAGCACCGTGTCGACCAAACACGGCTCGGTGCGCACGGATCACATCCTCTTCATCGCCTCCGGTGCCTTCCATCTCTCCAAGCCGTCCGATCTGATTCCGGAGCTGCAGGGCCGCCTGCCGATTCGCGTCGAGCTCAAGGCGCTGACCACGGAGGATTTCGTGCGGATTTTGACCGAGCCGGACGCCTCCTTGACCGATCAGTACCGCGCCCTGCTCGCCACGGAGGGCGTCGGCCTGGAGTTCACCGAGGACGGGATCCGTCGACTCGCCGAGATCGCCTGGCAGGTCAACGAGCGCACCGAAAACATCGGAGCGCGACGGCTGCACACCGTCTTGGAGCGGCTGCTGGAGGACGTGTCCTACAACGCGTCGGATCTGGATCGCGTGACGGTGACCATCAACGCGGCCTATGTCGATCAAAACCTCGCGGGGCTCGCTGCCGACGAGGATCTGTCGCGCTACATCCTATAAACCGCGTCCGGTGCGGCCGATGCTGGTTTCGAGTGTTCTCGGGCCCATATCGACTGATCGCCGGCCGACCCTACGCGGTTTCGATCGGCGCCCCCCCGGATATGATCCATCCCACTCACAAACGCCCGCAGCGGCCTCGCGGGCGCCGGAGAACCCCATGCCCACACCGACCGAGCTCAATCTTCACCAACAATCGCGGATCCTCGAGATCACCTTCGACGACGGCTTGCATGTCAACCTGCCGTGCGAGTATCTGCGCGTCTACTCCCCCTCGGCCGAGGTCCAGGGTCACGGACCAGGGCAGCGCGTCCTGCAGCTCGGCAAGGAGGATGTCGGGGTCGACAAGATCGAGCCCGTCGGCAACTACGCCATCTGCCTGCACTTCGACGACGAGCACAACACCGGGATCTACTCGTGGGAGTATCTCTACAAGCTCGGCGTCGAGCAGGAGCATCTCTGGAAGGAGTACCTCGACGAGCTGGAGAAGGCCGGGCAGAAGCGAAAGGTCCGCGCGTCCTGATCCGAGGCGCTGTTGTTGTAAACTTAGCGGCTCGGGATCGCGCCGACGTGCGTCGCGTCGACCGACCCGAATCACACGGCCGTCGCCCCAGCCGGGCATCGGCCTTCGAAAATACTCATTGATCTGAACCGCGCCGCCGACGGCCCTTGTTAGCGACAAGGCCAAGCAGACCCCGAAGCGGTGCAGATCCAATCAAGCGCGGTTCAGCAGGGACACAGCATGTCCGAAGACAAGACGACACATTTCGGTTATCAGCAGGTTCCGGTCGAGGAGAAGGCGTCGCGCGTGCGCGCGGTGTTCGACTCGGTCGCCTCCCGATACGACCTCATGAACGACCTCATGTCCTTGGGCATCCATCGGCTCTGGAAGCGCCACACCATCGAGCTGTCGGGCGTGCGCCGCGGTCAGCGGGTGTTGGACCTCGCGTCCGGAACGGGCGATCTCGCCGAGCGCTTCTCCGGCATCGTCGGCGCGCAGGGGCTGGTGGTCATGTCGGACATCAACGCGTCCATGCTCACCGAGGGGCGCGAGCGCATGCTCGACCGCGGACGCGTCGGCAACCTGCACTACGCCCTGATCAATGCCGAAAAGCTGCCGTTCCCGTCGGATTACTTCGACTGTGTCACCATCGGTTTCGGTCTGCGCAACGTCACCGACAAGCAGGCCGCACTGGTGGAGATGCAGCGGGTGCTGCGACCCGGCGGACGTGCGCTGATCCTGGAGTTCTCGCACCCGGTCAGCCGCCCCTTGAGCAAGGCGTACGACCTCTACTCCTTTTCGGTCCTTCCCACACTCGGGCGCCTGGTCGTGAACGACCCCGAGAGCTATCGCTATCTGGCCGAATCCATCCGCATGCACCCGGACCAAGAGACGCTGCGCGCCATGATGGAAGCGGCCGGGTTCGAGCGTTGCGACTACTTCAACCACAGCGGCGGTATCGTCGCGATCCACCGAGGTTACAAGCTGTGACCGAAGGCATCCAGATCCCGGACGCGGTGCTGGCCGTCGTCGAGCAGGCACTGAACCGCTACATGGCGCTGGACCCGGAGGGCTCAGCCGCATTCGCTGGGCTGGAAGGACGGATCATCGGCATCGAGCTCAAGGGGTTCGGCACGCGCGTGACCATCATCCCGAGCGACCGGCGCCTCCAGCTCTTCGGCGGGTACGATGCCGAGCCCGACTGCTTGATCCGCGGCACCCCGCTTGCCCTCGCCCGCATGAGCATGGCCGAGCGCAAAGAGACACAGATCATCCAGGGCGAGGTCGAGATCCTGGGCGACACCTCCCTGGCACAAGCCTTCAACCGTGCGATCGCCGGCCTCGACGTAGATTGGGAGGAGCAGCTCGCGCGCGTGATCGGCGACCCCTTCGCCCACCAAGTCGGCAACCAAGCACGTGCAGCGGCGCAGTGGGCACGCAAGACGTCCGAGTCCCTGAGCGCCGATCTTCAGGAGTACCTTCAGGAAGAGGCACGCCTGACCCCGACCCGCTACGAGGTCGAGGCATTCCTCGCGCAGGTCGACATCCTGCGCGACGATGTCGAGCGCGCCGAGGCACGTATCGAACGCCTCGAGCGCCTCGCTCGCACACATGCGGGGTCCGGCACTCCGTCATGATCGGACCCCGCGAGGCCCTGCGGCTCTTCCGCATCAACTGGATCCTCCTGCGCCATGGACTCGACGAGGTCATCCTCGCGACCCATCTGTTTAGGCCGCTGCGCTGGATCATGTACATCTCGCCTTGGCACTGGTTCAAACGCGACCTGCCGAGCTCCTATCCGGTGCGCGTGCGCCTCGCGCTGGAAGACTTGGGGCCCATCTTCGTCAAGTTCGGGCAGATCCTCTCGACCCGGCGCGATCTTCTGCCGGACGACCTGGCCGTCGAGCTGGCCAAGCTCCAGGACCGAGTGCCGCCCTTCGACGGTGCCGAGGCACGCGCCATCATCGAGAAGTCTTGGGGCTGCTCGGTCGACGATGTCCTCGACGAGTTCAACCCCGTCCCGCTCGCCTCCGCCTCCATCGCGCAGGTCCATACCGGACGTCTGAAGAACGGGACCGAGGTCGTGGTCAAGGTGCTGCGACCAGGCATCGAGCGGACCATCCGCGGTGACTTAGGGCTGATGTACACCGTCGCCCATCTCGCCGAGCGGTATTGGAAGGACGGGCGTCGGCTACGCCCGGTCGAGGTGGTCCGCGAGTACGAGAAGACCATCTACGACGAGCTGGATCTGCAACGCGAGGCCGCCAACGCCTCCCTGCTGCGTCGCAATTGGATCCACAGCGAGATGCTCTACATCCCGGAGATCTACTGGGATTGGACCCGCCCGGGCGTCATGGTGATGGAGCGCATCTACGGCACCCCGGTCAGCGATGTCGCGACCCTCAAGGCCCAGGGCGTGAGCATGAAACAGCTCGGCGAGCGCGGCGTCGAGATCTTCTTCACTCAGGTCTTCCGCGACAACTTCTTCCATGCGGACATGCACCCCGGCAACATCTTCGTCGAGCCGTCCGGGCGCTATATCTCGATCGACTTCGGCATCGTCGGCACACTCACGACCGAGGATCAGCGCTATCTCGCCGAAAACCTGCTCGCCTTCTTCGAGCGCGACTATCGGCGCGTTGCCGAGCTGCATGTGGAATCCGGCTGGGTCCCTTCCGGCACACGCGTGGATGAATTCGAGTCCGCCATCCGCACCGTCAGCGAGCCCATCTTCGAGAAACCGCTGGCCGAGATCTCCTTCGGACACTTCTTGGTGCGACTGTTTCAGACCGCGCGACGCTTCGACATGGAGATCCAACCGCAGTTGGTGCTGCTGGAGAAGACATTGCTCAACATCGAGGGTCTCGGCCGTCAGCTCTACCCCGAGCTGGATCTCTGGACGACCGCGAAGCCCTACATGGAACGCTGGATGAAAGACCAGATCGGGGTCGTGGGGCTGCTCGATCGGACCAAACGCAACGTCATCTCCGTCGCCGACCAGACGCCCGAGATCCCCTTGATGGCCTACCGGATCCTCAGCACCTACGACAAACGTCTGCGGGCGGCCGAGGCCGAATCACTCAGAAACCATGGCCGCAGCGCCAGCCAAGACCAGGCCGCAGCAACATCCCAATCGGTCCGAGCACTGGGCGGTGCCACCGTCATCGTCTGCGGGACCCTCGTCCTGCTGCTCGGCCCGGGTCCGTGGCTACCTGCGACGACCGGGGTTGCGCTCGTCGCAGGCTGCTACCTTGCGGGCGCCCTGCTGTTTTTCTCTGCGGGGCGGCACACTTAACCCCTCATTGCGTCCGCGGATGAGGGTGCGCCAATGACTCCACCTCGTTGACCAGACGGTCCAAATCGACATCCTGCCAGCGGCGCTCGCGAAGCAGATGAGCAGTCCGATCCGCCCAGTCGGCGCGCTCCTCCGGCGTGCCCTCGGAAGACGCCCCCCCCAACGCCGTCACGCCGGCCTGCTCCGGTTGGGTCTCCGGCTCCCGAGAGGCTTCGGCCTCGGGCTCCGGAGCTTTCAACGGCCCATCGCGTGACTCCCTGTACTGCTCCAATACCTCCGCGGTCGTCCCTGCCCCGACCACGCGACCGTGCTCCATGAGCACTGCCTTGGTGCACATCTTCGAGATCAACGCCTCGGAATGAGAGGAGAGTACGATGATGGAGACCTGCTCCGTAAAGAGCTTCAAGCGCTCACTCGCCTTTTGCAGGAAGGCCGCATCACCGGCCCCGATACCCTCGTCGATCAACAAGATGTCTGGAGCGACCGAGGTCGACACGGCAAAGGCGAGGCGCATCCGCATCCCGGCGGAATAGGTGCGGATCGGCAGGTTGAGGAAATCTCCAAGCTCCGTGAACTCGGCAATCTCCTCCAATCGCGCCCGCATTTGGGAGCGGCTCAGGCCCAGATAGAGCCCGCGGAGCACGATGTTCTCGTAGCCGGTACTTTCAGGATCCATGCCGAGACTGATATCGAACAAGGGCACGGTCGAGCCCTTGATGGATACACGCCCCTCGTTCGGCTCGTAGATACCGCCGAGCACGCGCAGGAGTGTCGTTTTGCCTGCGCCGTTGTGACCGACTAACCCGATTCGATCGCCACTCTCGAGACGGAGATTGATGTCCTGCAATGCTTGTACGACCGAGATCCGATCCGAGCCCGATTCCGAGCGAATCTGCCCCCCGGTCGCGCTCTGAATCAAACGATTCTTTATGGATCGCGTCGCCGAGCTATAGACCGGGAAGGAGACCGAAACCTGTTCCAGCGTGATCGATGCCATCGTCCCTATCCTCAGACCCAGTAGGCGATCCGCCAGCGGTAGGCGGAGTAGAAAAAGAGCGTGATCGCCCACCCGAAGACCGCGATGAGCAAGACCGCCAGCCAATTCTCGAAGGCAGGTGTTTGGCCCAGCATCGGCGCACGGAGAATCTCGACCATGTGATAGAAGGGATTGAGCTGCAGGAATAAGGCGCGATCCGGCAACATCTCCGGCCGCCAGATCACCGGAGTCATGAAAAAGAGCACTTGGACGACGCTGCCGATGATGAGAGGAACATCCCGAAAACGCGCGCTCAAGAGACCGAAGAAGAGCGACATCCAGAAACCGTTGATCAGAAGAATCAAGACCGCGGGCAGCACCCAGAGCGCATTCCAGCTCAGACCCACGTCGTACCACCAAGCCACCGCAAAAAAAATCCAGATATTGTGGGCGAATGCAATCACCGCCGACCAAACCTCACGATAGGCATAGATGGACACGGGCGCATTGAGCTGCCTGATCATGCCCTCGGCAGAGATAAAGGTCGAACAGCCACCTAAAATCATCTCGGAGAGGAGGCCCCAGATCACGAAACCTGCAGCCAGGAACGGAAGATACTCATGCAGCTCCTGGCCGAAGATCTGTCCGTATAGAAGCCCCAAAGCAAAGACCATGACACCCATGGAAATCGTGATCCAGAACGGACCGAGCGTCGAGCGCCGGTAGCGCTGGCGCACATCGTGAAGTCCGAGCGTTGCCCAAAGCTCGCGACGGCGCCAACCCTCGACAATATCGAGCCAGGCGTTCTTGAACTGCTCCGGCTCCAGTCCATGGCGAAGCTGTTGAATCAGGGGCGATTGGACTTTAGTGGTGCTAGATATCATGAGTTTTTTCCAGAAACCGCACGGATTCAAGCGCTTCAAACTTAAAGCTATTCATCGGGATTGGCAGCGCAAAGAGCGATCGGATTTTCATACTTAGGCTTCAGTGCACGGCAAGCTCGGCGGAGTGGAATCGAGTCTCGCCTCCGACATCGCGCCGAACACTCCCCGAATACGGTTTGCGCGTAAAGCAGCAGCATAGGCACGATGAAGAAGACGCGTCGTCAGATCATCCAAAGGGAGATCAGCCCGACATCGCTCGCGAGCAAACCGATCCAGCTCTCGAGCTGACTTCATAACGCTTGGAAAAAGCGGCGCGATCGCCATCCATTCCGATTCGACACTATCGAGGCGCGCCCATGTCACAGCATCTTGCTCCGGATATAGCCGAGCGAGTAGCCAATCGGCCCGCCCCTGCA
Organism: Thiocapsa roseopersicina; assembly: GCF_900106925.1. Taxonomy (GTDB): domain Bacteria; phylum Pseudomonadota; class Gammaproteobacteria; order Chromatiales; family Chromatiaceae; genus Thiocapsa; species Thiocapsa roseopersicina. The sequence continues at coordinate 84,530 of NZ_FNNZ01000006.1, forward strand.
AATAGCAATACGTGCAGACTTCTTCGAGACTGCACGGTCGGATCACGACACTTTCTGCGCCGGCGCTCCGAGCCACGCACAGACCGGCTCGACTCAGTCGGATTCCAAGCTCGCGCGCTTCGGTACCGACCGGAAAAACAGGGTTGAACCCTCCGTGATCAAGGAGGTAAAGCCGCTTAAAGGAGGGCAGCCGGCAACCAAACCCGGGGCCATCACCGGCGCACGACTCCAGCGAGTCGACGCAGCAGATATCCCGCCGTTCGGCCTCGGCAAGATAACGCATGAGTGGGGAGCGCTCCGCCTCGCCACGCAAGCCAGTATAACCGAGGACGGCAAAGTGCGACTGCGGGTGCTCCTCATGGGCACGATAGTGCTCCTCCAAACATGCTGGATCCAGCACTTCGCCTTCCTCGATGAAAAGCACGATGGGCGACCGGGCCAAGGACAATCCCAGATTTCGCCAGCCAGCAATCCCACCGCCCTTCCATCGCGCGCACTGGAAGTGAAGCGCCGACGAGGTTGCCTCGATTCCGGTCCACATTTCATCCGTGCAGCCATCATCGACGACCAAGACCTCGAATCGACCGACATCGAGACTTTGTGCACGGAGTGCCTCCAAAGACGGACTGACTGCATCCGAGCTGTCCGATACACGCACGATCGCACTGATCAGAGGTAACGATTGGGTCGCTTCATGTGGTTTCACGTCCGTTGACTCGCCGCTAGTGATTCGAGCAAAGTACAGGCGTCAGGACACGTCCAACTGCTTCCTTCGAAAAGTGCTGCCTCATAAGATCTTGCCCTCCGCAGGAGATGCGCTGCCAGAGGGTGTCGTCCGAGTAGAGACGAATAACCGCTTCGGCAAAGCCCCCGGCATCCTCCGCGATCAAAGCGTCGATCTCATGGACCAGCCCCATGCCCTCTGCGCCGACGCTCGTCGTGACGACCGGCAAGCCAAAGGCAAGACTCTGACCGACCTTCCCCTTCATTCCGGCCCCGTGCCTCAATGGCGCAACGAAGACACGCGCTCGCTGGAACCATGGCGTCACGTCTCGAACGTACCCTAGCGGATTGATCCTTTTCGACTTAAGCGCCCGCACCGAATACGGCATGTCACTGCCCGCAATATGAAAACGCACGTCGGGCACTCGCTCGAGGATCAGAGGAAAGATTTCCCTCACAAAATAAAACACGGCATCGACGTTCGGAGGATGATTAAAGCTGCCGATAAAAAACAGATCGGATCGCGCCAAGACCGCTTCGACGTAAGGGAAGATCGTATGGATGTTGGGCAACACTGCAACAGCAAGCCCCGGTACCTCGTTCAGGAGCGCTGACTTTTCATCGTCGCTGATGGCAATCGTTAAATCCGCACATCGCGCATTACACAATTCGATTTCTCGATACCGTTCGGCGTCTCTGCGGACCTTCTCAGGCTTATCGCTGAAAGGAATGCCCCGACGCAACCGAATCCAGTGGAGGTCGACGGTGTCGTAGATCACACGCGCCTGAACAATCAAGGAGCGCACCATAGGCAAATAGCGTTCGGCAATCTCCGGGCGCGAGATCCAAACCGTTTGGTAGCTCCCGCCATGGCGGATCAGATGCTTCAACGCCGACTCTTGACCGACGATCACCCGGATTCCTCGTTCCTTGAGTGAAGTCTCGTAGGAGAGAGACTCGGCAGGACGATCGCCGATGAAATCAATGGCCCAGCCCGCCTCGGCCATCAGATCCAAGATCATCCGCATCCGAAACGAGCCCGAATCCCGATCCGGCGTCGGCGCCTTCCAGTCAATCACCAGGATACGGCGATCTGCTGTTTCAATCGGTGGGAATAGGGAAGACCAATCCGAGTGCCAGTCAGGCAGAACCTGCGACCATTTCGGATCTCCGGAACAGAACAATTTCGACAGCGGCAGCCAAATGGCGTTGACGACCGCTTTGATACGACCGCGTCGGGTCTCTCCAAGAGGAAGCAGACGATAAAAACCGCGCACGCGACGTCCGGCAGCGCTTGTCCATTGCACCAGCGCCTCTTTGATAAAAGATCCGGAACCCCGGCCAATCTTATCGCGAATAGCCATGCTTGAATCGCGGACAGCCCTCGCCTGCCACATCGCCATCCCTGATCGTGCAGACCCGGGTATCACCCATTCGACCGCTCGACCAAGCCCAACTGTTCGAGACGCCGACGGTAGCGCGCACCGACTGCCGCGAAGCTGTGATATCGACGAATGTATCGCGCACCGGCCTCCCCCTTCTCGCGAGCAAACGCGGGATCGCTCACCAAGGCGCGCATAAAATCCGCGGCCATCTCGACATCGGCCTCGGCCCAGAGCTGACCCGCGCCGAACGGATATTCGCCCTCCTCGACCGGAACCAGGACATAATCGACCAGACAGCAGTTCTCTTCATTCGTAAAATCGAGATTTCCGGAATATCCAGTCGCGATGACAGGCTTACCCATCAACATGGCTTCCGCGAGACCGCGGCCGAAACCTTCGGAGCGATGAAGCGAAACGAAACAATCGCATCCATTCACGAGCGATCTGATCTCGCGGTCGTCCATTACACGATCGATCCAAAGAATACGCGGGTCGCTCGTAACGTCACCGCTCTTGAATGCCTCGTATGCATCCGAGCACTCGGACATGCCGTTTGTCTTGATCACAAGACCAACCGACTCGTCGGAGCTTGCAAAAGCCTGCTCAAACGCCCGAACGACTGCCATGGGATTCTTTCTGCTCACGAAGGAGCGAAAATCGAAAAAGAAGAGAAAGAGGAATCGGTCATCCGGCAACCCAAGGGCTTCGCGACTCGCAACCTCGGTCTGTCGATGCTCGACTGCAAGCGGCATCCAGACGACCGGGCAATCCGCCTTGTCGGCAACCGCCTGCTGGATGAAACGCGAGGGCGCCCAAATCTCATCCAAGCCATCTAATGCCGGCAGCCAAGCATCCGGAAGGTGACTCAGCTCCCATGCCCAATACCCGATGTTGTAAGCTCCGCGCTCAAGACTCGTGCCCTGATACTCCCACGCCTTGTCCATCTCGTCCGCATTCAGAACAAGAATGTTTGCACGATAGACCGCGGCCGCATCCTCGCGGTGCATCAGGTCGAAGTCCTTGTGCATTGCGGCCATCTCCCGACCATAGTCACCATAGAGATTTCGCATCGCGAACGGAACGCCAGCCGCATCGAAGGCCGACGCCGCGGTGCGAATATCCTCCGCCCGCCCGAGCACCGCATACGGATGCCCGATCAGCAGTGCTCCCGGCGCCATCATTGCGCGCGAGACACGACGGCGCGAGCCGGATTCCCTAGGCTCGGGACGCGGCGTTATCGGCAAGGGCGACTCACTGCCGAATCGCCGGTTCCGATGATTACGGAGCAGATCGCGCAGGCGCCCGTCCACTCGAACCCGAGCAGCCGTGAAAAGCCGCTTGATCGCCGGAACGAATCCATCGGGGTGTGCGAGCATATGACGCACTCTGATCAACATGCCCCGACTCGGCCCGAAGATGTCGATCGCGCCGAGACTTCCGTCACGGCGGTTTCACGGGTTAACGCAGGTCGTAGCGGGATCAGCCCTCCGAGCGCGGCACGCGTTGCGTCCAAATAGCCATGACCGTAACGCAGATCCGGCTCGAGATGATTTCCTTCTGCCCACTCGTTCCACGCATTGACAAAGACAAACCGCTCACCCGGCGAATTCAATTGTCTCGACTGCTCGACCAACGTCGAAAGCCAATGCTCGTAGAGTCGAGGCGTCGAGCCCAAAAAGATCGTACCGGCGTCCTGTCGACGTGCGGTATTGTCCCAACTCGGCATCGCCGTACGAAAGAAACGATGCTCGGGTAGCGGTCGCTGCATGAAGCGCTCGGCGGTGGCCCGATAATCATAGACACGGCCGGTGAAATCCGGATTATCCATTGGCGGCTGCGGGTCTACGGGGACAGAGAGGTCATGCGGCGGAAACTCGACCACCGCATCGAACCCGAAATCCCGTGGATCGGCGGTCAACCCGAAGCTTTGAACGCAGGCGAGGAAGAGCTCGCCCAGCCCTGCCCGAGCACAATACTCGCGCCAAACCTCGGCAGTGCGGGCAGGATCGGGAAACAACTCGATCCGGTAAATGAGGATCAATGGACGTCCGTTGATCCGAATATAGCGCCGATCCCGCAGCAGCGGCTGCAGATGACGAATGAATGCCAGGTCATCCGGCTCCGAATGCTGCTGGGCCATCAAGATATCGGACTCGCGCCCATCCCAGCGCCGGCTCCAGCTCTCGTTCGCCCAACAGATACAGAAGGGAAAATCCGGCTGACCGGATGCAAGGATCTCGTCGAGCGGTCGGTTCAGCAAGCGCTTACCGCCGAACCAGTAATAGTAGTAGCAAAAACCGTGAATACCGTAGTCGCGCGCCAGATCCGCTTGAGCCTGGCGCGTCTCGGCGAGCCTCAAATCATAGAAGCCAAGATCGGCCGGAAGCTGCGGCTGTTGGTGCCCGGCAAAGTTCGGCCTTGCGCGGGTCACATTGGTCCACTCGGTGAATCCCTTACCCCACCAACGGTCGTTCTCCGGGATCGGGTGGAACTGCGGCAGAAAAAACGCAATGAGCCGGACGGCATCGAGCTCATCGAGCGTGGCCTGCCAGCGGTCGAGAAAGATCGCGCTGTTGGCGGCAATGCGCGCCATTTTTTCGGTCGGCCGGGCATTCGTCGAGACACTCAGATGATGCACGACCACCGATTTGGGCTCGTAGACCACATCGTAGCCGAGGGACTGCACACGCAACGAGAGATCACAATCTTCATAGTATGCCGGCGCATAGACCTCGTCGAATCCTTCGAGACGGTCGAACAGCGATTTCTCGATCAGGATACTCGCCCCCGAGCAATGATCGACCCGTCGGCGCCGGTTATAGATCGGCTCCGCGGGATCTTGATTCAGCCCGATCAACTCGACACGGCCGTCTCGCTTGAGCGCAGCGCCCGCCTCCTGCAGGTGGCCGCTCGGGTAAATGAGCTTGGAGCCCGCGATACCTGTACCGGGCTCCTCTTTGAAGACGTCGAGCAGCGCATCGAGCCATCCCGCCTGAACCTGAGTATCGTTGTTCAGCAGAAGCAGGTAACGGCCGCGCGCCAAAGCAGCACCCCGGTTGCAGCTCAACAGGAAACCCCGGTTGGGGTCGTTCCGCAGGTAGCGGATTCCGCTCACGGACCGGAGCAGCTCGGGGGTCTCGTCCGTCGATGCGTCGTCGATCACGATGATCTCGATCGACGCCCGCGGCGGCACAGCGGCGATCGACTGTAGGCAGCAAAACGTGAAACCGGCCTGATTGTGAACCGGCATCAGGATGGTGACTTCCGGATCCTCGGCGAACGGCAACACGAGACCGGCAGCGGCCTCCACGAGCCCCGCGTCGGGCACCGGGAACATCTGCGGCGGAGTGATCGTCGAGATCCGCTCCTCCCGGTCGAGGTCGACATCGACCTCCACGTCGTCCTTGGCCTGCTGTTCCTCCCGCCAGTGGCGATAGCTGGCAGTGCCCTCGATAAGGGGGGACAAAAAGCGATACGAGGCCGACTTGAGGAATGACCGCCCGCTCGGCGTCAGCGGCAGTCGGTGATAGATGGCACGCAGGCTTCGCCCTACGATCGCTCTTGGATGAGGGAAGGGAATCACGAGCAGGGAACGAGGGATTTTCATGTCGACGAGAAAACGAAAACGGTTAGGGCTTAACTCAAGAAATGATCGGATCCCGAACCGCATCGATGCTCCCGCGCGGCTGCTGTATCCGCTTCGGTCGAACGATTCCGAACGAACGGGAGCTGCGGGCACCGGCGACTGCCGAGGCCGAAACAAGTGGAAAAGGGATCGGCCCGAGGACGCGGAGATCACTTGCCGAAGCCCCGGTATCTTAACAGCAGGGGTGAGACAAACCAGCATTGATCTTGCCCCCTGTTGCCCCGTCACCCAAGGCCGCGGGCAGCGTTCCCTTCGGCCGAGGTCGCCGACAGGTTCCGCCGTCGGCGATTAGCACCCGGAAGCGGTTCTCACGTATCATCCTCGCTGGCGGCTTATGCGACCTCAGTCACGCCGCCTAGCTCGAGACCGCCTGGACGCTCCCGGTCCCGGAGCGCAGCGGCGGCGAGAAGAACCATACACCCGGTGAATCGACACGGCCCAAAGGGGCCGACCGCCGGGCCCCATAAGCGAGTCGACCGAGATCAGCTGCCGAGCCCATTGACGCGGCTGAAACCAGCCTACTTGATCGCTCGAACACCCTCATTCTGTATGATGACGAACCTGCCTCAGGCCCTTTTTCCGGATTCATCGGCGGCAATCTTGGGCTCAGGCTCCGTACTCGTCGTCGCCGCTTCGCCCGGCGACGAGGTCTTCGGTTGCGGCGGCGCCTGTCGGCGACACTCCGAGGCGGGGGAGGACGTTCACGTCCTGGTCGTCACGGATGGCTATCACGGGGTTTCCGATCCGGTCGTACAGGCGGAGATGAGGCGCAACCTCGAGTCCGAATGTCACTCGGCCGCTCAAGTCCTTGAGTATCACAAGCCGTTGTTCTGGAAAGAATCACCAACGGCGATCGAGTATGGCGAAAGAATGGTGAGCCGACTCGCACAGCTCGTCGCCGAAACCGGAGCAAGGCTCGTGTACGCCCCATCCGTTTACGACCCGGATCCGACGCGGTCGGTGCTCGGCATGATCGCCCGCGAGGCGGTCCGTCGTATGTCGATCGACTGCGTGTTGGCGGTTTACGAGGTCGAGGTCCCGCTTCAACCAACCCATTTCCTCGATATCACGGACGTCTTCGATCTCAAGCAGGCCGCGATGGCGTGCTTCGTCTCGCGACCCGACATGCAGTCAAGGTGCGAGCAGATCGCCGCGCTGAATAGGCTACGTGCATACATGCTTCCCCAATCGGTCAAAGCCGCCGAGGGGCTCACGCTCGTTCGAGCCGAAGACCTATCCCGGCCGGTCGCAGGTACCTCGACTCGCCTGAAGAGCTGGACCGAATGTCCGTCGGACCGGCCCTTGGTTTCCGTCGTGATTCGGAGCGCAAATCGGCCCGAGCTAGCCGATGCCCTCGACTCCATCGCCACCCAGACCTACCGACACATCGAGGTCATCCTGGTCGATGTCGAGGGGCAAGGAACCCTGATGCCCGAGCCCTGGTGCGGACAATTTCCGTTGCGCACTGCATCGACCGGAGCGCATCTCGGCCGAGGTGCTGCCGCAAATGTCGGGATCATGGCCGCAACCGGGCACTATGTCGTTTTCTTGGACGACGACGACTGGTTTCTGCCGGACCATGTCGCCTGCCTCGTCGCGGCACTTCAGCGCTCCAACACGGCGCGTGTCGCCTATTGTGGAATCGAGTGCCGGAGGCGCAACGAGGCCGGCGATTGGGAGGTCGTTCACGTCTTCAACGAACCGCACGATGCAACGCGGCTCCTGATCGAGAACTACTTGCCCATCCACGCGGTTCTGTTCGAACGGTCTTTGGTCGACGATGAGTTGCGCTTCGAGGAAACCTTAAACGTTTACGAAGATTGGGATTTCTGGGTCCAGCTCAGCACGCGGTCCAATTTTGTCCACGTCGATCGGATTACAGCCGTCTACCGGATTGCATCGACAAGTGGTTTCGGCGTCCGCACGACCGACCCCGAGCTGCAAAGCAGTCTGGCGACGTTTTTTGCCCGCTGGCGCGCCCGCTGGTCGATTGAGCAGGTCATCGCGATCGCAGGCTATACCAAGCATCAAGTCGCGCGGGCCAGGGACGATTCGCGACAGTATCGTGCCGAGGTCCAGTCCGAGCTGGACAGCCTTCAGGCAAAAGTGGCGGCACAGGCCGCGCTCGAGCAGACGGTCGAAGAGTTGCAGGAAACGCTCAGGGCACGCGAGACGCGAATTGCCAACTTGGAGGTTGCAACCGACGGCCGGCTGACGAATCTGGGCCGATTATCCGCGGCGCTCGCGACCTGTCAGGCCCGCCTCGGCAAGCTCGAGGCCGACAACGCCGAACAGTCGGCACGCATCCATGACCTTTCCGACACCCTCTCGGATACTCTCGCCGACAACAAGAGGGCGATCACGGAGCTCCAAGCGTCGCTTCGTGCCTCGACGGCGCAACTTGTGTCGGCACGATCCGAGCTGGACTCGGGGCGCGAACGGATTCATGAGCTCAAAGGCATCCTGTCCGCATGCGATGCCAAGGGTGCAGGCCTCGAGCGCGCCCTCGCGGCAGCAAGGAACACGGCAAGCGCGACCGAAAGCCAAAGACAGAAGCTCCTAACCAGAGTGGCCGCCCTGCAGACCAGCGCCAGCTGGTCCCTGAACGGTCGGCTGATGCACCTCGAACAACGCCTTCCCGGATTGACCCGCGCGGCCTTCGCAGTGGCCCGAGCCACGTGGTGGACACTGACCCTGAGCTGGCGGCAGGCGCTGCGGCGACGTGCGCGGGCACGCCGCATTCTGGCATCCGGCTTATTCGACGAGACTTGGTACGCGCAGCGCTACCCGGATGTACTGCTCTGCGGCTATCGCCCGATCTTTCACTGGCTGGCCGTCGGAGCGCGCGAAGGCCGTGATCCGAATCCGCTCTTCGACGGAGCCTGGTATCTGGCCCGAAGCGCCGCGGGAAAGCAGACCGAGCCGGATCCGCTTTTCGATCCGCTTCTGGACTATCTTGACCATGGGGCTCGATCCGGCACAGATCCGCACCCATTGTTCGACTCGCGCTGGTACATCGAGAAAAACCCAGAGGTTGCAGATCGCGGGGCCAATCCGCTGGCTGATTTTATCCGCAACGGAACCCACGAGGACCGGGACCCGCACCCGCTCTTCGATGTCGACTGGTACCTCGCACAAAACCCGGATGTCGCGGCTGCCGGAATCAACCCCTTGGTCCATTTCATCGAGCAAGGCGCCGATGAAGGGCGTGATCCGCATCCGCTGTTCCGCATCGACTGGTATCGCGATCGAAATCCGGAGGTCGCCGCGGCCGGGGTCAATCCATTGATCCACTTCATCGCGGAAGGCGCTCTCAGCGGGTGTGATCCTCACCCCCTGTTTCGCATTCCCTGGTACTTCGAGCGAAATCCCGATGTCGGCACTGCCGGCGCCAACCCCCTGATCCATTTCGTCACGCGGGGAATGGCGCAGGGAATGGATCCACACGTCCTGTTCGATGGCGCTTGGTACCGCGCGACCAATCCCGACGTCGCACAGGCGGGCATCGCGCCCTTTATCCACTACGTCTGCCAAGGCTGGACCGAATCTCGGAACCCACATCCGCTGTTCGATATCACCTGGTATCTGGAGCACAATCCAGACGTGCGCGAGGCGGGAATCGACCCTTTCGCACACTATCTCGAGGCCGGTGCATTCGAGGGCCGCGACCCCTGCCCGCTCTTCGACACCGACTGGTATCGAAGCGAGAATCCGGACATCCTGGATGCCAACCCGCTGTATCACTATCTTACGGCGGGAGCGGCGGAAGGACGCCGACCTCACCCGCTCTTCGATTCCGCATGGTATTTGCGCGAGTATCCCGAGGTCGCCACCAGCGGACGCAATCCTCTGGTGGACTATCTCATCTTCGGCGCAGACGAGGGACGTAATCCCGGCCCGGAGTTCGACACCCTCTGGTATCGGACGACCTATCCCGACACCCGATGCATGAATCCTCTGGTCCACTATGTGATCGCGGGTGCAGCCGAAGGGCGTTTACCGCGTCCCGACGCAATCGAAACGGGTCGGGCCGACGGCACATCGGCTCGCGATACGCTCGCGATTGCCTCTCCGCCCGCGACTGGATCCGGCATTCATTGGCAGCATTACTGGGAAGCCCTGCTGCCGACGCAGGAGGTGTCTCCGCAACGCGTCCTCGTCATCGACTGGAAGCCCCCCACCCCGGATCGCGACTCCGGCTCCTACCGCATGCATATGATCCTGGAGCTCCTTCGCGAGGCCGATCAAGAGGTCGACTTCATCGCGGATCGCCCCGCCGAAGACACGAGCTACGCGCGCGCGCTCACGCGCAACGGGATCTCCGTCGTCGTCGGGCACGAAGCCGCAATCTCACATCTTCGCAGCAACGGTGGTCGATACCGCGCGGTTTGGATCTCTCGTCCCGAGCTTGCCGAGATCTATCTGCCGATCGTGCGCGCGTTCGCCGTCAAGGCGCGGGTCATCTACGATACCGTCGACCTTCACTGGATACGCTTCGAGCGGGGCATCCCGTTCGACGACCATCCGGAACGCCTGACGAACATGGCCGATCGCTATCGCAGGATCGAGTTGTCCAACGCGCAGGCGGCCGACCTCACCATCGCCATCACGCCCGAAGAGAAGCGAGCGCTTCTCGCGCAGGATCCACAGCTCCACGTGGAGATCCTTCCGAATGTACACCGGCTCTGCGCGTGCGTGACACCCGCCTCGGCGCGGCAGGATCTCTTCTTTATCGGCGGCTTCAGCCATAGACCGAACGTCGACGCCGTCATCTACTTCGTCCGCGACATCCTTCCGCTCATCCATGAACAACAAGCCGGGATCAGATTCAATATCATCGGCAGCGACATGCCCGAGGAGATCCATGCGCTCGCGTCCGCACTGGTGAATCCGGTCGGTTACGTGCCGGATGTCACGGCCTGGTTCGAGCAGAGCCGCGTCTTCGTCTCGCCGCTGCGACACGGTGCAGGCATGAAAGGTAAGATCGGGCAGAGCTTGAGCCACGGACTCCCGGTCGTCACCACTCGGATCGGCGCCGAGGGCATGGGCCTCACCAACGAGATCGATGCCCTGATTGCGGATGATCCGCGCAGGTTCGCGCAATCCGTGTTGCGGCTCTACACCGACGACTCGCTCTGGCACCGAATGTCGGCCGCCGGACAAGAGCTGATCGAGCGCCACTACTCGAAAGAGGCTGTTCTACCCATGCTGCTGCCCCTTGTGAGCTGAAGACGTCTTGACAATACCAACCCCTCATCATGCACAAGCCCATCACACCTCGGGGTTTCATGTCTGAGCCGAAAGACAACCGCGTTCTCGTCCTCGGCGTCTATCTGCCGTCCGTCGCGAACCACGCAGCACGGATCTCGGCAGATCTGCTCGCCGGGAACCAATGGCAGATCGATCTGCGATGGGCAGCTGTCGGCGAGGGAAACATCCCCGACGGACTTGGCGAGCTCACGGTTTTGAGGATGACCGAGCGGATGCCCAAATTCAGCATCCTCAATCGACTGCTTGCCGAGATCGACCTCTCCCCCTATCGATTCCTGGTCGTCGTCGACGACGACATCGAGCTGGAATCAGGCTTTCTCGACCGCTTCCTCGCCTATCAAACGGCACATAACCTGACCTTGGCACAGCCCGCTCGAACGCACGACAGCTACATCGATCACTATTTCGTGGCTCAACTCCTCGGGGTCGAGGCGCGGCAAACGCAATTCGTCGAGATCGGTCCGGTCTTCTCCCTGCGCCGCGATGGCTTTGCGCGCCTGCTCCCGTTCGACGAGGAAGCCCCGATGGGTTGGGGGCTCGATTTCGTTTGGCCCGTCCAGTTGGACGCGGGCGGTTGTCGCCTCGGCGTCATTGATGCCTCGCCCGTGCGGCATGCACTCCGTAAGCCTGTCACCACCTACGACTACACGGAAACGAGCGCCGCCATGGAGCGGTTTCTGAGCGATCGCGTGCATCTGAGTCATGCGGCGGCATTCGTCGCGCTCGAGACCTATCCGCTTCGCGAATCCGACCCCGCGCATGACGCCGGCCATCGACCGGGACCGCCTTGACGATCGCCTCATCCATCGGCACGCAGAGCGCGCATCGTATGCGCGATTTGCCACGGAAGCACACAATAAGGCACGAACGATCGTGACACAGCTTGCCCCATCTGTCCCGGAGCCGCTCATCAGTGCGGTCATCTGTACTTACAACCGAGCACCGCTGCTTCGGCAGGCGTTGGGCGCGCTCTGCGCGCAGACGATCGGACTTGATCGTTTCGAGGTCATCGTCGTCGACGACGGCTCGACCGACGATACGCGCGAGGTCGCCGAGCGTTTCTCCGGCGTGCTCCATCTGCGTTACGCCTATCAGGCGAATTCCGGGCTCGCCAGCGGCAAGAACCACGGCCTCTTCCTGTCGAGGGCGCCGATCGTCGCGTTTCTCGACGACGACGACGTCCTGGATCCGCATTGCCTCGAAGAGCACCACAAAACCCATGAGCGCTTTGCGCAACCCAGTTACGCGGTGCTGGGCTACACCGGACTGGCCGAAGAACCGGCGCGCTCGCCGCTGATGCGCTATGTCACGGATGTCGGCTGTCAGCTTTTTTCCTACCCGCACATCAAGCACGAGTCGATCCTGGACTTCAGCTATTTCTGGGGCGGTCGTTCATCGTGCAAACGCGGCTTTCTTCTCGAATACGGGGTTTTCAACCCGGTCTTTCGTTTCGGCGCGGAAGACATCGAGCTGGGTTTCCGGCTCGAGAAGGTCGGCCTTCGCGTCGTCTACAACGCAGCAGCCATCAGCTCCATGGTCCGAAGCCTCTCCTTCGAGGACTTTTGCAGACGTTGTCGCCTACAAGGCCAGTCCAATTGGGCATTCAGTCAACTGCATCCGGACCCGTCCGTTCAGGCGTGGGCTCAAATCGATCATGCGGAGCTTGAATGGGCGCAGATCGCCCCCCGATTCGACGATCTCATGAAGGCCGCGGGTAATCTGGATCGCTTTGCTCAAGCGCGCGCGCGGATGGACCTGCACATCGATCCGATCACGACGGAGCTTCTTCACCAGTTCTATGCGGCCGCTTTTCGAGCCAATCGCATCCAAGGCACAATCGAGCGCAAGCTCGGCACCCTGGCAGCGCAACCCACGGCCTTGCGGGAAACGCCGTCGAAAGACGCGCACGGCCGCCGCAGCGCAAGCCCGATCCTGTCGATCACGCATTGCGCAAGCCTCGATGAATACCGCGCATTCGCGTCGACCGCCGACCACTCGGACACCAAGCCGTCGGCGCTTGAAGCAGGCATCATCGACAGCGGCAAAGCCACCGAGATCGAGGGCTTTTGCCATGTCTGCGACAAGACCGTCAGGTTCAAGGTCGATTTCGCTCACGCCTATCTGCTCGACGGCAAGCTGACGCCGAACTGGCGTGAAACGGTGACCTGCCCGGGCTGCGGCCTGAACAACCGAATGCGAGGCGCCATCAACGTCTTCGAGCAGGAATGCCGGCCCGGACCACAAGCCGACATCTATATCACCGAGCAGGCGACCGGATTCCATGCGTTGCTGCGCAAACGCTATCCCCGCGTCATCGGCAGCGAGTTTCTCGGCAGCGACCGGCGCTCCGGATCGGTCGACGACCGCGGCATCCGCAACGAAGACGTCACTCGTCTGAGCTTCGCGGACGCCAGCTTCGACTACGTCCTCTCGTTCGACGTCCTTGAGCATGTGCCCGACTATCGCGCCGCCTTGGCCGAATTCCACCGCGTCCTGAGATCCGGCGGCAGACTTCTGCTGAGCGTACCTTTCCGACCGAACGCTCCCGAAACGCTGATCAGAGCGCGGATCCTCGAGGACGGATCGATCGAGCACCTCACCGAGCCCGAGTATCACGGCGATCCCCTGCGACCTGACGGATGCCTGGCGTTCTATCATTTCGGCTGGGATTTGATCGACGCCATCCGCGGTGCCGGATTCAGCAACCCATCAAGCGCCTTCTTTGGATCCTTTGAGCTCGGCCATCTCGGCTCGGCACAAATGTTATTTATGGGAAGAAAAGAGGAGGAGCCTTTCATCGCCGCCGCGAGGAGGTAAACAAGGGGTCCACTCAAGACGGGCGGCGGATGCCGATCACCTCGGAGACACGGCACCTCGTTGGCCCCGGAAGAGGCGTTTCAGTGGTTTAGGCGGTGCATAAGGACGTTCGAAACGGCCTGCACATCGAAGGGTTCACCCAGAAACGAGAACAGCGGCTCAAGCGCCATGGGATCGTTCTTGTACGCGTCGTACTCCAAAACGAAGCAGTCGTCCGGATGCTCCGATCGATAGGCATGAAAGACCTGATCCAGGCGATGGACCATGGATACGATCGGCGCGGGATCACCATCCGCGTGCCAGGCCGAACGCGCTACCGCGTCGGCGTCTCTCGTGTTGAAGATCAGCTTGCAGGGATGCAGTTCGGTCCGAATGAAATCCAAGAAGGACGCGAGGTTCTCCACCTCGAAAAAGCGGATTTCCTTGAATCCGACGACCCTGCAACCCTGCGGAGGACGTAAGACTTCGTCCCGAAACGTCTCGATCAAACGACGCGTATAGCGTTCGGGGTCGACGTCGCCGATCCCGTGCCAGGGGTGATTGCCGCACTGGCTGTTCTCCGAGTAAGTTACCTTGGCGTCGGCAAGCCTTATGGCACTCCAAAACAGCGGCAGAAGCGCCAAGTTGTTCTCCCCGCGAATACAATAGCCATCGATGGCGTTCAGAATCGCTTGAATCAAGGTCGAGCCCGAGCGGCCGTAGGTCACAATACATAGATACTGTAGAGAGGTTTCCGACATCATCGCTATTGATCCCGACGGTCAATGCAGGCGAACCAGACCGGCATTCCGGCGAGCCGGCGTATGCCCATTAAGAATCCGAGGCGGCACGGACGATCGGCAATAAGTCCAGCCGTTAGTCCGACGCTCGCTCCGACTGCTCCCGGCGTTTCAGAAATCCTTGGCCCAAGTGGTCTTCCCGCAGCGTCCCTTCGCCGCGACGCTCGTATGCGGCCCACTTTCGGGTTTTGCCCACGCATTGCCAGCGCGGATCTACATCAAGGAAATCAAGCAACAACTGAACGGCCGGCAAATGTATGTCGTCAATCACCAGCATTCCGCCGCGTCGCAGGCGTCCGGCACCATAGTACCAGTCGAGCATCGGGGTCGGAAAACCATGCCCGCCGTCGATGAAGAACAGATCCAGCTCGGTTGGTTGAAGGGTCGGCAGCACCTCGTCGCTAAAGCCCTGGATCAACGTCAAGCGATCGGTCGCAATTCCCCGCTCGCGGCAGTGCAACAACAAGCCATCGATCTCCGATGTCCAGGGCGCAACGCAGGTATGCTCGGCACCCAGCAGAACAAAGAGCATGGTCGACAAGCCAAGGCCGGTCTCCAGGGTTCGCGATCGAGGCTCGCAGTGATCCGCGATGAATTCGTAGCAGGGCCGATCGGTGCGCCACACCCCGCCTTCGGGGTTACCGAGCTCGGTATGGACCTGCGGCAGGTCGGCGAACAGCCGGTCGACGATCTCGGAGCGAGGCTGTTCGGGCATGGCGGCGTACCTGTTCGACTGCACGGATGACGGGGGAGGCTCGAGGCCAGCCGAACCGGCGGACCTCAACCCCGGACATGCTAAGCCGCGGCCTTCGGGGTGGCAAGGGTCGCGCGGCGCCACCGGCCACGCGACAGGTCCAGCAGCGGCTGCTCCACCCAGCGGTGCGCCAGGAGGCCGATCCCGAGAGCAACGACGAGGATGCCGCCCGTCATGAGGGGGGTCGGCACCAGACTCTGCGAGGCAAACGCCTTGAAGAGCACGAGCAAGACGAGGAAGTGCGAGAGATAGATGGAGTAGGAGGCGTTGCCGATCGCAACCAGCCATCGCGGCGTCATGGGGCCGCGGGCGCGCTCCAGCTCCACCGCCCCGTAGAGCATCACGGCGGCGGGCAGGCCGAACAAAAGAACGCGATTCCAGCTGTTGGCGTTCAGGGACACCCCGCCCAGGACAAACCACAGAAAGCCGCCGATCAGCAAGCACAGGCCCAGCAGCAGCACGGGCAAGGGCCGACGCAGAGGCGACCTCAGATAAAGCCAGGCAATGGCGGCGCCGAACAGGAACTCGAACGCGAGCGGGTGCATGGTCAGAAACAGCGCCTTGTGACAGAGCACATCGGGCGCCGAGTAACAAAATTGCTGCCCGATCAGCATGTAGAGCGCCCAGAGCAGCAGCGCCGGTATTCGCCAGCGCTGCGGCAGTAGAATCACGGCGGCGAAGACGAGATAGAAATAGATCTCGTACTTCAGCGTCCAGGACACCAGCACCAACGGTTCGGTCCAGGTCGGGATCAAGAAGAACGACTCGACCAGATGCGTGATCTTGCCGGGCGCCAGCCGCAGCCATGCGGGGGCGGTAAGATAGATGGCGAGGCTGATCAGAAACCAGACCCAATAGGTCGGATAGATCCGGGCCCAGCGATGATAGAGAAAGCGACCCGCGGCGCGGGCCGTCGCCGGATAGGCGTGTCCGATCAGGACCATGATGAAGCCGCTGATCACGAAGAAGAGATCCACGCCCGCATGCCCGATGTCCGCCCAGACCGGGAGGACGGGATCCGGCCTGTAGATGCGCTCGGCATCGCGCAGGTGCATGAACATCACCAACAGAACAGCGACTGCACGCAGGCCCTGGACATTGAGAACCTCCGCGGGCCGAGCTCGAACCGCCGGCTCGGCCGTGCTCATGGGTCAGGCCACATCCGGCGAGGTTGGATCGCAGAATCGACAGAGCGTAAGAATAAGCGCCGTAGGGTGGACAAGCGCAGCGCAGTCCACCAACGCCGGAGCTGGGTTCGGTGGACTTCGCTCTCGCTCGTCCACCCTACGGACGGCTGGCGGCTCGACATCGAAAGCTCAGGTCTCGCCGGCGGGCCGAGGCGGGCGACCTTGCAGCAAATCCCGGAAGGCGTTCTGATAGCCCTCGGCCATCCGTGCGAGCGAGAGCTCCTCGGCGCGCTCCAGTCCCAGTACACCGAGACACTCACGCCGCCCTGGATCGGCGAGCAGGCCCGCGATTCCGTCGGCCAGCGCGCCGGCGTCTCCGGGCGGCACCAAGACCCCGAATCGACCCGCACCGAGCACCTCGCGGGGCCCGGACGGACAGTCCGTCGCCAGCACCGACGTGCCGCACGCCATGGCTTCGAGCATGGTGTAGCCGAATCCCTCGAACTGACAGGTGTGCACGTACAGATCCGCGCGCCGCATATAGGGAAAGACGTTCTCGCGGTGACCCACGAAGGCGACCCGATCGGCCAGCCCCCAATCCTTGATCCGCTGCTCCAACGGCAGACGTTCCGGGCCGTCGCCGACGACCGCGAGTGTGCAGGGATGGGTCTGCTGCAAGCGCCGAAACGCCTCGATCAGCAGGTGCACATCCTTCTCGATCGACAGACGCGCGGCCACGCACAGCAGCGGCAGCTCCGTCGGCAGATGCTCCAGACCGACGACCGGCTCGGCCGCCGCGGCACGCACGGCCGCGCCGTCGATGCCGTTGGGGATCACCAGGGTGCGCGAGCGCGGCCCGAGAAAATGCCGGCAGGTGTCGTCCGCAGTACCCTGCGACGGCACCAAAACGCGATCGGCCGCGCGCGCGGCAAGACCGATCGCCACGCGCAGAAACGCCAGCCGCCGAAAGCCGTGCTCGTAACGGCGGATGTACTCGAAGATGGGACCGCGAAAGCTCGCGGCCGTGCGCGGGCGATGGCTGGAGCGACGCGCACCCAAGGCGATCAGAGCCCCGGAGTAATGCATCATGCCGAGCGCGATGTCCGGCCGCACCCGATCGATCAGCTCGGCACCGGCCCGAATGTCCAGACGCAGGCTGTCGGGCGTGCCGAACCAGCCGTGCCGGATCAAGGACGCGGTGTCGACGAAGTCGTCGTAGACATCCGGCATGAAGGCGCGCAAGGCCAGCGGCGCGGCGAGCGTGATATGGGTCACGACATCGCGGTCGAGATGGCTCAGAAGATTGCGCGTCGTGCGCTCGGCGCCGCCGAAGACGTTCGCCTGGTGGAGGATCAGCAATCGCATGCGAAGATCTCTCGGTGGGCCGGGCTTCAGCCCGACGACGGCGAGCGTCGGCCCGTCAAGGACAGGGACCGAGGCTCGCCGAAACGTGCGAGTCGGACTGAAGCCAACCCACAGGGGCTCAGTAGGGTGTGAAACGCGCCTCTTGGCCGTCGCTGTAGTACTCGCGATACCAGGCGTCGTCGACCCAGACCCAGACCTCCGGGATCGCGATCTCTTCTTCGGGCCGGGAGATGATCTCGCCTGTTTTGGCGCGAAACGGCGGAATCGATGCCCGCACGCGGGTCTTCACCTCGGCCCTTGCCCCGTCGACCTTGACCTCGTCGATCTTGAAATCCGCGTAGAGGATCCGACCCATGTTGGACTTGTAGGTCTGATCGGCATGGCGAGCCCGGAAGAATGGGTCCTGCATCGCATAGGTGGTGTCGAAATCCTTCTCGAGCATCGCCTTCCAGAAGGCTTGGATCCGTTCGCGCAGGGCCGCTTCCGAGCGTGGATCCGTGGCTGCGTCCGCCCCGGCAGCCTCGGGCGCCGGAGCCGACTTCTCGGCCGCTGCAAGCTCGCCCAGATCCTCGGCCGTAAAGCTCAGACGCACCAATGACTTGAAGGCCAGCTTGTCGCTCGTCGCCTGCTCGGCGATCAGCTCGAAACGGTCGCCGTGACGATAGAGCCCATTGCGCCGGGACGTCAGAGTCAGGTTCGTCTCGGGGCTGTGCGGCAGAGGCACGTTATTCAGTGCCCAGGTCGCGCCGTAGTCGGTCGAGAAGGCGGCATAGACACGCCCGCGGATCTCGCGCCAATCCTCCCACACCAGCAGCACCTCGCCGGGCTTGGCGCCGAAGGCCAAGGAGGGGTAGCGGGCCTGGAACTCGCCGGCGAGTGCGGCCGGACGCAGAGACTCGGCCGCGCTCCAGGTGGTGCCGCGATCAAGCGAGCGGATCAGCTTGATGTCGTGTTTGCCCAAGACATCCTCGACGCGCTGCCGTGCGGTCGCCGCGATCAGGATATGGCCCGCATCGTCCGCGATGACGTCCAGACTGGCCATATCGAATCCGCGCAAGTCATCGAATGCAAAGGCGGTCCAGGTCTTGCCTTCGTCGTCCGTGTAGGCGCCCTCGAGCAGGAACTCGGTCCGGGTCGGTCCATACTGGGAGAGCCAGACGGCAAACCAGCGGTTGCCGCTGCGGAAGGCCCGAAAGATCGGGGTGATGCCGGGTACTTCCGCGACCGAGAGGGTCTCGCCGAAGGCATCGGCACCGGCCGGGCGGAACCGCGCAGCGATCCGCTGCGGCGTCTCGTTGGCCAGCCAACTGAAGACCATGACCGCACCGCTCGGGTCGGTGGCCCACACCGGGTAGATGCCAGGCAAGACACGCTCGGTGGGCGACAGGGCCTCGCTTGGGGTCTCCGTCTCGGCGAGATCCATCGAGCGATAATAGAGGTTGTAGCGGTCGCTGCTGCCCTCGACGGGCGCCTCGCCATACCAGAGCGCATGCAGACGCCCCCCCGCCACGGCGGACTCGAAGCGCACGAGCGGCTGAGTGGTGCCGGCCAGCTCGACCGCGGGGCGCTGCGGCTGGTCGGCGCGCGCGACATAGAGCCCCTTCTCGGGCACCTTGTCGCGCCACAGCAGCGCGGCGCCTTGATCCAGCGCCGCCATAGCCAATCCCGAGGGCGCCTGGCCGCGTCCTTCGGGGACGATGAGCCGATGCTGTCCGTCGGGTTGACGCAGCCGCAGCAACCTGGAGGTGTCGTAATAGGCCAACCAGAGCTTCCCCTCGCCGTCCAGGCGCGCATCCCAATCACCCGACGTTGTCATCTCCGCCGTCGTCATCGGCTCGGGAGCGGTGACCGCCGCGCCGGCCGCCATGCTCGCCAAGACCGCAAGGGTGGTGGACAGCAGAGACATCGGCCACGTCCGTCGGCGCGCTCGGACCTCGATCGTCATTAGGCACTCCTTACACAGCATTGAAATCATTCGGGGTTGGAATCAGTCAGGCAGGATCTCAAACCGGACATCGGCACACAAGTTACAGGACCGACATGTTACCGGAAAAACAAAAGCCGCCCGAAGGCGGCTTTTGAACGCCCCCGAATGGGGGCAAATTCCGACACCGATCCGTGAGGACCGGCGCATGGAACTTTAGTCGACGTCAGACGGACGGATCGTGAAGGCGTTGTTGAAGACGCCGATCATGGGCTCGTCGTCGAAGACCTCGACCCCGTATTCCAGCTTGATCACGACAGCAGCCTCGTTGCAGGATTCGATGGAGGAGGAGCCGCAAGTCGAAGCAGTCGGCGAGCCGACGTAGTTCCACAGGTTGCCCCAGCCGCCATCCGGCACTTCCTCAAGGGCGCCTGCGGTCAGGAGGTCTTCGGCATTGATACGACCGACGCATTGCACAGTCCGCGGAACCGTGCCGGAGACCTGCGACTCGTCGCGATCGAACAGAACGTAGCTGTTTCCGCCGGACAAATCGCCAAGCTTGATCGAAGCAACGCCGTCGCCGTCAGTCATGTCCGTGTCGACCGGCGTGACCATGAAGGCGGTCGTAATCTGGTCGAAGGGCATGATCGCGACTTGAGCCGGGCTTCTGGACGCCGCAAAGCCGTAGTCAAACTCAGGCGCGCCGGCAGTCACTTCACCAGGAGCGGAATAGGCCTCGTAGCCCCAAGTCGCGCCATTGGCGAACTCGAACACGAATGCCTCGCCGGTTACGGTCAACGTGCCGGATTCGGCATTGTCGACGAGCAAGTAACCACGCATGGGAGCGCGGTTCTGGCCCAGAGCATAGCTCTGGTTCGGAGCCATCCAGTCGTTGTAGAAGCTGGGATCGTTGAAGAGGACGCCCAGGGTGTCGGCACCGAAAACGCCGCCCAGGTCGATGGTCTGGATGTCGTTGTAGCTGGTCGAGCGGTAGACGTTGACCTCGTCGCACGCGCTCGTGTTGTCGGCCGCATCCTTGTAGAAGAGGCGGTAGTGCAGGTTGGTACCCTCGTCGTCGCCGTTCGGGAAGTAATTATTGTCCCCGGTGTTGATGACGCTGACGATGGTGGTAACCGTCGGGCTGACGACCACATGCGGGAAGAAGGCGCTGTCGGCATTGGCGGACTGCATCGGGGCCAGGGCGGCGACCGAAGCACCAAGGGCGATCGCGATCGCGGATGAGAGTTTTTGCTTGGCAAACATTGCTGAGATTCTCCTGTTGTTCACACGTTGTCAAACGGCGTAACTGCTGTATTGCCTGTCGTCGAGGGACCACCCGCGGAAGTGTGACTTGGACCCGGCATCCTCGGCCTAAGAGCGGTACCGCGCCACGTCCGTTGCTTGCGGTTCGTGACTGAGTTTACACCACAGGTTGTTGTTGTCAACCCACAGACACGGAATTGTCTGCCCGCCCCGCAGTTATGCGGGTTCGGCGAGCCGATTCAGATCGATAGGAGGGATTGCAAAGCTGACAGGAAATGACCGATTGTCTCCGTTGCGCAACAATTGGACAAAACACGTCAATCTCGTCGTCCCCTACCCTGTCGCCGCCCGACCTCGCGATTCACTCTCGCCAAGGCGCCCGAGTTGCGCCTTTCGATGATAGCAGGTGTACAGCCCGAGTCCAACGACGCGGGCGGCGCGATGGCGGCAAGCGGCTCATCGGTGCCGGGGCAGCTCCGGGGGCGCGTCGTCTGCACCGGGAGCCACAGTCGCAACGCTCGCCGCGGCGCGCCGGTCGACCCACATCCCGCGCAGGGCCGCCTCCAGATCTCGGGCAAACCGCGGCGCATCCATCAGGGCCGAGGCTTCGAGCCGCGCGCGCAAGCCGGCGCGCAATGCCTTTAGGGAGTCGAGCGCAGCGGCATGGCGAGCCGCTTTATCCAGATAATCCGTCTCGTCTGAGGCAACCCAATCCTCCAGGCCCAAGGCGCGGAGCATTCCTTCCCCCTGCCGCGAGAGGAGACGATCGCCCGCCAGCGTCAAGACGGGCACGCCCATCCAGAGCGCTTCGATGCTGGTGGTGCCGCCCGTGTAAGGGAAGGGATCGAGTGCGATGTCGACGCGGGCATAGGCGCCGAGATACTCCGCGTAGGGGGATCCGCCTTCCAGGATGAGTCGCTCCGGATCGAGACCGGCATCGCGAAAGCGGCGGCGGATCGCCTCGCGCACCGGCTCGGACGCGAGTGCCGCGGTCTTGAGAAAGAGCCGCGAACCCGCGACCGCTTCGAGCACACGTGACCACAGATGCAGCACCCGATCGTCGAGCTTGCGCAGGTTGTTGAAGCAGCCGAAGGTGATCGGCCCGGAGCGGCCTGTCGGCAAATAGGCCGGCAGGGGCGCGACCTCCACATCCGCATCCGGCCGGGAGAAACACAGTCGGGTGCTGGGCAGGCGCCAGATCCGCTCGACGAACTCGCACTCCTCCTGCGGCGGCACGTCCAACGGGCCGGCCAAGAGATAGTCGATGCGCGACAGACCCGTGGTCCCGAAATAACCGAGCCAAGTGACCTGTACGGGCGCAGGACGGCGCGCGAAGACCCCGAGACGGTTCTTGCCGGTGTGGCCCGAGAGGTCGACCAGGATATCGATGCGGTCGGCGCGGATGCGCGCACTCGCCTCCTCGTCGTTCAGACCGGGGATCGGCGTCCAGTGAGGGAAGGCCGTGCGGATGCGTTGCGTGAGGGCGTCGGCTTGACGGGTGGTGGGATAGGCGAACAGCTCGAGCCCGTCGGAACGGGCGAGCGCCTCGGCAACCGTGCAGAAAAAACGCCCGACCGGGTGAGTGCGCAGATCGCCGGACACGAAGCCGACGCGCAGACGCCGAGCGGGATCGGGCGTGTCGGGCCAAGTGACCGGCCCGGGCAGATCCGTCTCGAGGAGCTCGCCGAAGCGCCGGGCGCGCGCGCAGATCCCGGCTTGGGTCTCCGAGCCCAGATAGTTCTTCAGGAAGATGAGACTGCCCTGGACCCCGAGATCGTCCGGTGCGCCGGCGAGGACCCGCTCGAAGTGCGCGACCGCCTCCGCGTGCTTGCCTTCGAGCAGACAGAGCTCGCCGAGCTCGCGCTGCGCCGCCGCGTGATCGGGCAGCGCGTCGAGCAGGCGCAGCAGCACCTTGCGGGCGAAGGCGAGACTGCCGATCCCCTTGGCCGCGCGCCCGAGATTGAGCACGAAGGACGGCTCGTCCGAACGCAGGCGCACGGCCTGGAAGGCGTACTGATACGCCTCGATGTCGCGCTGTTGGGCGATGGCGGCATCGGCCGCGTTGTTCCAGGTCTCGGGCCGCAGGGGATCGAGCGCGAGGGCTTGCTCGAAGGCATTTCTGACGCCCGCGAGGTCGTCGAGCCGGCCGAGCGCGATGCTCAGATGGTCCTGGATCTCCGAGCGACCGGGGAGCAGCCTGCCGGCCCGCCGCAGATCGCTCACCGCCGGATCGAGCCGGCCGATGGCCATCAGCGCGACGCCGCGCAGGTGCATGCCTTCACCCCAGTCCGGGTGCGCCTCGAGCAGGGCATCCAGATCGGCGATCAGGGTGTGCCACTTGCCGTCGCGATGATTCGCCAAGGCCCGAGCGAAGGGGACGCGCAGTGCGGCATGGACCGGCGTCTCGGTCTGCAAGGTCAAGGACGGGTCAGGCGGCTCATGCTTCGGGTCGGGGAGGACAGGCGCGGGGAGACCCAAGGTCGCGGGATCCGCGCCGTCGCGGCAGCGTGTCAGGCGGTCTCGCCAAGCCGCCGTGTCGATCGGGATGTGCCGGGCCTCGACATCGGCCAGGAGCATCTCGGCGTCGTCGAGGCGCCCGGAGCGCAACAGCGCGTAAAGAAGCGCCTCGCCGGCGGGCACCGAATCCGGCCGGAGCATCATGGCCCGCCGCAGGAAGGGGATCGAGATCAGGCCCATGCCTTTGTCGATATTGGCGACCCCGAGGCACAGAGCGGCAAATACGCGATTCGGACGTGCCCGCAGCGCCTCGGTGAAGTGCACGATGGCCTGATCGAGCTCGCCGCGACGGTGGGCGGCGATGCCGAGTGCCAGGGGATCCGGCGGGGGGCTCGGCGCGGGCGCGCCGTCGGCGGGCGTCCAAGTAAAGGAGTAATTGATCATGGCGTCGGTCCGGTCGGAGAACCGCGGAGCTGCGCCGGCGGCAGCCCCTCGCACCGGCGGGCCCACATCT
The DNA here is from genome assembly GCF_900106925.1 of Thiocapsa roseopersicina. GTDB lineage: Bacteria > Pseudomonadota > Gammaproteobacteria > Chromatiales > Chromatiaceae > Thiocapsa > Thiocapsa roseopersicina. The sequence goes on from NZ_FNNZ01000006.1 coordinate 108,555, forward strand.
GTCGATAAAGATCCTCCAGGGCGCGGGCGAATCGCTCGGAGTCGAAGAGCGGTGCGGTGGCGCGGGCGTCGAGCAGGCGCCGTCTGATGTCCGCAAGCGCGTGCGGCGCGCCGGCCAGGCGGCGCGCGCGGTCGAGATAGTCCCGCGCATCCGTGGCGATCAGCTCCGGCAGACCGGCCGCCGTCAAAAGGCTGGCCGCAACCCGCGAGGGAAAGGTCCGTCCCGGATAGGTCAAGACGGGCACACCCACGCTCAGTGCGTCGGATGCCGTGGTATGCGCGTTGTAGGGCTGGGTATCCAGAAAGAGATCGGCGAGCGCGACCCGCGCCAGGTGATCCGCATGCTCGGGGCACTTCGGCGCGAAGACCAGTCGCTCGGCCGGCAGGCCGCGTTCCGCCGCCTCGCGGAGGAGGTTCAGTCGCACCGGCTCATCCGGGGCATAGAGCCAAAGGACGGCGTCGGGGAGCTCCTTCAGCAGCGTGCACCAACCGTCGAAGACCTCCGGGGCGAGCTTGTAGGGGTTGTTGAAGCAGCAGAAGACGAGGCCCTTCTCGGGCAGGCCCGCTTCGGCCCGCGTCGGCGTCGGCCCGACCGGGCGCCGCATATCGACGGGTTGATAGCTGTCGGGGAGATAGGCCAGCGCCTCGTCGTACGCATCGGCCGACTCGGGCGGGGCCACGATCGGATCCGCGATCAAATAGTCGATGAAGGGCACACCCATGCTGCCGGGGAAGCCGAGCCAGCTCACCTGGATCGGCGCCGGTCGTTGGGCCAGGATCTCGGGCCGAGCATGACGGGTGTAGCCGTTGAGATCGACCAGGATGTCGATGCCGTCGTCGCGGATGCGTTGCGCGGCGGCCTCGTGGCTCAGATCGCGGAGCTCGGTGAAGTGCTCGAAGGCGGACAGGAGACGGCGGCGTATCGGACTGTCGTCCGCGGGCCCAATCGCATAGGCCGAGATCTCGAAGCGGTCTCGATCATGGTCCTCGAAGAGGGATGCCGTGAGAGACGCCACGGCGTGCCGGCGCAGATCCGAGGAGAGATAACCGATGCGCAGCCGTTCCCTGGGCGCGGGCCGGGCTGCACCGGATACCGCACCGCGGCGCTCGGTCCAAGCGCGAAACCGCGTCCCGTGGGCGCGCGCGACCGCGAGCAGGTCGGTCGGCGTCAGACCCGGTTGGGCGAGTGCGCTGAAGGGGCCTATGACCGAGCCATCGCCCGAGCGAATGCGCTCCGAGAGGGTCGACACCTGCGTCTCCCAGTCGCGCCAGTCACAGAGATAGCGCCGGTTGGAAATCAGAGCGCCCAAGAGGGCACGCGGCCGATCGCCGAATCGCGACCGACTGGCCTGGAGGACCTCGACCGCCTCGCCGCGCCGGCCCATCTCGGCAAGGAGCTCGGCGATCGTGAAGGCATGCCCCGGGGTCTCACCGCCGGCCGCGAGGGACTGCGTAGCCGCCACCAGTGCCGCTGGCCAATCGCCTTGGGCCAACCTTAGGGCGCAAACGGCCGACAGCAGCTCATGGGCAGGTACTGCGCCCGACGCCCGAGCTTGCTCGATCAAGGTCTCGGCCTGCTCCGGTCGATGCTCGGCCAGCCGCAGCAACGCCAGCGAGAGCAGTCCCCGCGGATGACCCGGACGGGCGCTCAGCAGGGCCTCGTACTCGGCGCCCGCGTCCTGGAGACGGTGACAGAGACGGTGGATGTTGCCGAGATTGAGCCTGACCTCATGCAGCTCGGGGTGACGGGCGAGCAGGTCCCGGCAGACCGACTCGGCTTGGGCATAGTCCTCCCGCTCGCGCAGAAGGTTGCCGAGGTTGACGTGCGCATCGACATAGCCGGGGGCCAACGCGATGGCCGTCCGATATGCCGCCTCGGCCTCGTCGAGGTTCCCGAGTGCACGCAGGGCGTTGCCGAGGTTGTAGTGCGGCGACGGATAGCGCGGGGCGAGCCGCGCCGCCTGCGCGTAGCAATCGCGAGCCTGCGCGGGATGGCCGCGCGCCATCAGGACGTTGCCCAGATTGTTGTGCGCATCGACATAGTCGGGGGCCGCGGCGATGCAGCGACGCAGGAGCGACTCCGCCTCGTCCATGCGGCCGGCTTGGGCCGCCAAGAGGCCGAGGATATGCAGCGCATCCGGCGCCGCGGGATCGCGTTCCAGGACCTTCTGCATGACGCGCCGGGCCTCGGCGTGGTGCCCGGCCTGAAATGCCGCGATGCCGCGTTGGAGTCTGGAGGCGGGCTTGACTGCATGCGGGGCGGACGGACGGCTCGGCTGTGTCGGCGAAATTCTGTTGTGCGTCATCCTCGATTCCTGTTATCGCGACGGCGGAGCGGGAGACCGGGCCGACGGCAGGTCGACCAAGGTCGAGACGAAACGGCGGAACTGCCACACCCACAGCAGAAGGGGGGACACCGCCGGCAGGATCAGGTAGCCGATCTGATAGGCGATGGCCGTGGCCTCGTAGCCGATCTGCGAGAAAGCAAGATGCTCGCGTGCATCCTCCCCGACATGGAAGACCAGGATCTTGAGCATGTCGGTCGAGACGCCGAAGGTCTGGACCAGCAGCAAGATCAGGAGGCCGATGATCCAAACCCAGAGCTTGTTGTACCCGTCGGCGGGCGCGGCGAGCACCAAGGCCGTGTAGAGAGGGATGTTGTATCCGTACTTCAGTGGATTGGTCTTGAAGAGGATCTCGACATCCGGCCCGCCGGGCACCTGCGGATTCGGCATGGTCAGCAGCGTGGTGACGAGCAGCTCGTTCCCGCTCGGGTGAACGGATGCGACGACGTCCGGGAAGAAGCCGGTCATCACCAGACTCACGAGCGAGGAGAGGGGCAACACGAACAGAATCGAGAAGAAGTACCAGACCGCGAAGCACACCGGCAGCCAAAGGAGCGTCGCGATCGAAAAGCGGGTGAGCGGACTCGGGCTAAGCAATGGCATGCGCGCCGGCTCCATGCGCTCGCTTCGAGATCCAGCGCAGCCAGATCAAAAAGACCAGCAGAACGTCGAGCATGATGAGGGCCTGCCACACGTAGAGGTGAGCCCACTCGAAGAAGTTCTTGTTCCACTGGCCCAAATAAAAGAGGCTGACGATGCGGACCAGATTGAGCGCTTGGACAGTGAACAACCCCACCCCGATGCCGATCGCGCGCTCGCGCCACGAGGCCGGAAAGGCGAGCATGGCAGCGACCAGCACGATCCCCGCCTCGACCCCGTTGCAACCGGCCTCGATGGAGACGGCGAATCCGGAGGCTTGATCCCAGATGACTTTTCCCTGAGCGCGAACCTGGTCGTCGAAGGTCTGCATGACCCATGCGCTGATGTCGGCGATCAGGGCGGTAAAGGGCAGGACAAAGGCGGCTTGCACCGGCGGCGTCAGCTCGGCAATCAGCAGCACCGTCACGATCAGGACGAACAGTAAGACGAAACGGAGCATGCGAATGGGCCGAGGGCTTGCGTGATGGCGGGGTGAGTCTAATGGGTTGGTGTCGGTTTTTTCAAGGACCGATAGACCAGCCGAGCCGATCACAAGCGCGAAAGTATCGGATTTCCAGTGACTTGACCGCCAGGGCAGCCAGAACACACAATTCGCGAATGATCGAAGGGGCCAAACGGAGCGGAAAGCTCGGCATCACGCGGTTGCCGATGCTGCATTTCGGCCGAGATCCCGGTCTGACTTACTCGACAAAAAATCGGTCTACCCTATGCCTTTGAACCAGGATACCGCTGCCGCTGCTCGCGACGTGCGCGCAATGGATTTGCCGGAGCGCTGGGCATTCCCCGTGACCGCGTTGTTGGTTATTGCACTGAGTTCCGCAATTTTTTGGGACTTCCTGACTTTTCAGAAGATCCTGCTTTACAAGGACATCGGCAGCGACACCCTAAACGGCGCCTACCCGCAGCTCATCCAGGCCGCCAGGTACCTCAACGACACGGGCCTGCCGGGGTGGTCGTTTCACCACGGACTTGGGCAGGGTATCTTTCCGGCTGGCCTGGAAAACCCTTTCAACTGGATCCTCTATTCGCTCGGCCCCGAACGGCTCGCGTACGGCCTCGGGTGGGTCGAGTGGAGCAAGCTTGTGGTTGCCGGTCTATTCTTTTACGCCTATCTGCATTGTCTTGGTATCTCCCCATGGGCGAGGTCAATCGGGACATTGCTGTTGGCATTCTCGGGGCTTTTTCTCCTGGGAACGACCTGGTGGGCGTACTCCTACACCCTTGTACTGGCAGCTCTCGCGCTGTGGTCGATCGAGCGCTATCTGAACAAGGGCAAATGGGGCATGGTTCCGCTGGCAACCGCCCTGCTCGCCGGGGCAAATTATTGGTTTTACGGTCTATTCTTCGCCACGTACGTCCTTGTTCGCCTGGTGGAGCAACGCCCTGCTTCGCCGAGCCCACTCCATCGGGCAGCGGTCTTGGCGGGACTCGCCCTGCTCGGTGTCCTGATCAGCTCCGCGTGGTTTCTGCCGATCGCAACGCAGATGATCGACGCCCCTCGGGTATCGGGCGACTCCAGCCTCGCTCGCCAGTTGTTCGCTTATCCATTGTTCCAACTGGAGGAGGGCCGACACTACTGGACCGCCGTTTACCGTGCCTTCTCGAACAACCTACTCGGAACCGGCTCCGCCTTCAACGGCTGGGGAAACTACTTGGAAGCGCCCGCCTTCTATGGTGGATTGCTGTCGCTGCTGCTCCTTCCCCAGGTTTTTGCACAACGCGGCAAACCCAGACCAACGTACATGATATGGCTGGGAGTCTGGGTATTCGCCGTGGCGTTCCCCTGGTTCAGATATGCGCTTAGCCTCTTCTCGGGGGATTACTATCGAACGGGATTATCTTTTTACTTTGCCTTTACGGTCAGCTATCTCGCCATTCGGGCACTTGACTCGATTTTCCGGCAGTCGCTGCTGTCGGCATGGCTGCTCATACTCACCCTGATCGGCCTGCTTAGCTTGCTGCTTTGGCCTTTCGCCGAGCCGAAACCCGAGTTCAGCCTGAGCGTAGTGCTTGGCATCCTACTGGTGGTGCAAACAGCCCTCTTATTGCTTGCCGCGAGATCACCGCGACCCGGACTGTGGCTTGCCGCACTCCTGGCTGTCGTTTGCGTTGAATTGGGCTATCAAGGATATGTAGGCGTCAATCATCGTGACGTCGTCAGCTCGGAAGAGCTCGTAAGATCCGGGTATAACGATGAGACGCCGGAGGCCCTTGATGACTTGAGACACCGGGATGATGGGCTCTATCGCATTGAAAAGACGTATAGCTCGTCGCCTGCGATGCATTTCGGCATCAACGACGCACTCGTTCAGGATTACTACAGCTCACCTTCCTACTCATCCTTCAACCACGGAAACTATATCCGGTTTCTGGCTGCGGTCGCCGTACTCGATCCTGCGGTTGAAGCAAGCACCCGATGGGCAAAGGGCGTCACCTCGCGCCCCCTACTGCAAGGACTGCTTGGAACCAAATATCTTCTCGTACGGGATTCGCCGGGAAGCGCGCCGATTCATGTACCTAAAGATCTATTCACCAAGGTGAAGCGATTTGACTCCGTAACCCTCTATCAAAACCGGGCATATGTGCCTTTTGGAGCGACCTACGACAGCTTCATGTTGCGCTCGGACTTCGATCGGCTCTCCGTCAACATGAAAACGCTTGCAATGCTGCGCGCAGCGGTTGTAGAGGATGACGATGCGGACGCACTGCAGGGCATGTCGCAGCTCACGATGCCAACGGAGCCATCGAAGCCTACCCCCGACATGGAGGGCTACCTTGCACGAGCTCGGCGACTCGCGGAGAACAACGTCTTTGCGATCAGCGAGTTTTCTGCCAATCGAATCTACGGTACGGTCTCGGCACCGGAGCCGCGCATACTCTTCCTGCCGATGCCGCTCGACTCCGGCTGGAGTGCGAGGGTCGACGGTGTACGTCGACAGATGATCATGCTACACGGAGGGTTGACCGGGCTCGTACTGGAGGCTGGCGCTCATCGTGTCGAGCTAGCGTATCGCACACCGACACTGCTGATCGGACTTCTGGGCACTGGCGCGGGGATTGTGATCTATCTGGTACTTGTCATGCGCGCGACGCCTTGGGCAGGAAGGGCTCGACCGGCTGCCGAGTCCGATGGTCATGACGATGCAGGCTCGGCGATGAGGACCGGAGAGGCAACCTGAACGATCAACGCCGTCCGACCCCGGACGTGCGGCTGCCGACAGTCGTTCATTCGTCGAAACGGTTGCACGGCGGCCTTATGCCGGCTGCGGCCGGCCACCCGAGAAGACGGCCCCCATAGGGTATAGTCTCGCAATGGATACACTCCCGCACGGACCAACGACCACATGCAGCAGAGCGCCTTGGCCATCTTGGCAACATTCAACGAGGAGCGATTCATTCGCGCCTGCCTCGAGAACCTGATTCGGCAAGGCTTCGAGGTCTACCTTATCGACAACGAGTCGACGGATCGCACGCTGGATGTCGCACGAGAGTATGTCGGGCATGGGCTGATTCATATCGAGTCGCTGGCGCGCCACGGAATCTATAGTTGGGAGCGCATCCTTCAGCGTAAGGTCGAGATTGCGCGGGACTGCGAGCACGACTGGGTGATGCATGTGGATGCCGATGAAATTCGGCTTCCGCCTCCAGACTTCGGGACAATCCGCGAGGCTATTGAAAGGGTTGATTCGGAGGGTTACAACGCGATCAATTTCGTGGAGTTCTGCTTCGTCCCGACACGCGAGGCGCCCGATCACGAGCATCCCGATTTCCAGAAGACGATGCGTTGGTATTATCCGCTGCGTCCGTGCATGCATCATCGCCTCAACCTTTGGAAGCGCGGGGATGCGCAGGTCGATTTGACCAGCGCCGGAGGTCATCGAGTCAGTTTCCCCGGACTACACGTCTGGCCGGCCGATTTTCCGATGCGCCATTACCTGTTTCTGAGCGCCGCGCATGCGAAGGCCAAATGGGTCGATCGCATCTACGACCCCGAGGAGCTCAAACGCGGATGGCATCGCTCGCGGGCGGAGCTGCGAGCCACCGACATCGCCCTCCAGAGCTGCCGAGAGCTTCGGCTCTATCGCTCGGATGCGGAGCTGGATGCCTCCGATCCGCTGTCGAGCCACCCGGTGCTCACCCGTCACACCGACACCGAGCCGCGTGAGGTGTGAGGCCACCCACGGAACCGCAATTTAACCTCGCCGAGGCGACAACGCCGCAGATTATCCGCGTTGCCCGGTGCTCCCTCGACTCGGATTGATGAGCAGGAGCGTCATCGGCGATGTCGGCTCGCAACGGAAGCCCGGCGTGGCCGTCGCAACCGCCTCGGAGCAGCCCGCTTTGAATCGGTCGTGCGTCTCGATGAAGATGGCTCCGACGCGGTCGATCCAAGCCGCGCAGTGCTCGAAGACCTCTTTCTCAGCCCCTTCGATATCGACCTTGAGCACGTCGATCTCCGGGACAGCGAATCGCGACATGAGCGTCTCGATTCGGAGAGCCGGGATCGGCCGATCGGCGACAGCGGAACCCGTTCCGGGCTCGACCGAGTGAACAGACGACGCCCAGTGCCCCTCCGGTCGACGGCGGAGCGTCAACTCGGCATCTTCGAACCAGAGCGCAGCATGGACGGGGTGAATTCGGCCGTGGGATCCGACGTTCTTCATCAAGAGCCTGAAATTCTCCGGATCCGGCTCGACGGCGATAATCTTCGCAGCGGGGTATTTTTCGGCGAAGTAGATGGCTGACAATCCGGTATAAGCACCGGCATCGAGGATGACCCGAGGCTCGAACGGCAAGGCCGCAGCATAGTCCTCTTGACGGAAAACACTGAACCAAACCAGGGGGTCGGTGCTGTTGAGTCGAAGGTAATGTTTTCGCCCGCGATACTCGATGGAGACCAAGCTTCGGTCTCCCCATCGCTCGCGCCAAAGCAACCATCTCGCTCGGCGCGAGCCGAAAACCGAGACGATCTTCCTAAGCTGGCGGCGGGTTCGTTTCGTCGATCCAGGCACGCATGTTCAACCGAAAAGGGCCGCGGCGGAGCCCCGAGCCTTCGCTCGCGGCTGCGTGGCGCCTCCAGCGGAGACGCCGCCCCCCGAAGAGAGCGGCGACGGTTCGATCTCGCATTGAGCTGAACGCCAAGCGCCCTGCACCTTGCATACACCGGACATCAGGTCGGAGAGCTCACGTTCGGAGACGTACTTATTGTTCGTCAAAGCAGAGCTTGAAGATATCCGAGGCATCTTGAGTATCCGAAGGCGAGTTCAGGAATTGCGGCGAACCCATTTCCTCCCAGAAGACGCCCACGGTTGCTGTCGGGGGACTGCTGCAACCTGCTCGACACCGGCGATGACTGTTTACCCCGTTGATGTAGGGACCGTTCCGGGCACCCGCGGGATCGGTCACGATCGAATTATCGGTATCGGGATACTCGGTGGAGGGGTGACGCCAACTCAGGAACCACCCTCCCCCGCTCGACCCGCCTGTTAGATCGCTGCCGATATACTTCGATTTTTGCCCTCCCGACCCCATGTCGACTTCATACCACTCAGTCGAAGCAACCTGTTGAATGGTCTTGCCATCGAAGGGAGCGCCCTGTGGATATCCGAATTGGACGACCGGCTGAGACGAGGAAAAATTATACGCTGTTCCCGCCCATCCGGTTCGTGCGCCGATCGGGCCGTTAAACTGATCGCCGGTCGGATTGGTCACGAGGCACGCAAAATCGTAGTCGACATCGGCCGACAGAAAATATGCTTCACTGGTTGCGCCGCCTCGGACACCCCAGCACCCGGTTCCGGACATTGGCCCGCTCTGGCTGTAGCCCGGACAGAATCGAAAGTTTGTCGCCCAAGCGCCATCGCCCGTGCTGATGCAGTGTCCGGCTGTCGCGATGACGTTGCTCCCGATGACGCTTGCGGAACAAACGTAGTTCGAGCTGCCGATCGAGAAAAATAACTTTCCGTGAATCGATCTCGGCCAGGTGTCGTAACGTCCCTGCATGGTCCAGCGTTGAAAAGGCCCGTAAGGTCCGTCTTTCGGGTTCGTCGGAGCCGCCCCGTAGGTCTGCAGCAGGATATCTTGAGTCTCGAGATCCATGTTCAGCAGTTCGCCGTCGCCCTGCAAGGGAGGAGGCTCACCGCTCCCCGGAGACCAACCCGGCACGAGAATCGGCGACCCCGCAGGAATGTCCGCCTCTTGGGCAGGTCGGCTAAGCTGCTCTTCGGATACAACAGCCCCCGGCAGGGGCCTTGGCTGGGCATTCTGCATGCGCTCGGGCGTCCAGTACTCGTGAACATCGCCCGCTTGAGTCTTTTGTTGCTCCGGCGGCATGGATACGGGCCCAGGAGCGGGATCGCCCCGGCCCTGAGACAGACCGACAGGACTCACGGTCAACAGCACGACCGCCATGCTCAGGAATCTCAACATCCTAATCTCCGTGTCGAATGCCTAATTCGTACAAACATTCACCCTACCGGATCCTTCCCGGCAGGCGCGCCCAAGCAGGAGCTTGCCCCTACAGCATGAGCATAACGAGAAGCGACCGGTCAGACCGGCCGCTCCGCGCAGATTATCGCTTGATGTTTTGATATGGCGCATCTTTATCGAAAAAAGCGCGTGTCGCTGGATCATGCCCGAGCGCCGGGAACATGTCGTCTCCCATACGACACCGCGATCGGCTATCGGCTATCGGCTATCGGCTATCGGCTCCGATTGGGGTTAAAATCAGGACGCTTGTTTAAATACCGGGGTGCAAAGGTCTGTGCTCGGCGGTGGGGCTCGGAGCCTTGCGATCCGCGAACGGGCAAACGCAACGTACGCCGAGGTCGTCAGCAGCGGGGGATCCTCGCAGCAAAACCTGTGGGGGTGCGGAATCAAGGCGTCGCGAACCGCTTCAGTGAATTGTATGGTGACGAACGTCGAAATCGAGCCCCCTGTGGCCATCGGAGGGGTGGGCGGGAGCGGAACGCGCCTTATCGCCGAGCTATTGATTCGGCTAGGGTTTTCCCTCGGCAGCGATCTCAACGAATCGTTGGATAATCTTTGGTTCACGCTCTTGTTTAAACGTCTCGGGATCCTGAGATGCCCTGACTCCGAATTTCAGACCTGCGTCGATCTCTTCCTACGGCGCATGCAGGGATGCACGGAGCTCGACACGACCGACCAGACGTTCCTGAAGCAACTCGCACTGACGGATCGACTGCAACACGATTCGCTGTGGCTCAAAGAGCGCGTCGCGTCCTTCTGCAACCCACCGTCCGATGCCGTCCGCACTGGTCGATGGGGTTGGAAAGAACCCAACACCCATGTCGTCTCGGCGCGCTTGATGCGGTCGATACCGACGCTCAAGTACATCCACGTCGTCCGCAGCGGACTGGATATGGCCTATAGCCAAAACCAGAACCAGCTTCGCCTCTGGGGTCCGAGGTTCTTGGGTATTGACCCGGTACCGATCGACCCAAGGCACTCACTGAAGTATTGGTGCCGTGTGCATGAACACCTCCTCGCGGTCTTCGAATGCTTCCCGGGCCGATGCCTCCTGCTCAACTTCGACCGACTCTGCGAGGATCCGCGCAGGCATCTCGACGGGATGCTCACCTTCCTCGATGTCGATCCGAGCCGGGCGCGCATCGACGAGTTGGCGCTGCTGATTCACCCGCCGGCCTCGATCGGACGTTATCGAGATTTCGACACCTCCCTACTCGATCCGCAGGACATCGGAACCGTGGCCAAGCTTGGTTTCCCGACCGAGACCGAGACCGCAACGTTGCGCGCTGTCGACGATCCGTACAACGCCCCTACCGCGGCGCCACGACGCCACAGAACGGCCATTGTCGTCCTGGGCATGCATCGGAGCGGCACGTCGGCCTTCACTCGGGTTGCCGGATTACTCGGCGGAACTCTCCCCGGAGACTTGATGCCGCCGGTGCCCGACAACAATGAGGCAGGCTTCTGGGAGTCGATGGGGATCTATCGCCTGAACGACACCCTGCTTCGCTGCGCGGGCTCGCGCTGGGACGACTGGCGCGAGCTGTCGTTCGACTGGGCACGTCTTCAAGTATCCGATGGATTTAAGCGGCGGGCGACCGAAGCGGTAAATCGAGCATTCGGCTCACGAGACCTCATCCTCGTCAAGGATCCAAGAATCTGCCGGATCTTCCCATTCTGGCAAAAGACGTTCCAGGACATGGCGATGGATGTCGTGTGCCTGCTCCCGGTGCGCAACCCGCTCGAGGTCGCTGCATCGCTGAGCAGGCGCGACGGTTTTGATCCGGCGAAATCCTATCTCTTGTGGTTGAGACACACGCTTGATGCCGAGGCTGCAACACGCGGCTCCCGTAGATCCATCGTCACCTTCGACCATCTCATGTCGGACTGGCGAGACTGCGCAACGCGGATTGAGCAGCACCTGGGGATAACCTGGCCGCGAGCTGCCGGGCAAGAAGCGATTCAAGAGATCGACCGGTTTCTGCAGGAGCGTTTGAGACACAATCGTGCATCCGCAAAAGACCTAGACGAGGACACGAGTGTGCCGCGATGGGTCAAGCAGACCTTCTCATCGCTTCTCGAGCTCGTCGATCAACCCGATTCCGCGGACGCACAATGTGCGCTTGACCATGTCAGAGAAGAGCTGCGGCAGGCTGATCGGGCCATCGGACCCATCTTTCAGCTTGAGGCGATTGCCGGAAAACGCCTCGCTCGCACCGTCGGCACCATAACAACGAGCCTTGAGCGGCAAAAGGCGCGTGTCAAGGAGCTGGAATGCGGATTGGCCCGACATCGGTCGCAGACGAATGAGCTCCGCTCGGCATTTCTCGCTCTTGAGAATCACGCAAGCGAACGTGAACATGAGTTCCGCTCGGAAACTCTCGTTCTCAAGAATCGAATCGCCGAGCTTGCAGCGAAGCTTGCTGGAAGCCAACGCCTTGCCGACGACCTACGGGCAGACATCGCAGAACGAACCGATCGACTGGGACAGCAGCGCGACCAGGCTGCGTTTCGACTCTATGCGCTTCAGACCAGTGAGACCTGGCAGCTTGCACGCTATCTCTTTGCAGCCGAGCAACGGTTTCCAGCGACCTTCAGCCGGCTTTTGGCGATCCCTAAAATGATCTCGTGGACACTGATGATGCGCCTTCGCAGCCGCCTTCGATTGCGTGCCGAGATACAGCAAATCGAGGCGTCCGGACTCTTCGACGAGGCGTGGTACGTCAGGACCTATCCAGAGATGCTGGCGAGCGGATATCGTGCACCGATTCACTGGTCTCTGATTGGCTGGCGGAAGGGGTTCTGCCCAAACCCGCTCTTCGACACGGCTTGGTACCTTGAGCATAACCCGGATGTTCATGAAGCAGGAATCGATCCGCTGCTCCACTACGTCAGTCGTGGCGCACTTGAGGGACGCAACCCTCACCAACACTTTTCGTCGCGCTGGTACCTCGAACGGAATCCGGACGTCGCGCAATCGGGGATCAACCCCTTAACACATTTTCTCCGAACGGGTTGGGGTGAAGGCCGTAACCCTAACCCGTTCTTCGACGTGACCGGCTATCTGTGGAGCCATCCCGACGTCGCCGCCGCCAACCTGAACCCGCTCGTCCATTACCTTCTCCATCGCCGGAGCGACGGTCGCGACTCGCAACCGTCGGGGAGCTCGGCGTCCGATAATCACTCAGCAGACCGTCGCCTCGACGGCTTCGCACAAAAAATGCCCGAGCACCAGGTGAATCTCCTGGATTCTGGGCGTCTCGCGGGACGGGACGGAAAGCAATAGATCCACCGGCGCGACAAGATCGGCATGGGGTGCGCCAGTCAGGAGCACGCTGAGCACCCGACGCTCGGCTGCGGTCTCGAGAACCCGGACGATATTGGGCGACCGTCCGCTGGTGGACAGTGCCCAGAGCACGTCGCCCGGCCGAGCTAGGGCTGCGAGCGGGCGCGAGAAGATCTCATCGAAGGAGAAATCATTCGCGACGGCGGTCAAGGCGCTGGTGTCGAAGCCCAAGGCAACGGCCGGGATCGGACGGCGTGTCTTGTTGAGGAAGGGACCGATCAGCTCGCCGCTGAGGTGGGTGGCCTCGCCGGCGCTGCCGCCGTTGCCGCAGATGAAGAGTGTGCCGCCGTTGCGGATGGACTCGGCAGTGCGCACCGCGGCATCGACCGTGGCGGCAAGCAAATCGGCGTCACCCCGGACGGCCTCGACGAGCGCTGCGGTGACGCCGAGCCGGTCGGCGAGCATGGCTGAAAGGTCTTGATGTGAAAGCTGCGCGGCCAAACGCGTTTCGGGCTGCTGTCGATCGCTCATAGGTGTCTGGGCTCGGTCATTTTTAGGCACGGTATCCGTCGCCGCCTTCAGTGTATTTTTGATCGTCCGCGGCCATGCTGCGCTCGATCTCCATCTGCTTGCGGGCATCCCAGACCTCTTTGCGCTGGGCGACGCGTCGATCCCAGGCGTCGGCGAACTCTTGGACGATCCGCTCGCCGAACAGAACCTGCCGGAGGAAGCGGAAGGCGAAATCCAACAGCGCCTCGTCGCCCTGCTTCACCTCGGCGTAGAACTCAGCGGGGAGTTGATAGGTGCTGCGAAAATTCCCGCTCAGGACGAAACGACGACAGGTGTCGATGTCGTAGGAGGCCATGAAGAAGAGTTGAAGACTGGCCCGGGGCGGCCGCCCGACACTCGGTCCGGCGGACTTCTTCTTGAGCACCAACCGGTACCACTCGCGATTACGCGCGTCGTATTCTTCACAGCCTTGCTCCACGCGGTAGTCGGCAATGCTGATCTCGCGCGGCTCCGCGTGGCCCTTGCAGTGCGCTTCCTTCACCAGCGAATAACGCTCTTTGGCCTCGGGGGAGTCCTTCTCGCGCAGTGCGAGCAATGCGACCGGGTAGTAACGACAGACGGTAGGGCGATCGCTGTAGACACCGCAGCCATTGTCGCCGTCGAGCTGCAGACAGGTCCCGGTCTCGTCGGTCCTGAGCTTGACCCCGGGCATGCCGTCGCCGTCCATCTGGAATGGCACCGTATATTGACGGATGAATTCGGTCGAGGACATGCCCAAACGACGCTTCAAGCGCAGGATGTCGTAGGGGGCCAAGGTAATGTCGGCCTGACGACAACAGGTGTTGAAGCAGGAAATGCCTTGGTAGCAGCGGAATTGGATCTTGCTGTCGGCCCGCATCGCCTCGGGCATGACTGCGCCGTGAAAGGGGATATAGGGTTTGGTGTCGTTCATCGTGGCTGCGGGCCGTTGCTTTGCCCATCCGCCATGACGGGACAGGTTGGACGAGAGACGATTGGCAGGCATCGTTTCGTCCATCTTACCGGCGCGGGCCGCCAATGTCGCGGGCTGCGATCCAAGTGATACACCGTCCCGGTCGGGGTGTGCTGCGTCGAGTGGTTTCTTCGGCGCGATCGGACCTCGCAACCCAAAACCGCCGGCCACGAGGGACCGGCGGTTGTCGGGCCAAAGGACGACGGCGGCTCAGCGACGGCGGCGTTGCTGCCATCCAGCGAGGAGAGCGAGTAGGCCCGTCATCGTCAAGAGTCCGTAGGCGCTCATGGTCGGAATAGCCGTCGGTTGCGGCGGCGGGGCATCTTGAAACTCGATATCGACGGCACCGATGTCCGGGTTATAGCTCGCGGTAAAGGTAACCGTCTGCGCGACTGTACTAACGACCGTAAAGCTCGCGATACCGCTAGCGTCGGTCGTTGCCGGATTCGGCGTGTCGATCGTCACATTCCGCCCGGCCGCTCCGGCGCCACCGGCACGATTGTTGTCCTGAAAAAGGCTTTAGATCGAGCGTGATCCACCGCCGGCACCACCGAGGGCCGAGCCGAGGTTACCTGCGGCAGTCACCAATGGGTTCGTAATGGAGGCTCCGCCGGCCCCACCACCGTTGCCTCCGGCACCGCCGGCACCCGAGTCACTGTCCAGGCCGGTCTCGCCATTCACGGCGTTGCCCCGGCGATGGTCGTGGTTCCGACGGACCCAGCCCCTCCGCCGACGCCCCCGGCCGGCATCCCGCAGCTGGGATTCCCGGTGCCGCCGAACCCGCCTTGCGCCAAGATCTGGCCAGTGAAGCCGACAATCGTCGAGTCGCCGCCGACACCTCCGGTTGCGCCGGTCGCTGCCGTGCCGCCGGTGCCCACGGTCACGGCGAGATTAGCGCCAGGCGTGACCGCAATTTCGGCGGACGCGTAGCCTCCGCCTCCGCCGCCGGCTCGAGCGACTTGGAGCGAGAGAGCCGTTGGCTCGGTCGACCCTCCACCTGCGCCGCCCCCCCCCAGGCCTCGACCGTGATCTTGGAAACAGCGTCAGGGACAGCGAATGAGTCCGACGCGTTGAATATTTGCTCGCCGCCGAATGCGACACCCGAGAGTAAGATGAGTGGCGAGCAGAGCGTAACAGCGGCCCAGCGCGAGCTTGATCGAGATCTTATTGTCGATGTCTTTTCTTGTTGTTCCCGAATAATCAAACGGCCGAAACACTGCCCCGAAGGCGTTACAGCGGCCAGGAGCGTCATCATGGTGCTGGAGCCGCCGGCGAGGATAGCGAATAACTGCACTGCCGACCAGGATTACGGGCGAGACATACTTGTCCCCGCGACGATGCCGAAGAAGAGCCGGACCTGATCGAGCGGGCCGCGGCCCGGCAAGCCGAATACCGACACAAAAAAACCGGACGCCTTGCAGCGTCCGGTCAATGGCGAGCCGACTCGGGGCCCGAGGCCCGGTTGGCTTCGTTATTTGAACAGTTTGCTCTTATCAACTAGATCGACGTGGGCGCGCTTGAAGCAGGTCCAGGTCTTGGTCTCTTTGTCATAGACCGAGTTGACGAAGCATTTCCAGTTCTCCTCGTCTACAAAATTGTAATCCATCCGATAGTAGAAGCCGGGGTAGCGGCTCTCCTCGCGGAACTGGATGTGTTTCATGTGGGCCTCGGCCGTGAGGATGCGGTGGTAGTTCTCCCAGGCCCGCAGCAGCTCGTGCAGGTCCTTGGCGCGCATCTTCAGCGCATCTTCCTTGAGCATTTCCAGCTTCAGCTCCGCCACTTCCATCATCTTGGCGTTGGTCTGATACAGGGTCGAGATACCGGCCACATACTCGTCCATGATCTTCTGCAGACGGAACTGCAGCATCTTGGGCGTGATGTAGTGCGGGTTGACGTCGATCGCGGTGGCGTAGTCCTTGTTCTCCAGGAAGTTGCGGACCGGACGGTAGATCGCATCGACCAGATCGGCTACCGAATCGGCCAACTCGGGCTGGTAATCCTTGTGATCCATGCAGTACTTGACCATAGCCTTGGCCGCAATCCGCCCTTCGGCATGGGAGCCGGAGGAGAACTTGTGACCGGAGGCGCCCACGCCGTCGGCCGCGGTGAAGAGACCCTTGACGGTCGTCATTGAGCGGTAGCCCCAGCTCCAGCCGAACGGCAGGTGAGTTGGGACCTTGTCGGCGTCGGCATGCTCTTCCGAGGTCGGTGCGCCCAGATCGGTCGGACCCGAGACCCAGAGACCGCAGCAGCCCGAATGCGAGCCGAGCAGGTAGGGCTCGGTCGGCATCAACTCGGAGTTCTTCCTCTCCGGCTCGATGTTTTCGCCCGCCCAGACACCGGCTTGACCAATGCACATGTCGAGAAAGTCTTCCCAAGCCTCGGCTTCGAGGCGCTTGATCTCCTTGGGCGTCATGGTCTCGGCCAGCTTGCCGAGCGCGTTGACGGTGTCCATGTAGATCGGGCCGCGGCCTTCACGCAACTCCTTCATCATCAGGTGGTTGCGCAGGCAGGATGCCGGCACCTTAGCCTGACCATAGGGCGGGAAATCGTCCAGGAGCGCCTTGTTGGTATCCATGTAGCTCTCGCCGAAGGCGTTGGTCGCCCGGGCCTTGAACAACAGGAACCAGGCGCCGACCGGGCCGTAACCGTCCTTGAAGCGGATAGGCACGAAGCGGTTTTCCATCATGGTCAGCTCGGCGCCGGCCTCCGCAGCCATCGCGTAGGTCGAGCCGGCATTCCACACCGGGTACCAAGCGCGGCCAATGCCTTCACCGACCGAGCGCGGACGGAAGATGTTCACGCAGCCACCGGCGACCAAGAGGCACGCCTTGAGCTTGTAGATATAGATCTTGTGCTCGCGCACCGAGAAGCCGATCGCACCGGCGATGCGGTTGCAGTCGTTCTTGTCGTTGACCAGCTTGACGATGAAGACGTGCTCCTGGATACGCTCCGTACCCAGCGCCTTCTTGGCGGCCTCGGCGACGATCCACTTGTAGGACTCGCCGTTGATCATGATCTGCCACTTGCCCGAGCGCACCGGCTTGCCGCCTTCGACCAAGGGCTTGCCTTCGTCGCCGTGCTGCTTCCAGATCGGCAGGCCCCATTCCTCGAAGAGGTGCACGGAGTCGTCGACGTGACGGCCCAGGTCGTAGGTCAGGTCGTCGCGGGTGATACCCATCAGGTCGTTGGAGACCATGCGGGCATAGTCGGCCGGATCCTGCTCGCCGAGATAGGTGTTGATTGCCGAGAGGCCCTGGGCCACGGCGCCGGAGCGGTCCAGGGCGGCCTTGTCAACGAGCTTGACCTTCAGGTCATAGCCTTGCTTCTTCGCCTGATCGAGCCAGGGGCCGATCTCGTAAGCCGCACCGCACGCACCCATGCCGCCGCCGATGATGAGGATGTCGACCTCTTCCTCAACGATCTCCGGGTTTCCGAATTCACCAGCCATTTGCATTGCCTTAGAGGTCTTTCGATCTTATGGTTCGCTGTCCGGCCGAGCGGCTTACTTGCGGATCAGCTCGCCGGGATCGCCCGCCTTCTGGACGTCGCCGAGCGTGAAGAAGCCCGGCGCGCCGATCTTGGCGATGTCGGCCTCGGGCTTGGAGCCATAGGGATCGATGGAGCCTTCCGGGGTGGTGCGAATGGGGAATTTGAACCGTTTCATGTTGCCGTTTCGGAACTTGATGGTCCACATGATTGAGTCGGTACCGCGCAGGGGCTGCACGGATGCGCCCATCGGGACAACGTCGGCATAGTGACGACATTCGATGGCCTGCTGGGGGCAGATCTTCACGCAGGAGTAGCACTCCCAGCACTGCTCCGGCTCTTGGTTGAACGCCTTCATGGCGTGGCCGGTCTCGGAGCCGTCTTGGTCCAGCTTCATCAGGTCGTGGGGGCAGATGTACATGCAGGCGGCCTTGTCTTGACCTTTGCAGCCATCGCACTTATCTGTCCTGACGAAAGCCGGCATGATGCTCGATCTCCCAACGTCTCGATTGCATTGGTGGCCGCCCTTCACGGTGACAGGGTAGGCGGCGCGGCGGTTTCGGAAGATGCTCCTATTCCGAAACGCCTCATATTTCGGTTGGTCGACCCTCGGCATCCCGTCGCTTATCACCTGCCCGGCACAACCTTTATCGGGGGGGCGGGAAATTTCCGGTCGGCTCGGTCGACATGGTGAGGCGAGGGTAGAGACTGCCCCCCTCGTGGTCAAAACAGAAATTTGGCCTGCTTTCATAAATCTGCCTTATTAGGTAATTCTGATGACCCCTGGATCGGCAGAGAAAAGCATCGGCAGAGAAAAGCAGATGAATCGGCCACGCTTTTGGTTGACGAGCGGCGCGGCCTGCGGGTTCGTCACGGTCGCATTGGGGGCCTTCGGGGCACACGGCCTACGCGACATGGTGAGTGCGGAGCGACTTGCGAACTGGGCCACCGCAACGGACTATTTGGGCCTGCACGCGATTGCGATCCTGGCGTGCGGGCTGTGGCTGCTGCAGCGGCCGGATGATCGGCTCGTCCATCGGGCCGCCGGCGCCTTCCTGGTCGGCATCCTGCTATTCAGCGGCAGTCTCTTCGCGCTCGTGCTGACGGATCAGCGTGTCATCGGCATGATCACCCCGATCGGCGGCCTGCTCCTCCTTGCAGGCTGGGCGCTGCTCGTCGCCGGTGCCCGGGGTGTCCGGGTGCGCAGCCCCGCGGATTCGCGGCACGGAGCGGATTGACGTCTTGCCGATGAGAATTCCGCGCATCTATGTCGATTTGCCGCTGGAGCCCGGCGCGGCCCTCGAGCTGCCGCCGGCTCAAACCCGTTACCTCACCCAGGTCCTGCGTCTGCCTCCCGATGCGCCCTTGGTGTTGTTCAACGGCGACGGATGTGACTATCCGGGGCAGCTCACCCGAGCCGACCGCGGCGGGTCGAGTGTCCGAGTCGGCACGCCCGAAGCGGCGGAGCCGACTGCGCCGCTGGACATCCATCTCGCGCTCGGCGTCTCCAAAGGCGAGCGGATGGACTACGCACTGCAGAAGTCCGTCGAGCTCGGCGTCGGTCGCATCACGCCGCTGTTCACCGAGCGCAGTCAAGTGCATCTGAGCGGGCCGCGACTCGAGCGGCGTCTGGATCACTGGCGCGGCATCCTCATCGGGGCCTGCGAGCAATCGGGCCGGCGACGGCTTACGCATCTCGCCCCTGCCGCAACCTACTCGGATTGGCTGAGCAACCACGTGGGCGGCGGACTGCTGCTCGATCCGGAGGGCGCTCGGCCCTTGACCGCGCTGCCTGCTCCGGGCGCGACCATCACCTTACTGATCGGCCCGGAAGGCGGGCTTAGCCCGCGCGAACGCGCGAGTGCACGGGCTCGGGGTTTCGAGGCGGTGCGACTGGGGCCGCGGATCCTGCGGACCGAGACGGCTCCGCTTGCCGCCATCGCCGTTATCCAAGCGCTCTGGGGGGATCTCGGCGGCTAGAGCAGGCGCGACCGTCAATCCGCCAACTCCAGATTCCGCTTGAGCAGGGCGTCCAAGACGGCCTCGAGGAGTTTCGCTTGTCGCGCCCGCGTCTCGTCCGACGCCTGTCGATCGGCGATCAATCCGCGCCTGACGCTCTCCAGATCATCGAGGATCTCGCCCACGCGACCGCAAAAATCGCGCTGGCCGACGGCCTTGCCCATGTCGTCGCCGCCTTCGCCGGGCGGCCCGCCTCGCGGATGTGGCGCGCTCGCAAGGCGATCGACGAGGTCGCGCAGACGCGCCAGCCCAAGGTCGAGGGCGTCCAAGCCCGAGACCAGTTGCGCATGGGTGATATCCAACGCTTCGCGACACCGCGCGATCTCGGCAATCTGCTCCACCAAGGATGCGGCAGCCGGGATCGGATCCGCCTCCGCCGTGAACGGTGCCGTCGCGGCGAACGCTGGATCGGCCGCGGGCGCCGTCGCCGGGTCGAGGAGCGCGGAGAACGCCCTGCCGAGCTCCTCGCCGAGGGTCTGCTCCGAGCGTCCGAGCGCCTCGTCCGAGGCCGCAGGCGCGTCGGCTGCCCCGGTTTCGGGAGACTCGTCCGCATCGGGCAGCACCCAATCGCCCGGCGTCTCCGGCGCAGCCTCGAAGGTATCGAGCAGATCCTCGATGGGGATCTGCATGGCGTCATCCGTCACCGCCAAACCATCCAAGGGGACCAATGCGGACAAGCCGTCGACCTCGAGGTCCGTGTCCTTCGCCGCCTCGGCGATCCGCTCGGCGCGCGCAACCAGCACCGCGACGACGCCGGAGCGATCCTCTGTCCCGCCGTGCACCAGCTCGGGAAGCCGATCCAGCACCTCGGCAATAAAGCTCGTTGCGGCCGGATCACGTGTCGGCTGCGCCGTCACCCGGACCAGGAGCCCCTCGACCGCCTCGGCGACCTCAGCAACCCGCCGGGCACCCACGAGCAGACCGCTGCCCTTGATGACGGAGAAATTGCGCTTCAGTCCGGTCACGGCCGATGCATCTCGCGGGTCGAGCGACCAACGGGCCAGCCGGACCCGCGCGGAGGCCAACTCCTCGTCGATCTCCTCGAGAAAGATCTCCATGAGCTCCGGAGCGATCGCCTCCTCCGCGAGGGTCGGGGTCGGCGGGAAACTCGGCACGTCCGAGGGTGTGCCGTTCGGCGGCGCGGGCGGCATGGACTGAGCAGACGTCTGCTCGATCGCGCGCGCGAGCGTAATCAATGCCTGCTCGGCGCACCCCGTCGGCGCCGGAGCCGCGCGCCCTGCGGCCAGGCCGGCGCGGATCTCTCGTCCCAAACAGGCCAGCGCATCGACCAACGGCTCGCGACCGACATCGAACGAGCGCGCATCGGGGACAGTGTTGCGACGCACCCAGTCTACGCAGGCTGTCGCGAGATCGGCATCATCGGCCCGCCCGAGCAGGCGCAGTACGCCCGCGATGCGGGCAAGCATTGCCCCGACCGCATCCGAGCGCATCGACACATCCTCGTCCCTCCGGGTGCCGAACAGCAGCTCGGTCACCCCGAGAAGCTCGCGATCCAGCTCGCGCAAGGCGGCGATTGCCAGCTCGGCCGGATCCATCCCGGGACCGAGGTAAGGCGCTTCGGCGACGACGCCTTCATCCACCCAAGCCTGCAGGATCGACTCCAACGCAAGCAGGTCGGCGGCTAGAGCCTCAAGACGGGTCGACTGCTCGACCGAGCCGGCCGATACGAGCGCCTTCACCTGGTCGGCGATCGCGGCCAGACGCGGCGCAAGTCCACAGGCATCGGTCGGATCCAGGACACCGACGCCCTCGTGCAGTGCTGCATAGGCGGCATCGAGCGCCGCCGGATCAACGAAAGCGCCGCGGTCGATGCGCTCGAGCAGATCCTCGAAGGCGACGAACTCCGCAAGTCTCCCGCCGGTGCGATCGACGTCATCCTCTCGGGAGGGCGCCGGTCGATCGCCGTGCGGGCGCTGCGCCGACCCGATTGCCTCGGACGATCGGTAGACTGCTGCCAGATCGACCACCCGTCGATCTCCCGGTTCCAAGCCCCCCAGCACATCCAAAAGCCGATCGATCAGCGCTCGGGCCTCGACCTCCGGCCACAGGGGCGGCTGCT
Organism: Thiocapsa roseopersicina; assembly: GCF_900106925.1. Classification (GTDB taxonomy): domain Bacteria; phylum Pseudomonadota; class Gammaproteobacteria; order Chromatiales; family Chromatiaceae; genus Thiocapsa; species Thiocapsa roseopersicina. Next base: position 130,423 of record NZ_FNNZ01000006.1, read on the forward strand.
GGGCAAGTGGCTTCAAGACCCGATCGAGCTGCCCCATCAAAGAGCGCGTGCCCGCATCGCAGCCCAGTCGCCCGTCACGCAGTGCTGCCGCGAAGATCTCGGCCAGACCGAAGAGATCGGCCAGAACACCGCCGCCCAGACCGGCATTCACCTTTCGAAACAGCACCTCGAGGCGCGTCATTCCGCGCGGATCCGTTGCGTTTCGATACCAGTCGACCAGGCCGAGATGAAACCTGGGGCGCACACGCCGCATGACCTCGGAAAGCGTCCGCAGACTTGTCGTCGCGCGTGTTGCAGTCCCGTCCCGACCGAGCGGTGCACGCGGATCATCCATCGGCGAGTGCCCCGGCGATGGCCTGCAACAGCTCCTCGGCGGTGAATGGCTTCGACAGGCAGGACCGCGCGCCGGCCAGACGGGCACGGACGCGCGCGTACAGCCCACCGTGCTCCGAGAGGATCACCACCGACAGTGCGCCGAACCCAGGGTGTCGCTTGGCAAGCGCGCACGTCTGGAAGCCATCCAGCCGCGCCAGCCGACTTTCGAGGAGCAGCAGATCGGGCTTGACCTTGTCCAGCATCCCAAGTGCTTCGAAGCCGTCGACCGCCACCGCCACGGGGTAACCTCGATCGCGCAGCAGCTTGGCGGCGAAGCGACGTGCCGCCGGACTGTCGGCGGCCAGCAGGATACGGGCATTGCTCCGAGCGGCGCCCGCAGCAAGCGGCACCATCGGCGACACATCCGGCGCCGGAGCGAACACCGGATCGGACGGCGGGTCCGACTTGAGCGGGTCGACGGGAGCCGGCAATGTCGTCGTCATCCCTGACAATCTCCCGGCCACTGAAGTAAACTCATCGGCATGTCTATCGATCTCGGCGTCGTGATGGATCCGATCGGATCCATCAACATCAAGAAGGACAGTACCTTCGCCATGTTGTTGGCCGCGCAGAGGCGCGGCTGGCCGCTGTGGTACATGGAGGTCGCGGATCTGTCGCTGCGCGACGGCCGCACCCTGGCGCGGATGCGCCCGCTCGAGGTCACGGACGATCCGACGGGTTGGTATCGTCTCGGGGCCGAGATGGAGCGCCCGCTCGACGAGCTGAAGGCGGTGCTGATGCGCAAGGACCCGCCGTTCGACATCGAATATATCTTCACGACCTATCTCCTCGAGCAAGCCCGCGCGGCCGGCTGTCTGGTCGTCAATCACCCGCGCAGTCTGCGCGACGCCAATGAAAAGGTCTTCACCGCGGCCTTCCCTCAGTGTACACCGCCCACCCTGATTACGCGCCGCGCCGGGGCGATTCGGGACTTCCATCGCGAGCACGGCGACATCATCCTCAAGCCGCTCGACGGCATGGGCGGGGCCTCGGTGTTTCGCGTGCGCGCGGACGACCCGAACCTGAGCGTCATCATCGAGGCCCTCACGCTGCACGGCCGACGTTTCTGCATGGCCCAGCGCTTCATCCCCGAGATCCGCGACGGCGATAAACGCATCCTGATGGTTGACGGCGAGCCCGCGCCCTATTGCCTTGCACGCATCCCGGCACCGGGCGAGACCCGCGGCAACCTCGCCGCCGGGGCCTCCGCCGAGGCGCGCCCCTTGACCGAGCGGGATCGCTGGATCGCCGCACAGGTCGGCCCGGAGTTACGGGCCCGTGAGATCCTCTTCGCCGGTCTGGACGTGATCGGGGACTACCTGACCGAGGTCAACGTCACTAGCCCGACCTGTATCCGCGAGATCGACGCCGCCTACGGAACCGACATTGCGGGGGATCTGATGGACGCGATTCAGGCCAGAGCCATGCGTCGCATCTGAGACCTTGCCCACCGCTCACCCGGCCCGCTCGGCCTCGCGAGCGAGCGCGACCGGCAACCCTTTTCCCGGAGGTGTCCGTGCTGTATTCATCCTCCCGCCCCGGCCGGCTTCGGCGCGCGCCGCTTCTGTATGCGATGGCCGCCATCCTCTTCGGACTCGCCGCTTGCGGACAAGAGACCCCGGTGACCACCATTCGCTTCGACGCCTTCGGAGGCCAGGTCGACCTGAGCCTGGTCAACGTCGACCGACAACAGGCACAACAGGCGGCCTCCCTGGTCCAGCAGGACTTCGCCTTTCTGCAGGACGCATGGCATTCCTGGCAGCCCGGCCCGATGGGTCGGGTCAATCAGCTGCTGCTGACCGAGGAACCCTTCGTGGCCCCCCCCTCGACCATGCCGTTGGTGCGTCTGAGCAAGGAGCTCGAGGCAAAAAGCGGCGGGCTCTTCAATCCCGCCATCGGCTATTTGATGGATCTCTGGGGGTTCCATGCCGACGCGGTGCGCAGCCGCCCGCCGCCGCCCGAACAGCAAATCAAGCGATTGGTCGCGGCCGCGCCCGGGATGAGCCAGATCGATATCGAGGGGCTCGAGCTGCACGGCCACAATCCGGCCATCAAGCTGGATTTCGACAGCATCGCCAAGAGCCATGCCCTGGATCTCGCGATCGAGCACCTGCGCGAGCTCGGGATCAAGAGCGCGCTGGTGCAGGCCGGCGGCGAGGTCCGCGTGATCGGCGATCGCAGCGGCCAGCCCTGGCGGATCACGATTCGCCGACCCAGCGGGTCGGGTGTACTCGCTATCGTCCCGATGCGCGGCGACGAGAGCCTCGTCACCAAGGCCGACTACGACCGGAACTTCGTGTTCAAGGGCGAGACCTATCATGCGATCATCGATCCGCGAACCGGCTCGCCCGCGCGCGGCACCCGCTCGGTGACCGTCCTGCATCGGGATGCGGCCACTGCGGCTGCGGCGGCCACGGCCATGTTCGTGGCGGGGCCGACCGATTGGGAAACGGTAGCGCGCGCGATGGACATCCGCTATGTCCTTCTCGTCGATGCCGAAGGCACCCTGCATATGAACGAAGCGATGGCCGATCGGATCGAATTGGTCGACAGTGATACTCCGGTCGCGCCGAGGATGCAGTCGAGCGCGGTGCCCGGGGCGACTGACCTTTGATCCCGATTTCGATCCACATCCATGCCCATCCGCTCGCCCGATCCGGAGATTCCACGCGGGCTCATCGCTAGCCCCGGTCACGACCCCTCGCGAGCGACCTTCCTGACGGCCCTGTTGGCCGCATCACTGCTGCATGCCGGTGCGATCGCCCTCGTCTCCTTCGGGCCACCCCCGCCCGAGGCCGGCACCGTCGCGGAGTCGGCGCTGGAGATCCTCATCCTGCGCGACGCCGGTCCGAGTGCTGCAGCCGTGGCCCCGGACGCGGCCCTCTCTCGGCTCGACCGCTCGGGCGTATCGTCCAGCGGCAATGCGGTCTACGACGATCCGGTGGCGATCGTCTCGGAAGACATCGAAGCAACAGAGCCTCCGACGCCCATACCCGAGACGCGGACGGAGTCGGTCGAGGAGACGCCTCTCAACGCAGAGCCCGAGGCCAGCCTGAAGACATCGGTCGATCGGGACGCGCCCGTCGCCGAGCCGGACCCGAGCGCTTTCGATACAGCCGCCGTCGACCCGCCTCGCGAGCCGATCGGTATGGAGACGCTTGTTCCGGAGCCGAAAGAGACAGTCGAGCCGTCTCCTCCGGAGCTCGCGACGATTGCGCGATTGGAGCCTCCACCCGAACCCGCGCCCGAGGCCAAACCCGAGCCACACCCTGCTCCCGACCCGATGGTCGCGCGGGAGACGCCGGTCGACGCGGCTGCGATCCTCGCGAGTCGGGGCAAGGAAATCGATCGACTCACGGCCAACCTCCAGGCCAAGACCGCCGCCTACGCGAGCAGGGTCAGACGCAAATCGGTGAGTGCGAGCACGCGGGAATTTCGCTACGCCAGCTATCTCGGCGCCTGGGCGCGCAAAGTGGAGCGCATCGGCAACCTCAACTATCCGCAAGCGGCCCGGGATCAACGCATGTTCGGCAGCCTGATCCTGCATGTCGCCGTGCGCTCCGACGGCAGTGTCGAGCAGATCCGGGTCGTACGCTCCTCGGGTTACGACCTGCTCGACGAGGCGGCCGTGCGAATCGTGGAGCTGGCGGCGCCCTACGCGCCATTCCCGCCCGACATCGCCGCGGAGACGGACGTGCTCGACATCGTGCGGACGTGGCAGTTTTTGCGCCGCGGCGGGTTGGGGTGGGAGCAGTGAGCGAAGGCTGTGCGACCGAACGCTTTTGGGCAAAGCATCAATCGGACCTCCCAAGGAAGGATCTAAACCGCAACGAAGGGTTTTAAGGTGATTCCGAAAACACTTAGACCCGCCGTAAGTCGGGCTTTAGCCCGACGAGAACGGCGTAGGATGGCGGTACCGCCGAGTCGGACTCAAGTCCGACCCACGCTGCGTCGGGGCCAAGATTTACCGGAAATGGCTTAATGCTCAGGGGATCCGAATCACCGACTGAGACTAGGCAGAAAAAACCGCCGATTCCTTGCGGAACCGGCGGCGTGTCTACGGACGGAGACGATTAGCCGCGTCGACGCCGCTGATGCCAGCCGGCAAGCAGACCGAGCAGACCGGTCATTGCGAAGAGGCCGTAGGCGCTCATGGTCGGGATGGCGGTCCCGACAGGCGGGGGCAGAGCCTGGAAGACCACGACCACACCGTCGCCGATATCGGCAATGGCGGCCGGTGCGAAGCCGTTCACGGGCGGCGGCTGATCCGGGTCGGTGTAGGCGACCGCGCTGTAGGTGACACTCTCGACGACCGTGTTGGTGACGGTGAATGTCGCAACGCCGTCGATCAAGGGCGCCGTAGCGGTGGCGCCGACCATGGGCGCAAACGCCCCGGTTGTTGTCGGCGCAAGGAGCGGGGTAATCACGGTCGTCGCGCTATCCGCCCCCAAGACAACCGAGCCGGAGAGCGGATTCTCGTCGCCGTCAACGACCGTAACCGCGATCGTCGCCGAGGACGAGCCATCGGCAGGCACGTTGACCGGACCCGGCCCGCCGCCGACGGTGATGCCGGAGAGTGCCGGATCGGGATCGGAGACCGTGAAGGCCAAGGTGACCCGACCGGCGGCGCCCGCACCGCCCGTTCGGGAACCCCCGGATTGGGAAGTGCGAGATCCGCTGCCCGCGCCGCCTGGCGCGCTGCCTGCATTGCCGTTACTGGTTCCACCGGTGTCGGAAATCGCGGCACCGCCTGCCCCGCCGCCGGCATCGGCGCCTTTACCGCCGGCGCCCGAGCTGATACCAAATCCGGTGGCACCCGCTGTTCCATTCGCCCCGTTCGCAGTGGAGTCGCCGATGTTTGCTGATCCACCGGCGCCACCTGTGGGTGTTGGACCACCGCTGACGTTGCGGATACCGCCTGCCCCGCCTTTGGCCAGGATCTCATCCTGATAACCATCGATCGTCGAGTCCCCGCCGTTCGCGCCGTTCGCCGCACTGGATCCGGCCCCGCCGGCCCCGACGATCACGTTCAACGTCTCACCGGGCGTAACCGCAATTGCGGACTGCGCAAACCCACCACCACCACCACCGCCGCCGCCTCTTGCCGAAGCTATCGAGGCGTTGCCCGAGCCCCCGCCGGCGCCCCCGCCGCCCCAGGCTCCGACGGTGACCTCGAATACATTCGCAGGAACCGTACAGGGTCCCGCTGCGGCGACACCAACTGCGCAGTCGGCAGACAGCGCCGCGCCGGGTATCAAGAACGACGGCGCAAACAGCAACCCGGTCAAAGGAAGGGCTAAACGAGTTCGCATGATCAATGTCTCCCTGTTACGTAAACGAGCGCATGACACTGTCAAATTCTTCAATCCAAGGGCCGCGCCAACCGACAGTGTCGTTTATTTTTCTACCCGGCTGATGCCTCGGAATCGCCGGGAATTTCGCCTAGCGATACTCGGCCTAACTCGCTCCAAGCCTTACAAACGGCCAATCACTTCATCAGACCATCAATTCAGTTGATCAATCGGAGGTCCAACTCGCGCACCGTCTGCCCCGCGCCCGCAATAACGCGCGGGACGCGTAGCCCACGTTAAGCCGGGCGCCTCGGCGTGAGCACGTCTGCTAACCCATCGAAACCAATCGATTCGGTCGCCATGCGACAACCGAGGCTCGATGTAGCAGGGGCGCGATGTAGCAGACATGCGACGTTGCACATTCGCCGCGAAGTTTAGACGACACCCACAAGAATTTCAACGTAAAGAAAGATGAACATGCCCCATCTCAAGGGACGGCGAGAAGCTATGATTCCCGAATGCCCCACTCACCTGCAACATCACAGCAACTTGCCTGCGGCGATGATTAAGGCGGAGATCGTGGAGATGAAGCCGATCAACCACAGAAAATGGCGGTCGTTGCGTTTAATCAACTCGTCGAATCGACGGTCGACCTGCTCGAAGCGCTTGTCGACCTGCTCGAAGCGCTTTTCGACTTGATCGAAGCGCTTGTCGACTTGCTCAAAGCGTCTCTCGACCTGATCGAAACCCCGGCGCATTAGCTCGCGCTGATGATTAAGCTCCTCCTCGACCCTCGCCATGCGCTCGCGCAGCTCGATCTCATACACCGCGGGCGGCTTGCCGAGCGAGACCTCGACGAGCCACTCGCCGAGGTGCTCCTTGATGAACGCGATGTCTTCTTTGGCCAGTGCCATGAACCGAGCCTCCTCGGGGCTTAAACCGCGCCAGCTCCAACAATCGTCGAGTCGGCCGGGGCCGATCCCATCCAAAAACATCACATACGGCGCTGGGCGCGGTTTAACGCCCCACCGACACGCCGGGAAGTGCGCGTACGCTCGCCGGAGAACGCCGACATTTCCTGCAAACCGCGGACGTTCGAGCCACGGAACACGCGTCGTCGAGCGACTCTATCCCAGGCACGCAAGTGCCGCAAACAGATGCTCGGGCTTGCTTGAGATCTCCCCGACCGGGATACTAATACCATGTCCTTCAGCACCTCGCTCACCAACCATTTCCTGATCGCGATGCCGGGTCTTCAGGATCCGAATTTCTCGCGAACGGTGACCTATGTCTGCGAGCACACGGATCAGGGCGCTATGGGCATCGTGATCAACCGCCCGCTCGACGTCAGGCTCGGCGAGCTGTTGGACCAGCTCGAGATCGTCGCGTTGCGCCCGAGCGTCGAGCAGATCCCGGTCTATCAAGGTGGACCGGTCCAGACCGACCGGGGTTTCGTGCTGCACACGTCCGGACCGACCTTCGACTCGACCCTGAGCATCACATCGGATATCAGCGTCACCACCTCGCGCGACGTGCTCGAGGCCATTGCCTCCGGCGAAGGCCCTGAGCACACCTTGGTCGCCTTGGGTTATGCCGGCTGGGGCAGCGGTCAGTTGGAGCAGGAGATGAGTGCGAATTCCTGGCTGAGCGGTCCGGCCAGTCACGAGATCATCTTTCGGATGGACCCGAGTGCGCGCTGGCTCGCCGCGGCACAACTGCTGGGGGTCGACCTCAACCTGCTCAGCGGCGAAGCCGGACACGCGTAAGCCGTGTCTTGACGGGCATTCACCGGATCGATCTCGTTCGAGCATCGCATGACCACCCTACTGGGTTTCGACTTCGGTCCGCGCAAGATCGGTATCGCGGTCGGCCAGACCATCACCCGCTCGGCTACACCCTTGGTTACGCTGCGCAGCCGCAACGACAAGCCGGATTGGGCCGGTATCGCCGCCTTGGTGCGCGAGTGGCAACCCGAGGCATTCGTCTTGGGGCTGCCCTTCAACATGGACGACACCGAAGTCGATTGGTCCGCTCAGGTCCATCGGTTCGGGCGCCAGCTCGAAGGACGTTTCCGCCTCGCGGTGCATCTCATCGACGAGCGCCTGACCTCGATCGAAGCGCGACGACAGCTCGCGGAGACGCCGGGCGGACGCTCCGCCGACCGAGACGCCGTCGATGCGGTTGCGGCGGCCTTGATCCTGGAGACCTGGCTATGCGAGCACGGCACCGCGTAGGTTTGGGGGAAAGGAACGACCGGCCTGTAGGTGCGAATTTATTCGCACGGCCCGGGCGGTGGCGTTGCCGAGCGCCTCGCGGGGAAACCGGCAAATGGGCGAATAAATTCGCACCTACAGCCTCTCGGTTCTTCCAGGCATGCACAGTCGGAATGATGTTTCCAGGAAATCATCTCAAAGTATCCAACCCGAGCATTCGTCAGTGATCAATTCCGAGATCTGGAAAGACAGCGCCGAGATCGACGGCATCATCGGTCGGATGGCCGACGAGCTGCGGTCTCTGATCGCCGCACGCGCCATCGAGTCCCCGCTGATGATCGGCATCCATACCGGCGGGGTCTGGGTTGCGGATCGACTGCACGAGGCGCTCGAGCTGGTCGAGCCGCTCGGTCATCTGGACATCTCCTTCTACCGCGACGACTTCACCCGCATCGGGATGCATCCGCAGGTGCGCCCTTCGTATCTGCCGGTCGGGATCGACGACCGCCATCTGATCCTGGTGGACGATGTCCTGCAGAGCGGCCGCACCATCCGCGCCGCCCTGAATGTCTTGTTCGACTACGGCCGGCCGGCCTCGGTTATCCTGGTCACCCTCTCCGAGCGCGACGGGCGCGAGCTGCCGATCGAGCCGAACGTTGTCGGCCTGCATGCCAAGCTCGAGGCGGGCGAGCAGATCAAGCTCAGCGGACCACACCCGCTCGTTCTGCTGCGCGGGCAGAGCGCGAAGAAATCGGCGTCGAAGGCCAACAAGGCACCCGTGGATCCCCCTGCTTCAGCCGCCAAGGACGAGGTTCGCCGATGAAGACAGGGAACCCGCAGCTCGACGGCCAGGGCAACCTGAAGCACTTTCTGACGATCGAGGGGTTGAGCCGAGCCCTTTTGGTCGAGCTCCTGGACCGCGCCGAAGGCTTCCTCGGGGTGACACAGCAAGCGGTCAAGAAGGTCCCGCTGTGCCGCGGCAAGGTCGTCGCAAACCTCTTCTTCGAGACCAGCACCCGCACCCGAACGACCTTCGAGCTGGCCGCCAAACGGCTCTCGGCGGACGTGCTCAACCTCAACATCTCCACCTCCGCCACCGCCAAGGGCGAAACCCTGCTCGATACCTTGCGCAACCTCGAGGCGATGCAGGTCGACATGTTCGTGGTGCGCCACGCCTCGAGCGGTGCAGCCCATTTCATCGCGGCCCATGCTGCACCGCACGTGAGCGTCATCAATGCCGGGGACGGGCGCTATTCCCATCCCACCCAGGGCATGTTGGACATGTTCACCATCCGCCGCCACAAGGGGGATTTCGCGAACCTTCGGGTGGCCATCGTCGGCGATATCCTGCACTCGCGTGTGGCGCGCTCCCAGATCCTCGCACTCAATACCTTGGGTACGGCCGAGGTGCGGGTCATCGGCCCGCGCACCCTGATTCCGGCTTTCGCGGAAGAGGCGCTCGGCGTGCGGGTCTTTCACGATCTGCGCGAGGGGATCCGCGATGTCGACGTCATCATCATGCTGCGCCTGCAACGCGAGCGCATGACCAACGCGCTCCTGCCGAGCGAGCATGAATACTTTCATCTGTACGGCCTCACCGAGGAGCGTCTCGCCGCGGCCGATCCCGAGGCCATCGTGATGCATCCCGGGCCCATCAATCGCGGGGTCGAGATCGAGTCACAGGTCGCCGACGGTCCCCGTTCGGTGATCCTAGAGCAGGTCACCAACGGGATCGCGATCCGCATGGCGGTCATGTCCATGTGCATCGGCACCCAGAACATCGCCATGCAGGCAGACATCAAGACGGATGGTGAGCCCAATGGCTGAGGTCGAGCGCATCAGCATTCGTGGCGGGCGCCTGATCGACCCGGCCAACCGGATCGATCGAGAGGTCGACCTGCATCTTGCCGACGGGCGTGTGCTCGCGATCGGCGAGGCACCTACCGGATTCGAACCGGAGCGCGTTCTCGATGCGCGGGGATTGATCGTCTGCCCCGGTTTCGTGGACCTCAGCGCCCGGCTGCGCGAGCCCGGTCTGGAGCAGAAGGCGACGATCGCGAGCGAGAGTCGGGCGGCCGCCGCATCCGGGATCACGACCCTCTGTTGCCCGCCCGACACCTCGCCGGTCATCGATACCCCGGCCGTCGCACAGCTGATTCAGCAGACCGCACAGCGGCTCGGCTTCGCGCGCGTCGTACCGGCCGGCGCCATGACCCGAGACCTCGACGGCAAACAGATCACCGAGATGGCCGCACTCAAGCTCGCCGGCTGCCCGGTGCTGAGCCAGGCCGATCGGCCGATTCGCAGCGCCCAGGTGCAGCGACGCGCGATGGAGTACGCCGCCACCTTCGGATTGACGCTGTTTCTGCATCCGCAGGACCCGGATCTGACCAGCGGCGGCTGTGCACACGAAGGCCGCATGAGCGCCCGCCTAGGGCTTCCCGGCATCCCGGAGGCCGCCGAGACGGTCGCTGTCGCCCGCGACCTCGCATTGGCCGGCCAGACCGGCGCACGCATCCATTTTCGCGGTCTCTCCACCGCACGGGCGACCGTGATGTTGGCCGCGGCGCGCGGCCGCGGGGTGCAGGCGAGCGGCGACGTCGCCATCCACCAACTCTTCCTCACCGAAGACGACCTGGACGGCTTCGACGCCAACTGTCACCTGGTACCGCCCCTGCGCACCCGGGCGGACCGCGATGCCCTGCGTCATGCGCTCGCAGCCGGCGAGATCGGGGCCATCTGCTCGGACCACCAGCCGCACGATGCCGATGCCAAATTGCTTCCCTTCCCCGAGACCGCGCCCGGCATCTCGGGACTCGAGACCCTGCTGCCGCTCGCGCTGCGTCTGGTCACCGAAGGCGTGCTCGACCTGCCCGGCGTCGTCGCCCGACTCACCGTCGGTCCCGCCGAGATCTTGGGTCTGGACCTGGGGCATCTCTCGCCCGGGGCGACCGCGGACGTCTGTCTCTTCGATCCGAATGACTGCTGGATCCCGACGCCGGAGACACTCCTGAGTCACGGCGAGAACAGTCCCTTTCTGCATGCGCAGATGCACGGGCGCGTCATGGCCACGGTGCTGGATGGACACATCGTCTTCGAGCGGATGAACGATCGCTGATCAAGGCAGGGCCCGTTCCGGAGCGCCCTCAACCGCCGGACTCGAGTGCCTCCGGGTTCAAGACGTGCATGGTCTCGTCGCCCATGCCCATCACCAGAACGCCGCGGCGCGTAGCACGACGCACGACACTCGTGTCCGGATAGAGGCTCGCCAGGATGCCGACAGCGCGACGATCGGCATACTCCGGGAAGACGCGGGGGATCTCGGCGAGCCGCTCGAGAATGCCCTCGACATGCGCATCCGTCAGGCGTGACTTGGTCTCGTTGACCAAGACCACCTCGGGGCAGACCAGAAGTGCATCGTACTCGCGGGTCTCGCCGCCGAAGCGGCGCACGACGCGCACCCCGAACAGATCCGCCACGGGACAGGAGAAGAGCTCTGCCGCCACCCGCGGAAGATTGGGCGCTACGATGTCCTCGACCAGCGTGCCGAGGCGATTGGCGAGATCGCCCCATTGCTTGTTCATACGCTGACGCTCCCGTCTGTTTTCGTCCTTGAACGCGAGCATCTCTTCGGACAGACGGGCCAGCGACATCTCGGTGCGCATTGCCTGGTAGCTCAGCTCCTTCATGTACTCCCGCAGCGTGTCGACCTCTTGCTTGAGCGCGGCTTGTCCCATGACGATGACCCTCCAATGAAATCCGGTTGACCTCGTGAAAGCATAAACCCAAAAGGAGTGGTGACTGGTTTGAGTCTTGAGGGGCAGGCATCACCGCCCACTCTCCACTCGTTGATTTAGCAGGGCAGATGTGTCGAGACCGTCCGTTGTCGTGGTCGTTGTCGTTGTCGTTGTCGTTGTCGTCATCGACCATTTTGATACGACTACGACAACGAAAATGATCTCGGACGGTCTCGGAATCTCTGCACTGCTCCACCAAGCCGTTCTCGAAACTTCCCGGTCTTCCGGCTAGACTCGTCGCGTCCTCTCGCCTGGAGCTCGCCTTGCGCCCGACCTCGACACATCCTTTCCCGGACTTTTCCGGCACCCATATCCTGGTCGCCGGCGACCTGATGCTCGACCGCTATTGGAGCGGTGCGACCCGTCGGATCTCGCCCGAGGCCCCGGTGCCGGTGGTGCACGTCGCACGGGTGGAAGACCGCCCGGGCGGTGCCGCGAACGTGGCGCTGAATCTGGCTGCGTTGGGCTGCCAGGTCACCCTGACGGGCGTGACGGGAGACGACGAGGCGGCCGATGTGCTGGCCGCACGACTCGCTGTGCAGGGCATCCGCACCCGACTGCACAGACGCACGGATGTGCCCACCATCACCAAGCTGCGGGTCTTGAGCCAACATCAACAGCTAATCCGGTTGGACTTCGAGGCGCCCTTGACGCCGCTCGGCGACGACCCGCTTCCCACGCTGGTTTCCGAGAGCCTCGATGCCTGCGACCTCCTGGTGCTTTCGGACTATGCCAAAGGGACGCTGGCCGACCCGCAGCGTCTCATCGCGCTCGCGCAGGAAGGCGGCAAATCCGTGCTCGTGGATCCCAAAGGACTCGATTTTGCGCGCTACCGCGGTGCCACACTCCTGACCCCGAACCGGGCCGAGCTGGAGGCGATCGTCGGTGTCTGCGCCGACGATGTCGCGCTCATCGAGCGGGGCCAGCGGCTGCGTGCCGAGCTCGACCTTCAGGCCATGCTGATCACGCTCGGCGAGCGCGGCATGCTGTTGCTGCGACCGGAGACCGATGCACTGCACCTGCCCACACGGGCTCGCGAGGTGTTCGACGTAACCGGTGCCGGCGACACCGTGATCGCGACCTTGGCCGCCGCGTTGGGCGCAGGCGTCGCACTCGACGAGGCCTGCGCGCTGGCCAACTGCGCGGCGGGTCTGGCGGTGGGCAAACTGGGCACCGCGACGGTCGCCGCGCGCGAGTTGGAGCGTGCCTATCAGGGGAGCGAATGGCATACGGTGCTGGACCAGGAGGCGTTGGTCGACGCGGTCGAGGCGGCGCGCGCTGCCGGCGAGCGGATCGTCATGACCAACGGCTGCTTCGACATCCTCCACGAGGGCCATGTCGCCTATCTGCAGCAGGCCAAGCGACTCGGCGATCGACTGATCGTCGCGGTCAACGACGATGCGTCGGTGAGCCGGCTGAAGGGCCCGGAGCGACCGATCAACGGCATCGAGCAACGCATGGCCGTGCTCGCCGGTCTCGCCTCGGTGGATTGGGTTTGCGCCTTCTCCGAGGATACGCCCGAGGCACTCATCTGCCGGGTCAAGCCGGACCTGCTGGTCAAGGGCGGAGACTATCTGCCCGATGAGATCGCCGGGGCGGACTGCGTGCGTGCCAACGGCGGGGAGGTCCGCGTCCTCGATCTGTTGCCCGGGCGCTCCACCACGCGGATCCTGGGAAACATCCGGGCTGCCGCGCCGCAGACCTGAGCCGGTGCAAAAGCGCCGCTCCGTACCGCACACCGAGACGATCACTCGCCGATGACCCGACGCCTCTACACGTTCCTGCTGCGCCTGCTGCTGCCGCTCGCGCTCCTACGGCTCTATTGGCGCAGCCTCAAGTCACCTGCCTATCGGCGGCGGGTGCGCGAGCGGCTCGCGCTCGGCCCGGCAGGACCGGCAACGCAGGTCTGGATCCATGCCGTCTCGGTCGGCGAGGTCCAGGCCGCGGAGCCCCTGATTCGGCGCCTGATCGAGCATGACCCGCCGCTGTCCGTCCTGGTGACGACCACGACACCCACGGGCGCCGAGCGGCTGCGCGAGCGCTTCGGCGACAGCGTGGCGCACCGCTACACCCCCTATGATCTTCCCGGAATCCTCGACCGCTTCCTGAGCCGAACAACCCCGGCGCTGCTGATCGTCATGGAGACCGAGATCTGGCCCAACACGCTGGCGGCCTGCGCGAAACGCGACATCCCGGTGATCCTGGCGAACGCCCGGCTCTCGGAACGCTCCGCGCGGGGCTATCGACGGTTCGCGCGCCTCACGCGCGAGACGTTGCAAGGCTTCGATCTGATCGCCGCCCAAGCGGAGCCGGACGCCCGGCGCTTCATCGCACTGGGGGCCGATCCCGATCGGGTCCAGGTCACGGGCAGCATCAAGTTCGATCTGCGCCAACCGGCGAGCCTGGTCGATCAGGCCGAGGCGATGCGACGCGCGTGGGGAGGCCAACGCCCGGTGTGGGTCGCGGCCAGCACCCACGAGGGGGAAGACGGGTCCGTACTCGCGGCTCATGAACGCATTCGAACGGTCTTGCCCGAGGCCCTGCTGGTGCTGGTTCCTCGCCATCCGGAGCGTTTCGATCGCGTCGCCGAGCTGGTGACACGGCAGGGTTTGACGCTCGCCCGTCGCAGCCGACAGGAGCCATCCGCACCGAGCACGGCGGTCTTTCTCGGCGACACCATGGGAGAGCTTCCGGTCTTTCTCGCCGCTGCCGACGCGGCCTTTATGGGCGGCAGCCTGGTGCCGGCCGGCGGTCACAACCTCTTGGAGGCCGCGGCCTCGGGCGTCCCCGTCGCCATCGGCCCGCACCACTTCAACTTTGCGGCCATCACGGAGCTGCTGTGCACCGAAGAGGGCGCGACGGAGGTCGCCGACACCGAAGCGCTGGCGCAGCTCATGATCTCTTGGCTGAGCGATGCCACCGAGCGGGCCCGCATCGGCGAGAACGGCCGTCGCATCGTCGAGGCGAATCGCGGCGCACTCGATCGGCTCATGACGTTGATCGAAGCCCGCTTGCCGAAGACGCCCGTGTAATGCGGATCAACCGAGGGCGAGCGATGTTCGGGCCGCGGCAATGACCCAATGATCGGCCGCCCCGGCGCATCAATCCTCTGCCTTGAACAGCGACCAAACCTCTCGGAACTGGGCGTCGGTCGAGTCCCCGAGCCATTCGAAGCCGACCGACTCGGTGCAGACGACTTGGGTCCCGGCGTGGCGCATACGGTCGAGTACGTTCTGCTTGAACACCGATTTACGCGAGACGATGGCATCGGCCGGAACAAACACCTGATACCCCCAGCGCTGGAGCCCGGAGACGGTCTGGACGATACAGATGTGCGCCTCCATGCCCACGACGATCAACTGACGCCGGTCTGGATGGGCGGAGATGTTGCGCTCGAATCCGGGAGCGGTGCAGCAGGAGAAGGCGGTCTTCTCGGTCGGTTCCGCACCCTCGGGCATGTTTTCGCGGATGCTCGCCATGACCGGTCCGAGCCCTTTGGAATTGTGCTGGGTCGCGATGACCGGAATACCGAGGATCTTGGCGGCGGAAACCAGCCGATTGATGTTCCCGACGACCAGGTCCAGCTCGTCGGCAGGCATTGCATGCGCCAGACGCTCCTGGGCGTCGATGATCAGAAGCTGGGAAAAGGCCCTCTGACAGAGCGGCATCTGCGCTTGATGGGTACTCATGGCGTGTCCTCGCGATATTGTTATTGGATCGCCCGTGGCCGAGATCGCCCGTGGCACAGGTGAGTGTGCGTCAGTTTCCCGACGGGAATCAAGGAAAAAGCAGCGTCGCGCCCGAGCCGCCCGCGGGCAACGACAGATGGCGGATCAGTAGACCGGCATCGCGGGATCCAGATCACGCGCCCAAGCCGCAACGCCGCCGTCGAGATTGACCGTGCGCGTGAAGCCCTGCTGTTCGAGGAACCGCGCGACCTGATAACTGCGAATGCCGTGATGACAGATCACGACGATCTCGCGATTCGGATCCAAGCGCGCCAATGCCCCCGGGATCTGTCCCATCGGGATGGATAAGGATCCCTCGATCCGACAGATCTGAAACTCCCACGGCTCGCGGACATCGAGCAAGATCGGCGGCTCGCCGTCCGCCGCCAACAACTGCGCAACCTCTCCAGGCCCCATTCGACGCATCACCAGCCCCCGTATTCAGCCACGCCAGGCGTGCATGCGTTTCCGAGGGTCGACCAACCAACCCTCGAAGAAAGCAGCCAGCCCCGGTAAACGCACCACAATGGCTCGATCCTTTCCTTCCAATGTCCTGAACCGCGTCCACTGCAACGCCCGTTGACTCAAACGACACCGAGCCCACACGCAAACCCCGCATACACCATCGAACGCGGTTCAGCGCGGTCAGAACTCAAACGCGTTCGCCTCGGCGGCATTTTTCAACGCAAGCGTCGCGGTCTCGAACAGCCCCTCTCGGCGAACATCACGCTCGCCGACACGGGTCAGGAGCAGGGCCTCCATCACGGGCTCCACACCGACGATACAGAACAGACGCCCGCCTTTAGCCAATTGCCCTTGAAGCAGCGGCAAGGCGGCCTCGGTGGGCATCGATCCGGTGACTGCAATCACGTCGAACGGCCCACCCTCGACGGGCTCGCTCAGCGCGTCGCCCGTGCGGATCTCGATCGACTCGAGCCCCAAGCCGGCCAAACGCGCACGCGCCTCGTCCGCCAGAGCGGTATCGATCTCGACCCCGATGACCCGCCCGCCCAAGCGATGGAGACAGGCGCTCACATAGCCCGTCCCCGCACCGATCTCCAGCACCCGCTCGCCGGCCTGCACGTCGAGCGCTTGAAGCATGCGCCCCACAACCTTCGGCGCCAGCATGCAAGCGCCCTCGCCGATCGGGATCTCGATATCGGCGTAGGCGAGACCCTGGTAGGCGTCGGGCACGAACGCCTCGCGTCGAATCTCCGCCATCGCCTCAAGGACCCGGTCGTCCAGGACGTCCCAGGGGCGAATCTGCTGTTGAATCATATTGAAACGCGCGCGCTCGTCGGTGATGTCCATCGGAATCGAGTCCTCGTCTTCTTGTTCTGGGCGGCCCGGAAGCCTACTGAGTTTGGGCGAATCGAGCAACCGGGGATGGTGGTGAGGGGGAGAGGTGAAAGGTAAAAGGTGAAACCCGAAAGCTGGAAGCTGAGAGCTGAGAGCCGACAGCTGACAGCTGACAGCTGACAGCTGACAGCTGACAGCTGACAGCTTAGGGCTGGCGGCCGGCGGCCGGCGGCTGATAGCGAGCAAAATGCGCACCGCGACGCGGCCTGCGGGTCACGCGAGCATCAGCCGCTCATGAGGCCAAGCCAGCGCCTGGTTACTCGACCACCTGCGCATAGCCCGCGCTGCGCACGCCTTGGAGCAAGGAGTCGACCTCGTTCGTGGAGATGCCGAGCATCTGCAGGGCTTCCGCGCCCAAGCGCAGACTGCTCTCGATCGCCTCCGGGTAGGCCAGGGTCGCACCGGCGCGGATAAGGCTGCCGCAGGCTTCCAGGTCCCGCGCGCGGGCGATCACGGGCACCTTCGGGTAGGCGGTGCGGATATGCGAGACGGCCCGCAAGGCGGTCGGTCCGTGATCGATGGTCAGGATCACCAGTGCCGCCTTGTCGATTTGGGCGGCCTCCAGGAGCTCCACATCGCCGATATCGCCGAAATAGACCGCGCGACCGTCCTGCTCGCCGCGCTCGACATGGGCCGGGTTGGTGTCGAAGGCGATGAAGGGGATGTTGTTGGCCTCCAAGAGGGTCGCAACCGTATGACCGACGCGCCCGTACCCCGCAATCACGACCCGACCCACCTGCCCTGCCTGCCCCGCGGGGACCGTCGGGTACTCGAAGGGCGTCGGAGCCGCCGCTCGGTGCTCGAGGCGCCGCGCCGAGACGTCGCCGATCCGCACCAGCAAGGGCGTCAGCAACATGCTGACCGAGATCACGCTCACCGCGATGACGAAGGTCGAATCGTCGATGACCCCGAGCGCCTTGGCCGAGCCGAAAAGGACAAAACCGAACTCCCCGCTCTGAGCCAGCATGAAGGCGACACGCGTCGCCGTGCCGCGCGGCAGTCCGAAGGCCATGCCGATCAAGAGGAGTACGACGAGCTTGATGGCGAGGATCACGGCGACATGCTGGGCAAGCAGCAGCGGCTGAGCCGCGATCGCCTCCAAGTCGATCGACATCCCGACGGCGACGAAAAAGAGGCTCATCAGCAGCCCTTTGAAGGGCTCGATCTGTGCCTGGATCTGAAAACTGAAGCGCGAGGTCGAGAGCAGCATCCCCATCATGAAGCCACCGAGCGCCATCGAGAGCCCCGCCTCGTGCATCGCGCCGGCTGCGAGAAAGACCGCCAGCAGCACCACCAGGGTAAAGGCCTCGCGATTGTGCTGACGTAGCAGAGACTTGAGCGCAAAGGGCACCAGGTAACGCCCGAAGCCGAAGACCAGAGCCACCATGCCGGCGACGACGAGGATCTGCTGCCAAAAGGGGACGTCCGAAGACAGGGTGCCGACATCCGAGAGGATCGGCACGATCGCGAGCAGCGGCACCACGGCCAGGTCCTGCATCAAGAGGACGGCGAAGGCGGCCGTCCCGTGGCGGGTGGCGAGATCGCCGCGCTCGTGCAGCAGCTGCATGACCAGCGCCGTGGACGAGAGCGCCAAGGTCAGCCCCATCAGGAGCGCCGCCCGCCAGGAGTAGTCGTAAAGCGACATGTAGCCCGCGACCAGAAGGCCGGAGACCAGGATCTGCACCGAGCCCATCCCGAAGACCTCGCGTCGGAGCGACCACAGCCGCCGCGGCTTCATCTCCAGACCGATCAGGAAGAGCAGCATCACCACGCCCAGCTCGGTGAAATTGCGCACGTCCTCGACATGCGCCGTCACCGATGGGCCGGGCGAGTGCGGCCCGACCACGATGCCCGCCACCAGAAGCCCGAGGATCGAGCCCAGACCCAAGTGCTTGAATAGCGCAACGGCGAGCGCCGCCACGGTGAGCAGCGAGATCGCCGAAAGGACAAAGCTGTTGAGCTCCATGTCGCGACTCTACCAAATTCCAAGAGGGCAAAATCCAAAAGGGTTGCAAGCGAAGCCTGAGCGCTCCTCGGGCGGTATATCCTATGGCGTTCGGTCGAGACATCCCCCGAGAGACAGGACGCCATGCCATCCAATCCACCCCGGCGGCCGAGGGTCGCCGTCGCCGGCGCCAGCGGCTTTATCGGCACCGCGATCTGCCGCGCCCTGACGGACGCCTTCTCCGTTCGGGCGCTGACACGATCGCCCGCCCGGGCACAGACACCTGACCCGGATCAGCGCATCACCTGGCGTCATTGCGATCTCTTCTCGGCACCGGACCTGGTCGAAGGGCTCGCGGACTGCGATTACGCCGTCTATCTGGTGCATTCGCTCGCGCCCTCCTCGCGCCTGACGCAGGCCAATCCGCGCGACATGGATCTCATCCTGGCCGATAACTTCGCCCGGGCCGCGGCGGCGAACGGGGTCAAGCAGATCATTGTCGTCGGCGGGCTGATCCCGGACAGCTTCCGAATCTCGCCGCTGCTTTGGAGTCGGCGCGAGGTGGAGCTGGTGCTGGCCTCGCGCGGGACACCGGTCACGGCGCTGCGTGCCGGGCTCGTGGTCGGCCCCGGCGGCTCGGCCCCGCGGCTGCTGGTCGATCTGGTGCGGCGCCTGCCGCTGCTCTTGCTGCCGCCGAGCGCTCGCTCGATGACGCGGCCCATCGCGCTCGTGGATCTTGTGCGGGCGGTCCGCCACTGCCTGGGACAACCGGAGACCTGTCGGGGCGCCTACGACATCGGCGGTCCTGAGTGCTTGAGCTACGAAGAGATGCTGCGTCAAGCGGCCGAGGTGCTCGGGCTGCGGCGACGCATCCTGACCCTGCCGTGGATGCCGCTCTGGCTGGCCTCGGCCACCGCTCGGTTCTTCAGCGGTGCGCCATCGGCTGTGGTCGGTCCGGCACTGGAAAGCTTGCCTCAGGACACGGTGATTCGCGACAACCCGGTGCAGCGCGCGATCGACCCGTCAGCGATATCGTTCGGCGAGGCGCTGCGCGCCGCACTCGACCGAACCGGCCGACACCTGCTGCCGAGCCCGCGCCAGCCGATCGAGGGTCAGAGCCGCGAGCTGATGCGACGCGCGCGGCTGGTGCGTTCCATTCAGCGGGTGATTCTGCCGCCCGGTCAGGATGCCGCCTGGGTTGCCGGCAATTATTTCCGCTGGCTCGGCGCCTGCTGCTGGCCCATGGTCTGCACCCACATCGACGAAACAGGCCGGTGCAGTGTCTATACCCGCTTCCCGCGCCTGCACCTGCTGACGCTGCAATGGCTCGCCGAAGAAAGCAGCCCGCAACGGCAGGTCTACGCCATCGTCGGCGGTCTGCTGAGCCGACCGGTCGCGCAGGGCCGTGCCCGCTTCGAGTTCCAAACCCTGCTGGACGATCGCTACACCATGGCCGCCATCCACGACTACGCACCCGCCCTGCCCTGGTATGTCTATCTCTGGACACAGGCGGTTGCGCATCTTCTGGTCATGCGGCGGTATCAGGGACGGCTCGCCCGTTTGGCGCGGTGAGCCTCCCGCCTCCAGCTGTGATCCTCCGCCAAGGCGAATTCCGGAGACCGTTATGCCAGGCTGCGCAGCTCAGGGTTTCACGACACCGCGTCCGTGGGTTGTGCCGAGCCGTGCGAGGCACAACCAACCGTCGGCGCAAGTTGTGCTTTCTATCGTCAGCACAACCTACGAGCTGGAGGTTGGCCTCAGAGATATGGCCTTAGCATCCCGCCGAGATCCACCCGCGCTCGCAAACGCCGACACAACATGAAAGCACCCATGAACTTGCGGTGCAGGAACATGGTCTCGGGTGCCGGCACGGTGCTGAAGGCGCCCGAGTAGAACATCTCGCGACCGCGCGCATAGACCCGCTCGAAGAGATCGGAGACGCCGAAGTCGTAATGCCCCGGGCTGCGCAGCGGCTCGCTGGACATGCGCAGGAGATTGATCAGAGCGTTCACCTGCTCGCTCGGGTCGCTCGCGCCGACATAGCCCAGATCGATCGAGGCCGCGCGCATCGCAGCACGGTCATCGGCGAATGCAGCACGAGCGAGCTGTCGATAGCGCTGGACGAGATCCGACCCCACCGGCAGCGCGGCACCGAAATCGAGCAGCACGATCCGCCCGCTGTTGGCGTCATACAGATAGTTGCCGAAGTTCGGGTCGGATTGGACGAGACCGAACTCGAAGAGCTCGCGCATCGACAGACGCGTCAACGCCGTTGCGGCACGGTCGCGCTCCTCACAGCTGTAGCCGCTGTCGGCCAAACGATCGACCGGGACACCCTCGGCGAAATCCATCGCCAGCACGCGCGATGTGGAGAGGTCGCGATGCACGCGCGGGACGAGGAAGTCCGGATCCGCGCCGACACCGGCCCCATACGCCTCGAGCGAATCCGCCTCCGCGCCGTAGTCCGCCTCCTGATGGAGCTGCCGGCGCGCGCCTTCCAAATAAGGCGTCAGGTCAACGCCCGCCGGGGCCATGCCGAGGGTCCGGGCCAAGAAGGCGAGGTTGTCGATGTCGCTGTCGATGCTCTCGCGCACGCCCGGAAACTGAATCTTGAGCGCGAGACGACGTCCGTCGCGCGTCTCGGCCCGGTGCACCTGACCGATCGAGGCGGAGGCCACGGGCGTGAACTCGAACCGCTTGAACTTCGCGTCCCAGCCCTGCCCGTATTCGCGCTCCAGAACCCCGGCGAGCTGGCTCATCGGCATCGGCGCGGCACGCTCGCGCAAGGCACTCATGATCTCCGCGGCCTCGGGCGTGAAGATGTCCGAGCCATCCATGGACATCAATTGCCCCATCTTCATGACGGCACCCCGCATGCGCGCAAGCCGATCGGTAAAGCGGCGGGTGTGCTCGGGCGAGAGCCTGATCCGCGACGGCTCGGCGCTGCGACGGGTGCGGGCAAGCTCGATTAGACCCTTCACGCCGATCCCTGCGGCGAGATCCCCGGTGGCACATCCAAGATGCCAAAGACGACTCAGACGCGTGCTCGGGACGGTCATGCCGGGTCGTGGCGGTATTGTGGACATCGGGTTTCCTCGGAAAAGAATCGGCGGCGTCCGGATCCTGTCCAGACTAAAAGTTGGACATAGTATCGAGTTATCCGCAGTGCAACGATGCGGAATCGCACCCGAGCCGCGAATCAAACTTGATCCAGCGACAACCCGCGCAGATAATACCCTGTTACTTTGCTGTTACTTTGCGAATCCCCCTGGATGGTCCGCCGGACTTCCCGCCGGACGCACCATTCTTTCGAGGCCCCACGATGGACACCCCCGACACGAGTATCGGCTTCGGCCAGCTCGGCCTAGCCCCCGCCGTTGCACAAGCCGTCGAGGATCTCGGTTACGAGACCCCGACCCCCGTTCAACTCCAATGCATTCCGCATCTGCTCGCCGGGCGCGACCTGCTCGGCCAGGCCCAAACCGGGACCGGCAAGACGGCCGCCTTCGCCCTTCCCTTGCTCAGCCGCGTCGATCCCACGCAGCGCGGACCCCAGATTCTGGTGCTCACGCCGACCCGCGAGCTTGCGCTCCAAGTCGCCGAGGCCTTCCAAGGCTACGCACAGCATCTGAAGGGCTTTCTCGTCCTGCCGATCTACGGCGGTCAAGCCTACGGCCTGCAGCTCAGTCAGCTCAAACGCAACCCGCAGGTGATCGTCGGCACGCCGGGACGCGTGATGGACCATCTCAAACGCGGCACCCTGGCGCTCGACGTGCTCAAGACGCTCGTCCTGGACGAGGCCGACGAGATGCTCAACATGGGCTTCGCGGAGGATATCGACTGGATCTTCGAGCAGACCCCGCCCGGACGCCAGGTCGCGCTCTTCTCCGCGACCATGCCCGCGGGGATCCGCCGAGTCGCCCAGACCCGACTGTCGGATCCGGTCGAGATTCGCGTCACGGCAGATTCGGAGACGGTCGACACCATCGACCAGCACCACTGCGTCGTCACCCGCTTTCACAAGTTGGACGTGCTCACCCGCATTTTAGAGCTCGAGCCGTTCGACGGCATGCTCGTCTTCGTACGCACCAAACATGCGACCGTCGAGCTCGCCGACAAGCTCAAGGCGCACGGTTTCGCCGCCGAGCCGCTGAACGGCGACATGAGCCAGGAGATGCGCGAGCGCACCGTCGAGCGGCTCAAGCAGGGCCAGCTCGATATCCTGGTCGCCACCGACGTGGCTGCACGCGGGCTCGACGTGGAGCGGCTCAGCCATGTCGTCAACTACGACATCCCGACCGATCCATCCGCCTATGTCCACCGGATCGGGCGGACCGGGCGGGCCGGGCGGGCCGGTCGCGCCATCCTGCTGGTGGAGCCGCGCGAGCGCGGCCTACTGCGCGCGATCGAGCGCACCATCCGACGCAGCGTCCCGGCGATGGAGCCGCCCTCGGCCTCCCAGCTCAGCGAGTCGCGCATCGACCGCTTTACCGCGGAGCTGCGCAAGACCCTGACCGAGCAGGATCTGGACTTCTTCTACCGTCTGGTCGCGCGACTCGGCACGGAGCAGGAGATGGAGTTGATGGACATCGCCGCGGCGCTGGCCTACCTGACCCAGCGCGAGCGTCCGCTCGACGTCAAAGCGGATCTGCCGCGTCCGGCTGCGACACGCCCGGAGCGCCCGGAGCGCGGCCCGCGGAGCGAGGGTCGCGACGAGGGACGCCCTCGCCCGGCCCGCGACGGCGACCGGGGAGCGCCTCGTCCCGAAGGAGCGCGTGAGGACGGTCGCGACCGGCCACGTCCGCAAGGGCGCGGATCCGAGGGACTGACAAGCTACCGGATCGAGGTCGGCCACCAGCACGGCGCCACCCCGCGCGAGATCGTCGGCGCCATCGCCAACGAATCCGGGCTGGAAGGCCGCTACATCGGCCGAATCGACATCCGGGACGATCACTCGCTGGTCGATCTGCCGGAGGGCATGCCGCGAGAGATCTTCAACCACCTCAAGCGGGTCTATGTCCGCGGTCAAGCGCTGCGGATCTCGCTCGCCGACGGGTCGGCCGCTGGCACGCGGCGCGGCGGCGGAGAAACCACCGGCAGCCCGCGACCCGATCAGCCCTCGTACGAGCGCAAGCCTCGTGAGCCAGGATTTCATCAGGAGCGGCGTCGCAAGCGTACGGATCCCAGCTGAGCCGCGTCCGGGGCTCGACGCGAAGCTCAAGCCCCGTGCGGACGTTTCAGTGCCGCGTCGGACTCGAAGTTGGCGCGGTTCAGGAGAAAGGGGAAAAGGGGAAAAGCAATCGGATTGTCGGGAAGAGGACATGGGGCGGAGGATCGGGGACATTTAAGTTGCCGTACCGTCCGGGCCTGGCTGTGATCTTGGGATGTTACGGGTGGCGTTGTTCTTGCTTAGCCACTTCAGTGTTCTCTCTCGGTCGCAATAGGTCCCCAAAATGCTTCAACGACTTGCAGGCGCGCTCACGCGCGGCGATCTGATTCCCTATCTGGGCCCGGGTGCGCTCGCCGGCGTGGTGGATACCGCCACCGGCGATCCCATACCTGCCGACAGCGACAGCCTCATCCTTGCCATGAACGGCGGCAAGCCTATGTCGCGGCGTCTCATGTGGGAGTTCCCCCGCGCGGCCATGGATGTGGAGCTCAAACGCGGCCGCAGTGCCGTGAACCGATTTCTCGACGCCACCTACGGCCAGCGCGCTTGGACGCGCGCGCCTCTGCATGACTGGCTGAAGGATCTACAGCCGCGCTACGTCATCGACATCAATCGGGATACTCAGCTGCAGGACTCCTACGTCGGGGTCCCGCATACACTGGTGCGCGGCATCGCGCGCATCGCCGGCACCGACTATCGTTTTCGGCTCGACCACTTCGACGGGGCAGCCTATCGCCGGATCGAGCTGGATGAGGTCGATCAGCGCCTTCCCGTGCTCTTCAAGCCGATGGGAAGCCCGCGACCGGACGCGACCTATATCGCCTCGGATGCGGACTTCGTGGATTACCTGACCGAGCTGATGGGCGGATTCGGGATCCCCGCGTTTCTCAAGACCTATCGGCAGGAACGGCAGTACCTCTTTCTGGGGCTGCGTCTGCTGCGCGATACCGAGCGGATGGTGATGTCGGACCTGATCTACGGGGCAGGAACGCCGGCCGGTTGGGCGCTGATCCCGGATCCGACGGACAAGGAGCGTCGGTTTTGCGAGAGCAAGGGGGTGGAGGTCGTCGAGGCGGATATTCCGGATTTGCTTGCCGCTGCGAACCAACGCGACGGGGTCGCGGACTTGATTCCGGCGACGCACGAGGTCGGTTGCTGAACCGCGTCCTCCGCGGGACATGCGAGGTCTTCGGGTCGGCTTGACGTCGTCTGCGTTAAACCACGCCGGTGCCGACGCGGTTCAGGATGGGAAAAGCGGGAATATACCGGTCGAGGCAGACATCCTTGCGGCTCTGAATTGACCCGCGATGCATCGCGGTGCAGCAGATCAGATGTCGGCGTCGGGATCGATACCGAGGGCGCGTAGTCGTGCGGCGAGACGTTCTGCACGCTCGTGCTCCTGCTGCGCCAGGGTTGCTTGCTCTTGCGCCCGAGCGGCCGCGTGATCGGCGCGCCGCGCTAATTCGATCGAGGTTAGAAAGGGACGACCGTTCGGGCCGAAGATCTCCAGAGTCTCGGGCGTGAGCGCAAAACGGATCCCGAGCCGCGGGCTGACCCAGCCGTTGATGTGGCTGATCAGGCATAGCCGCTCGCCTTGACGGATCCACAACTCAAGACGGTTGGTGCCGGGGTCGTAGAGGTAATACTCCTCGACGCCGTAAAGCTCGTAGTAGGCCAGCTTGTCGGCCATTTCCTTGAGGCTGTTGGCGGGCGACAGGATCTCGAAGACGACCTGCGGTGCCACCCCGCCCTCTTCCCATTGCTTGTAGCAGCCGCGTCGGCCCTTGGGCCGCCCGAAGACAACCATGACATCCGGTGCGACGGGGCCGGAGACACGCCGATCCGAAACCGGATACCAAAGCAGATCGCCGGCGACAAAGACGTCCGGCCGATCGGCGAAGAGGATCTCCAGGTTTTCCTTGATCTTGACGATCCAGTCGAACTGCTCCGTGTTCTCCGCCATTGGCTGTCCATCACTCTCGGGGTAGGGATCGTCCGGATCGAAATAGGCGAGCGGGTTCACGTCTGCTGCTCCATCGCCGCAACCTTCGCCATGACCGTGGCTTCCAGATCCTGCTTGAAGCGCACGATCCGCTCGCGCACCTGCGCGTCCGAGGCGCCGAGGATCTGGGCGGCGAGGATCCCGGCATTCTTCGCACCGTTGATGGCGACCGTCGCCACCGGCACGCCGGCGGGCATCTGCACGATCGAGAGCAGGGAGTCCTGCCCCGAGAGGCTGGAGGTCTTCACCGGCACGCCGATGACCGGCAGCGGCGTGATGGCGGCGGCCATGCCGGGCAGGTGTGCCGCGCCGCCCGCACCGGCGATGATTACTCGCAGGCCGCGTTCGACCGCACTCTCGGCGTAGTCGTAGAGCCGCTTGGGCGTGCGGTGCGCCGAGACGATGGTCATCTCGTAGGGGATGCCGAGCTCGCCGAGCACGGCGGCGGCATCCTGCATCACCGGCAGATCGGAATCGCTTCCCATGATGATGCCGACTCGGGCCGGGCAATCCGCCGACGACGGGGATGGGTTGGATGCGGTCATGGGTGATCCTCTCCCGAGATCTCGATCAGACGACGGACCCGCTCGGCCTTGATGCGGGCCTGCTCGATGTCCCGGTCCAGAACCGTGACGTGGCCCATCTTGCGAAAGGGCGAGGTCGCCGCCTTGCCGTAAAGGTGCAGACAGACGCCCGGAATCGCCAGGGCCTCGGCCATCCCCTTGATGACGGGGCGCCCCCGATGACCGGGCGCGCCCAACAGGTTGATCATGGCCGCGGGGCAGAGCTGCTCGGTCGACCCCAGCGGCAGACCCACGACGGCGCGCAGATGCTGCTCGAACTGGTCGGTCATGTTCGCTTCGATGGTGTGATGACCCGAGTTGTGGGTGCGCGGCGCGACCTCGTTCACCAGCAGGTCGCCCGCCTCGGTCAGAAACATCTCGACCCCGAAGATGCCCACGCCGCCAAGCGCATCCACGGTGCGCACCGCGAGCTGCTCCGCCGCGGCGGCGGTCTCGGCCGGGATCTGCGCCGGTGCCAGCAGCATCTCGAGCACGTTCTCGCCCGGTCGAAAACACATCTCGACCGCGGGATAGCAGCGATGGTCCCCGTCGAGACCGCGCGCCACCAGCACCGCCAGCTCTTTGGCCGCGGGGATGAAGCGCTCCACCAGGGAGGGCACCGGCAGATGACCGTCGAAATCCTCGGGGCCGTCCAGGATCGAGACACCGCGGCCGTCGTAGCCGCCCCGGCAGGCCTTCTGAACCAGCGGATAGCCGAATGCAGCGAAGGCTTCGGCAGACGGCTCGGGCATCGGCTCGAAGGGCGCGGTCGGGATGCCGGCCGCGCTCAGCGCCCGTTTTTGCGTGAGCTTGTCCTGAATCAAGGCGAGTACGGTCGGGGGCGGCTGAATATTGTGCCCCTCGCGCCCGAGCTGGATGAGTGTCTCGGCATCGATGTCTTCGATATCGAAGGTCACGACATCGCAGGACTCGGCCAGCTCGCGGAGCTTGGAAGGGTCGTGATAGGCACCCACGATCTGATGTCCGGCAACCTGGCCGGCCGGCGAGCCCGGTGTCGGGTCCAGCACCACGCAGGTGCAGCCGATCCGTTTCGCGGCCTTCGCCATCATGCGGCCGAGCTGACCGCCGCCGATGATGCCGATACGTGCAATGGGGAGAGGGAAGACGTCCATGCGGTGAATCATCGGCGCTCGGGAGGAAATTGGAAAGCCCCAATGCCTCGATGCGCGCTTTGCCGAGCACGCAAATCGCCACTGGATCGAGCTCAAGCGACGCCGACCCGCAAAATAAGGTCTACTCTTAAGTACACGGGAACGACCCGAGTCCTTCGGCACCTTTCCGGGCACCCGAACACAAGGATTCGCGAACTTGGAGGCGAGGCGGCTCGACCGAAGCACCCTCTCCCGCCCGACACGACGGCACGACACAGGATCGCCGGAGCAGCATGCGCGATCGCGACACACCCAAGACGACCTCATCCCGGACGATCGCACTTGCAACCCTGCTGGTTGCCCTGGCGTTGTCCACGGGCGTAGTGATCTACACCGAGCAGCAGCGCCTGCAGCTGATGCGCGCGGATACCGCTGTCCTCGCGAAGGATTACGCACACAAGATCGCGGAGACCATCGATCGCGCCTTGTCGGCAACCTATGCCTTGGCCGCGCTCGTACAAGAGGGCCAAGGCCGGATCTCCGATTTCCAAGAGATCGGCGAGGCGATGCTCCCCAAATATCCCGGGGTGGATGCCCTCTTCCTGGCACCGGACGGCGTCATCCGGGATGGCGTTCCATTTGCCGGCAACGAGCCGGTAATCGGTCTTGATCTGCTGAGCGACCCCGTGCGCGGCCCGGATGCCAGGTTGGCTTTGGAGACCGGCCGTCTGACCCTGTCCAGTCCCTACACGCTGGTGCAAGGCCAGATCGGCATCATCGGGCGCCTGCCCATCTTCCTCGACGATGCACAGGGCAATCCCGTCTTCTGGGGCTTTACCATGCCCGCATGCCGTTCCCCGATGCGATCGCACCCAGCCACCTGTCGCAGCTCGACGAGCGCGGCATCGCCTACCGACTCTGGACCATCAAGGCGTCAACCGGCGAAAAACAGATCATCGACGCCTCGCCGGTCGAGCCGATCTCTCCGGTAGAGGCACAACTCAAGGTGCCGAACGCCACCTGGACACTGAGCCTCAGCCCGATCGACGGCTGGGGCGATCCAATCGGGCTCGGGGTCCGAGCCGGGCTGAGTCTGCTCTTCAGCCTCCTGTTGGCAACCCTGGCGAAGCTGCTGGTCGACGCACGCACCCAAAAGGCGCGGCTGGCGATGAAGGTCGCCGAGCGCACCGCCGAGGTCCGCGCGCGTGAGGTGGACTTGGAGCGCGCGGAGGCAATCGCGCAGGTCGGGAGCTGGGACTTCGATGTCCAGGCAAACCGGGCAACCGCGTCGGCCGTCGCCTGCCGAATCACCGGCGGGCTGCCCGATACGCCCTTCAGCCTCAAGCACTTCCTGGAGCAGGTTCACCCAGAGGACCGCGCAACGATCGAGGCGGCTTGGCAAGCGGCGCTTCGGGGCGAGACCTACGATGTAGAGCACCGCAGCCTTGTCGACGGCAGGCTGCGCTGGCTGCGCCAACGGGCGGTCCTGCACTTCGACCCGAGCGGAAAGCCGCTGCGCGCGCTCGGCTCGGTCGAGGACATCACCGAGCGCAAGCTGGCGCAGGAAGCGCTGCACCGTAGCGAGGCGCGTCTTCGCCAGATCCTCGACACCGCAAACGAGGGCATTTGGACGATCGACATCGAGGGTCGCACCACCTTCGCCAATCCCCGAATGGCGGAGCTCTTGGGATGTCCCATCGATCGACTCGTCGGCCGATCCTTTTTCGACTTCGTCGATCCGGACATCCGCGGGATCGCCGAGCAGAATCTCGCAAAACGCCGCGCCGGGATCGCCGAGAGGCATGAGTTCCGGTTCAAGCGGCCCGACGGATCCCACCTGTGGACGCTGGTCTCCACCAACCCGCTCTACGGCGAGGACGGCGAGGTCAACGGGGCGTTGGCCATGATCACCGACATCTCCGCGCGCAAGGAGGCCGAGGCCGAGCTGCGCATCGCCGCAATCGCCTTCGAGGCGCAGGAGGGAATGCTCGTCACCGATACGAATGAGCGCATCCTGCGGGTCAACAAAGCCTTTGCGAGAATCACCGGCTATCCGCCGGAGGAGGCGGTGGGCAAGACCCCGCGGCTACTGGGCTCAGGTCGGCACGGCACGGACTTTTTTACCGAGATGTGGAAGCACATCCTCGAACACGGATACTGGGAAGGCGAGATCTGGAATCGGCGCAAGAGCGGCGAGATCTTTCCGGACTGGATGACCATCACGGCCGTGAAGGATGCCCTCGGGCGCATGACCCACTATGTCGGCACACTGACCGACATCAGCCAACGCAAGAAGGACGAGGAGGCGATTCGCCGGCTCGCCTTTTATGACCCCTTGACCGGCCTGGCGAATCGCCGGCTGATGCTCGACCGGTTGAATCAGACCCTGGCCGCCTCGGCACGTTCCGGTCAGGACGGTGCCATGATCTTCATCGACCTGGACAACTTCAAGAAGCTCAACGACACCCGCGGGCACCACATCGGCGACCTCCTGCTGGAGGAGGTCGCGCGGCGACTGACCGAGACCGTGCGCAAGAGCGACAGTGTCGCCCGTCTCGGGGGCGACGAGTTCGTCGTCCTGCTCCAGGATCTCGGCGATGACCCGGCGCAGGCGGCCGCGCTGGCCGAAGCGGTCGGCGAGAAGGTCATCGCCGCCCTGGGGATGCCCTACATGCTCGCAGGCGCGGAGCACAGCAGCTCCCCCAGTCTCGGGATCGCCATGTTCAACCGCGAGCCGCATACCGCCGAGGAGATCCTGAAACACGCGGATCTGGCCATGTACCAAGCCAAGGCCGCCGGACGTAATAGACTGCGGTTCTACGACCCCGAGATGCAGGCGAGCGTCGACCAACGCGGCACGCTCGAACGGGAGTTGCGCCATGCCATCGGGGAAGGCCAGCTCGTCCTCTACTACCAATCGCAGGTCGACACGCAGGGGCGTGTCAACGGGGCCGAGGCGCTGGTGCGCTGGCGCCATCCGCAGCGCGGCCTGATCCCGCCGGCGCAGTTCATCGGATCGGCCGAATCGCTCGGACTGGCCCTGCCGTTGGGCCGTTGGGTCCTTGCAAGCGCCTGCGCTCAGTTGGCCGAGTGGGCGAGGCGACCGGAGAGCGCGGGGCTCAACCTGGCAGTTAACATCAGCGGCGCGTATTTTCGCCGTCCCGAGCTTGTCGAGGACATCAGCCGGGCGCTTGACGAGAGCGGGGCAAATCCCCGACGACTCCGCCTGGAGTTGGCCGAGGCGACGTTGCTCGACGATCCCGAGGACTCGCTCGCCAAGATGATCGCGTTGAAGGAGACGGGCGTTGGCTTTACCCTTGACAACTTCGGGTCCGGCTATTGCTCTTTGTCGTATCTCAAGCGACTGCCGCTCGATCAGCTGAAGATCGCCCCGGCGTTCGTACGCGAGGTCCTTGAGGATTCCGCGGACGCAACGGCCGACAGTTTCGTCGCACTTGCCGAAAGCCTTGGTCTTGCGATCATGGCCGAGGGCGTCGAGACCGAGGCGCAGCGCGATTACCTGGCCCATCATGGCTGCCGGACCTTTCAGGGCTTTCTCTTCGGGCTGCCGGGTCCGGCCGACGCGCTTTTCACGGCAGGAGCACAAGCCTCGAGCCGCAGAGACGATGCGGCCTGAGGCCGCCCGGCCGGGGCGGATCTCAAACGAGATTCGGCGAGGAAAGACCGATCGAATCAGTGCTTCCCGATACCGACGGATGGGCTGAAACTGGCGGGGCACGGCCCAACGTCGGCGTACCCCGCGAGCACCAAAAAAAGACGATATCGCACAGTCGAACCGACACCCACAGACTCTCGCTCGCGGGTATATTCAAGCCGGCCACGTCGCCCCGACGCCGACGCAGCCGACGACGTCCTGCACCGGAGCCGGCAGATATGGAGCTCGACCGCGATGACTCATTCCTCCCTGCGAGCCCGAGCCCGACCCGGGGTGGTCGCGGCCCTGGTGTTCCTGACGGCCTCCATCCTTGCCGGGGGGGCGATCCTCTACTTCGAGCGACAGCGCATTGCGCTCGCCCGTGCCGATGCGGCCGCGATCGCCGACGATTACGCGGACATCCTCGAGATCCAGATCGATCGCGCCCTGTCGGTAACCTACGCGCTGGCCGCATTGGTCCATCAGGGCGGAGGAGGAATCGACGGATTCGAGACGACGGCCCGTGCACTCTTGCCCTTCTACGAGAACGTCGAGGCCCTTTATCTGGCACCCGAGGGCATCGTCCGGCAGGTCTTCCCCTTGGAAACCAACGAAGCGGCGCTCGGTTTGAATTTGCTTGAAGATCCGGAGCAGCGCATCGAAGCACGCCTGGCCCGCGACACCGGTCGGCTGACCCTGGCAGGTCCGTTCGAGCTGGTGCAGGGCGGAGAGGGTGTGGTCGGGCGCCTACCTGTCTTCTTGGAGGATGCGCAGGGCAACCCGCTGTTCTGGGGTTTTACGATGGCGATGTTGCGCACCCCGTCGGCACTCGCGCCCGCCGGGTTGTCGCAGTTGAACGAACGCGGTTTCGAGCTCGCACTCTGGCGCACCGACCCGCGCAGCGGCGCGGTGCAGATCATCGAACAATCCTCGCCCGCGCCACTCTCCGACCCGGTGAACCAACCGGTGCCGCTGCCGAACGCCACCTGGACATTGAGCGTCAGCCCGGTGTGGGGCTGGTCCGATCCCGCAGGATTGGCGGTCAAGGGTGCATCGGGGGTCTCGCTTGCGCTGCTGCTGGCCGCCCTCGCCGGCCTGCTGGCCCAATCCCGGATCGACCGTGAAAGACTCGAGGACCTGGTGCGCGAGCGTACGACGCAGATCCGTGCCCGCGAGTCCGAGCTCACGCGCGCCCAAGCGGTCGCGAAGGTCGGCAGTTGGACGCTGGACCTGGCGAGCGGTCGCGTGCAACGCTCCGAGGAGGCCGACCGGATCTTGGGGCCGCACGAGGGCAAGCAGTGCACGGCGCAGGCGCTGTTCGGTCCCGTTCATCCGGAGGACCTGGAGATCACGGAGCAGGCCTGGCAGGCGGCGTGCGCGGGCGAGGCGTTCGATATCTGCTACCGGATCCTGAACGGCGAACGGCTTTCCTGGCTTCGAGCCCGTCTCGAGCCCGCGCCCGCCACATCGAACCAGCGCCGCTGCAGTGTCGGCACCCTGCAGGACATCACGGAGCATAAGGCTGCCGATTCGGCCTTGCGCGAGAGCGAAGGGTTTCTCAACTCCGTCATGGAGATCCTTCCCGTAGGAATCTGGTTCCTGAACGAGACGGGCGAGATTCGATTCATCAACGACGCCGGGAAGCGGATTTGGGCCGGCAGCCGTTATGTCGGGATCGAGCGGTTCGGCGAGTACAAAGCCTGGTGGCTGGACAGCGGCAAGCCGATCGAGCCTCATGACTGGGCGGCGTCACGCGCCATCGCCCGCGGCGAGACCTCGCTGGGCGAGCAGATCGAGATCGAGTGCTTCGACGGCACGCGCAAGATCGTCCTCAATTCGGCCGTGCCGTTGCGCGGAGCCGACGGGGCCGTCAAGGGAGTGGTCGTCGTCAACCAGGACATCACCCGGGACAAGGCTGCCGAGGACGAGATCCGGCGGCTCGCCTTCTACGACCCCCTGACCTGCCTGCCCAATCGCCGGCTCCTCCTCGAGCATCTCTCCCACGCGCAGGCCACGAGTGCCCGCAGCATGAGCGAGGGGGCGCTCCTGTTCATCGATCTGGACAACTTCAAGACACTCAACGACACCTACGGCCACGACACCGGCGATCTGCTGCTGCGGCAGGTCGCCGAGCGGCTGAGCGCCTGCGTGCGCGAGTGCGACACAGTGGCCCGCCTCGGGGGCGACGAGTTCGTGGTGATGCTCGAGGACCTGGGCACGGACGCCGAAGAGGCGGCTTTGCAGGCCGAGCGTGTCGCCGAAAAGATCCTTGCCAACCTGAACCCGCCCTATCGGATCGCCGAGCAGTCGCACCACAGTACCCCGAGCATCGGAATCACGCTCTTCAGCGGCCACCGGGAGAGCCTGGAAGAGTTGCTCAAGCGCGCCGACCTGGCGATGTATCAGGCCAAGGCCGCAGGCCGAAACACACTCTGCTTCTTCGACCCGGAGATGCATGCAGTCCTGGCTCGGCGCGCCGCGCTCGAAGTCGACCTGCGTCAGGGCCTGCTCGACGGGCAGTTCTTCCTCCAGTACCAGCCGCAGGTCGACGATGCCGGCGGCGTGACCGGCGCCGAAGCACTGTTGCGCTGGCGCCATCCCCAGCGCGGGATGGTCTCGCCGGGCGAGTTCATCCCGGTGGCGGAGTCCTCGGGTCTGATCCTGCCGCTCGGTCAGTGGGTGCTCGAGGCCGCCGCTCGTCAGCTCGCCGTCTGGTCGAGGCAATACGAAACCAGTCATCTGTCTTTGGCGGTGAACATCAGTGCGCGCCAGTTCCGCGACCCGCGCTTCGTGGAGCAAGTCCTGCGGATCATCGAGCAAACCGGAGCGAATCCGCAGCGCCTCAAGCTCGAGATCACCGAGAGCCTCCTGCTCGACGACATCGGGGATGCCATCGACAAGATGTCGGCGCTCAAATCCCACGGGGTGGGTTTCTCGCTGGACGACTTCGGCACCGGGTACTCCTCGCTCTCCTATCTCAAGCGCCTGCCGCTCGATCAATTGAAGATCGACCAGTCGTTCGTGCGCGATGTGCTCACCGACCCCAACGACGCGGCCATCGCCCGCACCATCGTCGCGTTGGCGCAAACGCTCGGCCTCGGCGTCATTGCCGAAGGGGTCGAGACGGCGGAGCAGCGGAGCTTTCTCTCCGAGCACGGATGTCGAGCCTTCCAAGGCTATCTGTTCGGACGGCCGGGCGCCGCCGAGGATCTGCTTGCGCAATCGCCGACGGTGGCTTGATCCGCAGAGGCGCGTCCGCACGGGGACGCCTGCGAACGGACGGTGGTATCCTTGGCCCGAGCGAGTCACCGTCCTCCCGTCCAGGCAGTCGCGCGCATGAATCTTCTCTTCGTCGTTCTCATTCCCTTCATCGGGGCCGGCCTGGCTGCGTGGGTCTCGCGCTTCGGACGGCTGCAATCGGCCTGGATGGCCGGAGGCGTGGCCCTGGCCTCACTGATCGCGCTGGCGCCGAGCGTGACCGCCCCGTTTCTGGGCGAGACCCTGGTACAACGCATCCCCTGGATACCCGCGCTGGGACTCGATCTCGCGTTCCGGCTCGACGGGCTGGGTCTGCTGTTCGCCCTGATGATCCTGGGGATCGGTCTGCTGGTGATCCTCTACGCGCGCTATTACCTGGCCGAGCGCGACTGCATGGGCCGGTTCTACGGCTATCTGCTGCTCTTCATGGGCTCGATGCTCGGCATCGTCCTGTCCGAGAACCTGATCCTGCTCCTGATGTTCTGGGAGCTGACGAGTCTGTCGTCCTTCCTGCTCATCAGCTACTGGCAACATCGCGAGGATGCCCGAACGGGGGCGCGCATGGCGCTTGCCGTCACGGGGCTGGGCGGGCTCGCCATGCTCGGCGGCTTCGTGCTGCTCGGCGAGATGGTCGGAAGCTACGATCTATCGGTGGTTCTCGCCAGCGGCGACCTGATCCGCTCCGACCCGCTCTACACCCCGATGCTGGTGTTGATCCTGCTCGGCGCCTTTACCAAGTCCGCGCAGTTCCCGTTCCATTTTTGGCTGCCGCACGCGATGGCGGCACCCACCCCCGTGTCGGCCTATCTGCACTCGGCAACCCTGGTCAAAGCGGGCGTCTTCCTGCTGGCACGCCTGTTCCCGGTGCTTTCGGGGACGACCGAGTGGTCGGTCCTGGTCATGGGCGCGGGGCTTTCGACCCTCTTGATCGGCGCCTATTTCGCCCTCTTCAAGCACGATCTGAAGGGTCTGCTCGCCTATTCGACCATCAGCCATCTCGGCCTCATCACGCTGCTGTTCGGCATCGGGACACCGCTCGCCGCGGTCGCCGGTGTCTTCCACATCATCAACCACGCGACCTTCAAGGCGTCGCTCTTCATGGCCGCGGGCATCATCGATCATGAGTGCGGGACGCGCGATATGCGGCGCATCAACGGTCTCTGGCGCTACATGCCCTACACGGGGACGCTGGCGATGGTCGCTGCGGCGGCCATGGCCGGAGTTCCGCTCTTCAACGGGTTCCTCTCCAAGGAGATGTTCTTCGGCGAGACGGTCACCTTCTCGGCGAACCATACATGGGAGTGGCTCCTGCCCAGCGCCGTCGTCGTCGCGGGGATCTTTGCCGTGGCCTATTCGCTGCGCTTCATCCACGACGTCTTCTTCAACGGCGACCCGGTCGATCTGCCCAAGACCCCGCACGAGCCACCGCGCTGGATGAAGGTGCCGGTAGAGATCCTGGTCGCGATCTGTCTCCTGGTCGGGATGCTACCGGCCTTCACCGTGGCTCCGCTGCTCTCCGTGGCGGCGACGGGCGTGCTTCAGAGCGCCCCGCCGGACTACGACCTGGCCATCTGGCACGGGGTCAACGCCGCGCTGATCATGAGCATCGCCGCGTCGGTCGGCGGCATCCTGCTCTATGTGGGGCGTCGCCCGCTGTTCAACCTCGCCACCAAGCTCGAAGGACTCCTCGATGCCAGGGCCGTCTTCGATTGGCTCCTGAAGGGTCTCCTCGCTCTGGCCGGCGCCGTCACACGCACCCTGGATACCGGCTCGCTGCAGCGCATGCTGCTCGTCTTCATCCTGTCGGCGCTGACCCTGGGGACGGTCGGTTTCCTCGGCGGCGATGCACCCCTGACCGGCGATCACGACCTTTTGCCTGCCGATGCGGTGAGCCTGCTCGTCACGATCGCTCTGATCACCGTCGCCCTCTGGACGGTCATCCTGCACCGTCGCCGCCTGACCGCACTCATCGTCATGGGTGCCTTGGGCCTGCTGGTGTCGCTCATCTTCGTGAAGTTCTCGGCGCCGGACCTCGCCTTGACCCAACTCTCGGTGGAGGTGGTGACGATCGTCCTGCTGCTGTTGGCGCTCTATTTCCTTCCGCAACACAGCCCGAGCGAATCGAGCCGGGCCCGGCGGATCCGGGATATCGGGGTGGCCGGCTTGGCCGGCGGCGGCGCGGCGGCACTGACATGGTCGGTGCTGACCCGGCCTTACGAGAGCATCGCGGACTTCTTCCTGGAAAACAGCGTGCCCGGAGGCGGGGGCGCGAACGTGGTCAACGTGATCCTGGTGGATTTCCGCGGCTTCGACACACTGGGCGAGATCTCGGTCC
Source organism: Thiocapsa roseopersicina (assembly GCF_900106925.1). Lineage (GTDB taxonomy): Bacteria > Pseudomonadota > Gammaproteobacteria > Chromatiales > Chromatiaceae > Thiocapsa > Thiocapsa roseopersicina. The sequence goes on from NZ_FNNZ01000006.1 coordinate 167,226, forward strand.
TGGCCCTCGCCGGCCTGGGAATCTATGCGATGCTGAAGGATCTGCGTCTGCCCGGACCGACCTGCGATGCACGCGGGCGACCTTGGAACTGGGACATGCACCCGACCATTATGGCGGCATTGACGCGTCTCCTGCTGCCGCTCGCCCTGCTTGTCTCGGCCTTCATCTTCCTGCGCGGACATAACCTGCCGGGCGGCGGTTTCATCGCCGGGCTCATCACCGCGATCGCCTTGATCATGCAGTACTTGGCGAACGGCGTGGAATGGACACACAGCCGCATGACCTCCAATCTGCATCCGGTCATCGGTGCCGGGTTGATGATCGGATTGCTCACCGGGCTCGCGAGCCTGGTCTTCGGCTATCCCTTCCTGACCTCCGCATTCACCCACGTGCACTGGCCGGTGATCGGGGACTTCGAGCTGGCCTCGGCAATCGCCTTCGATCTCGGGGTCTATCTCGTGGTGGTCGGGGCGACGCTCCTGATCTTGGTGCATCTCGGCCTGATGCATCACGCCAGTCATCCGGACGAGCCGGAACCCTCCGCGCCGAACCATGCTTGAGGAACCGTTGTCGATGGAAGCCCTGATCGCCCTGATCATCGGTGTCTTGACCGCCTGCGGGGTCTACCTTGCACTGCGGGCGCGCACCTTCCCCGTGGTCATCGGACTGACCCTGCTGTCCTACGCCGTGAATCTCTTCCTCTTCGTCACCGGGCGCTTGACCGTCGGCCAACCCGCGGTGATCTCGGATCAGGCCGTCGGCTATACCGATCCCCTGCCTCAGGCGCTGGTGCTGACGGCCATCGTCATCAGCTTCGGCATGACCGCCTTCATCATCATGCTGGCGCTCAAGGCGCGTGCCGAGCTGGGAACAGATCAGGTGGATGGCCGACTCGACGGCGGCGACGCCCCGAATGAGCGCGGGCCGGAACGCGGGAGACAGCACGGATGAGCCATCTGGTCATTGCCCCGGTCCTCTTCCCGCTCTTTGCGGCAACCCTGTTGCTGCTGTTGCGGCGCGTCATGCCCTTGCGCTTACGACGCAGCCTGAATCTCGTCGCGCTCGTCATCCAGATCCTGCTGGTGTCTCTTCTGGCTCAGCGTGTCGCCGGGGGCGAGATCCTGGTGTATGCGCTCGGCAACTGGCCGGCGCCCTACGGGATCGTCATGGTCGCGGATCGTCTGAGCGTCTGGATGCTGCTCGTCACGAGCCTGCTCGCCTTCTTCGCCATGCTCTATGCCGTGCGCGGGACGGATGCCGGAAGCCGGCACTTCCATCCGCTCTTTCAGCTCCAGTTGTTCGGTCTGAGCGGTGCCTTTCTGACCGGCGATCTGTTCAATCTTTTTGTCTTCTTCGAGATCCTGCTGCTCGCCTCCTACGGGCTGCTGCTGCATCGCGGCGGGGCCAATCGGGTGCGCGCGGGGCTGCACTTCGTCGCACTGAATCTCGCGGGGTCAACACTCTTTCTGTTCGCGGTCGGCACACTCTACGCCATCCTCGGGACGCTCAACATGGCGGACCTCGCGGTGAAGGCGGCGGCGACCCCGCCGGAGAATCTCGGCGTAGTGCGCGCGGCCGGGCTCCTGTTGTTCGTGGTCTTCGCGCTGAAGGCAGCGCTGATCCCGCTCTATCTCTGGCTGCCCGCGGCCTATTCGTCGACGTCGGCACCGGTGGCCGCGCTCTTCGCGATCATGACCAAGGTCGGTGCCTACAGCATCCTGCGGGTCTATACCCTGATCTTCGGCGCCGAGGCCGGTCCGGTCGCGAATCTGATCAGCCCCTGGCTCTTGCCGCTCGCGCTCGCGACCATGGCGATCGGCACCCTGGGCGTGCTGGCCGCGCATGAGCTGCGCAGGCAGGTCGCCTATCTGGTGGTGGTGTCGGTGGGGTTCCTGTTGACGGCCTTCGCACTGGGGACCGAGGCCAGCATCGGCGCAGGTCTCTATTATCTGGCGCACACGACATTCGCGGCGGCGGCCTTCTTCCTCTTGGCGGACATCATCGCCATGGGGCGCGGCACGCTTGCGGATCGTCTGGATCCGGGGCCGGTCATCGCCAACGCCAACCTGATTGGTGCGCTCTTTTTCATCACCGCCATCCTCGTCTCCGGGTTGCCGCCGCTGTCCGGATTTCTCGGTAAGTACATGGTGCTGAACGCCGCGGTGGACCTGCCGAGCATGCCTTGGGTGTTCGGCGTGATCCTGACCGCCGGGCTCTTCGGCATCATTGCACTCGCCCGCAGCGGCAGCCTTTTGTTCTACCGCGCCGAGGGCCTGATCGAGCGCACCGGTACCGCCGGGCGATCCGCCGTCGGTCCGAACTGGGGCCGTCTCTTGCCGGTCTTCGGCCTGCTGCTGCTGTGCGTCACGCTGGTCATCTGGGCCGGACCCTTGTCCGAGTACACCCGTGCAACCGCCGAGCAGCTCCTGGAGCCCGGCGTCTATATCCGGGCCGTGCTGGGCGACCCCCGACCTGTATGACCGGAGTGCATAAGCGATGAAGCTCAGGCTGCTGCCTCACCCCATCCTCACGCCGGTCCTGGCCCTGATCTGGCTCCTGCTGGTCAACAGCCTGTCGCCCGGTCAGATTCTCTTGGGCCTGATCCTGGGATGGGCGATCCCGGTCTTCACGCTGCGTTTCTGGCCGGAGCGGGTCAGGGTCCACAAGCCACTGACCTTGATGCGATTTTTGGCGGTCGTCATGTACGACATCCTGGTGGCCAACCTCGCGGTCGCCGCCCTGATCCTGGGCGGTCCGAAGCACGTCAAGCCGGCCTTCGTCCGCGTGCCGCTTGCCTTGCGCACGGATCTGGGGATCAGCCTGCTCGCCAATACGGTCTCCCTGACGCCGGGCACCGTCTCGGCCTGGCTCAGCCCGGATCGCAGCCATTTGGTCGTTCATGGACTCAAGGTCAACGACCCCGACGCCCTGATCGCCGAGATCAAGCGTCGCTACGAGGCACCGATCAAAGAGGTCTTCGAGCCATGCTGAGCATCGCCGTCTCCATCGCCTTCGCACTGGTCTCCGGGGCGCTGCTGCTGAGCCTCTGGCGTCTGCTCCGGGGGCCGGACAAGCCGGACCGCATCCTGGCGCTCGACACCCTCTACATCAATACCATCGCCTTGCTGGTCCTGCTCGGGATCCATCTGAGCAGCTCGCTGTATTTCGAGGCCGCGCTTTTGATCGCCATGATGGGGTTTGTCGGTACGGTGGCACTCTGCAAATATCTCCTGCGCGGCGATATCATCGAATAATGAAAGCGCGTCTTTTGGTGGACTTTTGTAATGTTCGAGGGTTTGGCGAGCGTCGCGGGCATCTGTTCGCGTTGGAGCTGACGCGCTTTCATAATGTTTAATTCCTTTTGTTTTTTCTTCAATCGCGTCGACTCCATGCTCTGATGGGGCCACGTGGGTATGATCCGGTACAGCCTCTATCCATCACGCCGAGGACGCGATTGAATGCTTGAGATGATGTTGTCGGTCCTGATCGTCGTCGGTGCGCTCTTCACCTTCATCGGGTCCTTGGGTCTCGCCCGGCTCGACGATTTCTACACGCGCCTGCATGGCCCGACCAAGGCCACCACCCTCGGCGTGGGCGCGCTGCTGATTGCATCGGTGCTCTACTTCAGTACCCGCGGCGAGGGGCTTAGCCTGCATGAGATCCTGGTGACGCTCTTCCTCTTCATCACGGCCCCGGTCAGTGCGCACCTGCTCGCCAAGGCCGCGCTGCATCTGCGCGTGCGCTCGATTGCACCGCCCCCGCCCGAGGCCGAGGAGCCGTTGGCCGATACCCGCGTCCGGACCGGCGACTAGGTCCGATCAAGCCTTGTCGGCCTTTGCGACCCAAGCGACCCTCAAGCGCGAGGCTCATCGGCCATGATCATCGTGGGCATCGATACCGGCGGGACCTTCACCGACCTGGTGCTATGGCGCGACGGCCGGGTACGGACGCATAAGGTCCTCTCGACCCCGGCGGCGCCCGAGCAGGCGATCCTGCGCGGGATCGCCGAGCTGGGTCTGGATCCGGCCGGGTTGCACGTCATCCACGGGAGCACGGTAGCGACCAATGCGGTTCTCGAGGGCAAGGGCGTCCGAACACTCTATGTCGCCAATCGCGGGCTCGGCGATCTCTTGACCATCGGTCGCCAAGCACGACCGGACCTCTACGACCTCCAACCGCCGGCACGGCTTCCGCCGGTTCCGCCCGAGCTCTGTGTCGAGACCGGCGGACGTCTCGGCGCCGACGGCGATTGGGTCGAACCCCTGACCGCCGCCGACCTGGACGCGCTCAAGACGACGGTCATGCGGCTCGCCCCCGAGTCGGTCGCGATCAACCTGCTCTTTTCCTATCTGGACGACAGTGCCGAGCGGGCCTTGGAGGACGCGATGCCCGAGGGCCTGTTCGTCGCGCGCTCCTCCGAGGTCCTGCCGCTCGTCGGCGAATACGAACGCGGGATCGCCACCTGGATCAACGCGCGCATCGGGCCCATCGTCGCACGCTATATCGGGCGCCTTGCCGACGGTCTGTCGGGGGCACGGGTCTCGGTCATGCAAAGCAGCGGAGAGGCGGTCACGGCGAATCAGGCCGCCCGGCACACCGCGCGCCTGCTGCTCTCGGGTCCGGCCGGCGGACTCGCCGGGGCGGCCTTCGCCGCGGCGCAGACCGGCTGTCCGCGGTTGCTGACGTTCGACATGGGCGGGACCTCCACAGATGTCGCCGTAGTCGACGGCGAGCCGCGTCTCACCACCGACGGGCACATCGCCGGCTTCCCCGTCGCGCTGCCGATGGTCGACATGCATACCATCGGGGCCGGCGGGGGCTCGATCGCGCGGCTCGATGCAGGCGGCATGCTCCTGGTCGGACCCGAGTCCGCCGGGGCCGACCCGGGACCTGCCTGCTATGACCGCGGCGGACGCGAGGCGACCGTGACCGACGCCAACCTGGTGCTCGGGCGGCTCGACCCGAACGGATTCCTCGGCGGGCGGATGCGCTTGAACCCGGACGCCGCCCGTGCCGCCCTGGGACGACTCGCGCACACCATGGGGCTCTCGATCGAGGAGACGGCGCTGGGCGTGATCCGTCTGGCCGACGAGCATATGGCGCGCGCCCTGCGGGTGATCTCGGTGCAGCGCGGGCTGGATCCGCGCGATTTCATCCTGACCTCGTTCGGCGGTGCCGGCGGTCTGCATGTCTGCGCCCTGGCCGAGGCGTTGGGCATGACACGCGCCCTGGTGCCTGTGCATGCCGGTGTCCTCTCGGCACTCGGGATGCTAGTGACCCCGGCCGGACGAACCCTGACCCGGACGCGCCTCGGACTGCTCGCCGACGCCGGCGATGCCGAGATCGCGGCGGCGCTCGACGCGCTCGCCGAGTCCGGGATCACCGAACTGGAGCAGGAAGGCGTGGCCCGCGCTGATCTGCGTGTCGAGCGCTCGCTCGATCTGCGTTATCGCGGCCAATCCCATACGCTCAACCTGCACTGGGCTAGCGTCGCGGACGCCATCGCCGCGTTTCACGCGCAGCACCGGGATCGCTACGGTCACCGGCTCGACCTGCCGGTCGAGCTGGTCAATCTGCGGGTGCGCGTACGCGGCCCGATCCCGAATCTTGAGCTGCCGCCGATCGGGGCGTCCGGCCGAGGGAGCCCGACCGGAAGCTCCGCTGCCTACGGATGTCCGACGCCGGTCGCCTGCTGGACACGCGAGGATCTCGGTCAAGGGCGCGGGCTGCTTGGACCGGCGATCATCGCAGACGCACTGGCCACCACCTGGCTCGCCCCCGGCTGGCGGGCCGATCTGGACGCGGTCGGGAACCTGATGCTACAAAGAGCGGTCGGAGAAAAGCCCTAGTCGAGCGGTGCAGAGATTCCGAGACCGCCCGAGATCATTGTCGTTGTCGTATCGATGGTCGATTACGACAACGACAACGAACGGTCTCGACACATCTGCCGTGCTGTATCAGCCGGACAACCGCAAAGGGACAGATCGCCACCGGCCACGCCCGGCTCGGCACGCCACCACCACTCCTTCAGGACATCCATGACGCTCTACGGATTGCTCGACGTCGACATCCTGTCCGCCGTGCTCATCACGCTCGGCATGACCCATATCACCATCGTTGCCGTGACGGTCTATCTGCACCGTGCACAAGCGCATCGGGCGCTCGATCTGCATCCGGCGGTCTCGCACTTCTTTCGCTTCTGGCTCTGGCTCACGACCGGGATGGTGACCAAGGAATGGGTCGGCGTCCATCGGCGTCATCATGCCAAGTGCGAGACCGTCGAGGACCCGCATAGCCCGCAGGTCTTGGGCCTGCGCAAGGTCTTGGGCGAGGGCGCGGAGCTCTACGCACAAGCCGCGAGCGATCGCGCAGCCGTCGAGCGCTACGGCCAAGGCACCCCGGATGACTGGATCGAGCGTCGGCTTTACAGCCGCTTTTCCTGGCAGGGGGTCGCGCTCATGCTGGTCCTGGATGTGGTTCTCTTCGGCGTCTACGGCATCGTGATCTGGGCCGTTCAGATGCTCTGGATCCCCATCTTCGCCGCCGGTGTCATCAACGGCGTCGGGCACTATTTCGGCTATCGCAACTTCGAGCCGCCGGATGCCTCCACCAACATCGTCCCCTGGGGCATCCTGATCGGCGGCGAAGAGCTGCACAACAATCACCATGCCTTCCCCAGCTCGGCGCGACTCGCGTCGAAATGGTGGGAATTCGATATCGGCTGGATGTATATCCGCATCCTCACGGCACTGCGGCTGGCGAAGGTCCGCCGGGTCGCACCCAACCCGCAGGTGGTCCCGGGCAAGTCGCAACTGGATCTCGAGACCCTGCGTGCGGTGATCACGAGCCGGATGCACGTCTTTGCGCGCTACGGGAAAGAGGTGATGGTCCCGGTCTCGCGCGAGGAGCTGTGCCGCGACGCGGAGCACTGCAAACGCTTGGTCAGGCGTGCGCGAAGACTGCTCCTGACCGAGGGCCAGCGACTCGACCTCGCCGCTCGCGGCAGTTTGGAGCAGATCCTTGCCAAGAATCAGACGCTCGCCACCGTCTATCACTTTCGCGAGCGCCTGCAGGAGATCTGGGACCGCAAGGCGCCCAGCCAGGAGGCGTTGCTTCACGCGCTTCAGGATTGGTGTCAGCAGGCCGAGGCGACGGGGATTCAGGCGTTGGAACGGTTCTCCAGGAACCTGCGCGGATTTGCACTGGCGCCGACGCTTGCTCGGTAATTAAACCGCGCGCTGCGCAGTATACGAGTTTTTTGAATGGGATCGGCCGCGGCAGGCTTGACGACCGCTGGAGCCGGCGCGGTTTAAGATTTTGAAAAATAAATCCTCTTTAAACCGCGCCAGCTCCGACAGTTATCGGTGCTGGCGCGGCCAAGCCAATCCAACACACGACGCATATTGCACCGGGCGCGGTTTTGGTCAACGCCGGGTGTTGTTCCGGGTGGTCAACTCCTCAAGCAACCCGTCGATGCCGCGACGCTGCGCAACCGACGTGAACTGATTCCGATACGAGGCCAGCAGGCTGATCTCCTGAACCGCCACGTCGTAGGCCCGCCATCGCCCGTCGCTGTAGGCCATCCGATAGTCCACCCGCACGGGCTGCCCGCCCGGCTGCTGGATCTCGGTGCGAACCAGCGTGCGTGTGGCGCCGGGCTCCAGCTGCATGGGGAGGAAGCGGATGTCCCAGGAGCTGAGGGCGTCGAGCGCGGAGGAATAGGTCTGGATCAAGAGCCGCTGAAACTCCGCTTGGAACACCCGGCGCTGCTCCGGCGTCGCATCCCGCCAATAGGGTCCGAGCGCCAGGGCCGAGACACGCGGAACATCCACATGGGGCAGGAACAGCTCATCGACCAGACGATGGACATAGCCGGGGTCGGTCTTGAGCAGGTTCCGATCCTCGCGAAGCACCCGCATCAGGCCGTCCGAGACCTGCTGGATGATGCGTTGCGGCTCGTTGAGCCCGCCGTACGCCGTCGCCGGGACGAGCACTGCGCATTGAAGCAAAAGAAGCGTCGCCCATGGGGCGCGATAGTTCACTGGGATCATGGGTCACTATCCGATCCGGTTGCCCGGTTTCCTGTAAGGGTATACTTCGACACCGCGTCCGGCGAAGGGGTTGCATGCCCGCTCGACGACATTCGGACCATCAGTCGTGAAGGAGAGACCCATGACGAACCCCCAGCTGCCCGCTCAGCCAACCCAGGCCGATCTGAAGGACTTTTTTCTCAAGGACCGTTTCGCTGCACACGTCGGCATCGAGCTTCTGGAGATGGCGCCCGGCCGGGCCAAGGCCAAGCTCGAGATCCATGATCACCACCGCAACGCCGTCGGCGTCGTCCACGGCGGAGCCATCTTCAGTCTGGCCGATCTGGTCTTCGCCGTCGCCTCCAACTCACACGGCACCGTCGCGCTCGGGATCAACGTTTCCATCTCCTACATGACCGCCGCCCGTGGCGGGACACTCGTCGCCGAGGCCGAAGAGGTCTCGATCAACCCCAAGCTCGCCACCTATCTGATCCGCATCCGCGACGACGACCAGACCCTGATCGCGCTCTTTCAGGGGACGGTGTATCGGAAACGCGAGACGCTGCCGGTGACGGAGTGACGGAGTGACGGCCGGTAGGATGGGACACTAGGCGGAAATGCTCGCGGCCCGCAACAAACGCACGTGACCGAGGCACTCATCGAGGCAGCACCCCGCGCAACGGGGCGCTGCTCGGACTCACACCGTCAGGTATTGCTTGACGAGATCCTCGGTCAGATCGGGCATGGCCCCGCTCGCCATCAGCCGTCCGCGATCGAGGATGATGAAACGATCGGCGACGCGGCGGGCGAAGGGGAGCTTCTGCTCGACCAGGATGACGGTGAGGTTCAGGTCGGTCATGAGACGGCGGATAATGTCGCCGATCTCGTGGACGATGTTGGGCTGGATGCCTTCGGTGGGCTCGTCGAGGATGAGGAGCTTGGGGTCGATGACGAGTGCTCGGCCGATGGCCAACTGTTGTTGCTGACCGCCGGAGAGATCGCCGCCGCGTCGCCCGAGCATCTCTTTGAGCACCGGGAAGAGCTCGAAGATATAGCCGGGGATCTGTTTGGCGCGATCGGGCCGCGCGGCGAGACCGATCCGCAGATTCTCCTCGACGGTCAGCAGCGGGAAGATCTGGCGACCTTGCGGGACATAGCCGATCCCGAGAGGTGCTCGGCGTTCTGCGGTGAGTCGGGCGAGATCCTGGCCCTCATAGCTCAGGGAACCCGAGCGCAACGGGAGCAGCCCCATGATGCATTGCATCAGTGTGGTCTTGCCGACTCCGTTGCGACCCATCACGCAGGTGCACTGACCCTGCGGGATCTCGACATCCAGGTCCCAGAGTGTGTGGCTCTCGCCGTAAAACTGGTTGAGTCCCGAAATCTCAAGCATTGAATCGCGTCCGAGGTTTGAGTCGATGTCGTCATGTACCGCCGCGTCGATGCCCCGAAAGACCTCGGAGTCGACGCGATTCAAGATAAAAAAGATAAAAGAAAAAAATTCCTAAAACGCGTCCCCGCTGCGGTCGCGGGCTCATGAGCGGCCCGTTCAAAGCGATCAAATCGCATGTTGCACGAGACGCGTTTTAGCCGGGCTCATTCCCCCAGATAGACCTCGACCACGCGCGGGTCGTTCTGCACCTCGTCCATGCTGCCTTCGGCGAGGACCGAGCCCTGATGCAGTACGGTGACGCGCTTGGCGATGGAGCGGACGAAATCCATGTCGTGCTCGACGACCACTACGGAGTGCTTGCCCTCCAGCGAGAGCAGCAGCTCAGCGGTGCGGTCCATCTCCTGGTGCGTCATGCCGGCGACCGGCTCGTCGACCAGCAGAAGATGGGGATCCTGCATCAACAACATGCCGATCTCGAGCCATTGTTTCTGGCCGTGCGAGAGTGCGCCGGCCTCGCGGTGGGTCTGCTCCTGGAGACCGATGATGCCCAGGACCTCGTGGATGCGGTCGCGTTGCTCGCCGCCGAGTCGGGCGAACAGGGTCGGGAAGACGCGTTTGTCTCCGGCCATTGCGAGCTCGAGGTTCTCGAAGACGCTGTGCGACTCGAAGACGGTCGGCTTCTGGAACTTGCGGCCGACCCCGAGCGCGGCGATCTCGGGCTCGGAAAGTCTCAGTAGATCGATGGTCCGCCCGAAATAGGCGCTGCCGGTATCCGGCCGGGTCTTGCCGGTGATGATGTCCATCATGGTCGTCTTGCCGGCACCGTTCGGACCGATCACGCAGCGCAGCTCGCCGGCGTTGACGTAAAAATTCAGGTTATTGATCGCCTTGAAGCCGTCGAAGCTGACGCTGACGCCTTCCAGATACAGGATCACGCCCTGGCTGACATCCAGATCCAGGTCCAGCATGGAGTACATGAAGCTCCACTGCCGGTCCTTGCGCATGGATTCGCGCAATTGCTCGACCGGTTTCATGGTGCGGCCTCCGCTGCGGACTCGGCGGGGGATCGCGATCGTCGCCAGGTCCTGATCATACCGACCAAGCCGGCGATCCCCTTGGGCAGAAAGAGTGTGACGATGACGAAGAGCGCGCCCAGGGCGAAGAGCCATGCCTCGGGGAAGGCGCCGGTGAAGTAGGTCTTGCCGTAGTTGACCAGGATGGCGCCGATGACGGCGCCGTACAGCGTCGCCCGACCGCCGATGGCCACCCAGATCACCAGCTCGATGGAGTTGAGCGGCGAGAACTCGCCCGGATTGATGATGCCGACCTGCGGAACATAGAGTGCCCCGGCAACACCTGCGAGCATCGCCGAGAAGGTGAAGATGGCGAGCTTGACCCGATCGACCCGGTATCCGATGAATCGTGTGCGCGCCTCGGCGTCGCGGATCGCAACCGCGACACGACCGAGCCGCGAGGTGACGATCCAGCGGCAGGCCAGATAGCCGAGCGCCAATGCACCCGCCGAGGCGAGAAAGAGTCCGATCCGTGTTGCGTCGCTCTTTAGATCGAAGCCCAGGATGTCTTTGAAGTCGGTCAGGCCGTTGTTTCCGCCGAAGCCCATCTCGTTGCGGAAGAAGGCCAACATCAGGGCATAGGTCAGCGCCTGGGTCATGATGGAGAGATAGACGCCGGTGACCCGCGAGCGAAAGGCGAGATAGCCGAAGATGAAGGCCAAGGTCCCGGGGACCAGGATGGCCATGAGCGCGGCGAACCAGAAGAGGTCGAAGCCCTGCCAGAACCAGGGTAGCTCCGACCAGTTCAGGAAGACCATGAAATCCGGCAGCACCGGGTGACCGTAGACACCGCGGTCGCCGATCTGACGCATCAGATACATGCCCATCGCATAGCCGCCGAGACCGAAGAAGGCGGCATGGCCCAGACTCAGGATGCCCAGATAACCCCACACCAGATCAACCGCGACGGCGAGCAGCGCATAGGTCAGATACTTACCGAGCAGCGTGACCGTGTAGGTGGAAACATGCCAGGGGCTGGACTCGGGCACCATCAGATTCAGGATCGGCACCACGACCGCGACGACCAGCAGGACGGCCAGCATCGCCTGTCCGCCTCTGTCGCCCCTCATCACACTGGCCACACCCATGCTCGTGTCTCCAAAACCGCGAAAAACTCAACCTGTCGATCGGGTCGACGTACGTCGCCCGATAGCCATCCTCGTGACGGAACGCCCAATCCGACATCTTTACCCGTCGGCCGCGCGTCCGCGTTGCGGGAAGAGCCCGCGCGGGCGCTTCTGAATAAAGAGGATGATGAAGACCAGCACCAGGATCTTGGCGAGCACCGCGCCGGCCCAGGGCTCCATCAGCTTGTTCGCAACGCCCAGGGTCAAGCCGGCAACCAGCGTCCCCCAGAGGTTTCCGACCCCGCCGAAGACCACGACCATGAAGGAATCGATGATGTATGCCTGCCCCATGTTGGGACCGACGTTGGTGAGCTGGGACAGAGCGACACCGGCGACGCCCGCCACGCCGGCACCCAGACCAAACGTGAGCGCATCGACCCGCGCCGAGCGTACGCCCATCGAGCGCGCCATCGCCCGATTCTGAGCGACCGCGCGCACCTGCAGCCCCAAGGCGGTGCGCTTGAGGATGAGCAGCAGGGCGACGAAGACCATCAAGGCGAAGATCAGGATGTAGAGCCGGTTGTACGTCAGAGCGAGCGCCGGATTGATCTGAAGCGCACCGCTCATCCAGGACGGATTCTGCACCGCGACGTTCTGGGCCGAGATGGTTGTGCGCACGAGTTGCTGAAGGATCAGGCTGATGCCGAAGGTAGCGAGCAGTGTTTCGAGCGGTCGGCCGTAGAGAAAGCGGATCACGCTGCGCTCGATCAGAACCCCGAGCAAGCCCGCGACCACGAAGGCCGCCGGGATGGCGACAAACAGCGAGTAGTCGAGGAATCCGGGCATCGCCTGCTGGACCAGATAGGTCGTGTAGGCCCCGATCATGATCAGCTCGCCGTGGGCCATGTTGATGACGCCCATGACCCCGAAGGTGATCGCCAGACCGATGGCGGCGAGCACCAGCACCGAGCCGAGGCTGAGCCCGAAGAAGAGCGTCTCCGCCGCCGCGTTGAGCTTGAGCTTCTGCTCGATCGCAGCGAGCGAGCGCTCGGCGGCGGCACGGACCTCCGGATCAGGCTCGTCGCTCAGCAATTTGGTCAGGGCGTTGCGTGCGGCAGGATAGAGACTCCCCGAAAGCGCGTTCACTGCAGCAAGCCGAGCCGCCGGGGCCTCGTCGCGCAAACTGGCCAGTGCCAGGCTCAGATCCAGGTAATCGCGGACGCGCTGATCGTCCTCGCGCCCGAGCTGGTCGCGGATCGCCTCGACGACGATCGGGTTGGCGTCGCCCAGCATCTGTTGCGCAGCTTTGAGGCGAATCTCTGGATCGGGACTCGCGAGCGTGAGGGCGGCGATCGCCGTGCGCAGTTGGTTGCGCATGCGGTTGTTGATGGTGATCTTCTTCACCGCGCCGCGCTCGACCTCGCCGAGGTCGCTGCCGTCAAGCGCGTCGGTCAGCCGATACCCGCCGGGAGAGGGCGCGACCAGCACCGGACGTCGATCCGACTCGCGCGCGTAGAGGTTACCGCCCAAGAGGGCTTCTAGGAGCGTCCCCGCGCGCGGGTCGCCGCCGGCGGCGATCACATCGACCGCGGCCTGCTTGACCTCGAACGAACGGTCGCTCAGGTCGATCAAGGCCGCGTCGATCTCATCGGCCATACTGCCGAGCGGCAGCATCATCAGAATCAGGACACCAAAGACGAGACCAAGGCCCCCTAGGTGCGGGAATCGTCGCGATCGGCATGTCGGATTCATGGGCATCGTGATACTCGCTGCGGTCGGAAGCTCTCTGATAACGCCCATTCACAACACCAAGGCAATGCCCGGAAACTCAGCGCCCAGCCTGTAGGTGCGAATTTATTCGCACAGCCCCGACGTTAGCGCCGCCGAACGCCCCGCGGACGAAACCGGCATGCGTGCGAATAAATTCGCACCTAACACGCCGGTAACTCCTTTCCCAATTCACGTGAACACTTGAACCGCGTCCAGCTGGACGCGGTTCAATGACTATTGCGCCTGAGCGCCGAGACAGGTCTTGGTCACCGTGTTGAAGTTGCCGCACATGACCGGCGGGGTCCAATCGGCGGTCAGATCCTTGGATCCTTCAAGGAAATCGGACCAAGCGTCGCCGGGGACCTCTTCTTCCGTCGACCAGACGACGGCGAACTGTCCGTCTTCCTGGATCTCGCCGATCAGCACCGGTTTGGTGATGTGGTGGTTGGGCAGCATCTTGGCGGTTCCGCCCGTGAGGTTCTTGGTCTCCAGGCCGATGATGGCGGCCTGTACCGCGTCCGGATCCGTCGTGCCGGCCTTCTCGACCGCTTGAACCCAGAGATCGAAGCCGATCTTGTGCGCCTCCATCGGGTCGTTGGTCACGCGTTTGTCGTTCTTGGTGAAGCCGTGCCAGGTCTCGATGAAGCTGCTGTTGGCCGGGTCGTCGACGCTCATGAAATAGTTCCAGGCAGCGAGGTGGCCGACCAGCGGCTTGGTGTCGATGCCCGAGAGCTCTTCCTCGCCGACCGAGAAGGCGATGACCGGGATGTCCTCGGCGGAGACGCCTTGGTTGCCCAGCTCCTTGTAGAAGGGAACATTGGCGTCGCCGTTGATGGTCGAGACCACGGCGGTCTTCTTGCCCTCGGAGCCGAAGCGCTTGATATCGGAGACGATGGACTGCCAATCCGAATGACCGAAGGGCGTGTAGTTGATCATGATGTCCTCTTCGGCGACCCCGTTTTGCTTGAGGTAGGCTTCGAGGATTTTGTTGGTGGTGCGCGGATAGACATAGTCCGTGCCGGCGAGCACCCAACGCTCCACACCCAGCTCGTTCTTCAGATAATCGACCGCCGGGATCGCCTGCTGATTCGGCGCTGCACCCGTGTAGAAGACGTTTTTGGATGACTCCTCGCCCTCGTACTGGACTGGGTAGAAGAGCAGACCGTTGAGCTCCTCGAAGACCGGCAGCACAGACTTGCGCGACACCGATGTCCAGCAGCCGAAGACCACGGCGACCTTGTCTTGGGTCAGCAGCTCGCGTGCCTTCTCGGCGAAGAGCGGCCAGTCCGATGCCGGGTCGACCACCACGGCCTCGAGATTCTTGCCGAGCAGACCGCCCTTCTTGTTCTGCTCGTCCACCAGCATCAAGACGGTGTCTTTCAGTGTCGTTTCACTGATGGCCATGGTGCCCGAGAGCGAGTGTAGGACCCCGACCTTGATGGTGTCGTCCGCGGACTGGGCCATAGATCCGGCGGTCAATCCAAGCACGAGGCCCGTGCCGAGCAAGACCGATTTGATCGGGTCGCGTCTAAGCATACGTTCTGGCTCCTGTTCGTCATGCGTCACATGGGTGATGGCTTCGGGGACGAGGACGTCCGGCAGCACAACTAGCAGGAATCAGGCCAAAACGGATGCCCCATGTTTGGCGGCCCCGCGCGAGGTCGCAGGCGAGAGGGCGCACCGGATTCGTGCAAACGGAGAATGAAATGGGGCGTTCGGGGACGATCGCCGCGCCAAGATCGAACAATCTGGATCTAAGCCGGGATCTGTACTATCGTCGTTTCGGCAAAACCCTATAAACAATATAAGGAGATGGAGAATGCACAAACTTCTGCTTGCAGCTGTGGCGATGATGCTCACGGGCAACGCAATCGCCGCGGAGATGGCTTCGCCGGACGAAGCCAAGGCCCTTTCTCAGAAAGCGCAGGCTGCCGTCAACGAGATGGGAAGCGAGCAGGCCTTTGCGGCCTTTGCCGCTGCGGACGGCGGCTTCCAGGATCGCGACCTCTATGTCTTCTGCATGGACATGGACGGCGTCATGTTGTCGCACGCGATCAAACCAGAGCTAGTCGGCAAAAATCTTCTGGATTTCGACAAGTACGGCGACACGCTCTTCAAGAACATGATCGCCGTTGCGAGCAGCACGGGCAAAGGTTGGGTCGACTATAACTGGCCCTATCCGGGCACGGAGGAGATTCGCGAGAAAACCAGCTATGTGATGACGAACGACCAGGGCTTCTTCTGCGGAGTCGGCGCCTACAAGTAGAACAAATCGACCCGAAGGCATGCCGCGCACGGCGGCATGCCGACGCTAGTCCGCGACGAAGCCGGACTGGTCCGAAGCGACCTTGACGATCGTCTCCTTGCCTCGCTCGTCGGCCTGCCGAAAATACTCCACGAGCTCTCGCTCTCGAACCGAGAGCGGATCCTTGTCGTCGAGACACAAGAGGTAGGTCGGGGTCACGGTGCCGAGGGCCACGGCAAGCTCTTGGGCCTCTTCGAGACCCATGCGGCGAATCCCCTGCTCATAGTTGCTGATGCGTGATTTGGAGAGCGACTCGGTGCGACCCGAGAGCTCCGATAAGCTCAGCTTCTGATCTTGGCGCGCAGCGCGCAGGCGCTGCCCGATGCGTTTTGTGAGTTCCATAGTTGTTGGGCTCTACTCACCTGATGTCAGTGGTACACGGTTGGTTTTAATTGTGCACGAATCCTGTTCGGATCAAGCACATTCGCTATGCGCACGAGAGCAAATTTCACGTCATGCCGCCCTCGAAAAGCCTTCGGTGCCGTCCTCTGCGGCCGAGCGCAGGGTCATCATCCCAGATAAGCATCTTCCCATTCTTCGACATCGCCCACGTTTTGAGGTTGCGGTTCCACGATCCGGTCGGCAAACGCGCGATCAAGCGTCTTCATGAAGCACTTGGTCTGGGGCGACAGAAATTTCCCGCGCCTCTGTACAATACCGTAGCTGCGCTTCGGGAAATACTGAGACAGGGGGATTCTACTCAAGTTTTCGTCACCGGTCAGACAGACATCCGTCACGATCGAGATCCCCAGGCCCAACTCGACGTATTTCTTGATGACCTCCCAGCCGCCCGCCTCCAGGGTGACCCGGTAGGCCAGGTTGTGCTGCTTGAAGACCAGATCGACCATCCGCCAGGTACTGAGATGCCGCGGCGGCAGGATCAGACCGTAGGGGGCGATCTCTTCGAGGGTCACCGACTCCTTACCCGCAAGGGGATGGTCCTTCGGCGTGATGAGCGTCGGCTGATAGGTCACGAACGGGCGATAGGTGATGTCGTCGGGCACATCCAGCATCGAGCCCACGGCGAGGTCGACCTCGTCCGCGCGCAACATGGCCAGCCCGTCGCGGCCAGTCACGTTGTGCATCTTCAGCTCGATCCCCGGATACTGGTCGACGAAGGCTCGCACCGGGTCGGGCAGGATGTAGAGGATGGTCGACTCACCGGCGGCGATGTTCAAAACGCCCCGGTCGACGCGACCGCATTGCGTGGCGAAGGCCTCATGGAGCTTGTCCATACCCTCGACCAGGGGCTCGGCCATCTGGAAGAGCAAATCGCCCTCGGGAGTCAGCTTGATCTTGGGGCCGCGCCGCTCGAACAATACAGTGCTGAACTCGCGCTCCAGCGCCTGGATCTGCAACGATACGGTGGGTTGACTGAGAAAGATCTTCTCGGCTGCAGCACTGACGCTGCCGGTGCGCGCCGCATGGCAAAAGGCGCGCAATTGTTTGAGTCGATTCTGCTTATAGTGAATTTGGGATCCTGAGCCCATTGGGATTCCGATCTTTGAATGGTGGCATAAATTTATACTATCGTAGCAATGGCATTGAAAAAAGCAATTATTTCAGCACAGGTGTCGACCGATGCGCGCTCGGCACCGTAACTGCCCCGGAGTGACTGAAGAGGTCGCGTAGTACGGCCGACGCGTTATCCGGCAGCGCGGGCCGAGAGACTCGACACGCTCGACGCGGCGGCCCGCAAGGCGCCGGGAACCTCGGCATGCATGGCGAGTAGGGCCAGTGGTGACCGTCGAGGGCGGTTCCGGCAGCCCCCCTCAGCCAAAGGCTCATCCCCCGACAACGAGACCGTGAACACCTGCGCCGCAACGAGAACGGCCGCGAGATAGGCCCATCGCAGGTGACGGGTAATCGCGCGATGGTAGGCAGCAGCGCCGGCAGAGCGACAAGCCTCGACCGGCAGCCGACCGAAACGCAGGTGAACGGAACGCCGATCGAGGGAGAGCGGTTTGGAACAGCCTCAAGCCTCGTCGAGTTGATTGAGGATGTTGCGTGCCACCCGCCGCTGGTCGGCATCCCCCTCCTCCAGCACCTCGTAGAGGACCGTGCGCGCGGCGAAGGTGCTGCCGAGCTCGCGCAGCCGGTTCGCCCGCCGAATCTTTTCCTCGACCGAATTGATCGCCGGAGCACCAGCGGGGATCGCGGTTTGCGTGGTCTGAGTGGCGTCCGGCCCGAAGTGCCGAGGCGCATCCAGGATCTCGTCGGCCTCGATCAGATCCAGCTCGGCCTCCATCTCGGACTCGCTCAAGGGCTGCCAGCGATCCGGGTCGTCGAAGTGAGGATCGAGATCGCGCCCGATCTCGCGCGTCTGGGGTCGAGGCGTCACTCGGCCCATGGTCGATCCGCCGATCGGACCGTCAGGGGTTGATGGCGCGCGCGAGGACGCGCTGTCCGAGGCGTCGGGATCCGGGTCTTCGTCGGTGTCGTTCGCGCGTTTGCGCACCAGGACCTTCGAGAAGACGATCCCCAGCTCGAAGAGCAACCACATGGGCACGGCCAGCAACGTCTGAGAGATGACGTCGGGCGGTGTCAACAGCATGCCGACAACGAAGGCGCCGACGATCACGTATGGACGCATCCGGACAAGGTCGGCCGGGGTCGTGATCCCGACGGCCACCAGCAGGATCGTGGCGATCGGGATTTCGAAGGCTATTCCGAAGGCGAAGAAGAGGGCCAGCACGAAATCCAGATACGCCGAGATGTCCGTCATCATCGCAACTCCGTCCGGAGTGGATGCCGACAGAAATGCAAAGATCAGCGGGAAGACGAGAAAATAAGCAAACGCGACGCCGATGTAGAACAGGAAGATGCTCGAGATCAGCAGCGGCGTGGCCAGGCGCTTCTCGTGCTTGTAGAGCCCGGGCGCGACGAACCCCCAAAACTGATAGAGCAGGAAGGGCATCGAGAGGAAAACCGCAGCGATCAGGGCCAACTTGAAGGGCGTCAAGAAGGGCGCGGCGACTTGTGTCGCGATCATCGTATTGCCTTCGGGCAACTGCGCCATTAAGGGCGCCGCGACGAAGGTGTAGATCTCGTTGGCGAACGGGAAGAGCGCCAAGAACACCACGAAGATCGCGATCGACATGCGGATCAGACGATCGCGCAGCTCGATTAAATGGGAGACGAAAGGCTGTTCGGCACCCGGATCGTCGGGCTGCATCGCGGGGGACATGGGTGATGTTCTCGTCGCTGGTTGGATGGCGGCTCGGCGTGCGGATCGGGCGAGCGATGCGTCGGTTTGCCCGACGTGTGTGGATCAGTCCGCCGGATCGGCGCGGTCAGCTCGCGGGAGCGTCTCGCTCGGTCGGCCGGGCGGCCGAGGTCGATTCGCCGAGCCCGGCGGATGGCTGGCCTTGCTGGGGTTCGCGAGCGGATTCGGTGCCTGAGGCAGGCGAGGCGTTGCGTTTCGCCGGCTCCTCGAGAATGCTCTCCAGCGGCCGGCTGCGCGCCTGCTTGTCGAGAATCTCCTTGAGCTCGTCGGCCTTGAGCTCACGCCGGATTTCGTCCTGCACCGACGCCAGGGTGCGGCGCGCGCGCCCCAGCCAAAGTCCCGCAATACGCGCGACTTTCGGCAAGCGCTCGGGCCCTATCACGACGAGGGCCACGACACCGATCACCACAAGCTCCCAGAAACCCATGTCGAACATGGCAACCTCGCGTGACCGCCTCGCTTAGGGAACGCCTCAGGCGGACTTGTCCGATGGCTTCACCGGCTCGTGTTTGACCGGTTCGCCGTCGGCGACGCGCTTCTCGGCTGTCTGCTCGACCCGCTTGGCTTCGGCTTCTGCCTCGGCCTTCTCGCTCTCGGACATGGCACTGCGGAAGCCCTTGATCGCGTTGCCAAGATCGGAGCCGATACCCTTTAGTCGTTTGGTTCCGAACAACAGCAGCACGATGACCAGGATGATCAGAAGCTGCCAGATACTGATGCCACCAGCGCCCATGTTTTCCTCCGTACCGTCGTATTGAGACGGTCGACTCGATTCAGTGGGGAGGCCGACGAAACGAATTCCATCGGCTGGATTCTCGATGTCTTCGGCACCTTTGTCCAAGGGACCCGAAGCGCCCGGATCATACCGCAATCCCAAAGACGCGGTTAGTCTTCGGTGGCCCGAGGTCGGTGATTAAACCGCGTCCAGATCAGGACCCGCGACCGGCCTTTTCCTCCAACCCCGAGAGGCCGAAACGTCGGTCCAGCTCCGCCAGGACATCGGCCGGACCGAGCCCCTGCTGAGCGAGCAGAACCAGGGTGTGGAACCAGAGATCCGCAACCTCGTACACGATCTTCTCCGGGACACCGTCCTTGGCCGCCATGACGGTTTCGGTCGCTTCCTCGCCGATCTTCTTGAGGATGGCGTCGAGCCCTTTGGAATAAAGGCCTGCAACATAGGAGCTTCCCGGATCCGCCCCTTTTCGCGACTCCAGAACATCCGACAACCGCTCGAGCAAGTCATTCATGATCGATCACGCCTTCCCGTAAATCGCCTGCGGATCCTTCAGGACAGGCGCGACTTCGACCCAACGCCCCTGCGCATCGAGCTCGCGAAAAAAGCAGTTGTGACGCCCCGTATGGCAGGCGATCCCGCCCTTCTGCTCGACATCCAGGAGCACGACGTCCGCGTCGCAGTCGATCCGGATGGCGTGCACCACCTGTTGATGGCCCGACTCCTCGCCCTTATGCCAGAGCCGCCCGCGCGAGCGCGACCAGTAGACCGCGTGCCCGGTCTCTCGGGTCAACTGCAGCGACTCGGGATTCATCCAGGCCATCATCAAGATGGTCCCGGTCCCGTGCTCCTGCGCGATCGCAGGCACCAATCCCTGAGCGTCCCATTTGATGGCGTCGAGCCAATCTTCAGACATCCTCGATCTCCTCGGAGCGCTTCCGGTGTCGACACTCCCCGGCTGCGCGTGTGTGCAATTGGACCCGGCTCAACGCGGGCTCAAGCTGTCCGCGAGGCGCTGGCCCTCGGCGAAGTCGAGCGTCCCTTCATAGATGGCACGGCCCGTAATGGCCCCGATGATGCCGCAGCTTGCCACCTCCGCAAGCGCACGCACGTCGTCGATGACCGTGATGCCGCCGGAGGCAATCACCGGGATGCGGATCGCCCCGGCCAACGCCCGGGTCGCCTCCACATTGGGCCCGTTCATCATGCCGTCGCGGCCGATATCGGTGTAGATGATGGCCGCGACACCTGCGTCCTCGAACCGCTTCGCGAGATCCTCTGCAAGATGCTCGGTCACGTGCGCCCAGCCCTCGATGGCGACCTGCCCGTCTTTCGCATCGAGTCCGACCATGATCTGGCCGGGAAAGGACCGACAGGCCCGCTCGACGAAGACCGGCTCCTTCACGGCTTGGGTCCCGATGATGCAGTAGGTCACGCCGGCACTCAGGTAGCCCTCGATGGTCGCCTCGTCGCGGATGCCGCCGCCGACCTGGATCGGGAGCTCGGGGAACATCTCGGCGATGCCGCGAATGGCCTCCCCGTTGACCGGCATGCCGGCAAAGGCGCCGTTGAGGTCGACCAAATGCAATCGGCGCGCGCCCTCGCCGACCCAGCGTGCCGCGGTGTCCACCGGATCGTCGGAGAAGACGGTCGCCTCGTCCATCCGGCCCTGACGCAGGCGCACACAGCGGCCGTCCTTCAAGTCGATTGCGGGAATCAGCAACATGGATCGGTCACTCGCTGTCGGATTTCGGATAGGCGCCTCCCTGCCGAGACATCAGGCAACGGTGACGACGTGGGTCCAGTCTCAAAGCGCGCCCTTGGTGGACGGGGTGATCCCGGCCATCCGCGGATCCGGCTCTACGGCCATGCGCAAGGCACGTCCGAACGCCTTGAAGACCGTCTCGGCCTGGTGGTGCGCGTTGGCCCCGCGCAGATTGTCGATGTGCAGCGTCATGGCCGCGTGGTTCACCAGACCTTGAAAGAATTCACGGAAGAGATCGACATCGAACCCGCCGATCATGGCGCGGGTAAAGTCGACGTTGAACTCCAGCCCGGGGCGACCGGACAGATCGACCACGACACGCGACAGGGCCTCGTCCAACGGGACATAGGCATGACCGTAACGACGCAGGCCCTTCTTTTCCCCGAGCGCCTGCGCCAGCGCCTGACCGAGCGTGATGCCGATGTCTTCCACCGTGTGGTGGGCGTCGATATGCAGATCGCCCTCGGCCTGGATGTCGAGATCGATCAGACCATGTCGCGCGACCTGATCGAGCATGTGGTCCAGGAAAGGCACGCCCGTGTGCAGGTCCGAGCGTCCGGATCCGTCCAGATCCAGTGCCACGCGGATCCGGGTCTCCAGAGTGTTGCGCTCGACCCGGGCCTTACGATGGGTGCTGTCGAGGATCATGTTGAAGCAGTGTCGTTGGCTCGCAAGCCCGCATTAAACCATAGCCCATCCGGACCACATAAGGGCGGAGGTCGCAAACACCGAGAAGCGCCGATGCACGAAGTCCCGGCGCGGTGGGCCTCAGCGCGAAATCCCGCGCAGCAGCTCGCGCACGAACCCGGGCCCACGGTAGATGAGTCCGCTGTAGATCTGCACGAGATCCGCACCTGCCGCAAGCTTGGCCGCCGCGCCCGCGGGGTCCATGACACCCCCGACACCGACGAGCACCGGGTCCGGACCGACGGCCTGCCGGACCAGTCCCAGCAGGGCGGTGCTCCGCTCCAGGATCGGACGGCCCGAAAGACCGCCGCTCATGCCCTCGGTGCCGCTGCGGAGCCCTTCAAAGCGGATGCTGGTGTTGGTCAGGATCAGGCCGGAACAGCCCGCATCCAATGCCGCGCGGGCGCAGTCGATCGCCTCCTCGTCGGAGAGGTCCGGTGCGAGCTTGACCAGCAGAGGCTTGGGCCGGGCGAGACGCTGATTGGGGCCCTGGATCGCCTCGATGATGCGCGTCACCTCCTCGACCCGCTGCAGATCACGCAAGCCGGGCGTGTTCGGACTCGAGATATTCACGACCACATAATCCGCGAGGTGACCGACCCGCTCGAAGCTACGCCGATAGTCGTCCGCCGCCTCCTCCGCCGGCGTGACCTTAGACTTGCCCAGGTTGACGCCCAAGGGAACCTGAAGGATGTCCCGCGCACGCAGCCGCTCCAGCCGGATCGCCGCCGCATCTGCACCCGCGTTGTTGAAACCCATCCGGTTGATCAGCGCCTCGTCCGCCGGCAGACGAAATAGGCGTGGCTTCGGGTTGCCGGGTTGAGCCAGCGCCGTGATGGTCCCGACCTCGATGAAGCCGAAACCCAGCGCCTGCCAGGCGGACACGGCCACGGCGTTCTTGTCCAGACCCGCCGCAAGACCGATCGGGTTGGGGAAATGAAGGCCCATCGCGTCGACGGCATGGCCTGGGGCGCGCGCAAGATCCGCCGCACCCAAACGGCCCGCGAACCAACGCGACCATAACCCGAGCAGCGCCAGCGTCGAGTCGTGTGCGCGCTCGGCGTCGAGCCGAAACAGAAGCGGGCGCGCCAAACGCCAAAAACGATCATTAAAACCCTCGGTCTCAACCATTCTTCGGATCCACACTCTAGGAAATCACGGCCACCGTAGAGGGCGAAGATGCCGCTGTCCGTCGCCCATGGGTGTTCAGCATACCAGCTCCCATGCGAAGATTCGGCAGGCCAGATCAGCAGCGGGCGTGCCCGTAATCGCACGGCGCTCATCCGAACCACTCGACCCGTTCCAGCGGCAGTCGCCCGACACCCTCGTCTCGGTCGCGAACTCAGCGGCCAACGGGACCTAAAAGAAGGAACAACAGCCCGCGGAGAGGGAAGCACCCGACGCGCCATCTCATCATTCGAGGGCGGCGCCGCGCACTTCGATCGAAGGACTCATTGCAATCACACCATGACGTATCTCAAGTTGAACATGCATTCCTTTCAGGTCACGGCAAATAACCTTCTTTCGTCCGGCAGCGTCAATCCGCCGGCCCACGGAAGGATCGCGTCCGGCATATCGGCTCTCGTCATTTCCGGATTCATCGCTTTCTTGTTCGCGCAACACAACATGGTCTTTCCCTATCACGACGATTGGGGATATGCGACCTTATCCTATGTTGGCGAGCAAACGGGATTTACCGGACGGAACTTCACCCTGACGCAGCTGCTCGCCTTCCTTTACGGAGAGTACGTGAATTGGTCGGGCCGATTCGTTGCATTCTTTGTTCAAATCAACATCTTCAAACTCGGCATTGAATATGTCAGGCTAGCGCAAGTCGGGATCATTCTCTCAATCGTTTTTTTGGCAATAAAACTTTCCCCGCAGAAAAGAGTCTTTCACCCGCTGATAATTGTACCGATTGTATATTTTCTGTCACTGCCGCAATATTCTGTAGCCGGCGGCCTATATTGGTTCTCGGCCTCGGTCGCTTATGTTTGGGGAATCTCGCTTTTCTTGTGCGCCGCCTATTTGATTCAAAGACGAAAAGCATTCCACCTCATTTCGACATTACTTCTGGCCTGCGCTGCAGCTTTTCATGAGCAGATGTCTTTTGCTGTCGTTGCATTTGTGATTTCATATACGATTCTGAGGCAGCTTCCAAAATTCGACGCTGCGCAGGCATTTAGGGATTTGAAACTCACCAGCCCAGTTTTTCTGATTGCCATCATCACGACATTCGCACCTGGAAATTTCAGCAGAAAAAATATCTCTGCTTATCCGTCGAACAGCCTCACCGAAACACTAACCATTAACGCCAAGGCATTGACCCATTGGATTTTCGCCCACCCGGAAGGGCGTATCCTCCTTGCCGTACTCGCTGCGTCATTCGTCTTTTTGTTCGTTCTGCTCATTAAATCTTCCGCACGCAAATCAAAGCCCATTGCTATCACGCTGTTCATGCTGACATTGATCAGCATTTGCTATACCATCTCGCTCTCGCTTTTCTTTGCGGCGACATTTTTTGCGTACGGGGCGCTCCTGTTCCTCTTAAGAACGAAATTCAAGTTCGATGCAATCGTGCTTTCTACATATATCGCAGCAGTCGCCTCATTGGCTTTGCTCTCAGTGGCACCGGGCGTCGCCGGACGATCTCTGCTGACATTTTTCTTCTTGATGATGATCCCGGTAACCTTTATTTTCGCTCAACTGTTCTGCGTCGGACCGAGGCCCGTCGTCTATGCGGTTATCTTAGCAGCGCTTCCATTTGCAGCCTCAAATGCAGAGAGCATCTATACAGGATATAAGGCAAACCTCGAAGTGAACTCGGTCAATCACGCGAAGCTGATTGCCGCAAGCCACGAGATAAATCACGAGAAAAGCCCCCAAAGTTCCGTGACCCTACTTAAACTTCCTAAGCCTCGATACGCCGAAAAGATGCCTTACGAAAAACCTCAGATCGAGAAATGGATGAAGAAATACTACGCGCTCCCCAACGACTTTGCTTTCCTCTGGAGAGAACAACCCTAGCATTGGAAGCGCTCGCAGCAACGGGATTGCCGTCCACGAATTCACCCTCCGGAGAGAATTGATGCCCACTTCTTTCGCGACAGTATCTCGGAGGCTAGCGGCCTTCGGATTGGTCGGAGCTGTCGGCACCCTTGTACACTACGCGACTCTTATCATCCTCGTCGAGATCTGGACCGTCGACCCGGTCGCGGCGACAACGCTCGGATTCGGTCTCGGCGCCCTGGTCAACTACCTTCTCAATCACCGATACACCTTCAACAGCACGAAGGCGCATCACGACGCCGGGCCTAAATTCGCACTCGTCGCGGTCACCACAGGGCTGTTGAACACGCTGATGGTCCACGCGGGCGTCGACATCCTCGGGTTCAATTATCTCCTCGTCCAGGTGGTCGCCACCGCAACCGTATTTCTACTCAATTTCGTCTTGAATAGCCTGTGGACCTTTCGCGAGAGCGATGTGCCATGAGCCTCGAGTTTCCCGATTCGCTCTACAGTTTGTCCGCCCCGAACGGCGCGGCCCCTATCAACGAGCCGCGGACGCTGTGCGTCATCGTTCCGGTCTACAACGAAGCCGAGGTTCTCGCTGAGCTCCACCGGCGCCTTACTGCCGTAATCGACGGGCTAGGCGTCACCGCCGAGGTGATCTACGTCAACGACGGCAGCCGCGACGCAACCTTGGATATCCTCTATCGCCTGCGTGCCACCGATCCGCGGGTGGCCATCCTGAATCTCAGCCGGAACTTCGGCAAGGAGATCGCGATGACGGCCGGACTGGATCATAGCCGGAGCGAGGCCACCGTCATCATCGACGCCGATCTTCAGGATCCGCCCGAGCTGATCCCCGCGCTGATGGCGCGCTGGAGCCAAGGCTACGACGTGGTGTACGCGACGCGTCTGTCGCGCGACGGCGAGAGTGCTCTGAAGAAGCTCAGCGCACGCTATTTCTACCGCGTCATCGGGGGTATGAGCCCGATCGAGATCCCAAAGGACACGGGGGATTTCCGCTTGCTCAGTCGCCGCGCGGTCGATGCTCTGTGCCGACTGCGCGAGCAGCATCGTTTCATGAAGGGCTTGTTCGCCTGGATCGGCTATCGTCAAACCGCCGTGACCTACCACCGCGACCGCCGCAGCGCCGGGACGACCAAGTGGAATTACCACAAGCTGTGGGGGTTCGCGATCGAGGGCATTACCTCCTTCAGCACGGCTCCGCTCAAGGTCGCCAGCTATGTCGGGCTGGTCACGGCCATGACGGCGTTCCTCTACGCAAGCTGGATCATCTACAAGACGCTGCGTTTCGGTGATCCCGTCGCCGGCTATCCGTCCCTGATGGTTGCGGTCCTCTTTCTCGGCGGGGTTCAGCTCGCCGCCATCGGCGTCTTGGGCGAGTATCTCGGTCGAATGTTCAACGAGACCAAAGCTCGACCACTCTATCTTGTCGAGACCTACGAGCCCCCGAGACAAGGCGAACGCGACCTCCCGCGCGAAACCGGCCACCCGTCCACCGTCGGTCCGATCGCTCCCTCGTAGGCGGATCGAAGCCGACGCCTTCGCGGGACCGCGGAGACGCGTCATCACCCCACCGAGCCGAGCAGCGACGGGGTCGGGTTAATGAGAAGCCGGCATCGATTATGCCGAGCCTCTCCGCTCGCGCCGCAAGCTGTACTCGTTCCCGACAAAGATCAGCGCCGCGCCGGCGATGACCCAGGGATCGAGTCCCTCCCCATAGAAGATCGCCCCGACCAGCGCGATGAGCGGCAGGCGCAGGAAATCCATCGGCAGGACGACCGTCGCGTCGGCATGCTGGAACGCCTTGGCGATGCCGAGATGGGCGCTGATCCCGGTGACCGCGGCGACGAGCAGCCAGGGACCATCTACCCAGTCGACCGGCCGCCACAACAGCAGCGCCGGGACGAGACCGATCAGGAGCTGCATCGCCAGCATCCAGAAGAGGATGGTGAAGACACCGTCATAGCGCGTGAGCCCCTTGGTCGCCGTCAAGCTCACGGCGAATCCGACCGCGGCCGCCAGCCCGATCAGCACCCCGAGATCGAGCGGTTGCAAGCCGGGCCGCGTAATCAATAGGACGCCCGCCACTCCCAAGACAAGCGCAACGACTCGTCCTCGATTCAACCGCTCGCCGAGAAAGATCAGCGCCAGCACGGCCGCCCACACGGGTGTGGTGAACTCGAGCGCGAAGACGAACGCGAGCGGCAAGATCCCGATGGCGGTGATCCAGAAAACCTGCCCGCCGTAGTGAAAGAGGTTGCGCAGCAGGTGAAGGGGCAACCGTTCGGTGCGATAAAAGCCAGGGGCCAACCACAGCGCCAGCGGCACCAAAAGCGGCAGACCGAGTGCGGTCCGCAGAAAAAGAAACTGCACCGGCTCCATGGTGTCCAGCAGCTCGCGCGCGGAGACGGCGAGTAGTGCGAAGGAGGTCAGGGCGACCCCCATCCAGGCGGCCGCAAGGGCAAGCGGCCGAGAGGTCCGCAGCGACGTCGAGTCTCGGGACATATGCTGCTCTACCCGAAACCGATCGCCAAGGCCGCGGTCAGCGCCAGCAGGAGCGCGGACTGAACACGATAGTCCGACCACCAGGCGCCCGAGCGCGTCGGGCGCGCCAGCGCCGGACGCCACACCATCTCGCCGCGCGCGATTGCACGGGCAGCCGAGGGATGCGGCTCAAGCAGACCGACGACGACGAAGATCGACGCGCTCAAGGCAAAGAGGATCCCCGCAACCAAGGTGAAGTGCAGATCCAGCACCCCCCCGACAGTCAGGGCGAAGAGCATGGCGGAAACGGCGTGACCGCCCAGCAAGGTCGCAAGCGCCGCCCTCGGACCCGGCCGCGCCCAAAGCGCGCCCAGCAGAAAGAGCGCCGCGACCGGTGGAACCAGATAGGACAGCGCGGTCTGCAGGTAGTGGAAGAGCCCCTCGAAACCGCCGATCCAGGGCGCAACAGCGGCCGAGATCAACATGAAGAAAAGGATCGCGATGCGCCCGATCCAGGCCGTCTGGCGCGAGGTCAGGTTCGGGCGCAGCGGTTTAATGAAGTCGAGCGTGAGGAGCGTCGCGGCCGAGTTGAGCGTCGAGTCGACGCTCGACATCAGGGCTGCGACCAAGGCCGCCAGCACGATCCCGCGCAGCCCGACCGGAAGCAGCTCCGCGATGAGCGACGGGAAGACCTGATCCGCCTGCTCGAGGCCCGGAATGATCTGAATCGCAATGACGCCGGGGATGACCATGATGAAGATCACCGAGAGCTTCAGCAATCCCGCCAAGAGCGCCCCCCAGCGGGCATTCTCGATGTCCCGAGCACCCAGCACACGCTGGACGACAAACTGATTGGTACACCAGAAGTAAAAACCCAGCACGGGCACACCCACCACGACCCCGAGCCAAGGCAGGTTCGGGTCGCTCATCGGGAGAAAGAGACTCAGCTGCTGCGGGTCCGTGGCCTCGACCATCCGGCCCCAGTCGAAATCGATCGCCTGGAAACTGAAGTAGGTGACCAGCGAGGCCCCCACCAGCAGGATTACGGCTTGGAGAACGTCCGTATAGACCACCGCGGCAAGCCCGCCGGCGGCGGTGTAGATCCCCGCGACGGCGGCCAGGATCAACGCGGCCGTGAACAGATCGAGACCCGGAACAAAGGCGTTGAGGACGATCGCACCGGCGAAGAGCGTGCCGGCCGTATCGACCAGGATGTTCGAGACCAGGGTCAAGGCCGAAAAATAGCGCCGCGCGCGCCCGTCGAAACGCCGCTCCAGATACTCGGGCACGGTGCCGATGCGGGCGCGCAGATAAAGCGGAATCAGGACGATGGCGAAGACGACCAGAAGTGGTGCGGCCATCCACTCGTAGTTGGCGACCGCAATCCCCCACGTGTAGGCCGCGCCCATGAGCCCGATCAGGGTCGTGGAGGAGATATTGGAGGCGAACAGCGACAGCCCGACCGGCAGCCAGCCGAGCCGCCGCCCCGCCAGGAAGAGATCGTCCGCATCATGGGTACGGCGCGCGAGATAGGCACCGATCGCAAAGACGATCAGAAGATAGAAGCCGATGATCGCGAGATCAATCGGGTCGATTCGAGTGAGGAAGGGGTCCATGACAGGGACATCGCTCCATCGAACCTGAAACGCGCGACTGACCGACCCCGTCGCCGGGGACTCGGGATCAGTCGCTTGCGAGCACGCGCATCAGGATCTCGTTGACCTGCTGCGGATTGGCCTTGCCCTTGCTTTCCTTCATCACCTGACCGACGAAGAAGCCGAAGACTTTGTCCTTACCGGCGCGATATTGCTCGACTTGGCCGGGGTTGGCGGCGACGATCGCCGCGATCAGCGCCTCGAGCTCGCCGCTGTCGGTGATCTGTCGCAGCCCTCGCGCCTGAATGACGCTGTCGGCGTCGCCCTCGCCGCTCCACATCGCCTCGAAGACCTGTTTGGCGAGCTTGCCCGAGACGGTCCCGTCCTGGATACGATGGATGAGGCCGGCGAGCATGGCCGCGGAGACCGGGCTGCGCGCGATCTCGATCTCGGAGCGATTCAGCGCCGCGGCCAGCTCGCCGTTGACCCAGTTGGCGGCCAGCTTGGGCTCGGCGGTGGCCTGCACCACCGCCTCGAAATACTGCGCAAGCTCGCGTCCGGCGGTCAGCAGACTGGCGTCGTACTCGCCGAGTCCGTATTGGGTGTGGAAGCGCTCGCGCATGCTGTCCGGCAGCTCGGGAAGATCCGCGACCGCATCCACGATGAAGGCGACATCGATCTCGACCGGGAGCAGGTCCGGATCCGGGAAGTAGCGGTAATCGTTGGCCTCTTCCTTCGAGCGCATGGGTCGGGTCTCGTCGCGCTCCGGATCATAGAGCCGGGTCTCCTGCACCACGGTTCCGCCGCCTTCGATCACGTCGATCTGACGCTCGACCTCGAACTGGATGGCCCGCTCGATGAAGCGGAAGGAGTTCAGGTTCTTGATCTCGGTGCGGGTGCCGAAGCGCGTCTGGCCGAGCGGACGCACCGAGACGTTGGCGTCGACACGGAAGGAGCCTTCCTGCATGTTGCCGTCGCTGATGCCGATCCAGCGCACCAGCTGATGGATCTTGCGCGCGTAGGCCACCGCCTCCTGCGGCGTGCGCATGTCCGGCTCGGAGACGATCTCGAGCAGCGGCGTGCCGGCCCGATTCAGATCGATGCCCGTGTAGCCGCCGCCCGCGAGGTTCTCCTCGTGCAGCGACTTGCCGGCGTCTTCTTCGAGATGCGCACGGGT
Organism: Thiocapsa roseopersicina; assembly: GCF_900106925.1. GTDB lineage: Bacteria > Pseudomonadota > Gammaproteobacteria > Chromatiales > Chromatiaceae > Thiocapsa > Thiocapsa roseopersicina. Next base: position 197,564 of record NZ_FNNZ01000006.1, read on the forward strand.
CACTCCAATCGACTTGACCGCCGCGTCGCCGAGGACGATCTCCACGCGTCCCTCCCCGACGATCGGCAGCTCGTACTGGCTGATCTGGTAACCCTTCGGAAGATCCGGATAGAAGTAATTCTTGCGCGCGAACACCGAGCGCGGCGCCACCTCGGCACCGATCGCCTTGCCGAAACGCACGGCCAGACGCACCGCCTCGGCATTGAGCACCGGCAGCACGCCGGGCAGACCCAGGTCGATGGCGCAAGCCTGCGTGTTGGGCGGCGCACCGAAGGCCGTCGATGCACCCGAGAAGATCTTGGATTGGGTCGCGAGCTGAGTATGGATCTCGAGCCCGATCACGGTTTCCCATTGCATGCTCTATAACCTATGTCGCGATCGTACGTTCGGCAAACCTGCCGTCTCTGTCGCTCACTTTCTCAAGACTTTCAGGGCGCGCCAAGCGACGAGCTCGCCGATCACTCGAACCCGGAAGGCGCGCCCTGATGCCAATGCGTCACATGCTGAAAGCGATGCGCGACATTCAGCAGGCGGGCCTCCTGAAAATAGTTGCCGATGATCTGCAAACCGACCGGCAGCCCGTCGACCGGCTCGACCGGGATCGACATCCCGGGCAGACCCGCGAGGTTAGTCGCGATGGTATAGATGTCGTTGAGATACATGGCCACCGGGTCGTCCATCTTGGCCCCGAGCTCAAACGCGGTCGTCGGCGCGGTCGGACCCATGATGACGTCGACATCCTCGAAGGCGCGCGTGAAGTCGTCGGCAATGAGATGTCGAATCTTCTGCGCCTTCAAATAGTAGGCGTCGTAATAGCCCGCAGAGAGCACATAGGTGCCGATCATGACGCGTCGCTGCACCTCGGCACCGAAGCCCTCGGCGCGACTGCGCTTATACAGGTCTTCGAGATCCTTCGGATTCTCGCATCGGTGGCCGTAACGCACTCCGTCGAAACGCGCCAGGTTGGACGAGCACTCGGCCGGTGCAACGACATAGTAGACCGGCACCGAGAGCGGACTGTTCGGCAGGCTGATCTCCTTCACCTTGGCACCGAGTCGCTCGTACTCCTTGATCGCGTCCTGCACGGAGGCCGCCACGCGCGGATCGAGCCCCTCGCCGAAATACTCCTTCGGCAAACCGATGCGCAGGCCCGCGATGTCGTCGTCGAGCGCATCGACGTAGTCGGGCACGTCGACATCGGCGCTGGTGGAGTCGCGCGGGTCAAACCCGGCCATCTCGTCGAGCAGACAGGCCGCATCCGCCGCCGAGCGGGCCAGCACGCCGGCCTGATCCAGCGACGAGGCGAAGGCGATCATGCCCCAGCGCGAGCAACGCCCGTAGGTCGGCTTGATGCCGGTGATACCGCAAAGCGCCGCAGGCTGGCGGATCGATCCGCCCGTATCCGTCCCGGTGGCCGCCGCGCAGAGCCGTGCGGCGACCGCCGCGGCCGATCCGCCCGAGGAGCCGCCCGGCACGCGATCCGCGTCCCAGGGGTTGTGGACAGGCCCGTAATAGCTCGTCTCGTTCGACGAGCCCATGGCGAACTCGTCCATGTTCGTCTTGCCCAAGACCACCGCCCCGGCCGCGGCGAGGCGCTCGACGACCGTCGCATCGTAAGGGGCGACGAAGTTGTCCAGCATCCGCGAGCCACAACTGGTCTTGATCCCCGCCGTGCAGAAGATGTCCTTGTGCGCGATCGGGATGCCGGCGAGCGGCCCGGCATCGCCCGAGGCGATGGCGCGATCGGCACGCTCCGCCGCCGCTAGGGCGGATTCGCTCGCGACGCTGATGAAGCTGTTCAGGCGCCGATCCAGGCGCGCGATGCGCTCCAGATAGTGACGGGTGAGCTCTACGCTCGAGTATGTGCGCAGCCTCAGCTCCGCGGCCATTTGGGCGATCGATTTGTTCTGCATGAGTACTCGCCGTCAGTCGATGACCTTGGGAACCAGATACAGCCCGTCCTCGGTCAAGGGGGCGATCGCCTGGAACAGCTCGCGTCGGTCGTGCTCCGACACCCGATCCGGACGCAGACGTTGGCTCATGTGCAGCGGGTGGGCCATCGGCTCCACGCCGGTGGTGTCGACCGCGTCCATCTGCGCAACCAGGTCGAGGATGTTGGAGAGATCCGCGGCGTAGCGCTCGATCGACTCGGGTGCGATCTCGAGCCGCGCCAGGTGGGCGATCTTCTCGATGTCGGAAGCATCCAATGACATGACCGATCCAGCTTGATTGACAAGCCGCGCAACATAGCACAGGCGCGCGAGACGCGGAACGTGCGGGAGCCCCGCGCGACGCGACGGGCTCGACCTTGGGGCCGAACTTAGCTTGATCGCTCGATCGTAAGTCTTGACGACTTGGCTTCTTGCGGCTTTAATATGCGGCTTCGCCACCCGCAACGGGGGTGAAGTTCAAAACGCCCAGGTAGCTCAGTTGGTAGAGCAGAGGACTGAAAATCCTCGTGTCGGTGGTTCGATTCCGCCCCTGGGCACCATCAAAACAATGGCTTGCAATCATAACGCGCTTAGAGTTCAAACTTGGGGACCCCAGGGGGAGCTTTGTGCGGGCTGACTCGCTGACCCTCCCTTTCTTCACTTCATCGATTAATTGATTGCGAGGCTTCGCCTCAGACCGACGAGCCATGGGTAGCGGGCTCATAGGCTAAACTCTCGGCACAGGCTCCGTTCAGCCAACGAACGCTCTGGGAGTAAACGCGTAAGACCCAACGCGGCTATACACGTGACCTATTTATGTTGCGATGCGATGCGTCGGTAAGCTAACTGCAATTGCCTTCTCAGGCACGTGCCGCCCGCAGCACGGCCCAGCCAGCTTCCGAGCAATATCTTGCCATCTGGCGACAGGGCTCTGTTTGCGTCCCGTAAAAATTTGACTCGTTTGCAACAAGTTTTCACCCTCAAGGAATCCTAGATTGCCCTCCGTTGCGATCGCTGTTGTCGCTTACTTTATTCCACGGGAATTTCTCAGAGTAATCTGCGCTGACCCTACCGGATTCGCCCACCGCTGTTGCGAGTGCCTGCGGTCCAGGCGGTCTTGGGTCGGTTCAGCCGGTCCCAACGGCAGTAACCGGCCAGTAGCGGACGGTCGCGCCTCCACACGTTGCGTTCGCTGTGGGACAGGAACCAGACCCTCGTCGGCAGGGAGCCGACTTAAAGCTCACTAGGCCATAGGGAGATCTCATCGAACCTTATCTCCAGCTAAGTCAGGCGCCCAAAATCGGACGCCGAAAAAACGGCGTCCTGATCAAGTGAGAGGTCGGAGTTACGGTAGTCACCGGCACCTGAGCCGGCGCATGGCTCAGCGCCGCCGACGCGCGTAGAAGCCGCCGAGACCGAGCAGGCCCGCCAGCAGTGTCAGCAGGCCGGGGGCGGAGAGGACGGGGATCGGGGCCGGCTCAGAAACCTCGCGCGCGCCCATCGCGATCTGTTTGCCAGCCTCTGTTTCGTATGCATATCCATTAACCGTCCAGGTCACTTCAGCATCGATTCCAGTGCCGGTCAGATTGGTGAAGGTCTCTATGTAGCCATATTTCGTACCGTTGTCGCTTGTATCCACAAACCGAAAAGGGATGTAGGTTGGATCTGTGCGAAGATATATTGCGTTTCCACTGCTACCCGTAGCTAATGAGGTGATATTTCCTCCGAAGCCACCTACCACTACGCCTGTGTCAGATACTCCTTCGTCCCAAGTTTCCCTAACTGCCAACGCATAAGTATAAAACAATGAACCAACCACAGTTCGCTGAAAGACTGCGCCGCTCATGGTAGAGGAGTAAATTTGAAAGAAATTCCGAGGTGACGAAAAGGTCTGCGCCAGTATCACATTTGCTTCGCCGGGAAGATCCAGGGTCAACAGCTCGCCGAAAGTAACAGCCGTCGTCCCAAAGGTGTAGCTCTTTGGCGTTCCGCCAAAGTCATCATAGACAATCGCGGCAGGGGCCACAGAGGCTCCAGTTGTCAATCCCACCACGGTCAGGATCAAAATGCTGGTTTTTTGAAACATTTTCATGCGCGCACTCTTTACTTGATTGAAAATCGCGTTTCAGGCGATTGGGGCGCCTGCCCCTGGAGATCGTTCTGGCGTACTGTTGGCATAGTAAGGCACGGTGCGTTTGACCCGATGCGAATAAATTCGCACCTACGCTTGATCGTTGGCCAAGATATTACACGACACGGACACGCATCCGTAGGTGCGAATTTATTCGCACGAGCATGAACAAGAACACAAGCAACCGCGAACGCAACCGGCGCACACGAAAAAGGGGCCTCACGGCCCCTTTTCAAACACCGTACCGGATGCGATCAGCCCAACAGCGGTGCAATCGTCAAACTGACGATGGCCATGACGTTGATGAGGATGTTCATCGAGGGGCCGGAGGTGTCCTTGAAGGGATCGCCGACGGTGTCGCCCACGACGGTGGCCGAGTGCACGGTCGAGCCCTTGCCGCCGAGGTTGCCCTTTTCGACAAACTTCTTGGCGTTGTCCCAGGCGCCGCCCGCGTTGGCCATCATCAGCGCGAGCAGCACGCCGGCGAGCAGGGCGCCGCCGAGCATGCCGCCCAAGGCCTCCGGACCGATGCCGAAGCCGACGACTGCGGGCGCGCTGACGGCGATAACGCCGGGCAGGATCATTCGCTTGATCGCCGCCGTGGTGGCGATGTCGATGCAGCGGGCGGTATCCGGCTTGGCCGTGCCTTCGAGAAGGCCCGGGATCTCGTGGAACTGCCGACGGATCTCGTTGATCATCTCGAAGGCGGCGTCGCCGACCGCGGTCATGGTGATGGCCGCGATCAGGAAGGGAATCGCACCGCCGATCAGCATGCCCATCAAGACGTCCGGATCACCCAGGCTCAAGGCGAAGTCCGGGATCATCACATGCAGCGTCTCGATGTAGGCCGCGATGATGGTCAAGGCCGCCAGTGCCGCGGCACCGATCGCGAAGCCCTTGCCGATGGCCGCCGTGGTGTTGCCCAGCTCGTCGAGCGAGTCGGTGATCTTGCGGGTCTCCGCACCCAAACCGCCCATCTCGGCGATCCCGCCGGCGTTGTCCGCGACCGGACCGTAGGCGTCGATGGCCATGGTGATGCCCACCGTGGCCAACATGCCGACCGCCGCGATACCCACGCCGTAGAGACCGGCCATGTGGCTCGAGACATAGATGATCAGGGCAATGGTCAGCACCGGGATGACGACCGACTGCATGCCGACGGCCAAGCCCGAGATCATGACGGTCGCCGGACCCGTCTCGCCCGACTTGGCGATGCGGCGCACCGGCGCGGCAGAGGTGTAGTACTCGGTCACCAGACCGATGATGATGCCGCCGACCGCACCGGCGAGAACCGACCACCAGATGTAGTTGGAGACATCGATCATCCAGACGACCAGGAAGGAGACGGCGATAAAGAGCAGCGTGGCCCCGATGGTGCCCGTGCGCAGCGCCGTGGCCGGCTTGTTGGCCGAGACGGACTTGACGAGAAAGATACCCGCCAGCGAGCAGAGCAGACCGGCCGAGGCCAGCGCCAGCGGCAGGAACATCAGCGAGGACTGCGCGCCCAACACGGCCAGAGTCGTGGCCGACATGGTCGCGGCGATCGCGATGGTGGCGATCTGCGCGCCGCAATAGGACTCGAAGATGTCCGAGCCCATACCGGCGACGTCGCCGACGTTGTCGCCGACGTTGTCCGCGATGACGCCCGGGTTGCGTGGATCGTCTTCGGGAATGCCGGCCTCGATCTTGCCGACCAGGTCCGCGCCGACGTCGGCACTCTTGGTGAAGATACCGCCGCCGACACGATAAAAGAGGGCGACCGACGAGGCACCGACGCCGAAGCCGTGGATGGCGTGCGATGCCTCGGGATTACCACCGAAGAAGAAATAGAGGAAACCCAGACCCAGCAGACCCAGCGAGGCGACCAAGAGACCCATGACCGAGCCGCCGTAGAAGGCGACCGTCAAGGCAGCGGGTGCGCCCAGCGTATGTGCAGCGGTAGTGGTGCGGACGTTGGCCTTGGTTGCCGAAAACATCCCGAGAAAACCGGCGCTTGCGGACGCGGTCGCACCGATGACGAAGGCCAGTCCGGTCTTCCATCCCAAGAACCACGTCAGCAGCACGAGCACGACGACGCAGAAGATGCCCAACAGCATCATCTCGCGCTTCATGAACACCATGGCGCCGAGATGGATCTCGTCGGCGATCGCTTTAACCTTGTCTTCCCCTTCGGGATAGGCCAAAACCAACTTGAAAATATAGTAGGCCGCCCATAGCCCGAACATGCCGAGCAGCAGCGGGATCAACGCGTTGAAGGACATTGGATCTCCTCAGTTCATCGGTCGTTTTGGTGATAAAACCGCAAGGTTTATAGCAAATATCGCCCGGAAAAGCGATTCGACCGTCATTGAGCTGTCACATACAAACCATTGATATCAATCGCCGCCGGAACCTGACAGGGTTGCAGTGGAAAGGGTGCTCGCGGATGAGCCGGGCCGGGATGGCGTGCTCGAGGAGGCGCCGCCCAAGTCTGCCAGACGGCGTTCCAGGCGGTCGATCGTCTGCTGCTGGCGCTCGACCTGTTTGAGCAACGCGGGAAGTCGAATCAGTGCTGCGCTTTCGCGAAGGGCTTGTTTGACCGGACGCGCGGGTGTCCCGAAGACGGCGACCCCGGCGGGAATATCCTTGACGACGCCGGTTTGCCCTCCGATGCGTGCGCCGTCGCCGACCGTCACGTGATCGGAAATCGCAACCTGCCCGGCCACCACAACGCCTTGCCCGAGCTTCGAGCTGCCCGCAATGCCGGATTGGCTGACCAGAATGCTGTGCGGACCGATATCGACGTTGTGGGCGACCTGGACCAGATTGTCGATCTTGGTGCCCCGACCGATTCGCGTCATGCCCAGCGTGGCCCGGTCGACACAGCTGTTGCAGCCGATCTCCACATCGTCCTCGATCACCACCCGTCCGAGCTGCGGAATCTTGCGGTGCGCCGTCCCGTCCCAGCGGAAGCCGAACCCGTCGCCGCCGATGCGTGCACCCGGATGCAGGATGCAGCGATGACCCAAAGTCGAGTCGCGTAGGATGCTGACGTTGGACCCGATCAGACAGTCGTTGCCGATCTGCACCCCGACGCCGAGGTAAGACCCTGGGCCGATGCGCGAGCCCGAGCCGATTCGGGCATCCACATCGATCACCACGCCGGCACCGACCTCCACATCCTCCCCGAGCTGTGCTGTAGGATGTACCGATGCACTCGGATGAATGCCCTGGCTCGCCGCAACCGGAGCGAACCAATCCGCAATCTCGAAGAAGAGATTGCGCGGCTCGGCAACGCGCAGCAGCCGCTTGCCGAGGACATCCGGAAAGCTTTCGCCGACCAGAACGAGCGCAGCCGCGCTGCTCGCCACGGCATCTGCTTGGCTCGCCTCTTCGGCGAAACACAGATCCTGCGAGCCGGCTTGGTCAAGCGTATTGACGCCGCGGATCTCCGCGTCGTCGGGGGCCGCGAGTACGAGTTGCAGCCGGTCGTAGAGATCTTGGATGGAGAGTGTCATGGTGCGGGCCAGTAAAAGGATTCGGCCACGGCCCCGGTCGTCGGGAGCGTAACATTGCGGGTCTGTGCCTGTCCGGCATGCTCGACCGTCAGGACATAGTCGCCGGGGGCGAGATTGGCGTAGAGCCAGGGGCCGACGGTCACGGTGCTGAGCAGTGTCGGTCCGGCTGCATCCTGTATCTGCACGCGGATGTTGGACAGATAGGCCCCGGACCCGGCAACGGCGAACAAGAGCCGCAGGTTGTACTGAGACTTCACCTGCTCCATCGCCTCGCGCTCGGAGGCACCGATCCCTCCGCTGACGTGCGGAACCCCGAGGGTCGACTGGCCGGGAAGCCGTCGCTCCATAGCGGGTGCGGGCGGCGGCGCAGTCAGCGGCTCCGGCGCCGAGACCGCCTCGGGAGTCGGGATGGAGACAACCGGAGGAACCGGCGCCGTGCTTGGCTCCGCGACAGCAGGCGCCCCCGGCAAAATCGCCCCGCCGGGCAGCACAGTCCCCGGAGGCAACACCATGCCCTCCTCGAGCACGATCCCGCCGGGCAGAGTCCTCCCTTCGGGCGCAATCGCCCACTCGACCGTCGGTTGAGCGACCGGAGCCGGTGCCTGTACCTCCTGTCCGGTCGGCTGCTGCGCCAAGGCGGCCCCCGAGCCGAGCCAAGCCAACATCACCGCAACCTCGAACCTCTTGTCGCGTCGCCGCATCGATCACTAGCCTCCTAAAAAAATGACATCAACTCAGGCGATTACGGGAATAAGTATTCCGGCTGCATATGGGTGCAGAACCTGTAGGGGCGACTAAAGTCGCCCCTACTCCCCTACGCCCCCGCCCCCGTACGCCTCGCTAGACCCTTTCCCTGAGATCACCTTAAAACGCGTCCGCTCCAAGCCGAGCGGACAAGGCCAAGCGCTACCGACACGAAAACATCCCATAAACCATCGGGACGCGTTTTAAGCCGCGCAGCCACTCCAACGGCTCGGAAACAAACTCTCGATCACCCCGGAGCGATGCAGCACACCCACACCCAGCACATGACCACGATAGCTCACGATGATCTGTCCCGTCGGCGTGGCGGCCCGTTGCTCGGGTGTCGGGTCGAAGATCTCACGTCGCAGGTAACGATCGCGCTGCTCGGTATCCAATGAGACACCGAAACGCGTGATATCGCGCCCGAAGAGCAGAGAGCCGCCGGTGCTGGGCTTAGGCGGTCGCACATTGGTACGATGAAAGAACAAACCGCTCGACTCGGCCGCGGGAACCGCAGGCGGTGCGTGATCGGCGGCCATCAGGTGCAATCCACGTCGGGTTTGGCGGTTGGCGCGGTAGTCGACCCAATAATCCCCGCCCAGGCCGTATTTGTCGTCGAGACCGGCGAGCCATTCCGCAGCATCCGTGTCGTCCAGGACGGCCGACTCGGGCGTCGGCTCCGCGGGGCAGCCCGTATTCTTCTCCAGGATCGCCATGAAGAAGCCGCCGGTGTCGCGATGGTGGGGCCAGATCCGCAGACATTGCGCCAGCTCGGGCGGAAGATCCCGGCCGTTCCAATGGGTGACGCCCGGCATCGCGACGAAACCCGGAACCGATGCGGGCACCAGGCGCAGCATGCCGGTGTGCTCGGCGAGGATGTCGGCCACCACCAGCTCGTTCTCCTCCGGCGCGAAGGTACAGGTGGAATAGAGGATGCGCCCGCCCGGACGACAGCGCTGCACCGCCTTGCGCAGCAGCGCCCGCTGGCGCGGCCCCAGGCGAAGCGCACTGTTCGGATCCAGCCGGGGCAACAAGGATGGCGTGCGCCGCAGCGTGCCCTCGCTCGAGCAGGGTGCGTCGACCAGGATGCGGTCGAACTGACCGCTCGCACTCGGCCAGTTGGCGCCGTCGCAGCAGGTCGTGGTGACGTTGACCACACCCAGCCGGTCGAGATTACCCTGGAGCGCCTTGATGCGCGCGTGGGCGATGTCGTTCGCGACGAGCGTCCCGCGATTGCCCAGAGCAAAGGCGATCTGCGCGGTCTTGCCGCCGGGTGCGGCGCAGAGATCCAACACCCGCTGACCGGGTGCCAGGTCCATCAGCATCGCGGGCAGCTGCGAGACCTCTTCCTGTGCATGGGCAAGACCGGCACAGTACCACCAGTTGCGCCCGGCCTTGGTCTCCTCGGGGAGTCGCAAGGCAGCGGGCAGACCGGGCAGGGGTTGCGCCTCCAGACCCTGCTCGGCCAGCAGGTCGGCCAGCTCGGCGACCGAGATCCGCGTCGGGTTGGCCCAGATGCAGGGCGGCAGCGGTCGGCCAAGCGCCGCGGCGAAGGCGTCCCAATCGTCGACCAAGGTGCGATAACGGGCCAAGGGCGAGGCGGCGATCTCCTCGGGAGTGATAAGCGCAGTCGCCTTCGAGCGCGAGAGACGCACGCTCTGCGGACGCAATTCGGTGGATAGAGTCATCGTATTCCAGTCAGCGTTTGCCGGAGCGTCGGCGGTCGAGTCGTACCACGAATTCGCCGATCAGACGGGCGTAGAGCTGATCGCCGAGCACCAGGTCCTCGACCCCCGCATCCAAGCTGGGGTTGTCGTTGACCTCGATCACGACCGGACCGGCCGGCGTCTCCTTGAGATCGACCCCGTAGAGCCCGTCGCCGATCAGATCGGCCGCCTTCAGCGCGGTCTTCATCACGGCGGGCGGGACGGCCTCGACCGGCAGGGTCTCGAACCCGCCCTGCTCGTGACGACCGTCGCTCTCGTGCTTGACGATCTGCCAATGATCGCGGCTCATCAGGTACTTGCAGGCATAGAAGGGCTGGCGACCCAGGATGCCGATGCGCCAATCGAAGGGCGTGTAGAGATACTCCTGGGCCAGGATGAGATCGGACTCCTTAAAGAGCTTCCCGGCAATCCGCGTCAGCCCCGAGCGATCCTCTGCCCGGAAGACCCCGCGCGAAAATGACCCCTCCGGGATCTTGAGCACGATCGGATAGCCGATCTGCTCTTCGGCCTCCATCAGATTCTCCTTGCGCAGCACCAGTGTCTTGGGACGCGGGATGCGGTGCGCCGCCAGCAGCTCGGCGAGATAGACCTTGTTGGTACAGCGCAGGATCGAGTCCGGGTCGTCGATGACGACCATGCCCTCGCTGTCGGCCTTCTTGGCGAAGCGGAAGGTGTGGTGACCGATGCGCGTGGTCTCACGAATGAAGAGCGCGTCGTACTCGGCGAGGCGGCTGTAGTCCTTGCGCTGGATCAGCTCGACGTTCACGCCGAGCGACTTACCCGCCTTCACGAAGCGTTGCAGTGCCTTGCCGTCGGAGGGCGGCAGCTCCTCGGCGGGGTCGTGCAGCACGGCAAGGTCGTAGCGGTAGGACAGGCGCGCGCGCGGCTGGCGCCAACGCTGCGAGAGATAACCCTCCAGCGCCGCAAACAAAGGCCCCTCCCCGTCCGCCGTGACGGCGGCCAGCGGCAGGGCCTTGATGGCCCCGATACGCCAGGTGCCTTGGCGGCGAAACTCCACCCGCAGGATCGGGCAGCGGAAGGTCTCGAAGATCTCGCGTGCGAGCGGCTGCAGCTCCTTGACGTCGCACTGGCCGAAACAGATGGTCAGCTCGTAGGCGGTCGGGGCCAGTGCCGAGGTCTTGCGTCGCCCGAGCAGACGCTGCACCAGCCCGTCCAGCTCTTCGGTGGCCAGGCTGTAGAGCTCGCGACTGGAGAGCTCCTGGATGGTCCGAACGCTCGGGATGACCTTGTGTCCGCGTGCCTCGGCGAGCAGCGAGCAGTAGTAGCCGACCGAGAGATACCGATAGCTGCGGCACAGGTTGATGACGCGCAGATCGCGCTTGGACGCCAGCTCGCCGCCCGCGAGATAGTCGCGCGCGGTCACCACGGGCAGACGCGGAAAGCCCGGCTTCCAGTCGCCTTGCTGCTCCACCAACAACAGGTGCTCAGCCATTTAAATCGCGCTCGCTCGTAGAGTATGTGTCGCGTTGCATTCTGGTTCCGGGTTTATCCACACCAACGCGCCTCGGCACAGGCGCGATTTAAAGAATGAAAAAAATAAAAATCCTAGACCGCGTCGCCTGCAGCGTTGATCGATACCGGCGAGTCCGAATCCAGCCACAAACCTGCCCTGTCCCTCCGGACGCGGTCTAGCAGGAGACGAGAACGACGGCCTGCAACCCGACCCGACCATAGCGGGCCATCCGACTGAACTCGTCACGGGGAATCGGCATATCGATCGAGTCCAGCGTGGTCTCTCCGTTGTCGTAGTCGACGTAGGGGTCGTGGACATAGACGAAGTGCTCATCGAAGCCGGTGATCACGACCCAATGCGGGAATTTCTCGCGGTAGATGCGGTAGGAGCTGATCAATACCAGAGGCACCGAGCCCGCGTCCCAACGCTGCTGGAGATCGTCGATGCTGAGCGTGCCCGGATTGACCGGGATACCCAGACGCTGCGCCTCGGCCAGCATGTCTTCGTGAACCAGGCGCATGACCTCCTTCTTCTCCGGGCTGCGCACCGAGTCGACCAGCGGCACACCCGGATCGTTCACGAAGACCTCGACCGAAAAGCCCCGGGACTGTGCGGACAAGGCCAGCCCGAGAGGGCCGCAGCCACCGTGACCCGAGGTCATGAAGATGGTCGTGGACTCGCGCCAGATCCGCAGCTCCAGCGTTCGATTGAGCTCGAGGCTCGGGCGCAGCGCCTGCATCGCCATCATCAGCGACGAGGAGCCGCAGGTGAAATCGAGCGTTTGCTCGTAGAAGGGCACGCGCTTGAGCTCCGGCTTGAGACCGGGAGAGAGCGTCTTCTCGTACCGAAGCGCCTCCATATGGTCTTCGTAGTAGTCCGAGAGCACGCCGAAGCGCCGATAACCCGCGCTCTCGAACAGCGCCTGCGAGGCGAGGTTGTCACGCCGGATTTCGAGGCGCATGTAGGCGCGCTCCTGCTCCCAGGCGGCCTCCTCCGCCGCCTCGACGAGCGCGCGACCGACCCCTCGGCCCCGCGCCTGTGCCGCGACCGCGATCGAATAGAGGCGCGCGACCGAGGTCGCCCGGCTGAAGAGCACCATGACGTACCCCAACAGTGCACCCTCCGGATCCTCGGCGACCAGTGTGCGCGCCTGCGCACGAGTCAGCATGTAGCGGAACTGGCGACGGGTCAGCCGGTCACTCTGGAAGCTCGCGCCCTCGAGCCGAAGCAGCGCGCCCATATCGGCAAGCACCGCAGGGCGCAGACGTATAGACGGGGGCGCGGTGTCGCTGATCGGATCGGTGGGCACTGGATTGGACACGGGCTTCGCTGACGGCGTGGGGACTGGCGGGCGCCGGAAAGGCGGGATAGAGTCGGCGAAATCTACAGGTCGTGCAGGAAAATGCAAGGCGTCGGAGGTCGGCGCCATCGGATCGAATCTACATCCTCCTCGGGCGACGGACCCGAGCCTCGTGTCTCAATGCAGCGGAGCACTTCATGCCCAGCCAGGCCCCGACCCTGACCTCCATGCTCGAAGGGCTGATCGGCACCCTGTCGGTGAGCAGCGTCACGCCCGCCTTCGACCACAGCAACCGGGCGGTGATCGATCTGTTGGCCTCCTGGTTGGAGTCAGCCGGCTTCCGGGTCGAGATCCTGGAGTTGCCGGGGCAGCCGGACAAGGCCAATCTGCTGGCCACGCTCGGCAGCGGGCCCGGCGGTCTGGTGCTGTCGGGACACACCGACACGGTTCCTTTCGACGCCCATCTCTGGACCCACGATCCGCTCAAGCTGACCGAAGCGCAGGGGCGCCTCTACGGGCTCGGCACGTCCGACATGAAGTCCTTCCTGGCGCTGGCGATCGAGGCCGCCCGCGGCTTGACCGCGACCGACCTCGCGCAGCCCCTGATGATCCTGGCGACCGCGGACGAGGAGTCCGCGATGCACGGTGCGCGCGCCCTGGTCGAGGCCGGAAGGCCGCTGGGGCGCTATGCGGTGATCGGGGAGCCGACCGGGCTGCGCCCGGTGCGTCTGCACAAAGGCGTCATGGGCGAGTCGATTCGCCTGGTCGGGCGCAGCGGCCATGCGAGCGACCCCTCCCTCGGCAACAACGCCTTGGACGGCATGTACGAGGTCATGGGCACCCTGATGGCTTGGCGGACGGAGCTCGCGGACAGCCACCGACACGAGGGATTCAAGATCCCGCACCCGACCCTGAATCTCGGCCACATCCACGGCGGCGACAACCCCAATCGGATCTGCGGCGAGTGCGAGCTGCATGTCGACATGCGGCTCCTGCCCGGTCTGAGCGCAACCGAAGTGCGTGCCGAGCTTAGTCGCCGAGTCGCGACCGTCGCCGACCGTCGCGGGCTCGCCTGGTTCGTCGAACCCTTGTTCGAGGCCATCCCGCCGGCCGAGACGCCCGCCGGCTCGGCGATCGTGCGCGTCGCCGAGGGGCTGACCGGCCACACCGCCGAGGCCGTGAATTTCGGCACCGAGGCGCCCTTCCTCAACCAACTCGGGATGGAGACCATCGTCCTCGGCCCGGGCGATATCGCTCAAGCCCACCAACCAGACGAGTATCTTGAGCTGGATCGGATCAGACCGACGCTCGACCTCTTGCGGGCGCTGATTCAGCGTTTCTGTCTACGTTAAACCGCGCCCGGCCCGGTATGCGATGTTTTTGGATAGGATTGGCCCCGGCAGGTTTGACGACCGTTGGAGCCGGCGCGGTTTAAAATACTAAAAAATATCTCATTTTAAACCGCGTCCCCGCTAATGGTTGTGGATACACCAAACGTCGAGCTCACTCGAAAATGAGCATCTGGCTCTGGACGCGGTTTAGGCATCTGAGGAAAACCCATGCGTTGGAAGACCGGCAGGCGTAGCGAGAATGTGGAGGATCGCCGCGGCGGCGGTCTCGGCGACAGCCCGTTCGGCGGACGGCGCCCGCTCGGCGTGGGGCGCCGCGTCGGAATCGGCGGCGGGCTCGGGGGCCTGATCCTGGTGGTCGTCCTGTTGCTTCTGGGCGTGGACCCGAGCCTTCTCCTGACCCAAGGCGGGTTGGGGCCGACTCAGGAGACCTCCCGGGCGCCGAGCGGCCAAGTACCCTATGGCGATCCATTCGGTGCCGGTCAACCCGAGATCAGGCTTCCGAGCGCTGCGGTCAAGGACGAGCTCGCAGACTTCGTCTCGGTGGTCCTGGCGGACACCGAGGACACCTGGGGCGAGATCTTCAAGGCCGGCGGCGATCAGTATCGAGAGCCCACGCTGGTTCTCTTCTCGGGCATGACCCGCTCGGCCTGCGGGTTGGGCGAGGCCGCCATGGGCCCTTTTTACTGCCCGGCCGATCAACGCGTCTATATCGACTTGGCCTTCTACGACGAGCTGCGTCGTGATTTCGGTGCGCCCGGCGACTTCGCCCAAGCCTACGTCATCGCGCACGAGGTCGGCCACCACGTCCAGAACCTGCTCGGCATCTCCGAGCAGGTCGAGAGCTCGCGTCGTCGGGCCAGCCAGGCAGAAGCCAATCAGCTCTCGGTGCGCCTGGAGCTGCAGGCCGACTGCTTCGCCGGGG
The DNA here is from genome assembly GCF_900106925.1 of Thiocapsa roseopersicina. GTDB lineage: Bacteria > Pseudomonadota > Gammaproteobacteria > Chromatiales > Chromatiaceae > Thiocapsa > Thiocapsa roseopersicina. The sequence goes on from NZ_FNNZ01000006.1 coordinate 212,642, forward strand.
TGTGGGCGCACCGCGCGCACAAGGCGCGCAGCATCATCGAAGCGGGCGATGTCGAGGAGGGCATGAACGCCGCCTCCGCCATCGGCGACGACCGTCTGCAACGCCAAACCCGCGGCCATGTCACCCCCGACAGCTTCACCCACGGCAGCTCGGCACAGCGTGTGCGCTGGTTCAAACGCGGTCTCACCACCGGCGAGCCCTCAGCGTGCGATACCTTTTCGCCCGAGACGCTTTGACCGGTCGCGGGTTCGAGAAACCGCTGCACCGGGAATTCGCAGAGACTCAGTCCTCCGGCGGCGCGAGACGCCCGACCAGCGCATCTCGGGCGATGACCACGCCCGGCAAGATGCCGACCGGGGTTTCGCCCTCCAGCTCCATCACCTCGGCCCCGCCGAACCGGCCCTGCTCCAGCCTGTAGACGTTTAGGGTGCGGTCGACCGGAGGGACCAGCCAGTATTCACGCACGCCGGCTCGCTCGTAGACCCGGCGCTTGCGCACATGGTCATGGCTCGCGGTGCGCGGCGAGAGCACCTCCACGACGAAGTCCGGACCGCCCCGCACGCCGCGACAGTCGGTCTTCGCCCGATCGCAGATCACCAGCACGTCCGGCTGAGCTCGCCACGCTCGCCCTCAATGGTTTTGGTTACTTGATGCTTGCGGCCCTCAGCCCCGAATCGTGGATTCGGCGCATACTGAATCTCCTTGCCAATCAGGAGCCGATTTGGCAAACCGATCGACGACGACGTTCTCGCGTGCTTCGGTTGCCGCCAGCAACGCGTCAAGCAGAACCGTCCAGGCTTGTATCCTCGTCTCCATACTCGCTCGCCCGCCGCGCATCCCCGCGCACCTTGTCTGCCGGATAACGCGCGGCGTTGATGGCGATCTTCTCGTCGGCGGCGGCCAGGAGGTCTATGTCAAGCCGCTCGGCCAGGCGGACCAGGTAATTGAGGATGTCGGCGAGCTCATGGGCGACCTGCCGTTTCTTCTCGGCACTTAGCTCGGCGCTCTGTTGCTCGCTCAGCCATTGGAAGTGCTCGAGCAGCTCGCCGGCCTCGCCGGCGAGCGCCATGGCGAGGTTCTTGGGCGAGTGGAACTGCTCCCAGTCGCGCTCGCGGGCGAAGGCGAGTAGTCGGGCGTTGAGCTGATCCAGGCTATCGGGCATCGCTCATGCCCAAGCCGGCCAAGCGGGCGCGTGCTCGTTCGATCGCGGCGCGCACCTGTGCCGGGGCGGTGCCGCCGAGGTGATCGCGTGCGGCGACCGAGCCATCCAGGGTCAGCACCGTAAAGACATCGGCCTCGATGGCGTTGGAGAAACCGCGCAGATCGTCGAGCGTCAGCTCGGCCAGATCCCGACCTTCGCGCACGCCCAGCCCGACCGCCTTGCCGACGATCTCGTGAGCATCGCGGAAGGGGATGCCCTTGCGCACCAGATAATCGGCCAGATCGGTCGCGGTGCTGAAGCCTTGTGCGGCGGCCGCGCGCATCCGCGCCCGGTTGCAGGCGACCTCGCGCATCATCTCGGCATAGACCTTGAGCGAGCCCTTCAGATTGTCGACCGTGTCGAAGAGGGGCTCCTTGTCCTCTTGGTTGTCCTTGTTGTAGGCCAAGGGCTGGGCCTTCATCAGGGTCAAGAGTCCCATCAGGTGTCCGAAGATGCGCCCGCTCTTGCCGCGGACCAGCTCGGGCACGTCCGGGTTCTTCTTCTGCGGCATGATCGAGGAGCCGGTGCAGAAGCTGTCTGACAGCTCGATGAAGCCGAACTGACTCGACGACCAGAGGATCAGCTCCTCGGAGAAGCGCGACAGATGCATCATGAGGATGGCCGCGGCCGCGGTGAATTCGATCGCGAAATCCCGGTCCGACACGGCATCGAGCGAATTCTCCGCCGGCCGATCGAAGCCGAGCAGCTCGGCGGTATAGGCCCGATCGATCGGATAGGTGGTGCCGGCCAGCGCCGCGGCTCCGAGCGGCATCACGTTCATGCGCCGCCGACAATCGGCCAGGCGCTCGCGATCGCGATCCAGCATCTCGAACCAAGCCAGCATGTGGTGGCCGAAGGTGACGGGTTGAGCGACTTGCAGGTGGGTGAAGCCGGGCATGATGGTCTCGTCCTCGCGCTCGGCGAGATCCAGCAAGGCGCCTTGAAGGCGAGCGATCGCCGCGCGGATCAGATCGATCTCCTCGCGCAGCCACAAGCGAACATCGGTTGCGACCTGATCGTTGCGCGAACGCCCGGTGTGCAGCTTTTTGCCGGCATCGCCGATCAGCTCGGTCAGGGCGGACTCCACGTTCATGTGGACGTCTTCGAGCGGGATTGACCACTCGAATGCGCCGGAATCGATCCGCTCCCGCACCGCTTCCAGCCCGGACACGATGGCATCGCGCTCGGCATCGCTCAGGATGCCTTGACGGGCCAGCATCGTGGCGTGGGCGATGGAGCCCTGAATGTCGTAGCGATAGAGCCGCCGATCGAAGTCGACCGAGGCGGTAAAGGCTTCGACGAAGGCGTCGGTGGGCGCATTGAAGCGTCCGGCCCAGGGTTTGGCGGAAGAGCTTGGCTCGTGCATCTAAGAGATCCGAATGGGTGCGATCGCATGATTCTACACGCTGGAGTTGCGCCGGATGGATCGCGCGCATGGAGCCGGGACCGGGCAAACGCCCGAGGCCGAACACGAGATGTCGGCAACGGCGCAATACCGAGTAAAATGATCGTGGGCTATCTTTAAGAGCGAACATCCGCGGCGGCGGAAGGTCAGCCTGAAGATGCGCCTCGCCGGACTTACCGGTCGCATCCTGCAGCACTTCCTGCTCGACTGAAGAAGCACCATTGTCAACCCGGTCCAGACCTGATCCATGGAAAAGGTTATGAACATCCTGGTCGTCGACGATGAAGCACAGGCACGCGAGCGGCTTCGGAGGCTGCTGGCCGACACCGAGGGGCGGTACATCCTGGCCGGCGAAGCGACCGACGGACTGCAGGCGATCGAGATCTGCAGGACGCAGCGGATCGATCTGGTGTTGCTGGACGTGCAGATCCCCGGCACGAACGGGCTGGAGGCTGCGCGAGCACTGGCCGCGCTGGATCCCGCCCCGGCGGTCATTTTGGTGACGGCCTTCGAGCATGAGGCCCTGGTTGCGTTCGGCAACCAACTCGCGGGTTACCTGGTGAAGCCGGTGTGCCCCGAGCGCCTGTGCGAGACACTGTTGCGCCTGCAGAATCCGACGCCGGCTCGGTGTGTCGGGCCGGGCACACCATGCGATCGGGATCCGCCTCGAGCTGCCCCTCGGCGCCAGATCAGCGCCCATTACCGGGGCGGGCTACGCACCGTGCGGATCGAGGACGTCATCTATCTGCGCGCCGAGCACAAATACGTGACGGTGCGTCATGTCGACGGCGAGCTCCTGATCGACGAGTCGCTGCGTAGGTTGGAGCAGGAGTTCGCGGAGCGCTTCCTGCGCATTCATCGTAACGCACTGGTCGCGCGTGACCGGGTCGCCGGCTTGGAGAAACGCGCGGACGGAGGCTCATTCATACAGTTGCGCGAATGTGCGGAACAGCTCCCGATCAGCCGCAGGCACCTGCCCGAGGTTCGCCGCCGGATGCAGGGAGACGATTGAGAGCAACGGCTGCGCGGCTGATCCCGCCATCTTCCGGACACTCGACTCAAGCAACATAGGACCTCGAACGTCGTGTCCATCCCCAAAAGAGCAGCGCCAGCAGGCCGATCCATACCGCCGCCAGCCAGCCGATGATGCCGTCGTAGCTGCCGACCAGGAAGGCGGCCGGGGCATCGGGGTTGCCGTCGGTCATCCGCCGCGTGACCTGAATCACGAAGACCCAGCCCGCGTGCAGCCCGATCCCCCAAGCAATGTGCCCCGTGCGCTCGCGCACCAAGGCCAGAAAGACCCCGACCATGAAGAGCGCGGCCATCGAGCTCAGATGCTTCCACTGGAAGACGTCGACGAAGACGGCGCCGAACATCTGCCACGCGCCCGTCCAATCGAAGGCTACGCCCGCGGGCAATTCACTCGGCTTCATGAAGTGGACCAGCATGTAGAGAAACGCCGTCCAGACCACGGCCGAGGCGACACCGTCGCGCCGGCGGATCGCCGTGTAAAGGGCACCGCGGAAGAAGGTCTCCTCCAAAACGCCGATCAGGAGCCCGCCGATCAGGGCCTGGAGTGCCTTCTTTGCCAGAAAGGGCCAGAGCTCCAGGTCCGCATCGGGCAGACGGATCTCCAAGGCGACGAGGGCTAGCGCCAGCACCAGGAGGATCGCCACCCCTTCGACCCAGCCCAGAGCGACCGCGCGCCGGAAGGCCGGCTTTGCAATACCGTAACCCAGCGCGGTCCGGTCCGCGAGCCGCATAAGCTTGAGAAAGGGCCAGACCCCGAGCAGGATGAAGACCTGCGCCAAACGCCCCATCACCCGCTGCGGATCCTCGTCGAGCCAGCCGGTCGACATGACCGGGTAGGTCAAGAGCGCGGCAAGGAGGAGGCAGGCGAGGAGGTACGAGAAGAAGACGGCTGTGATGCGCATGGGATGGATTGCACGCTCGGAGCAATAAAGGCGAATCGTCGCGAGGCCAGGAAGTTGAAGAGCATCGCAACAGCGGAACCGGCGGCCAGCGGGATGACCGGGTAGGCCGCGAGCGCCGGGAATCCACTCGCAACCAGGGCGTAGATCCCGAGGTTGATGAGTGCGCCGACGATCTGGACCGCAACATAGCGGGCATACTCGCGCGTGCGGTCCGCGGAGATTCGATCGATGAATGTAAATCGCCGGTTCAGATACCAGGTCACGGACACCGCGAGACTGAAGGAAACCGCACGGGCCTCGTAGAGTCCCCTATCGAGCCCGCTCACCAAACCCGTCAAGACCGCGGCGTCGACCAGAAACCCGATCGCGCCGATCATCGCGAAACGCAACGCCTCGGTGCGCAGGCGCGCTTGCGGACACCCGGCTTTGCTCATGGGTCCTCCTCGGACGCCGAATCCATCGCCGGCAAGGGCGGGGTCGCCAGATAATGCAGCCGCTTGAGCTCGCGTCTGCCGTGGGCAACGGTGTCGAGAATCAAGCCGCTTGCCAGCGAGAGGAACGCGAGCAACATCATCCCGGTAGCCAGTATCGCGGTGGGAAAACGCGGGACCAAACCCGTGTGTGCGAACTCGGCAAAGATCGGCCAAGCCAGAGCGACCGCGCCGAGCGCCAGCACGCCGAAACAGGTAGAAAAGAAGGCAAGCGGTCGCTCCTCCTTGAACAGGACCCCGATCGTCTTGACGATTCGCCAGCCGTCGCGAAAGGTGCGCAGCTTGCTGTACGAGCCTTCCGGCCGCTCTCGATACGGCGTTTCAACCTCGGCCACCTTCATCTGCATCTCCAGCGCGTGGACCGTCAGCTGGGTCTCGATCTCGAAACCGGCGGACAGGGCCGGAAAGGACTTGACGAAGCGACGCGAGAACACCCGGTACCCGGTCAGCATATCCCGGAAGTGATTTCCGAACAGGCCTGCGACCATCCCGGTGAGGATGCGGTTGCCCAACCGGTGACCGCGGCGATAGACCTCGCGGGTTTCTCCGATGCGCGCGGCACTGACCATATCCAGACGCTCGACGACGAGGCGTCGCAGGAGTCCGGGCGCACTGGCGGCGCAATAGGTGTCGTCGCCGTCCACGAGGACGTAGAGATCCGCATCGACGTCGCTGAACATGCGACAGACCACATAGCCCTTCCCTTGCATGGTTTCGCGACGGACGATGGCGCCGGCTTGACGGGCCTGCGCTGCGGTGTCGTCCGTCGAGTTGTTGTCGTAGACGTAGATCCGAGCCCAAGGCAGGGCTGCCCTGAAATCACGCACCACGGCCGCAATCGCCGCGGCCTCGTTGTGACAGGGGATCAGCACCGCCGTGCGCAGTGCCGCAAGATCCGGATCGGGACAGGGCGAAGATCCGTCGATCTCGATCAATTGATGCATAGTCGCCTCCTCGACGCAACGACGCCGGCCTCGACCGCCCGCACTCCGGCGGCAGGCCACGGGCCTGCGCGGAACGACCGAGACCGTCGCGGCGGTCTCAACGCCGATCCTTCAAGCGGTAGAGCTCGACGCGATCGGTACGGCGCACGAGGGTAAAATAACGGTCGATATCCGGATCAAGCGCGAGGTCCGCGAAGGACGGATGACGTCGATTGATCAGGAGGGCGTTGGTGTCCATCGACGCCAGATAACCGGCAAGCTCCGCACCCTTGCCCAAACGACGGGCCACCTCCGAGTAACGCCCGGGACCGAACCAGTCGCCGGTGACCGGCACGGGGAAGTAATAGATCTCCCCCTCGAAGCCGAGCTGAAAAACGCGCAATCCGTCGTCGGGGTCGACATCGCTCAGGATCTCGTAGGCGGCAGACCTTTGGCGCAACACGGCGTCACGCGCGTCGGCAGTCGGCGCAATGCGCCCCCACGCGAGCTTGGCGTCGTCGATGTAGCTGAACCCGATGATCAGCAAAAGGATGCTCGGGAGCGCGACGCGCCAGCGCTTGCCGAGCCTCGCCCAAAGGGCTCCGACCCTGCGGCCGAGTCCGATCAGATCCGACACCCTGACAAAGACAAAGGCCGAGAGCAAGGCCAACAGCGGATACACCGGGACCAGATAGCGCGGATAGCCGGAGACCAGGATCCAGATCAGGGCCGAGCCGAGCACGGCCGCGACCAGGCCGCGGTAGATCCCGGATGAACCTTTCAGAAAAAACACACTTGCTGCGGCGACACAGAGATACCACTCGGGCCAACCGCGAACCCCATCGAGATCCCGGTACTGCGCCCTCAAATCATCGGCATTCCAGAGCCAATATCCGAAGAAACGCCCGCCGATGGGATGCAACGGGTCTCCGGAGATCCAGAGATTGCGCAGGTACCAGTACCCACCCACGAAAAACAACACGAGCGAGGCCCGCACCAGGACCGATGGCCGTCGCTCCACGGCAAGCGCCAGCAGGACGAGCACCGGCAGATAGAACAGACCCTGGTACTTCGTCCCGACCGCCAGACCCGCAAAAAAGGCCGCAAGATAGATCCAGCGCGCATCCTGCTGCTCGTAGGCAAGCGCGAGCGCCACGAATCCGAAGAACAGAAACAACCCGACGCCGAGATCGACATAGGCCGTTTCGTAGAACCAGAGGGTTGCGATGATCGTCTGAAGGGCAGCCACGAAGCCCGTGCGCCGGTCGAAATAACGACGACCGACCGAGTAGACCCCGACGGCAACGAGCACCCCGGCGAAGGCATGGATCAGATGCGGAAACACATCGTTGCCGAGCACCAGCGCGGCCGCGTAAAGCAGGTGGAAATTGAAGGCCGACAGCGGGTAGCGCAGCGACTCGTTGACCGTCAGGCCGCCCTCCCGGGCCCAATCGCGGGCGGTCGGAAGGTGATACATCAGCTCGTCGAATTGAAACGGGATCTGCAGCGCCCGGGTGAGCAGCGGGATGACCGATAAGAGGATCAGAAGGATCCAGAACCACTCGCGCGGGCTGACCTGCCCCGGCCGAACCGAGACCGGGATCTTCCGCGAGGATCGTACGACCGTCAGGCCATGTGCCGCGGCGGCCACCAGTCCCGACAACACCAGCAGCAGGATGGCGTTCGACACCAGCAAGCCCGTCGCAGCCAGGAGGAACAAGCTCACGACGAAGACGCCGATGCCCGCTGCAAGGCGTAGGCTGCTCCGAAGCCCCGCATCCAGATCGGCCATCGCAAGCGGCGCGAGCAGCCGCTGTCCGGCACCGAATGCGGCGATTGCATAGGTTGCCAGCCAAGTCAGCTGATCAAGCGCAAATGCCAGCTTGGCCGACAGGGCGCCGGCGTCACTCATGTCGAAACCGCGCCCGAAGGACAGCGACAGGCACCTTGATTCCTGCCCGGGTCGGTTCGGCCCCGTCCCGCCCTGCGACGATGCGCTGGCCCTGCGCATGCTGATCGGCGCGATCCATCCTGTCCCCGAAAAAAATCAAAGTGGCCCCGCGAGCAAGGAGGACGACCAAAGTGCGATATTCCGTGCGTTGACGGTGCAACAAACCGGGCCTGAACGTTAAACGCTGAGGAGCGGACTGGCAAGACGACCGAGACACGTGAGGATCCCGACTCCGAATGGAGCCGAGCGCCGTGAATGCAGCGCGAGAGCGTAAGTCTGGACCAGGACGAGCTGGGCCGGATGGCCGCGGCGCGGGGGCGTGTGCAGCGGATAACCTCAAGCTCGGAGACCATCCTGCACGCCGATGCGGTGCACGGGTTGGATTCCCGGTCGAGCTGCTCGGCATGATCCCCTGCGTGCTCCAGGATGCGCAGGCCGAAGTGCTGATCTTTGGGCCATCCACACGGAATCCCGACTGGTCTAATCGGAATATTTTGCTAAGGTTAAGTGAGAGCATCCGGACGCGCATCCGATCGCCGCCGGGGCGGCCGTGGCCATCTCCTCTCCCGGTCCTCGGCGCAACAAGGATCTATACGGTGCGCACACCCCCGATTCCGGTGCCGGCTAAATATCGTCCGGGAGGTCAACATGAACCTTCGCGACATTCCAGCAGTGTCTTGGGGTTTGCTCATGGTCACGTCGCTGGTCTCCGCGGCTGCCCCCGAGCAACCGATCGCCCCCTTACTCGAGGGCATGGGCAACCATCATCACGACATCACGACCGACTCGCCGCAGGCACAGCGCTATTTCGATCAGGGCCTCGTCTTGTCGTTCGGCTTCAATCACAAGGAGGCCGCGCGCTCCTTCCGCCAGGCGCAGACCCTCGACCCCGAATGTGCCATGTGCTTCTGGGGGGAGTCCTTGGTGCTCGGCCCCAATATCAACGCGGGGATGGATGTAGCCGAGAATCCCCGCGCCTATGCCGCCGTTCAACGCGCTCTGGCCCTCAAGGACTCGGCCACCGAGCGCGAGAGGACCTACATCGAGGCACTCGCCGAGCGCTATACCGAGCAGGCACCCGATGACCGCGGCGCGCTCGACCAAGCCTATGCGGAGGCGATGGGCAAAGTGGCCGAGCGCTTTCCCGAGGACCCGGATGCGGCGAGCCTCTATGCCGAAGCCCTGATGGACACCACGCCCTGGGACTACTGGGAGGACGACGGCTCGCCCAAGCCCGTCACCCGGACCATCCTCGCGACACTGGAGACCGTACTCGCCGAGCATCCGAATCACCCGCTGGCCAATCATCTCTACATCCACGCCGTCGAGAAGGTCCATCCCGAGCGCGGCATCGGGGCGGCAGATCGGCTGCGCGACCTGGTGCCGGGCGCCGGTCACCTGGTGCACATGCCGGGGCACATCTATATCCGCGTCGGGCGTTACGAGGAGGCGGTGCTCGCCAACGAGAAGGCCATCGCCGCCGACGATGCCTACATCGCGCAGTGCCATGCCCAGGGTCTCTACCCGGTGGCCTACATGCCGCACAACCACCACTTCCTCGCCGCGGCGGCGAGCTTCATCGGGCAGAGCCGCAAGGCCCTCGATGCTGCGCGGCACACGCAGGCCCACCAGGATCAGGAGCTCATGCGCGAGGCCGGTTATGCCACCCTGCAACATTACTGGGCGCTGCCTTATTTCGTCATGGTGCGCTTCGGACGCTGGGACGATGTGCTCGCCGAACCGCAACCCGCGGAGGATCTGATCTACCCGACCGGCATATGGCATTACGCCTGGGGCCTGGCCCTGGCGCGCACACATGACCTCGCCGGGGCGAAGAGCTCGCTTTCGGCGCTCGCATCGATCGCCGACGACCCCGAGATGGAAGCCACGCGCATCTGGGAAACCAACAGCATGGCTCAGGTTCTCACGATCGCGCGCGAGGTGCTGGCCGGAGAGATCGCGCTGGAGGAGGGCGGTCGGCTCGATGCCGCAATCGAACATTTCGAAACGGCGGTGCGTCTGGAAGACGCGCTGACCTACGTCGAGCCCTCGGACTGGTACGTGCCGGCCCGCCAAAACCTCGGGGCGGCCCTGCTCGCCGCGAACAGGCCAGCGGATGCAGAAGCGGTCTACCGCAAGGATCTCGAGATCTACCCCCACAACGGGTGGTCCCTGGCCGGGCTGGAGCAGAGTCTGCTCGCGCAGGGAAAGAGCCTCGATGCGCAGAGCGTTGCGCTCGAGCTCGCGCGGGTGTGGGCCGGGGCGGATGTCGAGATCGAAGGCTCGCGGCTCTAAGGTTCGGACATCCGATCGAGGGCGCTCCGAGGCACCTGCCTCGGAGCGTGCGACAAGAGGCGACCCATGACGATCCGGGAGCTGAGCTACCTCGTGGCGTTGGCCGACAAGAAGAATTTCGGCCGGGCCGCCGCGATCTGCCACGTCGGGCAGCCGACGCTGAGCATGCAGATCAAGAAGCTCGAGGACTACCTGGAGGTCACCCTGTTCGAGCGGGACAATCACCATGTGAGTCCCACCCCGATCGGCGAGGAGGTGATCAAACGGGCGCGCGTTGCCCTCGAGGCGCTCGGCGAGATCCGCGAGCTTGCCCGTCAGGCGCGAGACCCGATGGACGGCACGGTGCGACTCGGGGTAATTCCGACCCTTGCCCCGTTTCTCTTGCCCCGCGTGCTCTCCGCACTGAGACACGACTTCCCGGATTTCCGTCTCGTCGTTCGCGAGGATCCGACGACACGTCTGCTCGATGCGCTGCACAGCTACGAGCTCGATGCGCTGCTCCTCTCGCTCCCGACGGAGTATGGCGGCATCGAGGTCTTACCGCTGTTCCGGGAGCCCTTGATGGCGGTCTTGCCCAAGGACCACCCCTTGGCGTCCGAGACAGACATCCTCCCCGAGGAGCTGTGCCGCTACACCCTGCTGCTGCTCGGCCCGGAGCACTGCCTGCGCGACCAGGTGAGCGCCTACCTGGCGACCTGCCTCGCAGATCGGCCCGACGCGATCGAGGCAAGCAGTCTCGAGATGTTGCTCCAACTGGTGGCAGCCAGCGCCGGCTGTAGCCTCTTGCCGGCGCTGGCCGCCTCACCGAATGTCGTCGGGGGTCGACCCGACGCGGTCTGCTTCCGTCCGCTCGCACCTCCGGTGCCCACCCGTACCCTCGGGATCGCCTGGCGCCGCGGCTACTCACGAGCGCCGTCGCTCCTAGGGCTAGCGCGATTTCTGCACGCCAATCTGCCGACGATCGTGGAACCCCTGTCGCTCGCAAACGCGGCAGGCTCGACTCGCATCTGATCGTCGGTCCTGCACCGTCCCGAGGTCAACGAGGACAAAGCGGCATCGGCGCCCCTACCGGCCGTCATCGTCATTTCTCGATGACCGTGATCTACACAATCAATTTGGCTTGCTCGGAGCGCTGACCTATTCGTATAGGTGAGCGCGGTAGTCGGAAATCGAGGCGAATCGAATCGACCGGCGGGCCCTGTTGAAACCGGATCTGGAGTGAAACCTCATGAGCTGCAAAACCTCAGTCGCAAGCGGCCTCGGGATCCTTTCACTGGTCCTCGCTTGCGGGGCAACGCAAGCCTACGAGGCCATCGATGTCGCCGGTGGCGGAACCCTCGAGGGACGGGTGATCTATGAAGGCAGGGTCCCGGTCAAAAAGATCATCCCCACGAAAGACGGTCAAGTCTGCGGCGGGCCCCGCGAGGAGCCGCAGGTGTATGTGGGACCGGACAAGGGCGTGCAGGATGCCGTCGTCTATTTAAAGGAGGTCTCGCGAGGAAAGCCCTGGGGCGAGCCCGAGCAGACGCCGGTCATCGACAACAAGGATTGCCGCTTCCATCCCGCCATGCAGATCATTCGCGCGGGCGAGATCGACATTCACAATTCGGATCCCGTCCTGCACAACACCCGCGCCTTCTACGGCCGCCGCTCCGCATTCAACGTTGCCCTGCCGAACGCGGGCGATCAGGTCACCCAAGAGCTTCCGCGTCCCGGCATGGTCCGCCTCGAATGCGATGCCCATGGCTGGATGCTGGCCCATGTCTTCGTAGCGGACAACCCCTACTACGCCCTGACCGACGCAACAGGCCATTTCAGCATGACCGACATTCCACCGGGGGACTACACCCTGGTGGCAACCCAGAGCTACACGGGCGACACCGAAACGACCGTGACGGTGAAAGGCGGCGATGTCCAGGCGCTCACCATCGAGTTGAGCAAGCCCTGAGGTCGATATCGCACGCACCTTTCCTGTCTTGGAGGAGACCGAACGATGAACGAACAGGCATTACATCGGCGTGACATGGACCGGCTGCTGCGCCGATCCGGCGAGACGCCGTCAAACGCGATACGCATGACCCGTCGTATCTTCCTGCATAAGTCGCTCGTTCTCGGCACAGCCGGCGCCGCGGCCTATGGCTTCTTTCCCTTGCTCAATACGCTTGACTTCGCCTTCGCCGCCGGCGGCGAGCCATTCAAATTCGCGTGGATCTCCGACACGCATCTGTATCCGAGGGATCTCAACAGCCGCTTCGTCGAGAAGACGGTCCGTGCCATCGAAGAGGTCCAGGCGATGGACCCGCCCGCCGATTTCTTGATCTTCGGCGGCGATCTCGCTCAACTCGGCGACCCCGTCGAGCTCGAGCTCGGCGCCGAGCTGCTCGAGGAGGTGACGATCAAGAAGGTCTTCATCCCCGGCGAGCACGACTGGTATCTCGACATGGGCGAAACCTGGAACCGCATGTTCGGGGAGACACCCTGGACCTTCGATCACAAGGGTGTGCGTTTCATCGGCCTGGACACGGTCAGCCGCGCGGAGGACTTCTGGACCTCGCGCAAGATGAGCCCGAAGGAGCGGATGGGCCACATGGCCACCTTGGACGGCACACTCGGGGGCGCCTGGGCAGCGGTCGGAGCGGAGCAGCTGATCTGGCTCGGCGAGACCCTCTCCGATTGGCCGAAGGATGCGCCGATCGTGTTGTTCACCCACAACCCGATCTACGAATACTACCCCCCGTGGAACTTCTGGGTGCGCGATTGGCGGCAGCTGCACGAGGTCCTCGAGCCCTATGCCAACGTCACCAATATCCACGGCCATACGCATCAAGTGCTCTACAACGAGATCGGCAAGGTGCGCTCCATCGGCATGCTCGCCACCTCTTGGCCTTGGCCCTATGCGCCGGTGAGTACGGCCACCTTCCCTGATGGGTTTTTCCTCTTAAATCGTCAACTTGTATGAGGGAGAGCGGTGGGCCTCCCTCGGGGTGCTTGAACAACA
>NZ_FNNZ01000030.1 GCF_900106925.1 Thiocapsa roseopersicina
ATCGAGTCGCCAAACACTTGACCGACCTCACTGCACGGTCTCCCGCGCAGCATCTTTCATTTTCCGGGGTGCCGCCACGCCTGCATGCTCGTTAGAAGCGCCCAATCAAAGACACCCCCAGCATCGCCGCCGGATCCTGATCCTCCTCGAAGAGTCGTCGACCCTTCTCGTCCTCGACCTTCAAGGTAGTCCCGGTCGCTGCCCCGGCATAGAGCTTGAAGCTCAGGTTCTCGGTCAGGTCGCGCCCGAGCTGGACGAAGACGGGGATGAATCGGTGCTCGCCGACGCCGTCGGGAAAGGGGCCGTCGGAGTCGAGTCGAAAGCGATAGGAGCGGTAGGCCGCGCCGACGCCTGCGGTCCAGCCCGAATCGAGCGCATAGGACAGCTCCAACCCCGCGGGACCGGCCGGGCCGGCCGGGAAGGGGTTGGTGAGGCGCAAGCGATCGTTGATGCGCCAGTCGATGATCAGGAAGGGGAATGCACTCGTCTCCTCGATCCGCTCGAAGACGCCGACGCCCAGGCCGAGGGTCAGATCGGGCCGCACGGCGCGCGATACCGAGGCCGTGGCGCCGTATTCCAGCGCGTCCGAGACGCTCGCGCCGGATTCGCCGGCATACTCGATCGTCGGTGTCAGACCCAGCCGCCAGCCGCTCTCGGTCGTGAAACCGTAGGGTACGGAGACACCCGCTCGGTAGAGTCTGTCCCAAGGCTGCGCGCCGCCGAATCCGAGTGGCTTGTCGAAGTGCCAATCCTCGTAGTCGAGGCGCAGCCGCACGCCCAGCGACGACTGCTCATCGAGCGCCCAATTCGTTCCGAGCGACATGAGCACCGCGGCATAGGCGGCATCCCCGCCGGAATCCAGATCGCTGTCGAATTGAACGACCGGAGCGACGGAAAAGCTGACACCCGGAGGCGCTTGCGCCATGGAGACAGCGGCAACCCCGGTCGACAGCACGGCGGCACAGGCGACACGGACGAGGCAAGGCGCTGGCATCGGAGACACTCCTTTGGATAATCGATGGACGGGGGGCGGAAAAGCCGAGACCATAGCATCCCGAGATCGAGCCGGATAGGACGCCAACCGGACGATCCCCAGGACAATTCAGAGGAATGATGTCTCCGCAAGTGCTCGGGCCCTTGCGCGTCTATGTCCGCGCCTTCACCGGCTACGGCGACAGCTTGATCGACTACAACTGGAAGCAAAATACGATCGGAATCGGCTTGGCGTTGAACGATATCCTCTGAGCGGCATCGCTCGCACGCGACAAGCCTTGCCGAGACGGGTTCGCGGCGGTTGGAGTGTCGTCGACGCGTGAGTTTCTACTCGGCGCCGCCGTCTGCATCCCGGGCAGTCGCCGCCGTGCTGCTGACGCTGCCGGAGCACGCCCCGATCTTGGCCCCGTTGGTAGCGAAGAACCTTCCCCCACCGCCATGCGCAATCCGGCGACCGGCGCGCTGCTGGCCCATCGCGCCATCGACACCCTGGACATCGCCCTGCCGGCGCACCGGATCCTGGATGCGGACCGACTGCCGCCCGCAGTCATCGGATACGTTCGAGTATCATGGTTTGCGCTTGTTCGCGCCCGCTCGATCCTTGATCATCCGTCCATATTTTGCAGTCCCATCCGAGATCGCCGTTCAACATTCAACCGGAGATGTTCTTGTGAAAGTTTTGATTTCACCCCGTTGCGGCGACAAGACGCGCCTGGTCTTCGGGACCGGCGCATCCTTGCCCCGTGCCGTCGTGCTCCCGGCGATTCTCGCGCTGCTCACCGCGTGCCAGCCTGTCGAAGAGTCGCAACCCATCGCCGAGCCCATCCGCCCGGTGCGGGTCGTGACGGTCGAGGAGTTGCCGGGCGGCGAGACCGTAACTCTGACCGGCAACATCCAGGCGCAGGATGACGTGGCCCTTGCCTTTCGAGTCGGCGGACAATTGATCGAGCGCACCGTCAGCGTCGGCGATCAGGTTCGCGCGGGGCAGATCGTCGCCCGTCTCGACGCGGTCAACGAGCGCAATGCGATCGACGCGGCGCGGGCGAATCTGGCCGCCGCGATGGCGCGGCTGGTCGAGGCGCGCAATACGGTGGAGCGGTACGAACCGATGCTGTCACGTGGCTTCGTCGCCCGCGCTCAATTCGACCGCGCCGTCGAGGCACGCGACGCCGCCCAGGCTCAAGTGGAGGCGGCCGAGGCCCAGGTCAGGACGGCCGAGAACCAGCTTGGATTCACGACCCTGATCGCCGACGGGCCGGGCATCGTCACCGCCCGCGGCGCGGAGCCGGGCGAGGTGGTTGCGGCCGGGCGCATGGTCGTGCAGCTCGCCCGCGAGGGCGGACGCGATGCGGTCTTCGACGTGCCGGGGCGGGTGATCGAGGCGGCTTCCGCCGATGACGAGGTGACCGTTGCACTGAGCACCGATCCCAAGGTCAGCACCACCGGTCGGGTCCGCGAGGTCTCGCCCCAAGCGGATCCGGTGACCCGGACATTCAAGGTTCGCGTGGGCCTCGCCAGTCCGCCGGAGGCGATGCGGCTCGGCTCCACCGTGACCGGCAGCATCCTGCTCGGCGGGGTCGCGGGGATCGCCATTCCGACCTCGGCGCTCACCTCGTCCCAAGGCGCGCCTGCGGTCTGGACCCTGGATCCGGAGTCGAGCACCGTGGCCTTGCGCAATGTCGACGTGGCAAGCTTTGAGCTGGATCGGGTGCTGATCTCCGAGGGTCTGGCGCCGGGCGAATTGGTGGTGACGGCGGGGGTTCAGACCCTGCGCCCCGGTCAGCAGGTCCGACTGCTCGGGGAGCCGACCCCTAATCCGATCGAAGCCCCGATCGAAGCCCCGACCGGAGATCGGCCATGAGCGGCTTCAATCTCTCCGATTGGGCTATCCGCAACCGTTCGGTCACCATCTTCATCATGCTCGCGGTGCTGGCCGCCGGGGTGAGCTCATTTTACAAGCTCGGCCGTGCGGAAGACCCGCCGTTCACCTTCCGCACCATGGTGGTTAAGGCGATCTGGCCCGGCGCCACCCTCGACGAGACCATCGCGCAGGTCACCGAGCGTCTCGAACGCACCCTGCAGGAGGTTCCGAATCTCGACAACCTGCGCAGCTTCACCCGCGCCGGCACCACCACCATCTTCGTCGACCTGGTCGGGAGCGCGCAGGGACGGGATGTATCGGACACCTGGTACGAGGTGCGCAAAAAGGTCGGCGACATGCGCCACACCCTGCCTCAAGGGATCGTGGGACCCTTTTTCAACGACGAGTTCGGCGACACCTTCGGGATCATCTACGCCTTCACCGCCGATGGCTTCACGCATCGCGAATTGCGCGACGCCGTGGAGGACGCCCGTTCGCAACTCCTCACGGTCCCCGACGTCTCCAAGATCGACATCCTCGGAGCGCAGGACGAGGTCATCTATATCGATTTCTCGGCCGAGCGGCTGGCCGGACTGGGGTTCGATCCCGGCACCCTGATCGCCGCGCTGCGTGCCCAGAACATCGTCAGCCCGGCGGGCATCCTGAGGACCAGCGACGAGTCCATCGCGCTGCGGGTCTCGGGTGCCTTCGGTTCCGAGCGTGATCTCGCCGAGGTCACTTTCGCCGTCGGCGAGCGCATGCTGCGGCTGCGCGACATTGCCGATGTCCGCCGCGGCTTCGCCGATCCCCCCCAACCCATGTTCCGCATCAATGGGGAACCCGCCATCGGGCTTGCCATTGCCATGCGCGACGGCGGCGACACCCTGGCGCTCGGGCGCAATGTCGCCAACGCCATCGCCGACATCCGAGCCGAGCTGCCGCACGGCATCGAGCCACGTCTGGTCGCCGATCAGCCCCTGACGGTGGATCTCGCGATCAACGAATTCACCACCTCGCTGTGGCAGGCGATCGGCATCGTGCTCGTGATCAGCTTCGTCGCGCTGGGCGCGCGCGCCGGCACGGTCGTGGCCATCGCCATTCCGCTCACGCTGGCCGTGGTCTTTCCGATGATGGACATCGTCGACATCGACCTGCAACGGGTCTCTCTCGGCGCGCTCATCATCGCACTCGCCCTCATGGTCGACGACGCCATGACCACCATCGACGCCATGAGCCGCCGTCTGGCCTTGGGCGACGACAGGGCGAGCGCGGCCACCTATGCCTACACACACCTGTCCAAGGCGATGCTCATCGGCACCCTGGTCACCATCGCCGGTTTCGTGCCCATCGGCTTCGCTCAAAGCTCGGCGGGCGAATACACCTTTTCGATCTTCGCGGTCGTGGGCATCGCACTGATCGCCTCTTGGCTCGTTGCAATGGTGTTCGCGCCCCTGATCGGTATGACGCTGCTGCGCCCGCCCAAGGCCGGTGCGAACGACAAGCCGAGCCGCACGGTCGCCATCTACCGGGGTTTTCTGACGCTGGCGATGCGCGCTCGCTGGTTCACCATCGCCCTGACGCTCGCGATCTTCGTCGTCGCCATCGTGGCGCTGGGGCAGGTGCCGCGCCAGTTCTTCCCGTCGTCGGACCGCCCCGAGCTGCTGGTCAACCTGCAGTTGCCGCAGAACGCATCGATCCATGCCACCGAGCGGCTGGTGAATGAGTTCGAGCAGATCCTGCGCGAGGATCCCGACTTCGCGCCCGAGATCGAGCGCTGGAGCACCTACATCGGTCAGGGCGCCATCCGCTTTTATCTGCCGCTGGACGTCCAGTTGGCCAACCCCTTCTTCGCCCAGTCCGTCATCGTGACCAACGACATCGAGGCACGCGAACGACTCCAGCCGCGACTCGAACAACTGCTGGCCGAGCGCTTCCCAGAGGTCGTCGGACGGGTGTCGCCGCTGGAGCTGGGTCCACCGGTCGGCTGGCCTTTGCAATACCGCGTCGTCGGTCCGGACCCGACCGAGCTGCGCGAGATCGCGATGCAGCTCGCGGATCTCGTGGCGGATCACCCCGGATCGCGCCGGGTCAATTTCGACTGGATGGAGCCGGAGCGCGAGCTGCATATCCGCATCGACCAGGAACAGGCGCGTCAGTTGGGCCTGAGCAGCCAGGCGGTGTCTACCGCGCTCAACGCCAATATCTCCGGCACCGGCATTACCCAGGTCCGCGACGACATCTATCTCGTCGATGTGGTCGCACGCGAGCTTGGGGGACAGAGTCTGTCGGTCGAAACCCTGCGCAGCCTGCCGGTCTCGCTACCGAACGGGCGCACCATCCCGCTCAGTCAGTTCGCCGTCTTCGAGTACGGTCAGGACTATCCGCTGGTGTGGCGGCGCGACCGGGTGCCGACCCTGACGGTCCAGGCCGACGTCACGCCGGGGATGCTGCCGGAGACGGTGGTCGCGGATCTCACCGACCCGATCGCCGAGTTGAACGCGACGCTGCCCGCGGGCTATCGCATCGAGCTGGGCGGCGCGGTCGAGGAGAGCACCGAATCGCAAGCCTCGGTCTTCGCCGTGGTGCCGGTGATGATCCTGCTGATGCTGTCCCTGCTGATCTTCCAGCTCAAGAGCTTCGCGCGGCTCTTCATGGTCCTGAGCCTGGTGCCGCTGGGCCTGATCGGCGTGGTCGGCGCCCTGCTGGCCTCCGGCAAGCCGCTCGGCTTCGTCGCCATCCTCGGCATCCTCGCCCTGGTCGGCATGATCGCCAAGAACGCGGTGATCCTGATCGACCAGATCGAAGCCGAGCGGGCGGCCGGCAAGACGGTCTGGGATGCCGTGGTCGAGGCCAGCCTGTCCCGTTTTCGGCCGATCATGCTGACCGCGCTCTCGACCATTCTCGGGATGATCCCGATCGCGCCCACGGTCTTCTGGGGATCGATGGCCTTTGCCATCATGGGCGGCCTCGCCGTCGCCTCGCTGCTCACGCTGGTCTTTCTGCCGACGCTCTATGTGACCTGGTTCGGGGGTGTCGCGCCGAGCCGCGACGCGACCGGCCCGGAACCGCACGCGAGCGGCGCCTAGCGCAATCGATGCCGTCATGTCGCGCACGCGATGTGACGGCCACATCCGTCATGACCGCCGTCGACGACGAGCCCGATCGAGGGCAGAATCTCGCAATGCCCGCCGGATCAAGCCTTTTTGACTCGACCATTCGCCCGGAAGGCGCTCCCTTTACACCCGGCGAGCGCCAGTTGTTGGCAACGTTCGTCGCAAACAGTCTGCATCGGCTCGGCAACGCGTCCATCGAGCGTATCCTGGTATTCGGCAGCCGCGCTCGGGGCGAGGGTGACGAGGACTCGGACCTGGATCTTGCGGTCTTCGTCTCGCGCGATGCGCACCCGTCGATCGCGCGAGACCTGTCCGACATCGCGGAGTCCACGCAAGAGGGCTGGGAGGATCTCCCGCACCTGCGGCCCATCGTCATCCGCGATGGTGACGGTACGAGTCGCCGACTGCTGGACGACATCATGCAAGAGGGGATCGAGCTATGGGCGAAGACGAGCGCTTAAGTGCGGTGACCGATGAGCTGGGGCTGCTGCTCGACGAGTTGCGCAGCTTCCGCGCGAATCGTCAGGTCGGCGTCCATCGCAAGTGCATCTCCAACCTCTATTACGCCGCGTTTCATGCGGTCCGCGCCCTCTTGTTCAGCCATGGGTTGGAGACGAAGACGCATGAGGGTACCCAACGGCTCTTCGCGGCTCACTTCGTCCGATCAGGAGCCTTCGACCGGCAGCACTTGAAGACGCTCGGACAGCTTGAGGCAGATCGACTTCGCGCGGACTACCAAGGCTTTCACCAATTCGATGCCGAGGATGTTGCTCGCGCGCACGCGCCTGTCATGGCGCTCGTCGCCGCTGCGATGGACGATCTCGAGGTTCGCGTACCCGCATCTGTCGAGTCGATCGCGCCGTCGATTCGTGCCGAGATTGCCCGCGACGGTTGATGGACAAAGATGGCCAAATCGCCCCGGCGGCTTGTCCAACCATACCCTGCGGGATTGTTCCGTCTCCTTTCGCGATCCTGCAACCTCGTTCAAGCGTTGTTTGAGTCCGGACCCGGAGCCCTGCCATGTCCCTTCAACCCAAGTCCCCACTCGATTTTGCCGTCTGGCTCGCCGCCGAACGTGCATCGCATCAGGGCCGTACCGAGTATCGCAATGGCGAGGTCTTCGCCATCGATGGCAGTTCGGAGGCGCACAACCTGATCTGCGGAAACCTATTGGGCGAGCTGGGCAATCACTTCAAGGGCCGCCCCTGCTACGTCTACACCAGCGCCATGAAGGTCCGTGTCGAGTCCGCGAATCTCTGCGCCTACCCGGACGTGATGGCGACCTGCGGAGAGCGGCAATTTCTGGATGACCGCCGCGACGTCATCACAAACCCGGCACTCATCGTCGAGGTCCTCTCCGACAGCACCGAGGCCTATGATCGGGGCGACAAATTCGCCTACTACCGGTCCATCCCCAGCCTGCGGGCCTATCTGCTGCTCTCCCAGCACCGGGTGAGCGCCGAGCTCTTCCTGCGCCAGCCGAGTGGTGACTGGCTGCTTTCCGTCTACACAGATCCGAGCGATCGCATCCCTTTGACGGCACTCGACACCGAGCTGTCGCTGGCCGAGGTTTACGACAAGGTCGAGTTTAACCCCGACCATTAGCGTCGGCCCCCGAAGCGCCGATACTTCAGCAGCCACGGCTTCTGCTCAGTAATGATATCGACACTGAACAATGATCAGCGATGAATCCTTGACCCGATAGACCAGCCGGTGCTCGCGATCGATACGCCGGGACCAGTACCCGGACCACTGGTGCTTCAATGGCTCGGGGTCTCCGAGTCCTTGAAAAGGCTGTCGCTGCATGTCCTGGATCAGGGTGTTGATCCGTTTAAGCGTCTTTCTGTCTGTTTCCTGCCAATAAAGATAGTCCTCCCATGCGGGCTCGGCCCAAGCGAGGATCATTCTTCAATCAGCTCATGGTGCTGGAACTTCCCGGCCTCGACCTCGGCGATGGCGCGACTCAGGCGCTCGGCATTTCGAGGACTCGCCATCAGGTAAGCCGTTTCTTCATAAGCATGAAAATCCTCTAAGCTCATGACCACGGCCGGTTTGCCGTTCTGGCGTGTGACCAGGATTGGCGTGTGATCGTCGTTGACCTTGTCGAGCGTGCTGGCAAGGCGGGTTCTGAAGGCCGAGTAGCTGATGGTGTCCATCTTGCGGTGATCTCCGAGGTTGTACGCATTATCGTACTTGTACTTAAGATCGTACGCAACGAGGCAACAAAATGGCCTACTGCACGTCGCGGGCGACTTACGTCGCCCCCGCATCGCGCCTGAAGAGATGGCTACTTCTCCTTCGCATAAGGCCAGGCGACAACACCGCCTTCCATGACCTTCACGTTGTGCCAGCCGTGGGCGTCGAGGATGGCTGCGCCTTCGTAGCCACGCAGCGAGATCCGGCAGTAAAGGATGATCTCCTTGGACTTGTCCTGCGGCAGCTCGGCGAAGCGGTCACGCAATGCGCCGAGCGGGATCAGGGTCTCGCCGATGCCCAGGCGCGTCTCCTCGAACTCCTGGGGGCTGCGGGTATCCAGGATGAAGCAGTCGGCGCCGGTGTCGATGCGGTGCTTGACCTCGCTCGCCGAGAGCCCCTGCATGCGGCCTTGGAGCTTGTTGTCCATGACCTGGGCGGAGCTGATCACGTGATCGATGGCGAGCGAATAGGGCGGGGCATAGGGCAGATCGGCGTTGACCATGTCCTCGACGGTCAGCTTGCCGCGGATCGCCATGGCGACGACCGCCACGCGCTTGCTGACATCGCCGGGGCCGATGCATTGGAAGCCGAGGATGCGCCCGGTCTTGCGGTCGGCGACGAGCTTGCTGATCAGCAGCTTGCCGCTCATGTAGCCGGGAATGTCGAGCCCGGAGATGATCGCCGTCTCGATGTCGTCGAAACCTGCCTCGCCGGCATCCTTGGCCGAGAGTCCGGTAAAGCCGACCGCGTAGTCGAAGATCTTGCAGATGCCGGTCTGGATGATGCCGGGGAAGCTGGCGCTGCCCTCGATCACCAGATTCTGACCGGCGACGCGTCCCTGTAGATTGGCGAGGTCGCCGTAGGGCGCACGCACGGCTTTGCCGCTGATCAGCGAGGTGCACTCCACGCAGTCGCCGACGGCGTAGATGTTCGGGTCGGAGGTCTGCATCTGCGGATTGACGCGGATGCCCCCGACCGAGCCGATCTCGATCCCGGCCGCTTGGGCGAGCTTGATATTGGG
Source organism: Thiocapsa roseopersicina (assembly GCF_900106925.1). GTDB lineage: Bacteria > Pseudomonadota > Gammaproteobacteria > Chromatiales > Chromatiaceae > Thiocapsa > Thiocapsa roseopersicina. Next base: position 9,185 of record NZ_FNNZ01000030.1, read on the forward strand.
TCTGACCCCGACGGCGATCACCGCGACCTCGCAGGGCAGCTCGGTGCCGTTCTCAAGCTTGACGCCGACCAGCTTGCCGTTCTCCCCGAGCAGCTCGGCAACACCGTTGCCGACGATGATGTCGGGGCCGTGCGCGCGGACGTGGTTCTCGACCAACTTCGACAGGTCGGGATCAAGAAACGGCAGGATCTGCCGGGTCTTCTCGATCACGGTCGTGTGAATCCCGGCGAGCCGCAGCGCCTCGCAGACCTCGAAGCCGATCAGGCCGCCGCCGACGACCACGGCTTTGGTTGCCTTCTTCTCGTCGCGGACCGCTCGCAGGGCGTCGGCATCGGCCATCGAATGAAGTGTCGTGACCCCGTCGAGCTCGATGCCCGGCACGGATGGACGCAGCGGTGTCGCGCCCGTGGCGATGACCAGGCGGTCGTAAGGGATGGTGGACTGCTCGCCGGTCGGCAGATCCCGATAGGTGACGGTCTTTGCGACCCGGTCGATCTCGGTTGCCTCGGTACGCACCAAGGCTCGGATGCGCTTGGCCTTGCCGTAGAAGGCCGGGTCACGGACGATGCCCGCCGGTGTGCAGACGAGCATGTTGCGGTCGTCGAAGGTGCCGCCGACATAGTAGGGGAAGCCGCAGGAGGCCATAGACAGATCCGGCTCGCGCTGGATCAGGGTGATCTCGGCATGCTCGTCCATCCGACGGGCCTTGGCGGCGGCCTTGGGGCCGGCGGCTGAGCCGCCGATGACGACGATACGCAGGGGTTGCGACGACATAGATCAGGTCTCTCGGTTGAGCGGGAAGGGGTATGGAGGCGCGGCCGGTCGAATGGGCAATCGGACAAGGCGTCGGAGGGTATCGGGGAGCGGGCGCGCCCGAGCGGCCAACGCGGGCAGTGTGATCCATTCGTAAGCCGTCGGAATTGCGGATCCGCAACAGTCGGCGAGGCGAGCCTGATCTGTGTCAAGCTCGTGGTGGACGGACGCTCTTGCTGTCGGCTAGCGGCGCGGAGGCCGGGCTAGGCGCGCGTGGCAAAACATAATTTTCGGCCAATGGCTTAGCGCGCGCCGTAACCCAACGTTGGCGGTCTGTCGAGAGGGTGGATGTCGGGTTACGCTGCCCTGACCCGATCTCCAGGGAACAAGTGCAGGGTCCTGCGAGGAGCCTCATGCGTGCAGTCGCCGGCGGCTGCACGCCGAGCCCCGGCACGGCCCATAAACTCAGCTGACGGCTTCGGTCTTGCCCCAGGGTACGATCCGATCGATGGCGCCGTCCTTGCGGGCATACTGGTGCCAAAGCGCGGCCAAGATATGCAGACTGATCAGGGCGTAGAAGAAATACTCCATGTAGGGCCCGTGTCCGATCTTGGCGACGTCGTGCAGCCATGGCATGTCGCCGACGAGCGAGGGGATCGGGGTTCCGAAGAAATTCGCCGGAATGTCCTTCGACGCGATGCGAAGATAGCCGCCGATCGGCACCAACAGGGTCGCCAGATTCAGCAGCACATGAGCTACCTTGGCGAGCATGCGGGTGATCCACGGACCGGGCAGTGGCTCGGGCTGGCGCGTCTTCTTCGTCCAGACCAAGCGAAGAATCACGATTACGAACAACAGGATGCCGAGCGACATGTGCAGGTTCAGCCACTCGGTGCGTGCAAGGGATTCCTTTTCAGCCATCTCGCGCAGGAGATTGGTGCCGAGCATGGCAAAGAGCAGGGCGGCGACCACCCAGTGAAAGAGTTGGGAGACGATGCCGTAATGTTCGTCGGGCCGGGTGTTACTCATTGGAGTCTTCCTCTTGAGCTGCGCTTGAGTTGAATGGCGTTCGGACGCCATGCGGCATTGGACTTTGGCCACCGGGCGGACTCGGGTCGTCTGGATTCGTTCGGCCTTCTCTCAATGCCGAGGCGGTCGTGTCGAGGCCGCGTCACGGAGCACGACCGCGCGAGTATCCCCAGAGTTTGTGGGCTTTGCAAACCGGCGCCGTTGCCCGGTGAGCTCGCTGTAGCGTCTGACCCGGGTCGGTCAGGTGCGCGCAACCCCTGCGATGAGCGGTCTCCTATGCGCGACTCCGGGGATCGGCGGTAGACTAAGGCGCCGTGCGGATCGAACCCGTCATTCCGAAATGCGTATCCTGCGTTTCATCCTTCTGACGAGCCTTTGCGTGATTGCTCCGGCCGCTTGGCGGGGCTTCGCCGCACCTACCGACATTGGAGTCGACGCTATGATCGAGCGTGTGCCTGTTGCCGATATCGAGATCGCCTACCGAATCTTCGGTGAGGGGCAAGGCGGGATTCCTCTACTGATGATCCAGGGCTACGGCGGACTCATGGAGATGTGGCCTCCGGCGATCGTCGAGGCTCTGGCGCGGACCCGCCCCGTCATCATCTTCGATAATCGCGGGATGGGATACAGCACCTCCTCGGATCGGGACTATTCGATCGAGCGCTTCACGGACGATACCCATGCCTTGCTGGACGTGCTGCACATCGATCGTGCGCATGTCCTGGGCTGGTCCATGGGGTCTTACATCGCGCAGGAGCTGGCGTTGCGGCATCCGGAGCAGGTCGAGAAGCTGATCCTTTTGTCGGCCTCCTGCGGCGGCGCGGAGGCGGTCTGGCCGGACGAGGCGGTCTGGCGGAGGCTGGTCGATCTGTCCGGCACCCTCGAAGAGCGCATCCGGCGTATGTTCGAGAATCTTTTCCCGACCGACTGGCTGCGGGCGACCCCGGATCCGATGCAGGTGTTTCCGCCGATCAATGCACCGATCGACGATCGGAATCTCATGCGCCAAGCCCAGGCACTGCAAGAGTGGCCTGGCGTTTGTCGCAGGCTGCCCGAGATCGTAGCCCAGACCCTGCTGATGACGGGCACCGAGGATGTCGTCATCCCGGCGCGCAATGCATGGATCATCGGCGAGCACATCGCCGGCGCCTCCGTGATCCAGATCAAGGGCGGCGGACACGGGTTTTTCTATCAGTCGCCCGAGCAGACGGCCAGTTATCTTGCGGCCTTCCTCGACGGGGAACAGGTACACCCGGAGCCGGGCGGGTTCTGAGGCGATTTCCGGGCGTGGGAATCCGGGCCACTGCAGGTAGCGCAGAGGGCGACTAAAGTCGCCCCACATCGCCCCCACATCGTCCCTAGGGCGCCCCTACGTCGCTCCGGGTGGTCGCTCCTTCCGGGAATCACCCGAACCCCGAGCCTTATCCCTCAGCCGCCGATATTCGCTTCCCACCGGGCCCGATAGACAGCGTCCGGCGCTACCACCTTTGTCGTTGCCTCGCTGACGGGGTGGCCTTCGGGTTCGGCGATGCCGATCACGACCCCGCGCCTTCTATCTCCCTGTCGGTGTTCAAGCGTTCTGCCGCTCTTGCGCCCACCTCCGCCCTGACGCCGTTCCCGTTCGAGCGGTGCTTTGCACTTGCCTTCGACGGTCCGGTCTTTTGTTTTTGAAGAAACCTTGAAAATCTTGTATGTTTGTAGATGTTGGTTTGCAAGTATATGAATTCAAATAAAAAGTGATCTTTGTCACAAAAAATCACGGCGAGAGACAAAGGCCCGAGACCGCCTCGATCTCGGTCGACTTTGCGGATCCGACGTGTCTGCTGATTCACGACAGGAGCCTTCAACATCCATGATCATCGCCAGAACCACACTGCTGACACTGCTGACCGGAGCGCTGTGCATCTTCCAAACCGCGTCTTCGGCAAGCGCCTTGTTCGATACGGCCCACTTCTCGGGCTCGGGCAACTGCGCCGCCTGCCACGATGGACTGGTCGACAAGGACGGCAACGACGTCTCCATCGAGGATGAGTGGTCGGCCACCATGATGGCCAACGCGGCGAGAGATCCGCTGTGGCAGGCCAAATTCGCGAGCGAGCTGCGCCGCACCCCGGCTTTGGCGCATGAGCTCAACGCGGTGTGCACACGCTGCCACGCCCCGATGGCCAATGTCGAAGCAGCGGCTTCAAATGACGTCATCGACTTCTTCGACGAGGGTTTCAGCGATCCCGCGCATCCCTATCACGATGCCGCGATGGACGGTGTGAGCTGCACACTTTGCCACCAGATCGCCGACGACGAGACCCTCGGTACCCCGGAGGGATCCTCCGGCAACTTCGTCGTCGACACCACGGTCGACCCTTTCGACCGACCGGCCTTTGGTCCTTATGTTGCGCCCAGGATCGACCCGATGCAGCGATTCTCGGGCTTCACTCCGCAGTACGCCGCGCACATCTCCGACTCCGCCGTCTGTGCCTCCTGCCATGACCTCGCGACGCCCGTGATCGATCTCGACCCCGAGCCCGATATCGACGGAGAGTCGCCGATCCTGACGGGCGGGAGGTTTCACGAGCAAGCCGTCTACACGGAATGGCTGAATAGTGCCTTCGCCGACGGGGAGGTCGAGGCGCAGTCGTGTCAACAGTGTCACATGGCGCGAGCAGACGGCGTCAAGATCGCGAATCGGCCCCGCAATCTCGATGCGCGGAACGACTTTGCCCGCCATGGCTCCTACGGGGGCAACACCCTGGTCTTGGACATCCTCGCCAACAATCGCGAGGCTCTCGGAGTAGGCGAAGGCGACTTTGCCGCAAGCATCGAGGCGACGCGCCGGACGCTGCGCTCGGCCGCGCAGATCGACATCGAAGACATCGCATTGAACGGCGACGAGCTGACTGTTCGGGTTCGCGTCACCAACCACACCGGCCATAAGTTTCCGACCAGCTTTCCCTCGCGCCGCGCCTATATCCATTTCACCGTCACGGACCAGAGTGGCGCCGTGCTGTTCGAGTCCGGTCGTCTGAACCCCGACGGGAGTATTGTCGGCGTGGACTCGGATGCGGGCACCGGTTACGAGCCCCACTACAACGAGATCACAAGCCCGGACCAGGTGCAGGTCTACGAGCCGATCATGGCCGATTTGACCGGCAATCAGACCTATACGTTGCTGCATGCGGCGTCCTATCTGAAGGACAACCGGATTCTTCCGCGCGGCTTCGACAAGACCCAAGTCCCCGACGCCATCGCCGTTAAGGGCGCAGCCGCGGATGACACGGATTTCATCGGCGGGAGTGATCTGGTGACCTACCGCATCGCGCTCGGGACCTTCAACGGCACGCCCTCGGTGTCCCTCGCGCTCAAGTATCAAACCCTGGCCTTCGGCTTTCTGCAAGATCTCGCGGCGGATGCGGACGACCCGGTTGTCGCGCGCTTTCTCGCCTTGTACGACGGGTCCGCGATCCGCGCCGAGACCATTGCCGTTCCAGGGGACAAGTCGCCCGAGCCGGAGCCGCCGATCATCGGCGGACAGCCCCAACCGCCGCGTCCCGGGCCGGGGCCTGGTGGACCCGGAAACGGATACGGCCCGGGAGGCGGTGCCGGAGGGCAATAGCGGGAACCCTGCTCGTCGATGCGCCCCCGAGCATCGGCGAGCGCCCCGGATCCTGTTCTCGCCCCGGTTGCGGTTCAGTCGTTTCTCCGGGTGAGTCAGGCTCATCCGGCCCAATCAAGGCCATTTTCACATCCGCTCATCTCTCTCTGTCCTTGGCGACCTCCCGGTCGTCGAGGCGGCATCTCGACCCGTATCCCGCAATCGCACGTTCCTGCCCACTACGTCTTTCGCCTCGGTTTCTACCGACTCGGATTCGTCGATCGCCCGGAAACTGCGGAGCGTCTCAGCGCAAACTCCGCAGACCTCTACGTATTTGCACGCTGCTGCCTTAACTCGCTCTCTATGCTAGACTTTTTCTGGAAATCGAAGGTCCCGCACGATGACCGGCGACCTGCACATTAGGTTGCTATAACGGGAGTGTGCGTCCCGCAAAGGCTTTGAATGTGAGCCTGGATAAGAGAACGAAGCACGCTTATGAAATCGCCGGAATCGAGTCGAGGAGGGATCGCCGGGTGCCTGAACTGTGCCGCGGCGATGGACATTCGCTGCAAAACGTCACGAGAACGAGCACCCGAACCGGTCGAGAGCGAAACGAGCAGCGACTTGGGCATCCGCGTCCCGCTCCTGCGGGTCACGACCTGTGATTGCGAGCATTGTGGTCTGCGCCGCTTGGCGCTGCTGAAAGGCGCGCGTGCGAGCGATCTGGCGAGATCGACGCGTTGTCTGCGCAATGGACTGTCCATGCGCGGGAGCACCATCTATTCGGCGGGACAGCGCGGCGCGGCGGTGTACACGATCCGGGTCGGCCTCGTCAAGCTCGTATCGGCGGTGCCGGGTCGGGGAACGCGAATCGTCAGACTGCTCGGACGGGGTGCGGCTTTGGGCCTTGAGGTCTTGGGCGGCAGTGCCTACGCTCATTCGGCGGTCGCACTGCGTACGACGAATCTGTGCGAGATTCCGATCTCGGCGATCGACGAGCTAAGCGACCACAATCGCGATGTCACCCGGGGCGTGATGAGCAAATGGAACGACGAGATGACGTCTGCCGACTTCTCGATCGCTCTCCTCGGCTCCGGGACCGTGACCGAGCGTCTCGCCGGGTTGGTGCGGATGATCACCGAGATCTGCGGGGACCGTACCGACGCGGTCGAGCTCCCGTCCGTGGCTGACATGGCGTCGCTTGTCGGCGCTTCGCCCGAGGGTGTGAGCCGCCACATGGCCGAGCTCAAGCGAGCAGGCATCCTGACCCGTCTAGCGCCACGCATCTATCGATGCGATCCGGCGATGTTCGGCGGGTCTGCGGGCGCATCGATCAGTCGCGCGGAAAACCCTCTCCCGAGTCGACCCGTCAACGTCGATTCGACATCATTGAACTGATCGTCGGTCGGCATCTCGAGGTTCCGGCGAGTCGCCAAGCCGCAATCTCGTGCGCTCCGGGACCAACCGGTCATGCGCCTCACCCGCCGGCTTCCGCGGCATTCCGGCAACTCCGCCAATAGCGTCCTACCAAGTCCGCCGTCAGATCCCGAGAGATTTTCGCTCCGCCTGATCCCGCAGGGTTGATTCGACTGACGTGGTCGGTGAATGACCGATTGCGAAGAACGAGGGCAGCTGATCAGGGGACCGAGAAAGCCCCGAGTCTCCAGATCATCGAGTGCGGATCACCAGATCACGATGCTCTGCACGGGATCGGTCACCCGACGCTTGGCCGGGCTGGTGAGGCTCGTCGCCGACATCAGCGGCGACTCCCTCGAATCGATCCAGCTGCCGACGGTCTCCGTGATCGCGGCCCTGATCGGCGCCTCGCCCGAGGCCGTCAGCCGACACATGGCGGATCTCAAGCGGGCAGGCAAACTGACGCATCTTGCGCCACGCCACTATCGATGCGATTCGGCCTGGTTGGCGGATCGCAAGGTACAAGGCCACCGCAGCGTATTCATGATCGGTTGGGAAATTCGATGGCCGAAAGGATGCTCAAGCCCTTGATCAGCAGCCGACGGCAACAGACCCTCTCAACGCGTGATGTTCGGGTTCATGGGTCCCTGACGGGGGCCACCGCCACGACCGGTGGGGCTGCGGCCGAAGCCCTGTCGCTGGCCCCGGTCACCGTAGCCCGGTCCGGCACCCCCATTATCGTCCGGACGTCCCCAGCCTTCACCCGGTGCACCTCGTCCGAAACCGGGACCGCGGGCACCGTAGGTCCGGCCCGCCCCATAACCTGGCCCCGGCCCGTACCCCGGGCCCGGACCATAGCCCGGCCCGCTCCATCCAGCGCCCGGATAGCCGAGTCCGAACCCGGGCCCATAGCCCGGAAAACCCGGCCTGGGGCCATAGCCTGGCCCAGCGGCAAGGACGGGAGCAGCGGCCAGGGCAGTCAAGAGCATCGCCACTCGGATTCTGTTCATCGCAATCTCCTCATTTGACATCTTCACATCTTGAACGCGCGGCCTCCTTCGCCGAGGATTCGGGAAGTGGAGGGCTGGGTTGGAAGCGCCGACACGATCGGGTGCTTCGCCAAGTCTGCGCGACACGAGAGACGGGGAAGGACATAGTCCCAACCCGTCTCGTCTTTACGAGGCGGTATCTCGATGGGCGAGGCTCGCCCGGCCCATCGAAGGACTTCACTTGACTGTCGTAACGGCGGTCGCCAGATCGGGATCCGGGGCGACGTCGGCGATGGTCGCGGCCCAGTTGATGGTCCCCGAGGCCGTCGCCTTATAGGTCGGGAAGGTGAAGCTGGTCGTGCCCCTGCCGTTGTAGTCGTAGACGTTCAGGCTCCACTTGTAGACATCAAACCCGTTTTGGGTGCCCACCACTGTTGCCAAGGCCTGGCCGAGGACGGTGCCCGGGTTCTCCACCGAGAGCGAGATCGAGATGGGCTTGCCCACACTGGCCGACTTGGTCACCTTGAAGGCTGCGATGTCGAGATCGAGCACCGCGTTGCCGGAGATGGTGGCGATGGTCGGGTTGGTGTTGGTGTCGCTCTCGTCGTCCGTCACCGTCAGCCTTACGATGTAGGTGTCCGGCAGCGTGTAGGTGTGCTCAACAGTCGATGCCTCGGTGTAAACCTCGGTCCCATCGCCGAAGTCCCACAGATAGCTCACGATCACGTTGGTTTCGTCACTGTCGTACGACCCGCTGCCGTCGAAGGTGATCGGCACGTTCACGTTGCCTGCATAGGGTCCATTGGGGTCGGCCACCGGCATGCCGTCAATCGGCGGATCGTAAGGCAGCGGCACGCTGGCGGGGACGCTGATCGGGTCGCCTATGGCTAACGAACAGTTCTTCACGTCGGCGGCATAGATCTGGTTGACGGCCCCCTCGGTCCAGCCCGGCTGGGCGTTGGCGTCGATCTCCGCCAAATTGGTGGACGCGGTCGGGTCCCCATCTGAATCCGACTCCTCGATGGCATCCAAGGCGGGGACGATGTTCGCCGGCACACTGCCACCGAACGCCACGCACAGGTCTTTTCCATAGGCGTTGAGGTTGGTGTTCCCGGTACCGTGGCAGATGGCGCAGCTGGCGTTGTCCGTGGTCGAGCCGGCATAAAAGTCCTGCCAAGTCTTGAGATAACTATTCTTGGCTTGGACGGGCGAGAAGGCCGCCAGCACTGCGGCGGTCAGCAGGGCGGACGCCAGGGTCCGCGGTAGAGATGAAGGCGTGTACGACATGGTTCGGTTCCTCCAAGAATCGCTGTTTGATGGATTTCCGCTCCGGCAGGGTCCTGTCGGTTTGTCCGAGGTTCTGCGCGGGGCGGCGGCTGCGATCGGTTGAGGGTTGGGGCCTCCTGCCCGGGGTTTCCGGGCAGGCGGGATGCGGGGTTACGGATTGGCCGGCGTGCCGTCTCCCGAGCCCTGGCCGAAGACCCAGGCGTCCACCGGGATGTAGTCGTCAAGCCACCAGATGCGGCGGGCCATGGCGTCGGACTCTGTCGCCACGCCGTCTTCAACGAGCAGCTGCGTCCAGGCACCGTACAGGAACTGGCCGCCGGGGTTGGCCGTCAGGCTGGACTCGCTGGCCTCCAGACCGGGTTTGCCCTGCTCCATCTGGTCGAACTCGTTGCAGAACCCGGAATTGATCAGCTCCGCGGGCACCTTGTCGTCCTCGTGCGGGTCGGACGGGTAGCAGACGCTGAGGTCGGTCTCTTCGGCCCAGACCTGGTAGTCGTCACCGAAGTTGACTGCCCGGCTGTAGAAGAGATCGAGCGGCTCCGGCTCGCCCTCGGCGGCGGTGGTGTTGTCACCCGTTTCGTACACCACGAAGAAGCGCGACGGATTGCGCACGTCCTCGCCGTAGGGATTCACCCCATTGCCGAACAGATCCAGCGTGTTCGGGACGCCCTGAGGCGAGCCGGTGATGGCGAAGCGCGGGTCCAGCGTCGTGATCCGCATGGCCTGGTGCTGCGTCACGTTGCGAGCCTGCTCGGCGGCGCCTGCGGCGTAGCTGTTGCACACCCTGGGCTCGACCAGGTCGCCGGAGGCCTGGGTCTGGCTGCTGCGGAAGGTCTCGCAGGCCACAGTGCCGTCGCCGCCGTACTTGGTCTTGTCGTTCGGATCCCAGTAGGTGTACTTGCTGGGCAGGGTCGTCCAGGTCGTGCCGCCGGTGAAGGAGCGCCGGATGTAGAGCTCGTAGCGGTCGTTGCCTACCGCGTTGAGGCGCCAGTTGGGCGACCAAGCGTAGAGCATCATGACCATGTCGCCGTCCAGGAAGCCGCGGTGACCCTTCGCCACGTCGAGCGGGTTGTACCAGGATTGGTCGCGCAGGGTACCCGTGGTGCCGGCCTTCGAGCTCGTGTCGGTCCTCAGGTCGTTGTCGCAGGTGTACAGCGTCGTACCTTCAGTCGCGGTCACCGTGGTAAAACTGGCCGGACACTGGTGCCAGGACAGGACCTTCGTCTTGTTGGGCGTGACGTTGCTGCCCTGCAGGATCGGGTTGGTGTCGCCGATACCGAACGTCGTCCCACCGCTCAGGTTGACCTGCGGGCAGAGAACTGATTCGCCGGTTCCCGAATCCTGACAGGTGTCCGGGACCATGGCCGACAGGTTGATGGCCGAATCCAGGCAGAGACCGCCGGGATAATAAGGGTTGGCGGTCTCGCCCCAGGTCTTGCACTCCATGTTACGGAAGGCGTAAGGGTTGCCGTACGTCGTCAGGGTCCACTTGCCTTTGTTGGGTATCACGATACGCCGGGCCATGACGTCGGCCGGGCCGCCCTGGTTCATCTGACCCTGTTTCCAGCTCGGCAGGGCCAGCAGGCCGTAACCGGCCTTCGACGTGTCTTTGTGCACCTTGTAGATGTCCTGCCCCAGCCAACTGCCGCGGCGGGCGATCTCGGTGTTGTAGATGTTGAAGTTGTAGTCGCCGAAGTCCCAGAAATCGACGGTACTGCGTGCCGGGTAGAATGCCCCGGTCATCCAGTCAACCTCCGGCTGGTTGAGCTGATGGCCCGGGAAGGTCAGGTTGGTCAGCAGGGTATCCTGGGTCTTGCCGCCGACCTTGTCGCCGATCTTCATGCTGAAGGTGATGTACTTGATGTTCTTGCCGTCGTCGAAGGTGAAGCAGTCGGGGTCGCTGTTGCCGTCCTGCACACAGGCGTTGCCGGTGTCGTCGAAGGTGAAGGCGCCGAGGCCCTTGTCCTCCTCGAGCACTACCGCGACGAAGGCGCTGTCGATGACCGCATCCTTGACCTTGCCGGTGGAGTCGTAGCCGTAGACCGCCAGACGCGGGCGGGTAGCGGCGGTGTTGCCCACCAGCGGCAGGTTGTCCTGGGTGACGCAGAGGTCGGTTTCCTGAGGATTGGCCTGACCGGTCGTGACCGTGACGATGGTCGCGCACAGGTCCTTCAGCCCGTAGTCCATCGGGGCCTCTGCGTTCACGTCTGGGAAGACCGGTACTTTGGTCGGGTCCGTGATGGTGCCCACGAGCGCAGAGCCGTAGCAGTACGGCTTCGGATTCGTCACATTGCACTTGGCGTTATCGGTCAGCCGCATGGGCATGGCGAAGGGCACGAAGGGCTTGGGCTTCTGGGTGATGTCGCCGATCGCCGCAGCCTCGTACTCCGCGAACGTCATGGGCGTGGCGCCGGTCTCGTCGGACGGATTTTGCACCGCGTCGAAGTGCTTGGCGTCGATGTAGGAGTACCAGACGTCGGTCTGACTGTTGGCGACCGCGCCGCTCCAGCCCTCGCCGGGACCTTCACCCTGACCGCCGCGCAGTCCTTCGGGATCCTCCTGCCAGGTGATGGCGCAGCCTGCACCGTCGACGCATACGGTCTCTATGCGGTTGACGTCGCGCACGCCGGAGGTCAGGCGCTCGGCCTTGAACCAGCGCATGTAGCTCGACTCGGTCTGCTCCGTTGTGCGCGGGTCGTCGCCCTGGTTCAGCACGCCCCGGGCGGTCCAGAGGCAGGCGTAGGGCACCTCGCCGACCGCCTGATTGGGCTCGTAGTCGTCCTCCTCGGCATAGTTGACCGAGCCCTGGGAGCCGCCGACGCCGAACATGTCGATGAGGTACAGGTCGTCCGGCGAGGCCGTGGCCAGGTCGATACCTAGGTAGCTGGCAATGCCCGCGCGGCGGGTGATCTGTTCAGGTGTGGCCTCCGGGTTGTCCAGGGAGTAGCTCGGTTGTCCGCTCGCGCAATAGCGGCTCGGCCAGGCGACCAGGACCTTGTTGCCGGCGATGGTGTGGAACATGTTGAGCACATCGCCGGGATAGGCGGTCTCCGCGATCAGCGGCACGTCCGTCCGGGTGATGTTGCAGTTGGCGCTATCGCAGGACGTCTCGGTGGCCGACTCGGAAAGATTGGTCTCCTTCCAGGTCACGCCGTCGTCCAGGCTCACCGCGGCGTAGGCATCGCGTTTGCCGTGGCCGACGAAGCCGACGCCCTCGACCTCCTCGAACGGGCCGTACATGTAGACGCCGACCAGGGGCTTGGCGAGGGTGCGTGTTGTGACAGGGGCATCGTCGGCGTTGAAGTAATCGCCTAGGGCCTCGGACCCGTCGGACTTCTGGGCGGTCACATAGAACTTCATCTGGGCGATGAAGGCGTGCTCGGCCTCGTCGATGTAACCCTCGACCGTCGGCTGGCTGATGTTGGACATACGCTTGCTGACGGGGCCGCCGTCGCCGTTTCCGCCGTCGTCGCCAAGCGCCGTGCCGGCTGATCCGGCGATGAGCGTCATCGCGACGCTCAAGGGCAGTAGTTTCGCTCTCATTGGATTTCTCCTGACCGTCTGTGACATCCAGGGTGTACCGGAACGGAATAGGCCCGGCTTGGCCTGCTCGTTCTCATTGCCGGAGCTTCCCTTTCCTTGCCGGCCTCCCGGGCAGCGTGGTGCTCCGGAGGCGCGGCGAATCGTGGTCGTCCGCAGGCGTGGGCCTCGGGCGGATAAGGTGTTCCGGCAGTCATCGGCGTGCCGGGGCGTTTGGAGGGTGGTTTTCATGACATCGCGTCCAGATCGCACTCGTAGGTGCGCGGGGCCACTCGGCGCAGCGCTTTGCCGCGCTTGAGTTCGGCGAGGGCGCGGCTGACCGATTCGCGGGAGGCACCCAGGATGTTGGCGAGATCGGCCATCGGCGGCAGCTCGAGCCGATTGCCCTCGGCCGCATCCATCTCGGCGAGTACGCGCACCAAGCGTCTGACACGCTCGTGCAATGCTCCGGCGCCGAGCTCGGCGAGCCAGCGATCGGCCTCGATGACCTGGTGCTCCCACTGCCCGACCATCCGGTCCGAGAGTTGGATGTTGCGCGCCTGCAGCTCATCGAAGACGCCCAGCGGGATCCGGCAAACCTCAAGCTCGCGCAGTGCGACGGCGGTGTGCCAATAGAGCCCATGGGTCACGGCCTCGAGCCCGGTCGCCGTGCCGCAACCGAGCAGTCGCACGATGCGGTCTCCTTCGGTGGAGCTGTGCTTGATCAGCTTGAGCATCCCGCGGCGGATGCTGTACACCGCGTCGGCGGGCTGGTCCTGCTCGTAGAGAATGGTGTTTTTGGGACAAACAGCGCTGCGAATCGGGAGGAAGATGTGCTCGAAGTCGGGGCCGCGCAGGGCCGAGAAGAGCGCTTGGCGACGCACCGCACAGTGGCGGCAGTCCGCCAGGATGTCCCAACGCAGGTCACCGCAGTCCGGGCTCGCGACGCCGTTCAGGGGCTCGCCGGTCTTATGGAGATCCATTGTCTGGTCGGACATGATCATCACCCTCGGTGCAATGGACGCCGTGCCTCTGGGCTTCGGCTCGGCCGCCCGTGCTATAAAAACTAGACGAGAAATGTGATCAATTGCACAAGGCACGAATCCGAAAATTGACGATCTGCAATTTCTCGGACGGTACGTAGAATTCGGTATGACCTTTTCGGTTTGTACGTTTCGTTCAAAATCTCGGCGCCGCAGGCGCGGCGTAGCGGGAAATATAGACTTCGGCTGCTGCCCCGATTTATGGATTACGGGGGTGAAGAAGTCGGGATTAGGTGATGCCGATTCGCGACCTTCTAATGAGGAAGGCAACTGCAGATTGTGATGAAAGTCACTGCAGGAAACTGCGGTAAGACCTATTGTTCCTCATGCGAAATGCAACAACAGAGTGGATTAAAATGAGAGTAAAGCTGCTGATTTCTATTATGCTTTTTGTTTTCGCGACGGCTTCCATCGCCGGAGGAGACAACAATCGAAAGGGTGCGCCGGAGGATAACTGGCTGGGCGACTCGAATACGGACGACACCCAACGTGCCCTGGTCGTGAAATGCCCCGAGAACACGACGCCGGGAGCTGTAGATTTCTTGCCGGACGAAGAGGGTGCCGTCATCGTCGTCGAGTGCAATTACGACAATTAGCGAACCAAGAATGCCGGCCTGAACAGACCCGTCAAACCCCGACGGGTCAGATCGGTTTACTCGGCTCGACAAGACCCTGCCGCATCCCTAGCCCCTTTTCGCCTTCCGAGTCGACCGCCCTCGATAGACCCCTGCGCTTTTCCGCATCCTTCCCCGCCGGACGTCCGTTTCCTCGTTACCCGGCCGATTTTTAACCATTCGCAATTTTTCGGTCGCTTGCCGCGTGCTTTTCTACGCAATCCGGCAAAACTCAAAATGCGTACCGCTCGCCGGGACCGGGGCAGCATCCCCATTCGCCCAGCGCGGGAGCAGGCTACTGCGAGGCGCTCTTTGGAGCGCTTGGATTCACGGCGAATGCGGGAGGAACGAGCGATGTCAGCGAAACGGCAGTCGTTGTCGGGCGAAGCCTTGGCCTTGCTGATGCCGGCGATGCTGGCCTTCACGGTCGGTACGGCTTGGGCGGCGGCCTTGGGGCTCGAGACGGGATCGGTCAGCGCAGCGGGTCCGGGTGACCCCGCGGTCCTCGTCGGCCATGGCGGTTACATCAGCTTCAACACCAAAACCAATCAATATATCCTGCAAGGCAAGGGCACGGTCGATGCCATCGAGGCGGAGCGCAGCCTGGCCACGGCCATCTGTGCGAAGTGTCACGAGGATGCGATCGACTCGTTGAAGGATTCCGTGCATTACAGCAACCAGGGCCCGAATCCACGCATCCTCTTCCCCGGCGGCGGTGCCCACGGCATGCTCGACCGCGCCTGCGGACTGCCGGGCACCTCGGCGCTGATCAACTTCAACAGCGACATCAATCTGGGCGAGTGCTCGAAGTGCCATGTGGGCCGCTTCCTGCCGCTTATGCAGAACGCCTTCACGAGCCAATTCACGCAGATGGGGTGGCCCGATCCGGCCGGCCAGGCGGAGGCGATCATCGACGGCGGTCTGGACTGTCTGATCTGTCACGCCGAAAAGTATCTGGCCGTGCGCGACGATCTGAGCGCGGAGCAGCTCGCTACGCTGCAGATCGCCAACTATGCCGAGCCCGGGACAGCTTCACCCTCGCCCGAGGGCTATGCCAAGCTCGCCCGCGACAATACCGACTTCGATCACGACGGGGAACCGGACAAGCTGATCGACACCGACGGCAAGGACGGGCCGGACTCGCCGCTTATGGTTCCGGCCGGGATCGACGCCGACGGCAAGCCGATCTATCGGCCTTGGTCGACGGTGGCCCAGGACCGCTCGGTCGAGGCCGTTCTTTCCGTCGGACGGACCGAGGAGCACACCTGCCTGCGCTGTCATGAGCATGCACGCACCGGCTACAAACGTGCGACCTTGTTCCTCGATGGCTACGACGTCCACGCCGCAGCCACCAAAGGTCCCTTCGCCGCTGCCCAAAACCGCTGCACCGTGTGTCATCTTGTGCTCGACAACAACCACAAGTTCGTGCGCGGGCATCTCGTCGGCGGCGACCTGGCAGCGGCCGATTATCCGCCGCCGCCTCCCGGGGTCGCACCCGATCCGGACGATGAGACCCATCTGACCTGCATCCAGTGTCATCGCCTGTCCGATCTGTCGAAACAGGGTACGAATCAGGTGCACAGCGAGCGCCACCTGGCGAAGATCGCGTGCGAGACCTGCCACATTCCATACAGCGGCGGCATCTCCTATTCGCTGTACGGCCACGGCAGCCATCTCTCCTTCGGGCGCAATGCCGCCGGCCTCGATACCAAGCTGATCACCCGCGACCACATGGTGTCGAATGACCGCGCTGACGTGGATGCCGACTATGCGGCCTATCGCATCCCCTCGGTGCTGATGTGGTTCGACGGGATGACCTCCTTCCTCGCTCAATCGCTCTCGGTACGGGATGCACCCAACGCCATGATCACCCCCTTCAAGCCGATGGCGAACGGGATGGTCATGGACGGGCGCTTCTTCGACGGTGAGATGCTGACGAACCAGGCGGGTTTCCCATACAACGCGCATTCGATGTATCGCTTCTACGCCGGCGCAGCGGATTGCGACGACCTGCAGCTACCGGGCGTTGCGCCTTTCAAGTGCGGTTCGGACGGGCTCTACGGCAACGCCGAGGTCTTCACCGGTCTCGGGCTTTTGGGAACGGTGAGAGACGCAGCAGGCAACGTGATCGTCGAAGGGCTGACTCCGGAGGAGACACGCAAGGTCGTTCTGACTGACCTGATGGCCCTAGGGCAGCCCAGCCGACAGGCCATGGCGATGATGCAGGCCTTCCCCAACCTGATGAACTTCAGCAAGACGGCCTACGGCTACGAGCATTATCTCATCAGCAGCAAACTGGCCGGCGCGCTAGAAGACGCGGATAGCAATGGTGTCATCGACGCAAATACCGACGTCCTGTTCGACATGCTGGGGGCGGTCAACACCGGTCTGATGGAGTTCAAAGGCTTCAACCAACCCATGATGCTGCCGGCATCCTATGACTGGTACCCGCCGTTCGCCGACGTGGACAACGTGGCCACCATGAAGCTACCCGACGGGAGTTTCATGAAGCTCTTCCTGGAGATGCAGCTCGGCGCGGCCGGCGTTCCGCCCGAGACGATCCGTCAGCTCGTCGGCAACTATCCGGCCTTCTCCAACGGCGTCACCTTGGGCGGTCATGGCGTCATGCCGGATCCCGGCCGCAATGCGCTGGGCGGCAGCAAGGGGCGCAACGGCTGTCGTGATTGCCACAGCGCCGGCGGCGTGCTCGCCAACCCGGTGCCGGTGACCCGCAAGGAGCTGGTCGATCTCGGGCCCATGGGGCAGGGCGATATGCCCGTGTGGCGGTGGGTCTACTACAACGTCAAGGGGCTGATCGACCTGGGGGTGACGACCTCCAACGAGGAAGTCCTCGCCGGCAAGGCGAAGATCGATGTCGGGGGCAACCGGAACTATGTCCGCTCAAGCAGCAACCAGATGGTGCTCAACTGGTTCAATCCGGCGGGGCAACTCACGCGCGACGGCAAGAAACTGAAGGGCTATACGATCTTCCAGCCTGCCGACGGCAGCAAGTCCCTGAAGGGCACCGGCTTGAAGGCCAAGGACCTGACCTGGAACGGGGGGCGTTGGATGCCTGTGATGGAGCCCGTGACCGTAGCGCAACCCAACTACGCGATTCTGGGTTATGCGAAGGAGGAGGTGATCTTCGAGACGACGGGGCCGTGATTGGGGGCAGGCAGCCACAACCCCCGACAAAGCGGCGGGGCATCAGCTAAACGGGATTGACTGGAGCTGATCCCCGACGAGGACGCCGGCCTTGAGCCGGCGTCATTGGTCGCTCGCAACCTCCGTCGTATGGAGGCGCAAAGAAACCGGCAGTCAGAGGCTGCCGGTCATGCGCTGCCGCTACTGGCCTCCGCGCCGATGTTCGCTTCCCACCAAGCCCGATAGGTCGCGTCCGGCGCCACCACCTTGGCGGTTGCCTCGCTGACGCGGTTGCCCTCGGGATCGGCGATGCCGATCTGCATCTCGACGATTCCGCCGCGGATCAGGCGTGCGACCTCCAGCGTCACGACCAGCTCGTCGCCCGGATACAGCGGACGGCGCAGGCGCTCGGGGGAGAAGGTCAAGCCGAGGGTCCCGTCGCCTGGAAACTCGGTCCCGAAGAGGGCGGAGATGCGGGTCTGCACGAGTCCGCCCGGGACGATGATGTCGCGGGCATCCGGGAACCGCACCCGTGCCGCGTCGAGGTCGCGATGGATGGCGTTGTGATCCCCGACCAGGGCACAGTAGCGATCGACCTCCTCGCGGCTGAAGCTCAGGCGCGCCTCGTGGCGCATGCCGACCTCGAGCATCGCGGGGGTCAAGCAGCGGGTTGGCGTCATGGATGGGATCTCCCTGCTGGTCTGCAGTGCCCGGAACGGGCTTCCGCGGCCTTCGCGGCGATCGCGACGCCGCTCAAATGACTTCCAGCGCGCGGATCAGCGCCATCACGTCCGGCTCTTCCGCTAGCTCGCCTTCCCAGACGCGATAGGCGCGCACGTCGGGTGGGGAGCCGAGGGTCAGCTCGGCGATGAACCCGGTCGCGCCTGCGGGTGCCGGGTGCTCTCGGGGCTCGCCCAAGGCGTCGATCAGGCCGGCGATCTCGCGGGTCTGACGTTCGTCGAGCGCGCCCTGGCGTGGCTTGTGGCTGGTGTGGTCGCCGCAGTCGACCCGATAAGTTCCCGTGGGCTCCAGGGTGATCTCCAGCACATAGTCGTCTTGTCCGACGACTCGGTAGTAGACGCGCGGTAGGGACATGAGGTGTTTGCCTCCCTCTTGGTGATATGCAGGATTCGGGCGATTCCGAGTCCTGCCGATGCTCGATAGTTTACCCCGGACCGGCTTGCTTTTCCCCGAGTCCGTTGGCACGCTCAGAGCCTGCCGGGCGACAACAGGGCGCTTGGCGGACGACGAAAAACATAATGTTTAGGAGGAATTCGATGAAGTCTCGTTCTTTGGTGCCGCTCCTCGTATTACTAGGAGCCGCCGCCGGCGCTTCCGCCCAGCCCTACGGCTACGCTCCCCCGCCAATCCCTCAAGGCTACGGCCAGATGCCGATGCCCTACGGCGGCGCTTACCCGGTCATGCCGCCTATGCCCGAGATGCCCGCCGCCGCGGCGCGCCCTGCGCGTCCGGCCGCGCCGCCTGCGCGTGCTGAGTCCACGGCGCCGGCTCGGGGTGCGGGTGCGCCTGCCGGGATGCCCGAGGGTCCAGCGGCCGAGGCCAGCGCGACGCTCAAGGAGGGCATGGACAAGCTCCTCGGCTTCCTCGCACGGGACGAGGTGCCGAATCGGCTGCAGGTCGCCGCCTTCCTCGACCGCGAGATTGCGCCCTATTTCGACTTCGAGGCCATGGCCAAGTGGGTAGCCGGTCCGGCGTCCGAAGGCATGAGTGCCGAGGATAAGGAGGCGATGGCCGCGCGTCTGGAGGCCGATTTCCTGGGGACCCTAGCGTCCCGGCTGATGGACTATCAGGGGCAGCAGATCCGCATGTTGCAGCCGCGCATGGGTCCGCGCGGCGACGTCAGCGTCAACGTGGCGCTGCTGCGCGCGCAGAGCTATCCCTCCAAGCTCGAGTTCCGGATGTACAAATCGCCGACCGGCTGGCGCGTTTACGATGTCGTGGCGAACGGTCAGAGTGCAGCCGCCTATTATCGGGTGCAGTTTCAGCGCATGGCCGGACAGGGGGCAGGGCCGACGAGTTGATCCTCGACCGAGCTGCTCCTTGACCGGGGCGGCTCGGGGTAGGTGCGCGAATTGATTCGCACGGATTGGATCGCACACCTTGATTCAAGAGTGCGGATAAATTCGCCCCTACGGGGTCGGCATGCACTGCCGGCCCCGACTCGATCGAACCACTTCATGGAGACGTAGCCAAAGGCCATAGACTGGACCTTGCGAGAGATCGCGACCGGCGATCATTTCGCCCGACCGGGGGCCGACCATGGGGAGCCGACGATGGATGGACCGATGAACAGTGCGCCCCCGGGCGCCGACGACATGCCCTCGAAGGTCGGGCGGGTGATGTTGTTCGCGGCATGGATCGTCGGATTGGCATTGCTGGCGATGTTCTTCGACGGCGTGATCACCGGTCGCGACAATCCCAACCCGGCTCCGGTTGCACTGCACGGCGGCAGCGGGATCCCCGAGGTGCGACTCGAACGCAACCGTGCCGGGCACTATGTTGCCGGCGGTCGGATCAACGGCGAACCGGTGCGCTTTCTGATCGACACCGGCGCGACCGACGTCGCCTTGCCGCTGTCCTTGGCCGAGCGCCTGTCTCTGCCGCTCAGGCCCGGCGGCATGAGCAAGACCGCAAACGGTATGGTGCGGACCTGGACGACACGACTCGATACGGTCGACCTCGGCGGATTGGTTGCGCACAACGTCCGCGCGACCGTCCTGCCGAACATGCCTGGAGACGACGTCCTGCTCGGCATGAGTTATCTGAGACATCTGGAGATGGTTCAACGCGGCGGCGTGCTGACGCTGCGTCCTCACCTCGGGTCATCTTGATCCGCGTTTTGGTGCCGGCCTTGCGTGCCGACTCCGAATCCCACTTCCGCTCTCGACGACACAACCTCGTCATCCGTAGGGTTTCGGTTTAAGCTCGACCGAACCCGTGCATCGGCGCGACCGCTCGAGCGCAATGCCGGGCGGATGGCCTGCGGCGATCCGGCCCTGCGATCGGGCTCGGAGTCAACGCCGACGGCGCTTCACTTGGTATCGACGCACCCCGACGAACGATGATCAAACTGCACCGGATCCGAGAGAGCTCAGTCGCTTGGCTCAGACGCAAGATGCCGATCCCCGTGTTTCTGCTCGCGAGTCTGCTGGTGATCCTGCTCGCGCGCGATCTGGCGGCGCGTCGGGAGAATCCGAATCCGAACCCGGTCGCCTATCTCGGCGCCGGCAACGTGCCCGAGGTCGTCCTCAAAGAGAATCAGGTGAGTCAATACGTGACCACCGGACGGATCAACGGGACCCCCATCGAGTTCTTGGTCGATACCGGGGCCGTGGATGTCGCCATGCCCTACATGGTCGCCCAGACGCTCGGCTTGACGCTCCAGCCCGGCGGGCTCAGCAAGACCGGCAACGGCGATGTCCGTACCTGGGTCGCGCGGCTGGAGACTGTGGATGTCGGCGGGCTGGTTGCCTATGACCTCAACGCGACCATCCTCCCCAACATGCAGGGCGATCAGGTCTTGCTCGGCATGGCCTACCTCAGACGCATGGAGCTGGTGCTGCGAGGCGGGGAGATGATCCTGCGGCCGTATTCGAGCGACTAAACCGCGTCCAGAGCGACATGCGAGATTTTCATGTCGTATTTGGCCTTGGGGACCTCACCGCCCTTGGTGGAGACGCCGTTTAAAATTTTATATTTTTTAAAGCCTTAAGCCGCGCCAGCTCCAATAATCGTCGAGTCTGCCGGGGCCGTTCCCATCCAAAAACCTCACATACCGCGCTGGGCGCGGTTTAGGTTTAACGGACCTGGAGCCCAACCCCGCCGCGCCTCGGATCCCCCGCGCCGTGCGTGCTGCCGTCCGGGGCGACCGCCACGCTGTGGGCGCCGCCGAAGAAGACGCTTCCCCGATTCCAGACCTTGAGCCCCGGCCAGTGCGTGCCGAGTGCGGCGACCGTCTCCTCCGCGATCGGCGGCTCGAGGTTCAGGACCCCGTCCTCGTAGTGCATTCTGGGCGAGGCCACGGCCGCCTCCAGATCGAGCCCGAAGTCGACCAGATTGGAGATTACCTGCAGGATGGCGCTGCGGATCCGGTTGGACCCGGACGAGCCGGTGACGACCCAACCCCCTTCCGCCAGTTCCAGTAGGCTCGGCGCCATCATGGAGCTGATCCGCCGATCGGTCGGCCAGCGATGAAAGCCGTGCGGGTTGATGTCCTCTTCGCCCAGCATGTTGTTCAGCATGATGCCGGTGCCGGGAAGCACATAGCCCGCACCCTCGCCGTTGGAGAGGGTCACGCTGGCGAGGTTGCCCTCGCGATCGGCGACGCTGATCTGCGTGGTCCCGCGGCTGAAGGTCGCCGCGTCCTCCATGAGCTTGCGATAGGCTTCCGGGATGCTCTGGGGCAATGCCGACGGTGGCGCCGAGAGTGACTCGGGGGGGCCGGTCGGCTGCGCGCGACGCAGGCGTTGGGTCAGCTCCAGGGCGAGGGCGAGCGCGTGCAGATGCGCGGGACTGCCGCGTCCGAGACGGGCCGGCTCGACGGCGTCGAGTAGACCCAGGGTGACGCCGAGCAGGAATCCGCCCTGCGAGGGTGGCGGATTGGTGTAGAGATGCGCCCCGCGATAGGGGTGTACGAGCGGGGCGCGTCGCTCGACCCGGTACTCGGCGAGATCCGCCGCGCTCAGATGTCCTCCGTGCTCGGCACAATCGCGGACTAAACGCGCTCCCAAGTCGCCCCGATAGAAGGGGTCCGCACCCTCGCGGGCGATCCTCTGCAGGGTCTCGGCGAGCTGCGGGTTGCGCACCCGTGCGCCGACCGGGGCGAGCCGGTCGGGTTGTTCCGGGTCGGCATAGAGTGCAAGTGCCGCGGGGCTCGCGTACAGGATCGGCGCGACGATCTCTGCGATATCACGCTGGACGCGGTTCACGATCACCCCGTCGCGGGCGAGACGGCAGGCCGGCGCGACGATGACCTCGAGAGCAAGCCGACAGTGTGCGCGATGGATCGCGACGAGACCGGCGATCGCCCCCGGTGTCGCGATCGATCCTTGTCCGATGTGGAATTCCTGGGTGGCGTCGCCGAAGTCGGCGAGGATCGGATAGAAATCCAGCTCCTGCTCCGGGCGGTGCCGGCGCGGGGTCTGCGCGAAGAAGTCGAAGAGCTCCGGCGCCGCGCCGGCGGGTCGGGCGAGCAGAAAGCCGCCGCCGCCGAGCGAGGCCAGGACCGGCTCGGCGATGCAGGCCGCGCACAGTGCCGCGAGCGCCGCATCGAACGCATTGCCGCCGGCGCGCAGGGTCTCGGCGGCTGCCTCGGCGGTCAAGGGATGGCCGGCCGCCACGCTACCGAGGATGGTCATGGGCGCCGGTGTCCGGATGAGGGTGTCGAGTGCATTGCCGACCTGTCGTCTGCCGATGGCGTGATCCGGGAGCGGGGCGGTCGCGGCTCTCGCACTTGATCAACGCAAGGTGCAACCGACCGCCGATCATGCGAATCTTACGCCTCGGACGCGCGCTCGCGAGCAGTATGATCCGACGATGTCGCCCGACGCTCAAGCCGGTTCAACCCATCCGATGCCCTTCTGAATGGTCGACGAAACGAACCTACAGCCCCCGGACGGCGATCGCGCCGAGGCCGCGTCGTTGCGGCAGGCGTTGGGGGAGGTGCGTCGCGAGGCCCAGCAGGAGGTCGCGCGCATCAATCGCCAGTTGCATGAGCGCGCCGCGGTCGAGGTCGGAGCGGCCTCGGCGGCGGAGCAGCTGGCACTTCGTCAGGAGCTCGACAGCCTTCAGCGGACACTGGGTGCGAAAGAGCAGGCCCTCGACGCAATCACCGAGGAGTGTCGCCGTCTCGAGGACGTGTTGGAGGATCAGCATCTGGTCTTCGACGGCCTGCGCAAAGAGGTGGAGCGGCGCGATCTCTCTTTGACGGCTGCGCAGGAGGAGGTCAGCCGTTTGAGACAGGCCCTGCTTGATCTGCAGGCGCAGGCGAGTGAGCCCGTGCTGCTCGAGCCCGGGCCGCCGCGCGGGCCGTTCGCCGAGCCGCATCGGATCGGGCGTCACGCGGTCGGCGTTCGCCTCTGGCCGCTTCTTCTGATCCCGGCACTCACCGTGCTCATCCTTTTCGTGTGGCTGCGCGCCGATCGCCCGCCGGCCACCGCGACCCCGGAAACCGCCTCCTCGCGGTCCCCTGCGATGCAGACCGGGACCGGGGGGAGCGACTTGCCGCCCGGGTCCGAGTCGACGGCCGAGCCCGTTGCGCCCTCGATCATCACCGTCCCGACACAGCGCGATCGGCTGCGCAACGGCGGCTTGGGTCCGACGCTCGCAAGGCTCCCGGGCGGGCGTTTCCGGATGGGCCGGAATCTGACGGTCGCGAGCGACTTCGGGCCGGAGCGCGAGGTCGAGATCGCGCCCTTCTTGATGGGCGTCTACGAAGTGACCTTCGAGGACTACGATCGTTTCGCCCGCGCCACCGGTCGTGGCCTTGCGAGGGACTTCGGATGGGGCCGAGGTAACCGCCCGGTGGTCGGGGTGAGCTGGGAGGATGCCCGCGCCTACGCGACCTGGCTCTCCCGCGAGACCGGACGCAGCTACCGCCTGCCGAGCGAGGCCGAATGGGAGTACGCGGCGCGAGCCGGCGGGCGCGGATCCTACTGGTGGGGGTTCGGGCTGGAGCCGAATCGTGCGGTTTGCTTGGATTGCGGCAGCGCCTGGGACAACCGCTCGACGGCCCCCGTGGGGAGCTTCGAGGCGAGCCCGTTCGGTCTCCACGATACGGCAGGCAATGTGATGGAGTGGGTCGCGGATTGTTATGAGTCGGGCTACGACGGCGCACCGAGCGACGGGAGCGCCCGCACGGACGGTCCATGCACCTATCGTGTCGCCCGTGGCGGTGCCTTCAACAGGCCGTCCGCCTCGATGCGGACCTATGTTCGCGCACGCTTTGTTCCGGGGACGCGTCTGGACATGCTGGGGTTTCGCGTTGCACGAGACATCTAACCCCGCAGGGTCCGTGCTGGGTGTCGGCATCGCCGTGCTCGACCTCGTCAACGAGGTCGAGGTCTATCCCGCCGAGGACGACGAGGTCCGCGCCCTCGCCCTGCGTCGGGTGCGCGGCGGCAATGTCACCAATAGCCTCGCCGTCCTGTCGCGACTCGGACACGTCTGCCGTTGGGTCGGCACCCTGGGCGACGACCCGGCGGCGGACTTGATTCTCGCCGACCTTGCCGGTCACGGCATCGAGACAGGGGATGCCGTGCGCGTGTCCGGCGGGACCACTCCGACCTCGTCGATTCTGGTCAGCCGCACCAACGGCAGCCGGACCATCGTCCATTTTCGGGACCTGCCCGAGCTGAGTGCGGAGGATTTCGGTCGGGCCTCGCTCGACGGGCTCGCCTGGGTCCATTTCGAGGGGCGCAACCCGCAGGAGACGGCACGGATGATCCGCCGTGTCCGAAAGGAGGCGCCGGATGTGGCGATCTCCGTGGAGCTCGAGAAACACCGCCCCGGGATCGAGGCGCTGCTGCATGGGCCGCAGCTGTTGCTGGCGAGTCGCGCCTTTGCGCGCGCCGGCGGATTCGAGGATCCGGGTGATTTTCTGGAGGATCTCCTCATGCGCAGCGATGCACGGCTTTGCGTTGTTGCTCGGGGCGCACAGGGTGCCGCATTCCTTAAGCGCGGCGGCCATGTCCAGCGGGTGTCGGCCTACGTCCCTACGCGTGTCGTGGATACCTTGGGTGCGGGCGATGTCTTCAACGCCGGGGTGATCCATGGTCTGCTGAAGGGCCTGCCCGACGGCGAAGCCGTCGTGCAGGCAGTCAAGCTCGCGGGTCTCAAATGCGGGCATCCGGGCATTGTGATGGAGCGCGAATCGCCGCCGATCTCCGACTGAACGGCTGTTGAATAAAGAAGACACCAGACACGATATGCCGGTCGAGTCGCGTGCTGGCCTGTTCCGACGTGCGTGCATCGGTGCGTCAGCGACCGATCGGGTCCGCGATTGCTCCTTCCAGGCAGTCCATCGCATCCGGCATCCCGAACCCCTTCGCCCTCCGCGTCCAGGCCCAAGCCGCCTGGATGGCGCAGAGCAAGGCGTCGAGCCGGTCGCCGCTCGGATCCTCGGCGAGGCTCGGATCCGCCTCGACCTTCAGGCCGTAGATGGCTTGTGTTTTGCCGTCGAGGATCAGCTTGAGAAGTCTCGATCTCGCCTCGTCTCGCTCGGTTGTTTGCTTGGACCGCGTGTCCTGTTTGTAACTCTGTTTGCCGATGAGCCGGCGGGCGAGGACGCCGGGATAGGTTTCGACGACGATCCGCTCCGGGTCGCCTTCCTGGAGTCCCGGAATCCTCACGTCGACCTTGCGCAGCCGTTGTGCGCCCTCGAAGAACATGAGTCCGACCGGCGTGCCGTAGAGCTTCTGTGGGCTGATCGCACCGGTTGCGCGATCCGTCGCACGGCGGTGCTCTTTGTCGCCCGGAGCGCGGGACGCCCTGTACCCATCCAGCGCGGCGCGGAATCCGTCGCGACCGAGTCCGGTCGCATGATCCACGTAGCCTGCCCAGGTTTCGGGCCAGCCGATGTTCTCGATAAAGGTGCGCGATTGGCCGAAGGGAAAATCGATCCCGGCGATCCAGGGCCCGGATCGCTGCAACGCGGTCTCGAAACCCGCGAAATCGCGCCATTCGGTCAGCGCGCCGGCCTCCAGTCGCGGGCCTTCCAAACAGCATTCCAGACAGGTGATTGGCTTGCGGCGACTCGGTCGGCTGGTGAAGTCGATGCCGTAGATCTTCATTCGCGCGAGATCCGGTGTAGGTGCGAATTTATTCGCATCGTCATGCCGCGACGTGCGAATAAATTCGCACCTACCGGGTTCAAGGGGCCGGATTCGGCTGCCGCGTATGGATCGCCTCGATCTGCGCGATCACCTCATCCGGGAGCGAGAGGTCTGCGCTGGCGAGGTTGGCTTCCAGCTGCTCGGGCGTCGTCGCACCGATGATGTTGGACGTGACGAATGGGCGGCTCGTCACCCAGGCGAGTGCCATCTGCGCAGGGTCGAGTCCGTGGCTGCGCGCGAGTGCGACATACTCGGCCGTGGCCCGCTCGGCCTGCGGATTGGAATAGCGGTTGAAGCGCTCGAAGAGTGTGATGCGAGCGCCGGCCGGGCGGGCGCCGTCCAGATACTTCCCCGAGAGCACGCCGAAGCCGAGCGGCGAATAGGCAAGGAGACCGCAGTTCTCCCGAAAAGCGACCTCCGCGAGACCGACCTCGAAGGTCCGGTTCAGCAGACTGTAAGGGTTCTGGATGCTGACCATGCGCGGTAGCCCATGCTCCTGCGCGAGCGCGAGGAAGCGCATCAGGCCCCAGGGTGTTTCATTGGAGACGCCGATCTGTCGGATCTTGCCGGCCCGGACCTGATCGGCAAGGACCTCGAGCGTCTCCAGCAAAGGGACGCTGTGGGCGTCCTCCACCGGTGAATAGCCGAGCTTGCCGAAGTAATTGGTCTCGCGGTCCGGCCAATGGAGCTGGTAGAGGTCGATCCAGTCGGTCTGCAGTCGCTTCAGGCTGCCGTCCAATGCCGTCACGATGTTGGCGCGGTCCAGCCGCGACTTGCCGCCGCGAAGATGCGGCAGCCATGCGCCAGGACCGGCCACCTTGGACGCCAGAACCACCCGGTCACGACAACGGCGCGACGCGAGCCAGGTGCCGATATAGGCTTCGGTCCGGCCGATAGTCTCCGCGCGCGGCGGCACCGGATACATCTCGGCCGTGTCGATGAAGTTGATACCCGCGGCGAGCGCACGGTCGAGCTGGGCATGTGCCTCGGCCTCGCTGTTCTGCTCGCCGAAGGTCATGGTGCCGAGGCAAAGTGCGCTGACGCGGATGTCCGAGCGCCCGAGCGGTCTGAGCTCCATTGCGTTCTCCTCAATCGTGTCGGTGATCCGGGATGATAGATCGACTCGTCCAAGCACATGATCAAGCGAAGAATCGCCCTGATTCTATCGAAGAAGCAACCGTAGCGGATATGAGTTAACGGAGACGGCGCGGGCGCGGCACGCGAATTACCGTGCGCTCTTCCCGCTCGGCAGGTGCCCCGGCCGGAGCGCATTCAACCCGCCCACTGCCGGGGCTCGCCGCATCAGAACGCCGGCCCGCCGCGCGTCCTATCCGACGCACAGGGTTCGCCCGAGCCTCCGTGCTTGGATCTCGGTTCGCGGGACTCGAACTGTTTGAGCTGATCCTCGTTCAGGACGGCCTTGATCTGCTCTCGGATCTCGTCTCTGGCCATGCCCGAGTCGTCGTTCTTAGTCTGCATGATGGTGCGCACTTGGGCGACCTGATCCTCGCTCAGATTCAGTCGGTCGGCGAGTCCGTCGAGATGCCTTTCCATCCGCGAGCCCCGCTGCTCTTCGATACGTGCCTGCTGCTCGGGCGTGAGAACGGCGCCGATGCGTGCCTGCGTGTCCTCACGCTGTTGCAGCGCCTGTGCGCGTTGCTCCTCCAGGATGGTCCGGATCTCGGTCTGCTGCTCGGGCGTCAGGTCCAGGCTTCGGGTCATCCGGTCGATGCGCTGCTGCGTGAACGTGCTCGGGTCCTGGTCAGGGCCGCCTGGTTCCGCCAAGGCCGAGGTGGCCATGACTGCCGAGACGGCAAACGCCAAGGTTGCGGTGCGAAAGCTCTTATTCGTGTTCATGATGTATCACCTTTGATGTGTTGGATCGTGTCTCGGGAGAGTCCCGACTCCATGTCGAGTCCATTCCCGACGCGCTGCAGTTTAGGTGGCCAGGGTGCAGGAGCTGTGCAGTGATCGTGCAAATTTCGTGGAAGCGGACGAGTCCGAGCCGAACGGTCGAGGCTCTGCCCGGTCACCGCGAGAGCGCCTCGTGGGTGTCGGGCTCCTCGTAGCGGTAGCCGACGCCGTAGACCGAGTGGATCAGCTCGACATCCGGAGCCAGCTCGGTGAGTCGGCGCCGAAGCTTCTTGATGTGGCTGTCGATGGTGCGATCGGACACGACCCGGTCGTCGGGATAGATCCGGTCCATGAGGTGGTCGCGCGAGAGAATTCGGCCTGCGGCCTGATGGAGCGCGGCCAGTAATGCGAGCTCCACGGCGGTCAGCGTGATGACCTTCCCGTCGTGCGAGACCTGCAAGCGCTCCCGCTCGAGTGTCAGGAAACCGCTCCGGCGCTGCTTGAGCGCGCGGCTAGTTCGTCTCAGGACGGCCTTGACGCGTGCCACCAACTCCCGCGGGCTGTAGGGTTTACAAACGTAGTCGTCCGCACCCAGCTCAAGCCCCAGCAAGCGATCGATCTCCTCGACCCGTGCGGTCGTCATGATGATGGGTACCTGAGTGCGGCTGCGCACCTCGCGACAGATGCTCAAGCCGTCCTGACCCGGCAGCATCAGGTCGAGCAGGATCAGATCCGGTCCTTCGCGCTCGATCCACGCGACTGCACCCGTGCCGGTCGCAAGGTGGTGGACCCGGAAGCCGGCCGCACGCAGATAGTCGCCGACCACGTCGGCCAGGCGCTCCTCATCCTCGACGATAAGGATCGACGGCAGTGCGATTTGGCCCATCTAATTCCTCCCCCCTCGGTCTGCCGGCAGCTCGATCCGGATCGCACAACCGCCCGCTGCCGCAGGGCGTGCCTCGATGGTCCCGCCATGGGCCAGCACGACGTTCCTCGCGATCGCAAGCCCCAGTCCGGCGCCGCCCGTATGGCGGCTGCGCGAGGCGTCGACCCGATACAGTCGGTCGAAGAGCCGCGGCAGTTCCTCCGTCGGGACGCCGGGCGCCGTATCCTCGAAGGTGATCCGATAGCTGCCGACCGGATCTGCGTCCAGGGTCACCGTAAGCCCTCCGCCCGGATCCGTGTAGCTCAGACTGTTTTGAAGAAGGTTGCCGAAGAGTTGGGAAATACGGCCGGCGTCCGCGTACAGCGGAGCAGCCTCGGCCTGAGCTGGGTCGCGCCGACCGGCGAGCCGATTGTCGAAAACCAAGTCGAGCCCCGCAGCAGCGAAGCGCGTCCGGAAGGAATCGATATCCTCGCAGAGAATCTCGGCAAGGTCGATCTCCTGCATGCGGTAGGCGAGTGCACCGAGATCCGTCGTCGCGAGATCGTTCAGGTCCTCGACCAGGCGCGAGAGCCGCAGCACATCCCCGTGCAGCCGATCGACCTCCGCGCGCTCCAGCGGCCTCACGCCATCCTGCATCGCTTCGAGATGCGCCCGCAACAGCGCGATCGGCGTGCGCAGCTCATGCGAGATATCCGCGACCCAATGACGCCGCGCCCGATCGTTGCGCCCCAGCGCATCCGCAAGGGCGTTGATGTCCCGGCCCAAGCGGGCGATCTCGTCGCCGCCGCCGATCGCCACGCGGGCGTCATAGTCCCCGGCCGCCAGTCGGCGAGCGGTCCGCTGGAGCTCCTTCACCGGCCGGATGAGACGACTGGACAGCGGATAGGCCAAGGCCGCCGCAAGCGCCAGCATCGCCGCTACGATCAGCCAGAGTCGCCCGCCTTGGCGCTCGACGAAATGCAGATCGGCGAGCTCCGCGACCGGGGGACCCGCGATGACCGCAAGCTCGCCGATCGGCGTGCCGTCGAGATTCAACGGAAAACGTCGGGTGTCGGGCAACAGCTCCGGCCGACCGTAGATCAGCGCGCCCTGGGCGTCGATCAGCATCAGGCGCAGCTCGATCGGCGCCCCCTGATCCCGTCCATCCCCCCGCAATGTCGGCGACGGTGGCCAGACGAAGCCGTCGCCACTTTCCGCCTGATGATGCGGTCCAAGAAAGCGTCGCACCCACGGCGGAGAGCGCGAGCCCTCGCCCGGTCGTCCACGACGTCCCTCGGCGGGCCAATCGCGCCCAAGCAGCGCCCCGAGCCACAACCGAGGCGACGCACGCAGCGGCGCCCAGCTCTCCTCCCGGGCATAGATCTCGGCGAGACGCTCGCCGATGACCTCGACCCGCGCCTGCTCGCGCGCCTCGGCCAGCTCGACCAGTCCGCGTTGAAGCGACCAGTGCACGAACGCCTGCGTGCCCGACAACACCAGGACGCAGGCGAGCAGAAGCGTGAGGAAGACCTTGGTGTGAATGGAAAGCGACATCTTGACGGCAGCTCAGGGCGGACGCCTCGGCAAACGCGGCTCGTTAACGGGATGTTGCAGCAGGCGCGGTTTCGGCCGAGTGCGCCGCGCAGGGTCGACGCACGTTCGGCGCACTCAACGCCGTCGGGCGGTATCCGTTCTCGATCGACGAGCGACGATAACAGGCGACGGTGCATCAAAAAAGGAATCGATCGACCCCGACGCTCATGCGCCACATTTCGCAATGCGCGATGAACGTCCGAGCGTTTCAATGTTGCACGCGAAAGAGCGAGGACAGTTACTCATCGACCTTTACCGGAGCGCACGATGACGATAAAACGCATTCTCGATCACGGATTTCGTAGCGGCATGATCGCTCTCTACGTCGGGGCTGCAGTCATGGCCCAAGCGCAATCCTTTGCCGTGGACAATGGTGTCATCAGCGGTGTGACGGGTGTCGAGATCCAAGGCAGCCCATACGACGTCATCTTTGCGGATGGCTCCTTTAATGGCGTTTATCCATCCGAGCTCAGCGGATACGGGCAGCTCGCACGGAAGGTCGCTCAAGCCCTACTGGTTGCAAGCGAGAGCGGTGCACTCCCGGCCAACCCCGACGGTCAACGGAACCGACAGCTCCATGGATGCAGCGCTCGCGAATCCTGCACGGTCTTGATCCCGGAACACTCGACAGGCGCGTCACCCTCTGCGCAAACGACCTACGCGGTCGAGGTGATCTATTCCCATCCCATTACACACAACTTTAAGTGTACAGGCTAAGATATCGCTTTTGGACGATCTCCGGGGGCGTCGATGGGCTGGGCAGAAGCGGAATTTCA
>NZ_FNNZ01000003.1 GCF_900106925.1 Thiocapsa roseopersicina
ACCCAGGCTTGGGTGGCGCGGTTGAGGGTGTCCAAGGTCAGCCCCGGCTCGCCTTCGAGCATCGCCATCAGACGGCCTTCCACGCGCCCCCAAAAGGCCTCCTGCTTGGCGTTCTGGTACGGTGAATAGGGCAGCGTGGTCTGGTGCAGGACGCCCAGTCGGGCCAATCCGGCGACGGTCTCCTCGGCCAGCATCGCCGCGCCGTTGTCGGTCATCAGGGCACGCGGCAGGCCGCGCTTCATGAACGCCTGCGACAGTCCGTGCACCAGCACCTCGGCGGTCTCGTTGGTGTACCACTGCAGGTGACAGACCAGGCGCGAGCGGTCGTCGATGACGCCGAACAGCAACGGCGTCAGCCAGGTTCCGGACGGCGTGAGCACCTTGCGCGAGCCGTGGTGGAAATCCAGGTGCCACAGCGCGGAGACGTATTCGACCTCGAAGCTGCGCACCTCGCGCTGCTCCAGGCGATCGCGTGCGGCCAACGCGCCGGCGGTGTCGCGCTTGGGGGTGGCGCGGCGAACCATCCCGTGGGCCTTCAAGTAGCGCCGCACGCTCGGATAGGACGGCACCGGGGTGGCGGTGCCGGCGAGGGTCGCGGCCAGGTTGTCGCGATGCAGCTGGGCGGTCCAGCCGGGATGATCGCGGTACTGCGCCTGCAGGGCCTCGCGTGCGGCGGGCAGCACACTCGGGAAGGCCCCGCGGTCGGCGCGCACGCGATTGCGCAGCACCGCCACCGGATCGGCGGCAGCGCGCGCGGCGTAGTACCAGCGCTCGAGGGTCGACACACCGAACCGAACATCCAGGCCGGTGACGGGATGGCGCCAGGTCTTGGCGGCCAGGGTGGCCAAGGCCGCCTGCAAGTCACCGTCCGGCGGCGGGGCGGCGAGTAAGGGACCAATGATCGCAAAGCGCACGCGGGCCCAACGCTCGCGTTGCGGAACCTCGATGGGGATCGACATAGGGGTCTCCCGGCTGCGGCGCCGGGGGTTCCGGCACCTTCGCGATCAGCCTAGCGGGGTGCCCCGGCGCCTTCGAGCTGCATCCTCTGCGTGGCGTCAGCCGCCCTCGTGCAGCCTGCACGAACGACTCGTCAAGGGGCTTAAAAAGCGCAGCAACGCCACCAGGGCGTCCGCGGCATCCCCGAGGAAGCGCTCGAGCAGACTCCCCGGCGCCTGCTGCAGATCCACCGGCGGCACAAAGCCCCCCTGCGCGCCGCACCACAGCGGGGTCTGCGCCAACTGCTCCCGCCACCAAGTCTGCCAGCGCCGCAGGGTGCGGATCGGGACCGCCAGCGTCGCGGCCAAGGCGTCCGCTTGGGGGTGATGCCCGGTATGGCGCACGGAGGCCACCACGACGACCACGCCCAGATAGACCCGCCGGCCCAGGAACCGCACCGAGCGCGGCGTCAGGCGCCGCCGACACTGCGCACAGCAGAAGCTGCGACGCGTCGCGAACGCCGCGCGCCATGGCTCCGGACAGCCGCGGGGTTTACGGGGGTAGTCGGCCTGATGCAGCGTGCCGCCGCAGGCAGGGCAACCGGCCTCTCGGGCGGCCTCGGCGAGATCCTCGTCGATGTGCAGCAACACGGCGAAAAACGTGGGGCTTTCAAGGAAGGCGTGGCACACTGATGGCGTCTCTTTGTCTTCGCAAACAAGAGACTCTCCCGACGGGTGCTGTTGTTCAAGCACCCCGAGGGAGGCCCACCGCTCTCCCTCATACAAGTTGACGATTTAAGAGGAAAAACCCATCAGGGAAGGTGGCCGTACTCACATAGAGACACGGCGGACGGATGCCCAATCGCGGCGGACCTTGCGCCTGTGGCGCTTGGCGAGGTTGCAGGCCCGTTGTGGGTTGTCGGCGGAGGGGATCTCGGCTCTGAGCACGGAGAAAGGGTTCTCACCCCCTGTTCTCTCCCTCTGTCCCCGGCAACATGACGTGTCTCAAGCACGTCGACATCGTCGGGCCGCTGTTCGGGTGTAATGACGAGGGGCGGAAATTCACCCTGGAGAGGAACCATGCCGAGCGTCGCTTGGCCCCTCTGTCGTGAACACCCGCTGATCAACGAGCTCTCTTGGACTGTTGCTCGTGGGCCTGATCGACCAGCGCCCGGGTTGCCGCATAGGCATCTCGGCAGAATGCCGCAAAGCCGGTTTCAAGCTCCGGTCGGGGCCAAACGCCATACGCCGGTCTCGGCGGTCCGAGCGCCGACTGATACTCGGCCAGGGTATCCATGTAGCGCTTGCGGTCCTTCACGTCGATCACCACCGGCAGATGATCCGATCGCAAGAGCGGGAGGTTCGCAACCAGTCGTGCCAAGCGTCCGTTGCCGTCCCAAAAGGGGTGGATGTGCACGAACCCGAGCGAACTTGGTCTCGCCCAGGGTCAGGGTATTGCCCTCGATTGCGGTCGAGCCGTGGGTCCAGAGATCCCGGATCTGATTCAGGAGGGCGGATCTGATGTCCGGATCGAGCCCTCGAAAGGCGTGGAGGTCGGTGATGTTCATGCCAAGCCCCAAATCATCATGAATCTCGCGCCCGGCCACTGTTCCGCCGGCGTCCCTCCCGGCGACACGGGGGAGGAGCCAATCGGGCAGGTGCCTCGATGTCCATGCCGGACCGGACGCCGTCCGCGAGCGCGTCGCCCGACATTGCACCCAGCTAATCGATTGCCCAGTATGCAATAGGTGCCGGCGGTGTGAATCATCAACAGCAAGCGGGTCTGGCCGGACGGGACCATCGTCCAGATGGTCGCCTGGCAACTGCGGGGTCCAACGCCGGACCGCCCAGATGGTTTCAAATATCGCCTGTATGCGGCCGTCATGGTGCGTGCCTCGTCCGTTACGACAATGAGACGGGGAAGGGCGATCACAAGCACGTCGGCGACCTGGAAACCTCATACCGGTTCCGCTCGCTGCAAGCCCTGAGCACGGACTTCCGTACCGACGTGCGCAACCTCGCAGGAGCATCTTAGGGCTAGAGCCATCATCGAGATCCCCGGCCCGAGCGCCTACTTCGACCAAGCGCTGGCCAGCGCGGCACGCGCGGACGCGGGCGGATGGCTGCCGGAGACCGACTATCACCTCGGCTTTGCCGACGCCGCCCACCTATTCGGCGAGCTCACACCGGCGCGCCTTGCGCTGGTGGACGCGCTGAAGCGCCTCGGACCGGTCTCCATCCGTGCGCTCGCCAAGCATCTGAAGCGCAACGACAACAATGTCCACCGCGATGTCACGGCACTGCTCGACCTGCGCTTGTTGGCGCGCGACGATGCTGGTCTGATCCCTGTGCCCTGGGATGCCGTGGAGATTCGTCTGGCGCTAGATGGCGTCAATGCCGCGGCCTGATTTGCTACGTCGGTCTTCCGGATCCAACATGAAGGCTAAAGCGGCGCGCGCCCCTGATGACGCTGAGAGTTAGCACGACGTCCGTGGCGCACGCTCGCTCTTGGCCAAAGGTTAGGCCGTTTTCTGTTTTCATAATTGAGCCCCTAATTCCTGTGACCCCTTATCCCTATTTCCTTTCTGGTTTCAACTCGAACGCCAGCCTTCGCGCTATGCCCCGCGTCTCGGGTAGCAACGGAAGGGCGTAACTACCTTTTGTGATTCGGTATTCGAGGCGCTTTGCCTCATAGTCGTACGACAGGAGGTAGATGACACCTGCGTCAATCGGCTCAAGCTCAACAAACCGCTCGATCCCCTTCGCTCGCGCCTCGGCCAGGAGCGCCCTCAAATTGTGCCCGTATCGTTTCTTTCGAAGCTCTGAAATAGGTATGCCTTTGTGCAGCAAGAATGCCTTCAACGACAACTCGACCGAGCGCCCAAGGAGAAAATAGCCGGGCAGAGACAGCTCTTCCGCTTCTTTTAGTACCAGATCCGCCGCGGCCCAGAATTCCTGAGCATGCTTAAGAAATCCTTCCGGTGTCTCCTTTGGCACGGTCATAGCGTCCAACGACAAACCTAAAGCGAACCAAACCGCGCGCAAGTAGGACCGTGCAGGTTAACGCTGAGACTAGCGCGCGGTTTCGGGTCGCTTTCTTTAGGGTGCGGGTTAGGCATTTCAATTATTTGTTTCTCCGAAAACCATGCTCTGTCCCCGGTATTTCTCACTCTCTTCGCTCTTCAAGCTAAAACAGCCTCTGAACCAACCCATCCCTTTCAGTTTCTAAATCGCCGATTTTTGCTTGTAGCTTTGGTAACTCGCGCTTTGCAGCGCTCCGCTCTTCAATTTTGCGATCTAGCAACACTTTAACATTATCCAACTCGACCATGAGGGAAACCAAAAAAGCGCCTATGAGCAATCCTATAAGCAAAATTCCTCCACCACCGTGGCTGCGGAAAACTAATAAAACTTCCCGAGCTCCAAACAAGGCCGATATCCAACCCAATGCTCCGGCTAATATACCTGCCAGCATGCCGCTAAAAAGAAAATACAAAAAGGTCGCTACTATTATAACTGGCCAGCGCAGGTTTTTACTGATCTTATGCTCCAGAGGAGCGTCCAGTATTCTATGCTGTTCCCGAATCCGTTCCTCCAATACGCGGATTTCTTCGCCTAGCCTCTGAAAACGTCTCCAGTTGCTCTGGGAATTATCTACTGCAAATATTTCTCGATTAAGGTGGCGAACCTTTTGTACAGCTCGCTCTACGGCAGAAAAGCCTTCAGGAATGTGAAAGAGCTCTTGTGGCTTACGGCCGTCACCGACAACCATGCGACTTTCTTCTAACAGGTAATGAAGTAGGTGTTCTAAAGTTCTACTCGATGCATTTTCGTTGCATTCCCATGTATGAAGTGAGTTTTCTTCAGCCTGCAATTTGTGTCTGCGACAGTAATCTCTCATGCGGCTTCTGGGATCCCGCCCATGCCCGATTTTATAAACCGGTTGGTTGGCAAGTTTCCAGGCATAGAGGTAACTCATGGTTCTATGTCCTAATCTTTGACTATATTCAGTCCGACTGAAGCCTTGGATATTGGATAAGCGGCATGGATAAGGGGCCAGGCTCGTTAAAAAAAGCGCTGACGGAGAAATCTATTGAGCCCGGCCCCTTTCTTTTCTACCTAGTTCCTCTTCTAGTTCACCTTGTTGAACTTCAGCGCATGGGAAGTTCAATATCGCGCGATTTTCCGCTCTCTCCGGGAAAATCGTTAAACAACGCGTCAAGTAGAGTCGGCATAACAGCAGACAACTGTCCCGTGCTTCCAGCACTGCGAACCTCTCCTTCAAAGACTTTTTGGACTCTACCGGCGGCAAGCTCTCGGTTGTCCAGGATCTCCAATCGAACAACTCTCGTGAATTCTGTGCGCGATCCTGAGCCCATGCCTACAACTCCGTAGGTAGGCGTGTATGTCGTCGTGCCGGAGTAGGTAGCTAAACTCCCGTAGGTACTTAAAGTACCGTGTGTTTGCGCCGACGAGATGCCGGTTTGGCCGAAGATCGGATACGAGTATGCCACTTCCCGACCGTCATCTATAGCATACTGAAGAAAAACAGCGTATATTGCTTCCTCTATCGAGGACGCGATAAAGCCTCTTGCCACAAGTTCTGAAGCAATACGGTTCTGGTATGTTTGAAACTCTGCACTGCCCTTCTGCCAGTCGAAAGGTACAATGGCGAACGTAACTCCGTTAACAGATTGTGGTAGAGTATGAAATGACGTAACTCTGGACTGCACCATACTGCATCCGACAAGCAGCCCCGCCAGAATATAGACCAAGAATCTCATTGTTTGTCCTTTCGTCCTTCAAAGTCCGAAGTTTCAGCTAATCCGGAACTAGCTGCATGCAGCTAAAGGTGCGGATCAAGCGAATGAATAGGCCGGATCGTCCTCGAAACCCAACGCATTAGTGTAGAACCATCTGTGGAATTCTTCCATTCGTTCGGTTGGTTGCAAGTCAAGTCTGCGGTAGTTGTCATATGCGCGTACCAAGAGCCTTAAGGCTTCCTCCTTTAGATCTGCCTCAATTTTCATTTCGTCAGGCGTGGGCATGTGTTTCGCTGCATTTCGGACGCGGTTCTTCTCCTTAATAAATACCTTCCACTCTAACGGTCGCCGCATTAAAGAATCTTCAAATGGAGCTATAATTGCGTACTCCCATTGCAGTGTTGTCTGCTTGGCGACGCGTTCCAACGATCTGCCGAGAATTTCCTCGGCTGCACCAGCCAACGTCAATACTGAGACATCGCTTCTCCCGTTAAGGAACAATTCCAGTGCTATATCGAGCTGCTCCGCCGCAAGCTCTACTCGGTTGTGAATCGCTGATGCCATGCCGTCGGTTCCTGCGGGAAGATTCGGGTCGGTGAGATCGGGGTCGCGTCTTTCATTCAAGCATTTCACCATTCCTTTTTCTCGACTGTGGCCAACCTCCTTTTACTTTGAGCCCGCGCCGTTCCGTCAACTCCCGAAAGGGAGTCGCTGGATGGCCGTTTCAGACATCTTCCCCGATGACATGCAAGGGCACACCCCCTTGCTGCTTGGCTGCCACACGGAGCTACCCAAGAGTCGAGGTCCAAACCCCAACGGCTGACGGAAGTATTGCGTTCCTGCATCGGCTGCCTCTCGGAATTAGCTCATAGCGATTCGTGTGCGTCAAGCTCACCCAGGTGGGTTAGGGTCTTGGCTGGAGAACGAAGGCGAAGAGACCGCCGTCGCCGACCGGAGCTTCTCCCTCACATTCATGAGTACCTCTCCATAGGTGTTGGGTCCACGCCCGTCTCGGCCGCGGCCCCAGTAGTAATCGTAGAGACTGCTCTCGATGATGCGTTTGTCGCCGGTTTCGAGGAGGGCGCGTGCTGATGCGGGGTGGCTGAGGCAGCGGGTGTAGATGGCGCGGGTCATGTAGATGCGTCGCACCGAGTCCCAGTCGTTGCGGATCTTGCGCTTGTGACGCTTGACGAGTTTGCGGGCTTGCTGCGGGTCGAGTGCAGAGCGGATCTCGGCCCTGAGCGCGGGATCTTCGAACTGCATGGCCAGCACATAGTGCTCGGGGGTCGGCCATTCGGCGTCGTCGAGCGAAAATGCTTGAGGCGAGGCGGCGGAGAGCGGATTCTCCACGTCCGTCATCGAGACGTAAACGCTGTTTTCAGTGCGCATTAAACCGCGTCTCCCTGTGATATGCGCTCTCTGCGCGTTGGCCGATCGTCGGAGAAACCAGCCACTCACGGCGCGGACGCTGTTTAAATCGATGATGCCTTGTCCGCAACTCCAACCATGGTGGTCCGTGGCGCAGAGCGCCGCGGGCATGCGTGACACCGCGGAGCGGGTGTCACGAGCTCCTTGAGTACTGGGTGCCCGGTCTAATGAGCGAGTCCAACAGCTGATTCTAAAATCTTAAACCGCGTGACGCAGAGGACATTTGATGCATCTATGGCTGGCGTCCGCTCAAACCCGGTAAATGACGACCAAAACGCGGTTTAATCCCAATTCAACGCCCCCCCCGTTTGATACTCCGTCACCCGCGTCTCAAAGAAGTTCTTCTCCTTCTTGAGATCAAGCACCTCGGACATCCAGGGGAATGGGTTGGACGCGCCCGGATACTGCTCCGGCAGTCCGATCTGCGCGCAACGCCGGTTGGCGATGAACTGGAGATATTCCTCGAACATGGGAGCGTTGAGCCCGAGCACGCCACGGGGCATGGTGTCGTGGGCGTAGCGGGATTCCATGGTTACTGCATCGCGGATCATCGTGACCAGCTCTTGCTTGAACTCCGGGCTCCAAAGATGCGGGTTCTCGATCTTGATCTGGTTGATCACGTCGATGCCGAAGTTCATGTGCATGGATTCGTCGCGCAGGATGTACTGGAACTGCTCGGCGGTGCCGGTCATCTTGTTGCGCCGGCCCATGCTCAGGACCTGCACGAATCCGACATAGAAGAAGATGCCTTCGAAGATGACGTAGAAGGCGACCAGCTCGCGCAGCAGCTTGCGGTCGTTCTCGGGCGTGCCGGTCTTGAAGTGTGGGTCGGCGAGGTGCTGGGTGAAGGGCAGGGCCCATTCGGCCTTGCGCGCCACTGCGGGGACCTCGCGGTACATGTTGAAGATCTCGCCTTCGTCCAGGCCCAGGCTCTCGACCACGTATTGATAGGCGTGGGTGTGCAACGCTTCCTCGAAGGCTTGGCGCAGCAGGTACTGGCGGCACTCGGGGTTGGAGATGTGGCGATAGACGGCGAGCACCAGGTTGTTGGCGACGAGCGAGTCGGCCGTGGAGAAGAAGCCGAGATTGCGCTTGATGATGGTGCGCTCGTCGTCGGTCAGGCCGTTGGGATCCTTCCAGAGCGCGATGTCCGCGTTCATGTTGATCTCTTGCGGCATCCAGTGGTTGGCGCAGGCGTCGAGATACTTCTGCCAGGCCCACTCGTACTTGAAGGGGACGAGCTGGTTCAGATCGGCGTGGCAGTTGATGATCTTCTTGTCGTCGACGCGCACGCGCCCCGCGCCCATCTCGAGCGACTCGAGACCGGTGGCGCCGCCGACGATGCCGTCGTTCGGGTGCTGCGTCTGCATCCTCGGCTCGGTCGGCAGCAGGGTGTCGCCGATCGGCAGCTCGCTCTGATGGGCGGCGTAGGCCGGGAACGGGTTGGGGTCGACGACGGGGGCCGCGCCGGCAGTTGCCATCAGGTCGGCATTGCTGACCAGGCCATGGCCTGGGCGCACGTGTGCGGTGTCGAGGGTTGCACGGGGTGCGGTCGCCGTCCGTGTGTTCGGCGTCGGGTCGGCCGACCAATCCTCGGCGGTGTCGGTCGGATCAACGACGAAGGACCCCCGGGGGGCGCGGGCGGCGGGTCCGGTCGTGGCGAGTGGATCGTCCCAGTTCAGCATCGTGCGTCTCCTCGATGATTCGGTTGACGGCTTCGGCGTGCGAGCGGTTGCCGAAGGCCGTCAGCCAAGAATGTCGGTGGTCGGTCTGGTGACCTCGTAACCCCTGAGTTTAGGGCTTTCGTCACGGATGTCCAGTGCCTGGACACAAGATATTGTGGGCGATCTCTAAATGCAGGGCCTTATGTTGTGTTGGTGGCTCCGGAGGATTTCAGGCCGCGGACGAGGTGCTGGTCGCTTCGACCCAGAGTCTGAGCGGCGCCGACGCTGTCGTGTCGCTGGGTGGGTCGGTTTCCGCGCGCCGGTTGTTCGTCGCGCCGCCGACGGGGATGTCCGCGGCCTCGGCGACCGGGAGGTAGGCGGCGATCAGGTGGTAGAGATCCGCCGCCGCACTCTTGGCGCGATCGAACGGCAGACGATCGAAGCCGATGAGCGTGGCCTTGACGCGGAGATAGGACTCTGGAATGGCGTAGCGATCGAAGATGGCGCGGGCGTCTTGCTCCAAGGCGGGCAGGTTCTCCTGCAGCGACGCGTCGCACTCGGGCGGCAAGGTGATGTAATCCCAGAGGACATCGGCCGAGTGCTCGCCGCTGCGCACCACGACGAAGGGCGTGCGGGTCTCGCGGCAATGGTGGAACCAGTCGCTGTCGATGAAGCTGTCTTTGGCATCGACGAGCTCGAACGGGGCGTCGGACATGAAGCGTCTCCTGCGTTTCGCCTGAATCTTGAGGACCGCGTAAGGTACACCGACGGGCGTGATTCGTCAGGCTCGCGTCCATGTCCGCATCATTGCGCCATGGCGGCGTGCGGCGTAATCTTTGCGCCCGACGCGCGCGGCCCGGGCCGCCCAACGAATCTGAATACGGATTGCTCGCACTTATGATCAGTAAAATCGAGGTTATCGACGTCGCCTGCATCGGCTGCGGGACCTGTTGGGTCGCCTGCCCCCAAGCGTTCAAAGAGCACGATATCGGGGATGATCTCAAGGCACTCCCGACGGGCGGACTGGGTGACCAGCACATCATGCGTGCCGCTGCCGAGGGCTGTCCTACTTTGGCGATCTCGCTGATCGACGAGGCGGGCGTGGTGCTGTTTCCGAGCGAGGAGGCCAGGGCTGCACTGAGTGCGTCGTCCGACTGGTGAGTCTTAGCTTCGCGCCTCGTGCCGCGACAGGTCTAAGGTGCGCGTTGCGGGATGCTGCGCAGGGCCGATTAGCGAAATAACCGAAACAGGTCGGTCGGGGCTCGCTCTGCTCAGGTGATTTGCGGGTATTAGCATACCGATTGCGTCCGGCTGAGAATCTTGTAGGGGCGACTGAAGTCGCCCCTACATCGCCCCTACATAGCCCCATGTCGCGATAGGTCTGTTTTCGGAAATCACCTCATCCCGCTCGACCGAGAAAACCCTGCCGGGCTGTGCTCAGCCGCTTCGCATCAGCTTCAAGCCGACCTTCAGGATGCGGTCGCCTTCGACCTCGCGCACGACCAGATCGACCGTCTTGAGTTGGAGTCTGTCGCCAACCACCGGGTGAGCGGTGTGCAGCGCGCGTCGAATGAAGGCGTCAAGGGTCAGGGCATGCTCGGGGTCGGGTAGATCCAGCCCGTAGGCGGCCGCGAGATCGCCTACCCGCGCCTCGCCGTTGAGCACGAACTCGCCGAAGAAGACCTGATCCGACAAGCGCTCTGGCGCAGCGCTCGCGACGAAGAGACGATCGAGCTCGGCAAGGTCGGCCGGGTCCGCGATGAGATAGAGATAGTCGTCCGGCTTCAGGTCGGCCAGGTCGAGGACGTCGACCAGGTGTTTCCCGCGCAGAACCGCCACGATGCGCGCGCCCTTGGGGAGCCGCAAGGCGCCACGCCGCTCGACCACGACGGGCGTGTCTTTCGCCAGGCGATAGCCGACCAGTTCAAGCTCGCGCTGGCCGGGGATATCCAGCTCGACACGCTGCACCTGATGACTCGTCGGCGGGACCTCCAGCCCCAGCCGGCGGGCGGACGAGGCGACCGTCCACCCCTGGATCAGCAGCGACACAAGCACCACGAAGAAAACGATGTTGAAGTACATCGACGCCTGATCCATACCGGCCAGAAGCGGGAAGAGCGCCAGGATGATGGGCACAGCCCCGCGCAACCCGACCCAGCCGACGAAGACCTGCTCGCGCCAGGGAAAGCGGAAGGGCAGCAGGCAGAGCCAGACCGCGATCGGGCGGGCGACCAGGGTCAGAACCGCGGCGAACAACAAGGCATCCGAGGCGACGGGCAAGAGCTCCGAGGGCGTCACCAGCAGCCCGAGCATCAGAAACATGCCGATCTGCGACAGCCGGGCGATGCCGTCGTGGAAGCGCTTGATGTATTGGCTCGATT
The DNA here is from genome assembly GCF_900106925.1 of Thiocapsa roseopersicina. Lineage (GTDB taxonomy): Bacteria > Pseudomonadota > Gammaproteobacteria > Chromatiales > Chromatiaceae > Thiocapsa > Thiocapsa roseopersicina. The sequence goes on from NZ_FNNZ01000003.1 coordinate 11,172, forward strand.
GCAAGGGTCGGTTGCCGACCACCAGGCCGGCGAGATAGATGGCCAGGAAGCCGCTGCCCTGCAGCACCGAGGTGATCCCGAAGATGGTCAAGCCGCCGGCCATGACCGCCAAGGGGTAAAGTCCGGGCGACATCTCCAGTCGATTGATCAGCCGTACCAGACCCAGGCCGCCGAGAATCCCGAAGAGGGCGCCGAGCCCCATCTGACGCACGAACTCCAGCAGCAGTACCAGGCCGATATCGTCGCTGCCGCTGATGATCAGCTCCATCAGCACGATCGTCAGAAAGATGGCCATGGGGTCGTTGCTGCCGGACTCGATCTCGAGCGTGGCGCCGACCCGCTGCTTGAGCTCGAGACCCTGGGAGCGCAGCAGCGAGAAGACCGCGGCTGCATCCGTCGAGCCGACGATCGCGCCCAGCAACAGCCCCTCCATCCAGTGCAGGCCAAGCCACCAAGCCGCGAAGAGCCCCGTCACCGCCGCCGTGATCAGGACGCCGACGGTGGCGAGACCGACCGCCGGCTTGAGCCCGACGCGGAAGTTCCGGAAGGGCGTCACCAAGCCGCCGTCGAAGAGGATGATCGCCAGCGCCAAGCTGCCGAACAGGTGCGCGATCTGGACGTCGTCGAACTGGATCCCGCCCGGTCCCTCCTCGCCGAGCAGCATGCCGATGAACAAGAAGACCAACAGCAGCGGCACGCCGAACCGGCTGGTCACGACGCTCGCCAGGATGCTCGCAAAGAGCACCAGCGAGACGACCAGGATGATTTGGTTGGTCAGGTCCATCGGGTCTCTCGTCCTAAAGCGGCTTGCCCGCGCGGTTTCAAGCGCTGCGCGAGGTCGGTCACGCAGCCGGTTAGGGGAGCGCCGATCACATCAGCGTCTCCCGCGGTACATGGATGTGTGCTGATTTGCCGGGGAAGGCGAATCACCGGCCTCCCCAGCGAATCGATCGGGTCGTCAGCCCCGGATCGAATGGCGCGGGGGCGTCGCGAGGATGCCGCCGAGCAGCCGATGACGCGAGGACCGGCTCATGAGCAGCATCTGCCACATGGCCCACCACCAGCCCATGACGAAACCGAGGGCGATCCCGATGTCGCGGCCGGGTCGGCGGTGATACTGGTCGCCGGCGGTGCGCCGCAGTCCCTGCAGCAAGAGTCGCATGGATTGGCTTGCAGAATGCAAAAGCCAGGCCGGGTATGTGCCGGGCCAGGTCAGTGCCCCGGTATTGTGGCCGCTCGCACCCAAGCCGAAGATCATCCGGCGCAGGTACGGCCGCGCGGTGCGATGAGCCGGGATCAGATGTTGCAGTTTGCAGGCCGGGTTGTACCAGACCTCGGCGATGCGCGCGATGCGCAGGCCGATCTCCACGTCCCCGCCCGAGATCAGGCGTTTGCCGATCCGGTCGTCGAGAAACGGCTGCTCGATCCAGCTGCTTTGCTCCAGCGTGGTGCGACGCAGGACCATGCCGGCCCCTGCGAGCCAATCCCGACGCAGCGGCCGGTCGCCGAGGTCCGTCTCGGCATAGGCCCAGCCGTAACCGGTCGTGTGGGCGGGCGGATCCTCCTCCCAGTCGAGGATGACCCTTCCGCTGAAGGCCCCGCATCCGGGGTGTTCCGACGCGAAGCTCGCGGCTTGATCGATCCAGTCCTCGGCAAGCAGACAGTCGTCGTCGACGAAGGCGACCCAGTCGCGATGCGAGTCGACGACCCCTCGAACGCGCGCAGGCGTCAAGCCTTGGCGTGTCTCCGAAACCCAGCGCAAATCGACGCCGAACAAGGGGCGCAGACGCTCGACAACGGCAGCGGTCTCGTCGGTGCAGTTGTTGTCCACCACCAGGATTCCCCAGTCCACCGATGGCGGGACCTGCTGCTTGCGCAGGGCCTCCAGGGTACGTTCCAGAAGGCGGGCGTTGTTGTAGGTGCAGATCAGGATGTCGAGCGAGGTCCGGTATTGCATCGTCCGTGCTGTGTCCTGTTCTTGAACATTTCGGCGCCGCGGACCCGCGTGTACCGGGGGACCGTTGCGGGTGTTGCTCGACGGGTCGGGTATTGCGGGTCGGCATGACCGGTAATGGCTGCCGTGAATGGATCGAGCGAGTGCCGATCGTACCAAAGACTGGGGGTGTTGCGGATAGGGCTCGCGCGACCGGTTTCGGGGGCGCTCCGGCGCCTTGCACCGCGGGTTTCCGATTGGTCGCGCGGGACCGAACGCCGGGCAGGGCGTCCGGCGCGCACGAGGCGCTCGTCGGTCTCAGTACCAATACCGGTTGTCTTGCCGGTCCCGATAACGCTTTTCCTTTTCGCTCCGGTCGTAAAGATAACCGCCCAGGGCTCCGGCGCCGGCACCGATCAGGGCCCCCTTCCCGGCGTCTCCGCTGAGCGAGCCGATGGCGGCGCCGGTCCCGGCGCCGAGGAGCGCGCCGGATCCGGTGCGCGATGCGGTTGTGGTTCCGCACGCCGTCAGGGCAAGTACGGATGCGAGGGCGAGTGCAATGGTGATAGGTCTCATCGGTCGGGTCCTCCTGTATAGGGCCATCTTGGGGGGCGCCCTTGGAGGCGCCGTGGCCTTCCGATGTCAGTTTAGTCCAAAGGAAGTGCTGATTTGTTCGGGGGTAACCGGCGGAAAAGTGGGCTTTTCCGGTCCCATGCGACCCTCGATTGTTCGGGATGCGGCTTTTGGGTGGGCTGAAGCTCCATCGCCGTCGTCGCAGTGCGCCGTTTCTGCTCGGGCGGATCGGATACAATCGGATGGCTCATCGCCAAGCCCCGGCCATTGCCGGCGCGGCGGCACGGCGGACTGAGCGGAGCGCGAGCGATTGATTCCCATCGAGGGCCGGCTTGCGCAAGTGCTTTCCATTCCCTGCGAGATCTCTTCAACATGCAGTCTCCGATCTCCCAACGCTGGTCTTGGTTGATTCCATTCATGTCGTGGCTGCCCGGGGTCGGGCGCACGGAGATCAAGGCGGACGCGCTCGCCGCCATCATCGGGGCCCTCGTTGTGCTGCCGCAGGCCGTGGCCTTCGCGACGATTGCCGGCATGCCGCCCGAATACGGGCTCTATGCCGGGATGGTGCCCGCGATCATCGCAGCGCTGTTTGGATCGTCGCGCCACCTGGTCTCGGGGCCGACGACGGCGGCCTCGGTCGTCCTGTTTTCGGCCTTGTCGGTGATGGCGCTGCCGGGCTCGCCGGACTATGTGACGCTCGCCTTGACCTTGACCTTCATGGTCGGGCTGATGGAGCTCGCCTTGGGTCTCGCGCGCATGGGGACCTTGGTCAACTTCATCTCGCATTCGGTGGTCGTAGGCTTTACCGCCGGTGCGGCGCTCTTGATCGCCGCCAAGCAGCTCAAGCATTTCTTCGGCATCGAGATGGACAGCGGGGGGCACCTGCACGACATCCTGATCCAGTTCGGTCATCACGTGCTCGAGATCAACCCGGCGACCACGCTGGTGGCCGTCTCGACCCTGCTGATCGGGATCGCCTTCAAGCGCTGGCTGCCGAAGATCCCCTACATGATCGCCGCCATGCTCGGCGGCAGCCTGATCGCCGTTGGACTCGACGCCTGGCTCGGCAACGAGGTGACCGGGATTGCGACCGTCGGGGCCTTGCCGGCGGGCTTCCCGCCGCTGTCGGCCCCGGATCTGACTTTCGATCACATCAAGGAGCTGGCACCCACCGCTCTGGCGGTGACACTGTTTGCGCTCACCGAGGCGGTGTCGATCGGCCGCTCGCTGGCGGCACGCGGCGGCTACCGCATCGACGGCAACCAGGAGTTCATCGGCCAAGGCTTGTCGAATATCGCCGGCTCCTTCTTCTCGGCCTACGTGGCGACCGGCTCCTTCAACCGCAGCGGCGTGAACTATGCCGCCGGCGCGCGCACGCCCTTGGCGGCCATCTTCGCCGGCGTGCTGCTGATCGGAATCGTGCCCGTGGTCGCGCCCTACGCGAGTTATCTGCCGACGGCCGCGATGGCCGGGTTGCTCTTCCTGGTCGCCTGGGGGCTGGTCGATTTCAAGGAGATCGGGCACATCCTCAAGGCGTCCAAACGCGAGACCTCGGTCTTGGCGGTGACCTTCTTCTCTGCGCTCTTCCTGGAGCTCGAGTTCGCCATCTTCGCCGGGGTGCTGCTGTCGTTGGTGCTCTATCTGGATCGCACATCCAAACCGCGGATCGTCAATTTGGCACCGGATCCGCGCCTGCCCAATCGCGCCTTCTCCTGCGAGCCGGATGTCGCCCAATGCCCGCAGCTGCACATCATGCGGATCGACGGCTCGCTCTTTTTCGGCTCGGTCGCGCATGTCGAGAGTGCCTTCGACCGGCTGCGTGCGACGCATCCCGAGCAGAAACATCTCGCGATCCTGGCCGACGGCATCAACTTCGTCGATCTGCAGGGCGGCGAGACCCTGGTGCGCGAGGCCAAGCGCCGTCAGGACGACGGCGGGGGTCTTTATCTGATCAACGTCAAAACCGGCCTCTGGGAGGCGCTCGAGCGCTGCGGATGCATCGACGCGACCGGCGGGCGCAATGTCTTCCAGGCCAAGAACGCGGCCATTCGGGCGATCTACCAGAAGCTGGACAAGTCCATCTGTGCCGAATGTCCGTGGCGAATCTTTACCGAGTGCGGGGCCGGTCAGCGCAAGCTGCCGGCGAGCCCCTGACGGATGTCGAATCCATTGATCCATGTCTTTGCCAGGCGCCGAGCGTCTTGCTAGCGTTCATCGCTTGACCACCATTGCGAGGTTACACAGATGGCACGAATCCTTATCCTCGGGGCGGGCATTTCCGGGCATACGGTTGCCCGCTATCTCGGGAAATGGCTCGGCAAGTCGCATTCGATCACGGTCGTTTCGCCCAAACCGAAATGGAACTGGATCCCGTCCAACATCTGGGTCGGTGTTGGCGAGATGACCGAAAAGCAGGTGACCTTCGAGCTGGCGCCGATCTACAAGAAGCTCGGCGTCGATTTTCGCCAAGCGGGTGCCGTCTCGATCCATCCCGATGGCGGTGCAGAGCACACTGCCCCCTATGTCACGATCGAGTACACGGATCCGGCCCGACTCGGCCAAACCGAGGCGATTGAATACGACTATCTGGTCAACGCGACCGGCCCCAAGTTGAACTTCGGTGCAACCCCGGGTCTCGGGCCGGACGGTGGCTACAGTCTCTCGGTCTGCACCCCGGAGCATGCGAAGGAAGCCAACGAGCATCTGCGGAAGATGATCGGGGAGATGAAGGCAGGCGCAACCAAGACCTTCGTTGTCGGGACCGGCCATGGCATGTGTACCTGCCAAGGGGCTGCCTTCGAATACATCTACAACGTCGATCACGCGCTGCGCGAGTCGGGCGTGCGCGACAAGGCGCGGTTGGTCTGGATCAGCAACGAGTACGAGCTCGGCGACTTCGGGATGGGCGGCGTCCATATCCACCGCGGCGGCTACGTCACCAACGGCAAGGTCTTTGCCGAATCCCTGATGGTCGAGCGCGGCATGGAATGGATTACGCGGGCAGCCGTCTCCAAGGTCGAGCCCGGAAAGATCCATTACGAGATCCTCGACGGCAGTTTTCACGAGATCGATTTCGATTTCGCCATGCTGATCCCGCCGTTTGCCGGGCAACCCTTGAAGGCGTATGACAAATCGGGCGAGGACATCACCGCCAAGATCTTCGCCCCGAACGGCTTCATGAAAGTGGACGGCGATTACGAGCCGAAACCCTACGAGGATTGGGGTCCGCAGGACTGGCCGAAGACCTATCAGACCCCGCTGTACAAGAACATGTTCGCCGTCGGGATCGCCTTTGCGCCCCCGCATTTGATCAGCAAGCCCATGAAGAGCGCCAACGGGACGCCGATCAACCCGACACCGCCACGTACGGGCATGCCGTCCGCGGCGATCGGCAAAGCCGTGGCCACAAGCATTCGGGACATGATCAACGGTGCGGCCGCTCCCACCCAGACGGCGTCCATGGCCGAGATCGGTGCGGCCTGCGTGGCATCGACCGGATCGGACATCTTCAAAGGGACTGCAGCCACCATGACCGTGTTCCCGGTGGTGCCTGATTACGACAAGTACCCGGAATATGGTCGCGACATGGACCTGACCTTCGGCGAGATCGGTCTGGCGGGGCATTGGATGAAATACATCCTGCACCACGTCTTCATCTATCAGGCGAAGCTCAGGCCCGGTTGGTCGATTCTGCCGGATTGAAACAAGCTCAAATCGTCGAGGAACAACGTCCATGACCGCCAAGAACCGAGAGCCCTACCAACAGGCCTATTATCCGCCGGTGCCCACAGGCTTCACCCGTTACATGCGGACGTCGCTGGTGTGGCAGTTCTATCGCTTCATCGTCATCAATCTGAAGATTCTGAAGCTGATGATGAAGGCGCATACGCATTAGAGACCGCGGGTGTCGAGCGCTTGCGCGCTTGGCTCTTATCACGCTCGAGAGCGATTTCGTCCGCTGCGGCCAAAGGCTCGCGGGCGGGCGCGATTTCCATTCGGGCCGGGGTTGGCGCCCGGCCGCGACGGCGTCCTAGGGCGGATCACGTCTTGGGTTCTCCTGGTGCCTCGCCAGACCATACCGCTCGATCTTCGCACTGAGACCGACGCGCGAGAGACCGAGCTGCGCGGCGGTTTGTGATTTGTTCCAGCGATTGCGCTCGAGCGCCTCACCAAGCACGACGATCTCAAGTGCTTCGATGCGCGCCTTGAGGGTTTGGTCTTCGAGTGGCTCCGAAGCCGAGGGTTCGGACCGCGAGGCAGCGACGAGGATGCCGGGATCCAACAAGTCTGCTCCGAGCTCGTCGCCGTCGCACATGACCAGCATCCGCTGGATCTCGTTCTGCAACTCCCGGACGTTTCCCGGCCAATGGTAGCGTTGGAGGCGATCGATCAGATCGTCGCTGAGTCCTGTTACGAGTTTTCCGAATGCTGCCACGGCCGCCTTGAGGTGATGACGGGCGAGCACCGGGATATCGGCCGGTCGCTCGCGCAGCGGGGGCAGGTGCAGGCGCACTGCGGCGAGCCGGTAATAGAGGTCCTCCCGGAAGCGGCCCTCACCGATTTCGGTCTCCAGCGATCGATTAGTGGCTGCGACCACGCGCACGTCGACCCGGCGCCGCCGGTTGCTCCCGAGAGGGCGCACCTCGCCTTCCTGCAGGACGCGCAGCAGCTTGACCTGAAAGGTTCGCGAGACCTCGCCGATCTCGTCGAGAAAGATGGTGCCGCCGTCGGCCTGTTCGAAGAGACCGATCCGGTCGTTCACGGCGCCCGTGAATGCTCCCTTCTTGTGGCCGAACAGCTCGCTCTCGAGGAGCTGATCCGGCATGGCGCCGCAGTTCTCGGCGACGAAGGGCTTGTCGGCACGGTGGCTGTTGTAATGCAGGGCGCGGGCGAACAGCTCTTTGCCGGTGCCGGACTCGCCGGTCAACAGCACGGGGATGTCGTAGGGCGCCACACGCTCGACCAGGTCGCATACCGCATCGAGCGGACCGCCGCGGCTGCGCACGATGGCGTCGAGCCGAAAGGTCCGCTTGAGGCGGGCGCGCTGTTCGGCGAGTCGCTGTTCCAGGGTCGCGGCGGTAAGCCGGGTTTCGAGCGAGAGCAGTGCATGCTCGCGTTGAAGCCGATACAGATGGCAGGCGTTCCCGACGGTCAGCAGGAGCGTGTCCGGGTGCCAGGGCTTGGTGATGTACTGATAGATGCCGGCGCGGTTGATGCCGTCGATGATGTCGCCCGGATCCGTGTAGCCCGAGATGATGATGCGTACGACATCCGGCCAACGCTCCCGGACCCGTGCGAGAAACTCCACCCCGGTGGTCTCGGGCATCCGTTGATCGGTGACGACGACCTGGACCCATTCCTCCGCGAGGATCTCCTCGGCGGCGGAGGCACTGGTCGCCGTCAGCACCTCGAAGGACTCGTCGAGCGTCCGGGTCAGGGTCTCCAGCGACAGCGGCTCGTCGTCGACCAGGAGGACGGTCGGTCGGCTGGGGCTCATGCGGGGGTCTCGGGTGTGGGCATCGCTTGCGTGCGGGATTCGGTCTCGATGGGATATCGCCTGTTTGCCGATTTGAACCGCATAGACAGGATGGGCGCAAGGCTTCGCGCGTCGCGATCGCGCATCATGGATGTCCCGGTGCAGCCGAGCCGGGGGCGTCTCCGGGGCGGACCGCATCCGCCGATGGGCCGTGATCATCGGCTGCGCCGTCGCGCAGGCGGATGTCGCGTCGCGGCAGGCCGATCGGAATGCCGGCGGCCCGCAACCGGTTGTCGATGGCGTTGATGATCTCGCCGCGGATCAGCATCCGGTCCGCCATCGCCGGCAAGAAGAAGCGCACCATCAAATCCAGCCCGCGCTCGCCGAACGCGTGCACCATGACAGTGGGTGCCGGGTCCGTCATCACACGCGGATCCTCCGAGACCACCGCATCGAGGATGCGCAATGCCGTCTCGGTATCGCTGCCGTACTCGATGCTGACCAGAATCTCGCCGCGGTTGATCTGATCGGACAGGGTCCAGTTGATGACCTCGCCGGTGATCAGCTCCTTGTTTGGCACCAGCAGCTCGCGCTGATCCCAGGTGCGGATGGTGGTCGCGCGAATCTCGATGCGGGTGACCACGCCGCTTTGTTCGCCGATGGTGACGGTATCGCCCACCCGCACCGGCCGCTCGAACAGGATGATGAGCCCGCTGATGAAGTTGGCGACGATCTCCTGCAGGCCGAAGCCGATGCCCACGCCGAGCGCCGCGACCAGCCATTGGATTTGTTGCCAGGAGAGCCCGAGGCGCCCGGCGATCATCAGCACGGCGACCGCGGTCATGGCGTAGCCGCTCAGGGCGATGATCGTGTAGCGCCCGCCGGCGCTGATGCCGGTGTTCTTCAGCAGCAGAATCTCGAGCAGGGCCGGCAGGTGACGCACGGCGATGACGGTCACCGTGACGATCACCAGGATGCTGGCCAGATCCGCCAAGGTGATCGGCAAGGAGCGGGCAACACCGTCCACCGTCGTGCCGGTGCTCCACAAGGTGATTCGCTCGAGCACGTTCAGTGCGGGCAGCACGTCGGACCAGAGGATCCAGAGACCCACTCCGGCGCCCACCGCAATCAGTGCGTTCAACAGCTTGCGGGTCTCGCTGTCCAGGGCGACCAAGTCGACCGGCTGATCGTCCGCGGCGGGGTCCGAATCCGGCTTCGGCGACATGCCGCCCTCGCCGGATTCAGCCTCGGCCTTCTGCTGCGCCTCCCGGCGGTTTCGGCGTTCTGCCGCCTGGCGCAGCGCGAGCTGTCGGCGGGTCACCAGCAGCCAGCGCACGATGGATTGATGCAGCACGACCAGGCCGAGCAGCAGCCAGAACTGCTCGAACCAGACATAGAAGAGTGTGGCCGCCGTGTATTGGAATCCGGCAAGCGTCAGCACGGCCGCAGCCAAGGGCACCGAGATGGCCAGTGGATACCAGAGGTAACGCAGCTTCTCGGCGAGGCCCTCGGGCGCGTCGGCGAGTGCGTCCCGGACCACCCCGCGGCGCGGATGCAGGCTGATGGCCAGTAGGATCGCGCTGCCCAGGGTGACGGCGGTCAATGCCAGTCGCCCGAGGGTCGCGGCCTGAACCTCGCCGAGCGGTCCGACCAGTGCGGCGATGAAGCCCAGCGGGATCAGCACCCAGATGGCCGTATCCAGAGCACGCGCCAACCCCTGGATCGTCTTGCTGCGCCATCGAAAGTGCCGCTCCGCCAAGCCGCCCTTCATGCACAGGAGACGGAAGGCGCGCAGGTAATAAAGCCCTGGTGCGATGAGCAAGAGTGCGTCCCCCACCCGATAGGGAAAGGGGTTCGAGGTCGCTGTGTCGATCAGGACCAACCCGAGCACGGCCAGCAGCAACGGCGCCGGTGCCGCCAGCACGAGCGTGAGTCCGATCGCCCGGAGTGTATAGCCGAAGCGGTCTGTACTGGCTCGGAGCAGGGGCGCGGCGGTCGCGCGGATACGCCGTCGCAAACCCCGATCGACGGCGAGCAGCAGGGCGACCGCGAGCAGACCGAGCCACAAGATCCAGGTACCGGCGATACCGGTGCCCAGCGTTTGGAGGACGAGGAGCCAGTTGGAGGGTCGGATCAGATCACCGATGATCTCCGGCAGCGCGGCGAAGCTCTGCTGGGTGATCGGCACATGGCTGCGCATCCACAACAGATGCTCGGCCAGAAACTCTCGGTACTCCAGGGCCAGGGCGTGCAGCTTGTCGGCCGCGAGATCGAGCTCGGCCAGGGCGCGCAGCTGCCGCTCCCCGCCCGTGATCGCGCGCTCCAGCAGGTCGATCCGGCGGGCGACCTGCTCGTCCAACTGTCTCTTCAGTGTCGTTCCGGCTCCCGGTTCCGCGGGTTGAGTGTCGGCGGCGGTGCGGGTCGCTTCGCCGTTGTCCAGTGCGAGCAGCTCCTCGCGCCAGCTCAGGATGGCGAGCGTCGCCTCGGCCGTAGCGTTCGCTCGCTCCGCGGCTTGCCGACGCAGCTCACGCGTATCCGGGAGCCGGTCGCGCTGATCGAGCAGAACGCGGCCCAGGGCTTGGTTCAAGCCTGCGGCGGCGATGCGCTGGCGGTCGTTGGCGAGGTCCTGCGTGAGCACCGTGGTGGCGGACAGGGTCTCCGCGCGGGCCGCCTCCGCCTCTTCGGTGCCATGGTTGATCACGCCGATGGCCTCGGCGAGCGCTGCGTTTGCCTGCGCCAGCTCGCGTACCCGCGGGTGGGCATCGGCGGCGGCCGCCTTCGCGGCCTCGGTGGCGACCAGGACGCGCTCGGACTCGGCGCGACGCAACCGCTCCTCCTCGGCCTGCAGTCGAGCCTGGCGCGCCAGCGCACGGTCCAAGGCGAGCCGTGCCTCGTCGCGCTGTGCCAAGGCCAGCTCACGGCGTGCATCGGCGCCCGCCAGTCGCTGCTCCAGCACCTGCGTCTCGACCTGCAGCAGGCTGCGCTGGCTCTCCAGCAGCCAGCGTCGGGCGCGTGCTTCAAGGCCGTCGGAGCCGATGGCCAGGGCGCCGGCCAGCTCGTCGTCCAGGTCCAGCGTGCGTTGGCGCAGCTCGGCGAGCTCTCGGCGCCAGAGCGGCAGTGCGTCGCGCGTCTCCTCGAGTCCCTGCTCCAGAGCGGTCAGCCGATCTTCCAAGGCCGCAGCGGCTGCCGCTTCTCGGGCCAGCATGCTTTGCACCGCGGCCGGGTCGGTCCCGGCGGGTAGATCGAGCGGTTCCTCGGCGAGCGGTGTGTCAGCACTCAGACGTGCGCGGATGGCTGCGGTCTGCCCCGGTGCCTCTGCAAGCGTCTCGCGCAGGTCGGCCAACGCGCCTTTGGCTTCGGCCAGCGCGGCGAGGTTGTCGAGCACGCGTCGATACTGGCCCGTGAGCCGCTCTCGCGCCTCCTCGGAGAGCTCGGGAGCGCCTTCGATCCGGGCGATGCTTGCGGCGACGTCGTCGCGGTCCAGTCCCGAGCCGGATGACACATCGGCATTCGCGGTAGACGGCGCTGCGGATTGAACCGCAGGAGCACCGATCGCCAGGAGCAGGGTCAGCGCGACTGCACGCAGGTCGGGGCGCCTGACGGTGGGAGTGGGTCGCGCACGGGGTTGTGGGCCGCTGCCGGCCATGACGGACGCGCTTGCGCGAGATGTCGCGGGTCGTTGGGTCATGACGTGCAGAAGCGCCGTCCAGTCGGCTTCGGATCGATGGCGAGCGGCGGCTCACGCGTGTCGAGCCGCACGTCTCGGGTCGCGGGTCCGTCGTTCCGGGCCTGCGTCCCTGCCTGTTAAACCTCCGGGTGATTATCCCGGATCCGGCAGGCGAGCGCCTCTTGAATGCGGCGACACGGCCGTGCACGACAGGCGGGTTGAAACGCCCGTGGATCCTTCAACCTGAAAAGAGTAGTTGAACCGCAAAGGCGCAAAGGACGCAAAGGCTTTCAATGCCTTGCTTCAATGCCGCCATTCACCCAAAGGGTGAACGTCATTCGCATTACAAATTCTTGTTTTTCTTTGCGTCCTTTGCGCCTTTGCGGTTCGAAATGCCGGATTTAGGTTCAGGGCTGGTGAGGCCGATCCGTTGACGCGAGGGTCTCGCTGGAGCGCAAGAAGCTGGATTTATCGCTGTCGCAACGCGGACAGCGCCAGTTGTCGGGGAGGTCGTCGAAGGCGGTGTCGGGCCGCACCTGCCCGATGGGATCTCCCTCGGCAGGGTCGTAGAGGTACCAGCAGATACGGCATTCCATGCGTGAATCGGCGGGCCGTGCGCCGGTATCGACGGGGTCCTCATCCGGTCCGTCGACACCCGTGCTCGGGTTCAACCCAATGCCTCGAGAATCTCCGCCAGCCGGTCGCGGCTGTCGTCGATGTCCTCCTGTGCGGCCAGTGCCGCGATCGGGACATCCGTGACCTCGAGCGTGCTCAGGATGAGACGATCATCCGAGTTGAAGTGTTGTACCCACCAGACCTGCCGAATGCCGCCGGCGACGATCCGGCAGCTGCCGTAGCCGCGCGAGAGGATGGTCGCGCGCCCCCGGCCGAGGCGCTCGTCGAGATAGGCGTGATCCTGCTCCGTCATGGGAAGCAGGGTCAGATTGATGATGTGGGCCGGGGTGCCGGGACGCCATTCGGCGACCTTGGCCTCGATCTCGGCGATCAGCGCCGGGGCGTTCATGACACCGTCCGGGAGATCCCCGACGGGTCCGATCGTCTCGGTCGTGCCGAGAAAGGCGGTGTCCCTCACGAAGCTCGGGATCTCGGCTACCTCGATCAGCTCGCGGCCCGCACCGCTGTCAGATGCGGGGACGTGCAGCCGCCAGACTCCGGCCAGGCGGGTCTCCTGCGCGCGGGTGTCCTCCACACCCTGTTGAATGACACTGACCTCGCCCTCGCCGAGGGTCTGGTCGACAAGCTGGCGATCGAGGGTGTCGAGCGGGCCCAGATCCAGGATATCCGCCGGCTGGCCAACGCGATGCTCTGCGAGCACGTCGTGCAGGCGCCGCAGCAGATCAAGTCCGGCAGCGCAGTCCTCCAGCTCCTCCGGCTCGGGCAGTAGTGGGGCTTGATAAGTCGCCATGCCTTTCGGCATCGAGAGATAGTCGGGGCCTTCCTCGACCACGACGCTGAAGGGCGTACCCGGCATCCGCCGTGTCTCCGTGAGGTCTCTTGGTATCGTCATGCTCGCTCTCCGCGGTGGATCGCCCGGCCGGACAGGCTCGCCAGGAAGCGTTCGTCGCCGATGCGGCAGGCGACCTCCGGTGCCGGTCGGCCGGCTTCGTAGGCGTTCAGTGCAAGGGATGGATGGGGCAGATCATGGGTGTCGACGCTCGAATCGCTGCGCGGCTGCGCGACGACACCGAACTGCGCCAGATACTCCAACGCCATCGCGATCGCCGGGGCGATCCGCGCCTTGACCTCCGGGCGCAGGCTGCCGCCGAAGTCGTCCAGCTCGACCGGCTGCACGCCGATCAGGAGCAGATGCTCCGGGTAGTCGCCGAGCATGGCCGCAAGCGCGAGCACCTCCTGGAAGCCGGTCTGGTGCAGGCTCATCTTCTTGGCGCCGAGGAACCGCGGCACCTCGTCGCCCTCGACCCGCTTCATGGCGCCGGGCGGCAGGCCGTAATCGACCGCGTCGAAAACCACCAGCACATCGGCCGTGCGCACCCGGTCGACCAGATAGATCCCCTGGGTCCCGCCGTCGAGCAGCTGCACGTTGGACGACATCACCCAGTCGCGTTGCATCGCCTCCACCGCGCGCACGCCGAAGCCTTCGTCGGCCCAGAGGAGGTTGCCGATACCCAGGACGAGGATGGCCGGATCGGTTCCCATCGGAGCGGGTCGGATGGAAATCGGTCGGATCGAACCGGGACTCATGGCCGATCATCCTTGAACATCCGCCAGCCGCTGATCATGGTGCTGATCAGGCTTTGGCGCGACATGATGTCCTCGCGGATAGCGGTGTAGACGTGCAGCATGACGAAGATGACGATCACCCACATGCCCCAATGGTGCCACATGCGCACGTCCTGGCTCTGGCCCACGAAGGGGATGACCCACCCGAACATCTCGTCCTGCCAACTGCCGAGACCGGTCTGCTCCGAATAGAGCGCGAATCCGGTGACGATCATCACCAGACCGCCGACGGTAATGATGACCACCATAAAGAGGTGAGCCAGCGGATTGTGGCCGATATACTTGGCCGGCTCCACCTCCTTGAAGGCATACCAGCGAACCTCGTGAATCAGCTCGTGCCAGAAGCGCGCGCGCCAGAAGGGCAGGGTGAACAATTGATGCGAATAGCGGTTACCCGCGAAGGCCCAGTAGATGCGGAAGAGGAAGGCGATCACGAAGACATAGGCTGCGGCGAAATGCGCGAAGCGGATATAGCCCATCGCATAGTGATCACTCGCCTCGCCGGACAATGTCGGGAGCGGGCTCCCGATCAGATAGCCGCTGATGGCCAGGATCGTGATGGAGAGTGCATTGATCCAATGCCAGGCCCGCAAGGGTGCCTGATAGACATAGACCGCGGTCTGTTTGACGTGTGGAAGGCTGGTGTTCATGGCGTTGTCCCGGATGTTGGTCAGGCGGATCTCGGCTGTCGGTGCACCCGGCGCGGAGCGCCTCCCGGCTCGCGACACCGCTCTTGCGGTGTCGCGAGACTGATGTGAGGCTCGGTGTCCGAAGCGACATTTCCCGTCGTGTTCCCCCGAAAATAATCACCTAAAACGCGTCCCCGCCGAGTCCGCATGCTGCGTCGAGACTGAAATAACCCCGAACCCATCAAACGGACTCGAGACGCGTCTTAGCGGACCTTGACCCTGGTGAGCTCCTCCCCGTCCGGACCCATGATGTGCGTTGCGCAGGCCAGGCAAGGATCGAAGCTGTGCAGCGTGCGCAGGATCTCCAGGGGCTCGTCCGCCTTGGCCAGCGGGGTGTTGAGCAGCGACGCCTCGAAGGCCCCGATGTTCCCCGCCGGGTCGCGCGGCGAGCCGTTCCAGGTCGTCGGGACGACTGCCTGATAGTTGTCGATCTTGCCGTCCTTGATGACGATCCAGTGTCCGAGCGCCCCGCGCGGGGCCTCGGTCGTGCCCACACCGCGTGCCTGCTTCGGCCAGGTCTTGGGATCCCAGTTGTCGACATTGGCCGTCGCCGTGTCGCCGGCCTTGATGTTGGCGACCAGCTTGTCCTGGAAATAGCGCATCTTGTGGGCCGCCCAGGACGCCTCCAGCCCGCGTGCGGCGGTGCGACCCAGGGTCGAGAAGATCGCCTCGAGCGGCAGTCCGAGATCGGTCAGCACCTTGTCGACTGGCTCCTTGAACTCCTGGATACCCTTGGCGTAGCCGATGACATAGCGCGCCAGCGGGCCGACCTCCATGGCATGCCCGCGCCAACGCGGTGCCTTGATCCAGGAATACTTGGCCTGCTCGTCGAGCGCCTCGATGCGGGTGCGGGTGCCCACCGCGTTGGGCCCGAGCACGAAGTTGGGCTCGGTGACTCCGTCCCAGGGATGCAGACCGCGGGTCTCGTCCTTGTAGCTGAACCAGGAGTGATCGACGAATTCCTGGATCTCTTCCGGGTTGCGCAGGTCGATCTCGTGGATCTCGTTGAGATTGCCGTTGATGATGGCTCCGCGCGGCAGGAGCAGGTTCTCCGAGGACATGTCGTTGGCATGATCCGGGATGTCGCCGTAGGACATCACCGCCTGACTGCTCAGCCCGCCGCCGTAGGTCCAGTCCTTGTAGAAGGAGGCGATCGCGATCAGGTCCGGGATGTAGACCTTGTCGATGAACTCGATGGTCTGGTCGATGATGCTGCTGACCAGATTCAGCCGCTCCATGTTGATCGCGCCGACCGCGCCCGTGCCGTCGACGTTGATGGCGCAGGGCATCCCGCCGACCAGCCAATTCGGATGCGGATTCTTGCCGCCGTAGACGGTGTGGATCTTGACGATCTCCTTCTGGAAGTCGAGCGCCTCCAGATAGTGGGTCACCGCCATCAGGTTGGCCTCGGGCGGCAATTTGTAGGCCGGACTGCCCCAGTAGCCGTTCATGAAGGGCCCGAGCTGACCCGACTCCACGAAGCGCTTGAGTCGATTCTGCACGTCGCGGAAATAGCCCGGCGATGACTTGGGCCAGTCGCTGATGCTCTGCGCAAGCGCGCTCGTCGCCTTCGGATCGGCACCGAGTGCGGAGACCACGTCCACCCAATCCAGCGCATGCAGGTGATAGAAATGCACCAGGTGGTCGTGCGCCTGGAGCGTGAGCTGCATGATGTTGCGGATGGAGTTGGCGTTCTCCGGGATCGCGATCCCGAGCGCATCCTCGACCGCGCGCACCGAGGTCAGGGCATGAGTGCCGGTGCAGACGCCGCAGATCCGCTCCGTGAAGGCCCAGGCGTCGCGCGGATCGCGACCGCGCAGGATGACCTCGAGCCCGCGCCACATGGTGCCGGTGCTGACGGCGTTGCGGATCACGTTGTTCTCGTCGAGATTCACCTCGCAGCGCAGGTGTCCCTCGATGCGGGTGACCGGGTCGACGACGAGACGTCGCCCGGCGGTATCGAGCTCGAAGCCGTTGGCCGTGACGACGCTCATGCTTGATCATCTCCCTTCTTGTCTTGGGCGTGTTTGTAGACGCTGACGGCCGCATGGGCGGCAATTGCCGCACCCACGCCGGTCGCGACGGCGATGCCGGTGCGATCCGCATTGGCTTCGATGCCGAAGGCGTGGGTATCGGTGACGTGCTGATAGAAGCTGCCCTTGTCCCAGAAGCCGTCCTCGGAGCAGCCGATACAGCCGTGTCCGGACTGGATCGGGAAGGAGACCCCGCCGTTCCAGCGGATCGTCGAGCAGGCGTTGTAGGTGGTCGGTCCCTTGCAGCCCATCTTGTAGAGGCAGTAGCCGCGGCGCGCCGCCTCGTCGTCCCAGGCTTCGACGAACTGGCCGGCGTCGAAGTGCGGTCGGCGATAGCACTTGTCGTGGATGCGTTGCCCGTAGAACATCAGCGGGCGACCCTGGCGGTCGAGCTCCGGCAGACGATCGAAGGTCAGGATATAGGTCAGGACCCCGGTCATGACCTCGGCAATCGGCGGACAGCCCGGCACCTTGATGACCGGCTTGTCGCGGATGACCTCGTGGACCGGGGTGGCGCGCGTCGGGTTGGGACGTGCCGCCTGGACACAGCCCCAGGAGGCGCAGGAGCCCCAGGAGACGACGGCCTTGCAGCTGTCGGCCATCTCCAGAAGCTGCTCGACGAAGGGTCGGCCCCCGACGATACAACTCATCCCGTCCTGATTGAGCGGCGGGTTGCCCTCGACCGCGAGGATGTAATTCCCGGCGTGCTTGTGACGAACCTCCTCCAGGATCGCCTCCGCCTGATGTCCGGCAGCCGCCATGATGACGTCGTCGTAATCCAGCGAGATCATCGAGAGGATCACGTCCGACACCAGCGGATGCGCGGAGCGGATGAAGGACTCGGAGCAGCAGGTGCATTCGAGCCCATGGATCCAGACCACCGGGATGCGCGGCTTGGTCTCCATCGCGTGCGCGATCTTCCCGGCGAAGGCCGGCGCAAGCCCGAGCGCGGTGGCCGTCAGGCTGCAGAACTTGAGGAAGCTGCGGCGCGTGATCCCCCGGCGCCGCATGACCTCGTAATAGGTTTCGGTGGTTGGCATCTGGTTGTCGTCCCCGCGGTTCGTCGGCGCCTGGATGGAGCCGGACGGTCGAGGCGATGTAAGCACATGTGATGCCATCTACCATTCGAATTAGGAAACATGATGTTGCGTTCAAGCGATGCCCGGGGCTCACGCTGAGATGTCAAGTAAGTAAGCGCCGGTCCAGGTTAAATGCAAAGCAGCTTTGCAGGGCTGCTCAAGCCCCGGCGCATGTGCGGTCTTCCGCGTTCAACGCTTTGCGGCCTCGTACCGGATACAGTATTTTCCTCGGATGCTCTCTCGGCCTGACCCGGGAGGCCCGATCGCGGCAACCATTCCTTCGCCCTCCCCATTTTTTCCCCACTTGTTCGCTAGCCTGGATGGAACCTCGTCGGCCGCCGGAGCAGCCGACTCGATCCCTTCGGACTGCTTGAGCCATGACCCGAGAATCCAACGTCCCCACCGAGCCGATCGACCGTCCAAGCGACTCGGATCGAGCCGCCCCGCCTCGCCGACGCCTGCTTCGTGTCGCGCTGATGGCCTTGGTGCTGCTCGGTCTTGCAGCCGGGACGAGCGTTTGGCTGACGAGTCGTCCGGAGACCGGAATAAGCTTCGAGACGGCCGAGGTCGAGCGCGGCGATCTGAGGATCAAGGTCACCGCGACCGGGTCGCTGCAGCCGGTCAATCAGGTGGATGTCGGCACGGAGGTGTCCGGCACCATCGTCCGGGTGGCGGTTGATTTCAACGATCGCGTGGAGACCGGCCAGATCCTCGCCGAGCTGGATCCGGACCAGTCCCGGGCGAAGACCCGCCAGTCGGAGGCGGCTCTGGCGCTGGCTGAGGCCAGTGTGCTGGAGGCTCAGGCGACGGTGACCGAGACCGCGAACAAGCTGCGGCGCACGCGGGACATGATCGAGAAGCGACTGGCCTCGCCCGAGGAGTTGGACAGTGCCGTGGCGAACGCCGAGCGTGCGCTCGCGTCGCTTGCCGTCGCGCGGGCGAAGGTCGCCCAGGCACAGGCGGAGCTCGACGCGAATCGCCGCACCCTCGAGAAGACCGTGATTCGCTCGCCCATCGACGGCATCGTCCTGCTGCGTCAGGTCGAGCCCGGACAGACGGTCGCCGCGTCGCTCCAGACCCCGGTGCTCTTCAACCTGGCCGAGAACCTGGCGCAGATGGAACTCAAGGTGGCCATCGACGAGGCGGACGTGGGCCAGGTGGCGGTCGGTCAGTCCGCCGAGTTCGTCGTCGATGCCTATCCGGACCGTCGGTTTCCGGCGACCATCGCTCAGGTGCGTTTTGCCCCCGAGACCGTGAGCGGCGTGGTGACCTATGCCGCGCTGCTGGACCTGGATAACTCGGACCTCGCCCTGCGTCCCGGTATGACGGCCACGGCCGAGATCCTGGTTCAGGCATCGGATGACGTGGTCCTGGTCCCGAATGCGGCCTTGCGCTTCAATCCGCCACAGGACGCCGTCCCCAAGCGGGGCGCATCCAGCCTGCTCGGCATGCTCATGCCGCGACCGCCCGCGGCCGCGAAGCGTCCCCGCACGCCCGAAGAGCGCTCGGGGAAGGAGGCGCAGGTCTGGATCTCGACCGACGGCGAGCCGACGCGCGTTCCGGTCAAGGTCGGGGAGAGCGACGGGATCATGACGCAGGTCCTGGACGACAGCCTGGCTCCCGGGACACGCGTGCTGGTCGACGTCGAGCGCAAGAAGCCCTGACCATGGCCGACGCGACCTCCGATAGATCCGGCCCTTTGATCGAGCTCCGCCGCGTGACCAAGGTCTACGGGCGCGGCGACGCGGCCGTCCATGCCTTGGCCGGGGTCGACCTGCGCATCGAGCAGGGCGAGTTCGTCGCCGTGATGGGGCCGAGCGGATCGGGCAAATCGACCGCGATGAATATCCTGGGCTGCTTGGACACGCCCAGCTCCGGGTCCTACCGCTTCCGGGGCGTTGCCGTCGAGACGCTCGGTCGCGACCAGCGCGCACTCTTGCGACGCCGTGACCTGGGTTTCGTCTTCCAGGGCTTCAATCTGCTCAACCGGACCTCGGCCCTGGAGAATGTCGAGCTGCCTTTGATCTATCGACGCACCCCGCGCGCGGAGCGCCATGCCTTGGCGCAGCGCGCTTTGGCGCTGGTCGGCCTGAACGGTCGGGAGGGACACACGCCGGGCGAGCTCTCCGGCGGTCAGCAGCAACGCGTCGCCATCGCGCGCGCCATCGTCACGGACCCGCATCTGCTCCTTGCCGACGAGCCGACCGGGAATCTGGATTCGGTCCGCAGTCACGAGATCATGACCCTTTTGGGCGGACTGAACCGCGATCGCGGCATTACGATCCTGATGGTCACGCACGAGCCCGAGATGGCGGCCTACGCGCATCGCGTCGTCCATTTTCTCGACGGCCGCGTGGTCGACGAGAGCGCGCCGGAGCAGAGGTCCTGATGCTCTGGAACACACTCCTGTTGGCCCTGCGCGAGATCCGCCGAAACGTCCTGCGCTCGGTTCTGACCATGCTGGGCATCGTCATCGGCGTGGCGGCGGTCATCGTCATGGTGACCCTCGGCGACGGTGCGACCCGTCAGGTTACGGCCCAGATCGAAAGTCTCGGGACCAACCTGCTGATGATCACCATGGGCCAACGCATGGGGCCGGGATCTGGCTCCAACGCACCGCCCTTCACCTTGGAGGACGTGGCCGCGGTGCAGCGCGAGATCGGCGCCGCGAGTGCCGTGGCCGGCTCGGCGAGTCAGGCCATGACGGCCGTGGTGGGCAACAGCAATTGGTCGACCACGGTGACCGGCAGCGACAACCGCTTCTTCGCGGTGCGTAACTGGACGTTGGACGACGGGCGGCTCTTCACCGAGCCCGAGCAGCGCGCCGGACGGGCGGTGTGCGTGATCGGGGCGACGGTGCGCCGGGAGCTGTTCGGGTACCAGGATCCCATCGGTCAGAAGATCCGACTCAAGCAGATCGCCTGCGAGGTGATCGGGCTTCTCGCAAGCAAGGGTCAGAGCGCCATGGGCTCGGATCAGGACGATCTTGTGGTCATGCCGCTGCGAACCTTCCAGCGGCGTGTCGCGGGCAATCAGGACATCAACCTGATCCAGCTTTCGGTCCGCGAGGGCGACTCCACCGAGCAGGTCAAAGCGGACATCGAGCGGATGATGCGCGAGCGTCGCCACGTCCACCCGGCCGATCAGGACAACTTCTCGGTGCGCGACATGAAGGAGATCGCGACCATGCTGACCGGGACCACGCGGGTGCTGACGGCTCTGCTCAGCGCCGTGGCCGCGGTCAGCCTCTTGGTCGGGGGCATCGGCATCATGAACATCATGCTGGTCTCGGTCACCGAGCGCACCCGCGAGATCGGCATCCGTCTGGCCATCGGGGCGCTCGAGCGCGAGGTCTTGATGCAGTTTCTGGTGGAGGCGGTGGTCCTGTCGTCCCTGGGCGGACTGCTCGGTATCCTGCTTGCGTTGGTCGCCTCCATTGGACTGGCGAGCCTGCTGCAGGTGCCTTTCGTGCTCAACGGCCCCATCATCCTGATCGCCTTCCTGTTCTCGGCCGCGGTGGGAGTCGTCTTCGGTTATTTCCCCGCGCGCCGAGCGGCCAGGCTGGATCCGATCGAGGCGCTGCGGCATGAGTGACCGCCCGAGCGTACGGTGACGTCCCAGCCCCTGTCGCGGGAGCTGCGCGAGTCTCTCGGCGCAGCGGCGAATGAACAGATCCAATAGCGGGAATGAGCGAAGCTGATGGTTGTTGAAACCGAGCAAGTCATCGAGCGCACCAAAAAATGGATCTCCGAGGTCGTGATCGGATGTCGTATGTGTCCCTTCGCGGCAAAAGAGTTCAATCGCGGCTCAATACACTATCGCGTCGAAATCGACTCCGACATGGAAGCCTGTCTTCGGGCATTTCTCGAGGAGTGCCGTCGCCTCGATGAAAACCCGTCGATCGAGACAACGCTGCTGATCCTGCCCGGGGCCTTCCCGGATTTCGACGATTATCTCGAATTGGTCGAAATGGCGGAGGCGCTTCTGGATGCGGAAGGCTACGAAGGCTGCTACCAGGTCGCCGGTTTTCATCCCGAGTATCGGTTTGCAGATGCGCCCGAAGATGACCCTGCAAACTATACGAACAGATCGCTCTATCCGATGTTGCACCTGCTCCGCGAAGAGAGCATCGAACATGTGCTGGACCGATACCCTGATGCGGATGCTATCCCTGAAAGAAACATCGCATTCGCCCGCGAGAAGGGGCTTGAGTCTATGAAGGCGCTGAGGGACGCCTGTTTGTAATTCGTTCACGGCATGACCCGAGGGGAGATCCGAATGAAAAACAACGAGCAAGACAGCCTTCGCCAAGCGGTGCGCGATCGCTACGGCGCAACGGCACGAGCGGCGACGGCGGGAGAGGGGTCCGATTGCTGCGCACCGTCTTCTGCGGGCGGCTGTTGCGCGCCCGTGCCGATCCAATCGATCCTGCTCGGATACAGCGAGGCCGAGACCGCTGCCGTACCCGAGGGTGCGAATCTCGGCTTGGGTTGCGGCAATCCCCAAGCGATCGCCGCGCTGAAGCCGGGCGAAACGGTGTTGGACCTGGGCAGCGGCGCCGGATTCGATTGTTTTCTTGCCTCCCGCCAAGTCGGCGAGACAGGTCGCGTCATCGGCGTCGACATGACACCGGAGATGCTGACCAAGGCGCGCCGCAACGCGGAGGCGCACGCGGAGGCGGTCGGGCATCGCAACGTGGAATTTCGACTCGGCGAGATCGAGAACCTGCCGCTGGCGGATGGCTCGGTCGACGTCATCATCTCGAACTGCGTTATCAACCTGTCTCCGGACAAAGCCCGTGTCTTCGCGGAGGCATTTCGGGTGCTCAAGCCGGGCGGTCGACTGGCCATCTCGGACATCGTCGCGACCGCCGAGCTGCCGGACGACCTGCGGTCGGACCTGTCGCTCTACACCGGGTGCATGGCGGGGGCGGCCCGGATCGAGGTGCTTGAGCAGATGCTCAAGGGCGCGGGATTCGATCAGGTGAGCGTGTCGCCGAAGGACGAGAGCCGAGACTTTATTCGGGACTGGGCCCCGGGAACGCCGGTCACGGACTATCTGGTCTCGGCGAGTATCGAGGCGATCAAACCGGGCTAAACCGCGTCCAGAGCGACATGCGTCGTTTTCATTGCGCGTTTGGCTTCGGAGATATCCTCGATCCCAGTGAGACGCGGTTTAGAATTTAAGATTTTTAATACTTTAAACTGCGCCGGCTCCGACAGTCGTCGGAACCGGCGCGGCCAAGCTACTCCGACAAGTGACACATACCGCACCGGGGGCGGTTTAATTGCGATCGGCGCGAGGGCGGCGAGCTCGCGCGGTCTCTTCAAAGGAGCTTAACCAAGGCCGCAAGCGCAGCAACTTGGCCCAGCATCAGCGGGACCATCCACTTGAGTAGATCGACCTTGGTGCGCTCGATCGCGGCATGGAGGTTGGCAATATCCTTCTGGACCTCGTGACGAAGCTCGGCGATGTCCTTCTGGACCTCCCCTCGCAACTCGGCGATGTCCTTCTGAACCTCGCCCCTTAGCTTGGCGATCTCCTTGTGCATGTCCGCACGAAGCTCGGCGATGTCTTTCTTGAGCTCGCTTCTGACCTGCTCGATTTCCTTTTGGAGCCGCAGCTCGGATTCGCGGACATCCGACCGAAGGGCTACATCGCCGCCTCGCGGCCATTGTTGCTCCAAGGCATCAATGGTATCGACGATGAGGCGAAAGCGCGTCGTATCGTCCGGCGCCTCGGTCAGGCTCTCATAGAGTCTCAGTGCGAGTCCCATGCGGTGCTCCCGATATCGAGTGACCCGGTCGGCGCGATCTTGAGGATCGGGCCTGCCCGGGAGGCGAACTAGCCGCCGTCCGTCGCGGAGAGGCTTGCCGCGGGGCGGAGATTCTCGACGATGTCGAGGTTCTCGAGCTCCGCTGCACGCTCCTGCGAGTAGCCCAAGGCACGATAATCCAGGATGCCGCTCGGCGAATGGCATTCGACGCAGTCGCGACCCACGGATTGAATGCCGTGGTTGACCATGAGCGAGCCCATCTGACGCATCCACTTTGGCTCGACGTTCTTGAGCTTGCCATCGACCAGCGGGTAATCGGTCTTCCATCCACCGCTGACCCCGAAATAAGCCATGAACTCATCCATCATATAGAGCTTGAAGGGCTCCTGGTACATCCGCTGCACGATGGGATCGCGGATCGCCTGCTTCACGGACGCGGCCGTGTCGCCCGTCTCGTAGTAGGTCGCGTAATCGAACGGCAGGATCATGGCGCCGAACGGGCCTTGATTACCCATGTCCTCGTACATCATCGCGTTGAACAGCTTGAAGGGATAGATGCGGCTTTGGCCGTCGTTCATGTGCGCACGCAGATTCTCATCCAGCATCCGGCGCCGCTCGTCCAATTGCTCGGGCGTGAGCTGGGAAAGCGGGTCGGTCGCGGCCTCGACATAGGCGTCCAAGTCGATATCCGGATAGGTCTTCTTCAGCTCGAGCGCCTTCTCGCGCACGGCGGCGACGATCTCCGGATCATCGATCCGGGCGAGTTGCCGCATCAGCGGGTCGTACTCGGTCGAACCGTTGGGATTGTTGCCCAAGGCGTTCGCCAGGAAGGTGCCGTTGCCGTTGAACCAGAGGAAGGTGAACCCCTTGTTGACCTCGCCGGACCGATAGACGTCGGTGGGCGTGAAGATGCCTTCTTCCGCATCCCAGGTCGGGTGCACCCAATCGCGGAGCACGACGTTGTTGTCCTGAAGATCCCTGATATGACAGGTTTCGCAGGCGATCCGATCCAGATGCCCGTTGAGCAACGCCTTGTGCTCGGAACGGTTGTGCGGCGCGATGCTGTGACATGTGACGCACGAGACCTCGACATCCGGTAGATCGTTGGCGACCAGATCGACACCCATCCTGCCGCGCGGGATCTTGTGGCCTTCGGGGACATGGCAATCGGTGCACTGAAGACCCGCCGCGGCATGGACGTCGTCCTGAGGGCTGAAGGGGTTGCCGCGCTTGGCGCCGGTGTGGAGCAGGCGCCGGTGCTGCTTCCCGAGCGCTTGTGCGGCCTCGTTGTGCAGATAAGCATCCCCGCCCATGTTGTGCTGATGACAGTTCAGACAGTTCTTGGTCGTCGCTCGGCCGACGGTGAGGGCGGCGCGCATCGTGCGGTCCTGATTCCAGCGCAGTCCGACATGATCCCGGATCACATACCTCTGGTTCATGTCGTATTCGGTGGAATGACAGATCAAGCAGTCGATACCCTCCTTGGCGACATCGGGCACGTCGCCGATCGGCATCATCTTTTCGGTCGCCGGCTGATAGTTGCCGCCGATATGGCATTGGCCGCAGCCTTCGCTGCGTAATTCAACCTCGCCATGGGTGGACTCTGGTCGACTCTCCACCAGCGCTGCCCAGCCGGTCCAGGAGAAGCTTCCGGGGATCCCGCAGGCCCGATTGATCTTGCCGACCGGGATCGGACGGCTGCCCTCGGCGTTCACCTGGCGTCCGTCGTAGCCGTAGGTCGAGAAGCCGCCGCCTCCATCGCTCTGGAACTTGAAATGGACCGAGTTGACGATGTCGTCGAGTGTGTCGACCTCGGAGGTACGCCCGTCGTGATGCCGGACCTTGATGGTGGCGTGACACTGCAGGCAGGTCTGGGGTCCTTCGTATTGCAGGATACTCGCATCACGAAAATACTTGATATGCGTCGGCTCGTGCTCGCGCATGAAGGACTGCGTGTTCATGAGCATCTCGACCTTGACCCGGCGGGCGAAGGCATTGTCGTCTTGCCCGACGATCGCCTCGGCGGCCGCACGGCGCGCGCTCAGCGAGAGCTCGGTCGCCATCGCTTCGAGCTCGGCCTCGCTGATCGGCTGACTGTTGGCGTAGGTCAAAGGGGCGTTTGATTTGCCCACGTAGGCGTCGAAAACGATCGGATACACCACCTTGTAGAGCACGAACAGGACAAGTAGTCCGACCGCGACCGTCATGAGAAGCCGACGTGCGTTCTTGGGTGTCAGCAGGGTTTTGGCGAATGCGTTCATGGCGTCTCACGCCGGGCCGGAGCCGTGGTCTCGGTGCGGGGCGCATCGGTTTCGCGATGCCAACCGGTGATCATGGCGCGGAGATTCGAAAAGACCGTATCGCCGGTGGTGATGATGTACATGTGTACCAGGAGGAAAAGGGCCAGCAGATAGCTGACGACGACATGCGTCATGGCGACGACCCAAACGCTGCCGAGGCCGAACAGGGTCTCCGGCAGATAGATCGAATAGAGAAAGGCCCAGCCGCTGAGGATGAGGATCGGCATCAGTCCGTACATGACGCCGAGATAGCTGAGCTGTTGAAGTGTGTTGAACTTCATGGCTTCGGTGACGTGGAATGGATGCGGCTCCAGCCGAAAGATTCCGATCATGTAGTAGCGTGTCTGGGCGATCAAATCCCCGATGAGCGTGCGAAACCGGACACGATAGTGGCGCGCATTCTGGCTCCTGGCATTGACGACGACGAAGCCGATCCAGCCGATGGTCAGTAGAATCCCGGCAGTATTGTGGACCACTCGCGCGGTGGCGAAGGGCATCAGCCAATCGGCTCCGGCGTAATGCATGCTGACCCCGGAGGCGATCAAGGTCAGGAACAAGAGCGCATTGATCCAGTGCCAAAGTCGCAGCCAAGCCGGATAGAGATACAGCGATGTCATCATCCTCTCCTGTTTGCCCGACGGACGAGATAGCGACCGACGCCGTGCGCCGCGAGCAGCAGAACCATCAGACCCATGATCGCCAGGCTGAGTCGGTCGAGCGCCGGGCTCTTGCTCATGCCGACCACATAAGCCTCGTTGAAGACGGCCTTGGCGAGCAAGCCGCTGCGGGCGATGTCTTCCTCGGATTGGAAGTGATAAAGCCGCGCGAGGAGCTGCGGGTTCGCTGAGTGACAGCTCACACAATTCTTCTCGCTTTTCTCGGCCGGCAGAACTTCATGATTCGCAAAGTCCGCGACGGGCGTGTGGCATTCGACGCATCGCACCGATGCCCAGTGAGCGTCGCGGTTCGGCAGCCAGTCATGGCTGGTGTTGGTGGGTGCGATCAGCTTCCCATGGCAAGACAGGCAGACCTCGTTGTGGTTCCGTACGATCTGCGCGATCGGCTCCCCGACCGCGGCCGGGCGGAAGCGGTGCGGGTCGTGACAGGAGTGACAGCTGAAGCCCACCGCCTTCGGCGAGTCGGAGACCGCGTGGACGCTGCGCTTGAACTCGGCATCGATGTCGACCCACCCTCGGCTCAGGTTTTGGTCGTCGTCCTCGTGACAGCCGATACAGTCCAGATCGCCCGGAGCGGGCCGGTCCGGATGCGGGTAGCGTCGATAGCTGCGGCGATGACAGTCGATGCAGGCCAGCTCGCCGTGAACCGAGTGCGCTAGCCCCTCGCGATCGATCGACAGATCGACGATCTCGCCGCTTTCGGGATTGCGGTAGGCCAGCGTCGGCATGGCATGACAGCGCAGGCAGCCATGGCGATCCGATGCGGCCTCGGAGTGCTCGACCTCTTCCCCGGCGCGTCCCGGATCCGCGGCAGCCGCTTCGGCGTGCGCGGCGGGGGTGCCGAGCACGATCACGCAGAGCCAAACGGCGAGCAGCAAGCGACCGCAGCGCGTTCCTCCCGTCGACGATGCGAGACGGTCCCTGTCGGTCGGATCCGGATGGTCGAGACGGATCCCGATGGCACTTGCGGCCACACGGTTGCGAGCTGGGTTCATTTCACATCCTGATGGTCGTGATGAGCATGGATTCATCCGTGTCGACGCTCCGTCATGTTGCCGACGAACCGCCCGGTGCTGCGCGGCAGCAGGACAAGCAATCGGTGAATTTCATGACGAATCGAGGGACAGAACCCACGGCCGCCTGCCGGGAAAGTTGGACTGCTCGTTTCGATCTTACGCGTCCTCTTGCTCCGGTTCCAGGCTTCGCCGGGCACCCGTTGCGGCTCGGGTGGACATCGCTGAATCCGAGCGGTCGCGTGAGGATTGGCCGGGGACGGGCGTGGTGATCGGCGCAGAAGGGCCCCGAAGATTCCTCGGTAACGCTCTCGTTTCCGAATAACGACTGGACTAAACTCGGGCTCTGAATCGCAAATCGGATCAGCGCGTCGCCCCGGCCGATACGCCTTCTCCGGACCCACCCGCGTTAAGCGCACATTCGACCGACGAGGAGCCCAGCATGACCACCAGGCACGACGGGGAGACCCGTACTCAAAACCGTCATCTCCTGGATTGGGTGACGGAGTTGGCCGAGCTCTGCCAACCCGACCGCGTCTATTGGTGCGACGGATCTCAAGAGGAGTACGACCGACTCTGCACCGAGATGGTCGATGCCGGTACCTTCGTACGGCTCAATCCCGAGAAGCACCCCAACAGCTTCCTCGCCCGCTCACATCCGAGCGATGTCGCACGGGTGGAGGACCGCACCTTCATCTGCTCGCTGCGCGAGGAGGACGCCGGCCCGACCAACAACTGGCTCGAGCCGCGCAAGGCCAAGATCCTGCTGAAAGGTCTGTTCAGGGACTGCATGCGCGGGCGCACGCTCTACGTTATCCCCTTCAGTATGGGTCCGATCGGCTCGCCGATTGCCCATATCGGCGTGCAGATCACCGACTCGCCCTATGTGGTGGTGAATCAGCGGATCATGACCCGGATGGGCCAGCGGGTGCTGGATACCCTGGGCGATCAGGGTGACTTCGTGCCCTGCGTGCACTCGGTCGGCGCCCCCCTGCAACCCGGCGAGCAGGACGTGCCTTGGCCGTGCGCAGGCAGGATCGAGGACAAGTACATCGCCCACTTCCCCGAGACCCGCGAGATCTGGTCATTCGGCAGTGGCTACGGCGGCAATGCGCTGCTCGGCAAAAAGTGCTTTGCACTGCGCATCGCCTCGGTGATGGCCCGAGACGAGGGCTGGTTGGCCGAGCACATGCTGGTCATGGGGGTCGAGTCGCCCGAGCACGAAAAGCGGTATATCGCCGCGGCCTTCCCGAGCGCTTGCGGCAAGACCAATTTCGCCATGCTGATCCCGCCCAAAGGGTTCGAGGGCTGGAAGATCACCACGGTCGGCGACGACATCGCCTGGATCAAGCCGAATCTCGCCGACGGACGCTTCTATGCGATCAATCCCGAATACGGCCTGTTCGGCGTGGCTCCGGGGACAAACGAGGACTCCAATCCCAACGCCATGGCGGCGCTGCGCGAGAACGCCATCTTCACCAACTGCGCCCTGACCGACGACGGCGCAGTCTGGTGGGAGGGCATGACCAAGGAGCCGCCCGATCATCTGATCGATTGGAAGGGCGGGGACTGGACGCCGGGTTGCGGTCGGCCTGCGGCTCATCCGAATGCCCGTTTCACCGCGCCTGCCTCGTCCTGTCCCTCGATCGATCCGGAATGGGAGAACCCCAAGGGCGTGCCCATCAGTGCCTTCCTGTTCGGCGGCCGGGTAAGTCGGCACTTCCCGCTCGCGTTCCAGAGCTACAACTGGGAGCACGGCGTCTATCTGGCGGCCACCATGGGCTCGGAGGCCACCGCCGCGGCGATCGGTCAGGCGGCCGTGCGGCGCGACCCGATGGCCATGCTGCCCTTTTGCGGCTACAACATGGCGGACTATTGGCGGCATTGGCTGCGGATCGGCCGGCGCTGCGTCTCCACCCCGCCACGGATCTTTCGGGTCAACTGGTTCCGCAAGGACGAGCACGGGCGCTTCATCTGGCCGGGATTCGGCGAAAACATGCGCGTGCTCGAATGGATCGTCAAACGCTGCAACGACGACGGCTCGGCGGTCGAGAGTCCGATCGGCTGGATTCCGGATTACGAGGCATTCAACTGGGAAGGGCTGGATTTCGACCGCGAGCGTTTCTACTCAATCATGAACATCGATCGCGAGGCTGCGCGCCTGGAGACCCACGACCAGGAAGAGCTCTTCACGCGCTTCGGCGACCACATGCCGCGCGAGTTGGAGAGCGAGCGCGAGCTTCAGCTTGCCCGGCTCTTTCACTCCCCGGCGCTCTGGGATCTCGCCAGCACCCGGAAGCCCTGATCGGGTGCCCGGCTGACCTGTCTCGGGGCCGGTCCATTGAACCTCCTCGCCTCCCTCTCGCCCTTGCGGCTGAAGCGATCCGCTTCGGCGGCGAGGCCGGGAGAGCCGCCCGGCATGGCGTCCCGCGCAGTTGCGGCCTTACCTGCGTATCAGATCGCACTCTGGCCCGATGGTTGGGTGCTCGGCGCGAGCGGCGAAGTGACGGTACGCGATACCCACGCGATGGCCGAGGCGCGGCGCTGGTATGCGCTTGCCGATCGTGCTGCAGCGGCGCCGTGCATGGATCGGACGATGCGTCTCTATGGCACCTTTGTGCCGCGTCCGATCGTTGCGCTTGCGGGGCAGAGGTTCCTGTCCGAGTCCGTGGCCTCGGTGGCCTTACAGCTTGTGGCGGGAGATTGGATCACGCAACGGCGGCAGCAGCTTCTCGCGGCGCCCGACGAGGCAATCCGCACGAGACGGCTCGGCTGGACCGGTTCGCGGCACACCGTCGATCTGGACGCCGAGGCGGTC
Source organism: Thiocapsa roseopersicina (assembly GCF_900106925.1). Classification (GTDB taxonomy): domain Bacteria; phylum Pseudomonadota; class Gammaproteobacteria; order Chromatiales; family Chromatiaceae; genus Thiocapsa; species Thiocapsa roseopersicina. Next base: position 41,468 of record NZ_FNNZ01000003.1, read on the forward strand.
GCCGCCTGCGTGATGCAGGCCATGGCCGATTGTCTGCGGGAAGGTCTGATTCCGACGACGGGCTACGATTTGAAGGTGCGTCCGGACGATGGATTCGGGATTCGCGGCTATCGCTGCGTCGTCACATTGGGTCTGGAAGACGATGCGTGCGGGCGAGTCCGGGAAGCGCTACAGACGGCCTTGGTGCCTTGGAATCGCGCCGTGGTGCGCGACGGCGCGGCCCATCCGCTGGTCCAGATCGAGGTGCGTGGTCGCGGGGAGGCTGCGCGCCGACGGTCTGACTGAAGCGCCTCGGAACGCCGACGTTGCATGTTGGATGACGCTATTGCTCATCCGACCCATTTTCCTGAACCGCGTCCCCTCGACGTCGCAAGAGCCGACCGAGGTCTGATCGACCTCGGCACTCGCACGTGCGCGCCGAGACGCGGTTCAGCTTCAGAGCGTCTTCGCCTGCTCGGCCAAATAGATCCAGGTATCGATGACGGTATCCGGATTGAGCGAGATGCTGGTGATGCCCTGCTTGAGCAGCCAGTCGGCGAAGTCCTTGTGGTCCGACGGGCCTTGACCGCAGATGCCGACATATTTGCCTTGGGCGCGGCAGGCGGCGATCGACATCGAGAGCATCTTCTTCACCGCCGGGTCGCGCTCGTCGAAGCTCTCGGCGACCAGGCTTGAGTCGCGATCCAGGCCCAAGGTGAGCTGGGTCATGTCGTTGGAGCCGATCGAGAAGCCGTCGAAATACTCGAGGAACTCATCGGCCAGCACCGCGTTGGAGGGCAACTCGCACATCATGATGAGCCGCAGGTCGTTCTTGCCGCGTTCCAGACCCTGCTCGGCAAGGGCCTCGACGACCGCTTTGGCCTGTTTAAGCGTCCGCACGAAGGGGATCATGATCTCGACATTGGTCAGACCCATGTCGTTGCGCACGCGTTTGAGCGCCTCGCATTCGAGCTCGAAGCATTCCTTGAAATTCGGTGCGACATAGCGCCCGGCACCGCGGAACCCGATCATGGGGTTCTCTTCCTCGGGCTCGTAGCGGGTCCCGCCGACCAGGTTGGCGTATTCGTTGGACTTGAAGTCCGACATGCGCACGATGACGGTGTTGGGCGCGAAGGCCGCGGCCAGGGTCGAGATGCCTTCGGCGAGCTTGGCGATATAGAACTCGCGCGGGCTTGAGTAGGCGGCGATGCGCGGTGCGATCTGGGCCTTGAGGTCCGCCGGGAGCTGTTCGAATTCGAGCAGCGCCTTCGGGTGGATTCCGATCATGTTGTTGATGATGAACTCCAGACGCGCCAGACCGATGCCGGCGTTCGGTGTCGCCGCGAAGGCGAAGGCGCGATCCGGGTTGCCGACGTTCATCATGATCTTGACCGGGATCTCGGGCATGGCCGAGAGCTCGACGGTCTTGTAGTCGAACGCCAGCTTGCCGTCGTAGATGAGACCCGTGTCGCCCTCGGCGCAGCTGACGGTGACGAGCTGGCCGTCCTTCACCACATCGGTCGCGTTGTTGCAGCCGACCACAGCCGGCACGCCCAGCTCGCGGGCGATGATGGCGGCGTGACAGGTGCGCCCGCCGCGGTTGGTGACGATGGCCGCCGCACGCTTCATCACCGGTTCCCAGTCCGGGTCGGTCATGTCGGTGATGAGGACGTCGCCGGCCTCGACACGGTGCATGTCGGCGATGCTCGAGACGATCTTGGCCGCGCCGGCGCCGATGCGGCTGCCGATGCTGCGCCCGGTGGTGAGCACCGGACCCTTTTCACGCAGCACATAGCGCTCGATCACGTTGCCCGAGCGGCTCTGCACGGTCTCGGGACGCGCCTGCACGACATAGAGCTTGCCGTCGTTGCCGTCCTTCGCCCACTCGATGTCCATCGGACGGCCGTAGTGCTGCTCGATCAGCACGGCCTGGCGCGCGAGCTGCTCGATCTCGGCATCCGTGATGCTGAACAGCAGGCGATCGGCCTCCGGGACGTCCTCGGTGCGCACCGGGCTCTTGGTGCCCGCCGCACCCTCGTAGACCATGCGGATCGCCTTGTCGCCGACGCTGCGACGCAGGATCGCGGGACGGCCGGCGGCGAGTGTGGGCTTATGGACGTAGAACTCGTCCGGGTTGACCGCGCCCTGCACGACCATCTCGCCGAGCCCGTAGCTCGAGGTGATGAAGACGGCGTCGCGGAAACCCGATTCGGTATCCAGGGTAAACATGACGCCGGAGGCGGCCAAATCGCTGCGCACCATGCGCTGGATGCCGGCCGAGAGGGCGACATTGCGGTGCTCGAAGCCCTGATGCACGCGGTAGGAGATGGCCCGGTCGTTGAACAGGGAGGCGAAGACCTCCTTGATCCGGTGCTTGATGTTGTCCAGACCCTCGACGTTGAGGAAGGTCTCCTGCTGACCGGCGAAGGAGGCGTCGGGCAGATCCTCGGCGGTGGCCGAGGAGCGCACGGCCCAAGAGACCGCGGCGGTGCCGGCCTCGGCGGTCAGACGGGCGAAGGCGTCGTCGATCGCCGCCTCCAGTGCCGCCGGAAAGGGTTGCTCCATGACCCAGCCGCGGATGCGCGGACCGGCTTGGGAGAGCGCCGTGACGTCGTCGACGTCCAGCGCGTCGAGGACCGTTTGGATGCGCTCGTCCAGTCCGTCTTTGGCGAGAAACTCTCGGTAGGCATCGGCGGTCGTCGCGAATCCGCCCGGCACCTGAACACCCACGTCGGTGAGGTTCTGGATCATTTCGCCGAGCGACGCGTTTTTGCCGCCGACGACGGGGACGTCGTCCATTCCGAGCTCGCTCAGCCAGCGGACATAGTCGGTCATCTTGATCGTTCTCCAATTGCGGGGGATGTCGGGCGGGACCGGGCGGAACCGCGGGCTAAACCGGGCGGAACCGGGCGGAACCGGGTGGTGCCGTTGTGCCGCGCGTGCGCGACGGTCGGGCCGGGCGACGCATCGTATCGGACATGTAAACCGACGCGCGCGAAGGCTCTTGTAAGCGCTCCGACGTAACTCGGCAATATAACCTACTTCGAAAATGGTCGCCTTCGGGTCAAGTCAATCTTGAGCATTGAATAATAGGCCTAAGGTGGCCCTCGTCGGTGGGGCGCGCCCGGTCTGCCGGGTGCCCCGTTCGTGTTGATGGCGGTCGAAAACCAATCGCCGCCAGTGCGTTTGACCTCAATCGCCGCTCCGTGGCCGGTAACTGTCCGGGATCAGGATGGTCGGCGTGCGTTGGGTCGCGTCTTTGTCCGGAAAATCCAGGGTGTAATGCAGCCCGCGACTCTCGCGCCGGCGCAGCGCCGATTGGATGATCAGGTCCGCGACCTCCAGGAGGTTGCGCAGCTCGATCAGGTCGTTACTGACCCGGAATTTGCTGTAGTACTCGATGACCTCCTGTTGCAGCAGGTCCGCACGCCGTTTGGCGCGGCGCAGGCGTTTGTTGGTGCGAACGATGCCGACATAGTCCCACATGAAGCGGCGCAGCTCGTCCCAGTTGTGCGTGACCACGACCTCTTCGTCCGGCTCGGTGACCCGGCTCTCGTCCCAGGGCTGAACCTCCGGCGGATGCGGGACTTCGTTCATCAGGCTTGCGATGTCGTTGGCTGCAAGCTCCGAGTACACGAGACACTCCAAGAGCGAGTTGCTTGCCATCCGGTTTGCGCCGTGCAGGCCGGTGTAGGCGGTCTCGCCGCTCGCGTAGAGGCCGGGCAGATCCGTGCGAGCCCGGCCATCGACCATGACGCCGCCGCAGGTGTAATGCGCCGCCGGCACCACCGGGATCGGGTCCGTCGTGATGTCGATGCCCAGCTCCAGGCAGCGTTGATGGATGGTCGGAAAATGCTCGATGACGAAATCCGCCGGCCGGTGCGAGATGTCCAGGTAGACGCAGGCGGTGCCGAGTCGCTTCATCTCATGGTCGATCGCGCGCGCCACGATGTCGCGCGGGGCGAGCTCCGCACGCGGATCGAACCGAGGCATGAAACGCTCACCGTCGGGCAGCAGCAGACGCCCGCCTTCTCCGCGCAACGCTTCCGTAATCAGGTAGGAGCGCGCCTCCGGATGATAGAGACAGGTCGGGTGAAACTGCATGAACTCCATATTCGCGACCCGACATCCGGCACGCCAGGCCATCGCGATGCCGTCGCCGGTGGAGACATCCGGATTGCTGGTATAGAGATAGACTTTGTTCGCCCCCCCGGTCGCCAAGACAACAAAGCGTGCGAGGTAGACTTCGACCTGCCCCGTGCCCAAGTCCAGGATATAGGCGCCGAGACAGCGATGGTCCTTCTTGCCGGGGCGATGCTTGGACGTGATGAGGTCGACGGCGATGTGCTGCTCGAAGAGGGTCACGTTCGCCCTGGACCGGACCTGTGTTTCCAGCGTCGTCGCGACCGCACGCCCGGTCGCGTCGGCGGCGTGAATGACGCGCCGATGGGTGTGACCGCCTTCGCGGGTGAGGTGGTAGCCGCCTGTCGATGCGCTGGCCTCGTCGCGTGTAAACTCGACACCCTGATCGAGCAGCCAGCGGATGTTGTCCGGGCCATGCTCGACGATCTGCTTGACGACCCGACGGTCGCAGAGTCCGGCGCCCGCCTTGAGCGTGTCCTGCACGTGCGAGTCGATCGAGTCCGTCGCATCCAGAACGGCCGAGATCCCGCCTTGCGCGTAGAGCGTGCTGCCTTCCCTGAGCTCGCGCTTGGAGATCACGGCGACCGAGAGGTCCTCGTGTAGTCGCAGCGCGAGGCTGAGTCCGGCTGCGCCGCTGCCGAGGATCAGGACGTCGTAGCGGTGGGGTGTGGCTGGCATGGTCGGGGCCTTCGCTGGGGGTCGCTGGGGTTGAGGTTCGGCACCGGCTCGACGCCCGTCCTCGACCGTGCTCGGTAGAGTTGGGCGATTGGGGCGGTTCGCCGTAAACTCACCCATTTCATGGCCGGGATCAAGGTTTGTCGCTTTATTTAGGGGGCCTCGGCCGCACGTGAGGGGGCTCACGAACTTCCGAATCGGGGAATTGTCCATGCCAACGGAATTGCTGGTCAGCAGCGCCAAGGCTCGCCTCCATGTCTGAGCGCACCGCCGATCAGGTGCTTGTGGCGCGTGCCCAGAACGGAGACAAGCGCGCGTTCGACCTCCTGGTGTTGAAGTATCAGCAAAAGGTGGCGAATCTGATCTCCCGTTATATCCGTGATCCGAGCGAGGTGATGGACGTCAGTCAGGATGCCTTTCTGAAGGCATACCGCGCGCTCCCGGCGTTTCGCGGCGAGAGTGCTTTTTACACCTGGCTCTACCGCATCGCGGTGAATACGGTGAAGAATCACCTTGTGGCTCAGGGACGTCGCCCTCCGGGTGACGATGTCGAGGCCGAGGTCGCCGAGCAGATGGACATGGGCGTTCGTCTTCGCGATTCGGGTACGCCCGAGCGTCTGGCCCTGACCGACGAGATCGCGCAGACCGTGCAGCGCGCCCTTGACGACCTCCCCGACGACCTGCGTACGGCCATCGTCCTGCGCGAGCTCGAGGGCATGAGCTACGAGGAGATCGCAACCGCGATGGCGTGCCCGATCGGAACCGTACGCTCGCGGATCTTTCGTGCCAGGGACGCAATCGACAAGCGGTTGAGGCCGCTCCTCGAACCATGACGGCTCTCAGGCGTCAAATCGACATCGAGCGGTCCGCGGTATGCAGGTCCGGATCCGTTCCGCGGCGCAACCGCCCGGCCGGGGATGACGACATGATCCCGCGGCGCCGGCCATCCAACACACGAATTCTCAGCCCAGGCATGCAGCAATGAGCGACGAGCTACGACAACGCATTTCCGAGCTTCAGGACGGCGCGCTCGATTCCGCCGGCACCGCGCGCCTCGTCGATGCGGTGACGCGCGATCCCGACCTGCGGGGCACGTGGGAGCGCTATCACGCGATCGGTTCGGCGATTCGCGGCGAGTCCGTACAACGATCGTATCGCGGGGTTGCCGATGCGGTTCGCGAGCGGATCGCCCATGAGCCCGTTGTCTTCGCCCCGCGCGGGCGCAATGTCGAGCGATCAAAACCCAAGCGGCCGATAGCAGGCATCGCGCTTGCGGCCGCAGCCGCCTTCCTTGCCGTTTTCGTGGCCCCAAGCCTCTTTGACGGTGTGGGCTCGCTCCCGAATGTTCCCGCCACGGCGCCGACCTTTGCCGCGCAGCCGGCTGCCGTCGTGATACCCGCGAAGCGGTGGGATCTGGACCACCCCGAGCTGGCCAACAAGCTGGATCTCTACCTCGTGACCCACCAAGAGACCGCCCCGACGACCGGGGCCAAGGGCATGCTGCCTTATGCGACATTCGTCGGCTATGAAGCGGGCCGTTAACCCGCGTTTCCCGGCCCGGCTGGGCATGTTTCTCGTGCTGTCGCTGTTGGTCCAGGCAAGCCTTGCCGACGAGGTGACCGAGCGTGCGAGCGACCTCCTTCAGCGCATGGCCGAGGCATTGAGGTCGCTCAACTACGAGGGGACGCTGGTCTACTCTCACGACAACCGACTCGAGGCACTGCACCTGGTGCACCGCTTCGAGGAGGGACAGGTCCAAGAGCGGTTGCTGTCCCTGAGCGGTCCCGTCAAGGCCGTCACCCGCGAGCGCGATCGGGTGATGTGCGTGCTGCCCGACGGGCATCCGATTTCGGTCAAACGCCCGTCCGGAGCGGGCGGACTCTTGAACACCGACGGAATCTCCCCGGAGCTGCTCGGCGACTACTATCGCATCGAGATCCAAGGGATGGCGCGGGTCGCCGGGCGCGATACGGAGGTGGTCGGGATCATCCCGCGCGATGATTTGAGGTACGGGTACCGGTTTTACGTCGATCGGGAGACCTTCCTTCCGCTGAAGTCCGATCTGATCGACAGCAACGGCTCGTCGCTCGAGCAGCTGATGTTCACCGCCATCACGGTCGATGCGGATGCCCCGACCGCGCCTGCGAGGGTGGAGGCGGCCGGTCTGCGGGGCGCTCCGGCGGCTCGGGTCGAGGGCCGCTGGCGTTTCGACGAGCGACCGCCGGGCTTCCAATTGGTGAGCCACGGCGTGATGGACCACCCGAGCGGCGCGGTGGTGGAGCACTTCCTCTTCACCGATCGTCTCTCCGCCTATTCCGTTTATATCGAGGACGATACCCGCGACGGGCTGAGCGGAGCGACCCATATCGGTGCCGTGCATGCGGCCGGTCGGCAGGTCGACGGCTACCAGATTACCGCTGTCGGGGAGGTTCCGTCCGCAACCGTCGAAGCGGCCGTGCTCGGCGCTCGACCTGTCGAGAACCCGCCGGAGTAACCCGCCGATGATCGAAGAATCAGGTGTCGTGGTCTCGATCGACGGTCCCAATGCCCGGGTCCGGATCGAGCGGCGTACGGTTTGCGGGGGGTGCGCGGCGCACGGCGCCTGCGGGACATCGCTGATCGAACGCTACTTCGGGCGCGGCTCGATTCATGTCGAAGCCTTGAACCAAGCGCAGGCGTCGGTCGGCGAGCGGGTCATGCTCGGGATCTCCGAGCAGGGTCTCCTTTCGGCGTCATTTGCGGTTTACTTCGCGCCGCTGGCGGGCCTTCTCGGCGGTGCGCTTGCGGGAGAAGCCCTTGCCGGTTTCTCCGAAGGAGGTTACGGCGATGCGGCAGCGCTGCTCGGTGCCGCGCTCGGCTTCGCTCTGGCGTTGCTCTGGCTGCGCGGCTACAGTGCGCGGTCACGGAGTCGTCCGGAGCAGCAAGCGGTGGTCTGTCGCATCGAGCGGGGCGTGCCGGTCGGGATTCCGACGGCGCCCTGATTCGGGTCGTCGCCGATCCGAGTCATCGACGCGACCTTTCCGAGCAGCAGCCCGGCGGGCCGAGCCTTTCATGCGGCCAAGGAGGCGTCGGCAGCCTCCGAACGCGATCACGCGACATCCGCGCCGCCGCGCTCGTCGCGGCCGCCCGATCGAACCCCTTCATCTCGGAGCATCCATGCGTCCCATCCCGATCTTCTCCTTCGCCCTCGCGGCATTGGTCTGCGGCGCGCTCATGCCCGGTCTTGCGGCCAGCCGGATGCTTCCCGACTTCGTGGATCTCGTCGCCGAGAACGGCCCCTCGGTGGTCAATATCAGCACCAAGCAGGCGCCGATCGCGGCCACGCAGTTGCCCGAGTTTTCCGTTCCCGATCTCCCGGAAGACAGCCCCCTTCAGGATTTCTTCCGGCATTTCTTCGGCGAAGACGGCGCCCTTCCGGACGATAGCCTGCAATCGCGCTCGCTCGGCTCCGGGTTCATCATCTCGGCCGACGGATCCGTGCTGACCAACGCCCACGTCGTCGAGGGTGCGGAGGAGATCATCGTGCGCACCAGTGATCGGCGCGAGTTCGTGGCGACCTTGGTCGGCACGGATAAACGCAGCGACATCGCGCTCCTGAAGATCGATGGCGAGGGGCTCCCGGCCGTCAAGATCGGCGCAGCCCAGGACCTCAAAGTCGGCGAATGGGTGTTGGCGATCGGTTCGCCCTTCGGGTTCGAGTCGTCCGCCACCGCGGGGATCGTGAGCGCCAAAGGTCGCAGTCTCCCGAGCGAAAACTACATTCCCTTCATCCAGACCGACGTGGCGATCAATCCGGGCAACTCGGGCGGGCCCCTGTTCAACCTCGACGGCGAGGTGGTCGGCGTCAACAGTCAGATCTACAGCCGCACGGGCGGTTTCATGGGGCTCTCGTTCGCGATCCCGATCGACGTCGTGATGGACGTGGTCGATCAGCTCCAGACCAAGGGCCGAGTCAGCCGCGGTTGGTTGGGAGTCTTGATTCAGGACGTGACCCGGGAGCTTGCCGAATCCTTCGGGATGAAGCAGCCGCGAGGGGCATTGGTCGCACAGGTCTTGCCGGGTAGTCCGGCCGAGGCGGCGAAGGTACGGCCGGGCGATATCATCGTGACCTACAACGGGCGGGACATCCCGACCTCGAGCGCCCTTCCGCCCATGGTGGGAATAACGCCGGTCGGCGAGCGTGTGCGGCTGCAAGTGCTCAGAATCGGCGAGCTCGTCGATCTCGAAGTGGAGATCGACGAGCTACCGGAAGACGATCAGATCCTGGCTGGCCCCAGCGCGCCGGAGAAGGTGTCCGCGAACCGGATAGGCCTCTTCGCGAGCGAGATCACGCCGGAGCAGCGCGAGCAGTTGGCCGTCGCCGCAGGCGGGGTGCTGGTCGAAGGAGTCGAACCCGGACCCGCGGAGCAGGCCGGGCTGATCTCGGGCGACGTGATCCTGATGCTCGACAACCAGCCGGTGCAGGATCTGGCGGGTTTCAATCGGATCCTGGATGCGATCCAGTCAGGTCGGTCCGTTGCGGTTCTGGTCCAGCGGGGCGACGGACGCATGTTTCATGCGATACGGGTGCCCTGAGGGCATCGGGGCGTCGACCGAACAGGGTTCGGGCGTTCCCTTCAGCGAAGGCGCCCGATCGACGCTTGGAGTCCGGCTCGGCGATCACCCTCCAGACGGAGCAAGTCTCCATTTGCCGTCCGCTGCAAGAGGATCGGCGTTCCATGTTCCGAGGATCCGGTCGGGCTATTGTTCAGGCTCGAGCTCGGGCTCGATTGCCGGTCCGAGCAGGATCGCGATCGGGCGCGTATGCGGGCTCGCGTCCAACGCAATGATCAGTGCGGCCGTGAGCGGCACCGCCAGGAACATGCCGACCGTACCGAACATCCATCCCCAGAACAGCAACGCGATGAAGACGGCCAGCGTCGAGATGCCCAGCCCTTTGCCCATGATCCGGGGCTCCAGGACATTCCCGATCACGGTATTGATGACGAGATAACCCACCGCGACCCAGATAGCGGTCGACACATCCGCCTGCACCAGCGCGAGCAGGACCGCGGGGATCATCATGACGATGTTGCCGACGACGGGGATGAAGTTCAGGAAGAACGCCAGCACCGCCCAGAGCACAGCGAAGTCGATGCCGAGAAACCACAGCCAGAGCCACACGCACACGGCCGTACCGAGACTGGTCAGGCTTTTGATCAGCATGTAACGCTTGATCGCGTCCAACAGGCGTTTCAGGCGCGCGTTGCCTGCCTCCGTCATCCGGAAGGCGACCTTCAGCTTGGCGGGCAGCGTATTGGCTTCGAGCAGGATGAAGACGACGGCAAGCAGCACCAAGAGGCCGGTCGCGAAGAAACCGCTGGCGTTGGACAAGAGATAGCGAACAGCGAACGCAACCTTGTTGGGGTCCAAGAGATCCGGGATCGCCTCGCGCGAGCCACCGACGCCGACGCCTTCCATCCATCCCCCGAGCTGCTCGCTCAGCAGCATGAAACGCTCCTGATAGGTTGGCAGGCTGTCCCTGAAGCCCTCCAGCGCACCTGTGGTGACGAGAGCCAAGAGACTGCCGACGTCGAGCAGTATAAAGATGATGACCGCCAGCGCGCCCCACTTCGGCACGCCGCGCCGCCGCATCCATTTGAGCGCAGGAGTGGCGATGATCGCAATGAAGACCGCCAGCAGAAGCGGCACGAGGATCGGGGCCGCAATCTTCATGAGTCCGATCACGAGCGCGAAGGCGCCCGCGACGAGCAGGCCGCGCGCAGGTGGACTAAAACCGCTCAGTGCATTCGTCATCTCGTCGGATCCTTAGGTGAATCGCTTCGGTCGATAGCGTCTTGATCCTGCCTCTCCAACGAGGCCGGCCAGGGCGATGTGCATTGTCCGTTTTTGGCCGCGACAATCTTAACCCGGGTTTCCCGCGTCGCGTCATGACGCCCGAGCACACACGGCCGAGTCCATCGACGGGTGATGGCATCCGGTCTCGCAGGGTCCATAATCGACTCGCGCGAGGAGAAAACATCATGACAACAGACGAGGAGCAGATCGAAGCGCTATGAGCATCATCAAGACAGCACTGACAGCCGGGATTGCGAGCCTGGTTCTGAGCGGACCTGCATTCGCAGTAGACATGGGCGACATGATGAATCCATCCAAATGGATGGGCGGCAACAAGGACCGCCGCGGGGAGGGTGACTACCCGCCGCCGCAGGGCTACCCCCAAGGCTATCCACAGGGCTCACCCGGTTACGGTGGTGCGCCGGGATACGGCGCTGCACCCGGCTACGGAGCTCCGCAATCTGGGTATGGCGGCGCACCCGGCCAAGGCTACGGGCCTCCGCCCGGTTACACGGATCCGCAAATGGGCGGTGCTTCGATGCAGCAGATGCCCCCGCAGGGATACGGTGGCGCGCCGGGCTACGGCCAGGGCCCCGGGTACGGAGCAGGTACCGCAGAAGGCTATCCGCCCGCTCCCGCCTACGGTCAGGGCTACGCGCCCGGTTACGGCCAAGGCTATGACCAAGGCTACGCGCCACCCCCCGGCGTCGGGCAGGGTTACGGACCGGGCTACGGGCAGGGTTATGGGCCCGAATACGGGCCCGGCTACGGTCCCGGTGAAGAGGATCGCGGCGGAAGCGGCATGAACCCGATGAAGATGATGCCGAACCCGATGCAAATGTTTAACAGCAACAAGGACTGAGAAAGGACCGGGCGGCACGTGCCGCCCAGGTTCGCCGCTTTGACCATACGGGGAATTGCGGAGCAGACCTAAAGCGATTTCCGGGAACAAGCATTCCAACTACGTATGCCTGCAAATTCTGTAGCGGCGACCTCAGTCGCCCCTAACGGGAGGTTGTTCCTTCCTCGGACATCACCTGAGCCCTTCGATACGGCGCACGACGGACCACATCAAACCCCGCCGAGCCATTTCCCGATCATGAAGCTGCCGGCGGCGACGCTGGCGCAGAGCGTGATTCCCCAGAGCGTATCCACGATCACGACCTTGACGGGCCAGTTGGGGAGCGTGGCCATGTTGGTCAGCTCGTAGGTGATGTAGGTGAAAAAGCCGAAAAGTGCACCGTTGAGCAGGGCACGGCCCAACGAGTCCTGCGCGAGCGCGGGTGCGACGGCAAAGTAGAGGATGCCGGTGATGTAGATGAGATAGAAGCTCAATGCCGCCGGCCAGTTCACTGTCGGGCTCAGAACATGGGCGAGGTTGTCGCGATAGAAGGTCTTTGCGACGACACCCAACCAGAGCAGATCGATGGCAAAGAAGACCGGGACGGTCAGAAGATAGAGCTTGGCATAAAAGAGGGCTTGCATGATGGATCCTCTGCTGATCGATGGTCCGGCCGATGCGCGTTGCCATCTGATTTTGGCACACGGGGCAGGGCAGGGCGCCGACTCTTCCTTCATGAGCGCGGTTGCACATGGCTTGGCCGCCGCCGGGTTGCGTGTCGTTCGCTTCTCGTTTCCCTATATGGTGGTAAGCGAGGTGGAGGGACGTAGGCGCCCCCCCGACCGTGAGCCGATCCTGATCGAGACCTGGCTGCGGGTCATTGCCGAGCAGCGGGCTGCCCATGGTGCGAGGCAACGCCTGCTGATCGGCGGCAAGTCGATGGGCGGACGTATCGCCAGCCTGATTGCGGACGAGGCTGGTGTCGATGGCCTGGTCTGTCTGGGGTATCCCTTTCATCCGCCGGGTCGCCCGGAGCGCACGCGTGTCGCGCATCTATCCGGGCTGCACACGCCGACGCTCATCTGCCAAGGCGAGCGCGATCCCTTCGGGAGTCGGGAGGAGGTTGCCGACTATGCCCTGAGCCCGTCGATCGAGATCGTCTGGATCCCGGACGGAGAGCACGGCTTCAAGCCGCGTCGGGGATCCGGGTCAACGCTTGAGCAGAATCTGATCACGGCGACAGAAGCCGTCCTCTCGTTCGCGGCGCGCCTCGAATAGCCTTCGGTTTCGTGCTTCCAGCCTATCCGGTGAGGGCGGCAAAGACCGCCGGCAGGCGCTCTGGAAGGCGCTCGACATGGTCGACGATGGAATACTGGTTCTCGCCGAAGATCCGGGCCACATAGCGGTCGGCCTGGGGGTCGAGCGTCAGGCAGTAGCTGTGGATGCCCTGCATGCGCAGCTCTTCGACTGCCTTCTTGGTGTCGTGGCGCAGGTACTGGGGATCGCGCTCGTCGATGTCCGCCGGCTCCCCGTCGGTGATCACCAGGACCAGACGCTTTTGGGCCGGTTGGCGGGTCAGATGCCAGCCGGCGTGGCGCAGTGCCGCGCCCATGCGGGTCGAGAGTCCGCCCTTCATGCCGGCCATGCGTGATTTGGCGTTGTCGTCGTAGGCTTGATCGAAGTCCTTGAACCGGAAGTACTGAACATCGTGTCGGCCGTCCGAGGCGAAGCCATGCACGGCGAAGCGGTCGCCGATGCCGTCGATCGCCCAGGCCAGCAGTCCGGTGGCCTCGCGGGTGAGGCTCAGGATACTCGGCGCCGTTGCGTAGTCCGGGTCGTCCTTCTTGACCCCGACCTTCTCGTTGGTCGACTCGGAAAGGTCCATGAGCACCACGATGGCGAGATCGCGGACATGCCGCGTGATGCGGATGTTGATCCGCGGATCCGGCATGGTGCCGCGGCGCACGTCGATCATGGCCCGCACGGCGGCGTTCAGATCCAGCTCCTCGCCCTCCTCGTAGCCGCGACGGCGCACGATGCCCTGCGGCTGGAGTGCGTCGATCAGGCGGCGGATGCGGCTCGCAACCGGCTTGTATTTGACGAGGATCTCGTCCATCAGCGCCGGGTCGCCGCGGCCTTGACGACGCTCGATGACGGTCGCCCAGTCCGGGCGGAAGAGTTGGACCTGATAGTCCCACTCCTGATAGTGGTAGGGATCCGAAACGGGCTCCTTGCCCTCCATCGCGTTGAAGGAGATGCCCTCGTCTTCGTAGGGGAAGAACTCGGTGGCGCAGACCCAGATCTCCTGCGCGTCGTCGCCGGCGGTCTCGACATCGACCTCGTTGGCCATCTCCATCGCCGAGACGTACTTGCGCACCTGTTGCTGCGAGGCGGGCAGATAGTCGAGGCCGCGGCTCAGGAAGAGGTTCTCGCCGCAGTCCCAAACATAGCGATTGTCGTCGCGATAGGGGATCGGCCAGTTTTCCAGGATGCGCAGGTTGGGGAGCGCGACGGTCTTGATCGCCTGATTGTAGAAGGTGACGCCGGCGTCCCAACTGATGCGGTTGTCGTGCGGGCGCTCGGCGAGCGCCGAGCGGAAGGCGACGGCGGTGTCGTCGATCAGTGCGAGTCCGTCGACATAATCCGGATCCAGCAAGGCGCGCGACTGGCGCAGCATCAGATCCATCATGGGATGCAGGTCGACGGCGTCGTCCATGGGACCGAGCTGAGCCGTGAAGAATGACAGCCAGAGCTTTCTGAGCCCCGGAAAATCCCGGATCGCCAGCGCCTCGATGCGCGCGTCCTCGAACATCTCGATCAGCTTCATCTGAGCGGGCATCAGCTGCTCGGCGCTGATGGCACTGGTGCCGTAGACCATGTGGGCCGCGCAGTGAGCGGCGGCGGCGCGGTAGGTCTCGAGCCCGGAGATGCCGCGGAAGCTGTCGAAGGCATCCGGCAGGTGGATCTGGAAATCCTCGATGAAGGGCCGCAAACCCTGGCGCGACTCGTAGTCGCCCGAGGTCGGGCGCATGAAGAATGAGCGCGCCCAGAGCGCACGCAGATAGAAGTTGAGCTTGCGCTGATTGTCGACGAACAGGGTACCGCGTCGCTCCTTCTGCAGGACGGCGCGCGAGGACTCGGTTTGAAGGCCGAAATAGGCCATCTGACCGTCGAGATCGCGCGCATGGGCCTGAGCGCCCCAGAGCGCCCAGCGGCGCAGACCGCCGAGCGTGAGCTTGGAAAGCAGCTCGTCCATGTTTTCCATCATCGGGCGCAGGCCGCGCGGCGACTTGCCCGACAACTGATGCAGCAGGTTGAGATACCCGCGCAGCACCTCCGCATCCCCGAGTCGGCTCGCGGCCAGCGGCATGCTGGACATGATCATCGCCACCACCGTACCGGAGGTGTGGGACGCGAGCTTCATCAGCGCACTCACCACCTCGGGGATGATGTCCTCGCCGACTTCCTTGGCGACCCGCGGCATTTCCTGCACATAGGTCAGGACCAGATCGGCGCCCTTATTCAGGCCACACATCGCCTTGATCCCGGTGAGGTAATGCTCCAGCCCGCGTGGCGACATGACGCGGGCGGCTTCGTGATAGCTCGCTTCCAGCGCCTGGGTGTGCGGGTGATCCGCGTCGGCCTTGAGGCAGGAGAGGTATTCGGTGAAGTCGATGCTCATGGCTCTATCCCGGATCGAAGGTTGTCACACCCGGTGACGGGCTATCAATGCTGGTACTAATTTGGTACTAATCGCTACTAAATTAGTAGTTCGTGCGAAGGATACCTCGCTCCATGAAAATCCCGATGTCGCCACCCGATACGGACGCCCTTTTGCTGTCCATTGTCGAGACAGGCGGCAGCGCACGCCTTGCCAAACTGCTTCGCAATCCCTCGGGACCTGCCCCGGACGGGCGTTATCTGCACTGGGATGAGCTGCGGCGCCGCCAGCCGCCCCCTGATCTCCGCACCGAGGACTGGTGGTTTTCGGTCAAGGCCGCGCGACGCCTGCTTTACAAAAACACGCCATTCACGGACAAGGCGGGGAGCCCGTTCGTCTTCGCCCTCGTCGACCCGATCCTCGCAATGCTGCATCGCATCGACCGGGACGCCTCGGGACAGATCCGACTCGAGGCGCCGATCGCGAACCCAGAGCAACGCGACAGCTATCTGATCCGCTCGCTCATCGAGGAGGCCATCAATTCCAGCCAACTGGAAGGCGCCTCGACCACCCGGCAAGTCGCAAAGGAGATGCTACGCCAAGGACGCCGTCCGAGGGACAAGAGCGAGACGATGATTTTCAACAACTTCCAGGCGATGCGCTCTATCTCCGAACGCGTCGGGGAACCGCTGACGCCCGAGGCCATCCTTGAGTTGCACAGCATTCTGACTCGCGACACGCTGGACGACCCGACCGCGGCCGGACGACTGCGGCGAGCCGACGAGCATATCGATATCGTCGATCACCGCGACCGGCGCGTACTCCATGTCCCGCCGCATGCCGACGAGCTTCCCGCGCGGTTGGAGCGTCTCTGCGATGTTGCGAATGCGCACGACACCGACCCCTTCGTACCGCCGATCATCCGTGCGATCCTGCTGCACTTTGCACTGGCCTACGATCACCCTTTCGTCGACGGCAACGGTCGGGTCGCCCGCGCCCTCTTTTACTGGTCCGCGCTCTCGCAGGGATACTGGCTACTGGAATTCGTGTCGATCTCCGGCATCCTGAAGAAAGCCCCGGCCCAGTACGCCCGCGCCTACCTCTTCACCGAAACCGACGAGTCAGACGTCACCTATTTCCTGATCCATCAACTGGAAGCCATTGTGGCCGCCATGGATGGGCTACATGGCTATTTGCGGCGCAAGGCTAATGAGACGAAGGTCGTTGAAGCGATGCTTCAAGGCTCCGCGCGGCTGCGCGAACGCCTCAATCACCGCCAGCTGGAACTCATCCGTCACGCACTCCGCCACCCGAGCTCCGTTTATACCATCGAGGGGCATCGCCGAAACCACGCTGTCGTCTACCAAACCGCCCGTTCGGATCTGCTGCAACTGGTCGAGCTGGATCTACTCTCCAAGCGGAAGGCCGGGCAGGCGTTCCTCTTCGAAGCACCGGCGGATCTCAAGCATCGCTTGGAAGAAGCTGAATTCAGCCTTCAGCGATCCACCGAAGGGCGTTGACTTCGAAAGCTGACCGCTCAGAAATAGGTATTCACCGCCGCATCCAGCGTATCGCGCATATCCGGATCATCGGTCAGCGGCCGCACCAGCGCCATCCGACAGGCCGATTGCGGATCGATACCCTTGCCGATGAGTTGGGCGGCATAGACCAGCAGGCGGGTGGACATGCCTTCGTCGAGCCCGTGTCCCTTGAGGTTGCGGCTGCGTTGGGCGACTTGGACCAGCTTCTCGGCGGTCTCCTTGTCGACGTGACCCTCGTGGGCGACGATTTCGGTCTCGATGTCGGCGGACGGGTAGTCAAAGTCCAGGGCACCGAAACGCTGCTTGGTCGACTGCTTCAGATCCTTCATCAGACTCTGGTAGCCGGGATTGTAGGAGATGACGATCTGGAAATCGGGGTGTGCATGCACCAGCTCGCCCTTCTTCTCGAGCGGAAGCTGCCGGCGATGGTCGGTCAGCGGATGGATGACGACCGTGGTGTCCTGGCGGGCCTCCACGACCTCGTCCAGGTAGCAGATGGCACCGATGCGTGCGGCCACCGTGAGCGGGCCGTCTTGCCATTTGGTGCCGTTGATGTCGAGCAGAAAACGTCCGACCAGGTCGGAGGCGGTCATGTCTTCGTTGCAGGCGACCGTGATGAGCGGTGCGCCGATCTTCCAGGCCATGTATTCGACGAATCGCGATTTACCGCAGCCGGTCGGCCCCTTGAGCATCACCGGCATGCGTGCGTCGTAGGCCGCCTCGTACATGACGACCTCGTTCTGCACGGGGCGATAATAGGGCTCGTCCTTGATCAGGTATTGGTCGCGGTCGATCTCGCTCATCTCTTTGGTCTCTCGTTCACAAGCCGATGACAAAAAAGCCCCCGCCCTGCACGCCAGGACAGGGGCTTTTTCCGTCAATCCCTGATTGTTAGATCATCGGTTTTCGCCCAAGCGAAAACCGATCCTCAGACCGACTTGCCGCGGAAGACGACCATCTCGGCACCCTTGGACTGGGCGTAGTTGTCGTAGCCGACGAGACGCACATGGTTGTCCGGATGCGCCTTGTGGCAGGCCTCCGCCTCGGCCAGGATGGTGTCGACATCGGTCTCGCCGAACAACGGCAGCTTCCACATATACCAGTAGTGGTCGAATGCGTTTTCCGGCTCGCTGTGCTCGATGGCCGGGTTCCAGCCCTTGGCGACGATGTACTCGACCTGCTTGCGAATCCGCGCCTGATCCATCTCCGGCAGATAGGAGAAGGTTTCGAACTTACGGCTGTTCGGATCGTCGAGGCTGGATTGATAGTCCTGCATGGTGCTCATGGGGCGTTACTCCGAAACTGGTTTCGTGGTGAAAATCGGTTGGATAGTCGATCGTAAGCGTTGCTGGTGTTGAGCTTTCAGCCGTCAGCTCTCAGCAACAGGCCGGCGCTTCGCGCCTTTCGCCCATGGCTGATCGCCGACAGCTGATGGCTGACAGCTTACTTGTGCGACACGTCGAGCTTGTCGACGGTATCGAACTCGAACTTGATCTCCTTCCAGGTCTCCATGGCGATCTTGAGCTCGGGGCTGTGCTTGGCGGCGTTGGTGAGGATCTCCTTGCCTTCCTTCTCGATCTGCACACCCTGGTTGCGGGCCTCGACGCAGGCTTCGAGCGCGACGCGGTTGGCCGCGGCGCCGGCTGCGTTGCCCCAGGGATGACCCAGGGTGCCGCCGCCGAACTGCAGGACGGCGTCGTCGCCGAAGATGTTCACCAGCGCCGGCATGTGCCAGATGTGGATACCGCCGGAAGCGACCGCGAAGGCGCCGGGCATCGCGCCCCAGTCCTGGTCGAAGAAGATGCCGCGCGAGCGGTCTTCCTTCACGTAGGACTCACGCAGCAGGTCGATCCAGCCGAGGGTCGACTCGCGGTCGCCTTCGAGCTTGCCGACGACGGTGCCGGTGTGCAGATGGTCGCCGCCGGACAGACGCAGGATCTTGGTCAACACACGGAAATGGATGCCGTGGTTCGGGTTGCGGTCGAGCACCGCGTGCATCGCACGGTGGATGTGCAGGAGCACGCCGTTGTCGCGACACCACTGGGCCAGGCCGGTGTTTGCGCAGAAGCCGCCGGTGATGTAGTCGTGCATGATGATCGGCGCGCCGATCTCCTTGGCGTACTCGGCACGCTTGAACATCTCGTCCGGGGTCGGCGCGGTGACGTTCAGGTAGTGACCCTTGCGCTCGCCGGTCTCGCGCTCGGACTTGTCGATCGCGTCCATGACGAAATCGAAACGTTGACGCCAGCGCATGAAGGGCTGCGAGTTGACGTTCTCGTCGTCCTTGGTGAAGTCCAGACCGCCGCGCAGACACTCGTAGACGGCCCGGCCGTAGTTCTTGGCGGACAGACCCAGCTTCGGCTTGATGGTGCAGCCGAGCATCGGGCGGCCGTACTTGTTCATGATGTCGCGCTCGACCTGGATGCCGTGCGGCGGGCCGTTGCAGGTCATGACATAGGCGATGGGGAAACGCACGTCTTCCAAGCGCAGCGCACGTACGGCCTTGAAGCCGAAGACGTTGCCGACCAGCGAGGTGAAGACGTTGACGACCGAACCTTCTTCGAAGAGGTCGATCGGGTAGGCGATGAAGGCATAGAAGGCGTCGTCGTTGCCCGGGACATCCTCGATCGCGTAAGCGCGGCCCTTGTAATGGTCCATGTCGGTCAGGAGGTCGGTCCAGACCGTGGTCCAGGTGCCGGTGGACGACTCGGCGGCGACGGCAGCAGCAGCTTCTTCACGCGGAACGCCCGCCTGCGGGGTGATCTTGAAGCAGGCGAGGAGATCGGTCTCCGACGGGGTGTAATCCGGCATCCAGTATGTTTCGCGATACTCTTTGACGCCCGCGCTGTAAGTCTTTGCCATGTTCGCTTGTCCTCAGGAATAGTGAAGGAATTCGCCGGTCCAGATCGGTGCTGGTCCGCGGTCCCGCGTGTTGCGCTATGCGCTTGGAACCTGAGGCGGCAGTATATGCAAAAGCCTTATAATTACTAGTTAATATTGCTTATAGTCGACATAAGCATAGACTTATGTCTATGGTTCGGCCGTCAGCCATCAGCCATCAGCTGAAGGCACATCGACAAGTCGAAACGCCGCCATGCGTCGCGAAGCGGCGACCGTTGGCGTCACTTCCGGCCGATGCGTCTGCGCAGCGGGATATTGATTCCCGGAAATTGCCCTGAATGAGGACCGATCCGCGTGCACGTCTCGCTCCGACAACTCAAGGTCTTCGATGCGGTTGCGCGCCACCTCAGTTACACGCGCGCGGCCGAGGAGCTGCACCTGAGCCAGCCCGCGGTCTCGATGCAGGTGCGGCAGCTCGAAGAGGAGGCAGGACTGCCGTTGTTCGAGCGTCTCGGCAATCGCATTCTGTTGACGGAGGCCGGGCGGGAGGTCTACGACTATGGCCGGACCATCAACAGCGCCTTGCAGGAGATGGAAGAGGTGCTCGAGTCCCTCAAAGGGGTCAGTCGCGGTCGGCTGCACCTTGCGGTCGCGAGCACGGTGAACTACTTCGCGCCGCGCCTCTTGGCGATCTTCCAGCAGCGTTACCCGGGGATCGGACTGCAGCTCGACGTGACCAATCGCGAGCAGCTGGTGCGCATGCTCTACGACAACGCGGTCGATCTGGTGCTCATGGGCGTGCCTCCGACGGACATGGAGGTCGAGTCCGAGGCATTCATGGAGAATCCGTTGGTGGTGATCGCGCCGCCCGATCATCCGCTTGCGCACGAACGGGCAATCACTCCAGCGCGTCTGGCGGACGAGGTTTTCGTGATGCGCGAGCCCGGCTCGGGGACGCGGCAGACGATGGAGCGTTTTTTCACCGAGCGCGGTCTGACCATCCGCTACGGGATGCAGATGACCCGCAACGAGGCCGTCAAACAGGCGGTCCGCTCCGGGCTGGGCCTCAGTGTCGTGTCGATGCATACCATCGAGCTGGAGCTCGAGACGCGTCGGCTCGTCACCTTGGATGTCGAGGGATTCCCGGACCGGCGTCAGTGGTATCTGGTCTATCGCCGGGGTAAGCGCCTCTCGCCGGCGGCCAACGCCTTTCGGGAGTTCGTTTTGACGGAAGCTGCGGTCATTGCCCCGCCAATTTTTTTCGAGGCAGGGGCGAAGCCGTCGCATGAGTCGAACCCCGGTCGTTAGGGGGCGCAGGCGAGCGGGGATCGAGGCACCGCGAAGACCCGGCTCAACGTCTGCGATCTGATCAAGAATGGGGAGTTGGAGTTGACGATGTCGTTGTCGAACGCCTTGCGGACCCTGATCCTCGCCTCGCTCTTGGTGTCCTCCGCCTTCGTCGTCGCTGCATCCTCCGATCCCCCGGCCGATCCCGCTGCCGATCAGGCCCCGGATTGGGTGGTGATCGACGCGGAGGGTGAAACGAGGGTTCCGCTTTTCGTCTTCTGGTCCAAGACCTGTCCGCATTGTCGGGCGGCGCTTGGCTTTCTTGAGACCCTGCGCGAACAGGAGCCCTGGATTCAAATCAACGCCTTCGAGCTGGCGGCCGATCGTGCGCATGTCGCGCGTTATGTGGCGATGGCCGCCGCGCTCGGCGAGGAGGCGCGCTCGGTGCCGGCCTTTTTCGTCTGCGGGCGGATGTTGACCGGTTTCGACGACGCGGAGGGGGTCGGGGCACAGTTGGTGGGGTTGGCGAGGTTCTGTCGTCAAGTCGCGGGGTCGGGTCGTGAGGACGGTTCCGCGGAGTCGGCGCCGCCGTCGCCGGAGGGCATCCGGGTGCCGCTCTTAGGGGAGCTGGACCCCGCGGCCGTGTCGCTGCCCGTCTTCACGCTGGTGCTGGCCGGGCTCGATGCCTTCAATCCTTGCGCCTTCTTTGTACTCTTCTTCTTGTTGAGTCTGATGGTCCACGCCCGCAGCCGGGCGCGGATGCTGTTGATCGGCGGCACCTTCGTTTTCTTTTCCGGGTTGGTCTACTTCTTGTTCATGGCCGCGTGGTTGAACCTCTTCCTGGTCGTGGGCGGGGCGGCGGTGGTGACGACGGTCGCGGGGTTGGTCGCGCTTTTGGTCGGCGGGCTGAACGTGAAGGACTATTTCTTCTTTCGTCGCGGACCCAGCCTCTCGATCCCCGACCATGCGAAGCCCGGGCTTTTCGCGCGGATGCGCCGTCTGCTCGCGGCCGACCGTCTCGGGGCCATGCTGATCGGAACGCTCGTCCTGGCGTTGGCCGCCAACAGCTACGAGCTGCTCTGCACCGCGGGTTTTCCGATGGTCTACACCCGGGTGCTGACGCTGCACGAACTCTCGGCGCCCGCCTACTACGGCTACCTGGCCCTCTACAACCTGGTCTACGTCCTGCCGCTTCTGGCCATCGTTCTGATCTTCACCTTCACGCTGGGCGCGAAGAAACTCACCGAACGTCAGGGGCGGATTCTGAAGCTCCTCTCGGGTCTCATGATGCTGGGCCTCGGCGGTGTGATGCTGCTCTCGCCCGAGCTACTCGTCCATCCCGGGGTCGGCGTCCTTCTGCTGCTCTTTGCCGTCGGGGCGACGGCCGTCATCGCAGCCTTCGGCAAGGCCGCCGCCTGAGTGGGAGGCCGGAGGCGTTCGGGCAACGTCCGAAGAGGAACGCGTCGCTTAGCAGCCGCGCGGCGATTCGTCTAAACTAGCCGACCGTCTCAGTTATGCGCGAATGCCGACCATGCCCGACCGCCCTTCGAGTGAATCAGGTATCACCCTGCACCGCTATCCGTTGCTGGCTTCGATCAATTCCCCGGCGGATCTGCGCGCCTTGCCGGAGCATCTGTTGCCTTCGGTCGTCAACGAGCTGCGGGGCTTTCTCGTCGACACCGTCTCGCAAACCGGTGGTCATCTTGCGGCCGGCCTCGGCGTCGTCGAGTTGACGGTCGGTCTGCACTACGTCTTCGACACCCCCGGCGATAGGCTGGTCTGGGACGTCGGCCACCAAGCCTACCCGCACAAGATCCTGACCGGGCGGCGCGATCGCATGCCCAGCTTGCGCCAGAAAGACGGTCTCTCCGGCTTCCCCAAGCGCTGCGAGAGCGACTACGACTGCTTCGGCGTGGGCCATTCCAGCACCTCCATCAGTGCCGCGCTCGGCATGGCGTTGGCCGCGAAACAAAAAGGCGAGCATCGCGATGCCGTCGCCATCATCGGTGACGGGGCCCTGAGTGCCGGGATGGCGTTCGAGGCGCTCAACCACGCGGGGTCGATGGATATCGATCTGGTCGTTATCCTCAACGACAACGAGATGTCCATCTCGCCGCCCGTCGGTGCCATCACCAACCATCTCGCACGGCTGCTGTCAGGCAAGATCTACACCACCATGCGCGAGGGCAGCAAGACCGCCCTGCGCGGGATGCCGCAGCTGCGTCATCTGGTCGGTCGCTGGGAAGAGCACATGAAGGGCATGTTGATGCCGAGCACCCTGTTCGAGGAGCTCGGGTTCAACTATATCGGCCCCATCGACGGTCACGATGTGCATTCCGTGGTCAAGACGCTGCGCAACATCAAGGAGATGCGCGGTCAGCGCTTCCTTCACGTGGTCACTCAGAAAGGCCACGGCTACGAGCCTGCCGAGGGCCAGCCGGTGACCTATCACGGCGTCACGCCGTTCGATCGACGCACCGGCGAGCTGCGCAAGGGCGCGTCCAAGGGCCCGACCTACACGCAGATCTTCGGCAGTTGGCTCTGCGACACGGCCGAGCAGGATCCGCGCCTGGTCGGCATCACGCCGGCGATGTGCGAGGGGTCCGGCCTGACGGTTTTCTCCAAACGCTTCCCGGAGCGCTTCTTCGACGTCGGGATCGCCGAGCAGCACGCGGTCACTTTGGCGGCGGGGATGGCCTGCGAGGGCGTCAAACCCGTCGTCGCCATCTATTCGAGCTTCCTGCAGCGTGCTTACGACCAGCTGATCCACGACGTCTGCCTGCAGGGGCTGGACGTCACCTTCGCGGTCGACCGCGGCGGTCTGGTCGGCGCGGACGGTGCGACCCATGCCGGCAGCTTCGATCTGAGTTTTAGCCGGCCGCTTCCCAAGCTGGTCATCATGGCGCCGGGGGACGAGAACGAGTGTCGTGCCATGCTTCGAACCGCCTACGAGTATCCGGGTCCGGCGATGGTGCGTTATCCGCGCGGCGGCGGGCCGGGCGTGGCGATCGACCCCGAGACGCCGGCCCTGCCGATCGGTCGCGGCGAGATCGTCCGGCAGGGTCGCCGGGTGGCGCTGCTCGCCTTCGGCAGCATGGTCACCCCCGCATTGACGGCAGCGGAGAGCTTGGATGCGACGGTGGCCAACATGCGCTTCGTCAAACCGCTGGACGGCGCGTTGATCCGAGCGCTGGCCGAGGGCCATGATCTCCTGGTGACCGTCGAGGAGAACAGCATTGCCGGAGGGGCCGGGAGCGGCGTGGCCGAGTGGTTGGCCGCCGAGGGCATCGAGATCCCCTGCGTGCATCTCGGGCTGCCGGATCGCTACATCGATCACGCCGAGCATGCCCAACAGCTCGCCGCCTGTGGTCTGGATGCCGCCGGAATCCTTGCCTCCGTGCGCGACGCCTACGGGCTTCGGTTTCCCGGTCGCGACCTTTCGGCGGCCGCGGACGCCGGGTCTGCGGGCGGCGCCCGGGTCAGACAGCAGGGCGTCGACGCCGCATGAGGCGATTACTCGGCGGGGTAGCCCTGACGATCGCGATCGTCCTCGGATTGCTGCTCGCCGTCGGGCCGCTCGCACTCGGATATCTGGCCAAGGCCGGTTACGAGGATCTCCTGACCGATCTCGTGGAGGATCTGCCGGACCGGGAGATCCTCGAGAACAGCTACCAACGAGGCTGGTTCGCCTCCAGCGCCGCGTTCGAGGTGCTGATCCCGCCCGATCCGGCGGAACAAGCGCCGCTGCGGCCTACCCGGATTCGACTGGACAGTCGAATCGAGCAGGGGCCATTGCTCTGGCTCACGACGCGCTTCCCGCCGGTCATAGGCCGTGTCCACGCCCGGCTCGCGGTCGAAGGGCTTCCCGTTGTCCTGCCCGTGTTGCCGATAAGCATCGATCTGCACGGGGATGGCTCCGGCCGGATGCAGCTGCGGGTACCGCCGGGCGAGACCCTGCCGACGGCACAGGCGATGGGGCTGCAACATGGGCCGCTCGACGGCGATCTGGTCGTGTCCGCGGGTCAGGAGGCGGTCGAGGTACGGCTGATGCTCTCCGAGGGCGTGCTGACGACCCCGACCGGACCGCTCGCCCGCCTGTCGGATCTTCGATTCGAGGCCGATCGGCCCGATGATTCCGCCGGCACGGGTCGCTTGCGGGTGTCCTCGGTCGAGCTTATGGGCGCTACAGACGGGGTTGGCTCCGGGGCACCTGTCCAGTCGCAATTGCGGCTCGAGGGACTCTCCGCGACCCTGTCGCGAACGCTTCGCGAGGGTCTCCTGGATCTGCGTCTCGGACTCGCCGCGCAGCAGCTCGCAACGGCTTCCATGACCTACGGTCGATCGGAGCTCGGCCTCTCGGGCGAGCGTCTGGACGTCGAGGCGCTCGCCGATCTCGGCGAGGGCATCCGCCTGCTGGCCACCGACCAGGTCGGGCAGGAGATGCGGGGTCTCTTCACGGCCGGTCTGATCGCGGGTCTGGCACCGCGTTTCATCGCAAGCGCGACACGGATCGGCGTCGAGCCGATTCGGATCGAGACCCCCGACGGCCTTGTATTGGGGCGTCTCGATCTGCGTTTGGATCCGGGCACCGATTCACCGAGCCGCTTGACCTCGGGTGTCGTCGATTGGCTGATCCTGCTGCGGGCCGACGGCGATCTGGAGCTTCCCGAGGCGGTCGCGCTGGACTGGATGACGCGTTGGCTCGAGCCCGGCATCGAGGACGGTGCTCTCCCGACCTCGGAGTCGGCGGCAGAGCAAGCCGCGCGGCAAGAGGCGGAGACCCTGCTCGCCGGATGGATCCGCGATGGTTGGGTTACCCGGCGCGATACCCGGATCTCATCGGCCCTTCGTCTGGGCGACGGACTCTTGACCATCAACGGCAAGACGGTGCCGCTTCGGTAGATGATCTAAACCGCGTCCAGAGCGAGATGCCGACTTTCGAGTGAGCTCGACGTTTGCTGCATCCCCAACCCTTAGCGGGGATGCGGTTTAGAATGATATATTTTTTAAGATCTTAAGCCGCGCCGGCTCCAGCGGTCGTCACGTCGGCCGGGGCCGATCCCATCCAAAAACTTCGCATACCGCACCGGGCGCGGTTTAAGGCCGAGCGGTTCAAGAGGCGGCGATCGAGTCGATCTCCTCCACTACCCGGCCGCTGTTCTCAAGCAGCGCATCCGCGAGCGCAGTCTCCACCCATCTGAACCCGACCCGCTCCTGCTCGAGGCGGACGCCTTTGCGGATGCGGTTATCGCGCAGATCATCGAACAGGGCCCGTTCCGAGGCCGTGAGCCGCGGCAGATCGTGCATGACTTGATCGGATTCCTCGCCCCAGAGGGTCTCGTGCGCCATCAGGGTGGCGCGATCCATCAGGAAGGAGGCGACCCGGCCGAATCGGCCACGAAGCTGGTCGAGGATGGCGAAGCCGTGAGTGTCGATATCGCCCCAATAGTGCAGGGTGCAGTGTCCGAGCCACTTGGCCCGGGCCAGTGCATCCCAGCCATAGCCGGCGCCGAAGACGGCCAGCGAGGCGGTCGCGTCCGGGAAGGAGAGAAAATTGGTCTCGTTTTCGGTGATGAAGACATGTTGAATCGGGATCGCGAGACGGGCGAAGCTCTCCGCATCCAGGGCGACGTCGGCTCGCCCGGGACCGGGCAGCAGGGGAGCGGCGTCGTCGAGCAGGCGAAACCGGACCCGGTTGGGCTTGTCGAGAAAGCCGTAGCGCGCGGCAAACCGACCGACGCCGAAGCGATCGGCAGCGACCGCCTCGGCCGGCAAGACAAGATCCAACAGCTCCGAGAGGACGCCGCGATGCGCCTCGATGAACTTGCTGTGGATACCCGGGATGTCGACCTGCCGGATGTAGATCCCGGGACGCGGGTGAAGGCTGAGCCAGTCCACGACCGCCAGCAGGCGCTCCCAGTCCTCGGCCAGTGCGATGGCCTGTAAGGGACGTTTGGCGAGCCAGTCGAGCAGCGCCGGTTGTCTGGATCGTGTCAGCGCCGTGCAACGGCTGAATCGCGCCGCGTCGCCTCGTTTCCCGATGAGCGCAAGCGCGTCGTCGAGTGTGTCGACCCAGATGGCCTCGGGCAGACGCTGAGGACCGAGCACGCGATGATTGACCGCGCGCCAAGTGATCCGCAGACGCGGGATGGCCACCAGCTCGGCGATCCAGGCCCGCACCGCTTCGAACCGATCCGCCAGATCTGCAGAGCCGGGTCCCTTCAGCCTCAAACGCAGCGGGAATCCGCTCGCGCCGGTCATCCCGTCCGCGACCAGCGGACGCAGCAGCTCGCCGCGCTCCCAGAGTCGGTTCAGTTGCGTCTTGAGATCCGCCGCCGTCGTCCAGCTCATGCCGGCACGCTTGCGCTCGGCTCGGCCTTGCGCGCCCTGGACTCTTCGCGATACTCCTCGATCGTCAGATTGCGCAGCTTGGACTCGCGACCGCCTTCGTTGTGCACGAAGCCTACGGCGGAGACGAAGGGTTCGATGATGTGGATCTTTTGCAGCGGCGTGACGATCAGCAGTTGCAGGTTGAGCTGCTGAAATAGCCGTAGACCGTACTGCGCCGACTCGTCCGAGCCGCGCCCGAAGGCCTCGTCGATCACGACGAAGCGGAAGGATCGCGAGCGCACGGCACCCCATTCCAGCCCGAATTGGTAGGCGAGGCTGGCGGCAAGGATGGTGTAGGCGAGCTTCTCCTTCTGACCGCCGGATTTGCCGCCCGAGTCCGAGTAGTGCTCGAACTCTGTTCCGTCCTCGCGCCAGCGCTCGCTTGCGGCGAACAGGAACCAGTTGCGCACGTCGGTGACCTTGGCGGTCCAACGCCTGTCCGAATCGGTCTGGCCCTCGCGCCCGCGGAAGCGCTCGATGATGGTCTTCACCTGCAGGAACTTGGCCTCGGAATACTGCGCATCCTCGGAGCCGGTCAAGGCACCCTCGGTGCAGGCGCGCAGCTCGGACTGGAAGTCGCGGATCTCGGCGTCCGGGCTGATCTGGGATTCGAGCGCGATATAGCGTCCCGGGTTGTAATCGATCTGCGTGAGCGACTCGTTGATGCGCCCGATGCGCTCCTTGATGGTCTCGCGCTCGCGGGCGAGCTGGGCATTGAAGTTGGCGATCTCGTTGATGGTGTTGACGTTCAACAGCTCCTTGAATCGCGCCTCGAAGCGGGGCAGGTCGTCGCGTCCCAGCTGATCGAGCTGTTCTCGGTACTCGAAGGCCGCCTCGACGTTGGCGTCGAGCTCCTGGGTTTCGAGCTTGAAGGCGTCCTTGTAGGCCACCATCGCGGTGATGATTCGGTCGCGCAGGCCCTTGATCTTGCGTTCTTCGCTGTCGATCCGGCTCTGGAGCCAGGCGCGCATGTCCTGCTCGCGGTGGTCGCAGGACTCGACGGTCAATTGATGCTCGCCGAGCGCCTCGGTGCGCATGGCCTCGAGCCGCTCGGTCAGCTCGGCCGAGGGCGCGGGTCGGGCCGCGTCCCCGCCCGGTGCGAGGATCGCGCGGGTCTGCACTTGGAGCGCCTCGGCATCCTCTTGTTTTTGCTCGATCTTGGCGCGTTTCGATCTGGCCTCTTCCAGCTCGCCCTCGATCACCGCAAGCGCTTGGACGGCCTCGCCTAGGCGCTCATTGAGCTGTTTGAGCAGATCGGATGCCGACTCCAAGCGTTGCCGCTCGTCGATCAGTGCCGCGACCTCGGTCGCGACCGAGGCCCAATCCAGCTCGTTGAAGTCGACAAACTCTTCCAATCGCGTCAGTGCGTTCAGGCGGGCACCGAGCGCCTGTCGCTCGGACAAGAGCTTACCCGTGAGTGCGCCGATCTCGGCGAGACGGGCTTCGAGCCGACAACGCTTGGCCTCCAGCGTCTCGATCTTGGCCGCGTTGGTCCAGCCCAGGACATAGCGACTGCGGTCGTCGATGCGGTGACGGTCGTCCTTCTCGTGACGTCCGGTCGGATCCTTGATCTGGCCGGCGCGTGTGATGGCACGGGTCTCGCGCCGGAACTGCTCTTGCGTGATGCAGCAGGCCACGTCGAAACGATGGGCCAGCTCGCGCTCGAGCCAGTCGTAGAAAGGGGAGTCCGGTTTGACGGCGATCTTGTGGACCAGCGAATCGCGGTGCAGCTCGGGCAGGTCGCCCCGTTCCCCGGCACGCACCCGGGCGCGCACATGAAAATAGACCAGCCGACCACGCAGTTGGCTGCCGTCGACCCACTCGGCGACCGCCTTGTAGGCCGTGTCTGGCACCAACAGGGACAGGCCGAAGCCGCGCATCAGTCGCTCGGCCGCACCTTCCCAGTCGCGTTCGTCATCACGCACCTGCAGCAGCTCGCCCGCGAAGGGCATCGACTCTTCCGCAAGACCCAGAGCCTCGCAGAGCGCGGCACGGATCCGGATCTGCTGGTCGTCGATATTGCTGCGGCGGCGCTTCAGGCTCTCGATCTCGGCCTGAAGGGCGTCGTGCTCGAGCTGGCCTTGGCGCAGGGTCACGCTGTGCTCGGTCACCTCGTTCTGCAGAT
The DNA here is from genome assembly GCF_900106925.1 of Thiocapsa roseopersicina. Lineage (GTDB taxonomy): Bacteria > Pseudomonadota > Gammaproteobacteria > Chromatiales > Chromatiaceae > Thiocapsa > Thiocapsa roseopersicina. Next base: position 70,789 of record NZ_FNNZ01000003.1, read on the forward strand.
CGATGTCGCGCGCCTGCAAACCCTCACGCATCTCCGCGAGCCGACGCCGTTGGGCAAGGAAGGCCGTTTCGTCCGCGGCCGGGCTCTCGTCGAGACCGGTCGTCAGCTCGGCATAGCGTCGCGCCTTCACCTGACGAGCGTCGCGCAGCGCCTCCAGCTTCTTGATCTCGGCAGCCAGGCGTTCGAGCCTGTCCCCGCCGTTCTCGGCCACCGCGCGCTTGAGCTCGTAGACCTGGTTGCCTTGCTCCTCGCGACGGCCCTCGAGGCGCTTGACCAGGGCATCGACGTGCTCCCGGTCTTCCTGAAGGTGCGCCAGACGTTTCCCGAGCAGCGCCAGCTTCAAACCCGCGAAATAGACACGCAATCCGTCACGGCAGCCTCTGAGAACCTCGACCTCGCGCGTCAGGCCGGCGTGACGTTCGCAGTCCGCCACCAAGGGCGTGAGCATCTCGACCTGGCGCTTGGCCTTGAGCACCGCCTCGTGCGCGCGGTTGAGGTCGTCGAAGTGTGCGATCAGCGCCTTGATGCGGGGCTCCACCGCGAAGGGCTCCAGCATATGTCCGCGCACGAAATCGGTGAGGTTGCCGACGGACTTCATCGAGACCGTCTGATGAAAGAGTTCGAGCGCCTGCTCGCTGTCGATGCCCAGTCGGCGCCGGAACCAGGCGCCGTATTTGGGGAAGCCGTCCTCGATCTCGGCACCGAGCCCGCGCAGCTTCTTGCGCAGTTGGGCGATGTCGGTTCCGAAGCGGGAGAAGTCGGTCGCGATCGAGAGATCGCGCTCGGCGCAGACGAAGAAGCGGGCCGGCTGGCCCTGCGCCTCCTTCATCCAGAAGACCTGCGCGAGGGTGACGGTTTGGTCGTAGCCGGCGTTGTGGAAGACGCCGAGGATGACGGAGTAGTTGTTGTGATCGCGCAGGCTCACGGGCTTGGCCGCACCGGTCACCTCGTTGCGCTCGGATTTGTAATGCCCGAGCACGTAGGAGCGCAGCGTGCGCTCCTTGCTGTCCGCACCCGCGGCCTTGTTGTAGGCGATGCGCTGAGCCGGGACCAAAAGGGTCGTCACGGCATCCACCAGGGTCGACTTGCCCGAGCCGATATCGCCGGTCAGCAGCCCGTTCTTGCCGTCGAGCAAAAGGGTCCAGACGCGCCCGTCGAAGGTGCCCCAGTTGAAGACCTCCAGGCGCGACAGACGAAAGCCCGACAGGCGGTCGTCGGCGACGAAGTCCAGGTCGAGCGATTCAAGCGGCGGCATCGGGCCAGTGATCATCCTGTATCTGTTCGACGGTGAAAGGGCATACGGCGGGAAAAAGCGTTTCCTCGACGCCGATCTCTCGTGCCGCTTGCAGTGTCGCCTTGGCGTAGGCGTCGTGGATAAACGCATCGAGACGGGCGCGAAGACTCGGATTGTCGCGGAGTAAGGCAGCCACATCGAGTCGTTGGATCTTGATGGTCAAGCGCCAACTGTTGCCGCGTCGCTCCGGCTGATACCGCCACTTCAGCAGGTGCGCCAAGAGGATCGCCAGACGGTTGATCAATTCGCGCCGCTCGCTTGCCCCCATGCTGTCCAACTCCTCGATCAGATGCGCAACATCCAAGTCATCGAACCGCCCTTGCCGGAGTAAGCTCGCTTGGCGCTCGGCCCATTCCGAAAAATCCTGCTCGTAGAGCGGTGTCATGGCTTGCCTCGCACCCTTCGCGTTGAATGATCGCCACATCGTCACGCGATTGCCGAATGGTTTCAACCCCTTGCGTTGCTCGTCCATAACGGCTCAACCGTCTTTGTCCGGATCGACCTGCGCCCGATAGACCGCCAACCGTGCGTCGAAGTCAGCCAACCATTGGGCATCGACGAACGCCTTCAGGATCCGCCGCACCTCGTAGCTGTCCGGGCCGCGAGCGGAGCCGCCGGCTGTCTTGAGACGGCGCAGGAAGCCCAGCTCGACGACCTTGTTGATGTGGGTCTCGATCTGGTCGATGAGTCTCGCCTCGTTGCTGCTTTGGGGCAGGAAGACCCGCACCAACTCGACGATCTCGTCGCGCGAGAGCACGAGCCGCGTCTCGGCCCCGCCCGCATCGAACTCGGCGAGTTTCTTGCGCAGCAAGGCCAGCAGGAGGCTGACCGGAAACGACAGCGGCCGACGCGCGACGAGACGCGGCAACTTGGGCGCAGCCTCGTCCTCGGCGGTTTCGGTACGGCTCTTGAGGAACGCGTACCCTTCCGCCTCGTCGAGCACCAGCTCCAGTCCGAGCACCGCCACATAGTCCCGAACCCGCGCCTGCAGGTCGAGGAGCGTGCCCCAGAGTCGCTCGTCGCCCTCGCGATAGATGACCCCTTTGAGCAGGCCGATCACCAGCGCGGACAGCTCCGCCCCGGCCGCGAGCGCCGGGGCGTCCCGGGCCTGTCCTTGGTCGTCGTCCATCCTCACCTCTCTCTGACAAAGATGACGCGGGGCAGCCGGGCGGCCTTTCGAACCGCCATGCCGTCGCTCGCGTGCGTCTCCCAGACAATCACCTCCGGGGCATTCTCGTCCAGGGTCGTCCTGAAGGCGTCGCTGCCCAACTGAAGATAGGCCACCAGCTCCGCGAGGCCCTGCGTCAAGGGCTGCAGCTCGGTCAGCTCGCGCAGCGTGACCTGGGAGCGATCCTGCAAGGCGTGGCGGATGTGGCGGGCAAGTTGCGCGCGGTCGACCACGACCTGCGCATAGAGCGCATCGGCGTCCAGATCGGCGTCGCCCGCCTGCAGCTCCAGATCCGCGATTACCGGTTTCAGGGGCGGGGTGAAGAGCGGGCGCTCCATCGGCAGCTCGACTGCGGCGGCGGACTCGGCAATGTGCATCACCTCGCCGGTCGGCTGATGCTCGCGCAGGGCCAGCGCCTTCGCCTCGATCCCGTGCAGGATGTCCATGATGCGCCGATTCTCCAGCCACGCCTGGTCGTCGAGAAAGCGCCGCAGCTGCTGCGAGAGCTGTGCAACCGTGCGCTGGGTGTGCTCGCCGGCCTCGAGCCAGTCGTAATGCACCCGACGGGTGCGGGCATCCGGCTTCAGGTCCGCGACCGGGGGCAGGGCGAGCACCCGGTCCAACAGTTCGGTGAGCTCCTCCTGCCGGCGGCTGGACATTAGGAAATCCCAAAAGGCCCGGAAGCTGCGTCCCTGGTCGGAGTCGGCGATGGCGTCGCGCTCGCCCATGATCTCCTCCAGGAGCGCGCCCTTCGCACCCTCCCAGAGCGCGATCCGCTCGCGCACCCGCCGATCGAGCAGACGGAAGTTGTGCTCGACCTCGCGAAAATCGGTGAGCAGCTCGCGCGCCAGCTGCATGAACTGCTGGAAGCGATCCTTCAGCGCCGTGTCGTCCAGCAGCGGCACGTTGCCCCCCAGCACCCGCGCGATCTCGGCATCGATCTCGTCGCGCCGCTTGACGAGCTCCGCGATGCGCTTCTCGGGATCGGCCTCGCTGCCCTCGCTCATCTGTTTGAGCAGCTCGAACAGGGTCAAGAGCCGCGACTCCGTCCCCACGAAGCTGCGCTCCGAGAGGGTGCCGAGCCAGGCGATCGCCTTCTCGGTCGCCGGGGTCAGGTCGAACTGCGGCTCGTCCGAATCACGGGCGTAGAACTTACGCAGCCAACCTTTATCCGGGCCGGCCCAGTCGTTGAGATAGTCCAGCGCCGATTTGGGGAAGCTGCCCTCGCCGAGACGCTCGCGCAGGGCATACAACTCGTCTTCCAGCGCCTCGGCCAGATCCGCCGCCGCCATCACCCGGACATTCGGCTGCACGAAGACGCGGTTCAGAAAGCTCGCCACCAACGGCGCATGATCCGAGCGCAGCAGCCGCCATGCGGGGTGGTGGGTGCGCAGCGTGTCGAGGGTCGTGAAGTCCATAATCCTAGGATGATGCCTCAGGAGCGGGTCGTCTGCGACCTTTGATGGACCGAAGGCATGGACCTCGGATCAGCCGGCGACGGTCGCAGTTCGAGCATCTGATGCGCGGCCATTCGCAGACACCCGGACGCCATTCGCTCGCGCAGGCCGGCGCGCGGGTTCTCTCAACGGACCGGGTAGACATCCGTTTGCCCGCGAAACATGCGGTGAAAAATGGCGATCTTGTCGCCAATGGAGAAATTCAGGTGCTTCCGATCAGGAGCGCACCGCGAAGGCTCGGCAGGAAAGTCACCGATTCGATCATGACGATCGATGTGACGAGTGAGTTGCGCGTCGAGGCGCTTCGATTCAGACAGCTTGAGTTGCACGGCTCACGCAGGCGTCTACTCGACTCGAAGGCGCCGAAGTCGGGTAGCCCGGGATCACGATGGGCGACATCGAGCTTCATTGGCGGCTGTTGTTTCCAAGAGTATCTCCTCACGAATCTCCAAGATTCGCCCACCCGACCCCTGGCTTTCTTTCGGCGTTACGTCACTGGCTGAGAGGTGGCGGCAAGGTCCGGTCACGACCCGAAGCGGTCGAATGCACTGGCGGCGCGGACGTCTGCTGTGCCGACGTCACCAGACGGCCGTCCCCGGTTCGTCATGCCATATGCACAAGAGAAAAGGGAGCCGACCCCCTCGATACAACGACGGCGCCGATTTGGCGCGATTCAGTCAGGCCTTCGCCGTGCTGACGTGCAGCGCGATCGAAAGATCCTCCGCGAGCAAGGCTGCCTGAAGGTTCATCAGCGCCTCTCCACCGGGCGTCAATTGGCTATGTGTCAGGGCCGCGACTCCTTCGGCCAAGGCGACGCGCCCTTGCACAACCTCGTCGCTCAGACGACGCGGCAGCGCTTGAACAGGTTTTCCCTCCGCGAGCGTCTCGAACGCGACAAGGGCTGCGGCGAGTCGTCGCTCATCGTCCTCTCGCACCGTGCGCTCGACACCGGGACGTCCGTCCACACCAAGATCGAAGCGACGCAGCCCGTCGAGCTCGACGATAAGGTCGAGTGCGGGCTGGGCTGCTTGGGTCAGGGCATCGTCTAGGCGGCGCAGATGGAGCGTGTCGAGCCAATCGTCGGCGGAGTATGGCAACGAGTACAGCGTAGATACTCCGCCGACGGTTAGCCGCGACACCGCAAGCCCTTGGATGCGCGGTACTATCCAGATGCGGCGCCCTTCACCTACAGCGGAGCGGACACGCGGCCTTTCCTCCAGGTTCCACGCCAGCCAATCCGCGAATGACCTAAGCGTCGCAATTGCTAGAAGTTCCAAGGTGGGCCAGGGCAAGGGGTCGTCCCAATTCGGGCGAGCGTGCAGCTCAAGTTCGATACCTGCACTCTTCAGTTCGGCTTCGACCCTTCGCAAGTAGTTGGTAGAGCGTGCCTGTAGCCCGTGTTCGACGGAGACCTTGGCGAGGCGTAGGGCGTTTCCACGGGCAGCGTGGCGAGTTCTAGGTGCCCAAAGCTGTGTCGGCTTGGCGGTCCGTGTGCCAGCCTCCGCTCCTAGCAGACGCAGCGCGGTGACTACGCCCTCTAGGCTCCGCAAGAGTTTTTCTGGAGGCCCGCCGACCAGTTCCCAGGGTTCGTTGTGTGCTTCGCGCGCGTTCTTGAGGAGGTCGCCCGTCCACATCACAAAAGCGCCGTACCCTTCCGGCAAATCTATGAAGCGTCGAATGAGATCGGCAGAACAAGAAAACAACAGGTTCTGCAGGGACGTAACATGGTTCTCTGGAGCTTCGCCAGTCAGAAACTCGCGCGATGGCGGGGTGAGCGCGCGAGATGCTTGGTGCACGTCGCTTAATCGCTCCCAAATCTTAGGCGGTGGCTGCTTGCCCCGCAGCACGCTGTCCAAGATACGTTCAAGAGGGGGAAGCAGTTGCTCCAGCAACGTGCTGGCATGCTTCAAGTATTCCGTGTAGCTTTCTGTTGCGATCAGCCGCGCTGCCGCTGACATCCAGCGCCGGTTCCACTCGGGCAACGCCTTGGGCGCTAGATTTTCGCGCGGTATGCGCTTGGTGGCGAGGGGAAATTCCGGCAGGCCGGATGGAAGACCATCCGCGGCGACCGCGTCGACGGAGGCCACCGCTGCCGTAGGATCCAGCCCGAGCAACGCCTCACAGAGCCGCACAACCTCCTGGTGCACGTCCGGCTGAGCCGACGGCGCGACGTGGAAAACGGAGCCGCGCAGCACGCGACCTTCGGACGCCACTTCGACTTCCACCGGCCCAGCCCATGGTGTTTCGGCCGAGACGCGGGCCAACAGACGCTCGCGGACACCACCGTTCGTCCAAGCCGCTGCTGTCTGCGGATCAATCAGCCGTGCGGCGCCCAACAGATCCGCGGCTCCGATGAGATCGACTCCATCGAAGTCAGGCCTCACGGCGCCGAGCGCTCGCTGGACACTCTCGGGAATGTTCGTCCCTACCAGCACGCCCAAGAGCGCTCGAAGACGGGGCGTATCGGCACCGGCAATGAGGGCGCTTATGGCGTCCGGAGAGAGCTTGGAAAGCAGATTCTGACGCGGATCGGACGTTGACCGGTTCTGCAGCGCAAGCACGGCTCTCCGCAGACGTTCCGGGAACGGTAGAGATGAGAGGTCCGTACCCGCAACGGCCAACATGACGGCCGAGGTGACCTGCGTCGGCTCCAGGCCGAGCGACAACGCTTCGGGTACCCAGCGCCGCAGGGTGCTCTCGATGTATGCCTGTCCCAAACCGGACAGGGCGGCCACCGCGGCGACCGGGTCACGGTCGCGCTCTAGACGATCCGCTAGCTCCTCCAGGAGGGCGGGGGTTTCGCCCGGACGATGGACGATTACGTAGGTCGCCAAGGCTTCCAGGCTAGCGCCGGTGGCGGTTCGGACGGCTTCAGCGACCGTGTGTGACGGCGTGGGCAGCGGGTGAGCATGACAGAGATCAAATAGGGCCGTCGACCGGAGCTGGTGCAGGCCACCCAACCGCCCGGCGCTCGGCTCGGCGACGAGGTGCTCGTCAATGAGCCGACGCAGCGCACGGGTGAGGTCGCCCTGGTCGATGCCCAGTACGCCAGGCAGCCGCTCGGCATCGATCATGGCCCCGGCGGCACCGGCGAGAGCCGTGATACGAAGAATGGCCAGCTCCGTATCCCGCCCCTCCCGGAGCCGTCGGTCGACTTGTTCCCCGAGGACAATCTCGAGACGGTCGCCGCGGGTCAGAATGTGTGTGTACTCAAGCAGAAGTCCGTCGCTGCGGATCCATGGCTCCCGCCAGCCCGCCCAAGAGGTCTGACCTTGATCCAATAGCCGGCGCCAGATCCTTTCCGCCACCGCCTCGTCCACGGCGGGGCGGATCTCGGGAGCGCGGGCCCGCGAAGGCAGCAGAAACACATCTTCTTCTCTGACCGAGCCCAACAGCAAGACGCCGCTTCCCGCGCCGACTTCCCGGAGCAGCCCATCCCAAAGGCCAGCGAGCCCCCGACCGACATCATCCATGACGAAACCGACCGGCGCCGCATGCGAGGCCCTCAGTGCACGCGCGAGGCGGGCGAGCAGGTGGGCATCCCCGGCATCGCCTCGTTGAACTTGGAACCATCGAATTGTATGTCGAGCCGCTCGCGCCGTTTCCCACATCAAGGCGGACTTGCCGGCGCCCGACGGACCCACGATCAGTGCCGCCCCGCGCGCATCCAGAGCGTCAAGCACGGCCCGGCGCGCCTCTGGTCGCTCGGCGACAAGCCCGGCAGCGAGGTGACCGGGACGCGTGTCGATGCCTTGGTAGAAGGCCAAATCGTCCGCGGGTGTGAGGAAATCGACGGCGTCACAGTAGCCGTCGCGGAGGGCTGCCTCCATTCCGGTCAGATCCAGCAGGGGCTCCAGTCGGCGGACGCTCGCCTCCACGTCCGACACAGTCAGACTTTCGAAACAGTCGTCCTTTACCAAGCCGTTGGCGTCCGCCAAGGTGGCGATTCGTTGTAGCAGCTCACCGTAATGGACCTGCGCCGCCAGGGGCGCGCAGGGTACGGTGTGCGTGATGACCTTCACCGCCGCCTCAAACGGCGCAGGCGCGATCCAGACGCGGGTGCGCGGCGCGAGCGCCGCCCATCGCGGATCGCTGCGCAATGCCTTCGCCAAGCCGGGGTGATCAGGGAGGGCATGGTCGACTGTCGGCCCCTCTACGACAGGGCGCTCCAAGACCAGGATCAAGTTGTCCGGCGCGGACGATGATGCTTCGGACCGCGCCCAAATTGCCCGCACGAAATCGGCGGCATCGCCCACGGGGAACGGGCCCAAGTGGTCGCGGCGCGACTTTACCTGCGCGAGGGCGGCACGTGTCGAACCGCGGAGTTCGTAGTCATCCCGTCCTTCGGGCATCACCTCGCCGTAGGGCAGTTCACCAGCCCAGCACCGGACCTCAAGCCAAACGCCGACCGCGTCCTGGTAGCGAAAGCCGCGACCCGCATGCGATCCCGCGCGCGACGTGACTGGTGATGAGGCCCTCATTCAATCCCGCCCACATTCCGACGCGTGGCCAGCCGGGGCCTCGGAATCACCTGAAATATCAGTTCGTGACCGATAACGCCGACGATGTAGGGCAACACACGAGCCTCCTTCACGCTTCCTGCTCCGCATCACCAATGGTGACTAGCGCCGAAACTCAGCCGTCGTCCGCGGGATTGCTCTCACTCGCCTGAATCACGAAATCCTGGGCGGAATGACGGGCGGTGGAGAAGTTTTGCGAGTTTCGGGAGCAGTATACCTAACCCATATTCATGCCGAGTGTCGGTCGTCCACTCGACTGCGGACGTCAGTCCGCGCGGAATCGATGGCTGCTCCTGGCCGCTATGTAGAGTTTGCAATTATGTAGAGTTTCGGCGCCGACCCCAGCAGTACCGGGTATCGGCGCGATCGTTTCCTCTACATAAATTATAGGTTCTGAAGGAACTGCATCAGAGCATCGGACGGCTGGAACCTTGCCGGTTCCATTCCAGGCTCCTGAAGTCGAGCCAGAGCCGCTTTCTTCATCGCCAGGTCGGCCTCGACGTACCGGTGAGTGGTTGTCATGTTCTCATGGCCCAGCCAGAGCGCGATCACGCTGAAGGCCACGCCGGACTGCAGCATATGCATGGCCGTCGAGTGCCTCACCGAGTGCGGTGATATGTGGCGCTTGGTCAGGTTGGGGTACACCGCGGCGGCCCGGGCGACGGCGATATCCAGGCGTTTGTTGACATTGGAGCGCGTCATCGTCCGCCCGTTGCGGTTCGGTAGCAAAGGTGCGTCGGCACCCAGCGAGGGATTACGCCGAAGCCAAGCGCGAATCGCCTGAACCGTGGAGGCCCACAAGGGTACGGAACGACGCTTGCGCCCCTTTCCGCGCAAATGCACGCAGGGCGAGGCGTCCAACACGACATCGCCGACATGCACGCCGATCATCTCCGAGACCCGCGCTCCGGTGTTGTAGAGCATGGCCAGCAGCAGATGATCGCGCTGTGAGGTCCAGGTCTTGCCCGGCTCGCCGATCACGGCCATCATCTCCTCGCGGGTGAGGAACCCGAACATGGGCTGCTCGAAGCGCTTCAACGGCACTCCCAGCGCCCGTTCGATGACATGCAAGGAGGCGATGTCACGGCGTGCGGCGAATTTCAGGAAGGCGCGCAGCGCGGTCAGTCGCAGATTGCGGCTTTGCACCGTATTGTCCCGCTGCTGTTCGAGGTGATCGAGGAAGGCCAGGATCAGTTCGGGCGCGAAATCCTGCAGCGACAGCGCGGTCGGCGCCTTGCCCAGACGCTGGTGGGCGAAGTGAAGGAACAACACCATGGCGTCGCGATAGGCGGCGACGGTATAGGGGCTCATGGCCCGCTGGCTGACCAGGTACTCGGTAAAAAATTGCTGGACCAGTGCGGGGAACGACGGTGCATCGGAAACCTTACCCTCGGACATGGTCCACCTCCGCATTCGGCGCCAGCGGCTCGAAATGCTCGGCGGCCAGTCCCATCAGTTCGGGCACGCCGGACAGGTACCAGTAGGTATTGGTCACCTTGGCGTGACCGACGTAGGTGGACAGGGCCAGCATCGCCTGGTCGATGTCCACCCCCTGGGCATGCCAACGCAACAGGCGAGTGACGATAAACCGATGGCGAAGGTCATGGACGCGGACGGCCGTGTGGGAACCGCGGTTGACCCAGCCCAACTGCTCGCGCAGCTGCTGGAAGATCCGATCCACCTGGCGCAGACTCAGGTCGCACCCGAGACGCCGGCCCCGGGTGCCGACGAAGAATGGCGTGTCCTCCTTGGCGCTGATGGAGAGGTTGCGCAGCCCCTGATACCCTCGCAATGCCTCCGTTGTACTGGGATGCAGCGGCACATAGCGGGACTTGTCGAACTTCGTCTGTCGCACCGTCAGCAGGCCCCCATGCAGATCGACGTCCGCCTGCCGCAAGTGCACCGCCTCGGAGACCCGCAGGCCCGTTGCCGCCAGCAAGCCGAACAGGGCCTCGTAGGTGGCCCCGCGCAGATCCGGTTCAAGACGCCGCGCGGCGGCCAGCAGCTCGAGGACCTCCTGTTCGGTGAAGATATGCGGGGCTGGTCGCCAGCCGATGGGGCCGAAGACCGTGCTATCGGGTACCTCGGTGCCTGGATCGAACTGCTGCAGCCAGCGGGTAAAGGGACGCAGCCGTTTGAGCCGCCGCGCCCAAGTGGTGGGATCATCGCTGTTGGTCTTGGCCTGGCGCGCCCAAGCGGCCATCACTTCAACCTTGAGCGGGCCGGCAAGCTCAAGGCTGTCGACGTAGCGGGCGAAGCTCTTGAGTGCAGGACCTGTGCTACGCAGGTGGTATCCGAGCCGGCGGCGTTCGGCCAGATACGCCTCGACGCGCGTTTGCATCGTGACCACGGCATTCATACCTCACCTCCCGGCCACGGCAAGGCCACCGCCGAGAGGTTACGGCTGTCGAGCTTGGCGTAGATCAGCGTGGTGTCCAGGGAGCGGTGGCGCAGGACATCGGCCACCTCCTTAAGCGAGCTGCCGCCCGCCAGCAGACGGCTGGCCATGGTGTGGCGCAGCAGGTGGGCGCGGGTATAGGGCAGGCCGGCGCGGGCGTAAGCTTGGCGGATCGTCTTGCCGACGCAGTCGGGGCCGATTGGCCGACCGCAAGGCGTGCCGTGGCGGACAAAGACCGCCCGGCTGTCTGTCTGCGGACGCTCGAGACGGAGGTAATCGGCGATGGCGCGAGCGGTCGCCGCCGGTAGCGGGAGGCGATCTTCGCGGCGGCCCTTGGTCCGGCGCAAGGTGATGGTTCCGGCACGCCAATCGATGTCATCGAGCGAGAGTCCCGCGACTTCCCCGCGGCGCAAGCCCAGATCCAGCGCACAGCGCACCATGGCATCGGCGCGGTGTGCCGAGCGTCCATCCCCGCCGAGAGCCGCCTCCAGGCGCTCAACCTCGGCACTGCTCAGGGTCTGGGGTAGGGAGGCTAGTTTCCACTTGATCGGATAGGCGAGCACGCCGATCAACCCGTGCACCCGATCGCCACAGGCGGTGCGGAAGCGGAAGTAGCCGCGCAAGGCCGAGATCATGGGGCCAGCGTTACCGGGCGACCCGTAAAGCTTGATCTGGCACGCCACGAATCGGCGCAGGTCCTCGGGCGTGAGCGCCGAAATCACAACCGGCCGATCAGCGAACTGCTCCCGGAGCAGGCGCCGCACAGTACGCAGGTAAAGTCTGCGCGTCGTCGGCGCCAGCCCGCGGACATGGTCCATATGGGCGTCGAAGCGGCGTAGTTCCTCGTCGACCGGGGTCGCTCCCGGTGCCGCTTCGGGAATCACCGCCTCGGCACGCAGGACCAAGAGCAGATGCCCGAGTGCTGCGCGCAGCTCGATGCGATTCCGGCACACCGGCCGGGCGCAGTCACACCGGGGCAGATGGTCGTCGAGAAATCGCCTCACCAAGTCCTCGTCGATGCGCTCGATGTTCAGCTGGCACTGATTCATCCAGCGCCCGAAGTGGGCAAGGCAACCGAGGTACTTCCGGATGGCTTTCGATGCGTGGCGCCGTTCAGCAAGGTAACGCGTGAACGCGTCAATGTAGGTCGCCAAAGGGCTCGCGACGAGCCAGTCTGTCGGTAGACGGAAAAGTTGTCGAGTCGAACTCATCACGGTCTCCTGTTGTGCTGGGATGGCACTTCAGGAAACCGCAAAATTATGTTGAGTTCACCAGCGAGCTTCCTCGCCCGCACCCAGCAACCACGGCATCTACCGCTGACGGACAGACCCGAACTCTACATAAAAGCGAACTCTACATAGCGGTCATTATGTAGCGCTCTACATAATGGCCGAATGCGGGCTGCGGGGGAATCCTCAAGACGAACGAGAATCGCGGAATCGCTCGGGGGATCGGCGACGGTGGACGTGCCCGGCAAGGTCAGCGCGGATCATCGTGAGAGTTTCGTGGGAAATAAAGTGAACGACGACGAGAACTCCGTAAGTGCCTGTGGTTTATGCACACAAAGTCGTCGACGGGGGCAAAGCCAACACGCTTGTTGCCGTCCACGAAAGGATGGTTGGTGGCGAGGCTCTCGACCAGTGCTCCCGCTTCGGCCACGATGTCTTCGTAGTAACCGGTCTGCGGCCGGAACAGGGCGGCTTCGAGCGCGCCTGGATCGCACACGCCGGGCGCTCCGCTATAGCGCCGGATCAAGACAGTGTGTATGCCGAGGACGTCGGCTACGGTTGGAAAGTCGCGATCGGTCACTTGGCCAGTTTACGGTACAGGCTGTCGAACTCATCGAGACTGGAGGCGAACGCGGTCATGACATGCCGCCGCGGCCGCTCCTTCTGCTGGCGGTCGATGTACTCGCGCAGGGCTTCGTCCAACACGGATTGGAATTGGCGCCCCTGGGTTTCTGCGATCTGACGCAGTGCCGCAAGGACCTCGGGCGCAGCTTGGGATGAGAACTTCTCGCGGGCAGTGGTGGACATGGCCGATTCCGTCAAGATGAATCTTGCTGTTGCAGGGTAGGGCATCGTGGAGCCCTTGGCCAAAGATCAAGGCGATTTGCGCCCACTTTCACCGCACAACGTGCGGCGAACAACTCGAGCATGCGGAGAATCCGGCCCATAATCTCCGCATGAACAGCGGTGATTACACCTACATCTGGCAGGCCAACGATTGGCTGAGCTGGCGCTATGACCTGGCGGCATTGGCCGGCCCGATGGCAGACGTGAGTCGCGCCCTGGGTCTCTTGCTGGGACGCCTGGCCGATGTCGGGATGGCGCGGCGCGATCGGGCCAGCCTTGGCGCGCTCACCGCGGACGTGGTGAAGACCAGTGAGATCGAGGGTGAGCAGCTCGATGTCGAATCCGTGCGTTCGTCCATCGCCCGTCGTCTTGGCGTGGACATCGGCGCTCCGGCCCCGGTTGATCGTCACGTCGAAGGCATGGTCGAGATGGTGCTTGATGCCACCGCCGACTGCCATGCGCCGGTGTCGCGTGTGCGGTTGTTCGGCTGGCATGCCGCACTGTTTCCCGCCGGCTGCTCAGGTCTATTCAAGATGAAGGTCGGATGTTCGCCGGGCCCGTCCCTCTGAGACATCAATGGCCTGCTCACGTCTGGCGTACTGCGAAGGGGTCGTTACGGATCGGGCCAAGTCGCTGTCCGTAAAACTACGGCACGATTGCGAAGAATGCTTCGATGAAGGCATCCCTTTCTGAACACAAAAAGAAAGCGGGCCCTGGAGTGTACTCCAAGGCCCGTTGATTGGTGGAGGCGGCGGGACAGTGATTCCCCACCTTTCGGTGAGGCCTGGACTATGCCTTCATCCGGATCGGATACGACCCGATGGGTCCGGATGCGGAGCGTATTATCCGCGTTGCTGCGGATCCTAGTGGACGCTCCACCGTTGCCGGATCAGCGTCTCTATGAGTCTCTACAGGGCAGGTCTGAGGTTGGCCCTCTTCCTACCCCTCGGCGTTGCCGTGTCGGTCTGAGCCGACTGCAGGGTTCGCCGATGTGAGCCCCGTTTTCACTTTGCCCTTACGAGCAAAGGCGACCTGTGCGTTGATCGAACCCGCGTCCGCAAGCCCTCTGCCATTGGCCCTACATGCTTAGCCCGTTCTATTGTTTTTAGCCTTCCGCCGCCCGAAGGGCAGGGCGATCAGTCGGCGATCTCGAATTAGGTTTTAGCGGATCAGGTCCGAGCCCCCGTCACCGCGATCCCATGTAATGTTACCCCTGGAATCCGCCCCCCATAGGCAGGGAACGGTCAGAGGCTCGCTGGCCTAAGCCGCGAGAGCGTAGTTGTCGTCGTTGGCAACTATAGTTTTGCGGTTGGATTTACGAGGTTACCCGCACCTCGGCATGCACCTCAGGTTTTGCGACCCACGTCGAAACCATGTCGCCCCCAGGTATCAGTACGACACTCTAGAGTAACCGCGGTTCCGCGGCAAGCTCAGCCGGTCTTGAAGAGGCGCTCCTTGTCGCGCTGCCAGTCGCGGTCCTTCTCGGTGTCGCGCTTGTCGTGCTGCTTCTTGCCCTTGGCGAGCCCGATCTCGAGCTTGGCCTTGCCGCGCTTCCAGTACATGGCCATCGGGACCAGGGTGTAGCCGGCGCGCTCGGTCTGGCCGATCAGACGGCTGATCTCGCTGCGTTTGAGCAGCAGCTTGCGGCTGCGGGTCGGATCCGGGTTGACGTGGGTCGAGGCGGCGGCGAGGGCTGAGATGTGCGCACCGATCAGGAATGCCTCGCCGTGGAGGATCTTGACGTAACCTTCCTTGAGCTGCAGGCGACCGGCGCGCAGGCTCTTGACCTCCCAGCCTTCCAAGACGAGGCCGGCCTCGATACGCTGCTCGATGAAGTACTCGTGTCCCGCCTTCTTGTTGAGCGCGATGGTCGAGCCGCCATCGTTCTTCTTCTTTCCTTTCGCCATAAGCCGCGTCCCGGAAGTCAAAAATCCACGTCGGATCGGAGGCCGCTCTGGGTAGATCCACGCGAGCCTCGCGTCGGACGCGGCTTCTTAAAGATAATAAAGATGATTGAAATGCGTCTGGACGGCGCTCGTTGGTGGCTCCGAACATGGCCGAAGAGCTCGGAGAAGACAGGAGGCACTGGACGCATTTCAAGTGTAAATCAAACGAGGCTTGATTTCCGCACGGAGGACGGCTAAATTTGCGGGCTCGACTTACCTGGAGGGGTTCGATGCGCCAGCCGCTGATCGCCGGTAACTGGAAAATGAACGGCAGCAAGTCCAGTGCAGAAGCACTGTTGAACGGTGTCGTGGCAGGGTCCGGTGGTCTCTCGAAGACCGAGGTCGCGGTGTGCGTTCCCTTCCCGTATCTCCATCTCGGCGAGCAGCTGCTTGCCGGAAGCTCGGTGCGACTGGGTGCTCAGAACCTCTGCACGGAATCCGGCGGCGCCTTTACCGGGGAGGTCTCGGGCTCGATGCTGGCCGATTTCGGATGTCGGTATGTCATCTGCGGTCATTCCGAGCGGCGTGAATATTACGGCGAGAACGAGGCATCCATCGCGCAGAAACTGACGCGCGCGACCGAGAGCGGCCTGACCCCGATCCTGTGCGTCGGCGAGACGCTTCAGCAGCGCGAGGCCGGCGAGATGGAGCCGGTGATTGCCGCTCAGATCGACGGCGTGGTCGAGCGCATCGGAATCGAAGCCTTCGCGGGGATCGAGATCGCTTATGAGCCGGTTTGGGCGATCGGCACCGGCAAGACGGCGACGCCCGAGCAGGCGCAGGCCGTTCATGCCTACATTCGCGGCCGGATCGCCGCGCTGAACGGTTCGATTGCCGAAAAGTTGCGCATCCTCTACGGTGGCAGCATGAAACCCGGCAACGCCGCGGAGCTGCTGGCGCAGCCGGACATCGACGGCGGTCTGATCGGCGGTGCATCGCTGAGCGCCGATGATTTTCTAGCGATTTGTCTGGCCGGAGAACAGCTCGCGGCCTAAAGCTGCGGCAACGAGAGACTCATGCAAACCATTTTGACCGTCATGCAGGTCTTCCTGTCCCTCGGCTTGATCGGGTTGATCTTGATCCAGCACGGGAAGGGAGCGGATGCAGGTGCAGCGTTCGGGAGTGGTGCGTCGGCGACCGTCTTCGGCGCCCGCGGGTCGGGTTCGTTCCTGACGCGCACGACGGGCATCATGGCGACGATGTTCTTTCTTACCAGCATGGCTTTGGCGTATTATGCGACGAAGGGGTCAGAGCCAGTGACCATCATGGATCGCGTGGACGAGCGCACGATCATCTTCCCGCCGCCCGTGGCTGCGCCGACCTCGGATATCCCTGCGATTCCGGGCGGTGAGGAACGCGATTCGCAGTCGGATGTTCCGGTCGGGCTAGCACCGGCGGTCGGTAAGCCGGCCGAGATCGTCGAAGAGACTGTGATCGAAAGTGCGGCCGATGGCGCCGCCGAGGTCGATACGACCGAGGTGATTCTCGACGGCAGCGCTGCGGAAGAGCAAAATAAGGCCGAGGCCGCCGATCCGGCGACCGCGGAGTAAAGAGTAAACGCCGACGTGGTGAAATTGGTAGACACGCTATCTTGAGGGGGTAGTGGCGTAAGCCGTGCCAGTTCGAGTCTGGCCGTCGGCACCATCTGCAGTAAAAGCAAACGGCATGCCGCTCTCGCGACATGCCGTTTTTTTTGCGCAAACATGCGCGCAAAGGTTTGAAAAACCTAATGATTTGAATTGATCCTCGGGTTGACACTGCCGTGACGGCTGCACTAGACTCTTCGTCCGGCTCGACGTCAGAGAATAAGTAAATTCGGGAGGACTGATGCTCGACAATTATCTGCCGATCCTGATCTTCATCATCGTCGGGATCTTGGTTGGCGTCGGCCCGCTCGTTTTGGGTTACTTTTTGGGACCTCGCCGCCCGGACGCGGAGAAAGACTCCCCCTATGAATGTGGGTTTGCGGCCTTCGAGAGTGCGCGTTTAAAGTTCGACGTGCGCTACTACTTGGTTGCGATCCTCTTCATCGTCTTCGATCTGGAGATCGCCTTCCTCTTCCCCTGGGCGGTGGTGCTCGAGGAGCTCGGTATGTACGGCTTCTGGGCTATGTTCGTCTTCCTGGGGATCCTGGTGGTGGGCTTCATCTACGAGTGGAAGAAGGGGGCGCTGGAATGGGAATAGAGGGCATCCTCGAAGAAGGCGTCGTCACGACCACGGCCGACAAGCTCATCAACTGGGCGCGGACGGGTTCACTGTGGCCCATGACCTTCGGCTTGGCCTGCTGCGCGATCGAGATGATGCACGCGGGCGCAGCACGTTATGACCTGGATCGCTTCGGGATCGTCTTTCGGCCGAGCCCTCGCCAATCCGACGTCATGATCGTCGCGGGTACCCTCGTCAACAAGATGGCCCCGGCGCTGCGCAAGGTCTATGACCAGATGGCCGAGCCGCGCTGGGTGATCTCGATGGGCTCCTGTGCGAACGGCGGCGGTTATTACCACTACTCTTATGCGGTGGTGCGGGGTTGTGATCGGATCGTCCCTGTCGATATTTACGTGCCGGGGTGTCCGCCGACTGCCGAGGCCCTGCTTTACGGCATCCTGCAGTTGCAGAACAAGATCCGTCGTACCAATACCATCGCTCGCTGAGTCGTACCCAATTCCAATGGCTAAAGACATCCTGTCCAACCCCGTCAGGTTGACCGCGCTCGTCGATGCACTCGGCGAGGCGCTGGTCGGTCAGGGGTGCGAGACCATCACGCACCTCGGCGAGGTCACCTTGATCGTGCCGTCGGAGCGTTTGACCGACGTGGCGTGGATCCTCCGTGACCATCCGCAACTGCGGTTCGAGCAGCTGATCGACCTCTGCGGAGTTGACTACGCCGCTTACGGCAAGTCCGAGTGGACGACGGAAGAGGCATCCACGACCGGTTTCGGTCGTGGTGTCGACCGCGATCAGGAGTTGGCCGTCGACGACCCCAAGCGTTTCGCCGTCGTCTACCATCTCTTGTCGCTGGTACACAATCGGCGGGTTCGCCTACGTGTCTACGCAGGGAGCAGTCAGCCGATGGTCGACTCGATCGTCCCGGTTTGGGCGGCGGCCAATTGGTTCGAGCGCGAGGCATTCGATCTCTTCGGGATCCTCTTCCGGGGCCATCCCGATCTGCGTCGAATCCTTACCGACTACGGTTTTGTCGGATACCCCTTTCGGAAGGATTTCCCCCTTTCCGGGCATGTCGAGATGCGCTACGACCCGGAGCAAGGTCGCGTCATCTACGAGCCGGTCTCGATTCCGCCGCGTGTCCTGGTGCCGCGCGTGATCCGCTCCGACAGCCGGTACGTGCAGACGGGCGTGAGCTCGGAGTCCGCCGATGCCTGAGATTCGCAACTACACCCTGAACTTCGGACCTCAACATCCGTCGGCCCACGGCGTCCTGCGCCTGGTGCTCGAGATGGACGGCGAGGTGATCGAGCGGGCCGATCCGCACATCGGTCTGCTGCATCGTGCGACCGAGAAGCTCGCTGAGTCCAAACCGTTCAACCAGAGCATCGGTTACATGGATCGGCTCGACTATGTGTCCATGATGTGCAACGAGCATGGCTATGTCCGGGCCATCGAGAAGCTGCTCGGGGTCGAGGCCCCGGAGCGCGCTCAGTACATCCGCACCATGTTCGACGAGATCACCCGCATCCTGAATCATCTGATGTGGCTGGCCGCGCATGGGTTGGACATCGGGGCCATGACGGTCTTCCTCTATTGCTTCCGCGAGCGCGAAGACCTGCTCGACTGTTATGAGGCCGTCTCGGGTGCGCGTATGCACGCGACCTATTATCGGCCCGGCGGTGTCTATCGAGACCTGCCCGATCGGATGCCGCAGTATTCGGGAAGCTCCAAGTGGCACAGCGCCAAGACGATCGCCAAACGCAACGGCCCGCGTCAAGGTTCGCTGCTCGACTTCATCGAGGATTTCGCCGATCGCTTTCCGGGTCATGTCGATGAATACGAGACACTGCTGACGGATAATCGAATCTGGAAGCAGCGCACGGTCGGCATCGGTGTCGTCTCGCCCGAGCGCGCGCTTCAATTGGGCTTTACGGGTCCGATGCTGCGTGGATCCGGCGTTGAATGGGATCTGCGCAAGAAGCAGCCCTATGCCGCCTACGACAAGATGGATTTCGATATCCCGGTCGGGGTCAACGGCGATTGCTACGACCGCTATCTGGTTCGCATGGAGGAGATGCGCCAGTCCAATCGGATCATCAAGCAGTGCGTGCAATGGCTGCGTGAGAATCCCGGTCCGGTCGCGATCGAGGATCACAAGGTCATGCCGCCGTCGCGCGCCGACATGAAGGACGACATGGAAGCCTTGATCCATCACTTCAAACTCTTTACCGAGGGCTATTGTCCGCCGCCCGGCGAGGTCTATGCCGCGGTCGAGGCACCCAAGGGCGAGTTCGGCTGCTATATCGTGTCGGACGGTGCCAATAAGCCCTATCGTTTGAAGGTCCGTGCGCCGGGTTTCCCGCATCTCGCCGCATTGGACGAGATGTCCCAAGGCCACATGCTCGCCGACGTCGTGGCGATCATCGGGACGCTGGATGTCGTATTCGGGGAGATCGATCGCTGATGAGCTTTCGCAACGCACCGCTTGCGGTCATTCACGATCGCGATAAAACGACCCTGTTCACCCCGGAGATTCGAGAGCAGATCGATATCTGGATCGCCAAGTATCCGGCCGAATGGAAACAGTCGGCGGTGATGCCGGCGCTGACCATCGTGCAGGATGCCAACGGCGGTTGGTTGACGCCCGAGCTGATGAACGACGTCGCCGCCTATTTGGATATGCCGGAGGTGTCCGTCTACGAGGTCGCGACCTTCTACGGCATGTACGATCTGGAGCCGCAGGGTCGACACAAGGTCTGCGTCTGCAACAGCGTCTCTTGCCTGCTGCTGGGTTCCGAAGAGCTGATCGAGCATGTCGAGCACAAGTACGACGTGCGTCTGGGCGAGACCACGGCCGACGGTCGCTTTACCTTCAAAGAGGTCGAGTGTCTCGGTGCGTGCCGGCATGCGCCCGCGGTGTTGGTCGACAAGACCTATCACGAGAACCTCTCGCCCCAAGCGCTCGATAAGCTGATCGACGAGTTGGAGTAGGCCGATGGTCCCGAATCAGAACAGCGTCTGTTTTCGCAATATGCACCTTGCTGCGACGACTCGGCATACCTTGGATGCCTATCGCAGCCTCGGCGGCTATGTGCAGTGGGAGAAGATCCTGCGCGAGCGTCCGGACCCGGCCGACATCATCGAAGAGATCAAGCTCTCGGCGCTGCGTGGTCGCGGCGGTGCAGGCTTTCCGACTGGTCTGAAGTGGAGCTTCATGCCGCGCAACGCTCCGGGCCAAAAATACATCGTCTGCAACTCCGACGAGGGCGAGCCCGGGACCTGCAAGGATCGCGACATCCTGCGCTACAACCCGCATCAGTTGATCGAGGGCATGGCGATCGCCGGCTACTGTATCGGCGCGACGGTCGGCTACAACTATATCCGCGGCGAGTTCTACGAGCCGATCCAACGGTGCGAGGAGGCCATTCGCGAGGCTTACGCGGCGGGTTTGTTGGGCAAGGACATCCAGGGTTCGGGCGTCGATTTCGACCTCTACAACCATCTCGGTGCCGGTGCCTACATCTGCGGCGAGGAGACCGCACTCCTGGAATCGATCGAGGGTAAGAAGGGACAGCCGCGCTTCAAGCCGCCGTTTCCGGCCCAGTTCGGTCTCTACGGGCGTCCGACCACCATCAACAACACCGAGTCGCTGGCCTCGATCCCGGTCATCCTGGAGAAGGGCGGGCAGTGGTTCCTCGCGCAGGGGCGCCCGAACAACGGCGGCCCCAAGCTCTTCTCCGTGACCGGGCATGTCGCTCGACCGGACAACTTCGAGGTTCCGCTCGGCACGCCCTTCCGGGATCTGCTGGAGCTGGCCGGCGGGATGAAGGACGGTCGTGCGCTCAAGGCCGTGATCCCCGGCGGGTCATCCGTTCCGGTGGTGCCCGGCGACGTCATGATGGATGTGGACATGGATTACGATTCGATCGCCAAGGCCGGCTCAATGCTGGGCTCGGGCGCCGTGATCGTGATCGCCGAGGGGACCTGCATGGTCAAGGTCCTGCACAACCTGTCGCACTTCTACATGCACGAGTCCTGCGGTCAGTGCACACCCTGCCGCGAAGGCACCGGCTGGCTGGAGCGTGTGCTGCGCCGCATCCTGGACGGCAAGGGCCGGCCGGGCGATCTGGATCTGCTCGACAGTGTTGCGGGTCGGATCGGCGGGCGCACCATCTGCGCCCTGGGCGATGCCGCGGCGATGCCGGTGCAGAGCTTTCTCAAGCATTACCGACACGAATTCGAGCACCTGATCGAGCACGGCCAAAGCATGGCAGCCTAGACCTGCGGCCTGATCCGAATTGGGGCGTGCGCGGCTCGCCGTCGTCGCCCCGGAATCGCAAACTTGTAGAATGGCCCCGTTCGCGCGAGCGAGCAGGTCCGAGAACGCGCGCCGAAGCGGTGCGCGACACCCGGCCCACGGGCGCCGATCGAGAGAGCTGAATGACGGACAAGATCACGATCGAGATCGACGGCCGCACCTGCGAAGCGGCGCCGGGAGAGATGATCATCGCGGTCGCGGACCGCGTGGGGATCATCATCCCGCGTTTCTGCTATCACAAGAAGCTGTCGATCGCGGCCAACTGCCGCATGTGCCTGGTCGAGGCGGAGCAGGGCGGTCGTCCTTTTCCCAAGCCGGTGCCGGCGTGTGCCACGCCCGTCGGCGCGGGGATGAAGGTCCAGACGCGCTCGCCCAAGGCCATCGATGCCCAGCAGGGGACGATGGAGTTCCTGCTCATCAACCATCCGCTCGACTGTCCGATCTGCGACCAGGGCGGCGAATGCGAGCTGCAGGATGTGGCGATGGGCTACGGCGGCGACGTCTCGCGCTTCGCCGAGCGCAAGCGGGTCGTGAAGGACGAGGATCTCGGTCCGCTCATCGCCACCGACATGACCCGCTGCATCCATTGCACCCGCTGCGTGCGCTTCGGTGCCGAGATCGCGGGTGTGCGTGAGCTCGGCGCCACGGGTCGCGGTGAAGACATGCGTATCGGGACCTTCGTCGCCCACACCGTGAGTCATGAGCTCTCCGGCAACATCATCGATCTCTGTCCGGTCGGCGCACTCACCTCCAAGCCTTACCGCTTCACCGCGCGGGCTTGGGAGCTGACCGACGCCGACAGCATCGCCCCGCACGACGGGGTCGGCTCGAACATCCGTCTGCATGTGCGCGGCGGTCGGGTCATGCGGGTGCATCCGCGCGACAACGAGGCGGTGAACGAGACCTGGATCTCGGACCGCGACCGCTTCAGCTACGAGGGTCTGAACTCCGAAGACCGCCTGACCGCGCCCATGATCAAGACCGACGGGGTCTGGCGCGAGGTCGAGTGGCAAGAGGCATTGACCCTGGTCGCCGAGCGTCTGAAGGCCGCCGATGCGAGCCGTATGGGCTGGCTGATGGCCCCGAACGCGACGCTCGAAGAGCTCTATCTGGCGCAGCGGGTCGCACGCGGCTTGGGTTGCGCCAATATCGATCATCGGCTGCGCCAACAGGACTTCAGCGGCGATGACGCCGATCCGATGCTGCCTTGGCTGGGCTTGCCGATCGCCGATCTGGAGACCCGCGAGGCGATCCTCCTGATCGGTACAGAGATTCGCCAAGAGCAGCCGCTGCTCGCCCATCGCATCCGCAAGGCCGCGCTGGAGGGTGCGACCGTTGCCTGCGTGAATCCCCTGACCCTGGCGCTGACCCATCCCGCCCGGCAGCTGGTCGGGACGCCGGCGCAGATGGTCATGGATCTCGCGGCGATCGCCAAGGCCTTGGGCGATACCGGGTCCGGTACACTCAAGACCGTCATCGGGTCGGCGACGCCGGGCGATGCTCATCAGTCCATCGCCGACGCGCTGCGTGCTGCCGGGGAGAAGTCTACCGGCGTTGTGTTGCTGGGTGCGCTGGCCACCGCACACCCGGACTATGCCTTGCTCAAGGCGCTGGCCTATCGGATCGGTGAGCTGAGCGGCGCCGTCGTGGGTTTTCTGCCGGCAGCGGCAAACAGTGTCGGCGCATATCTGGCCGGTGCCGTGCCGCAGGGGCTGCCCGGCGGCCGGCCTGCCGAGCCGAGGGGCCTCGGGCTGGGCGAGATGCTGAGCACGCCGCCGAGCACGCTGGTCCTCTGGGGCTTGGAGCCGGATCGGGACCTCATCGACCCCGCGCGGGCGATGGCCATGTGCGAGGCGGCCGATCTGGTGATTGCCTGCTCCGCATTCCGCTCACCGTCGCTCGAAGCCGTTGCCGACGTGCTGCTTCCGATCGGGGCCTTCGCCGAGACCTCCGGGACCTTCGTCAACGCGGGCGGCCTCCGGCAGCGGTTTCAGGGTGCGGTCGCGCCGCCCGGCGAGGCCCGTCCCGGCTGGAAGGTGCTGCGCGTGTTGGGCAATCTGCTGGATCTTCCGGGCTTCGAGTATCGGGATGCGGCACAGGTGCGCGACGAGCTTGACGGGCTGTGCGGCGATGCCGTACTCGACAACGCACGGCGCGGGGATTATCCGACGGCGACACCCGGAACGACCGCCGGCCTGATGCGGCTCGGGAGCGTGCCCATCTATGCGCTGGATCCGCTGGTCCGACGGGCTCCGGCCCTGCAGCGCACACCCGTGCAGGGTGCGGCCTTCGGTGTCTATCTGCATCCGGAGCAGGCGCGTGGCGATGGACTGATTGCCGATCAGACGGTCTTGATCATTCAGAACGGCCACGAGGTCGAGGCCAATGTCTTTCTGGACGACGCGATTGCGATGGGCTGTGCGCGGATCCCGGCAGCCGTGACCGGAAGCGGGCGGCTGGGTGCGCAGATCGGCCCGGTCGAGATCAGGCCGTGGTTCGGCGAGACGGGCAGCGAGGCGGGATGAATCAACGATGATCGAACTATGGAACGCGCTTCCCGTGGTGATCCAGATCCTGATCAAGATCATCGCAATCGTCCTGCCGCTCCTTGGCATGGTGGCCTATTACACCTTGGCCGAGCGCAAGGTGATCGGTTACATCCAGGTCCGCATCGGGCCGAACCGAGTCGGCTGGCGCGGCTCGCTTCAGCCGATCGCGGATGCGGTCAAGCTGATGATGAAGGAGATCGTCATCCCGACGAAGGCCGACAAGGTCCTGTTCCTGTTGGCGCCGATGATTGCAATCGCGCCGGCCTTGGCCGCTTGGGCGGTGTTCCCCTTCGACGAAGGTCTGGTGCTGGCCGACATCAATGCCGGCTTGCTCTATCTGCTTGCGCTGACCTCGCTCGGTGTCTACGGCATCATCATCGCGGGTTGGGCGTCGAACTCGAAATATGCCCTGCTCGGCGCCATGCGCTCGGCGGCCCAGATCGTCGCCTACGAGATCGCGATGGGCTTTGCGCTGGTCGGTGTCCTGGTCGCCGCCGGGAGCCTGAATCTGGGCGCGATCGTCGCGGCGCAAGAGGGCAACCTTCTGACCTGGTTCTGGCTGCCGTTGCTGCCCTTGTTCGGCGTCTATCTGATCTCGGGGATCGCCGAGACCAACCGCGCGCCCTTCGACGTCGCCGAAGGCGAGTCGGAAATCGTCGCCGGTTTCCATGTCGAGTATTCCGGGATGGCCTTCGCGGTCTTCTTCCTCGCCGAATACGCGAACATGATCCTCATCTCGGCGCTCTCGGCACTGCTCTTCATGGGAGGCTGGCTCTCGCCTTTCCCGCAGGCATGGATCGAAGGCATCGCGATCCTGGGTGACGGCTTCCATTGGCTGTTGCTCAAGACCTTCTTCTTTATGTTCGTATTCTTGTGGTTACGGGCGACCTTCCCACGCTATCGCTACGACCAGATCATGCGTCTGGGTTGGAAGGTCTTCATCCCGATCACGATCGTCTGGATCCTGGTGGTGGCGCTTGCGGTTCTCGCCGAGCTGCCCCCTTGGTGGTCCGCCTGACCCGGAGACGACCGATGCTGAAAGCCACACGCGAATATCTCCAAAGCCTTTTGATGGTCGAGCTCTTCAAGGGCTTGAGCCTAACCGGCGCTTATCTGTTCAAGCGCAAGTTTACGGTTCAGTACCCGGAGGAGAAGGCCCCGATCTCGCCGCGTTTTCGCGGCCTGCATGCCTTGCGGCGCTATCCCAACGGCGAGGAGCGCTGTATCGCCTGCAAACTCTGCGAGGCGGTCTGCCCGGCACTGGCCATCACGATCGAGGCCGAGCCGCGCGAGGACGGATCCAGACGGACGACGCGATACGACATCGACCTCTTCAAGTGCATCTATTGCGGCTTTTGCGAAGAGTCTTGCCCGGTGGACTCGATCGTCGAGACCGGGGTGTACGAGTATCACTTCGAGAATCGCGGCGAGAACATCATGACCAAGGAGAAGCTCCTTGCGATCGGGGACAAATACGAGGCGGATATCGCCGCGGCACGCGCCGCGGATGCGCCTTACCGCTGAGCGCGATGGTCGCAGGGGTGCGGCCGGCTGTGCAGGATCGCCCGAAGAGACGGGCATGTCATGCGCGGGGCTTCGGGGCTTTCGTCGATCCGCGTGCGGCGCGTCGGGGCTCTATCGATCGGGTGGCAATCAGAGCGCGATCAGGCGCCGATCGGGCACTCGGTCGGCGCTCATTTGGCCATTGCGGCTAACCAAGGCATTCGGATGAATCATGGGCTTTGAAAAATTCCTCTTTTATGTCTTCGCGGCCATAACCCTAGTCGCTGCAGGGATGGTGATCACGCGTCGCAACCCGGTCCACGCCGTCCTCTATCTGGTGCTGGCCTTCATCAGCAGCGCGGCCCTCTGGATCCTACTCGAAGCGGAGTTCCTCGGGATCGTGCTGGTTCTGGTCTATGTCGGCGCGGTCATGGTGCTCTTCCTCTTCGTGGTCATGATGCTCGATGTCGATATCGCGACACTGCGCGCGGGCTTTATTCGCTATTTGCCGATCGGTGCGCTGATTGCGGTCGTGCTTGCCCTCGAGATCTTCCTGATCGTCGGGCCGGCCAACTTCGGATTGCAGCAGTTCCCGTCGCCCGTGCCGGCGGGCCCCGACGTGAGCAATACCGAAGAGCTCGGTCTGCTGCTGTACACCCTTTATGTCTATCCGTTCGAGATCGCTGCCGTCATCCTCCTTGTCGCCATTGTCGCCGCGATTCGCTTGACCCTGCGTCGTCGGCCGGATACCAAGTATATGGATCCCGCGAAGCAGGTCAGAGTCAAGAAGGGTCCGGACCGGATTCGTATCGTCAAGATGCCTTCCGAGAGTACCGCGGTTCCGGCCGTCGCTGCCTCGGCTGCACCACAGGAATCGACCGAATGATCGCGCTCTCAGACTATCTGATCCTGGCCGCAGGGCTCTTCATGCTGGCGGTCGCGGGGATCTTCCTGAACCGCAAGAACGTCATCCTGCTGCTGATGTGCATCGAGCTGATGCTGCTCGCGGTGAATATGAACTTCGTCGCCTTTTCCCATTTTCTCGGGGATATGACGGGACAGGTCTTCGTTTTCTTCATCCTGACGGTGGCGGCGGCGGAGGCTGCGATCGGGCTTGCGATCCTGGTGGTGCTTTTCCGTAATCGGCAGACGATCAACGTGGAGGATCTGGACAGCCTCAAGGGATAGCGCGGACGGCGTCAACGCGTCTGCGTGACTGGCGGGTCGATCCGGATCACATCAAGCGAGAGAGCGAACTAAACAGTGGAAAACGTCTACCTGACCATCGTGCTTGCGCCACTCCTGGGCGCCATCATTGCCGGCTTTTTCGGCGGCCGAATCGGCCGGCAGGGCGCACATGCGGTGACCATCGCCGGCGTCGGGCTCTCCACGGCGCTGTCGCTCATGGTGCTCGCGCGATTCATCTGGGGTGATCTGCCGGTCTACAATGAGGCCGTCTACACCTGGATGGTCTCGGACGGGATCCGCTTCGAGGTGGGTTTCCTGGTCGATCGGCTCACGGCGCTCATGATGGCGACCGTAACCTTCGTCTCCTTGATGGTCCATATCTATACGATCGGCTACATGGCCGACGACGAGCACAACTGGCCGAAAGGCGCGCTGACCGGCAAGAACAGTTATCAGCGGTTCTTCAGCTACATCTCGCTCTTCACCTTCTCCATGCTGATGTTGGTCATGTCCAACAACTTTATGCAGCTCTTCTTCGGTTGGGAAGCGGTGGGTCTCGTCTCTTATCTGCTGATCGGCTTCTGGTCGACGCGCGAGACGGCGATCTTCGCCAATATGAAGGCCTTCCTGGTCAACCGCGTCGGCGACTTCGGCTTTATCCTCGGTATTGCCGCGGTGGGTATGTACTTCAACAGCATGGACTATGTCGAGGTCTTCGCCGCGGCGCCCGCGCATGCCGAGACGCAGGTTGCGCTGTTCGGCGGCGTTTCGCTTATGACCCTGATCTGCATCCTGCTCTTCATCGGTGCCATGGGCAAATCCGCACAGGTCCCTTTGCATGTGTGGCTGCCGGACTCGATGGAAGGCCCCACGCCCATCTCGGCCTTGATTCACGCCGCGACCATGGTCACTGCCGGTGTCTTCATGGTGGCGCGCATGTCGCCGCTGTTCGAGATGTCGGAGACGGCGCTCAGCTTTATTCTCATCATCGGCGCGACCACGGCGTTCTTCATGGGCCTGATCGGTCTGGTGCAGAACGACATCAAGCGTGTGGTCGCCTATTCGACCCTCTCGCAGCTCGGTTATATGGTCACGGCGCTCGGCGCCTCGGCCTATGCCGCCGGGATGTTCCATCTGATGACCCACGCCTTCTTCAAGGCGCTGCTGTTCCTGGCCGCCGGCTCGGTGATCATCGCCCTGCATCACAAGCAGGACATCCGCGAGATGGGCGGCCTGCGTCGTTACATGCCGATCACCTGGATCACCGCGTTGATTGGCTCGCTGGCCCTGATCGGCTTCCCTGCCTTCTCCGGCTTTTTCTCGAAGGACGCCATCATCGAGGCGGTGGGGCATTCGACGCTCTACGGCTCCGGGTATGCCTCGCTCCTGCTGACTATCGGCGTCTTCGTCACGGCGCTCTACAGTTTCCGCATGTATTTCCTGGTCTTCCACGGCAAGCCGCGGATGGACAAGCACACCCGGCACCATCTGCACGAGACCCCGTGGGTGGTCACCTTGCCGCTGGTGCTGCTGGCGATCCCCTCGGTGGTGCTCGGCTGGCTGGTCGTCGAGCCGCTGTTGGTGACCAATTGGTTCGCGACCGGCGACTGGAACCCCATCGTCGTGGCGCCCGAGCACGACACCCTGCAGACGCTGCGCGAGCATTGGCACGGCCAGTGGGCCTTCGTCCTGCACGGCATGACCATGCCGCCCTTCTTCCTTGCGATGGGTGGTTTGCTCCTGGCGGCTGTCGTCTGGTGGTTCACCTTCGCGAAGAATCCGAAGATCGACGATCAGCTGCAGGCGATGGGCGGCCCTGTGACCAAGGTCCTGCAGTCCAAATACGGGTTCGACGACTTCAATCAGAAGGTCTTCGCCGGCGGAAGCCGAATGCTCGGGCGGGTGCTCTGGCTCGGCGGCGATCGCGCCATCATCGACGACGGCGTGGTCAACGGATCGGCGCATCGGGTTGCGGCGCTGGCGCAGCGCGCGCGGCACCTGCAGACCGGTTACCTCTATCACTACGCGATTGCGATGATCGTCGGGCTCGTCGGGCTCTTGACGATCTTCGTCGTGCTCTAAGCGGAAGGAGACGCCCCGCATGTACGAGTTCCCTCTCCTGACGCTGGTCATTTGGTTGCCGATCATCGGCGGTATCGCCGTGCTGGCGAGCGGCGACCGAGGCTCAGACATCTCCAAGTGGATCGCGCTCGCCTTCGCGATCCTGACCTTCGCGATCAGCCTCGGCCTTTGGACGGGTTTCGACGCCGGCAGCGGGCAGATGCAGTTCGTGGAGCGTGCGGCCTGGATCCCGACCTTCAATGTCGAGTACTACCTCGGCGTCGACGGCATCTCCATGCCGCTGATCATCCTGACGACCTTCATCACCATCTTCGTGATCATCGCGGGCTGGGATGTCATCACCTATAAGCCGTCGCATTACATGGCGGCCTTCCTGATCATGGAAGGCGTGATGGTCGGCGTCTTCTCGGCGCTCGACGCCATCCTCTTCTATGTCTTCTGGGAGGCGATGCTGATCCCGATGTTCATCATCATCGGGGTCTGGGGCGGACCGAATCGGGTCTATGCGACCATCAAGTTCTTCCTCTATACCTTCTTCGGCTCGGTCTTCATGCTGGTCGCGCTGATCTACATGTACTTCCAGGCCGACAGCTTCAGCATCCTCGATTTCCACGATCTGGAGCTGGGCATGACCGCCCAGATCCTGATCTTCGTCGCCTTCCTGCTTGCCTTCGCGGTGAAGGTGCCGATGTTCCCGGTCCACACCTGGCTGCCGGACGCGCATGTCGAGGCGCCGACCGGCGGGTCGGTGATCCTGGCCGCCATCATGCTGAAGATCGGCGGCTACGGGTTCCTGCGCTTCTCCATGCCGATCACGCCGGACGCCAGTGCCTCGCTCGATTGGATGATCATTGCGCTGTCCCTGATTGCAGTGGTCTACATCGGATTCGTGGCCCTGGTTCAGCAGGACATGAAGAAGCTGATCGCCTATTCGTCGATCGCGCACATGGGTTTCGTGACACTCGGCTTCTTTATCGTCTTCACCATCATTCGCAACCCGGAGGTCGCCGGCGGGGCGGTGATGGGGATCGAGGGCGGAATGGTGCAGATGATCTCGCACGGATTCATCTCGGGCGCGCTCTTCCTCTGTGTGGGCGTGCTCTATGACCGCGTGCATTCGCGCGAGATCGCCGACTACGGCGGTGTCATCAATACGATGCCCTGGTTCGGTGCCTTCGTCGTCTTTTTCGCGATGGCCAATGCGGGCCTGCCCGGAACCTCCGGTTTCGTCGGCGAGTTTATGGTGATCCTTGCAACCTTCCGGGCCGATTTCTGGTGGGCCTTCCTGGCTGCGACCACGCTGATCCTTGCTGCGGCCTTTACCCTCTGGATGGTCAAGCGGGTCATCTTCGGCGAGGTGAAGAACGAGAAGGTGGCCGGGCTGCAGGATCTCAATGGCCGCGAGACATTGAATCTCGGAGTGCTGGCCGTCGCGGTCTTGGCCCTCGGGATCTGGCCTGCGCCCTTGATGGAGGTGATGCACGCCTCGGTCGAGAACCTGGTCGCCCATGTCGGCGAGTGCAAGCTGCCGGCCTCCGAGGCGGCGGACTGCGTCCTTGCGGTGCCCGCATCCGTGGCCGGTCTGACTGAACAGCCCTAAAGATGTGTTTGGGGCTGCGCTCGGGGATGCGCTCCGGCGCGGGTCTCACTTAAACCGCGTCCAGAGTGAAATGCGTCATTTTCATGTTGTATCGGGCCCAAGGATTTTTCCGGCCTTTGTGGGGACGCGGTTTAACCTTTAATATTTTTTAATACTTTAAACCGCGCCGGCTCCGACAGTTTCCGGAGCTGGCGTGGCCAAGCCAATCCGCCAAACGACGCATGCCGCACCGGGCGCGGTTTAATCGGAATTCTCACATGCCATTCGACGCCGCCAATCTGTTCCCCATCCTGCCGGAGATCGCGATCCTGGTCACCGCCAGCGTCGTGCTGGTGCTGGATCTCTATCTCAAGGAGAAGGACAAGGACATCAACCATACCCTGACCCTGATCGGTCTGCTGGTCGCGATCGGCTTAACCGGCGCCGTGGGCGGCGGCGAGGCGCGCATCGTCTTCGACGGCAATGTCGTGCGCGACGGCCTGACCGACCTACTCAGGGGCGCGATCCTGGTAGTCAGCCTGCTCGCATTCGTCTATGCGCGGCCCTGGCTGAAGGATCGCGGACTCTTTGTCGGCGAGTTCTACGTCCTGGGGCTCTTTGCGATCCTCGGGATGCTGATCATGGTCTCGTCCAACAGCTTCCTGACCATCTATCTGGGTCTCGAGCTGCAGGCGCTCTCGCTCTATGCCCTGGTCGCCTTCGATCGCGACTCGAAGAAGGGCGCCGAAGCGGCGATGAAATATTTCGTGCTGGGCGCACTCGGCTCCGGAATGCTCCTCTACGGCGTGTCCATGATCTACGGCGCCACCGGATCGATCGAGTTCGGCCCGGTCGCACAGGCCGTGGCCGAGCAGGGGATGGACAACAAGGTCCTGGTCTTCGGTGTCGTCTTCCTGGTCATCGGCGTGGGCTTCAAGTTCGGGGCCGTGCCCTTCCACATGTGGGTCCCGGACATCTATGAGGGCGCGCCTACGCCGGCCGTCCTGCTGCTCGGCAGCGCGCCCAAGATCGCGGCCTTCGCGTTGGCGATTCGCATGCTGGTGGATGGACTGGAGGCGATTCAGCCGGATTGGCAGGGGATGCTCCTGATCCTCGCCGTGCTCTCCATGGGTCTGGGCAATCTGGTCGCGATCGCGCAGACCAACATCAAGCGCATGCTGGCCTACTCGACCATCTCGCACGTCGGTTTCATCTTTCTGGGGCTCTTGGCCGGCTCCGCGCAGGGCTACGCCTCGGCGATGTTCTACGCGATCGTCTATGCCGTCATGTCCACCGGTGCCTTCGGCATCCTGCTGATCCTGAGCCGCAAAGGTTTCGATGCGGAGAATCTGGATGATTTGAAGGGACTGAACGACCGGGATTCCTGGTACGCGGCCATGATGGCGCTGGTGATGTTCTCGATGGCCGGTGTCCCGCCGACGGTCGGCTTCATGGCCAAGCTGCTGGTGCTGGAGTCTGTCGTGCGCATCGATCTGGTCTGGCTCGCCTTGGTCGCCGTTGCCTTCTCGATCATCGGCGCCTTCTACTATCTGCGCGTGGTCAAGGTCATCTATTTCGACAAGCCGGATCCGGACATGCCTGTCCTGACGACCAGCGGCGGCGTGCGTTTCGCCATGAGTCTCAACGGCCTCTCCCTGTTGGCGCTCGGTCTCTTCCCCGCGACCCTGCTGAGCTGGTGCCAAAGTGTCTTTGTCTGAGCGTCTCTGGCCCGATCATCTCGGTTGTGCCGGCGCCGTCTCGCGTACTACCATCAGGGTTTTCGCCTAACGGAGTCGGACATGTTTCGCGGCAGCATCGTTGCCCTCATCACCCCCATGCACGAGGACGGGGGCATCGACGACGCGAGCCTCCAGCGTCTCGTCGACCTCCACGTCGACGCGGGGACCACGGCCATCGTCGCTGTCGGGACCACCGGAGAATCGGCGACGCTCGATGAGGAGGAGCACTGCGCCGTCATTCGCAAGACGCTAGAGTTTGCCGCCGGCAGGATCCCCATCATCGCGGGCACGGGCGCAAACTCAACCCGCGAGGCCATCAACCTGACACGCTGCGCCAAGGAGGCCGGTGCACATGCTGCCCTTCTGGTGACGCCCTACTACAACAAGCCCACCCAAGAGGGGCTGTATCTCCATTACCGGTCGATCGCCGAGGCCGTCGATATCCCGCAGATCCTCTACAACGTGCCGAGTCGCACGGCCTGCGATCTGTTGCCCGAGACGGTGGCTCGGCTCGCGCCGATCGACAACATCGTCGGCATCAAGGACGCGACGGGCGACCTGACCCGTGTCGGGCGGTTGCGCACCGGCTGCGGCGACGGATTTGCTCTTTACAGCGGAGACGATGCGACCGGATGCGAGTTCATGCTAATGGGCGGCGACGGGGTCATCTCGGTGACCTCGAATCTGGCCCCGCGATTGATGCAGGACATGTGCGACGCGGCGCTTGCGGGCGATCGCGAGCATGCCGAGGCCATCAATCGGCGGCTTGATGCCCTGCATCACGACCTGTTCGTACAGTCCAATCCGATCCCGGTAAAATGGGGCGCTGCGGAGATGGGGCTGTGCGCGAAAGGGATTCGTCTCCCGCTCACCTGGCTCTCCGGCGAGCATCATGCATGCGTACGTGCCGCGATGGAGCAGGCGGGTGTGCTCTGACGCACTTTGCAGCGCCGATCCGCCCGAGCAGTGGCGTATGCGCAATCGACTAAAGAGGTCGCTTACCTTGAGACCACGTTTTTGGCTGACCGGTGGCGTGTGCGCCGGCTTGGCGCTGACTTTGCTTCTTACCGGTTGCGGCTCGAGTGTCATCAACGACGCCATCCCCGATCAGCGACTTGCCTACAAGAAGCAGCAGGAGGCCGGCGAGAATCTCGAGATTCCGCCGGATCTGACTGCCGGGCGGTTCGACGATGCCCTGGACATTCCGCCCGCCGGCGGGGCGACCTTCTCGGAGTACAGCGGGAGTCGTGAGCAACGCCAGCGCGTCGCGGCTTCGGGCGAGGTCCTCCCCGAGACACCCAATGTGGAGTTGAGGCGGCGCGACTCCGAGCGCTGGCTCGAGGTTCAGGCCTCGCCGCAGCAGGTGTGGCCCAAGGTCATCTCCTTTTGGCGAGAGCAGGGCATCCTGTTGGTGGAGCAGAATCCGTCGGTCGGCGTGATGCGTACCGATTGGCTGGACAACCGCGCCGAGATCCGGCGCGATTTCGTCACGCGAATGATCAGCAAGGTCGTCGAAGGCGTCTACGCGACCTCGACGCGCGATCAGTACAGCGTGCGCATCGAGCCCGGTACGGCATCGGGCACCACCGATATCCATCTCACGCATCGCGGGATGGAGGAGCGTCTGGTGACCAACGCCATCGGTGACGGAAGCCGAACCATTTGGGAGCCCAGCGGGACCGATCCCGGCAAGGAAGCCGAGATGCTGAGGCGCCTCATGGTGTTTCTGGGTGCGTCCGAGCAACGTGCCGCGGCCGTGGGTCCCGTCTCCGCGGGCAGCTCCGGCGGCGCCGGAAGCGGCCTTGCCATGCAACCGGTCGGTGCTCGCCTGGTCAGCGAAGGCGGCTCGCAGACCCTGGTGATCCAGGAGGACTTCCGGCGCGCCTGGAGAACGGCCGGATCGGCCCTGGATCGCGCCGGATTCGCCGTGGAGGATCGCGACCTCAGCAGCGGCATCTACTATGTCCGCTACGCAGGGCAGGACGGCGCGTCCGACGACAAGAGCCCCGGCCTCCTCTCGCGGATGGCGTTCTGGAAGAAGAACGAGGTCGATCCGGTCAAGCAGTATCAGGTGCGAGTGCAGGGAGGCGAGACCGAATCGCGCGTGACCGTGCTGGATGCAAGCGGGAAACCCGATACCTCCGAGTCGAGCCAACGAATCCTGACGCTGATGAAGGAGCAAATGCGTTAAACCGCACCCAGTGCGGTATGCGATGTTTTTCGGATCGGATCAGCCTAGGCGCAACCAACTGCCGCCGGAAACGGCGCGGTTTAAGATTTTAATAAACATCAAAATTTAAACCGCGTC
Organism: Thiocapsa roseopersicina; assembly: GCF_900106925.1. GTDB lineage: Bacteria > Pseudomonadota > Gammaproteobacteria > Chromatiales > Chromatiaceae > Thiocapsa > Thiocapsa roseopersicina. Next base: position 105,079 of record NZ_FNNZ01000003.1, read on the forward strand.
TCGCCGAGGTCAAGGAAATCTCCGACGCTGAACACAAAATGAAAATGCTGCATTTCACTCTGGACGCGGTTTAGACGCGGGCCGACGTGCGTTTCTGCTCTCTCGGCAGCGGCAGCCGCGGCAATGCCACGTTGGTGGAAAGCGCAGGGTGCCGCGTTCTGGTCGACAACGGATTCAGCCTACGCGAGCTGCATCAACGTCTTCGGTCGGTCGATGTCGAGCCGAACAGCATTGATGTCCTGCTTCTGACCCACGAGCACGGCGACCATGTGAAGGGTGTTTGGTCCTTCGCGCGGCGGCATCGCGTGGAGGTCTGGACAACGCCCGGGACTTGGCGGGCGGTGGGCGCTCCGGAGATCCCGAGGTTGCGGCTGCTCTCCGGTCAGGGGCAGTCGATGTTGATCGACGGCCTGCGTATCCGCTCCTATCCCGTTCCGCACGATGCGCGCGAGCCCTGTCAGTTCCTGTTCGAGGCCGACGGGCGTCGCCTCGGGGTGCTGACGGATGCAGGCTGCGTGACACCCCACATGACGGAGGTCCTTCAGGATTGCGACGCGCTGATCCTGGAGCTCAACCATGATCCGGAGCTGCTGCGTCGCGGACCTTATCCGCCGAGCCTGCAACGGCGTGTCGCCGGCGACTTCGGCCATCTCAGCAACCTGCAGGCCGCTCGTCTCCTCGATGCCTTGCCGCACCGCGCCATCGCGCAGCTCTGCGTCGCGCACGTCAGCGAGACCAACAACCATCCCGATCTGGTCCACGCAAGCATCCGCGGGGTCTGCGAGTCGCTCGCCGACCGGACATTGATCCTGGAGCAGGATCAGCCGAGCGCTTGGTGCGCGTCTTGACGATCCAGCCGGCTCAGTGCCGGGCCGGCGTGATCAAAGCGAGCCCCGCGTCCCCGCGGCCCACGGCGGAATCCGCAAGCTCAGCTCGGCGCACCTGTTGAATCGCTCCTCCGTCTCGTCCGCCATGCGATCGCCTGTGCCGCCTTCCTGGCCTCGTCGAGCAGGAGCACGCTGGAGGCCACGAGCGCGGCCTTGAGCCAGTCCTCGGCATTCAGGTGAGTAGTCCCGAAGACGGTCTGAGCCTCGGGCCAATGCACGACCAGGACTTGGAGTGCGAGGACGGCTCCGAGCGCCAGCCAGAGTTTGCCGTTGGCGAGGAAGTGGGTGTTGAAGGCGCTGCCGTGCTCGCTGCGGGCATTGAAGACATTGAAAAACTGAAAGAGCACGAAGGTAGTGAAGGCCAGCGTGAGGGCATAGGCCTCGCCGTGGCTGGCCAAGGCATCCTGAAACAGCCAGAGGGTGCCGACCATCATGGTGATGCCGTAGAGGCCGAGGAGGGCCGAGCGCTTCAGCGTGAGGATCTGAGAGTCCTGTCGGCGGGGCAGAGCCCGCATGATGTCGGGGCGCGCCGGCTCGACGCCGAGTGTCATCGCGGGCGGGCCGTCCATGATGATATTGATCCAGAGAAGCTGGATCGCGGTGAAGGGTGTCGGCATCCCCATCAGGGTCGCCGCCAGCACCGTCAGGATGGCGCCGATGTTGGTCGAGAGCTGAAATCGCACGAACTTCACGATGTTGTCGAAGATGACGCGTCCTTCCTCGACCGCCCGGACGATGGTCGCGAAGTTGTCGTCCATCAGCACCATGGTCGCGGCCTCGCGCGTGACGGCGGTGCCTGTCAGACCCATGGCGACGCCGATATCCGCGGCCTTGACCGCGGGCGCGTCGTTTACCCCGTCGCCGGTCATGGCGACGACATGGCCGCGCGCCTTGAGCGCCTTCACGATGCGGACCTTGTGGGCCGGCGAGACCCGCGCGATGACGCCGATGTCCTGGATCCGCCGCCCGAGTGTCGCCTCGTCCATTGCGTCGAGCTCGGCGCCGGTGACGACCTCGCCCGTCAGCCCGAGCTCGCGCCCGATGGCCTCGGCGGTGAGCTTGTGGTCGCCCGTGATCATCTTCACCTGAATGCCGGCCTGCCCACAGCGGGCAATGGCCTCGGCGGCCTCCGGGCGCGGCGGGTCCATCAGACCGGCGAGCCCCAGAAAGGTCCAGCCCTCGGCCCATCGCCACAGATCGTCCGCGGGGTCGAAATCACGGGCCGGGATGGTCCGTCGTGCCACGGCGAGCACCCGCAGCGCTTGGCTCGCGAGGTGCTCGTTCTCGGCCTCGATGCGCTCGCGGGTCGGGGCGTCGAGTGGTTGCTCGCCGCTCGCGGTCAGCCAGTGCGAGGCGCGGGCGAGCAGGACGTCCGGCGCACCCTTGACGAACAACTCGACCTGATCGCCGGCATGGTGAAAGGTCGCCATGAACTTGTGGGCCGAGTCGAACGGGATCTCGGCGATTCTCGGGCGGCGAGCCTGCTCGGATTCGGGGTCGAGACCGGCCTTGCGTGCGAGAACCCAGAGGGCGCCCTCGGTGGGATCCCCGATTAGCTCGCCGTCGCGCACGCGCGACTCGTTGCAGAGCGCCATGGGGCGGCCTAAGTCGATCGGATCGATCTCATCGTTCGGCGCGCTCGGCCCGCTCGGATCACTCCGAAGGATCGCGCCTTCGGTCCCGTAGCCGTCGCCGTCGACGCTGAATCGCGCGCCCGCAAGCCAGACGGCTCGCGCGGTCATCCGGTTGAGTGTGAGCGTGCCCGTCTTGTCGGAACAAATGACGGTGGTTGAGCCCAGGGTCTCGACCGCCGAGAGCTTCTTGAGGATCGCCCGGTTCTGGGCCATCCGCCACATGCCGATCGCCAGGGTCACAGTCACGACGGCCGGCAGGCCCTCGGGGATCGCAGCCACCGCGAGCGCGACGGCGGTGATCGCGGCCTGCGTCCAGGGCAGTCCGCGCGACAGGTCGAGGAGGAAGATCAGGGTGACGATCACCCCGGCGAGCGCCGCCAGGCGCTTGCCGAGCGTATCGAGCTGGCGCTGAAGCGGGGTTCCGGACTCCGGGGTCTCGGCGATCAGCCCGGCCAGCCGGCCGATCTCGGTGGTCATGCCCGTGCCGACGACCAGCATCTCGGCCCGACCGCGCGTCACCACGGTGTTCATGTAGAGCATGTTCAGGCGTTCGGCCAGCGGCGGATCGGCTGCGTCCAGGGCCTGAGTGCTCTTGCCGACCGGCTGGGATTCGCCGGTCAGGGCGGCCTCGTCGACTTCCAGGTTGGGCGCCGTGAGAAGGCGTCCGTCCGCGGGCACGCGATCGCCTGCCTCAAGCATGACAAGATCGCCGGGCACCAGCTCGGCCGCGTCGACCTCGCTGATCCGGCCGTCCCGGCGCACGCGAGCCCGGACGGCGACCATCGCCTTCAGGGTGGAGAGGGTGCGTTCCGCACGGTACTCTTGATAGAAGCCGAGCGCGGCATTGAGGATCACGACGATCAGGATGACCGCGGCGTCTTTCAGATCCCCGATCGTCCAGGCCAGTGAGGCCGCGAAGAGGAGGACGATCACCAGCAGGTTTCTGAACTGATCCAGGAATCTGAGCCAGAGTGGGCGCGACTTGGTCTCGGCGAGTGCGTTCTCGCCGTGACGGCGACGTCGCACGGCCGCCTCGTCCGTGGAGAGACCCCGAGCGGGATCCACGTCCAGCACCTCGATCGCCTCGGCGACACTCGAGTGGTGCCACTGTCGCGGCTCCATGTCTACAGTCATCGGCCGTCCCCGGTCTCGGTCACCGGTCTCGCTCACCGGTGCTCAGCCTTCCAGCCCGATCAGTCGTCGGTCAGCCAACCCTGAAGGGCCTCGACGAGTGCCTGGGCCTGGGCGCGGCTGGAGATGTTGAACTTCGACTGCTGTCGGTACTCGCCGCCGCGCTTCTGATAGCGGCGAATCGTATATTTGTCCGCACCGTACGCCTCCTTGGCGCGGTCCCAATCCTGATAGCGAAAGAGGATCGTGGTCCAACTTCCCTTGGAGAGGACGACCTTGTCGATCTCCTTGGTCGTGTCGATACCGTCTTCCGTGTAGTTTACCGTCAGATCTTCGATCCGTTCGGCCATGCGGGCGCTCCTGTGCGTGTCTGTCAGGGGGTGGGTCGGCCCTCGCACCGTTGCGTTCGAGGGTCGAAACGATAAACCGGGCGTCGCGCCCGGGCGCCGATTCTCGCGCAATCCGCAGCGGCAAGCGACCGTCACCGGCGGCTTGATTCACATCGGCACCCGCGAGGATGAGTCGCCGTACCGTCTCGAGGTGCCCGTTTCGGATGGCGACATGCAGCGGCGCATCCCCGTTCGGATCGGGTCTGTCGAGCTGTGCACCTGCATTGAGGAGGAAATTCAAGGAATCGCGGTCGAGCACGCCCGTCTCGACCAACCCGACCAGCGTCGCCTGTGCATCGAGCGGCGCGCCTTGGTCGATGAGCATGCTCGCGACCTGCGTGCGCCCGTGCTCGAGCGCAACGTTGAGCGGCGTCTTTCCGGCGGCGTTCGGCGCCCCGATGTCCGCGCCGTTGCGGGCGAGCTCCCGCGTGATCGCGACGCGACCGGCGCGCGCGGCGACGTGCATCGGCGGGTCGCCGTGCGCATCGGGCAGATCGAGGTCGCTTTTCCAGTAGATGTGACGCGAGACCTGGTCGATGTCTCCGATCTCGACCGCCCGGTGCAGATTCACCGTCGGCGCGGCAGGTTCCGTGCAGCCAGTAAGCGACAGCGCTGCTGTCAGAATCAGAGTCGGAACGTAGTCCTTCATGATGCCTGCGCTCCGGACTTGCGGCAGCGGGGCCGTCTGTTGCGGTCGGCGGCCGAGACCCCGCAGCGCGCGTATGGGCTGCCCCAACCGGCCTGTCGTGCTAACGTAAACGCCATGATCTGGAAACTCCTCCTTACCGCTGCCGTCGTTTTCGGGGCCTATCTGGTGATCCGCGCACGCATCATGCGCTCTCGCGAGGCCGCCGGCCTCGTGGCGCCGCGTCCGCCGCTGATCCCCCCGGCGCTGATCCGCCCGCTTGCCTATGTTCTGCTCGGGATCATGTTGATCGGGAGTCTGTCGCTTCTTGTTCGGGATTGGGACCGCGATCGGGAGATCATCCCTGTTCAGGTCGTCAATGCCAACACGGGAGAGGTCACGCACTACGAGGTCCGACGCGGCAGCGTCGACGGCCGGCGATTCGTGACCTCGGACGGCCGAGAGATCCGTATCGCCGACGTCGAACGCTTGGTGATGGGCACCGACCGCTAGGCCAACAGCATCCGGTCGGCTTCTCGCGACGGTCTCGGGCGGGTCGACGCGCCGATCGCAGTTGGTGCGAACCCCGCCGGGCGCCCGGTCCTTGGCGCACGGAGAGCCTGCGGCGGTCGGTCTACTCGACCGTTACGGTGATCCGCTCCGAGATGATCGGCGGATCATGCGGGATGTGGTTCTTGTCGCCCAGGATGATCTGCAGGGTGTGCTCGCCCGGCGGCAGTGTGACCTGCGTCTCCGTCTGGCCGCCCCCGAAGTGCAGGATGTCGGCGCTGATCGGTTGATCGAGCGGCGGCAGGCTGTCCATGTCGACCAGCAGATGATGATGTCCCGTCTTGGGGAGATCGGCTCCCGCCGGCGCAACTCCCATCCCCGTGAGTCCGAATCGCACCACGAAGGTTTGCGGCACGGTCGACCCGTCCTCGGGCGTAATGATGTAGGCACGAGCGTCCTCGGGTGCCGGGGTGCGCTCGACCGCACCGACAGCGCCCGGTGCGCCGAGGGTCAGGCCGGCGGCGATCAACAGGGCCGTGACGGGCAGCCTGGAGATTTTCTTCGTCTTCATCGGTGATCTCCTCACATGGTTTCGGACAGATTCGGGGGCATCCTACGCCCGTGAAAGAGTCAGGAACCCGGGCGGTGATTTCAACCTCACCCGCGACCAGACCGGGGGCGACGCTTCGGTCAAGCTCTATAGCGTGTCGTGCTGCCTTTCGCGAACATAAGCGTCAACTAAAATTGACAATCATCAATGACAACTAAAGTTGACAGTGCTCCTACCTCTGTAGGACTATTCCTCTATAGACAGCATTGATCGCGAGTCGGGGTACGATGAGATTGGAGCCATCCTTCAGGTCCGCTTGCTCGGGTACCTTCGATCATGGGTCGGCATCTGCTAGGGGTCCGCGCTTAGTCAAGTCGCTCGAGAAGGCTTGCGAGATCGACTCCGCCCCGCCTGAGGACGTCGACGGCCATGCGCGCCGTGCCTTCAGCGCCCGAACTATCGGAAGGATCGAGATCGTCGAGGCAGCCGGTCGGCCGCTGTCCTTGATCACCGACGGGCGTGAGCATCCCGGTCAAATCACTGCATTCCTCCAGCTTCGAGGACGCGCGTCGATCGAGCAAGGCGATCGTGCGGCTGACCTCTCCGCCGGCGATTTATGTCTGGTGCGCGGCAGTCGACCCCTGATGCTTGAGCAGGCGTCCTATTTCGAGTCGATCTTGGTCAATGTCCCGGAGAAGGAGATCGCCGGCCGGTTTCCACTTTGGCGAGCCGCGCTGCTCACCCCGATCGACAGCCGAATCGGCGTGCCGGCGGTGTTCCGGGACACGGTGCTCTCGCTCAAGCGCTGGGGCGGCTCTTTGGCGGATTCCGGCAGTGAGGGGCTCGCCGACGCTATCGTGGACCTAATGGGCGCCGTGATCTGCTGCGCCGTTCCCGTCAACTCGGACTGTATTCAGAGGTCCTTTCACCACCAAGACAGGATCAAGACATTCGCACGGCTCAATCTCGGCAATCCCGAGCTCAGCGTCGAGCTCATCGCCGAGGCTGTGGGTTTGTCCCCGCGGCAGATTCACCGTCTGTTCGCCAACGAGGAGATGTCCTTGATGCGCTGGGTCTGGGTTCAGCGTCTCGAGCAGTGCTATCGCGAATTGACACAGGATGGCTCCGCTCAGCGTACGATCAGCGAGATCGCCTATGCCTGGGGCTTTAATGATCAAGCCCATTTCAGCAGAACCTTCCGAAAGCATTTCGGTGTATCCCCCCGCAGCCTGAGACGTCGAAGCGAGCACCCTTCGGAATCCTCTTCCTAAAGCGATCGGCGCCGCCAAGGCGCCACCTCTCCTTCGCGCAGTCCATTTCATCCATATCCGCTTTCTCGGCACCCGTGTCGACCGATCTCATTTCGCCGCCCGACTGAATATTAGCTATTTCTGAACGACAGTTTCAGTCATAAATCCTGTCATCCAGCGACAATACATGGATCGCTTGGCTTGCTAAATTGACCCCAAGAATCGTTCGGCTCGAATCGAGCCCAAGCGATCCGGAAGGCAATTCCAAGGCCGCCTTGGAGCGGCTCGATCCATCCGATATGAGAACAGGCGGGAAGGGGGATGGACGGTCGGCCCATAGCGCCATGCTGCGGGTCCACGCGTCGGTCGCTCCGTTGCTCCATACTCTTTAATCTGCAACCCGCGCGAATGAACATGCGTGGTCTTGCCCTTCGGCAAGACTCGAGAAAGAGCCCCGGGAGCGCCATGAGAATTTATTCGAGAGCTTTATCACGAGACGCCCGTCTCATTGTCCTATCGCTGTGCTTATTTGCTATTGCAACGTTGGTCGGGTGTCTACCGACGGGGCAGCAGCGCTCAGCCGGTATCGAGGACCAGGCGGCGGGAAGCAAGAGCCTTGCGGATAATGCGGCGCCCGTGGATGCGGTCTATGTGGGCGAGAAGGTGTGCCTGGAATGTCATGAGCACGTCGATACGCAATACAGCCATACCCTGCATGCCAAGACCTTTCGGGACAATCCGCGCAACAGCCAGCAGGCGCAGGTCTGCGAGGCATGCCACGGGCCGGGCTCGAAGCATGCCGAGGAGACCTGGGACAAGCGTCTGATCATCGGCTTCACCCGAAATTGGGAGACGCCTGTCGCCGTTCAGAACGCGCAGTGCCTGTCGTGTCATCAGGGTGGACAGAGACTGCACTGGGTCGGCTCGACACATGATAAGAACAAGGTGGCATGCAGCGACTGCCACAATCCAATGGTCAAGAATTCGATCAACGGAGCGCTCGCAAAAGAGACGATCTCGGAAACCTGCTATAGCTGTCATCCGAAGCAGCGCGCAGACTTCTTGAAGCGCTCGCATATGCCCTTGTCCGAGGGCAAGATGACCTGTGTCGATTGCCATAATCCGCATGGCTCGCGCACTCGTCCGATGCTGAATAAAGATAGCCTCAACGAGGTCTGTTACACCTGCCATGCCGAGAAGCGCGGTCCCTTTCTATGGGAGCACGCACCTGTCCGCGAGAACTGCGCCAATTGCCATCTCCCGCATGGCTCCAATCACGACAAGCTCTTGGTGACGGCACGTCCCTTCCTGTGTCAGCAGTGCCATAACCAGATGTTTCATCCGGGCACCTTCTATAACGCGAGTCAGACTGCAGAGAGCGCCCTGCAGCCCGGCGGCGCGGCAAGTCAACGCATGATCGGGCGCGCCTGCCAGAACTGCCATACGCAAATCCACGGCAGTAATCACCCGTCCGGTGCGCGCTGGCAACGCTGACCGCAGCGCTGCGGCCGTCAAATGCCCTTGACGACGCGGCGGAGCGATCCGCCGACCGAATCCAATCGAGCAGAAACCGTACCCGAGGTGCGCCGATATGATGGAACCCTTTCGACTCAAAACCGTGGCGTGCTGCGTCGGAGCGGCGCTGGGGAGCTTCACTTCCGCGGGGACGTACGCCGATTCGGCGACACCCAGAGGGACGCCGACCGTACTCGGAAACGCCTTGAATCCGGGCGCCTTGAATACGGTTCCCGCGCGTGATCCGGATGGGCTCGATGCGCAAGCCTTTCCGCGCTCGCCGACGGGCTTTCTGTATGGCTGGCCAAAGCTGCCGCTGGAAACCAAGGAAACCCAATCCGGCTGGCTCTATTCGGGCCAAGCAGAGCTCGGCGGACTCGGCGTCTTCGGCGACACCGACAATGCCTGGTTCCAGCAGTACAAGGACCTCAAGTCGGGTCCATACCTCAACAACTTCAGTTTCCAGGCGAGCCAGCCGGGTACGGCGCTCTTCTTCGAGACCTATGGCGGCGGAATCGGTTACAGCGACCAATTCATCGGAGCCAAGGCCGGCCGATTCAATGACTGGAAGCTCGATCTCTTCTATACGGAGATACCGCACGAATTCACGAGCAACTACCGTCTCATTTGGAGCGGCGAGGGCAGCAAAGACCTGAACCTGGACGGACTGAAGCCGGGAGAGGCCGTAAACGCGGCAACGACGCAAGCGACGATCCAGGACGCACTGACCCGGGTGGAAGAAACCGATCTCGGCCTCGTGCGTAAACAAGGCGGCTTCAACGTCGAAAAATATCTGACGAACGAGTGGCGCGTCTTCGGCGGTTACAACCTCGAGAAACGCGAAGGCGAGCGTCCGTTCGGGGCGGTCTTCGGCGGGGGAGGCGGCGGTGGAAACGTCGAGATTCCGGAGTCCATCGACTACGAGACCCAGAACTTTCTCGCGGGCCTCAGGTTCGACGACGGTCTCAATAATCTCAACCTCCAAGCCGAGGCGTCTCTGTTTCGCAACCGCGTCGGGACCATGACGTTCGAAAACCCGCTGTTCATCACCACCAATACCATCACAGGCGTCTCTCCGAGCACCTTCACCAGCGGCCGCTACGATCTCTACCCGAACAACGACTATTACAACATCCTGGGTGAATACGGTCGTAACTTTCCGGATTTCTACAAGGCCAGGCTCACTGCCGTCGCCTCTCTGGCCTGGATGAAGCAGGATGATGACCTGATTGCGCCGACCACCTTCTCGCTGGCCGGAGGCAATATCAACGGCGTCAGTACAGAGAATATGTGGAATACCACGCGGGCCAACTCGAAGCAGTCTGCCGACGCGGAGATCAATACGCAGCTCTTCAGTTTGGGTCTGGTCATGAGCCCGACCGATAAGCTCGATGTCGAGGGCAAGATCCGCTATTACGAGACCGAGAACAAGACCGAGTTCTTCGCCTGTAATCCGTTGACTGGTCAGTGGGGGCGCCTCCTGAACGACGGCAGCGGCGGGTCCTTTGTCGTGCCGAATCCGACTGCGGGCAGTAATCCGGCCGGCACTCTGCCAACCGCTTACAATCAGGCTGGATGTAATCTCGCTGCTGTCCGGGAGCTCGGTCTCGTCCCGAGTGCGGGGAACGTCAAGATTCGGAATACGCCCTACGATTACAAGCAAATGAACTATGTGCTTTCGGGCGACTACGACCTCGGCAGGGCCTCGAGCCTGAATCTGACGCTCGAGCGGGAGGAGTTCGACCGGGCCTATCGGGAGCGTGATTCCACTTGGGAGAACAGCCTCGAGCTCGGGTATACCAATCGCGGGTTCAGCTTCGGCACGATTCGCGTTTCGGCAGAATATGCGGAGCGTCGCGGGGATACCTACAACATCGAGGCCGATCCGAATTCCAGCAGTGCGATCTTCGGACCTGCGCCCGAGGCGAACGGCACCAATGTGGCGAGCTGGATCCACGCACCCTCCGGTTTGCGAAAATTCGACCTTGCCGATCGGGATCAGACGACCCTGAACGGGCGCGTGAACGTGATCGCGACCGAATCGGTGGATGTCGGTCTCGTTCTGCAGTACCAGAACAACGATTATCCGGCGTCGGATATCGGCCGTACCGATCGATATCGTATCGGATCCGCGAGTCTCGACGTGAACTACCAGCCGAGCGCGGCTTTCGGATTGTACGGGTTCTATACATACCAGCAAGGCAATATGAAGCAGAGCGGGATCCAATCGCTCGGCTGTGTCATCGGGAACTACTATTACTTCTATTCCGATGGCTCGATTGCAACCAATACGACCGGTATCGCGCCGGCGCCGCTCAACAGCGGGGCGAGACTGCGTGATCAGACACGCGTCAGCGGCACGAACTGGCACAGTCTCTGCGGTGATGAATCGGCGATCAATCCGCTTTACAACACCGCTCGTGCCTGGAGCGTGGAGAGCGACGACTACAACCACACCTTCGGCGTCGGCGGACGCTACGACTTCGGCTGGGCCAGGGTCGAGCTCGACTATACCTATACGACAGGCGTCACCCAGATCGGATACAACTACAACCCGAATGCCCTAGGAATCACCAATCCGGACACCTTGGCACTCATCGGCTCGGGCATGCCGGATCTGAATACGACACAACAGTTTGCGGATCTGAACCTGATTGTACCCGTCAATAAGTCTGTTGCCGTACGAGCGCTCTATCGCTACGAGACGGGTTCGATCGACGACTGGCATTACGACGGCGTCTCCGAGAATCCGATGCCGACGGCGAATACACTCTATCTGGACTCGGGTCCGGAGGACTACAGCGCCAGCGTCGTGGGTCTTTTTGTACAGGTGACGTTCTGACCTTAGGCGACGGGGGAACGAGATGGGCGCATCCGCACCGACGACGATCGGGATACCGGGGGATCAAGTGTTGAGAGAGTACTTCGACAACCATAGACGGCTGACTTCGATTCCGACCAAGCCAATAGGACGGGTGAAGATGACGACCATGTTGACGGTGATTCCGTTGATTGCGGGTCCGATTGCGCAGGTCGAGGGACAGGATGCCAAGGCAATCGTCGCGGCCGAGTGCGTGGCCTGTCACGGCATGGACGGCAACGGACCGGTACCGACCTTCCCCAAGCTTGCCGGGATCCAGCAGGAGTACCTCGCCAAGCAGCTCGTCGAGCTCGCCAACGGGACGCGCAAGAGCGATGTGATGAAGCCGATTGCGGAGAAATACTCGCAGGCCGAGTTATTCGCTCTGGCAACCTACTTCAGCGGTCAGCTACGCAAGCCCGGTGTGGTCACGAACCCCGCGCTGGTCGAGGAAGGGCGGATTCTGTATCACCAAGGCAATAAGGAGACCGGTGTTCCGGCTTGCGCCGGGTGCCATAAACCCGACGGCACGGGTACGCCGCGCTCCCCGATGCTCGCGGGACAGGATCCGGCCTATACGTTGCAGCAGATGCGAAACTTCGACCACGACATCCGCACCAACGATCGCGGCCGACTGATGCGCACGGTCGCGGGGCGGATGAACGAGGAAGAGATGCGCGCCGTGTCCGAGTATATCGCCGGCATGGCCGTGACACCGGGGCAGCCATGAGCGGGGAGAGCACCATGTCCAGGTTTATTGCAACGATCGTCTTCATCGCCGCCTCCTCGGTGCAGGCGGGCGACGAACCCAAACAGCCCGTCGCGCCGGGCTTCGAATCGCCGGGCTACGTGTGGAACGAGATGCGCGGCGAGAAGCTTCTCGCGCTGCAGGCCAAGGGCGATCCGCTGCGCGGCGGGATCGCCTTCGAGGTCTGTCAGGGTTGTCACGGTATGGATGCCCTCGGAGAACTCGACGGCACCTACCCGCGTCTGGCCGGTCAACATGCCTCGGTCTTGATCAAGCAATTGGCCGATGTCCGTGCGGGTATCCGCGACAACCGCAAGATGTATCCCTTCGCCGAAGAGCATGTCGTCACGACGCAGGAGCTTGCGGACATTGCCGCCTATTTGAGCGCATTACCAGTGCCCGCGGAGCACGGGGTCGGCCCGGGGACGGACCTGGAACGCGGCCGATCGCTCTACGAGCGCGACTGTGTCGAGTGTCACGGTTCGGCCGGCGAAGGGGATGCGACCAATTTTTACCCGCGCGTCGCAGGACAGCATTACCTCTACCTCTTGCGCCAGATGCACGACATTCGCGGCGGCAAACGCCGTAATGCCAATCCGGAGATGTGGGAGGTGAGCAAGGACTATCGGGACGAGGATATCCAGGTCGTCATCGATTACATGTCCCGATTGCCGTCTGATGGGTAGGCGATCTCGCACTTGCCGACCTCATCGGATCGCGGCTCAACGCTCGCGGATTAGGGGTCGCGACGATAAAGGGTGACCAGTCGCGCGATCAAGATCGCCGGATAGAGTTGCCCGATCAGGGCCTCCATGGCGACGAGCGACCGCGCAAATGGATGCAGCGGGGTGATATCGCCGTAGCCGACCGTCGTCAGCGTCACGAAGCTGAAATAGACCAATTCGGGGAGTGGTGGGTCGTTGATCTGGACGCCGGGGGCAAACCGAAAGGCATCCGGCGTCAGGAGCGAGAGAAAGAGGTAGGCATTTGCGAAGATCATTCCGATGATCAAGTACCCCGCGATGGCGCCGAGGATGCGGTAACTGTTGATCGGCCCCGCTCGGAAGACACGCTGAACGGTGAAATACGCCTGGGTGATGAAAAAGAGGATCGCACCCGCGGTGTCGATCAGATGGATCGTGAGCCCGCCCAAGACAAAATGCGCCCAATGCGAGGCGAAGGCCATCAACGCGATGATCGCGATACCGAACCGGGTGGCGTGATATCGGGCCGTGGCGAAGACACCCGTCAGCAGGATCAGCGAGAAGGTGATGCTGATCAGTCCTCCGTCGGCAAGCGGCGAGCCGTACAGCGGGGTAAAGACAAGGATGTAGAGCAGGAGCAGCAAGAGGAGGGCGGCGAGGCTGTGATCCGGATCCCTCCAGAACCGCCATCGAGTCGACGAGGTGATGTGCTGCGGGGTCATGAGTCGCCGTCCGGTGCGCGGTGTCGAGGAAGCTTTCCTCATGATTGGCGAGGTTCGATTCGGGAGGTCGCGGCTGCGACCTTTGGCGGGCTTTTCGGGGTGCGGATAGCGAACGCGCCCCGCTGTTCTGCGGGGCGCGTTTGATAGGGCTTTCTTGGATAAACGAAGACGAAGCCCGGGCTTGCTTAGTAGTCCATATCGTCCATGCCGCCACCCGGTGCAGCGGTGCCCTTATCCTTCTTGGGCTCGTCAGCCACCATCGCCTCCGTGGTGATCATCAGGCCGGCGATGGATGCGGCGTTTTGTAGCGCCGTGCGCGTCACCTTGGTCGGATCGATGATGCCCATGTCCATCATGTCGCCGTACTCGCCGGTGGCAGCGTTGTAGCCGAAACTACCGGTGCCCTCGGCAACCTTGCTCATGACGACGGAGGCCTCGTCGCCGGCGTTGGTGACGATCTGGCGCAGCGGCTCTTCCAGGGCGCGGCGCGCGATGGCGATGCCGAGGTCCTGGTCGCTGTTGGCGCCCTTCAGACCGACGACCGCGCCGATGGCACGGATCAGGGCCACACCGCCACCGGGGACGATGCCTTCCTCGACCGCCGCACGGGTGGCGTGCAGGGCGTCTTCCACACGCGCCTTCTTCTCCTTCATCTCCATCTCGGTCGCCGCGCCGACCTTGACGACCGCCACACCGCCGGCCAGCTTGGCCAGACGCTCCTGGAGCTTCTCGCGGTCGTAATCGGAGGTCGTGTCCTCGACCTGGCTACGGATCTGATCGCAACGGCCCTTGATCTCGTCGTGCGAGCCGGCGCCGTCGATAACGGTGGTGTCTTCCTTGCCGATCTGAACGGTCTTGGCCGAGCCCAAGTCGTTCAGGGTCGCCTTCTCCAGCGACAGACCGACCTCTTCGGAGATCACGGTACCGCCGGTGAGGATGGCAAGATCCTGCAGCATCGCCTTGCGACGATCGCCGAAGCCCGGCGCCTTGACCGCACAGACCTTAAGGATACCGCGCAGGTTGTTCACGACCAGGGTCGCGAGCGCCTCGCCCTCGACATCCTCGGCGACGATCAGCAGCGGCTTGCCGGCCTTGGCGACAGCCTCCAGTACGGGGAGCAGATCGCGGATATTGGAGATCTTCTTGTCGTAGAGCAGGATGTAGGGCGCATCCAGCTCGGCCTTCTGGCTCTGCTGATTGTTGATGAAGTAGGGCGAGAGATAGCCGCGATCGAACTGCATGCCTTCGACCAGCTCGAGCTCGTTCTGCAGCGACTTGCCTTCCTCGACCGTGATGACGCCTTCCTTGCCGACCTTCTCCATGGCCTCGGCGATGATCTCGCCGATCGAGGCATCGGAGTTGGCGGAAATCGTGCCGACCTGTGCGATCTCTTTGTTGGTCGAGCAGGGACGCGAGAGTGCCTTGAGCTCGGTGACCGATGCCTCGACGGCCTTGTCGATGCCGCGCTTGATGTCCATCGGGTTCATGCCGGCGGCGACGGCCTTGAGGCCCTCGCGGACCATGGCCTGAGCCAGCACGGTGGCAGTGGTGGTGCCGTCGCCGGCGATGTCGGAGGTCTTGGACGCGACCTCTTTAACCATCTGTGCGCCCATGTTTTCGAGCTTGTCTTTGAGCTCGATCGCCTTGGCCACGGAGACGCCGTCCTTGGTGACGGTCGGGGCGCCCCACGACTTCTCGATCACGACGTTGCGGCCCTTGGGACCAAGGGTGACCTTGACCGCATTGGCGAGGATGTCGACGCCGCGGAGCATTCGGGCACGGGCTTGCTCGCTGAAGGAAATCTGTTTTGCACTCATGGATTGCTTGCCTCGGTAAAGCGAAATGGGGGTATGCGGAAGAAGGCGGATGCCTGTTATTCGATGACGCCCATGATGTCGTCTTCGCGCATCACCAGTAGCTTCTCTTCGGAGAGCTTGACCTCGGTGCCTGAATACTTGCCGAACAACACGCGGTCGCCGACCTTCACATCCAGGCGGCGGATCTCGCCGTTGTCCAGCAGCTTGCCGTTGCCGACGGCGATGACCTCGCCTTCGATCGGCTTCTCGGTGGCCGTATCCGGGATCAGGATGCCGCCCGCGGAGGTGCGCTCCTCCTCTTTGCGACGGACGACGACACGGTCGTGCAAGGGACGTAGGTTCATAAACGAGGTGACTCCTTAAGAGCGAAAAACCGAAAGTTCGCGATCTCGACGGGCTGTTAGCACTCTGTCTGATCGAGTGCTAACAATCTAGAGAAAATTCCCAAGATGTCAAGCGCTGCTGAACCGCGTCCGGAGTCCTCCGATCCGGCGTCGGTGATTTCGACCTCGTGTTTCTCAAGGGCTGTCTGGGGACGCGGTTCAGGAGATTTCGGTTTTCGGCAAACTGCGGCGGAGCTCGTGGGGGCGTTCGAGGTTGCGGGATCGAGGTCGTTCTGAGCGGAGGCTTCCAGTCCGGACGCGGATCGAGGATGATGCCGCGATGGATGCATCGAACACTCCCGCGCAGCTTGATACGGAGATTCCGGCCGGGCGCGAGGCGCGCTTCGGCGGGATCGCTCGGCTCTACGGGGCGGCGGAGAGCGCGCGGATCGCCGAGCTGCATGTTTGTGTCGTCGGCGTGGGCGGGGTAGGCTCCTGGGCGGCGGAGGCACTCGCGCGCACCGGGGTGGGCACCATCACCCTGATCGACGACGACACCATCGAGGCGGGCAATGTGAATCGCCAGAGCCATGCCATGACCAGCCAATTTGATCGGCCGAAGGTCGAGGTGATGGCAGAGCGTATCCGAGACATCCATCCGCTCTGCCGGTGCGAGCCGATCCGCGATTTCATCACCGATCGGACACTCGAGGCGTATCTGACCCGCGGCTATGACGCGGTCATCGACGCGATTGACAGCATCCGCTTCAAGGCGGCGATGATTGCACACTGCAGGGCGCACAAGATCCGCATCGTCACGACCGGAGGTGCGGGCGGGCGGCGCGACCCAACCGCGGTCAGGGTGGCCGATCTGACCCGCACGCAGCATGACCCGCTGGCCTCCAAGGTGCGGCGGCGGTTGCGCGAAGCCTATGGATTTCCACGCGACCCGAAGCGGCGTTTCAAGGTCGACTGCGTCTACTCGCTGGAGCAGCCGGTCTATCCGCGCGCGGATGGATGTGTCAGCCACCAAAAGCCCGGAATCAGCGGCGTTTCCCTGGACTGTCGGCTCGGCTATGGGTCGGCAAGCTTCGTGACTGCGACCTTTGGCTTCGCAGCCGTGGCGCGGGTGATCGAGGTGTCGATTAAACCGCGTCCGGAGTGACGTGCAAGGTTTCAGTCCCGGGCGAGCCTAGAAGGAGCCAAAGAGGGCTCAGTTGACGCGGTTTGGATAATAAAACAAAGGCTTGTGGGAGATATGCCCAGGAAGCCGATGCCTCTTTCAGCTGTCGCCTTTACCCTCTGAGCCGCGTCGCGCCGACCTCTTTGGCGTGCAGCAAGGTTGCTTAACGCATCGACGATTCCGGATCGCTCTTCGGCGCGGTTCATAGGAGCCCCTCGCGCTTCAATTGGCTCGTCAACACCTCGATCTGCACGTCCAGGTCCATGATGTCGGACTCCAAGAGCTTCTGGCGTTGCTCCTGAAACACCTCCTCGATGCTCGTCAGGACTCGCCTGAAGTTGGCGTCGAGTTCCGGCGAGGCGGCGCGCTGGTGCGTCCTCGCGTAGCCTTCAACGACGCGCTGCACACCGTCGAGGTAGACGTTCAGAAACTTGCGGGCACGTCGCAGGTCCCGCGGGTCCTCTTCCAGCAAGGTCAGGATCTCGCGGGCGAGCGCGGCGACGCGCCGCAGCCGTTGATTGAGCTCGGGTTGTCGGACGTCGCGGCTCGACTGCTCCACCGCAGCGATCGAGCGCTCGGCTTGCGCCAGAGCGGCAAGCACCTGATCCGTGGTGTCGAGCCCGGAGGCGGCCGTCACCCGCTTGGCTTCACCTGGATCGCCCCCGTAGAAGAGCCGACACCCAAGCAGGGCCACGAGCCCGAAGGCGAAGGCGATGCCCGGATGGTGCCCGACGCCGAGCCAGGCGGTGAGGCCGGTGCCCAAGCCGATTAGGCCGCCGCCGATGGCCTTTAGCGGCCACGGCGTCTTGGCGACGAGACGGTGCGAGTAGGCGGCTTCCGCGACCAACCCGCGCCACAGCAACCAAGCCCCGCACACCAATAGCGCGTAACCGACGGCGTTGCCGATCATCGGCACCAAGAGTCCGCGTGCCATGGCGATGACCGCGGCAACCAAGACCGGCACCGTCAGCAGGAACATCAGGAGGCCCGTTGCCGGGGTCGGCTGACGCGGGATCGAGCGCCGCTCTTCACGGCTGCCGAGAAGCTTTGAGCGGACGACAAAGATCAGGACGGCGATCGCTGTCAGGATAGCGACAAGCGCAAGCACGCGGATCATGGATGCGTCTCCCGAGGCATCAGCGCGGTGCAGCGGTGTGCCGAGCGGTCTCGGCGGCAGCAGAAGCAGGAGACGAGCAGGAGACCGCCAGTGCCTGCCAAGAGGCGACGCCGACGGCGGCCAGGATCAAGAGCAGACCCAGTACCTTGCGCGGGAATTCAGGCATGGCGTTGGACGGCTCCTCAAGCCTCGGCTCGTTGCCGCAGCAACTTGACCTGGAAGAGTGTGTTGCGCTCCTCTTCTTCGAGCGATGACTGGATGAAGTGGATGGTCCGCCGATAGAGCGGAATAATGTTGTACTTGAGCGCGTTGACCCGCTTCTGGGCCTTGCGTTGCTCTTCCATCAGCCGGTGCAGCGCGGTTTCGACCTCGGCAAGACGGGCGAGCAGCACACAGGCATTGGCGAGGTTCTCGCGGGTCGTGTCGAAGCTCGCGTCCGTCCCCAAGAGGCCGACCGGCTTGAGCGGGATGCGCTCGCTGGTCACGGCAGGATACTCCACGCCGAGGGCGCGGCGCGGCAGGATGTCCACCGTCAGGGCCAGCTCGGATCCGAGCGCGGCCTGATGGATCCCGCGGCTGCCCATGCGCAGATGGGTGATGCTGAGACAACGATAGGCCTCGGCGAGCGCCTTTTCGGATGCCTCTCGCAGCCGCCGGTACTCCCCGATCCGCTCGTAGACGAGGCGCGTCAACAGCTCGCGCTTGCGTTCGAGCAGGTCGTGGCCCTCCTCGAGAAACTTCTCCTGCTTCTTGAGTCGGAGGAGCGTGTTCTTGGTCGGTGGAACCTTGATCAGTTGTTGTGCCATGTGGACTCTCTCAACCCGCGGTTGACCTCTCGCTCCGACGTCTCGTCGCACGCCCGACCCGCAATGACAAAGGCCACCTGATGATGCGACGCGTCTCCGGTCGGCCCCATAGGGGCGCCAGTCTCGTGCCGAACGCGGCGACCGGATCGATCCCGTGCGACGCTCGATAGCGCGCGCTCGCGGACCAGCTCCGCAGATAGCCGAGCAAGTCGTCGAGGGCCCAGTCGGCCGTCAGCACGAACGTCGGTGCCCGGATCTCGGGGAAGGGGAAATCCAGCGAACGGTAGCCGTCCTCGACGTGCCGACGCTCATCCGGCCAGAAAGGTTGAATGATCGCATGATAGTCGCCTCGGAGGCAGTGGTTGATGGCCGCGTCATCGGTCTCGAGGAGGCCGTAGCTCCAGACCGCCAAGAGGCCGTCGGGTCGCAGGACACGTCGGACCTCGGCGTAGAATCGCCCAAGGTCGAGCCAGTGCAGCGCTTGCGCCACCGTGACAAGATCGACCGAGTAGTCCGCCAATCCGCACGCCTCCGCGGGTGCGCGGCGATAAACGATACTCGGGTGCTTTATGGCTGCCGCAAGTTGGGCTTCGCTGATATCGGTGGCGATGACTTGCTCGAAGCGGCGCGCCAGCTCCACGGCGGCCTGTCCGCTGCCGGTGGCGCAGTCCCAAGCGCAGCGGCGTGCGGGCGCATGCTCGGCAAGCCATTGGAGCAGCCCTTCGGGGTAGCGGGGGCGAAAGCCGGCATAGTCGGCGGCGACGGGGCCGAAGTGGTCGACTTGCTGCATGGGGATCGTAGCGGCCATCACCCGGCGGGTAAGTGAGCAGGCGGCTGGAACCTTCAATTCAATCCATCTGTTGCATGGATCAATAAGCGGTCGACTGCCGGATCTAGGTTCAACCGCGCTCGGCGAGACACTCGGGGCTGCCGACCTCCAGCTCGCGACACACCAAGGGCCGCTGTGCGTAGATTCGGCACAGCAGGGTGTCGCGGTCCAGTGCCGCGCACCAGCCGTCGTCGAGGCGGTCCATCAGGGTACGGCCGAAGTGGTCGGTGACGGTGAGATGGCCGGGGACGCCGGTGTCGGTAAGACACCAAACCTCCAAACGACAGCAGCTGGCGGCGCAGGTCTCGCAGGTGACCGGAGCGGCGGGAGCCGGGTTCGGGTGGCCCTCTACGAACGCCAAGCCGACCTCGACACCGCAGGCACGACGACCTCGGGTCATTTGCGTGTCCCGGATGGTTGTTGCGGAGTCATGATACCGACGTCATTGCGGGGGGCTGCGGCTCAGCAGCCGAGTGAGACAAAGCCTTGGTCGCGAATAACGAGGTCGCGCGGCGATCAAGGAAGGGAACCGTGAGGGGAACACCCGAGTTGCCCGGGGTTCCCCTGGGCGATCCCGGCGGCTCTGAGCGCGTGCGCGACCGCAGCCGGGATCAAACAGCGGACTACTTGTACTTGCCGCTGATGGCACCGGAGGCATCTTCCTTCTCAAGTGCCTCTTTCGTCGCGGCCTGCGCTGCGGCGTTGGGGGTCGGATCCTTGACCTGTCCCTCGGCACCTTGATCGGTCGGGTAGTCGCCGCTCAGTTCTTCGCCCTCCTTCTTCAGCATCGCGCCGGTCTTTTCCTGCGCCTTCGCATCCGGGGTCGGAGCTTTCAACTGAGCCTCTTGCCCGACGTTCATCGGCTCGTCGCCCGAGACGAGCGGCGTTGCAGGCTGCTCGGCAGCAACAGTGCCGGCGAGCATGATGGCGAGTGCCGCAGCGGAACTGAACAGGATTTGCTTCGTTTTCACTTGCTTCTTCTCCTTGCTGGTCGCATGAATCGGACAATCCAGACCGATCGCCTCGGCGTCGATCGACGACCGGGGCAGCATGCTGGACTCTCCGGACTGAAGTGACTGGTCGTGCCTCGAATCCGCGATCGCCGTCCGCCGCCGCGTTTCGACGGGCACCCTCGCTCAAGCGCCGAGTGCTCCGTCGATCTGCTCCTGCCGTTTCTTTCCTGCCTTAGTGTGTCGTGTCGCTCGGACAAGCGCGGGGCCTCCGGCAAGACATCGCCGCTGAATCATAGCAGGTGTTGGCGACGATCAAAGGGTGCCGGAATCGCACTGCGTTTGTCGAGCGGAAAATCCGACTCGACGAAGGATACTGCAAGGCAGGTCTCAATGTGAGCCTCGATCGATCCTTTGCGTGGGCCCGCCCGAACCCTTGGCCGAGGAGGTCGCTCAGGAACGCTCTCGCCGGCGCGGTGCGAGTAGGCTGAGC
The DNA here is from genome assembly GCF_900106925.1 of Thiocapsa roseopersicina. GTDB lineage: Bacteria > Pseudomonadota > Gammaproteobacteria > Chromatiales > Chromatiaceae > Thiocapsa > Thiocapsa roseopersicina. Next base: position 126,122 of record NZ_FNNZ01000003.1, read on the forward strand.
AGCGTTGCTGCCGCCCCCAGGAAAGCGAACAAGACCTTAAAGCCCCACTCGCCCAGGATGACGGTCAGGTTGTTGTCCTCGGATCGGACGTGGTCGGTTCCCGGCGTTTGCCCGGAAAGGGATGTTGCCGGTTGCGGCTCGGACGGTGTGTGTTGCATGGATGCCTCCTCCGGCTTGGGTTGGGGGTTCGGTGCGACGGGGTAATCGGCGATGTCGCCTCGCGGGCAGCGTTCCTCGGGTGATCGGCTTTCCGGGGACGCATCCGAGGGGGGACGTCGAAGACGTGATTCTAGAACAAAAGATCGCTCAAGATCTCGGGGCACTCGAGTAGGGGATTATGGCCGACGCCGGGCAGAACGTGCAGTCGCGTCGCGGGACGCCGGCGTACGACCTCCCGGGCGATTCCGAGAAAGCGCGTATCGGCGGCTCCGACGATCCAGGTCAGCTCCCCCGTAAAGGCGGCTAGAGGCTTCCAAAGGCTCGGCATGCGCGCGAGTCCGTGCTGCTCGAGAGAGGCCGCAAGGCCCGTCGGTGGTTGGCCTAAGCGCCGCCGACGCTGCCGCTTCAGAACCGTGCTCGGCAAACCGGCCTGGGTTGCGAATAAGGGTTGTGACTCCCAATCGTCCACGAACGCGTCGATTCCGTCGTCGAGGAGCCGTCGGATCCACGCCCGGTCATCCGCGAGCCGATCGGCACGTTGCGATGCGTCTTCGAGGCCCGGATGGGCGGAGATGATGGTCGCACGGCGAAAGCGGTCCGGATCAAGCGCCATCAAGCCGAGCGCGAAACGTCCGCCCAAGGAATAGCCGATGACCTCGTCGACGCTGTCGGGAAGGGCACCTAGGATGTCGCCGATGCTGTCTTGAAAGGGCCGAACGGTCGTCGAGTCGGCGCCATGTCCGGGCAGGTCGATGGCGAGCGCACGCCCTTTCAGCCGCGGGCAACAGGCCCACCAATCCTCGCTGCCGCCGGTGAACCCGTGCAGCAGCAGGATCAGAGTGTCGCCTCGGCGATGCGGGCCTCGTGGTCCTTGTCGCGCTCGATCAGGGCGTAGGCCGAATGGTTGTGGATGGACTCGAAGTTTTCGGCCTCGACGACGTAAGCGGTGACCCGGTCATCCTCGTTGAGGCGCGTCGCGACATCACGCACCAGGTCTTCGACGAACTTGGGGTTGTCGTAGGCATGTTCGGTCACGTACTTCTCGTCCGGTCGCTTCAGCAGTCCGAACAGCTCGGAGGACGCCTCCGCCTCGACCATCTCGATGAGCTCCTCGATCCAGATGTGACCCAGCGAGCGCACCTGCACCGTCACATGTGAACGCTGATTATGCGCACCGTAGGCCGAGATCTTCTTGGAGCAGGGGCAGAGGCTGGTGACGGGCACGACCACCTTGATCTCCAGGCTCGGGAGGCCCTGTTGGATCTCGCCGATGAAGGTGACCTCGTAGTCGAGCAGGCTCTCCACGCCGGTGACGGGCGCCTTCTTGTTCACGAAGAAGGGGAAGCGCATCTCGATGTGACCGGCTTCGGACTCCAGGCGCTGCGACATCTCGGTCAGCATTTCCTTGAAGGAGGCCACGCCGATCTCGCGCTCGTGATTGTTCAGGATCTGCACGAACCGGGACATGTGGGTTCCCTTGAAGTCGTGCGGCAGGTACACGTACATGTTGAAATTAGCGACCGTATGCTGCTCGGCGCCGCTGCGATCGCTCACCCGCACGGGATGACGGATGTCCTTGATCCCCACCTTGTCGATGGCGATCCGACGAGAGTCGGCGCTCCCCTGGACGTCGGCGATTTCGGCGCTGTCGGGTGCGGCGCAGCAGTTGGGCTCAAGCACTTGCTCCATGATGTGACTTCTCTCGATGGATCGTCTTTGTTCTCAAACCCGCAATTTGGGGGCTGAGGCCGACAAGACAAACCGGCGCGGGTTGCCCGTGCCGATCAGCGGTGTCGATCCTCGGTGCAGTCCACGTTGCGGAGACGATGTGCGCCTCAGTGCTTGCGACCGATCAGTGCGCCCGCGATCCAGCGCAGGGGCTCGGCCCCGGACGAAAAAATCGCGATGCTTTCGAGCGCATCGGCGATCAAAACGGCGGCCATCTGCTTGGCTTCGGGCAGCCCGACGAGAGCCGGGTAGGTCGCCTTCTCCAAGACTTGATCGCGACCGGCGGTCTTGCCGATCAGATCGGTGTCGCCTTCCACGTCGAGCACATCGTCCTGGATCTGAAAGGCCAGACCGAGACATTTGGCATAGCGATCGAGCCGCTCGGCATGATCCGGGTCCGGTGCGTCGTGGGCGAGGATGCCCATCTGCACAGCCGCTCGGATCAAGGCGCCGGTCTTGTGGATATGGATATGCTCGAGCATGGCGACGTCCAGCAGGTTGCCCTCGGCGGCCAGATCGAGCGCTTGCCCGCCGACCATGCCGCGTGCCCCGCTCGCACGCGCGAGGCTTGCGACCATGTCGATGCGTTTCTCCGCGTCCAGTCCGGGCGACTCGGCCAACGCCTGGAAGGCGAGGGTCTGGAGTGCATCGCCGGCCAGGATCGCGGTCGCTTCGTCGAAGGCGCGATGACAGGTCGGGCGCCCGCGCCGCAGATCGTCGTCGTCCATCGCTGGGAGGTCGTCGTGGATCAGTGAGTAGGCATGGATCAGCTCGACGGCACAGGCGGGGCGGTCGAGCAGCGCGGGATCCACACCGAGTGCCTCGCCGGCGGCATAGGCTAGGAGCGGACGGATGCGCTTGCCGCCGCCGAGGACCGTGTAGCGCATGGCCTCGTGCAGCCGAACCGGCTGCACGCTTGCAGGGGGCAGAAGCGCGTCGAGCATGGCTTCGACGCGGGCGCAGCAGCGTACGCGGAAGTCGTCCAGAGTGGCGTCAGTCATTGGATTCGAAGGGCTCCAGATCGGAACCGGATTCGGACCGGGGTCCGGCATCGGGCCGAGTGTCGGTGAGGATGCGCACGCGTTGCTCGGCCACATCCAGCGCCTGTTGACAGGCGCGGGTCAGGCCGATACCGCGCTCGAAAACGGTCAGTGACTCTTCGAGACTCATGTCGCCCTTTTCGAGGGCATCGACGATCGATTCCAGCTCGGCGAGCGACTGCTCGAAGGAAGGCGGGGGCGGAGCGACTGGCTTTTTCATGCGCTTGAACCGCGTCCTAAATGGATACCGATGCTTCGTTGGATCACGCCGCTCGGTTGAATCCAACGGGTTCTGGCCGGACGCGGTTTAAGGTCTTTCGGATGTCGAGTTAAGTTACCCCAGCTCTTCGGATGGGTCAAACCGCAAGCCCCGCCAAGCCCGGCGCCGGTGCGCCGGGCTTGGCGCCAACTGACAATCATGTGCTACGGTTCTGCGCTATCATGATGACCAACAATGTGACCATTCGGAGCCGACCATGGGTGCAGTCAATCTGGCGGAAGCCAAAGCGCATCTGAGCGAGCTTGTGAGCAAGGCCCAGAGCGGCGAGGAGACCATCATCACCCGTCGCGGGCAGCCTGTGGCCAAGCTGGTCCCGATCGCCCAGCCGAAGAAGGCCCTGCGCTCGCTCGCGCAGTTCCGTTCCGGTTTGCCGCAAGCGGACAGACCAAGCGTGGAGCTGATTCGGGAGCTGCGCGACGAAGGCTTTTAAACCGCGCCCGGTGCGGTATGCGATGTTTTTGGATGGGATTGACCCCGGCAGACCTGACGTCCGCTGGAGCTGGCGCGGTTTAAGCGATTAAGAAATATATAATTTTAAATCGCGTCCCCGCCAAGGGCCCCGGATGCACCAAATGTCGAACTCACTTGAAAGTAAGCAACTCGCTCTGGACGCGGTTTAATGGTCTACCTGGATACCAGCTTCATCGCACCGTTGGTCATTGCCGAGGAGATCAGCGACGCTGTCGAGACATTCGTCATGACAGTGCAGCCGGGCGATTTGGCTACGAGCCTTTGGACCCGGGTCGAGCTGGCGAGTCTGATCTCGCGCAAGCGACGCATGGGCGAGCTGTCCGACACCCAGGGCGAGGCGGTTCGTCGCGAGCTCGCGCGTGTTCTGGAAGAGTCATTTTTGTCGCTTGTGCCGACCGCGCCTGACTTTGCACTTGCTGCGCGATATCTGGAAACGCCAGCGACCGGTTTGCGCGCCGGCGATGCGCTGCATCTGGCGATTGCGGCGGGACAAGGCGCCGAAACGATCTTGACGCTCGATGCCGGATTCATGCGCGCGGGGAGACTTCTGCACCTGCCGGTCGCGCACGGCATCATGCCTTAGGCCGTCCGGCGAGCAAGCAAGCCAGCGAGCCCCGTTGGTCCTCGCCCGCAAACCCACTCCAACCCGACCACGACAACAGACAGGATCGACGCACAGCCCCCATGACCGGCCACTACGATGCCTCAGCCATCGAGGTCCTCAGCGGCCTCGACCCGGTGCGCAAGCGCCCCGGGATGTATACCGACACCACCCGCCCCAACCACCTGGCCCAGGAGGTCATCGACAACAGCGTCGACGAGGCGCTCGCCGGACATGCCCGCCGCATCGAAGTCGTGCTCTTCGCCGACGGCTCGCTCGAGGTGAGCGACGACGGGCGAGGCATGCCGGTGGATATCCACCCCGAGCAGGGTCTGCCCGGCGTGGAGGTCATCCTCACCAAGCTGCACGCGGGCGGCAAGTTCAACGGCGACAACTATCGCTTCTCGGGCGGGCTGCACGGGGTCGGCGTCTCGGTCGTGAATGCCCTCTCCAAGCGCCTGGATGTCTGGGTCAAACGCGGCGGTTACGAGCACCACATGGCCTTCGCCGGCGGCGAGAAGGCGAGCGATCTCGTGCAGCTCGGCAGCGTCGGGCGCGGCCATACGGGCACCCGATTGCGCTTTTGGCCGGATCCGAAGTATTTCGACACGCCCAAGATCGCCACACGTCCGCTGACCCATCTGCTGCAGGCCAAGGCCGTCCTCTGTCCCGGACTCGAGGTCCGCTTTCGCGACGAGGCGAGCGGCGACGAGCAGGTCTGGTGCTACCAGGACGGCCTCAAGGACTATCTGCTCCAGGCGCTGAACGGGGCCGAGACCCTCCCGTCTCAGCTCTTCGTCGGCGACCTGGAAGGCACCAACGAGGCGGCGAGCTGGGCGCTGGGCTGGTTGCCCGAGGGCGGCGAGGCGGTCGCCGAGAGCTATGTGAACCTCATCCCGACCGTGCAGGGCGGCACCCATGTCAACGGACTGCGCACCGGTTTAACCGAAGCGGTGCGCGAGTTCTGCGAGTTCCGCAACCTGCTGCCGCGCGGCGTCAAGGTGGCCCCGGAGGATGTTTGGGGCCGCGTCAGCTACATCCTCTCGGTCAAGCTGATCGAGCCGCAGTTCTCCGGGCAGACCAAGGAGCGGTTGTCCTCGCGCGAGTGTGCGGCCTTCGTCTCGGGTGTGGTCAAGGACGCCTTCAGCCTCTGGCTGAATCAGCATGTGGCCGAGGGCGAGCGGATCGCCGAGCTGGTCATCGGTGCCGCCCAGGCGCGACTGCGTGCCGGTCGCACCGTCACCCGCAAAAAGATCACGCAGGGGCCGGCCTTGCCGGGCAAGCTCGCCGACTGCACCACGACCGATCCGGAGCGCGGCGAGCTCTTCCTGGTCGAAGGCGACTCGGCCGGCGGCTCGGCCAAGCAGGCGCGCGATCGCGAATTCCAGGCGATCCTTCCGCTGCGCGGCAAGATCTTGAATACCTGGGAGGTCGACCCGGCCGAGGTCTTGGGTTCGCAGGAGGTGCACGACATCGCGGTCGCCATCGGCGTGGATCCGGGCAGTGACGATCTCGCGCGGCTGCGCTTCGGCAAGATCTGCATCCTCGCCGACGCGGACTCGGACGGCGCCCATATCGCGACCCTGCTGTGTGCGCTCTTTCTCCGTCACTTCAGGCGCCTGGTCGCCGAGGGGCACGTCTTCGTCGCCATGCCGCCGCTCTATCGCATCGACGTCGGCAAGCAGGTCTTTTATGCCCTGGACGACAGCGAGAAGCGCGGCATCCTGGACCGCATCGAGGCCGAGAAGATCAAGGGCAAGGTCAATGTCCAGCGCTTCAAAGGCCTCGGCGAGATGAATCCGGGACAACTGCGCGAGACGACCATCCATCCGGATACCCGGCGCCTGGTCCAGCTCACGGTTGAAGCGGACGACGAGAGCAACAACCTCCTCGACATGCTGCTGGCCAAAAAACGCGCTTCCGACCGACGGGCCTGGTTGCAGGAGAAAGGCGACCTCGCCGAGGTTTAGCGGTGCGCCGTTGCGACTCGACACTCCACTCCGGGATGACTGAATCACCATGACTCCATTTCGCCTGGGACATGCCGCGGATCCCGATTGGCGTCTGGCCGCCGATCGATGTCTGACGCAGATCGGGAGTGTGCCCCGGGAGGCGACGCTCGGATTCCTCTACGTGACCGACGCCCTTGCCGACGATCTCGGCGACATCCTACGCAACCTTCGCGCGGCGACCGGCATCGATCAATGGGTCGGCAGCGTCGGTCTGGGCATCTGTGCGACCGGTGCCGAATACTACGAAGAGCCCGCGCTCGCGGTCATGCTCGGGGAGTTTCCGAGCGATGACTTTCGCGTCTTCCCGAGCCTGGTCGAGGATCTCGACGACTTCGATCTGCGTCACGGCGACTGGATGCGCGCCAATCCGCCGTACCTGGGCTTAGTCCACGGCGACCCATCCAACGGCCTGACCGAGATCCTGATCCAGCAGCTTGCGCAGCGCACGACCGCGGGTTTCCTCGTCGGCGGTCTCGCCAGCGCCCGCGGGGACGCCTTGACCATCGCCGACGGGGTGACGCGCGGCGGTCTGTCCGGCGTCCTCTTCTCCGAGCGGGTCGGGATCCTGATCCGACTCAGCCAGGGCTGCTCGCCGATCGGACCGCATCACGTGATCACCGAGGGCCAGCGCAACATCCTGATGCGACTCGACGGCGAGCCCGCGCTCGATGTGCTCAAACAGGATATCGGCGAGATCCTGGCCCGCGATCTGTCGCGTCTCGGCGGCTACATCTTCGCCGGCTTGCCCATCCAGGGCTCGGATACGGGCGACTATTTGGTCCGTAATCTGGTCGGCATCGATCCCAATCACGGCCTGGTCGCGATCGGCGATCTGGTGGAGCCCGGACGCGAGCTGATGTTCTGCCGGCGCGATGCCGACACCGCCCGCGAGGATCTCGACCGCATGCTCAAGGGCATCAAGGGTCGCCTGTCCGCTCCGCCGCGAGGCGGCATCTACGTCTCCTGTTTGGGGCGCGGGGTCAACCTCTTCGGTCCGGATTCGGCCGAGCTCAAGCAGATCCAGGCCGCGCTCGGCGATGTGCCCATCGTCGGTTTCTATGCCAACGGCGAGATCTCGCAGGATCGTCTCTACGGCTATACGGGCGTCTTGACCCTCTTCACCTAAACCGCGTCCAGAGCGAGATGCTGAATTTTCGAGTGAGCTCGACGTTTGGTGCATCCATGGCCCTTAGCGGGGCCCCGGTTTAAATCGAAATATTTTTTAATCACTTAAACCGCGCCTGCTCCAGCGGTCATCGAGGCTGCCCGGGTCGACTCCATCCAAAAGCATTGCATACCGTACCGGGCGCGGTTTAACGACCAATGGTGACTGCGATGAAGACGGACACGGCTATCAGTATTTGCACCATGTTGCCGGCCGAGGTCGATCTCGCCATCGAGTGGGCCGCGCGCGAGGGTTGGAATCCGGGTCTCGACGATGCCGCCTGTTTCCGAGCGGCCGACCCCGAGGGTTTTCTGATGGCGTTCGTCGACGGCGAGCCTGCGGCAAGCCTTTCGGCCGTGCGCTACGGCGAAACCTTCGGTTTTATCGGTCTCTACATCGCCGCGCCGCCCTATCGCGGGCGCGGCATTGCCCTGCGGCTGTGGCAGGCCGGGATGGCCTTTCTCGGCGATCGGGTGATCGGTCTCGACGGGGTGCCGGAACGCCAGCACGACTATCGTCGCTCCGGGTTCGCGCTGGCTTGGCGCAACGTCCGCTATTCGGGCACGGTCACGCTTGCGGCCCCGGATGATCCGCGTCTCGTTCCGGTCGATCCGGGCCTGCTTCCCGCGCTGCTCGATTATGATCGACCCTTCTTTCCCGCACCCCGAGATCGGTTCCTGGATGCTTGGCTCACCCAAAGAGACACGCGCCGCAGCTGGGCCTTCGTCGAGCCCGCGGTTGACACGGGTGGCGGATCCGGCCGTGTGACGGGTTACGGGACGGTCAGGCAATGCCGCGCCGGTTGGAAGATCGGGCCGCTCTTCGCCGACGATGCCGTGCGTGCCGATCTGCTCTTCCGCCGCCTCGCCGCCTGTGCCGGCACGGACACCGTGATCCTGGATCTTCCCGAGCCCAATCCCGCGGCGCTTGACCTGGCAAAGGGCTATGGCCTGTCCCCCGTGTTCGAGACCGCGCGCATGTATCGAGGCACGGCGCCCTCGCTCCCGATCGATCGGATCTACGGCGTGACGACCTTCGAGTTGGGCTGAACGGGATTCGCGCAAATCAGCTCCGCGCCTAGGCCCTTGTGGTCGCACGCTGCCGCTAGAGGCTTGCCTCGCGAAGGCATGACCCGCGTGCGACGTCTTGTCGATGGCACTCGTTGCAAATACACTGACATCCTCATCTGGCTCGGCCGCGTCGCGGTCGAGCCTTTTTGGTTTCAACGCGCGATTTCGGAATCCGGCATGAGACTCGACAGGCGTCACTGGTGTGCGACCCTGATGATCTTTGCGTCCGTGCTCGTCACGCAGGCCGAGGCGGGCGAGGTCTTGGACAGCGTGAAGTCGCGCGGGCAATTGCGCTGCGGGGTGAGCGAGGGCATCCCCGGCTTCTCCGAGCGCGATGCCGAGGGACGATGGCGCGGTCTGGATGTCGACTTCTGTCGCGCGGTGGCGGCGGCGGTCTTGGATGATCCGGACAAGGTCGAGTGGGTGCCGCTCTACGCCTCGGCCCGTTTCCCGGCACTGCAATCGCGCAAGGTCGACCTCCTGATACGCAACACCAGCTGGACACTGACCCGCGAGGCGGTGTTGAAGGTGCAGTTTCCCGGAATCCTGTATTACGACGGTCAGGGGTTCCTGGTTCCGGCCGCGGCCGGCATCGAAACACTCGCCGATCTCGCCGGCGCCACCGTCTGCGTCGAGAAGGGGACAACACACCGGCGCAATCTGGAGACCTACTTCGCCGCGCACGGCTGGTCCGTGGAGCCGCTGGTGATGGACTCGGCCCCAGAGACCGCGCAGGCATTCTTTGACGGTCGCTGCCGTGCCTACACCTCGGACGCCGCGCAGCTCGCCGCCATGCGTCTGCTCGCGCCGGCGCAGCGCGAAGCCGACCTGATCCTGCCCGAGCGCATCTCCAAGGAGCCCTTGAGCCCGGTCGTTTGGCGCGGCGACCCCGAGTGGACCACCTTGGTCCGATGGGTCCTGAACGCTCTGATCCTCGCGGAGGAATACGGCGTGAACCGCGCCAACATCGATGCGGTGGATGCGGAAGGAACCAACCCCCTGGTCCGACGCACCGACGACGAGCGCGGGTTGATCGCACGCGCGCTCGGCGTCGAGCCCCGGTGGGGGATCCGCGCCGTGCGTGCCGTCGGCAACTACGGCGAGATGTTCGAGCGCAACGTCGGGCGCGACAGTCCCCTGAAGATCGAGCGCGGTCTCAACCGGCTCTGGACCGAAGGCGGTCTCCATTATGTCCCCCCGCTCGACTGAGTGACGCCGTCATGACCGACCTTCAGATCTATCTGACCCTCGGCGTCTTCGCTGCCGTGATCCTCTTGATCGCTTTCGATCTGGTCGACATGGTGGTCGCGGCCCTGCTCGGGGTCAGCGTCTTGATGGTGTTCGAGGTGATCGACGGATCCGATCTGGTCCCCATCATCGATACCGCCGGCGGCCCGCTTGCGCTCTTGTTCGGCGGCATGGTGGTGGCGCGGGTGATCGGCAAGACGGGCATCTTCGACTGGCTCGGCGACGCCGTTCTGCGCGCGACCGGCGGGAGCGGCAAGCGTCTGTTGCTGCTCATCGTCGCCCTGGTGGCCCCGATCTGCGCCCTGTTGCCCAATGCGACCGCCGTGATCCTGGTCGCGCCGGTGATCATCGGGGTCTGCCGGGCGCTCAAGGTGGATTTCGCCGGGCCGCTGATCATTACCGCCATCGTGAGCAACGCGGCCGGCATGCTTACCCTGGTCGGCGATCCCGCGACTTTCCTCGTCGGCAGTGCGATCGGGTTGTCCTTCGTGGATTACCTGCGGATGGTGAGTCCAGGTGGCCTGCTGACCGTGCTGGCGGTCATCCCCCTGCTGCCGCGTTTGCTGCCGGAGATCTGGGCAACACGTGTGACCCTGCCGCCGTCGCGCCCGGGCGTGCGCATCGAGCGGCCCGTCTTCCTGGCCCTCTCGCTGCTCGTCCTCCTGGTCATGGTGGTCCTCTTTTTGATCGGCGAGTCGCTGCCGACCCATATCGTTCCGCCCGAGGTGGCCATCGTCGGCGCGGCGCTCGCGCTGCTCGTGGTTTACGGCGTGCGCATCGAGCCGGTGGGGGAGGTCCTGCGCGACGTGGATTGGAAGACGATCCTCTTCCTCGGCGCCATCTTCACCCTCGTCCAGGCATTCATTAAGACCGAGCTGCTGCAGGGGCTGTCGATCCAGCTCTACGCCTGGTTCGGGGACGATCTCCTTGCGGTCGGACTCCTGTCTCTGGCCGGTATCGGGATCCTCTCGAGCCTGCTGGCGAATATCCCCGTGGTCGCCGCGGCGCTGGTCATGATCACCGGTTATCTCGTTGCGGCCGAGGCGGTCCCGGAGGTCGCTCTGGCGAGCGGCTTCGTGGATTGGCCGAGCGCCGTCATGCCGGTGTTCGTGGCCATGATGTTCGGCGCCACCCTCGGCGGGAACGCGACCCTGATCGGCGCGTCGGCCAACGTCGTCGCCGTCGGCATCTGCGCCTCGCACGGCCGGCGCGTGACCTTCATGCAGTTCCTGCGTATCGGCCTGCCGATCGCGGTGACCCAGTTGTCGGTTGGGGCGCTTTATGTCCTTGCCCTCGCCTGGTTCCTGGACTGACGCGCCTTTTCCAGCCGCGATCAAGCGTGACGCCGATCCCCGTGCCAGCGATGCAGGAGCAGCCATTCCACGAAGCTCAGGATCGCATAGAGGACGACGCCCATGAGCGCGAGCAGCAACAGGGCGGCGAACATCTTGGCGATCTGCAGCCGATTGCCGGCCTCGAGGATGCGCCAGGCGAGTCCGTCGGTGTTGCCGGAGGCCGCGGCGAACTCGGCGACCACGGCACCGACCAGTGCGAGTCCACCCGCGGTCTTGATGCCTGCGAGCAGATAGGGCAGGGAGGATGGAACCATGAGCCGGATGAAGGTCTGGCGAAAGTCCGCGCGATACAGCCGGAAGAGGTCGCGTAGATTGGGGTCGACCGCCTTGAGACCTGCGGTCGCGCTTGCCAGGACCGGGAAGAAGGCGGCGATCCAGGCCAGGATCAGCACGGTGAGCCAGGCGTTGTCGAGTCCGACCCAGACGATGATCAAGGGGGCGATGGCGATGATGGGTGTGACCTGCAGGATCACGGCATAAGGCGAGAGCGCCGCCTCCGCGATACGGCTGGAGGCGAAGAGCGCTGCGAGTGCCGTGCCCGAGACCGTTGCCAGAGTGAAGGCCGCCAATGTCGTGCCCAATGTGGTCCATGCCGAGCCGAGAAGCGAGGCCCCGTCGGTTGCGAAGACGGCCAGAATGGCGCTCGGCGGAGGCAGGATGAAGGGCGGGATCTCCAGATAGACGACGGACCACTCCCAAAACCGGATCAAACCCAGAAAGAGCGCGATCGGCAGGATGATCCGCAGGCCCCGCATCAGCATGTCGAGACATCCTCCAACGCGTCGAGGATGTCGCGCGCGGTCGCATTGAAGGCGGCGGATGTCCGGTAGCCGGGCTCGCGCGGGTAGGGCGCGGGGTTCTCGATGTCGGCGACCAGACGTCCCGGACGCCCGCTGAGGATCAAGATCCGCTGCGACAGATAGACGGCCTCGAAGACCGAGTGGGTTACGAAGATCCCGGTAAACCGACGCTCGGCCCAGAGACGCAGCAGGTCGTCGTTGAGCTTGCCGCGGGTGAATTCATCGAGCGCCGCGAAGGGCTCGTCCATCAAGAGGACATCGGGGTCGGCGACCAGCGCGCGTGCGATGGAGACACGCATGCGCATCCCGCCCGAGAGCTCGCGGGGCAGGGCATCGGCGAAGCCCGCGAGACCGACTTTCTCCAGCGCGACACGGGCGCGTTCACGCGCTTCGCTCTTGGCCATGCCGGCAAGCTCGAGCGGCAAGGCGATGTTGTTGGTCGCAGTCGCCCACGCCATGAGCGTCGGTTCCTGGAAGATGAAGCCGAGCGATCCGCGTGTTTGCGGCCAGCCGACACGGCCCCGTGTCGGCTCTTCCAGCCCGGCGATGAGCCTCAGTACCGTGCTTTTGCCGCATCCGGAGGGGCCGAGCAGGGAGACGAAGGCGCCGGCCTCGATGTCGGCGCTGAGCTCCCCGAGCGCGGCGGTGCCGTTGGGGAAGGTCTTCGCCAGTCGGTCGAGGCGCAGGCCGCTGCTCACGGTTTTGGCGGGAGGAAATCGAGCGAGAAGGCGCGCCGCCAATCCAGCGTCGTCGGGTAGACCCCGTCGGCGGACATGGTCTCGAAGAAGGCCTGCCAGCGTGCCTCCGTCATGACGCCGATCCCGGCAGTCTCGGCATCGCCCGCGGTGGCGAGCCGGTAGCGGTTCATCTCGGCGATGGCATGCAGCAGCACAGCGTCGGTCATCTCCGGGTTGTCGGCCTTGATCAGGCTGTTGCCGGGCGTGGGGTCGCCGGTGAGATAGTCCTTCCAGCCGGCAATGGAGGCGGCGACGAAGGCCCGTACCTGTTGCGGGTTGGCTTGGATGCGGCGATCCGAGGCCAGGATGAGCGTCCCGTAGGAGGGGTAGTCCTCGTCGGCCATGAGGAAGACCTGCGGTGTGATCCCGCTCGCCTTTTCGATCTCGTAAGGCTCGCTGGTGACATAGCCCTGCTGGATCGCACGCGGATCGGCGAGAAAGGGGGCGAGATTGTAGGTGTACTTGCGGATCTGACGATCCGTGAAGCCGAATTTGGCCTTCAGCCAGATCCAGTGGCTGCCGACGCCTGCGTCCGAGATCATGATCGGCTTGCCCTTCATGTCGGCAATGGATCGGATGTCCTCGCGCGGGTGCGTGATCAGGACCTGCGGGTCTTTCTGGAAGATGGCCGCGACGGCGGTCGCCGGAATCCCGGCCGCGACCATGTTGAGCGGAATAAAGCTGTTGGAGCCGATCCCGAAATCGACCTCGTTGGAGCCCAGGAGCAGGGGGACATTCACCGAGGGGCCGCCCTGGATGATCTCGACATCCAGCCCCTGCTCGGCATAGAGCCCGAGCGCCTTGGCTTGGTAGAAGCCGCCTTGCGGGGCCTGCGCCTTCCAGTCGGTGACGAAACGGATCTTGGTCGGCTCGGCGGCCGGTGTCGATCCGGCGACGGCGAGGCCGAGCAAGGCCGCAGCGAAGATGATGGCGTGCTTGGACATGCTCAGCTCTCCGAAGGCGTTTCCTCGCTCGGGACGGCATCCTGCAACGGGCTCAGGAGTCGGTCGAAGTCGTCCGGGTTGACGTACTGAATGACCACGGTCCCGTTGGGGCTGCGGCCGATGTCCATCCCGCGTTCGGGGTAGAGCCAATGGACGATCTCGGTCTCGGGCTCGGTCAGACGCAGATCGGGTGTGCCGAAGCGTTGCTCGATCAGCGCGTTGTCCAACCTGGCCTTCGGAAGGTAGCTGATGGATCGGATCGGGCGGGCGGACAGGGTCTCGACATCGGCCGGGTCGAGCTTGATCTTGCGGCTACCGCTGCCGACCTGGCTGATCCGCAGGCCGCGCTCGTACATGGCGGCGAGGGTGGCCTGGTCGACATCGAGCGCGATCACGAAATCCGCGCGCAGGCGCTGGAGATGGATCTGGTCGAAGAAGGCCTCCACACCGTAGGACTCGGCTTGCGTCGGGTCTTGGAAGAGATTGACCTTGCCGTCCTCGCCGAACAGCCTGCGCACCTCCGCCAGCGTGGTCTCCCCGATTGTGAAGCCGAAGACCTGCGAGTGCCCGGAAGCATCCTGCGTGACCCGCCAAGGCAAGCGATCCGGGCCGTCCTCGATGGATGCGGGCATGAGGAGAAGAACACCCAAGAAGCCTAAGACGGCGACGCCGAGGACGGAGAGAATGATCTGTCGATCCATGGGTTTGGAGTGCTCCGGATGATGCGATTGCGATCGAGCAAGCGGTTCGCCGGCGTGCGGCGATCAAGATTCGGACCCGTATCGATGGTCGATTACGACAACGACAACCACAACGAACGGCCTCGACACATCTGCCATGCTGCACTAGCCACTAGCCACTAGCCACTAGCCACTAGCCACTAGCCACTAACCACTAGCCACTAACCACTAGCCACTAGCCACTAACCACTAGCCACTAGCCACTAGCCACTAGCCACTAGCCACTAGCCACTAGCCACTAGCCACTAGCCACTAGCCACTCATCACTCACCACTCACCACTCACCACTATACAAAAACCTGAACCGCGTCGACTCCAAGTCTCGCGGACCAAGCCGAACGCGAAGCAATGCTGAACCAGCATTGATCACGCCGGACGCGGTTCAGCCCGGTTCAGCGTGATTCAGCGCCAGAGGCATCAGACCGGCGACGACGCGCCGCCCTTCCGACATCAAGATGTTGTAGGTCCGGCAGGCCGCACCCGTATCCATGACCTCGAATCCGATACCGCGCCCGATCACGGCAAAATAGAGTGCGGGGTCCGGAAAGACCTGTGTCTCGCCGGTCCCCAGTACGATGACCTGGGTCTCGGGCTCGATCGCGATCAGTGCATCCAGGTGCTCGACCGTCAAATCGGCCGGGTCCGCCGGACCCCAGCCGTCTTCGATCCGGCTCGGCGTCACGATCAACCCACGGGTAAAGCGTCGCCCCCCGATCAGGATGCCGTCGTTACCGTAGGCGTCGATCAGTTGGCCGCTGCTGCCGTCTGCTTCGGAGAATCTCATGGCGCGAACATAACCGAAGGTCACTTGATGGAACAAGGTGAGGCCGACACAGCGAGATAAGAACCCGAGCGAACAAGCGGGCAGGTCGAAGGGGCTCTGTTAGAATCGCCGCCACGCGTCCCAAACAACCGATCCGGAAGCCCATGACCGTCCGTACCCGATTCGCCCCGTCCCCTACCGGTTACCTGCACGTCGGAGGCGCCCGCACGGCGCTCTTCAGCTATCTCTTCGCGCGCAAGCACGGCGGGCAGTTCGTGCTGCGGATCGAGGATACGGACCTGGAGCGCTCGACGGCCGAGTCCGTGAACGCCATCCTCGAGGGCATGACCTGGCTCGGGTTGGACTACGACGAGGGGCCCTTCTACCAGACCCAGCGCTTCGATCGGTACAACGCCGTGATCGACGAGCTGCTGGCCAAGGGCTTGGCCTATCGCTGCATCTGCTCGAAGGAGCGCCTGGAAAAGCTGCGCGAGGATCAGATGGCGCAGCGGCTCAAACCGCGCTACGACGGCCATTGTCGCGGACACGAGGTCGACCCGAACGAGCCGCACGTCATCCGCTTCAAGAATCCCGCCGACGGCGTCGTGGTCGTCGACGACATGATCCGCGGCCGGGTTGTCTTCGCCAACGCCGAGCTGGACGACCTGGTCATCCGGCGCAGCGACGGTGCACCCACCTACAACCTGAGCGTGGTGGTGGACGACTCGGATATGGGCATCACCCATGTCATTCGCGGCGACGATCATCTGAACAACACGCCGCGCCAGATCAACATCCTGCGTGCGCTCGGCCACGAGCCGCCGCGCTACGCCCATGTGCCCATGATCCTCGGCGACGACGGTGCGCGTTTGTCCAAGCGCCACGGTGCGGTGAGCGTCATTGCCTATCGCGATCAGGGCTATCTGCCCGAGGCGCTGCTCAATTATCTGGTCCGTCTGGGCTGGTCGCACGGCGATCAGGAGCTCTTCTCCGTCGAGGAGATGATCAAGCTCTTCGAGATCGGCGACGTCAACAAGGCTGCCTCGGCCTTCAACACCGACAAGCTCGATTGGTTGAATCAGCAGTATCTGCATCATGCCGATCCGGCGCGGATCGCCCGTCTGCTCAGTCCGCACATGGGTCGGCTCGACATCGATCCCGCGACCGGCCCCGATCTGATCGAGGTCGTCAAGGCGCAAGCCGCGCGCGCCAAGACCCTGACCGAGCTGGCCGAGATCAGCGCCTTCTTCTATCGCGATTTCGAGACCTTCGACGAGGCGTCCGCCAAGAAGCATCTGCGTCTGGTGGCCCGCGAAGGGCTCGAGCGCCTGCGTGCCGCCTTCGAGCTGATGGCCTACGAGGATTGGACGCTCGAGGGACTCAAGCACGTCGTGGAAGGGATCGCCGAGGAGCTGGGGACCAATATGGGCAAGGTCGCCCAGCCCCTGCGCGTCGCCATCGTCGGTCGCGCCGCCTCGCCCGGCATCGACGAGACCCTGCGGCTCGTCGGCAAGGATGCGACGCTACGCCGGATCGACAAGGCGCTGGCCTATATCGCGGCGCGCGGCGGCAACGAGTCGTCTTGAGACCCGCGTAGGGAAGACATCCGGGTCACCCCGCATGCGGGGTGACGCCGCGCGTGGGTGCCTCCGAGGGTTTCGGCGGCCCCGCCATCAAAAAGCCAATCGGGAATCAAGGTATGTATATCGCCATGGTCAGCGCCGAGTGTGCGCCGATCGCAAAAGCTGGCGGGCTCGGTGATGTCGTGCACGGGCTCTCGCGCGAGCTTCTCGCGCTCGGGCAAGAGGTCGAGGTCTTTTTGCCGGGATACGATTCGCTGCGCCACGATCTGATCGAGGGGCGCCGCGAGGTCTGCCGCGGGTTGCGCGTCCCCTATTTCGATCAGTGGATCGACTGTCGGGTGGATTCGGGCGAGGTCGACGGGATCACCTGCTTCTTCATCGAGTCCGATTCGCCCCATCGGTTCTTTCAGCGCGGGCGCATCTACGGCGAGGCCGACGATGCGGACCGCTTCGCCTTCTTCTGTCGGGCCGTGCTGGAGTTCATGCTGACCTCGGGCAGGCGCCCGGACGTCATCCATTGTCACGATTGGCAAACCGCGCTGGTGCCCGTCCTCCTCTTCGAGATGTACCAGCGCCTCGGACTGACCGACGTCCGTGTCTGCTACAGCCTGCACAATCTCGGCTACCAGGGTGTCGTGGGTGAATCCATCCTGCGTCAGGTCGGTCTGGATCCGGCACGCCTCATGACGCCCGACCGTCTCCAGGATCCAGCCAATCCGCGCGCGGTGAATCTGATGAAGGGCGGGATCGTCTTCTCCAACTTCGTCAACACCGTCTCGCCGCGCTACGCCTGGGAGATCCAGAACACCGAGCAGGGGATGGGGCTGCAGGGTGTTCTGAAGACCCACGACGGCAAGTTCGGCGGTGTGCTCAACGGCATCGACGATGCGGTCTGGAACCCTGCAACCGACCGGCACATCCCCGAGCCCTTCGATGCCGAGCAGCTCGACGGCAAGGAGGCCAATCGCCGGGCCTTGCGGGATTACTTGGGCCTCGTTCAGGACGAGAAGCCGATCGTGGCCGTCGTCAGCCGGCTCGACTATCAGAAGGGCGTGCATCTCCTGCGTTTCGGCATCGCGCATGCGTGCGCGCTCGACTGCCAGCTCGCGCTTCTCGGGGCCGCGCTCGATCCGGTGGTTGCCGAGCAGTTCCGGCGCCTCCAAGAAGACACCGAGGGGCACCCGGATTGCCGTCTGGTCCTTGCGTATGACGAGGAGCTGTCCCATCTCATCTATGCAGGCGCAGACATGATCCTCATCCCGAGCATCTACGAACCCTGCGGGTTGACCCAGATGATCGCGATGAAATACGGCGTAGTCCCGATCGCGCGGCGCGTCGGGGGGCTCGCCGATACGGTCTTCGACGCCAACTACTCGGATCGTCCCTTCGAGGAGCGCAACGGTTATCTCTTCGACGACCTGACCGAGTCCGCCCTGGCCGCCGCCATGGAGCGCGCGATCGATCTGTGGCGGAATCACCCCGAGTATTTTCGCCAGCTGCAGATCAACGGGATGCGTGTCGACCGCTCATGGGGCCGACCGGCACGCCAGTACCTGGACATCTACAGCCACATCCGAGTGCACTGAACCGAAGATGACTCCGCGACTCTCACCGACCCCCGCACCCTCCGTGCCCTTGGACCTGACGGCCCTGCGCGCGCAGTTTCCGATCCTCGCAACCCGGGTGCACGACCAGCCGCTGGCCTATTTGGACAATGCCGCGAGCACCCAGCAGCCGCTCCAGGTCATCCAGGCGGTGAGCGACTATCACCAGCAATACCACGCCAACATCCATCGCGGCGTCTACCAGCTCTCGCGCAATGCCACCCGGATGCACGATTACGCGCGCGAGATGGTCGCGCACTTCCTGCACGCCGCAGAGCCGGTCGAGTGTCTCTTCACGCGCGGGACGACCGAGTCCATCAATCTGGTCGCCGCCTCCTGGGGGCGGGCCAACCTGCAACCGGGCGACGAGATCATCCTTTCCCACTTGGAGCATCACTCCAACATCGTCCCTTGGCAGATGGCCTGCGAGGCCACGGGTGCGCGCATCCGGGTCATCCCGATCGACGATGCCGGCGAGCTCGACATGGACGCCTACCGTCGCCTGCTCTCCTCGCGCACCCGGCTAGTCGCGGTCAACCATGTCTCCAACGCACTCGGGACGATCAATCCGGTCAAGACGATCATCGAGGAGGCCCATGCCGCGGGGGCGCTGGCCCTGATCGACGGCGCCCAGTGGGTCGCCCACGGCGCGACCGATGTTCAGGCGCTCGACGCCGATTTCTATGCCTTCTCCGGACACAAGCTCTACGGACCGACCGGCATGGGCGTGCTCTACGGGAAACGCAGTCTGCTCGAGGCGATGCCGCCGTACCAGGGCGGCGGCGACATGATCGAGCAGGTCACCTTCGAGAAAACGGCCTACGCTCAGATTCCGAATAGATTCGAGGCCGGCACGCCCCATATCGCCGGCGCGGTCGGTCTGGCTGCGGCCATCGAGTGGCTCGAAGGGGTCGGATTCGAGCGGATCGGCGCGCACGAGCAGCGTCTCCTCCGGTTGGCCACCGAGCGGCTCTCGGCGATCCCCGGTCTCGAGATCAAGGGCACCGCACCGCACAAGGCCGCCGTGGTCTCCTGGGTGATGGTCGATCCACCGATCGGCACGCTGGATATCGGCATGCAGCTCGATCTGCGCGGCATCTGTATTCGAACCGGCCATCATTGCTGTCAGCCGCTGATGGATCGCCTGAGCATCGCCTCCACCGCGCGGGCCTCCTTCGGTGTCTACAACACCGAAGCCGAGGTCGAGCGGCTCGCCGATACGCTCGCCGAGATTGTCTCCGCCGCTCGCGACGCGTCCGCCAGGAAGGGGTCGACCGAAACGCCTCCCGCGGAGCTCCTCTATCCGGCCGCCGTCGCCGACTCGCCCGCGTCGGCCGCCGAAGAGATCGCGGAGATCTTCGATCTTCTCCCCGATTGGCCGATGCGCCATCAACAGATCATGGATCTCGGCGAGCGCCTGACGCCCATGCCGGATGACTTGAAGACCCCGGAGACCTTCGTGCCCGGGTGCCAAAGCCGCGTCCATCTAGCAGCCCGCGTGCGTCCAGGATCGGACGACGTCATCGAGTTCCTCGCCGACAGCGACGCCAACATCGTCCGCGGCCTCATCGCCCTTCTGCAGCAGCTCTACTCCGGCCAAACGGCCGGCGCCATCCTCGCCTTCGACGCGCAAGCCTTCTTCAGCCGACTCGGCCTCGACGCGCACCTCAGCATGACCCGCCGCAACGGTTTGGTCGCCATGGTCGAGCGGATTCGGCAGGTCGCGGCCGGGTTGGGGCGGTAGCTTTCAGCCGCCAGCCGCCAGCCGCCAGCCGCCAGCCGCCAGCCTTCAGCTATCAGCCGTCAGCTTCGGGCCTCCGGGTCGAGGTCGGGGGATCGACTCTCCAGGCACGTTTCAGTTTTCGGTGAGAAGCTCGACGTGCGCTCCGGCGAGATCTGAACAGAAATTTGGCAGTTTCCCGTCCTGAAGAAAACTCGAAGCGATCAGCATCCTATCGCCGCATAGATGTTTGACGGGGATGACAAACCACACACTTTTCCACGCCTCACGGCGCCTTCCCTCTAACGAATCCCGCGAAATCCGCTCCACAAAGCTGAGAGCTGAGAGCTGAGAGCTGAGAGCTGAGAGCTGAGAGCTGAGAGCTGAGAGCTGAGAGCTGGAGGCAGGCGGCAAAAACCCAGCCATGCCCCCATCGCTCATGTGTCAAATCTTGTTGACATTGCCAAGCGTCAAGCTAATATGACACTTGGGATGACATGTAAATCCCGTGGTATTTGGATGTATCGCGCCGAACGGGCCGCTCCCGCTTCGGTGTTCGCCAAATGTACCCCCGTCGCACAGATCCTGAGCGGCGACCTCGGCACAACCCGTAAGGAGGCCAACTCAATGGCTGGGCAGCAATCTCCCGCCTCAACACCGACCGGCAGCAGCAAAGCTCGCGGACAGGCGAAGCCTGTCGTCGCACAGCAGCAACAGCCGGAAAAGAGCCTGTCCGGGCTTACTCCGGAACAAGCAAAAGAATTTCACGAGCAGTTCAAGGTTACCTACACGGCGTACGTCGGGATCGCAGCACTCGTGCATCTTTTCGTCATTGCGAGCAACCCCTGGTTCTAAGTCGAGGAGATCATTTTCATGCTTCAAGACGCTTTCCGTAACGTTCTCAACTACAGCCCGAGTCAGCGGGACTACCGGATTTGGCTGGTGATCAACCCGGCCGTTTGGTTGGTGCCGATGTTGGCGGCCCTTCTCGTGATCGCGCTTGGTGTCCACCTGTACGCCTTCTCCATCCCGGGTAACGCATGGGAGTCCGGCAAGGTCGCCGAGCCAGCCGCGGTTACGCCGGTTGCCGAGCCTGCTCCGGTCGAAGCTGCGCCTGCCGCCGAGGCTGCTCCGGTCGAAGCCGCGCCTGCCGTCGAGGCCGCTCCGGTTGAAGCCGCGCCTGCCGTCGAGGCCGCTCCGGTCGAAGCCGCGCCTGCCGCCGAGGCCGCTCCGGTCGAAGCCGCGCCTGCCGCCGAGGCCGCTCCGGTCGAAGCCGCGCCTGCCGCCGAGGCCGCTCCGGTTGAAGCCGCGCCTGCCGCCGAAGCCGCTCCGGTCGAAGCTGCACCTGCTGCCGAAGCCGCTCCGGCCGAGGAAGGCGCACCCGCCGTCGTGCCGGTTCCGGTCGAAGTGATCGTGGTTCCCGAGGCAGCCTAAGCCTCTTCGCTTGCCCTGCGTCGGCTCGGCGTGCGGTGCTCGATAAAAACCAGCAAAGGATCTTAGTCATGGCACAGTCTCTGTCCGGTCTTACCGATCAACAAGCAAAAGAGTTTCATGAGCAGTTCAAGGTGACCTACACCGCCTACGTCGGGATCGCTGCATTGGTTCACCTCTTCGTGATCGCTGCCAATCCCTGGTTCTAATCCGACTTCTGACGAGATCAAGATTATGAGTGACGTCCAGATTGCAAAGCCGAAGAACCCGGAAGACGATTGGAAGGTGTGGCTGGTCCTCAATCCCGCGACATGGCTGATGCCGATCTTCTTTCTCCTGTTGATCATTGCCTTGGCACTCCATGCAGTCGTGTTCCAGATGGGATTCGGTTGGGCCTGATCGGCTCCCCGATCAGCACCCCCGATCGCGATCGAGCAATCGCGGATTCGTTCATCCCTGAATCGAATTCGCGTGTAGCCTCGCCAATCGCGTTTTCGGATCGCGCCATGCTCTACGGTTTCGCGCCGTCGAGCATGGCCGACACCGATCAATCGGCTCCGGAATCCAAGGCCTTCTCGCCATCTCCGTTGTCTTCCTTTCCGTATCGACGGACCTTCCGTATCCCGCTCTGAGTCGTCCCCAAAGAGGGATCTCGACCCCGTCCGCTGCCGTTTGCGTTCCCCTCACGCCCGGTCGACAGTCTCCCGAGCGAGCGCTATCCTTAGCATGGTACTGCGTTTAAGCGATTTACCCCTCTCGGCGTCCGAGCGTCTGCCTGCTGTCCAGGCGGAACGAGTGCCGGGCGGCGTTTCGACCAATCAGACGGTTTGAGGTATCTATGGCGATCAGCGAAGCGGATGCGGATCGGCGGAGCTACGAGCGTGTGTCGTGGGAGCACCACGCTCGCCTGATGCAACTCGGCTCCGATGCGGGCAGCAGCGCCCCTGGGGTGCACCCGGTGCTCGGGCGCAACATCAGCGAGGGAGGCCTGCAGGTGTGGGCCGATCGCATGTTCGCCGTGCGTTCTCGACTGCTGGTCGAGATGGAGACACCGGAGATCCCGGAGGGGATTCAAGCCGTCGGCTCCGTGGTCTGGGTTTCACCGAGCACCGCCGAGGAGCGCTGGCTGCTCGGGATCGAGTTCTCGGATGTCGGCGACACCGCACTGGCGCGAATCCGCTCGCTGATCCAGCCGACGGACGGCCGCAACTGAGCGTCGAGCCCCGGCTTTGGCACGGCCCGATGCGCCCTTCCGTCACTCTTCGCTTTCCGAGATCATGAAACCGGCAGTTGTTCTTCTGAGCGGGGGTTTGGACTCCGCGACGGCATCGGCCATCGCGAAATCCGAAGGATTTGCGGTCCATTCCCTGTCGTTTCGCTACGGCCAGCGTCACGGCATCGAGCTCGAGTCCGCCGCCCGCGTCGCCGAGGCGCTGGGGGTCGTGGAGCATGCGATCGTCGAGATCGATCTGCGGCGTTTCGGCGGGTCGGCGCTTACCGCAGACATCCCGGTCCCAAAGGGACGTTCCGCCGGGGCGATCGGCGAGGGGATTCCGGTCACCTATGTCCCGGCACGCAACACCGTCTTTTTGTCCTTCGCGCTCGCTTGGGCGGAAACCCTCGGGTCCGAGGACATCTTCATCGGCGTGAACGTACAGGATTACTCCGGTTATCCCGACTGTCGACCGGCCTTCATCGAGGCGTTCGAGCACATGGCCAATCTGGCGACCGCGGCCGGGGTCGAAGGGCGCCAACGGCTCAAGATCCACGCTCCCCTGATGCAGATGACCAAGGCCGAGATCATTGCCCGGGGTCTGTCGCTCGGTGTCGATTACGGACTCACCAGTAGTTGCTACGACCCCGGAACGGACGGCCGTGCCTGCGGTCTCTGTGATTCCTGCTTGCTCCGCGCCAAGGGCTTCGCGGATGTCGGCTGCCCGGATCCTCTTCTCGTTCGTTTCGGTCTCGCCGTCCCATGAGGGAACATCTGTATCATGTCGCCGCTGTCCCCTTCGAGGCCGCGCGACGTGTCTCCATCCTGCCTGCCGGGCACCGTTCGCGCCGTCTGCACGGGCACGGCTTCCTCGCCAAGGTGCGCGCAGAGCTGCCGGTCGATTGGGCGCCGTTTCCCGGCGGGGAGACGGAAGCGCTTGCTCGGGCCCTTGCTGATTGCATTGCGCCGCTCGATTACAGCGACCTGAACGCGCACCTGCCGATCCCGACCGACGAGAATCTCGCCCGCTGGGTCCGCGCGCAACTCGGCGTTCCCGGGGTCGTGTCGCTCGGCATCCAGAGCACCCGCGATCAGGGTGTCGATCTGGATGGGCTCGAGCAGGCCCATGTCTGGCGACGCTTTCGTTTCGAGGCCGCCCACCGTCTGCCGAATGTGCCCGAGGGCCACCAGTGCGGGCGGATGCACGGTCACGGGTTCGAGGTGATCCTGCATGCCAATCAGGATCTCGCCGGAAGTGACATGGGTGTCGACTTCGATCGGCTTGAGGAGATCTGGGCACCGCTGTACGCCGAGCTCGATCATGCCTGTCTGAACGACATCCCGGGTCTGGAGAACCCGACCAGCGAGATGTTGGCGCGTTGGATCTGGGACCGACTGCAACCGGTCTTTCCGCACCTCTCCTGTGTCACCGTTTACGAGACGGCCACCGCCGGTTGTCACTACGACGGCGTGCATTATCGAATCTGGAAAGAGCAGCGCTTCGAGAGCGCGCTGCAGCTCGTCCAGGCACCCGAGGGCGATCGGCGCCGCCGTCTGCACGGTCACAGCTATCTGATGCGTCTGCACCTGACCGCCCCGCTGGACGAGGTGCTCGGCTGGACGATCGACTACGGAGACGTGAAGCGACAGTTCAAGCCGGTCTACGACCGGCTCGACCATCATCGGCTCGACGCGCTGCCGCGCCTGCGCCAAGCCGATCCGGCCAACCTGCTTCTCTGGATCCGCGAAGAGGTTGCCGCCGCGCTGCCGCAATTGGATCGGATCGACCTGCACGAAACCCCGGGCTGCGGCGCCGTTCTCTGCTGGGGCGCGTTGGGGCCGGCACTTCCGCTATGAGCTACAGCGTTAAGGAGATCTTCCACACGCTGCAGGGCGAGGGCGCGCAAGCCGGTCGAGCGGCGGTCTTCTGCCGCTTTGCAGGCTGCAACCTCTGGTCCGGACGCGAGCAAGATCGCGCGACGGCGGTCTGTCGATTCTGCGATACCGATTTTCGCGGGACCAACGGCGAAGGCGGGGGGGTGTTCGCAGATCCCGAGACCTTGGCCGAGCGGATCCGGGCGACCTGGTCCGAGCACGCCGGTTCGGGTGGTCGGCCCTTCGTGGTGCTGACCGGAGGCGAGCCGCTGCTCCAGCTCGACCTTGCCTTGATCGAGGCGCTGCATGCGCAGGGTTTCGAGATCGCCCTCGAGACCAACGGCACCCTGTCTGTCCCGGCCGGAGTCGACTGGATTTGCGTCAGCCCCAAGGCCGGCGCGGATCTCGTCCGGCAGAGCGGCGCGGAGCTCAAGCTCGTCTTCCCCCAGCCCGGACTCTCGCCGGAGGATCTCGAGCATCTCGCCTTCAAGCATTTCTTCCTCCAGCCCATGGACGGTCCGCACCTTCAAGAGCATACCCGCCAAGCGATCGCCTACTGCCAAACCAGGCCGCGCTGGCGTCTGAGCATCCAGACGCACAAGCTGCTCGGTTTTCCTTGACGATCTCGCGGGTTGATTTCGGCGTCGGGCAGGCCAGATTCGCGCCATGCCCGCTAAGGGAGCGCTGCAGCAGTCCACATCATGCCAAGCCTTTCGATCATCATCCCGACCAGGCGCATCGGTCCGCATGTCGAGCCCTGTATAGAGTCCTGTCGACGTTCCTTCCCGGACGCCGAGATCATCGTCGTCGTTGCCCTCCCGGGCGAGCATCCTCTTCGGCCTGCGGAGCTGCCGGGTCCGCCCGAAGGCGCGACACAGATCCTTTTCGCAACCCCGGGACGCGGCCCGCAGTGCAACGCCGGTGCCCGCGCCGCCGCGGGCGAGCTTCTGCTCTTCCTGCACGACGACAGCATCCTGCCCCGGCAGGCCGCCGCACTGACGCAGTCCGCCTTCGCCGCGGAGGATGCGGAGCTCGCCTGCTTTCGTTTGCGCTTCGACGACGCTCATTGGCTGCTCGGCGTCTATGGCTGGTTTTCGCGGTTCGACTCGCTCCTCACCAGCTTCGGTGACCAGGGGATCCTGATCAGGAGAAGCTTCTTCGACCGTCTCGGTGGATTTCCGGAGTGGCCCTTGTTCGAGGATGTCGAGCTGCTGCGTCGTGCCCGACGTCGCGTGCGTGTTCTGAAGCTTCCAGGTGTGATGACGACCTCCGCCGTGCGCTTTCGTCGCAATGGTGTGGTCCGACAGCAACTCATGAACGCCGGGCTCATTCTGCGCTACCTGCTCGGCGCAGCACCGACGAGGCTCGCCGAGCGCTACGAGCGAGGTCGAGGATGAGCATCGACCAGTGGCTAGCCCTTGCCATTCTGGCGGCGCTGTTCGCGTTGGAGGGCGTGATCCCCTTCTATGACCAGGCCGCGGGACGCTGGTCTCATGCGGCTCGGAACATCGGTCTCGCCCTCGTCAGCGGATTGGTCGGTGCCTTGATGGCGCCCCTGATCCTCCTGTCGATCGAGCTGGCGCAGACGCGCGGCTGGGGCCTTTTGAACGCGACCGAGTTGACGGCTCCGATCGCCGTTATTGCCGGCCTCGTGTTGTTCGATCTTTGGATGTATGTCTGGCACCGCGCGAACCACGAGGTCCCGCTGCTGTGGCGGCTCCACCGCGTCCATCACACCGACCCGCGGATGGACTCCACGACCGCGTTTCGCTTTCATCCCGGCGAGATCGTCCTTTCGACCCTGCTCAACGCCGCCGTGCTCCTTGGGCTCGGACTCGGTCTCGCAACCTTGATTCTCTACAGATCCCTGATGGTCGCGGTCATCCTCCTGCACCACAGCAACATCCGCCTGCCCGAGGCTTGGGATCGGCGTCTGCGGATCCTGGTGGTGCCGCCGTCGATGCATCGGGTCCATCACTCGGAGGTCGTTGTCGAGACCAACTCCAACTACGGGACCATCTTCTCTTTCTGGGACCGTCTCCTCGGAAGCTTCCGACTGCGTGACGACCTCCAGCGGATCCGCTTCGGGATCGGCTATTTCGAAGGTCCGCAGTGGCAGACGCCGCTGCAGCTGCTGATGCTGCCGTTGCGGGAGAAGCCGCATGCCTGAGAGAAGCCCCGTGCGGCTGCTGTTCGTCTACAACGCCGACAGCGGACTCTTCAATACCATGGCCGACATCGGGCACAAACTCTTCTCGCCCGAGACCTACACCTGCCGGTTGTGCGCGATCACCTACGGCCTTCTGACCGAAAAGGCCGAATGGCGAGAATTCGTCTCATCCATCGACGCGGAGTGCGAGTTCCTGCACCGCGACGAGCTCCACCGCCGCGAACCGGGCCTCGCGACCACCCTTCCGGCAGTGTTTCGCATGACGGATCAAGGGCCGAAGATTTGCGTCGATGCGCTGACCCTGAATGCCTGTTCGAGCCTTGCGGATCTGAAGGCGCTGATCCTGAGCCGTTGCCTGGAAGAGTCGGTGTCCGGATAAGGAATGCACATGAACGATCGAACCCCCGCTCCCCGGCCCGGGATCGCCGACTTGTAGTCGACCTCTTCGCCCGTCGGGTCTTGGCACTGTCGGGTGTCTTGGCACTGCCACGCCTGGCTTCGGAGTACGCAGATGCTCCGGTCTGGTGATCTTCTGTTGGTGCTGCGCCGTCATGGCTTTTTCGGTTATCCTCTGTACATGAAAAACGAAACCTTGTCCCGCGCGAACCCTTACCTGAAAGACGCCGTGAAGGCTCGGCGCAATCGCGTGCGCAGTTTGGCCAGCTCCACTGCCATCGAGACGGGTGAGCCGATTTCCGTTATTGAAGAGAAGCTCGACCGGAAGCCTGTTGGGCGGTCTCGCGTAACACTTGCTTGACCAGCATCCGCATCGGTTCGTAATTCTCCAGACCGGCCTGAATGGCTGCAAAGTACGCATCCTTATTCGCATCCCACGACGTGAAATCCAACTCGGGCCAGCACTGCCTGCAGTGCCATAACGCTCGCGAGTAGACGCGAAATGCGGCCATTTCCCTCTCGGAAGGGATGAATCAAGATCAGCTCGACGTGTACGACAGCGATCGCATCAGCCAATCGGTCCTCTGTCATGCCTGCGGCGGGCGTCTGCCGGCCGAGGATTTGGCTGTCCAGTTTTGTCATCAATCTCGGAATCTGGTCGCTGGCGGCGAACGGAAAACCCGCCTTTCCCATATTCAGCGTTCGATACTGTCCCGCCCAGTTGTAAAGGTTTCCCAACCAGCGGCGATGCCATTCGAGCAGATCCGCAACGCTGATCCTCTGATCCACCCTGACGCTCTCGATCACGGCGTCATAGAGCTGGCTCAACAAATCCAACTCCACGTTGGCCATCTCCGCCGGGTCGGTAATGCCGAGACGGTTGGCCAGCACACGTCCCTCGGATCCTGGCTCGAATTGCGCCTGGCGGTGGCCTGTCGTGTCGTAACGGTTGCTCATTCAGTTGTCATGCCTCGGGACCGAGAGATCTCGCTCTCCGCAGGTTGGCCTGGGTGCTCAGGTCGACGCGACTCCGTCCGGCGAAACGACTTCGCCGGAGTCGGGGCATCCGGCTGAGCAGCCTCAATCCGCTTCAGGCTGAGCCCAGTCGATCCGATCCTGCGAGATTGCTTGGCCGATGATGTCATCGGCGAGGTCTTTCAATCCTCGTGTCGACTCGACTGAGAATCGGAACCCGTCGTAGCTCATCCGCGATTACGACGGCACATGCATTCGCCAAGCGTTCGCTCCATCCGCGCTTTTCGTTCTGACTGCCGGTCTCCGGGCGGGGGCCGGCATGTTCCAGTGCGAAAAGGAGACCCGGGTCAGGCTCGAGGTCAGTCCACAGCATGTTGAGTCCGTCCGGTATCGAGCCGACGCGCCGGGGTGCTTTTCGATTCCGGCGACGGGTCACCGCGCATGAAGACGATATGCTCTTTGAGGTCGGCGAGAAACGCGGGCAGAAACTTGAGCCGTGATCTCGATGCGCGCTCCAAGAAGCCGGAAGCCGCGCGATGGGAGAGCGGCGCCGACTCGGAGGGTGCAAGGAGATCGAGCAAATGCCGATAGTCGTGTCGCAACGGCCAAGCGCTCGCCTCGAAAACGCGAATCCGCCCGCCTTCGCCGTAAGCCGCGTCCGGCCAGCGATCCAGGCTTCGCACCTCGCGGTTCTGAACGACCACGGAGCTGGGGGCGTGAAGCCGGTCGACCAGCCAGCGCGCGACACCTACGGTGACGGCGTTTCCGACGAGCTTCCAGCGTGGGCCGTTCTTCAGGTTGGTCATGGCCGGAGCCGTCCAACCACGCTCGAATCCTTGCAGCGCTTCGGCGTCTTCGATACCGGGTGTGACGAGCGTTGGCCCATTATCGCCGTCACCGTCGTCGGCACAACCGACGCCTGTGCGACTTGAGGATGAATCCATCTATGGGTGGCGGGGTAGACCGGCGGAGGGTCGTCACCCTTGCGTCCGGAAACAGTGATGCCAAGCGGCGCACCGGTCCGAGATGCCGGCGGTGTGTTGGGCACGCTGCGCTTTGCCCAACGGGTATCGCTACGTCCGAAATCGCTTCAATCGGTTCCCTGATAATACTTGGCCAGATCCGTCTCCTTCACGCGGGTGAGCATGTCGCGCGGGAACATGCTCATCAGCTCCCAGGCGAGGTTGAGTGTGGCCTCGATGGAGCGGTCTTCGGACTCGCCTTGGCCGACGAAGCGTTCGTCGAAGGCGTCGGCGAAGGTCAGATAACGGCGATCGCGCTCGGAGAGCTCGTCGGCGCCGATGATGGAGGCGAGGTTGCGGGTCTCCTGCGCGCGGGCATAAAGGGCGTAGATCTGGCCGGCGACGCGGGGATGGTCCTCGCGGGTGTCGTCCTTGCCGATGCCGTCCTTCATGAGTCGCGAGAGGCTCGGCGAGATATGCACCGGGGGGTAGATACCCTGATTGTGCAGCTCGCGCGAGAGCACGATCTGGCCCTCGGTAATGTAGCCGGTGAGGTCCGGGATCGGGTGCGTGATGTCGTCCGAGGGCATGGAGACCACGGGCATCATGGTGATGGAGCCGTGGCGGTTGTGGATGCGCCCGCAGCGTTCGTAGATCTCGGCCAGATCCGAGTAGAGATAACCGGGGTAGCCCTTGCGCGCCGGGACATCGCCCTTGGCGGTGGCGACCTCGCGCAGGGCCTCGGCGTAGTTGGTCATGTCGGTGAGGATGACCAGGACGTGGCGATCCAGATCGTAGGCCAGATATTCGGCGGCGGTCAGGGCGGTGCGGGGCAGGGTGAGGCGCTCGACCGGCGGGTCGTCGGCGAGGTTGATGAACATCACCACGTTGCGCAGCACGCCGGAGCTGGCGAACTCGTCCCGGAAGAACTTCGCATCCGCATAGGACACGCCCATCGCCGCGAAGACCACCGAGAAGCTCGACTCCTGGTCCACCAGCTTGGCCTGGCGTCCGATCTGGGCGGCGAGCCGGTTGTGCGGCAGACCCGAGCCGGAGAAGATCGGCAGCTTTTGACCGCGCACCAGGCTGTTCAGCCCGTCGATGGTGGAGATGCCGGTTTGAATGAACTCGCGCGGATAGGTGCGTGCGGCCGGGTTGATGGCCGATCCGCCGACCGGGCGACGGATGTTGGAGAGCACGGGCGGGCGACCGTCGCGCGGGACACCTAGTCCGTTGAACTCGCGCCCGAGGATCTCGGGGGAGAGCGCGATCTCGACCGGCTCGTCGAGGAAGCGCACCCAGGTGTTCTCCAGATCCAGGTCGTCGGTGCCTTCGAAGACCAGGATCAGGACCTCGTTGTCGGCGCTGCGGATGACCTGGCCGTTGCGCGTGTTGCCGGCGTGGTCTTTGATCTGCACGCGGTCGCCGAAGGCGATTCCGGCGGTGTCTTTGACGACCAGCAGGCCGCCGCGGGCCTCGATTGCGGTGCGATATTCTTTGATGCTCATTGAACCGCGTCCGGCATGCTATGCATTGTGTTCATGTTGATCCGATGTCGTCTCAGTCCGTGACCGCTGGAGCAGACGCGGTTCAAGTCTCTTAAGAATTTTACTTTCCTGAACCGCGTCCTACCGTCGTCATTGTTTGGGACAAGGACCAGCTCGCCCCAAAACACCGCATGTCGCTCCAGACGCGGTTCAGGCTTGTTCGCCGTGTTTGGCGTATTCGATCCGCACCGACTCCATCGCATGATCGACGTCGGCGCGGAAGGCGAGGACCTGATCGAGCTGCTCGCTGGAGTACATGGATTTGATGCGTCGCATCTTGGCCATGAGCGGGAGATGTTGCAGCTCCGAGACCGGTACGCCGAGCTTGATCAGGGCGGCACCGCGTTTATAGATGGTGATGGCCAGATCGAGCAGGGCGTATTGTTTTTGCGGCGAGCAGAAGGTGTCGATCTCGTCGAGCGCGCTTTGCTGGAGCACGCCTTCCTTGATCAGCGAGGCGCCCTCCAGTTCCCAGCGTTGCGCGTCCGAGAGCGCCTCGGGTCCGACCAGGTTGACGATGCGCGAGAGCTCCGCATCGCGCGCCAGCAGGGCGAGTGCTGCGGTGCGGCGTTTTTCCCAGTCCGGGTCGATCTCCTTGTGCCACCACTGCGCGGCGGTTTGCACATGCTTGGAAAAGCTGGTTACCCAGTCGATCGAGGGATAGTGACGGGCGTCGGCCAGCTCTTTGGAGAGCGCCCAGAAGGTCTCGATGATGTCCTTGGTGTGGCTGGTCACCGGCTCGGAGAAGTCGCCGCCCGGGGGCGAGACGGCGCCGATCAGGGTGACCGAGCCGGAGCCCGCACCGTAGGTCTCCACACGTCCGGCGCGCTCGTAGACCGCGGCGAGACGTGATGCGAGATAGGCCGGGTAGCCTTCCTCGACCGGCATCTGACCGAGTCGCCCGGAGACCTCGCGCAGTGCCTCAGCCCAGCGGCTGGTGGAGTCCGCGAGCATGACCACGTCGTAGCCCATGTCGCGGTAATACTCGGCCATTGTAATGCCGACGTAGACCGACGCCTCGCGTGCCACCACCGGCATGTTGGAGGTGTTGGCGACCAGCAGGGTGCGCTCCATCAGCTTGCGGCCGGTGTAGGGGTCGTCCAGCTCGGGGAAGCTTTCGAGCACGTCGACCAGCTCGTTGCCGCGCTCCCCGCAGCCGACATAGATGACGATGTCGGCGTTGGACCAGCGCGCGATCTGCTGCTGAACGACGGTCTTGCCGGCTCCGAAGGGTCCGGGAACGGCGCCCTTGCCGCCCTTGAGCTGCGGGAAGAAGGTGTCGATGACCCGCTGACCCGTAATCAGGGGCGAGATGCCGTCGTCGCGACGCAGGTAAGGCCGCGGTTTGCGCACCGGCCAACGCTGATACATGCTCAGACGGTGGCTGATGCCGCGCGGATCGCGTACCCGCGCGATGGTCGACTCGATGTCGTACTCGCCCGCCGGAGCCATTTCCAGCAGCTCGCCCTCGACCCCCGGCGGAACCATGATGCGGTGCAGGACGGTTGTGGTCTCTTGAACCGTGCCCAGGACACTGCCCGGGCCGACCTTGGCGCCCGGGCTCAGCTCGCGGTTGGGCTCGAACTCCCATTCGCGGGCGCGATCCAGGGCCGGTACCGAGATCCCGCGCCGAATGTAGTCGCCGGACTGCAAGGCGATCTTCTCCAGCGGGCGCTGCACGCCGTCGAAGATGCCGCCCATTAGACCGGGACCCAGCTCGACCGAAAGCGGCCAGCCCAAGCCCTGCGCCGGCTCGCCCGGGCGCACCCCGTCGGTTGACTCGTAGGTCTGCACGATTGCCAGCTGACCCCGCAGCGAGATCACCTCGCCGAAGAGACCCAGGTCGCCGATCTTCACCTGCTCGCCGCTGCGCACGCCCGGCAGCTCGACGGTGACGATGGGGCCGTTGATGTCTCGGATGACACCCGTTCGCTTGGTTTCACTCATGGGTTTCACTCATGGTCTCATCCGCTGAAGAGGTTGCCGGTGTCGAACCCGCTCGGCAACAGCCGTTCGAGGATGACCTGTTGGACGGCGGGGCGCAGACGTTCCAGTCGACCCTCGTAGGTATTGTCGACGCGGATGCGTCGGTCGCGGCTGGCGACGAGCACCCCGCCGAGCGTCTCGATCGGCTCCTTGGAGAGGGTCACGGTCTTGTGCTCCGGGAGGGTCTCCAGGATGGCGTCCCAGCGCTCGGTCATGCGCTGCAGATCGCGTGCATTGGCCGAGACGATCAGGGACTTTTCCTCGATCAGGTTTGCCGCACGCACGATCAGGCTGTCCAGCCAGGCATCGTAGCGCTGGAGGTCGTCGCCGAACGTCCTCATTCGTCCGGCGAGCGCGCGCTCGACATCCTGCACCAGGTTCCAACGCATGCGGTCCAGGTGCGTCTGCATCTTCAGCTCGCTGGCCTGGACGTGTTGGCGGAAGGTCCGCTCCGCGAGCGTCTTGGCGATGCTCTCTTCGCGGCTCTCGCGCATGCGCAGTCGTTCCGCGGCCTCGCGCAGGATGTTGTCGCGGCTGCGGCTGGCGCGCTCGCGATACTCGCCGGCAAGCCGTTCGGCGCGGGCCAGAATGGCCTGCTCAAGCTCTTGTACTTGATTCACGATCGACCCTCGTTAAATCGCGTCCGGAGCGAAAACCGTCGCTTTGTCGCTTGTCGCTGTCTTGCGGACACCAGGGGCGACGGTTGAGACGCGATTTAATTGATTGAATGCTGTTTGATGACAACCAAGACCTTCGTGGGCTCACCCGGCGATCTGCGAGCCCCGTCGGCTCATGGCTCCGCCTTGGCGTTGACGACGGCGTTGCCGAACAGGGCCGCCAGCCGCCGGGCCACCTCGCTCCCCAGCTGCGGCTGCTCGCCGAGCGGCGGCACCGCGATCACGACGATCCGACCACCCTCGCGACGCACGCGCTTGAGGCTCGGGATGTCCTGCGCCATGACGGCATCGTCGACAACCACGAAGGCCTTCTCGCGCCCACGCAGCAACTCCCGAATAGTTCGGTCGACCAGCTCGGGATCGGGATTGGGATGCGTCTCGAAACCGATGAGTCGAAAGCCGTCCGCAAGCCGATCCTCGCCCAGAAACAGCATCCGGGTGGGCCGGTCGTAATCGTAGGTGTGCTGCGCGTCCACGCCGGGCTCGCTCAGATCCGGTTGAGCAAGAGGATGGAGATGACCAGCCCGTAGATGGCGATACCTTCGGCCAGGCCCAGATAGATGAGTGTACGGCCGAGGTTCTCCGGCTTCTCGGTGATGGCCGCCAGCGAGGCGGCGCCGATCGGTCCTACGGCGATACCGGCACCGATGGTCGAGAGCGCAGTCGGGATGCCGGCACCGATGATCGCCAGACCCATGCCGACGGACATTTCACCCGCGGCGGCAATGCCTTCCGCGCCCGGCTCCACTGCAAAGACATCGTTGATCCCGAACACCAGCAAGCCGAGCTGGGCGCCGACGAAAACCACCAGCTGGGTCGCCATCGCCGGTTTGTACCAAGGCCGTGACCGGGTGGCGAGCTGAGGACGGAATTCGAGCATGAGGCCGAGCAAGATAAGGCCGAGGACGGCAAAGGTCATGAGGGCGACGAGCCAATACATTGAGTGCTCCGGTGTTTTGTTTGGATTGTGGCGATTGAGTTCTTCCGCGGCACAAGGCCTGCGCGGAATCGATGCTTTTAGGTGTTTGGTCCGTTTGGTACAACAGCAGATTTGACTATGAACGAATGACTTAGGCCGATCCACGCGGGAACTTCAATGGCGCGAACTCATGGCCGTTCCCGGAGAAGTAGCGCGAGAACCCCTCGAAATACTGCAGGCGCATTACCTGGATCATGACAATTCCGCCCTCCAGGACGATGACGAAGATGTTGCCGAGAATCAGGGTCACGACATGACCGAATGCACCCATCATCCCCGCGAGGGTGAAGATGGCAATCGAGAGCGCCACGTGATTGAGGCTGAAGGCGGCTACACGCAGGAACGACAGGGTGTTGGAGACATAGCCGATCAGGGTCTCCAGTGTCTCGATCACGACCACCAGGATCTTCTCGCTGATCGGTGCCTGCTGATGCTGCCAACTGTGCCAGGCGAGTGCGGCGAGCGAGCCGATCACCAGCACCATCGGAATCGTTCCGAACGTATCGGCTGCGCTCACGCGAACCCCGGGGACACCCTCGCCGGCCGTGGCGATGTTCACTGCGCCGACGATCAGTGCGAGATAGAAGATCAGATTGACGATGCCGTGATGTCCGAAGACGGCCCCCGACCAGTTGCGGATCACCAGTCGGTTGTAGATTGCGAGCAGACAGGCGATGGTCAGAAAGACCACACCCCATCCCAAAGCGATCCTCATCATCAGGAGCGGGTCGCCGAGCGGACTCATCCAAAGTGCAGGGATCAGATGCTCTTCGCCGAAGATGCTGCCGAAGAGCACGCCGAAGACCATCGAAGACAGCCCGGCCATCAATCCGAACGGCCAGAAGCGCCCGAGCTTCTTGCGCAGAAGCCAGGCGGCCAGCGCGATCACGGCGCCTTGGCCGATGTCGCCGAACATGCTGCCGAACATCAAGACGAAGGTCACCGCGAAGAGCGGTGTGGGATCGACCTCGCCGTACTCTGGCACGCCGTATTGCTTCACCAGCATGGCGAAGGGCGAGAGGATCCAGCTCTTGGCCGGCACCGTCGGGACAAGTACGCGTTCCTCCGCCGTCGGGTTGCGCACGCTCATTTCGAAGGGATGGTTGAGCGACTCGCGCAGGCGTGCGTCGAGCCGCTCCACCGAGCGTGCCGGGACCCAGCCGGCCAGATAAGCCAGGTAGCCGGCGCTGCGGATCGAAGGATCGAGCGAGACCAGCGGCTCGGCCAACATGAGGGTGCGCCGAGCTTCCAGCAGCGGTCCCGCAAAGGGGTCGGACCAGCGTGCGAGCGTCTCGAGCAGGGTCTTGCGTTGAGCATCGATCGACTTGCGCTGAGCGTCGAGGTCGCGCTGCAGCTCGGCCGGGGTGCGGTCGAGCTCCTGCGGGATGGGTAGGTTCTGAAACCCCGCGGCGTCGAGCACGGCGGAGAGCTGACTCTCCTTCGTTCCGGCCGGGCCGACAATCACGACATGGGCGTTTTCGTCCTGCTGCATATAGACATGCAGGATGTACCCGGCCAGCCCGACGGCGCCTTCCAATTGGCGCAGGTTCTCGCGCGGAACCAGACCGACGTAGAAGTCGAGGAAACGCGTCTTGCTGCGCAGCATCCCCAGATCGATGTTGAGATGGGCGAAGTTCGCCAGTGCCGCTTGTTGCTCCTTCACCAGGCGCTCCTCGTCGTCGAGACGGCGCAGGTCTTCCTCGTAGGCGGAGCTCTCGTTCCAGACCTTGCCCAGCCACGCGTTCAAGGTCTGCAGCTCGGCGAAATCGACGACGCGGACCTCCTCGATCTCGGGGGTTTGCGGCACCGGGATCAACTTGCCGATCTTCTCGAGACGGGCCGTGGCTTGGGTAAAGACCTCGCGATACTCGCGCCCGGGCAGACCGGCGAGCCGGGCCTCGGTCGGCGGGCGTGTATCCGGGTGAAAGCTCTCCATGTCCGCCAAGGCGAGCGATGCCTGCGGAAGATCCTCGGTGAGGACCAGGAGCCGGACATGCTTCATCGGTGTCGAGCGCAACATGCGTCAGCCCCTGTGCATCGGATGGTGAGCCGGGGTACGCATCAGGCTGCCCGACTCCCGGCCCAGGGGCACCCGGGCTCGGAGAGCTCGACCGCGATCTCGATGGCGGCGGAGGGGAGATTCAGGATCTGGCCTTGGGCCAGTGCGAACAACAACAGAAGGTCGCGCTCGCGCAGCATCAGATAGGCCAATGCACGGGCGACGCCCGATTGGGTGCGGTGCAGAACCCAATGCGCCTCTTGTGCTGCGTAGGCGCCGATGCGTTTCTGAACGTCGACGATGTTCTTGCTGCCGGCGAGCAGTCGATCCAGCGGTGTGGGCAGGGTGGCGACGACGCCCTCGAAGGTCTCGACATTCACCAGGTGCAGCAACCGCTCTCGCGTGAGCAGGCGCATCGAGGGGACCAGATGGTAGAAGGTCTCCGAGGCCGAGAGCTGGTAGGAGAACCGGAAGCGCAGCAGCCACATCAGATTGATGCGATCCAGCTCGGCGCCCATCAGGCGTTTCAGCGGGTTCAGGTTCGCGTCGCTGAAGGCCATGACCTGCCGCAACAGCCCGGCGTAATAGCGTTGATCGATCGCCGCCTCCAACGCGAAAGGCTCGCGCTGCTGCTCGTAGACCTCGCGCGCCTGGCGGGCAAGGGTGCGGTGGGCTCCTGCCTCCAGCTGGCGCAACAGCTCCAAGACGTTCTCGGCGCGAAAGAGCTCGGTGCTGACCTCCTCGGACAGGCGCATGTGCTCGGGCAGCACATAGAGATTGTCCTGGATCTCCTTCTGATCGAGGTCGTAGAGCTTGCCCCGGATCAGGGTCTTGAGATTGAAGAGTGCGTACTTGCGCCCCCAGTCGAGCACCAAGGCGCGTTCGGCCGTGTTCATGGGCCTCACCAGGATGAGCAGCTCGCCGAGCAGTACCTGAATCAGGCTTTGCTCTACCGCCCGGCTGCGCGCGCGCGTGGACTGTTGCTCGTCGAGGATGGCGGCGAGGCCGAAACGCTCCGCCAAGGTCGCCAAGGGCAGGTGAGACAGTGCCGCGATCCCGCTAGGCTCGAACAGCTGCGTCGCCATGACGGAGACGCGCGTGTTGAGGTAGGCGTGGTCGGC
This sequence comes from Thiocapsa roseopersicina, assembly GCF_900106925.1. Taxonomy (GTDB): domain Bacteria; phylum Pseudomonadota; class Gammaproteobacteria; order Chromatiales; family Chromatiaceae; genus Thiocapsa; species Thiocapsa roseopersicina. Next base: position 163,473 of record NZ_FNNZ01000003.1, read on the forward strand.
AATGATGGTCATGAAGCAACCGCGGGTGAGCTGCTGATCGGATGGCGCGCCGGTGAGGAATGCATTCGGCTTTCAGCGATCGGGGTCGATCAGAACCTGAAAGGCGGCATCCAGCGCCTCGCCCTCGCGGCGCTCGGCCTGATCGCGCAGTTGGACGTGCCGCTCGTCGTAGCGACGGCGCAGCTCGGCGACGTTCTGCTCGGCGCGCTCCTCGGCCTTTGCGATGAAGCCCCGATGCAGATCCGGGATCCGCGTGGTGAAGCGATCGTTCTCGGATTTGGCATCCGCCATCGCCTTTTGAATGGTGCGCTCCTGCTCGGCCTCGGCCTGCTGAGCGATCTTCTCGGCGCGCATCTCGGCTTCGAGGAGGCGTTGGAGGGTGTCGTCCATCGTGGGCTACCTGCAAGAACAACAGAGGTACGGGGATCTAACCTTACCCGAAGACCGGGCAAAAAGCGCGCGACACTGCCGAGCGTTATACCCAGATCGAGTCCGAAGTGCATGCGCCGGTCGGTGCGATCGGTCATGAAGCTGACCCGGATCAAATCCAACAAGCGCCGCCGCCACGCATCCGGCGACGGCTGGACTAGAATATCAGCGTATTCTAACGAAACCGCTTCCCGAGTGGAATGCACGGGTACAAGGAGCGGAGAGGCTCGGTCGAGGCCCAAGGTCTTTGGGCCAAGTCCTTTCCGGGGAACGCGGTCGACGTGCGATGGAGCGAGACGCGGCGTGATCAAGCAGCCCTCCGATGCGGACCTGGAACGGATCGATGCCGCGTTCAATCGGGCACTGGCCGCCGAGGCATCCGCGCGCGAGTCGGTCGAAGCCTGTCGCATCGAAGCCGATCGGCTCTTGGCCGAAGCCGAAGGCCACGCACGCCGCCTCGTCGAGCGTACCGACCGACGCCTCCTCGCCGTTCAGCGGATCGCCGACACCAGTCTACAGCACGCCCTTTCCGAGCTCCTCGGTCGGGTTGCCGAGCCGCTCGGCGACGGCCTCGGCGCCGCCGCCGACACTCGATTGAACACCGCCATCGATACTCTCGCCGAAGAGATGATCGGTGCCGGCGCCGATATCGGCGGCGCAGTCGGGCCGCGGGATCGCGAGGGCGGTCCGTCATGAACGCCGGCCCCCGTCTCGCCTACGCCCAAGCGCGCCTTCAAGCACGCCTATCTCAGCTGCCTACGGCGGCGGATTGGCAGCGCTTGTCCGGCGCGCGCACCCTGGCCGCCTATCTGGAAGAGGCGCGCGTGACCGGTCTGATCGATTGGGTCAGGTCCTTCTCCGGATTGAGTCAGGCCCATGAGCTGGATCGCGGTTGTCGCACACTCGCGCTCGAGACGGCCGAGACCGTCGCCGACTGGTCGCCTGCGGGCTGGCGGGCGGCGATCGAGTGGGTCGCTTGGCTGCCTTGGCTGCCGCAGCTCGAGCATTTGGCGCGCGGCGAGACCTTGCCGGATTGGTCGACCCTGGACGTGAGGCTGCGTGGCCTGATCGGCGAGGACGGCGCACTGGATCGGCAAGCCTGGGAGGCGAGCGGGCTTGCCGCGCTGTCGCCCGGGCCCGACGCGAGCGGTGCGGCGCTCGATCTCGGCGAGCGCTGGCAAACGGCATGGCGCGAGCGCTGGCCGACCTGTCGAGGCCGCTGCCGGCGCGATCTGGACGGATTCTCCCGGTTGATCCAAGGACATCTGGAGCGCTTCCGCGGCGTACCTTCCGCCTCCGCATGGGAGCTGCGCGAAGCCCTGCGCGATCGGCTGCGCGCCTATCTACACCAACATCCGGTTCAGCCCGTCGCACTCTTTGCCTACCTCGCGATCGTCTTCCTGGATCTCGAACGGTTGCGCGGGGCCTTGCTCAGTCGGGCGGTCTTCGACACGGAGCGTTTGGGTTTCTGATGTTGCGTCCTGCCTCCACGCGCTGGTTCGAGGTGCTGTGCCCACGGCGCGAAGCCGTGCGCACGGTGACCGAGCTCGCGCGCACCGGGGCGGTCGAGATCGAGATCCGCGATCGTGTCTGCGGGGATTCCCCGCTTGCGCATCTCTCCGAAGGACTCGGGGTCTACGAGGCGCTGAAGGTCCGCTACGGGCGCTACTGGGAGCGCGGACGGCTGCGGCGAAAGGTCTTGGTCGAGTCGCCCGACGTGGTCTTGGAGCGCGCGCTGGCGCGTGTCGGTGCGTGGCGGTGCGAGGCCGATCCGCTGATCGACATCCTCCAGTCCTGCGAGGAGGAGCTGACCCGTCTGAAGTGGTTGGCGCAGGTGATCGGCAAGATCATCGACAGTCCGCTCGACTTCGGCGCGGTGGCGCGCAGCGGGCCGGTTCTCGGAACCTTCTGCGCGGTCTTGCCGAGGGATGCCCGGCCGCAGCTGCCGGACTGCGTCATCCCGCGTCAAATCCCGTGGGGCGATGAGTATTGCGCCATGATTCTGGGTCCGCGGGATCGGCTCGATGCGGTCAAGCGTCTGGTGCAGGCGGCCAAGGGACGGGTCATCGAGCGGCCGCCGTGGCTGAAGGGCGATGCGCGCGATTCGCTCGCAAGGATCGGTGCGCGGCGCGAGTTTCTCTCCACGCGCGTTGTCTATCTCAAGGCCGAGCTGGATACCCTGTTCGACGAATACGACCTCGGCGACACACTCGGGGAGGTCGACGGGCTGGCCTGGTTTGCCGGACACGTCGGGTGTCTGGAGCGTGCCGGCGAGCATCTGATCTGGGTCACGGGTTGGACCGACGATCTCGGCGGCGAGCGACTCCGCGCCGCTCTCGACGCCGGACGCACCCGCGCCCTGCTGCGCCTGACCAAGCCGCCACCCGGCAAGCGCCCGCCGCAGATCCTGGACAATCCACCTTGGGTGCGTCCGTTCGAACTCTTCGCGCGCGCCTTGGGCGTGCCGGGCTCGGACGAGGCGGATCCGACGCCGTTGTTGCTTGTCGTGGTGCCCCTGTTGTTCGGCTACATGTTCGGCGACGTGGGTCAGGGCGCGGTGCTGGTTGGCCTCGGGCTCTGGCTGCAACGGCGCTGGCCGGAGGCGCGCTTGATGGTGCTGGGCGGCGTCTCGGCGATGGTCTTCGGGATCCTGTTCGGGAGCCTCTTCGGTCGCGAGGACATCATCCCCGCACTCTGGATGCATCCGCTGCACGATCCCTTGACCTTGCTCGCCGTCCCTTTGCTCTTTGCCGTGGTCTTGTTGAGTCTGGGGCATCTCCTGTCGGGTCTGAGCGCACTCTGGCGCGGCGAGCTCGGGCGCTGGCTGATGCAGGATCTGGGCTTTCTGGTGCTCTATCTGGGGTTGATCGCGACGGTGCTGCGCCCCGGCCTCGGCTGGATCGCGCTGCTCGGGTTGGCGTGGTACCTGATCGGCGCCTTCCTGGTCCATCGCGCCTTGCTCGGAGGGCTTGCCGCCATCGGACACCTCTTGGAGTCCGGCAGCCAGATCCTGGTCAATACGCTCTCGTTCGCGCGTGTCGGCGCCTTTGCGTTGGCCCATTCGGCACTCTCGGTCGCCGTGGTCACCATGGCCGATTCGGTGCCGCTCTGGGCCGGGATCCTCATCATGATCCTGGGCAATGTCCTGATCATCCTGTTGGAAGGGCTGGTGGTCTCGATTCAGACCACGCGGCTCGTGCTGTTCGAGTTCTTCAACCGCTTCCTGCAGGGCACCGGGAGGGTCTTCCGGCCGCTCCCGGCGCCGCCGCCCATTGTGCGGGAGGCCGTGCAGGGTGCGGTGTGAGCGGATCCGGGTCCGTCGGCGGTTCAACGCGTGCTAAACCGCGTCCAGTGCGAGACGCGCATGTTCGAGTGAGATCGACATTGGGTGCAACCACGAGCCTTCGCGTGGACGCGGTTTAAAATGATTAATTTTTTAATAACTTAAACCGCGCCGACTCCAGCGGTCGTGAAGTCTGCCGGGTCTGATCCCATCCAAAAACATCGCATACCGCGCCGGGCGCGGTTTAAAAGGAGTGGAGTCATGAATCGACAAATCCTGTTCGCCGGTGTGATGGTGCTGGGCGTCGCCCTGCTCGCCGGAATCTCCAGCCTGCTGCTCTGGCAGCCGGGTGCGATCGCCGCGGAGGTCGTCGCGCTCGAGGTGACGCCGCTCGATCCGGATGTACTGCGCTGGGGGTATCTGGCGGCCGCCTTGGCGACCATGGCGAGCTCCATCGCAGCGGCCTATGCGGTCGCGTCCATCGGCGCGGCAGCCGTCGGTGCCTTGGCCGAGAAGCCCGATCTGTTCGGGCGGATGGTCATCCTGGTCGGACTCGCGGAAGGCATCGCCATCTACGGTCTCATTATCTCGGTGTTGATCCTCAACCGGCTCGGTTGAGGAGCGCATCGTCATGGCCGCCTGCGCCTTTCTGGGCGACGAGGTCAGCGGGCTCGGCTTCCGGCTCGCGGGGGTCGAGGTCCATTGCCCCGAGTCGCAGGAGGTCCGTGCGCTCTTTCTGCGGCTGCGCGAGGAGACCCGCGTGATCGTCATGACCGCCGAGATTGCGGCCGCATTGCCGCCCGATCTGTTGCGAGACGCGGAGTTGGCGACCTGGCCGCTGGTCCTGGTGATCCCGGACGTGCGCAACCGGGTTGCCGCACCGGATCTCGTCGCCGAGGTGCGGCGCCGTTTGGGGATGGCCGAATGAAGCTCGAGGAGCGCGAACGTGGTTTGCTGACCCTGATTCAGGAGTATCGGGATGCGGAGTACCGTGCGCTCTTGGAGACGGCGCGGGCCGAGGCGAAGACCCTGCTCGCCGATGCCTATCGTCGCGCACGCACGCAACTGCACGCGCGCGTGATCTCGGAGCGGGCGAACGCGCGGTCCCGGCTCCACGCCGCCCGCGCCGAGCACGACACCCGTCTGCGCGCCAGCGGAGATCGGGCCAACGCGCAACTTCTGGAGCTGGCGTGGCCGCGTTTGCGCGAGGCGCTGAGCCGGCGCTGGGCGCATGCAGACACACGCGCCGTCTGGGCGAGGCATGCCATCGCCCAAGGGCGGCAACGGCTCCCGCCCGGGCTTTGGACGGTGCGCCATCCGCCGGCGTGGTCCGCGGCGGAATGGGGGCCGCTCGAGGCCGAGCTGACCCGGGCGCTGGGTCAGGCGCCGCATTTTCGGGCCGACGGCGCCGTGACGGCCGGCCTCGTCATCGAAGCGCAGGGTGCGGTGCTGGATGCGAGCCTCGAGGGTTTGCTGCGTGACCGCCGACGGTTGGAGGCGCGCCTGTTGGCGGTATTGGCACGGCATCCGACGGATGCGGGGGTCCAGACATGAGCACGGCGGAAACCACTTGGATCAGCGGCCCCGTCCTGCGGGCACGCCCCGACGGCGCCTTCCGTCTGCGCGAGTCGGTCACCGTCGGGGATCAGGCGCTGCTCGGCGAGGTGATCCGTATCGCCCGCGACGAGATCACCGTCCAGCTCTACGAGGACACCAGCGGCCTGCGCCCCGGGATCGAGGTCACCGGCTCCGGTCGGCTCCTGTCGATCCGTCTCGGACCGGCGATCCTTGCCGGGATCTTCGACGGACTGCTCCGCCCCATCGCGGATATCGCCGATCCCTACGTCAAGCCGGGGATGCAGGTGCAGCCCGCCCGCCGGTTCCACTTCACGCCGAGCGTCTGCGTCGGCGATACCCTGATGCCCGGTGCTGCGATCGGCGAGGTCGCGAACGGGACCGGCATCGCCCAGCGCTGCCTGGTGCCTGCGGATCTGTCGGGCGGGCGCGTCACCGCCATCGCCGACCCCGGCGAGTACCCGGACGACCAGCCGATCTGCTGGATCGACGCCGCCGACGGCCGAAACCTCGCGATCGCCATGACCCATGAGTGGCCGGTGCGGGTACCGCGACCCGTGCAGGCGCGTCTGCCTTCGGACGAGCCCATGCTGACCGGGCAGCGCGTCATCGACTGTTTGTTCCCGGTTGCGCGCGGCGGTACCGGGGCGATTCCGGGCGGTTTCGGCACGGGCAAGACCGTCTTGCTCGAGACCGTCGGCAAGTGGTGCAACGCCGATGTCATCGTCTATGTCGGCTGCGGCGAGCGCGGCAACGAGATGGCCGGCTTGCTCGCCGAGTTCAGCGAGCTGGAAGACCCGCGCAGCGGACGTCCCCTGCTCGAGCGCACCGTCGTGATCGCCAACACCTCGAACATGCCCGTTTCGGCACGCGAGGCCAGCATCTACACCGGCATCACGGTGGCGGAGTATTTTCGCGACCAGGGCATGAACGTCACCCTGATGGCGGACTCCACCAGCCGCTGGGCCGAGGCCCTGCGCGAGGTCTCCGGCCGGCTCGGCGAGCTGCCCGGCGAGGCCGGCTATCCGGCCTACCTGAGCAGTCGCTTGGCCGACTTCTACGAGCGTGCCGCACGGGTGCGCACCCTGGGCGGTGAGATCGGATCGGTCACGCTGCTCGGCGCGGTCAGCCCACCCTCGGGCGACTTCTCGGAGCCCGTGACCACGCACACCCGACGCTACGTGGGCTCGCTCTGGGGCCTCGATGCCAAACGGGCCCAGGCGCGCTTCTACCCGGCGATCCACCCCCTGCAGTCCTACAGCCTGGTCGCCGGAAACCTCGCGCGCTGGTGGCACACCGCCGGATGTACGCGCTGGCAGGAGCTGCGTCGGCGGTTCCTGACGCTCTTGGAGGACGAGGCCCGCCTGGAGCGCATGGCCCGCATCATCGGACGCGACGCCATGCCCGCGCGCCAGCGGCTCGTGCTCATCTGCGCCCAGCTGGTCAACGAGTGCTTCCTGCGCCAGTCCGCCTATTCGATGAACGACCGCTACGCCAGCCCGTCGCGCCAAGCGGTCATGATGCGCCTGATCGGCAGCTTCATCGAAGGCTCCGAGCGCCTGCTCGACGCCGGCGTCGCCCCCGAGGCGATCCGCGACCAACCCGTCTTCCGTCGTCTCATGCGCATGGGCGAGGAGATCGAAGAGGGCGACTGGGAGGCCTTCTCCGCGCTCGATCAGGAGCTGACCGCGACGATCCGGCGGTTGATCAACGAGGCGCGCGAAGGGGGAGGGGGATAGCTTCGGGTCGCCAGCCGTCAACCACCAGCCGGGTACTCGCTGCCACGCTCCGCGTGGGAGTGTCGCCGGGACGCTCCGCGTCCTGCCGCCAGGTCGACGTGCACCGCCGGTGGTCCGTCACTGCGCCGATCCACGACCGTACCGCCCTGCCCCGCGATGCAGAGCGTCGGGTCTACACTCCCACGCGGAGCGCGGGAGCGAGTTGGGCAGGAAGCAGGAAGCTCCGGCACTCATCCCACGCAAGCAGGTACGCCAATGACATACGCCAGACTCGTCGGAGAAGAGATCGCCAATCGTGCCGAGGGTCCGCTGCTGTTCTTGAGCCGCAGCCTCGACGTCGGTCTAAACGAGGCGGTGGAAGTGGAGGGCGCGGACGGCTCGGTGCGTCTCGGGCGTATCGCCGCCTTGGACGAGGACTCCATCACGGTCGAGATGCTCGACGACACCGCCGGGCTCGCCCTGCAGGGCACGCGCGTGCGCTTCTTCGGCGAGCCGCTGCGCTTCCATGTCGGTCCGGGGCTGCTCGGGCGGGTCTTCAACGGCATCGGCAAGCCGCTCGATGGCGGGCCGCCGCTTGCGGCCGAGCATGCCTACCGGGTCGATGGTCTGCCGATCAAACCCACCGCCCGCGAGGCGCCGAGCGAGTTCCTCGAGACCGGCTTCACGGCGATCGATCTCATGAACAGCCTGGTGCGCGGCCAGAAGCTGCCGCTCTTCTCGGGCGGCGGGCTCCCCCATGACCGAATCGCGGTCGACATCGCCTGCAACGCGCGCCTGCCGGGCGATACGCAAGAGGCGGAAGGGTTCGCTATCGTCTTCGCCGGCATCGGCATCCCGCACGACAGCGCCGAGTTCTTTCGCGAGGAGATGGAGAAGAGCGGGGCGCTCGCGCGCACCGTGCTCTTTCTCAACCTGGCCAGCGATTCGAGCGCCCAACGTTTGCTCGCCCCTCGCTTCGCCTTGACCGCCGCCGAATACCTCGCCTTCGTCGAAGGCATGCATGTCCTGGTGATCCTGACCGATCTCACCAATTACTGCGAGGCCCTGCGCGAAGTCTCGGCGAGCCGCGGCGAGGTCCCCAGCCGCAAGGGCTATCCGGGCTACATGTACTCGGACCTGGCGACCCTCTACGAGCGCGCCGGCCGCATCCGCGGAAAACCCGGCTCGGTCACGCAGGTCCCCATCCTGACCATGCCGAACGACGACATCACCCACCCCATCCCGGATCTCACGGGCTACATCACCGAGGGCCAGATCGTGCTCGATCGGGATCTGCATCGGCGGGATATCTATCCGCCGATCCGCCTGCTGCCGAGTCTTTCGCGTCTGATGAAGGACGGCATCGGCAAAGGGCGCACCCATGCCGATCATCCGGCGCTCGCCGCCCAGCTCTACGCCAGTTACAGCCAAGCCCAGCAGACACGGGTGCTGGCCGGCGTGGTCGGGGAGGACGGTCTCTCCGAAGACGACCGCAAGCTTCTGATCTTCGGCGACAACTTCGAGCAGAAGGTGATCCATCAAGGCGTCGATGCCCGGACCCTGGAGGAGAGCTTGGCCGCCGGCTGGTCCGCCCTGCGTGGCTTACCGGCCGGCGAGCTGCACCGGCTCGACGACCGCCAGATCCGCGAGCATCTGCTCGATCGAGCCCCGCGGCGAGAACCCGTCTCATGACCGAGCGCGCCATCGTCCCGACCCACAGTGCCTTCCTCGAGCTCAAGGAAGAGCGCTCGGGCATGCGGGAAGGTTATCGATTCCTCGACGAGAAACGGCTCATCCTCGCCGCCGAGATCCTCGCCGAGCTCGGCCGCTACGAGCGTGAGCTGACCGCCTTTCGAGCCGACTACAGCGAGGCCGTCGATGCACTCCAAAGCGCCGTCGCCCGACACGGCCTGGAAGGACTCGCCGTCCACCCGACGGCACCGCCGCTCGATACGGATTGTCGGCTCGCGCCGCGGCGCGTACTCGGGGTGACCCTGCACGATCTGATCGAAAACGACAGGCAGCCGCAATCGCCTCCGCCTAGCGTCGCCGACAGCCCGGAGGCCGACAGCGCTCGCCGTGCCTTCCAGGCCCTGATCCCGCGCATCGCCCGTCTCGCCGCCATGGTCGGCAATCTCCAACGCCTGCGCGCCGATTACGCCCGCACCGCCCGCCGCGCGCGCGCACTCGAGGACGTCCTCCTCCCCGAGATCGACGAAACCCTGCGAGCAGTTGAGTCCGCACTCGAAGAGCTCGAGCGCGAAGAGGTCGTTCGCGCGCGACAGGTTCGCACCTGACAATTCCGTCGCGAAACGCCCTCGATCATCGCCCTGTTGTGCCGGCCCTCACGGACCACGCCACCCGAGATTGTCGAACTGCATCGCGACCCGTTGGCCGCAGCGTCAGCGCAAAACGCCGGCACGGCTTAGGTTGGCGTGTCGCCGACGTCGGGCAGGAATGCCCGGACTGATGAAAAAGGCCCCGCTCGACGCATAGACGCCGCTGATTGTTGATTCTGAGCTGACCATCCCGATCGCCACTCGAGGCTTCGAGTCGACTCCCCGGCGGCACGCGCCGATCGTCGAGCGATTCGGTGCGTTTCAACATCGCCGGCTTGCGCTGCGCCCGCCGCATCAAATCCGGCCCCCGGCGATTCACCCGCTTGGCGTTCAAGCGATCGGCAGTCTGCTTATGAACCGCTCCTCAAGACGGCGGTTGCCGACAAGTCGCAGGCAGCCATTCCAATCTGAGCGGTTGGACATCCCGCGGTCCGCACAGCCAGGTCACGACACCTCCGTTCGGTCCTCCATGCCCTTCGAGGCGCAACTGGCTGTTGGCATCGCCGCCGATGCCGTTGTACACGGATCGGCGCAGCATCACCTCCATACGGGCCTTCGCGCAGCCCGCGTCGGCATTGCAGGCCCCGACTCCCTTGAGCTCCAGACGGCGAATGCTGGGATGGTTGTCAGCCGGGAAGATATCGAACTGCTCGCGCTCGGTAGAGTTGATCGGGAAGCGCCCATGGTCGGCGTAGAAAAGGCTCAAATCGGTCTTCACCCTGCCGACCTCGAGAAGAACCTCGGTCACCTTCGCACGAATCGCATAATCCTGGTATGCAGGTACCGCGACAGCGGCGAGGATTCCGATGATCGCCACGACGATCATGAGTTCGGTCAGGTTGAATCCCTGCTGATGTGGTTTCACGGTCGATGTCCCTGTCTGGTCTGGGTTCTGTCGGGGAGCTAGCAGCTTTCGGGCCGATCCGGAATGAGTGTGTCATGACCGTGGGCAGATCGTGATGTCCGCTCCAACGACGCCTGATCTCATCCGAATCAGGATCCGAGCATGATGCCGAGCAACGCCCGCTCCCTGGAAGATCTGCACACCTCCCCGGCCAATCGCCTGGAGTCCCTGGGTGGGGATCGCGCCGGGCGGTTCAGCATCCGCATCAATCGGCAGTAGCGCGAGCGGGCGGGGTCAGATCCCGACCTGTGATATCGGCGCCGTTCGCCCGTCGACCGGTCGCGATTGCGCCGATCATTCAAAGCCTCGTTGGTTCGATCGGCCGCAAGTGACGCCAGCGATCGTTGCGAAGCGACGACACCCACGGGATAGACGACTTGCAGTCGTCCTCTTCCACTGTCCCGACGGTCAACGACAATGACCAACAAGCGCCCTAGCCGATGCAACAGCTTTCTTGGCAACGACCGCGGCGGCCCACGGAAAGATCGAGTAGGACAAGGAAGTTTTGGTTTCCGTCACCTCGGCTGCATTGAATGTCTCGACCAAATAACGCAGCTCGGCGTTGAACAGCGCATTGACCGATGTCTCTGAAGTCCGCCGAGCATCGATGAGGAAGACTCCAGTACCGCAGGAGATTGACCCCGAGCCTTCGGAGCCTTCGAGCATTTCCATCGGGGTGCCGTCCAGGGCGACCGCGCCCTCATCCTGCCGGCGAAGCGCCTTCAGCGGCGTCCATGCGATCGTCCGCACGCTCCACCTGTGCCTGTACCGCCGTCAACCAGATCTCGCCGTCGTCATCATCGAGCAGGGCTTCACCGAGCTGCTCGAGGGTCTCCGGCGCCCGAATCCGCGCCAACAGCACAGCTGCGCGCTCGGCGACTGCGTCTCCGAAGCGCCGCCGAGCCTGGCGCTGCAGCAATGCACGTTCGGATTCCAGACCCTTTTCCATCCCGCGCTCCATCCCGCGTTCCATCCCCTTCCGTATGCCGATTCGCTCGGCCGTGGTGACGTATCGCATTTGCTTCGCCTCTTCGATGGCTTGAATGGCCCGATGGTAGTCGTCCTCCAGCGGCTCGGGCAACGTCATCACCCAATCGATGAAGGCATACAGGCTCAGCACCTCGTCGCGGTTCAGGCCGCAACGGTACAGACGCCGCGTCAGCCCGATCTTGCGATCCAGCCGCGCCGCCGGGTCGCGTTTGGTCGCGACGGCGGCCAACTGCGCAAGGACGACCAGCGCGAAGGGGTTGGCACTCGCCTCCAGCTCGACCGTGCGGGACTTGAAATCCAGCAGCTTCACGACCGGAAACACCAGTACCGCCTCGCAGCCCCAGAGTGCGTGGTAATAACGCTCCGGTCGCCAGTCGCGCTGCTCATCGGCCAGGATTACCAAGGTCGCGACCGGGCGATCGTAGCGGTCCATCAGGCGCGAGTGGTAGGTATAGAGCCGCCGCGCAAACCCCGGATCCGGCTCGCCCTGCACCTCGGTGTGGATCAGGACCCAGGTCTCCTCGCCGCCCAAACGCCAGACCTTGACCAGCTTGTCGACATAACGGCGACCGACCACGGCGCGGCGCGTGACCTTCTGCAGCTCCTCGTCGAGAAACTCCAAGCCACGCGACCAGTCGATGTCGGCCGCGATCCTCGGGAAGAAGAATTCCAGAAAAGGCCGCTGCCAATGCTCGAGGAGATCCTTCCAGGGGGGATCATAGTCGTCGTGATCGGCGGCGGGCTTGCGCATGGGCCTCTCCGTAGCCTGTTCGTGTCGTCGAGAATCTTACTCGATCGTACACGAAAAAGTTTCAGCGTCATCGGTCCACCGCCAAGCGGCATGATCGTCAAGCGAGATCGTCCCCGGAGCGCGGAGCGAGAAGACGTCGACGCCAGCGCTGAATCCCAACCGGCTCCCCAAAAACGATCCCGCCATCGGTGTACCATGCCCCCGACTCGCACGGAGCGTACGCCCATGTCCACGACCTCGGATCGACCGGATTTCCGCCGGACTTTCTGGAATGTCACAACGAAAGACCTGATAAGCATCTAGCCGACCCCGCCCGCGGGCCTACAGTTAAGGTAGAAGAGAACACCTGAGCTGGAGACCCGGCGGGAGGAGTCGACAATGAAACTCTACGGCGGAATCGATCTGCATTCCAACAATAGCGTCGTGGCCCTTTTGGACGAAGAAGACCGCGTGGTGTGTCGCAAGCGGTTGGCGAACGACGCGGCGCTCATCCTGGAATCCTTGGCGCCGTATGGCGAAGCGATCACGGGATTGGTGGTGGAATCGACCTACAACTGGTACTGGCTGGTGGATACGTTGATGGACGCCGGCTATCGGGTGCATTTGGCGAACACCGCGGCGATCGTGCAGTACAGCGGGCTGAAGTACAGCGACGACGATTCCGACGCCGCCTGGCTGGCCAAGCTGCTGCGCCTCGGGCTGTTGCCGGAGGGCTATATCTACCCCAAGGAACAGCGCGCCGTGCGCGATCTGCTGCGCCGGCGCAGTCGCCTGGTCCAACAGCATACGGCCAACGTCCTGGCGGTGCAGAACCTGTTCTCCCGCAACCGCGGGCGCTCGCTGAGTGCCAATGCGATCCGACGCCTGACGCCCGAGACCGTGGGCGAGCTGCTGCCGGATGTACACTTGGCCCTGGCGGTACAGAGCACCCTGCTGGCCATGCGTGGCCAAGAGGCGGCGATCGATCTGTTGGAGCGCGAGGCCTGCGCGCAGGTCAAAGGCCGGCCCGAGTATCGGCATCTACTCAGCGCCAGCGGCATCGGTCAGGTGCTGGGGTTGACGATCCTATTGGAGACCGGCCCCATCGAGCGCTTTGCCCGCGTCGGCAACTACGCGTCATACAGTCGCCTCGTCGGCAGCGAGCGGCTCTCCAACGGCAAACGCAAGGGCCGGGGCAATACCAAGAGCGGCAACAAATATCTGGCTTGGGCCTATCTGGAGGCAGCCAACTTCGCGGTGCGTTACAACCCCGCGATCAAGCGCTACTACCAGCGCAAGCGCGCGCGGACCAATGGCGTAGTCGCCATCAAGACAGTGGCGCACAAGCTGGCTCGGGCCTGTTACTACATGCTGCGCGAGGGGACCGATTTCGATGTCGATCGGGCCTTCGCCTGAAGGGCTATGGGCGATGCGCCGGTGAGCCAGGTCAAGGGGTTGGCGGACAGCCTCCAGATCTGATTGGCCTCCGGCACATCTCCCGCCGACATCCGTCAGGGAGCAACGCTTGTGACCGAGACGCCTCCGTCATCGAGCCAGCACGGGGTTGGACGGTGTCGACAGGGCACCGAGCCAGCGATCTGTGAATCCGCGGCCCGGCAGGGGCGGGTCGGCGGCGCCTGGATTTTGAGAGATCCGCGCCCCCGCCCCGCACCCACCTCCGTGGTCCACTTGGACCTTGGTGGGGCACCGACGATTTTCTGGGGCTCAGCGAACCAGGGGCCGGGTGTCTACTCCCGACGGAGCAGCCCCACCGCCTTGATCCAGAAGGGTGACTGGCGCGGATCGGAGTGAATCCGCGACCTTTCAACGAGAACCGCGGGCGCGTTGGCGGTACCAAAGTGGCACTTCCCGACCGACACAAGCGTGCTTCGGCGCGAGAAAATAGGTCGTACCATTGATCGGGGTCAGCTAAATGGTGACCCCAGCAGTGCAGCGACCCCAGGACCCCAGTGCTCCCCGGCTTGCCGGGGCTGGTTACTTGTGAGCCGCCTTGTCGACGAGCTGCCCATCAACAAACTTATGGAGCACGCTCGACACTAGCGTCCGATATGGGATCCCCTCTTTCAGGGCACGCGCTTGAAGCGCCCGCAGATCTCGTGATGAAAGACGGATATTGATACGAGCGTCTTTTTTGAATGTTTCTTCCGCGACTCGGCGGTGCTCAGCAATCTCCTTATCGGCATTCTTAACTCGCTTCAGACGGCTCGACTCGAACGCCTCCAAGATCTCATTTTCTTCAGATTTCAGCTTACTCATTGCAACCACCAACGTACTGTTTTGTGGCCTTTCGGCTCGGAATGATGGTTTTCAGAAAAATCTCCCCTTCGTTCTCTACGAACGGCACGAGATAAGCATACTCTTCTACTAGGACGACCGAGATTTTTTGGCCGGGATATCGCTCTTGATTTGGGTGTTCGAAGATGTCGACTTCATTTCCCAACTGGATATTCAAAACGATTTCTTCAAAAGAGATAACTCGCTCCGACTTGAGCAGATCGTTTTTCTCCGAGCTCCATGCAAACGTTTTCATGACCGGAGGGAGAATAGCGCAACGTGTGCCGTTTGTCTTCCGGCGCCCAGTGCAAATGTAACTGTAGGGCCGCGGGCAGGTCGGCTGGATGCCTGGATGCCTATCAAGTCTTGACTTGGGCCTCGCCGGCAGGTCCAGGTGCGTCGCGAATGATTTTGCTGATGCGCGAGCCGTGCAGCCCGAAATAGTCGCCGATCTCCTGCATCGTGTATCCGCCGCTCGCGTAGGCGGCTTTGATCGCCTGATTGCGATCCGCATGCGCCCGTTCGTAATCCGGCAACGCACGCGGAACCTGCCGACGTTGGGCCCGAGGAACCTCGCGCAGATCCCGGTCGTGCGGAATCTTGCGCTGCATGGCCTCGACGAAGGCATCCGAGCCGAGAAAGACCTGCTGCTTGACGGACCCCCAAGGCGAGGGCTGCCCCTTGCCGGCGGCCACGAAGGACCGGTAACCCGCGACGGCTTGCGCTTCCGTCCGACCGAACGCCGAGAGGATCGTGCGCGTCTCGAGCCATTCCGGGGCCGCGTCCTCGCCGATCATCGCCCGATAGCTGCTCCAGGGATAGTCTTCCGGCGAGCGAACCATGCGCGCGCGGACCGGGTTCAGCACCACGTATCGTGCGACTTCGAGAAGATACGCCTCCTTCTGAATCAGGATGGCCTTGTAGCGTCCCTGAAAGACATGCCCGACCCGTTGGTGAAACCGGTTGAAACGCTGCGTGTAGACGCCGTTGAGCTCGCGCATCCCCTTGGAGAGATTGCCGTCCGGTGTCTCGACGAGCAGATGATAATGGTTGGTCATCAGGCAGTCGGCATGGATGACCCAGTTGAATCGCTCCCACACGCCTGCGAGCACATCGAAAAACATCTGCCGGTCACCGACGTCTCGAACAATGTCCTCCCGTCCGTCACCGCGCGAAGTGACGTGATAGAGTGCACCGGCAAACTCGAGTCGCAGGGGTCTGGCCATGACTCCAAAGATACCTCGGAAAGGGCCACAAGTCACAAGTCAAGACCTGACCCCGATGCCGTTCTGCCGTTCGGAAGGGCAAGCGGGGTGGTCTGAGGGTGATCTACTACTCCCTCACGGCCGATCACCAGATCTGGTTCTTCACCCTTTATGGGAAGGACGAAGCGGCGGATCTGACGGCCGAAGAAAAGAACTTACTGAAGAAAGCGATCCAGGCCGAGCTAACGGCCAGGAGGAAAAGCTGATGACGCGCAAACGTAATCTATTCGATGAGTTGATGGATGGAGTCGAATCCATGCAGCAGCAGCGCACGGGCAAGGTGACGCTGCGTTCGCACGAGGTGGAGGACCTACCGCCATTGGTGGTCGATGCCGAACTGATCCGGCAGACGCGAGAACAGATGCATGTCTCTAGGGCTGTGTTTGCCCGCCGTTTGCGCGTTTCTACCCGCACCCTGGAGAACTGGGAGCAGGGCCGCGCTAGGCCGAATGCTCAGGCGGCCGCGCTGATCCTGATGGTGCGAAAGTTCCCGGATACCTTGGACAAACTTCGCGAGCTGGGACAGATTGCGGCGTGATGGTCGGTGTCTCCGTTGTGACCAGCCGCGCCGTCACCGCCGATACGGCCTTGCCGCCTGGCGCGCTACTTCGGGACATCGGAGGCGTTCTGGATGGGTCTCAGGCGGACGACGACCTTGAGGAGGCTCGCAAGCGCCCGGGCGAGCGTCTCGATCGGGACGTCAGGCCGCGGGCGGCTTGCACGGCCCTTTGAGTGTCGCCCGCGTGGCGGGTGACGGCGCTCGTGACACCGCTTCGGCTGTGTTCCGAAAGGAAAGACCCAATGGGTCGGGCGAGTAAGGGCGAGGTGGCGGGAAAAGAAATCTGTCTCCTTATTGGACTTTGCGACCGACTTGCACGGAGCGCATGCCCATGTTCACATCCTCCGATCGACCGGATTTCCGCCGGACTCTCTGGACTGTCACGGGGAAAGAATTGACCCCGGGATCGGATTCTGGGCATGGCTTGAAAGGTAGCTCTGAAAAGGCAAAAGTCAAGACCTGACCCCTGTGACCCGGACCCCTGTGACCCGCAGATGGCGCAAATCCGTCCCCTTTTTGCTGTTGATCACCAAAAAAGAAAAGACCGCCGAAGCGGTCTTTTCTCATCATGGGTTCAGACTAAGGCTTGGTCCTTTGCCGTTAACTTACGACCTCCTGGAAAATAAATCTGTCCCCTTTTCCCTTTTTCGTGTTAATCCCTGCAGCTGGCTGGCAGATATTTTGCCTTTGCCACATCTGCTGCTAATGGTCCGCATTTCCATGCTTTGACTGCCTTATTGGTTCCTCGCGTGAAGTCAGCTGCAACCATTGCAGTAGTGCCAGCCGCGTCGGAGAAAGGCCGCAGTTCTACAGTCATACCATTGGCATCGGCATTGATGTTCTGTGCAACCACTTGAACTGTACCGGTCGCAGTCGTTGAGATCGATGCCACATACTGGCTCGCCGCGGCGGCTGATTCACATCCAAAACCATTTGCGGCAGGTGCTGCAGCCAAGCCAGTCTGAGAAACCTCGGTAATTGCCGTTCGGCAGGAGCTTCCGGCGAGGACGACCTCGCTCATCTTCGCCCTAGCCGTATAATCCTGATAAGCCGGCAAAGCAATCGCCGCCAAAATACCAATGATCGCCACGACGATCATCAGCTCGATAAGTGTAAAACCGGATTGCTGCTTTTTCATGTTTGTACTCTCGTTGCTGTGTGATGATCCGGGCGATCCCGGCGGTCGGGTACTGCCAGTGTTCTAGCGTCGCATCCCTGGGTGTCCCGACCCAGATACAGCATCATTCGGGCCAGCCTCCGGCCTCGGGTGACCGTGCGGATGTCGTGCCGAGACGCCGCGCACGGGACTAAAGGAAATCCACATCGCACACCGTGACCGGCATCACGCTTTCCCGAATCGCCGCCGCGCCCCAAGACGTTGAAATCCTTAAAACCGCAGGGTGATTCAGCGTTTCCCGCCCCGAACGCGATCGATCGACCGGAGACTCTCAGCCGGATGCGTGTCGCGCGTGATCGGCACGGCGCGATCCGGAGGATCCACCCGACAAGACGGTGCGCCCTTCGGTTTCGACCGAGCGCGTCAGAAGGTGACGAAACGGGGCAGGGTGGGGGTGCCCATTCTTGTCGCTCGGGCGGGTCGGGCGAGCGGATCGCGAGCGCCGGGTTGCGGATGGCATCTGCGATGGGGATTCGGCGTCTCGTCGGTTGTGCCGGGCCGTGCGAGGCTCAATGCACCGCCGGCGGGTGTTGCGCTTCCTATCGTCAGCGCAACCTACGGGTGCGCCACGGGCCGCGGGATGATAGGGGGCAGCGCGTCTCGCCCACGCTGTGCCCGCTGGGCGGCTTGCGCACCCGCACGGCCGGTTGGTGGACGCAACGCCCTTTTCTCGGACAGCCGCTCAGCCGTCCTTTTGCTGCTGCAGGAGTGCCTTGAGGCGTGCGACCTCGGCGAGCGCGGCTTCCTTGGCTTGTCGCTCGGCTTCTTTGGCAGCACGCTCTTTCTCCAGCTCCTGTTGGATGGAGCGCTGCTGGCGCAGGAACTCTTGACGCGCTTGGTAGGCGTGATAGGCGCGGTCTTTCTCGGAGAAGGCGGTCAAGGTGCTCATGGCTTGCCTCATCACAGGGGTTTGCATCCAATCGGGGAGCTTCTTGTCATCGAGGCGTTCGGCCTCGTTGAAGAATTTCAGCCAGCGTTGTTGTTCGGTTTCGACCTGCTGGACGGCGAATTTGTTCAGCTCGAAGATCCAAATGCCGCCGTGGTCGAGCAAATCCTGTCCCCGATCATCGCGCATCCGATAGCGGTGCGCATAGTCCGAAGTGTCGTCGCGCAGGGTTTGATCGAGCAGCCAGATCGCATAGGTCGGTTTGAGGATGCTGTAGTCTTGGCCGCGACGCAGTTGTCGGCGGTAGAGGTCCGCCCAGCCGTAGAGCATGCGCGCGGTCAGATCCGCATAGACCGACAACTGGATCTCGACCTGAAAGACCCGGCCGGCGGCATCGCGGGCTTTCACGTCGACGATGGTGAGCTTGTCTTTGAGGGTTTCCTGCGGGTTGTAGGGATCGAGGATTTGCACCTCGACCACCGGACTGGGAAGCGTCTCGGTCAGCATCGCATTGAGAAAATCGATGAGCAGCGCGCGGTTCTCCTCCGCGCCCAGCAGGGCCTTGAAGACGCAGTCGACTTTTGGGTTGATCCGGTGTTGCATGCGGAGAGTGTACGGTTGGCGGGTGGCATGGGCAATACCGAGAGCCCAACCGACGGGTGCGGAGTCTTAGTGTAGGTCGAAGGTCGCATCGAGGGCGACGTCGGCCTTGTTCGTCGCTCAAGCCGGGCCGGCACGTAGCGCGGATCGCCAGGAGCATGCGCGACACCGCGGAGCGGGTGTAACGAGAACGTCGCTCTGAGCCGGTTGCCGGCTCAGGCTGCGTCGTGTAGGACCTTCGCGACAGCTTCGGGCATGCGAGCAATCACACGTAAGTAGCTCTTGGCGGCCGTATCCGGTGCCTTGCGCCCCTGTTCCCAATCACGAAGAGATTCGGCGGGGATGCCGAATTGCTCTGCAAAGTTCTGCTGAGAGAGGCCGGTTGCAGCCCGGGCGCGGCGCGCCAACATCGCCCCGAAACCGCGCTCGAACTCGTCGTCGGAGAGCGGAGTATCGGGTTCAGGTTCAACGGCGTGTGCAGTGGTATCGTCGTGTTTCGCGATCATTTGCTTGTCGGGATCGAACTCGATATCCATGTCGAGACTATGTGGTATCAGTGCTCGGGGAGCAAGGGGATCGGGAATCCGGATCTTGAACCTGCGTTGCATCAGGCGCTCTGACTCAAGGTCGCGAGCACCCGTCGCAGCATGTCGGAGATCGTCAACGACGCCATTCGTGAGGCCCTGCGCGAGGACCAGGAAGACCTGGCCGCTTTTGTCGAGCGCGTCGGCGAGCCGAGCCTCAGTTACGAAGAGTTCCTCGCCCAGCTCAAAGTCGATGGCACGCTATGAGCTGAGCTTCCGATCCGGAGTCGCAAAGAATCTGCGCGGGATCCCTCGAGCCGACGTTGCGCGCATCATGGCCCGGATCGAAGGCTTGCGCGAGGAGCCGCGCCCACCAGGCTGTGAGAGGCTCTCCGCCCAAGAGCGTTATCGCGTGCGACAGGGACGCTATCGTATCCTCTACACGATTGATGATCCGGAGCGGGTTGCGGAGGTCGTGAAGGTGGGTCACCGTCGCGAGGTCTAACGCGAATCCGATTGAGTGGCCAGCCTGTTCGCAGGCATCGCTCGTGACTCGGGTCAAGCCGGCAGGTGGCGCGGAGCGCCGGGGGATGCGCGACACCGCCGCGGAGCGGTGTCACGAGTACTTAGGGTTTTCTAACGCGTACTTGGGGTCTTGAGTGGCCCGTCGCACGACCGAGCGCGGCCATGGCGGGCCTTGTCGAGACGACCGGCCGAAAGCGATGCCGGCGATTTTCCCGAAGCGGCAATACCCCGGGATCGACGACTTGCAGTCGTCTTCTTCTGCAGGCATCGATAGTCCGTACCCTCGATCTCGACTTGACGATCCCGGACGGCATAAGCATCGTTCAGTGTATTCTGTTCCGAGTTTCAATCGCCGCATCGACGCGAGGGCACTGATCATGACTACCACGGCAGAGGAGGTTTGGGGATTGTTGCGGGAGTTGGCTCAATCGCAGCAGGAAACCGATCGCCGCATGAAAGACACCGATCGCCAAATCCGAGAGCTCGGCAAGCAGATTGGCGGCCTAGGCGAGAAATTCGGCAGCTTCACCGAAGGTCTGGCGTTGCCCTCGATGGAAAACATCCTGCGCACACGCTTCGGCATGGAAGTGGTCAGCCCCAGCGTGCGCGTCACCAAAGACGGTCGGCACCTGGAGATCTATGTGCTCTCCTATGCCAACGGTCCGATCAATGCGGCTTACGTGGTGGAGGCGAAGAGCCACGCGCGCGAGGAGTCGATTACCCAAATGAAGGCGTTGCTGGCGCGTTTTCGGCAATTTTTTCCCGAGCATAGCGGTAAGCGGCTTTAAGGCATCCTCGCCGCCGTGGATCTCTCCGCCGATCTGCGCGAGCAGGCGCTGCGAGAAGGCTTCCATGTGGCCCGCATCCATGACCAGGTCTTCGAGCTTGATGTCCCCGCGGATTTTCAGCCGATCGCGTATTGACTGATACCGGATTGTGTCACCAGGTCCGGCGGGTTCGGATCGCGCGCTTCGAGTTGTTCTAATGAGCGAGGCCCGGAAAGAGTCTTTATAGCCATTTGCCGGCGGCGATGATGAGCGCGGCGATGGTTGTGATGAAGCCGATCAGCCACATGAACTGATGGTCGTGGCGCTTGATGAGATCCTCGAAGCGTTTGTCGCTTTGGTCGAAGCGTCGTTCCATTTGCTCAAAGCGTCGTTCCATCTGCTCGAAGCGCTTCTCCATCTGCTCGAATCCCTGCCGCATCAGCTCGCCCTGATGTTTGAGCGCCTCCTCGACCCGCACCATGCGCTCGCGCAGCTCGATCTCATAGACGAATGAGGGTTTGCCGAGGCTCTGCTCGGCGAGCCACTCGCCCATGTGGGCTTTGATGAACTGAATATCGTCCTGGGAAAGGGCCATGGTGACCTCCGTTACAGTACCGCCGGGCTTAACCTTAGACAGCATCATCAACCGGCGACGTGGATTGTGCAATAACCGGTAGCGTGAGGGGCAATAGCGGTTTTCTCGACATCGTCCGGTAGGGTGGGCGAGCGAAACCGCACTCCATCGCGGCCTGCGCGGAGGCTGGGGTGGACTGCGCGGCGCTTGTCCACCCAACGGTTTTCTCATGGACAGGGATCCGCGGTACCGCGGAGAATCCTCATGCCCGGCCGTCGTGGCGACGAGACCCCGGCCCTTCGTTTGAATTCTAAGGTGAATGCCCGTGCAGAAAACGGAAAACCTCAACGTCAGCGGCTTCGATCCGATGCCTTCGCCGCTGGAGATCCATCGTGCCGTGCCGATCTCGGATCAGGCATCGGCGACCGTGCTCGAAGGTCGCGAGACCCTGCAGGCGATCCTGGATCGGCGTGATCCTCGGATCTTTGTCGTCGTCGGGCCTTGCTCGATCCACGACCCGGTCGCCGGCCTGGATTACGCCCGGCGGCTCAAGGTTCTGGCCGATGCGGTCTCGGACCGCCTGGTGTTGGCGATGCGGGTCTATTTCCAGAAGCCGCGGACGACCACCGGATGGAAGGGCTACATCAACGATCCGAACCTGAACGACACCTTCAGCATCGCCGAGGGCATGGCGAAGGCGCGGCAATTCCTGCTCGAGGTCACCGAGCTGGGTTTGCCCACCGCGACCGAGGCGCTCGATTCCATCGCTCCGCAATACCTGTGGGACCTGATCTGTTGGACGGCCATCGGCGCGCGGACCTCGGAGTCGCAAACCCATCGCGAGATGTCCTCCGGGCTGTCGACCCCGGTCGGCTTCAAGAACGGCACGGACGGCTCGGTCGACACCGCGATCAATGCGATCCTCTCGGCGGCCCAGCCGCACAGCTTTTTGGGGATCAATGCCCAAGGCTTGACCAGTGTCGTCAGGACCCGCGGCAACCGCTACGGTCATCTGGTGCTGCGCGGCGGCGGCAATCGACCCAACTACGACACCGTCAGCGTCGCCATGGCCGAGGAGGCGCTGAGCAAGGCCGGCCTGCCCGCAAACATCGTGATCGACTGCTCTCATGCCAACAGCTTCAAGCGACCGGAGCTTCAGCCGCTGGTGATGCACGATTGCGTGAACCAGATCGCCGGGGGAAATCGCTCGATCGTTGGCCTGATGGTGGAGAGCTTCATCGAGGCCGGACAACAAGCGATCCCGGCCGACCTCGGGCAGCTGCGATACGGCTGCTCGGTGACCGACGCCTGTGTCGACTGGCCGACCACCGAGCGCATGATCCGCGATGCACACGCCGCGCTGCCCGACGCCGTGCTGTCGCGGCGCATGCTCGGCTAGCTTGGAGATCCATCGAATTGATGAGCAAGGAGATGCAGAGACGCGCCGAATCCGCGATTCGGGGAGCGCAAGTATCGAACAACCCAACCCATTGATGGCGAGCGCGGCGTGCCGCGTTCCGGCAGTTCCGGCAGTTCGTAACGAGCGCCAAAGGCGCGACCGATGTCAGCCCGGGGCAACGCCCCGGGGTTTCCGGGGAAGGGCTGTGGGTTGCGCCGAGCCGTGCGAGCCACAACCGACCGTCGGCGGAGGTTGTGCTTCCTACCGTCAGCACAACCTACGGGTCCGGAATTTTCCAGAAATTACCTGATCGGTTCTCACACAACGAACGCACGGGGTGGCGCGCCTGTTGTCGCCTTGGCCCGCGTTCGCGTCATCCCTTGATAAACGACATGAACTCGGAGCGCGTGCGCGGATCGGTCTCGAAGGTGCCGCGCATGGCACTGGAGACGGTCGAGCTGCGTTGTTTCTGTACGCCCCGCATCATCATGCAGGTGTGACTGGCCTCCATCACGACGGCGACACCGTGTGCGCCGAGATGCTCCATGAGGGCATCGGCGACCTGGCTGGTCAGGCGTTCCTGGACCTGCAGACGGCGCGCGAAGACGTCGACTACGCGGGCGATCTTGCTCAGGCCGACGACCTTGCCGTCGGGCAGATAGCCGACATGGGCATGGCCGAAGAAGGGCAGCATGTGGTGCTCGCACATCGAATAGAACTCGATGTCGCGCAC
Source organism: Thiocapsa roseopersicina (assembly GCF_900106925.1). GTDB lineage: Bacteria > Pseudomonadota > Gammaproteobacteria > Chromatiales > Chromatiaceae > Thiocapsa > Thiocapsa roseopersicina. Next base: position 186,745 of record NZ_FNNZ01000003.1, read on the forward strand.
GACCACCATCTCCTTGACGTCTTCCGCGAAGAGCGCCTTCTTGATGATCTCCTCGGCGGACATGGAATAGCCGCTGGTGAGGAAGTCCATGGCCTTGGCGACGCGCAAGGGAGTGCGGCGTAGACCCTCGCGATCCGGGTCTTCGCCGATCTCGCCGAGCATGCTTTTGACCAAAGCCTCTTTGCGCGCGTCGTAGACCTCGTCGTCGGATTCCGCTTCGAAGCTGGTGGCGTAATGGCTATTGGTGAAAACCTGAGTGAGCTTGGGTTTCTCTGCCATGGTGTTGCCTAAATGGTCCTGGTGATGTGATCCGGGAGGCGTCTATCGGAGCGCTGCCGGATACCGACTTGAACAGATGCTGGACAAGAGGGTGGGGCCGCGCCGGACAAATGGAACTAGGCGACCCGCGGCGTCCGTTCGGCAGGCCTCCCGGCGCTCCGGTGGTGGTCGCGCGGTGGCCAGAAGCCACCGCATTCGTTATCATCTATGCGTGTTCATCGTGAATTTCCAGATCCGCGGGCGAACGGCCATGCCGATTCCGCAGATCTTCCCAGCCCGCTTCCGCATCGCCTTCGCACGGCGCCGCATCTGTGTTTCGGACCCCTGCGTCGGGTTCGATCCCTAATCGCGCTGCATCAAAAGCCCGCCCCGCCCGAATCGATTTCGTGCCATCCGAGTGCAGCGGCCGAGCCAGGGCGACGCCGGCGCACGACCCCCGTGCCCTTGCGTTCGCCAGCCGATGGCCTCCTGTACTCCGGACCTCAAGGAGACCCCCCATGTGTGGACTTTGCGGTGAAATCCGCTTCGACGACAACCCGATCGACCTCGGCGCCTTGAGCGCCATGAGTGCGGCCATCATTCCCCGCGGCCCGGACGGCGACGGCCTCTGGCAGCAGGGACGGGTCGCGCTCGCGCATCGCCGACTCTCGATCATCGACCTAAGCAACCATGCGGCGCAACCCATGGTGGACAGCGAGCTGGGTCTCTCGATCGCCTTCAACGGGTGCATCTACAACTACAAGGAGCTGCACGCCGAGCTGGAAGGCAAGGGCTATCGGTTCTTCTCGCAAGGCGACACCGAGGTGGTCCTGAAGGCGTTTCATGCCTGGGGCGATGCCTGCGTGGATCGCTTCCACGGCATGTTCGCCTTCGCCGTCGCCGACCGGGACTCCGGTCGCCTGACCCTGGTGCGCGACCGTCTCGGGATCAAGCCGCTCTATTACGCCGAGGTGCCGGGCGGACTGCGCTTCGCCTCGACCTTGCCGGCGGTGCTCGCGGGCGGCGGTGTCTCCACCGAGATCGACCCGGTCGCCCTGCACCATTACATGCACTTTCATGCCGTGGTCCCGGCGCCGCACACCATATTGAGCGGCGTGCGCAAGCTCGCCCCCGCGACGATACGGACCATCGAGCCGGACGGACGCCAGCGCGATCGCTGCTACTGGGATATCAGCTTCGCGCCCCGCCCCGAAGAACGCGGCCTGTCCTTCGAGGATTGGCAAGAGCTCACCCTGTCGGCGCTGCGCACCGCGGTCGCGCGCCGTCTGGTGGCGGATGTCGATGTCGGCGTCCTGCTGTCCGGCGGGTTGGATTCGAGTCTCATCGTGGCCCTCTTGGCCGAGCAAGGCCAACGCGGCATCAACACCTTCTCGGTCGGCTTCGAGACCGTCGGTTCCGAGGTGGGCGACGAGTTTCAGTACTCGGACATCATCGCCGACACCTTCGCCACGCGGCATCACAAGATCCGGGTCGACTCGGCTTCGCGTCTCCTACCCGAGCTGCCCAACTGCGTGCGCGCCATGGCCGAGCCCATGGTCAGCCACGACGTCATCGGCTTCTATTTGCTCTCTCAAGAGGTCGCCAAGCATGTGAAGGTGGTCCAGAGCGGGCAGGGCGCGGACGAGGTCTTCGCCGGCTATCACTGGTACCCGCCGATGCTCGGCAGCACCGATCCGGTCGGCGACTATGCCCAAGCCTTCTGCGACCGCACGCACGAGGACTATCGGCGTGCGGTCGATCCGCGGTTCCACGGCGAGGACGCGAGCCGTGCCTTCATCGCCGCGCATTTCGCCCGCGCCGGTGCCGATGCGCCGGTCGACAAGGCGTTGCGGATCGACCAGCAGATCATGTTGGTCGACGACCCGGTCAAGCGCGTCGACAACATGACCATGGCGTGGGGCCTGGAGGCGCGCGTGCCCTTCCTGGACCATGAGCTGGTCGAGCTGGCCGCGCGCATGCCCGATCGGCACAAGCTCTGCGACGAGGGTAAAGGCGTGCTCAAGGCGATCGGACGACGGCTGATCCCGACGTCGGTCATCGACCGGCCCAAAGGCTATTTCCCGGTGCCCGCGCTCAAATATCTGCGCGGCGATGTCTTGGCGACCGTGCGCGATCTGCTGCATTCACCGCGCGCCCGCGAGCGCGGTCTCTTCCAACCGGCCTATCTCGACACCCTGCTGGCCGCGCCGGACGATCACCTCACCCCGCTGCGTGGCTCCAAGCTGTGGCAGGTCGCGCTGTTGGAGATGTGGCTGCAAGAGCAAGGGGTCTGAGGCCAATGAGCAGAGATCGCATGCGACATCGCTTCGAGCGCAGCCGTGCCCCGTCGCTCAAGAACTGGGATCGCCAACCGCGCGCGGATCAGGCGCTCGCTCAGCCCGCGATCGTCGACTGCGGCTGGGGGCGGCTGCTCTTCGGTCAGACTTTCTCGGACCCCAAGGCACTCGCCGTGGCGCTCCAGGAGGAGCACCGCGGCAAGCGCGACGTGGCGCTCTATCTGAGCGATCCCCACGTGGTGCTTTCCTATGCGCCGCGGGATCTGTTCCTGGATCCCTCCCACACCTTTCGCCTCTGGCTCGAGCGCTATCAGTGCTCGCCGCGCCGGCCCAAGGGCTTTCATGTGCGCTTGCTCAACAGTCGCGACGACGCCGAGGCGGTCCACCGACTCTATGTCAGCCGTCGGATGGTGCCGCCGAGCGCGGACTTCATCCGGGAGCAGCGCACCTCCAAGGTCCTGACCTACTGGGTCGCGGAGGAGGAGCAGGACGGCCATATCCTGGGTGCGGTAAACGGCGTGGATCATGTCGCGGCCTTCGCCGATCCCGAGAACGGCGCCAGTCTCTGGGCGCTCGCGGTCGATGCCCAGGCGCCTTATCCGGGCGTGGGGGATAGCTTGGTGCGACAGGTGATCGAGTATTATCAGGCGCGCGGTCGCGGTTTTCTGGACCTTTCGGTCATCCACGACAACACCCAGGCCATCCGGCTCTATCGCAAGCTCGGCTTCGAGCGGATCCCGGCCTTCGCGCTCAAGAACAAGAACGCCTTCAACGAGCCGCTCTTCATGGGTCAACAGCCCGAGGCCAAGCTCAATCCCTACGCGACAATTATCGTCGACGAGGCGCGTCGGCGCGGGATCGCGATCGAGGTGCTCGATGCGGAGGGCGGCTACTTTGCCTTGGTGCTCGGCGGGCGTCGGATCGTCTGTCGCGAGAGTCTGAGCGAGCTCACCAGCGCCGTGGCCATGAGCCGCTGCGACGATAAGGCGGTCACCCATCGCCTGTTGCGCAGCGCCGGTCTGCGGGTCCCGGAGCAGACGCGTTTCGAGGCGTTGGATCAGGCCGAGGCGTTTCTCGCCAAGCTCGGCCGCCTGGTCGTCAAACCCGTGCGCGGCGAGCAGGGTGCCGGGATCAGTGTCGACGTGCGCGATCCCGAGACACTCGAGCGTGCGATCGCCGCGGCGCGGCGGGTCTGTGACCAGGTCATCCTGGAAGAGTATGTCGCGGGCGAGGATCTGCGCATCATCGTGATCGCGGACCAGGTGGTGGCCGCCGCGATCCGTCGTCCGGCGCAGGTAACCGGGACCGGTCAGCACAGCGTGCGTGACCTCATCCAGGCCCAAAGCCGACGCCGCCGCGCGGCAACCGGCGGGGAGAGCAGCATCCCGCTGGACGACGAGACCAAGCGGTGCGTCGTCTCCGCCGGTTATGACCTGGAGGCGATCCTGCCGGAGGGCGAGGTGCTCGCGGTACGCAAGACCGCGAATCTCCACACCGGCGGGACCATCCACGACGTCACCGCTCAGCTCAATCCCGTGCTCGCCGAGGCCGCTGTTGCCGCGGCGCGGGCGCTGGAGATTCCGGTGACGGGTCTGGATTTCCTTGTCCCTTCGGTGAGCGGGACCGATTATGTGATCATCGAGGCCAACGAGCGGCCCGGCTTGGCCAATCACGAGCCCCAGCCGACCGCCGAGCGTTTCGTCGACCTGCTGTTTCCTCAGACCGCCGCCCGGGAGTCGCTATTTTGAAGTTGCCTGCCATCGATACGCGTTACCTGGTCGAGGTCCTGCTCAAGCTGCTGCATACGCCCAGCCCGTCCGGCTATACGGATCGCGTGGTCCATCTGGTGTGCGAGGAGCTCGAGCGCTTGGAGGTCCCCTTCGAGTTGACCCGTCGGGGCGCCATCCGCGCGACGCTCAAGGGCGAGGTCTCGCAGCCCGATCGCGCCGTCGTGGCACACATCGATACGCTCGGCGCCATGGTGAAGTCGCTCAAGGAGAACGGCCGTCTGCAGCTGGTCCCGGTCGGGCACTGGAATGCGCGTTTTGCCGAGGGCGCGCGCGCGACGCTCTTCACCGACAACTGCCAATGGCGCGGCACCATCCTGCCGCTCAAGGCATCGGGCCACACCTTCGCGCCCGAAATCGACAATCAGCCCGGCGGCTGGGATTTCGTGGAGTTTCGCATCGATGCGCGCGTGCGCGACATCGCCGACCTCCTACGTTTGGGCGTGCATGTCGGTGACTTTCTCGCGATCGATACCAACCCCGAGATCACCGATACCGGGTTCATCAACGCACGCCATCTCGACGACAAGGCCGGCACGGCGGTCCTGCTTGCGGCGATCGAGGCGGTGCGACGCGAGGGGCTGGAGCTGCCGGTCGACTGCCATCCGCTCTTCACCATCTCCGAGGAGGTGGGGTCCGGGGCGTCCGCAGCGCTCCAGCAGGATGTCGCCGAGATGCTGACCATCGACAACGGCACGACCGCTCCCGGGCAGAATTCGAGCGAATTCGGCGTCACCATCGCCATGGCGGATGAGGTCGGCCCCTTCGATTATCACCTGACCCATCGCATCATCCAGCTCTGCCAGGAGTTCGCGATCCCGCATCAGCGCGACGTCTTCAAGTACTATCGCTCCGACAGCGCCGCGGCCCTGACGGCCGGCAACGACGTGCGCACAGCGCTCGTGACCTTCGGTGTGGATGCCTCGCACGGCTATGAGCGCATCCATTTCGATGCCTTGGAGTCGCTCGCCCGGCTCGTGAGCGTCTACATGCAGGGGCCGCCCTTGTTCAGCCGCGATCGCTTCGAGATGGGTCCGCGCACGGGCTTCCCGATCCAGCCCGGATGAGACGATGCTGCACGCCCTGACCTTGATCCTGCTGTGCCAGCTCGCCGGCGAGACCGTCGTCTTGCTGACCGGGTTGCCCGTCCCGGGACCTGTTCTCGGGATGTTGCTGCTGCTGGGGTGGCTGTTCCTGCGCGGCGGGATCTCGGAGGAGGTCGGGCGCACGGCCGATACGCTGCTTGCGCATTTCTCGCTCTTGTTCGTCCCGGCCGGGGTCGGCGTCATGCTGCACTGGGAGCGTATTCAGGGCCAGTGGCCGGCCATCGCCGCGGCATTGCTGCTCGGGACACTCGTCACGCTGGCGGTCACCGCATTGACGATGGCCGGTGCGCAACGGCTACTCGCGACCGTCGGCCGGCGTCGGCGGGGTGCTGCCGGTGACTGAAACACCCTTCACCGAGATCTGGGTCTATCTCTCGGCCTCGCCGCTGCTCTGGCTCACGGCGACCTTGGTCTGTTATCTGGCGGCTGATCGGCTCTACCGCTTCGGGCGCGGCAGCCCGCTCCTGAATCCGGTCGCGGTGGCGGTCGCACTTTTGATCGGTATCCTGACGGTGACCGGGACGCCCTACGCCGTCTACTTCGACGGAGCCCAATTCGTTCACTTCCTGCTCGGTCCGGCGACGGTCTCGCTGGCCATTCCGCTGTATCGGCAGCGCGAGCGGCTCGGGGCGCTCGCCGTACCCATCGGTGCGGCCCTGCTGGTCGGTGTGCTGACGGCGAGTTTGAGTGCGATCGCGCTTGCGGCCTGGCTCGGAGCGGATATCGCCACTCAGATCTCTCTGGCCCCCAAGTCCGTCACGGCACCGGTGGCGATGGGCATCTCGGAGAAGCTCGGCGGTATCCCGTCGCTCACGGCGGTTCTGGTGGTGAGTACCGGCATCGTGGGCGCGGTCTTCGGTACGGGCGTGTTGAGGCTTCTGCGGATTCGCGACGATGCGGTCAAAGGGGTTGCCATGGGCGTCACCTCGCACGGCATCGGGACCGCGCGCGCCTTCCAGGTCAGCCCGACGATGGGTGCCTTCTCGGGTCTGGCGATGGCCCTGTCGGCCTTTCTGACCGCCGCACTGCTGCCTTCGATCTTGGATTGGCTCGGGTTGGTCGGCGGATAAGCGACGATTCAGCTGCGAGGATGGGTTTCGCTGCGCTCTACCCATCCTACATGTTTCGGTTGTTTTTGACTCGTTCCTCGGCGCCGCGGGAACGCGGCGCGCGAGACGAGCGCGAGCTATTGCTTCTCGACCGTGCTCATCGTCATGATGCTGTAGGCCGGGCACGACCGCACGAATGCGGTGCCGATCAGGGCGACGCCGACGAGGGCGAGCCAGCTGCCGGCGAACACACCCCAGAGGATGATCAGGGCGCCGGCGGCAAGGCGAACCTTGCTGTCTTTCTCACCGATGTTTTTGGTCAATTCCATGCGAGGCACCTCTTTCAGTGATGGTCTGTGAGGAATCGATGTCGATCCGACCTCCCATCGCGTGACCGCTTGCGGGCCGAATCGACTCGATTGCGCCGTGACGTCGTCAAGGCGGCGTAACCATACACTTGGCAAGGTTTTAAGGAAACCCCAATCGCAACCATGGAGGACGGCTCCCCGGCGAGGGCGGCGTTTGTCGCCCTCGCCGTATGCACTCGCTCGTCACATCATACCCAGGGTCTTCGGCAGCCACAGCGAGAGGGGCGGCCAGTAGGTGATGATCATCAGGAACACCAACATGGTGAGCAGCCACGGGAAGCAGGCGATGGTGGTCTCGGTCATGCCCAGTCGCGAGATCCCGCTCGCCACATAGAGATTCAGCCCCACTGGCGGGGTGATCATGCCGATCTCCATGTTGACCACGATCATGACGCCGAAGTGGATGGGGTCGATCCCGAGCGCCATCGCCACCGGGAACAGCACCGGGGCCGTGATCAGAATGACGGAGGTCGGCTCCATGATATTGCCGGCCATGAGCAGCAGAACGTTGACGGCCAGGAGGAAGCCGATGGGCCCGAGTCCGGTGTCGACCATCCATTGCGCGAGCTCTTGGGGGATGTTCTCGTAGGTCAGCAGGAAGGAGAAGAGTACCGCATTGGTGATGATGTAGAGCAACATCGCCGACATGTTGGCCGAGTCCAGCAACACCTTGGGTACTCGGCTCAGGGGCATATCCTTATACACGAAGACCGCGATCACGAAGGCATAGACTGCGCTCATGGCGGCGGCCTCGGTGGGCGTGAAGATCCCCGAGTAGATCCCGCCCATCACCAGGATGATCAGCAGCAGACCCCAGACCGATTTACGCCAGTACCGGAAGCGGGTCGCCCAGCTCGCGCGCGGCAGGCGGGGATAATTGTTGCGACGCGCGATCCACCAGGTCGTGACACCCAGCATGAAGGCAAGCACGATGCCCGGGACGACGCCGGCCATGAAGAGTGCACCGACCGAGCTGTTGGTGGAGACGGCGTACATCACCATCACGATGGAGGGCGGGATCAAAATGCCGAGGCCGCCGGACGAGGCGATGACGCCGGTGCCGAACCGCACCGGAAACCCTTGCTTGACCATGGCCGGGAGCAGGATGGCGCCGACCGCCACCACGGTTGCGGGCGAAGACCCCGAGACCGCCGCGAACAGGGCGCAGGCGAACACCGCGGAGAGCCCGAGTCCCCCGTGATAATGGCCGACCATACTGGTGGCGAAGTCGATCATGCGGCGCGCCACGCCACCGTGGGTGAGGAAGTTGCCGGCGAGGATAAAGAAGGGGATCGCCATGATCTCGAACTTCTCGATCCCGGTGAAAAGCTTCAAGGCCACCGACTCGATCGGCACCGAGGTCATGGTGAAGAGATACGTCAGCACCGTGAGGCCCAGGGCGATGGACACCGGCATGCCGGTGAGCATCAGGCCCAGCAAGAGACCGAAGATGATGAGTGCAGTCATGGGCGTTTCTCCCCGCGGTCGTCGGATTCGGGTCCTTGTCCGGGCGTCTGGTCCGGCTTCTCCCGCTCCCCTCCGTGGATATGCTCGCGCTCCTCCGCGAGTCTGACCGCCTCGCCCAGGAAGACCGGCTCCGGCTGGCCGGTGGCCTGCGCGCGCTCCACCTCCTCGTCCAAGCCTTCCACGTGCGCATGCTCGTGGCGCGGCAGCTCACCGGTCCGAATGAACGACCAAGCGACCTGCAGGAATCGGAAACACATCAGGAAGGAGCCGAGCGGGATCGCCAGGTAAACGATCCACACGGGCATCTCCAGATCCGGGGTGATCTGATCCGTGTGCGCGAGGTGCCAGACGAAGTTGGCCCCGAAGCTGCCCACGAGCCCGGTGAAGAGTGCGCCGGCCAGGAGCCCGAAGATGACGAACTTGGAGCGCGCCCACTCCGGTAGATTGATGATCAAGACGTCCACGCCGACATGGATGCCGGTGCGTACGCCGTAAGCCGCCCCGAATTTTGCCATCCACACGAACATGTAGATGCACAACTCCTGGGTCCAGCTCAGATTGATCTCGAAGAGCCAGTCGTAGATGACGTCCCAGCCCCACTCGGCCGACAGGTCCAGACTGTAGCGATGCACCACCGCTACGAAAATCAACAGGGTAGCGGCGCCGATCAGGAAGGTGATCAGCCACTCCTCCAGGCGGTCCAGGACTTTCATCGAGGCGACCTCTGCGGTGGGGCCGGGGTCGTGCCCCGGATGTCGATGGAGAAGGCCGGGCCAAGGGCATGCTGCCCCGGTCCCGGCCTTGACCCGATCGGAAAGGTTCCGATCAGAGCTTGCCCATGTCGTTCCCGGTCGCCTGATAGATGGATTGGATCAGCTCCTTGCCGACCCGGTCTTCCATCTCGCGGTGCACCTTCGCGAGGCGTTTCATCCACTCGGCCTTCTGCTCCGGAGTCAGCTCGATGATCTCGCTCTTGCCGCTCTCCTTGACGGCGGCGAGGGCATCCTCGTTGTCTTGTTTCGCGATCTCGTTGGCGTAGACCGTCGCCTCCGCCATCGCCTCTTCCAAGGCGGTGCGGATATCCGGCGGCAATCCATCCCAGAAGGCCTTGTTCACGATGACCGCATAGCCCAGGTAGCCGTGATCGGATTTGGTCACGTACTTCTGAACCTCGTGCATCTTCTGGGTGTAGAGGTTCGAGGGCGGATTCTCGGTGCCGTCCACCACGCCGGTCTGGAGGGCTTGGTACACCTCGGAGAAGGCCATGACCTGGGGGCTGGCGCCGAGTGCGCGCATCTGCTCGTCGAGCACCTTGGAGGATTGGATGCGCATCTTCATGCCGCGGAAGTCTTTGGGCTCCTGCAGCGGCTTGTTGGCGCTCATGACCTTGAAGCCGTTGTCCCAGAAGGCCAGGCCCAACACGCCCTTGTCGCTCAGCTTGCCGAGCAGCTCGTCGCCGATCGGCCCCTCGGTGACCGTGTGAAGCTGGTCGTAGCCGTCGAAGATGAAGGGAAGATCGAAGACCTCGAACTCCTTGACGCCGAGCGGGCCGAATTTGGCGAGGGACGGGGCGAGCATCTGGACCGCGCCGAGCTGAAGCGCTTCGACCTCCTCTTTGTCCTTGTAGAGGGTGCTGTTGGGATAGACGGTGACCTCGACGCGGCCGTCGGTCTTCTCCTTGGCCAGCTCGGCGAAACGCTCGGCGGCTTTGCCCTTGGGCGTGTCCGCGGCCACAACGTGGCTGAATTTGATGACGATGGGCTCGTCGGCCTGGACGACTGCGACCGACAGCACACACAGGAGTCCGATCAATAGGGAACCTGATCTCATCATGGTTCGAATCCTCGATTCAGTGATTGGAGCTTGTTTTAGGTATGGCTATCCCGCCGGGGATCGACGTGGGCGACGCCGGACAGGCCTCGTCGGGAATGCCATCGACAGTCGTGAATGAACGCCGGTGCACCGACATCGACCACCGTGGGCTATGGCGGGTCGAGTTTGCACCAGACGCCCCCCTTTGACTACCCCGAATCGCGTCCTCGATCGCGATCGCAAAGGGCCCGGAGACGGAGCAGTTGCAAGCGTCGACCGTCAGATCCCGCCGATTCGGTCGTAATAGCGCGCGCGATACAACAAACGTGGCTTCGGATCGTCGGTAAATCCGGTGCGGGTGTGGAGCACGTTGTTCGAGATCAGACCCCAACCGGATTCGAGTCGACCTGCGAGGTGCCACGGCGACGGTGTCCGCAGGATCTCTTTAAGACAGCTCACGGCGGCTGTCGTTGACGGATCGTCGCGCCAGGCGATGTTGCGGCTGCGGTCCGTATAGCGCATGTGCAGGCGTTCGTCCGGACGGATCGAGAAAACCGGACCGGTCGCTTCGCCACGCAGCTCGACGCCGTCGACGACGTTGGCCGGGATCGTCATGCAGGCCGGGTGCATGAGGGCGCGGATATGCTCCGGATCGCGATCGCGCACGAGGATGTAGGCGATCTCGTGGTCGAGCAGGGCGTTTTCGCCACCCGTCTTTGCGGGCTGGACGCAGTGCAGCAGCAGGCCGTGGATCTGCTGCTCCGGGGTGTTGTAGTAGCCGTCGGTATGCCAGGCGATGGGGCGATCGGAGTAGGGGATGTAGTTGCGGTGCGCGGCGTCGGTCTGCACGGTGAGCGAGGTGACGGCATCCTCGTCGGCCCCGCGGTTGTGGTCGAGCCGATGCAGGCCGAAGCGTGCGCCGAGCGCGACCGGGATCCTCTTGTTCGGGTCGTCGCCTGTCGTTCCGATATAGATGGCCATGTTGGCGCGGCGGCAGCGCTCGAGGATGGCCGCGTGCTCGGCATCGCTCAGCGAGCGCGGATCGCCGATCTCCACGACGAGGTCCGTCAGTGCGGTCGGGGACGCCGCGAGCTTGCGCTCTTTCCAGCTTTGATAGGCGTTGTCGTCGTCGAGGTCGAAGGGGTTGCTCACCGGGATCTCCGTGAAGTGTCGGGGATCGGACCCTAGCTGCTGCGAGGGCTTGCGGCATTGATCCGCGTCAGTCGGGTCGACGAGCAGGGTGATCGGACCCTTCATCGATTGTCCCCGGGGCCTGTGTCTGCTCGTGTGGATAAGCTGTGCGGGCATCGGCTAAGCCGCGGGCGGGTGGAGCCGAACTCGGCGCTGGTCGAATTTTGACCGGTGTGGATGCGGCGGGGACGCGGCCGACCGACGCCCGGTGTCTGCTTTGTTGTCGTAATCGACAACGACAACGACAACGACAACGACAACGATTAGATTCGGTGCTCAACTTATTTCTGACACGTTACTGACTTAGGAGGAAGGGTGATGCCCGTTCCGGTGACTCCGTTGCTTGCCGCCGATGCCATCATCGAGCTGGTCGACCGACCAGATCGCCCCGTCGTGCTGATCGAGCGTCTCAATCCGCCCTACGGATGGGCCATCCCCGGCGGTTTCGTGGACGTCGGCGAGCGCATGGAGGCGGCGGCGATCCGCGAAGCCGCGGAGGAGACCGGGCTCGCGGTGACCCTGCGTGCCCTGCTCGGGATCTATTCGGACCCGGCGCGCGATCCGCGCGGCCATACGGTCACAGCGGTCTATGTCGCCGAGGCGCGCGGCGAGCCGCGGGCGATGGACGATGCACGCGCCCTGCAGGTCTTCTCGCCGGATTCGCTTCCCCCGGTGCTGGCGTTCGACCATGCGCTGGTGCTGGCGGATTACCGACGTTGGCGGGCGCATGGTCTGCCTGCACCGCTGCGGCACGATGGCGACCGGGCCGACGACGGCGTTTGATTCAGCAGATGCGCCGTGCGCGAATCGGCTATCCTGATTCGAGGAAAACCCAGTCCGAACAGGACGGCTGTCCGCGCGTCGATGCACCCGGACAGACTGCGCCGAGCGGGCGAATCGGAACCGAGACCGGAGATTCCAGATGCAAGCCGTGATCGACCGAGGCTTCTGCCTCAAGAACCCTGCCAAGATCATTCAACTGTTCGGGCTCGATGTCTTCGTCGGGATGCTGTTGAGCAAGGAGAAGACCCTGCTGCAGCGCATCGCCGAGAAGTACCAGGCGCGGCGCGTGCCGATGCCCGGCGCCGTCGGCAACGCCTACAAGCTTTCGGCGCTCTTCGAGTTCCGCGTGGCGCATATCTACGCGGCCATGGCCGAGCGCTTCAAGTCCAATCCGGACGTGCACCGTTTCTTCCTGGATCTGCGTGACGAGGAGATGGAGCACGGGCGGCTCATGCTCGCCTGTCTCTATCAGGTCGCCGTCAACCGCGAGGTGGAGTTCGTGCCCAGTGTGCGCGACCGAGAGATGCGTGAATCGCTCAACGCGCTGCGCGACATCGAGCGCCGTGTCCCCGCAATGAGCTTGGACGAGGCATTCAAGGTCACGAACGAGCTGGAGGCCGGCGAGGTCAATGTGATCTTCGGTCGTCTGCTCACCCAGGTCGGCCGGGCCGAGACCGAGCTCTTCGCCGAGCAGCTCAAGGGTGCTCAGAGTCACCCCGAGTCGGTGCCGAGGCGGATCAAGGAGCTGAAGGCGCGATTGGGTCCGGACGGGCTGGCTGCTGCGGCCTGACGTGAGGGGCCCTGCTCGACGCAGCCACGCCGTTGATCGGAGGCGTTGCGTTCAGTGACCGAAATCCAGCCGTCCGAGCGGCTTGAGCGAGGCCCTGTCCTGATCCGAACGTCGCATCAACACCGCTTCACCCGAGGCGGGATAGATGCCGCTGAGCGCCGTGACCGTCACCTGATGCGTCACCAGTACGATGGGGTCGCCGGTCTGCGGTTGGTCTTTGAGAAACGCCGCGAGTGCGGCGAGGTTCGGCCCGCGATCCGCTCGGCGCTCGAAAAAGGAGTTCAGGGCCGGCAGCGGGGTGACCGGCCCCAGTCCCAGCAGCTCGGCCGTCTCCAGGCAGCGGCACCATTCGCTCGAATAGACCCGCGCCCGCCCGATCCCGCGCGCCCGCAGCCAAGCCCCGATGGATCTCGCCTGCTCGCGCCCGGCATCGTCGAGGTTGCGTTGGGTCGCGCAGTCGTCTAAACGAAATCCCTCCGGATCACCGGTTCCCGGTGCGTAGGCGTGGCGCAGCAGGAGAACGGCACCACCGTTCTGCATGCGTGCGGCGAGATCCGCATCCTCGACATCCTGCGCCGCGATCGCTTCCGTGCCGAGGACCCCGCAAAGGAGACAGAGAGTGCAGCATCCGACGAACCATGACCGTATCGGGGGTGTCGAAGGCATCGAGCGTTTTTCTCCGTGTTCGTCGGGCCTTCGTCGTTCGGTCGACGGTCGACCGAGCCGGACTTCGGTGAATTTTTATATCCTAAACCGCGCCAGCTCCAACGCTCGTTACGTCTGCCGGAGCCGATCCCATCCAAAAACATCGCATACTGCGCTGGGCGCGGTTTAGGTTCGGAAGACAGCGGCGACGCGTGAGCCTGCGGTGACGACACCGAGGATGACGGCACCCGCGAGCACGCCGACCAGTGCGTTGAACAGCGGCGTGGTCAGGGCCTCGAGGACGGGTCCGATCGTCGGAACCACGGCGGCGCCATGGGTCAGGAGATGCAGGATGTCGTGCGTACCCGGAACCCCGTGGACCAGGATCCCGCCGCCGACCAGGAACATGGCGGCGGTTCCGACCACCGCAAGGATGCGCATCAAGCGCGGTGCCGCGGCGAGCAGCAGGGCGCCGAGCTGTCGCGCGAATCGGGTGCCGAGATCCTCGCCAGTGCGTTGCTGCAGGTAGAAACCGGCGTCGTCCATCTTGACGATGCCTGCGACCAGGCCGTAAACACCGACCGTCATCAAGAGACCCACGCCCGTCAAAACCGCCACCTGTACGCCGAAGGATGCGCCGGCGACGATACCGAGTGTGATGACGATGATCTCCGCCGAGAGGACGAAGTCGGTGCGGATCGCACCCCGGATGCGCTCCTTCTCGAACGCGACCATGTCGACATTCGGGTCGAGGAGTGTACGGGTCAGCTCCGCATGATGCTCATCTTCGTCCTCGGCATGAAGAAACTTGTGGGCCAGCTTCTCGAAGCCCTCGTAGCAGAGAAAGGCCCCGCCGAGCATCAGGAGCGGCGTAATCGCCCAAGGCGCGACAGCGCTGATGAGGAGCGCCGTCGGAATCAGGATCAGCTTGTTCTTGAGCGACCCGAGGGCGACCGCCCAAACCACCGGCAGCTCGCGCTCGGCGCGTATCCCGAGGACCTGCTGGGCGTTCAGCGCCAGATCGTCCCCGAGCACGCCCGCGGTCTTACGCGCGGCGACCTTGGTCATCACCGAGATGTCGTCGAGGACGGTTGCGATATCGTCGAGCAGTGTAAGCAGGCTGGCCCCGGCCATGGGATGTTGTCGCTTGGTTGAAATGCGCGGATTCTAATCCGGATTCGGCAGGGAAACAGCCGGACTCGCGACCTTCTGCCTCGCCAGCCCATACGCCAACGCACGGCGCGGCAAGCCCGCGCCCAGGCTGTAGCGCGAAACGGATTCCAGGGTGTATTCCCCGCCGTCGGCGATGGAATCGGCGGCCAAAATCCCGCTGCGGATCGCCGGACCGATGCCCTCGGCCAGGTCGCGAGTGGCGAGCCCGGCGGCATCGCCGACCAGGAAGGCGTTCGCGTTTTGGATGGTCTGTACACCGTCCCGGAGGTAATAAGAATAGCCTTGCGGCTTGAGCGCCAGGCCCTCGTCGATCAGCCGACGACGGTGCAGGGTGGCGACGAAGTGCTCCCAATGTCGATGAATGCTGGCACCTTTTTCCTGCAGCCGCTGCGCCATGCCCCCCACGCCGAGATTCAGATAGCCGTTCTGCTTGGGCACGTACCAACTGTAGCCCGGCAGGCCCTTCTCGAAGAACCACAGGTGACAGTCCGGATCCTCCCAGGAATAAGGCAGCTCCTGCTCCAGCGCGGCGACTTGGAGCCATCGCGCTCGCGGATTGATCTCGCGAAACAGCGTCCGATACACCGGGCATGCCGTGCCGCCGGCCCCGACCAGGGCCGCGCATTCGAAGCGGTCGTCGATACGGTAGCCGTTCGGCGTGCGCTCGATGTGCTTGACCTGGTGAGTGATGACCTCGGCCCCCGAGCGCTTGAGCAGCCAGTCGTCGAATTCGACGCGCCGAATCGAATGCTGCGGCGAGCGCATCGTCAGCCCGATGCCGAACAGATGCGCCCGGGTAACCTCGAAGGTCAGGAAGCGATGCGGATAGGCCGCGATGTCCATTTCCAGATCCGCGACGAGCTCGGGCGTGATCCAGCCGCCGCACAGCTTGGGCCGCGGGAAAACCGCCTTGTCGAGGATCAGGCAGTCGAGACCGCGACGGCGCAGCTGCCATGCGCAGGACGAGCCCGCAGGCCCGCCGCCGACGATGATGACGTTCGTCTTGGTCATGGGCGGTCACCTCGCGGATCGTGATCGTCGCTGCGCAGGGACACCGGCCGACCCGCCGCTCAATCCCGATAGAGGTGAGCGCGTGTCCAGGCCATATCGTTCTTGCCCGGGCGTGCGAACACGACCTGATAAAGCTCCAAGGCGCCGGCACGGAAACTTGCGATGGATGCCGCGAGATAGAGCCGCCAGGCGCGCACGAAGAAGTCGTCGAACATATCGCGGACCCCCGCTTCATGCGCCTCGTAGCGCGCCAACCAATGCTCGATCGTCTTGGCGTAGTGGAGGCGGATGTTTTCCACGTCGAGGACCGAGAGACCGGGCCCCTCGAAGATGTCCATCATCCGGCGCAGCGTCGGGGGATTGGCCCCGGGAAATATCCGCTGTTCGTTCCAAGCGCTGGGGGGCTCGGGGCGGATCTGGCCGATCGAGTGGATGAGGCCGCGTCCGTTGTCTTTGAGGACACGATCCACGACCTGTCCTAGGGTTGCATAGTGTTCGGCGCCGACATGCTCGAGCATGCCGACCGAGACGAAGGCGTCATAGGTCCCTTGGATGGTGCGGTAGTCGTCCTCGATGTACTCGATCCGATCGTCCAGGCGCTCGGCCTTCGCCCGTTCACGCGCATAGGCGATCTGCGACGGCGATATGTTGTAGGCCCGGACCTTGACCCCGTACCAACGCGCGAAGTGTCGTGCCAGTCCGCCCCAGCCGCAGCCGGCCTCGACCACCTCCTCGCCGGGTCGCAGCTGGAGCTTGCGCGCGATATGGTCGAGCTTCGCGGCCTGGGCCTTCTCGAGCGTGACGCTCGGATCGGTAAAATAGGCGCAGGTATAGGCCATCTCCTCGTCGAGCCAGAGCCGATAGAAGTCGTTCCCCAGGTCGTAGTGATGTTGGATGTTGTCTCGCGAGCCCGCGAGGCTGTTGCGTCGCGGTCGGGCCAGCCCGCGCTTGACGAACTGCTGGAGGATACCGGGCCGAGTCCGTCTGATCTTCGCCTCGTAAAGCGCTTCGATGAAGGTAACCAGGTCTCCCTCGATGCGGATGCGTCCGGCGCTGTAGCCGTCGCCGAATTCCAGGTTCGGATTTGCGAAGAGTCGCCAAAAGGTGGATCGATCGGCGAAGCGCATGCGTGCGACCGGAATGGTATGGGGACACCGGTAATGCTCCCGGTCGTCCCAGAAGACGACGCTGATGGCCGGCTCCCCGATGAGCTGCATGAATCGGTTGAACAGCCAAGTCTCGATCGGCCATACGGTATCGGTGTCTGTCCATGCGCCCCGATCGACCGACGCGGCTGCGTTCGACAGTGGGTTCTTGTCAGACTTCATGTCGCATATCCTCGCGGTTCGTCGGGTGTTGCCGCCGACATCTAAAGGACAGTGAATTCAAAGTCTTTACGTGTAAAAAGTAGTGTTCGGTAGCGATTGAGTCAAGGGTGAGACCCCGGGCGCGGCCCCCGGCGCGCCCGATCTTCTCCGGATTGGCCTCGGATCGGCCCGGCCGAGTCGGCTTAGAATGGCGCCTATCGATTGAACGGAGTGGACCTATCCGATGAGCAACCGAAAGACCCGCAGCGGCTATGTCTGCAACGCCTGTGGTGCGCGTCAGCCTAAGTGGGCGGGTCAGTGCCCGGACTGCGGGGCCTGGAACAGCATGGTGGAGACCGCGGAGATCGCGCGCCCCGCCGTGCGCGGCGGTTACGCAGGTGCGGCCGAGTCCCCGCGCGTGGAGAGTTTGGCCGAGGTCAGCCCCGAGGATCGGGTGCGTATCCAAAGCGGGATCGGCGAGCTGGATCGCGTGCTGGGCGGCGGTCTGGTGACGGGCTCGGTGGTGTTGATCGGCGGGGATCCGGGGATCGGCAAGTCGACGCTCTTGTTGCAGGCGAGCGCCTCGCTGGCGCGCCACATGCCGGTGCTCTACGTCAGCGGCGAGGAGTCGCCCCAGCAGATCGGGTTGCGCGCCCATCGGCTCGGGCTGGCGGGCGAGGGCATCCGTCTGCTTGCCGAGACCAATGTCGAGGCGATCCTCGCGGCCGCGTCCCGGGAGCGACCGCGGGTGATGGTCGTCGACTCCATCCAGACCCTCTACACCGACGCGCTGCAATCGGCCCCCGGCTCGGTCTCCCAGGTGCGCGAGGCGGCGGCTCAATTGGTCCGCTTCGCCAAGCAGCAGGACACGGTCGTCTTCCTCGTCGGTCATGTAACCAAGGACGGGACGCTGGCCGGTCCGCGGGTGTTGGAGCACATGGTCGACACCGTGCTCTATTTCGAGGGTGAGCCGGGCGGGGCATTCCGTTTGGTGCGCTCGGTCAAGAATCGCTTCGGTGCGGTGCACGAGCTCGGTGTCTTCGCGATGGGCGACCGCGGGCTGCGCGAGGTGAAGAACCCTTCGGCGATCTTTCTCTCGCGCCACGACGAGGCGGTTCCGGGCAGTCTGGTCATGGTGACCCGCGAGGGGACGCGACCCCTGTTGGTCGAGGTGCAGGCCCTGGTGGACGAGAGCCCGCTCGCCAATCCGCGCCGGGTGGCCTTGGGGCTCGACGGCAACCGCCTGTCCATGCTGCTGGCGGTGCTGCATCGTCACGGCGGTGTGGCCATGTTCAACCAGGATGTTTTCGTCAACGTGGTCGGCGGGGTGCGGATCACCGAGACCGCCGTCGACCTGCCGCTGGTCATGGCGGTGCTGTCGAGCTACCGCGATCGACCGCTTCCGTTGGATCTTGCGGTCTTCGGCGAGGTCGGCCTGTCGGGCGAGGTTCGCCCGGTCCCCAATGGTCCGGATCGGTTGCGCGAGGCGGCCAAGCACGGTATCCGTCGGGCCATCGTGCCGGTCGGGAATGTCCCCAAGGAGGGTGTCGAGGGGTTGGAGATCACGGCGGTGAAGACCCTCGCGGAGGCCCTCGACGGGGTCTGAGCGCCCGGCGAAGTGCCGGACCGGACGCGCCCGTCGCCCGCTCGACAGCCTACAGGAATGTACGCGTCTTGCGAGCCGGGCGGGTCACGACCTTGACAGTCTTCACGCCATTGTCGGCCGTTTGAAGGATCTCGATCGGGTGATCGTGCAGTTTGAGACTAGTGCCGGGCTCGGGGATGGTTTCGAGGTATTCGAGGATCAGTCCGTTCAGTGTCCGGGGTCCATCGGTGGGAAGGGTCCAGCGCAGCGCCCGGTTGAGATCCCGCACGCCGATGCTGCCGTCGACCAAGAGGCTGCCGTCCTCGCCGCGATGGATCTCCGGGATGCTGTCGGCCGGATCGGTCGTGAACTCGCCGACGATCTCTTCGAGCAGGTCGGTCAGGGTGATGAGCCCGAGAAAGTCGCCGTACTCGTCGACCACCAGCCCGACGCGTCGCTTTCCGCGTTGGAAATTGAGCAGTTGTTGATAGAGTGGCGTGCCTTCCGGGACATAGTAGGGCTCGCGGGCGATTGCGCGCAGATGCTCCTTGTCCAGACCCTGCTCCAGGATCGCATGCAGGGCGTGCTTGGCGTGGAAGACGCCGATGACGTTGTCGAAACCGCCTTCGAACAGCGGCATCCGGGTGTAGCTGGAGTTGCGGATCGCCTGCAGGATCTCGTCATCGCTGTCCTGGATGTCGATCCCTTCCACCTCGTTGCGCGGGATCATGATGTCTTCGACCGTAGCGTGCTCCAGATCCAGGATGCCGAGCAGCATGGAGCGGCTGCGCTCGGGGATCATGGCGCCGGCCTCGCTGACCACGGTGCGCAGCTCCTCGCGAGTCAGCGACGTGCCCTGAACGGCTTCAGTCGTGATCCCCATCAGCCGAAGGAGCCCGTTGGTGAAGAGATTGACGAACCAGACGATCGGATACAGCAGTTTGAGCAACGGCTTGTAGATGTATGCCGCCGAGAAGGCCAAGCGTTCGGGGTGCAGCGTGGCGTAGGTCTTAGGCGCGACTTCCGAGAAAATGAGGATTACCAGGGTCAGGATGCCGGCCGCGATGCCGATCGCGGCCTCGCCGCCGAGTCGCAAGGCGATGATCGTCGCCAGGGACGAGGCCATGATATTCACGAAGTTGTTGCCGAGCAGGATGAGTCCGATCAAGCGGTCGGGTCGTTCGAGCAGCGCACGGGCCATGCGGGCGCCTCGGTGGCCGCCGTCCGCCAGGTGTTTGAGCTTATAGCGGTTGATGGTGAGCAGGGCCGTCTCCGATCCGGAGAAGAAGGCCGAGAGCATGAGCAACAGGACTAGCGCGAGAAAGAGACCGGGTAGCGAGAGTTCATCCACCTTGGATTCCGAGCTTGGCGATGGGTCGATCTTCCGCACAGTATACCGGCTTCGACACCGCATGCCGGGCGCGTCGCGACTCCGTGTTCTTGCGTCGCTATCCCCCGGATTCCGACCTCCACTCGCTTCCTGGTCTCTTGCGCGGATAGATCCGATCCGATCCGCAGATCGGCGTCCCGCCGCGTCGACATTTCGACCCTGCGCTTGCAGTTCGGCTAGGCTGGGTCATAATCCCGGCCTTTTTGACCGGGGCCGATGATGTTCAAGAATGTACGACTGTATCGATTGGGACGCCCGTTTGGTCTGGACGCCGACGCGCTCGAGGCCCGTCTCGACGAGCGCCGCTTTCGGCCCTGCGGTCCTCTGGAAACCGCGACAATGGGCTGGTCGGCGCCGCTCGGCGATGGCTCGACCGCGCTCGTTCATGCAGTCTCGGGATGCTTCCTGATCTGCTCGCGCAAGCAGGAGCGGCTGCTCCCCTCGGCGGCGGTCGCCGAGGCATTGGAGGAACGCGTCAACGATCTGGAGACGGCGGAGTCCCGCGACGTAGGTCGCGCCGAGCGGCGCCGACTGCGCGAGCAGATCATGGCCGAGATGCTCCCGCGGGCCTTTACCCGTTCACGTCGCACGCTTCTTTATGTCGACACCGAGGCGGGTTGGTTGGTGGTGGATTCCGGGAGCGATCGGCAGGCCGAGGACGTGATCTCGCTGCTGCGCGAGACCATCGAGACCTTGCCGGCGCGCCCCCCCGCGCCGCGCATGGAGCCGCCTAGGGTCATGACCGGCTGGCTGTTGAACGGCGATGCGCCGAGCGATTTCCAGATCGGCGATGCCTGCGAGCTGCGCGATGTCAGCGACACCGCAAGCCTGATCCGCTGTCGCGGACAGGATCTCGGCAGCGAGGAGATCCTCGCCCATCTGCGCGTCGGCAAGCAGGTCTTGAAGCTGGCCCTGAGCTGGGACGAGCGACTCGATTTCGTCCTGGCCGAGGACATGTCGCTGAAACGCTTGCGTGTTGGAGACGCCCTGCTCAACGAGCTGGACGACGGCGACCTTGAGCCCGCAGCCCGCATGGACGCCGAGCTTGCGATCCTCGCACTGCAACTACGAGAGCTGATCGCCCGACTGGACGCGATCTTCGGCCTCGTCGGCGACGAGGATGCGGCCGGCACGCCGGCCCAGGAGCCTCAGGCTGAACCCGCATCCGCGCCCGCGAAGGTCACGCCTTCGTCGGCGGAGCCGCCGCCGTGGGTGTAGGGGCGACTTAAGTCGCCTACCGCGCATTCGGAGATCCGCCCTCTGCGCAATGACCGCGGCGCAAACGGCCCTCAAGGCGCGGCAGTGCGGGGGTGCTCCATGAAGAACCGCAGCATCTCGCGACTGGCGTCGGGTCCGCGCGGCTCGGTATAGGAGCCGTCCGCGCTGCCGCCGGACCAGGCGTGGCCGGTGCCGTGCAGGACCCACTGCTCCAGCTGCGCCCGTCCTGCATCGTCCGCGTAGATGCTGCGGGTGTAGCGGATTCCCCCGGCCGATTCGCCCTGACCGAGCGTTTTGCGTAAACGCGCCACCCCGGGCGATCCGGCGATGACCTGATCGGCGTTGACCGGGTTGACGGTGGTGTCGCGATCACCGTGAAAGACGATGGTCGGGACCAATGGTGCCTTGCCGTCCGGCCCTTGGTGCCGATGGGTCGAGGCGACCTGAGACGCTCCGCCCTGACGCATCGCAGCAAGTGCCGACGGCATGTCGTCGGCGGCCCCGTAAGCCAGCCCGGAATGCACGCCGATCGCGGCATAGAGGTCCGGGTAGGTGGCCCCCATGATCGCCGCAGCGGCACCGCCGGCGGAGAGTCCGGCGATATAGACGCGATCGGGATCGACCGCATAGTCGCGAATGATCTCGCGGGTAATGCCCGCAATCAGCGCGGGTTCGCCACGACCGCGTTGCTGGTCTTCGGGGCTGAACCAGCTCCAGCATTTGGTGGCGCTGGTCGACAGGGACTGCGCCGGATAGGCGACCAGGAACAGCTGCTCTTCGGCCAAGGCGTTCATGCGGGTGCCGGCCGCAAAGTCGTCTGGCGACTGGGTGCAACCGTGCAGCATCACCACCAGGGGAAGCGGCTGGCCGCGGTAGCCGCTCGGGATATAGAGTTTGTAGGCGAGGGTGCCCGCGGCTGCGGTATGGATATGTTCCTCGAACCGCGCCCCGTCCGGGAGCGCGACCGGCGCACGGTCGATCGGGAATCCGGTACTTCGACCGGGCAGGCGTCCCGCGAGCCGTTGCTTCATCCGACCGAGTACGTCGCGCAGGACTTCGGGGATCTTCGGCACGGCAACGCCGCTCCGATGCCCCGACGCATGCTCTGCGGAGGCCGGATCGCCATCCGATCCAGGCGTATCGACCTGAGCGCCGCGCAGCAGGGCCATGGCGTCCTGGAGCCGACCTTCGCGGGTCAGGCGGGTCACTTCGGCCATGTCGATCTTGGGCAAAGAGGTCATGAGTGTGGGGTCCTGGAGTCGAGAAGTTCGGCGCGGGCGCGCCCTGCTGCTGTGCCGCGTGGCTGGTTTGCCCTCATCGGATGCGGTCGCGCAACGCGGCCTTCACCGCGGGAGCCGCTTGGAGGGCGCCGAGCACATGGACCGAGGCGATGGTGTCGCGTGCGAGATCGGCAGGCACGTCATCGGCGATGACGACGAGACCGAGCACCTGGATGTGGAGGGTCTCGCCCGCCGCCTGTATCCGCTCCAGCTCGTGCCGGTTGTACCGGCGCAGGCCCAGGTCGAGGCGGTGTCTGGCGACCGATTGACGCACCGCCTCGCCGTGACGATCGAGCTGGCTGCGGATCGCGGTGCGGATGAAGTCGGTGCGGTTGGAATAGAAGCCCTCCTGCACCAGCAGATCGACATGGCCCAAGTCCACGTAACCGAGGTTGATTGTGATCTTCTCGCTGTCGACCGGTTTTCGACGGATCTCTTGAAGCTCGCCTGACATCTTTACCATCCCTTTACCATCTGTAAGGATGGTATTGGGGTGCGAATTGGGATTGCAAGGAAAAGCTCAAGGCGATCAGGCGCCGAGCGCCGCCTTCCGAGTGCGGTGCGTGAATACACGAGAAATCACTTAGGGGAACACCGGGACTCAGTATCCCGACTGCGGATACTTGCAAGGCATGAAGTGGTCTTGGGGCGACTGAAGTCGCCCCTACACGTCGGAAGACCCTTTCCTGGAAATCACCTAAACCGCGTCGACTCCCGAGCTCGCGAGTCGTCGTAAGCCCGAGCACCCGCTCGAACAACGCATGTCACTCAAGACGCGGTTTAGACGCGGTAGAACCCCCGATACCACTCCACGAACCGCGCCACCCCTTCGCCGACCGGGGTATCCGGGCAGTAGCCGGTGTCGCGCACCAGATCGGTGACATCGGCATAGGTGTCCGGGACATCGCCCGGCTGCAGGGGCAACAGGTTCATCTGCGCCTTTCGCCCCAGGGCCTCCTCAAGGAAGCCGATATATTCCATCAGCTCGACCGGCTTGTTGTTGCCGATGTTGTAGATGCGATAGGGCCCCTGACTGGTTGCGGGATCGGGCTGTGCGCCGGACCAGGTCGGGTCACCGGTCGGCACGCGATCCAGGACACGGATGACGCCTTCCACGATGTCGTCGACGAAGGTGAAGTCGCGACGGTGTTTCCCGTAGTTGAAGACGTCGATCGGCTCCCCGGCGAGGATGGCACGGGTGAATTTGAAGAGCGCCATGTCGGGCCGTCCCCAGGGGCCGTAAACGGTGAAGAATCGTAGACCGGTGGTCGGGATCCGATACAGATGGCTGTAGGTGTGCGCCATCAGCTCGTTGGCCTTTTTGCTGGCGGCATAGAGGCTCAAGGGGTGATCGACGTTGTGATGGATCGAGAAGGGCATGGCGGTGTTGGCGCCGTAGACCGAGCTGCTCGAGGCATAGACCAGGTGCTCAACCCCGACATCCCGGCAGCCTTCCAGGATGTGCGCGAAGCCGACCAGGTTGGTGTTGACGTAGGCCATCGGGTTCTCGATGGAATAGCGCACGCCGGCCTGAGCGGCGAGGTGCACAACCCGATCCGGGCGGTGCAGGGCGAAGAGCTCGCGCATGCGCGCACCGTCCTCGATGTCGACCCGCTCGTCGCGGAAGCCTTCCAACGGCAGGGTGCGGGCGAGTCGTGCTTCCTTGAGGGCAACATCGTAGTAGTCGTTCAGGTTGTCGATCCCGATCACCTCGTCGCCGCGTGCGAGGAGCCGTAACGACAGGGCCGAGCCGATAAAACCGGCGCTGCCGGTCACCATGACTTTCATGCATCTACTCCGTGGTAATTGAGGGTCATCCGGCCCAGCCGAGCATCTCGCAGGCGTGGTCGCGGGTGCGTGCCGTGATCTTGGTGCCGCCGAGCATGCGGGCGATCTCGTCGACCCGCGCATCCGGATCGAGTGTCTCGATGCGGGTGTAGGTTTGACCGTCGAGCGTCTCCTTGCGGACCCGAAGCTGCTGGTGGGCCTGGGCGGCGACCTGGGGAAGATGGGTCACGCAGAGCACCTGGCGCGAGTCGCCGAGTCGGCGCAGCAGACGCCCGACGATCTCGGCGATCCCGCCGCCGATGCCGACATCGACCTCATCGAACACCAGTGTCGGGACGCTTCCGCACTCGGCGGTAGCGACCTGAATGCCGAGGCTGATCCGCGAGAGCTCGCCGCCCGAGGCGACCTTCGCGAGCGGCTGTAACGGCTGGCCCGGGTTGGCGCTTACCAGGAAGGCGATGCGCTCCAGGCCGCCCGCACCCGCGCGCTCCGGGGGAAGTGCCTCGATCTCCACGGCGAAGCGCCCGCCCGCCATGCCGAGCTGCTGCATCGCTTCCGTGACGGTCCTATTCAGGCGCTCGGCAGCCTCGGCGCGGGCATCGCCGAGCGCGCGTGCTTGATCCAGAAAGGTATGCAGCGCGGTGTCGCGTGACTCGCGCAGATCTCCGAGGCGCAGATCGGCCTGCTCGAGCGTCTCCAGCTCGGCCTGACGCGCGGTCAGGGCGTCCGGCAGCTCGACCGGCAGGACGCGGAATTTCCGTGCCAGGTCGTGAATCTGTGCGATGCGGGTCTCGACCGCTTCCAGCGCGGCGGGATCGACCTCCAGGCCATCGAGATAATGGCGCAGACTTGCAGCTGCCTCGCCGGTATGGATGGCTGCCGTTTCCAGCAGGTCACGAGGTTCGGTCAAGGCCGGATCGATGGCGGCCAGATCGTCCAGATCGGAGCCGGCAGAGCGCAGCTGATCGCAGATCGCCGGCTCGGCCTCGGACAGCATATCGAGGACGCGCGCGGCGGTGTCCTGCAGGCGCCCCAGATGGCTCAGGCGTCGCTGTTCCAGGTCGAGATTTTCGATCTCCGCGGCGCTCAGCCCCAGTGCCGACAGCTCTTCGACCTGAAAGCGCAGCAGATCGAGTCGCTCGGCCCGCTCCTGTCGCGCCGACTCCAGCGCCGCGAGCTGTTGGTCGAGTCCTCGGTACTCGCGAAAGGCCGCGGCGACCGACGCGGCGAGGACCGCATGGCCCCCGTAGGCGTCCAAAAGATCGCGTTGGGCGTTGGCGCGTAGCAGCGATTGGTGGGCGTGCTGTCCGTGGATGTCGACCAAGAGGTCGCCGAGGTCACGCAGTTGGGCGCCGGTGGCGGGTCGGCCGTTGACATAGGCGCGCGAGCGTCCGTCGCGCACGATCAGGCGGCGCACCAGACAGTCTCCGTCCTCGTCGAGATCCTGCTCGGCGAGCCAGGCGCGTGCACCGGGGACCGCCGCCACATCGAACCCGGCGACGATCTCGGCGCGCTCGCACCCGGCGCGGATCATGGCGGCGTCCGCCTTATCGCCCAGGGCAAGGCCCAGAGCATCGATCATGATCGATTTGCCCGCACCGGTTTCGCCGGTGAGCGCCGTCATGCCCGACGTGCACTCGAGCTCGAGCGAGCTGACGATGGCCAGGTCTTTGACAAGGATGTGTGTCAGCATCGGGGAAGGTCCGACGGCTCAAGTCGCGACGGGGGGCATGTGCCCGCCCCAGCCGAGCTTCGCCCGCAGGATCTGATAATGATCGTGGCCGCGCGGGTGAAGCAGATGTGCGGAATGCGGATGTCGGACCACTTCGACGGACGCGCGCGGGGGCAGCTGCAGGTCGGCCTGTCCGTCGCAGGTCACCTGCACGTGACCTTGGTCGAGTCCGCGCACCCTGACCTCGATCCGCCGATCGCCTGGGACGACCAGCGGCCGGTTGCTCAGATCGTGCGGGCAGATGGGTACCAACAAGAGCGCATCCAGGGCCGGGTCGACCAGCGGGCCGCCGCCCGAGAGCGCATAGGCCGTCGATCCGGTCGGGGTGGCGATGATCAAGCCATCCGAGCGTTGGGCGGAGACGAAGACACCGTCGATGTCCATCTCGAGCTCGATCATGCGGGCCGTATTCCATTTGTGGATGACGACGTCGTTCAGGGCGGAGTAGCTGCGCTCGAGTCCGTCCTCGGCGATCACGCGCACCGACAACATGGCGCGGCGATCCGATTGGTATTCGCCGGCGAGGATCGGGTCGAGCGCGGACTCGATGTCTTGCGGCGAGACATCAACCAGGAACCCGAGCCGCCCGAGGTTGATCCCCACCAGAGGGACGCCGTAGGCGGCCATCATCCGCGCGGCGTGCAGGAGTGTCCCGTCCCCGCCGACCACGATGACCAGATCGCAGCCTGCTCCGAGCTGCGCGATCGGGACCGCTGCCCCGACCTCCGCACCGAGTAGGTGGGCGCTCTCGGCATCGAGTCGCACCTGGATGCATCGGGAACGCAGGTAGGCGCCGAGGTGACGCAATGTCCCGACCACCTTTTCCGGGTCGCCTTGCTTCGCGATGATGCCGACGGTGTTGAATTGCGGCATGAGGTCTGTTGGAGGCTGGGATCCGGAAGGGCTTGCGGCCGTTAAAACTAGCATGGGCGAGGGATGACGCCAATAGGCGCGCCGAGCAGCCTTGACAGGCATGGCCCGAATCCCTAAATTGCGGTGTTAGCACTCTGCCGGGGTGAGTGCTAAATTGCGTCCGGTCGGCTCGAACGCGCTCCAACGACGTCGCTCGCCGCGGTCGGAATCCATATCATCGCCGGTTCAATGGCAGACGCACCTTGTCAATCGAGACACGTACTACCGAGGGTCAGGTCAGCGATCGTGCGCTCCATTTCCTGAAGGCGCTCGTGGAGCGTTACATCCGGGAGGGTCAGCCGGTCGGCTCGCGGACCTTGGCGAAAGACACCGGGTTGGATCTGAGTCCGGCCACGGTCCGCAACGTTATGGCGGATCTCGAGGACCTGGGTCTCGTGGTCTCGCCGCACACCTCTGCGGGACGGGTTCCGACGGTTGCGGGGTATCGGCTGTTCGTCGATACGCTGCTGACCGTGCGTCCGCCGTCCGAGGACGACATCGCCAGTCTGCGGACTCGTTTCGATTCGCGCTCCGACGCCAAATCGCTCGTGGAGACGGCGTCGACACTCTTGTCGGGCATCACGCACCTGGCCGGTGTCGTCATGCTGCCGCGTCACGAGCGCAATGTGTTTCGCCAAATCGAGCTGTTACCCTTGTCGGGAACACGGGTGCTGGCGATCCTCGTGACTAGCGAGGGCGAGGTCCATAACCGCATCATCGCGACCGAGCGTCGCTTCACCGCCTCGCAGTTAGAGCAGACGTCGAACTATCTCAACGAGATCTTCACCGGCCAGGACATCAAGGACGTGCGCAAGCGTCTCGTCGAAGACCTCAAGAGCACGCATCGGAATATGGATCAGCTCATGATGCGCGCGGTGATGCTGGCCCACGAGGTGATCGAGTCGGCCGAGCGCAAGGACGACTGCTTTATCGCAGGTCAGACCAATCTCATGGAGTTCGGCGAGCTGGCCAGCATGGAGCGGCTCAGACAGCTGTTCGAAGCCTTCAACGAAAAGCGCGAGATTCTGCACATCCTCGACCGCTGCATCGCCGCCGACGGGGTTCAGATCTTTATCGGCGAGGAGTCGGGTTATTCGCTGCTCGACGACTGCAGCGTCGTGACCCAGACCTACCGGGTGGACGACGAGGTCGTCGGGGTGCTGGGCGTGATCGGCCCGACGCGCATGGACTACCAGCGCGTCATCCCGATCGTGGACGTCACCGCGCGACTGCTGGCGGCGGCGCTCAGACAATAGTGTTTGGTTTTTGGGGTCGGTTGTAGGGCCGAGACGCCGGAATCGAGGCGCGGCGCGACGGCGGACCGGGATACGGGAGATCGTAATGAGTACGGAATCAGCAAAACAGACTGAATCGAACGCGTCGGTGCCGGACGAGGAGGCCCTTCTCGAGGATGCCTCTGCGTCCCGTTCGGGCGATGCCGAAGGCGATCGCGCGAGCGCTGCGCAGACGCCCGAGGAGCTCCAGTTGGAGCTGGCCGCCGCGCGCGCCGAGGCGGAATCGCTGCGCGACCAGGCGCTGCGGGTTCGCGCCGAGATGGAGAATCTCCGGCGGCGCCATGACGTCGAGTTGGAGAAGGCCCACAAGTACGCATTGGACAGCTTCGTACGCGAGCTCCTGCAGGTGCGCGACAGCCTCGAGCTCGGACACGATGCCGCACTCGCTGAGGGCGCCGATATCGCCAAACTTCGTGAAGGCACGGAGCTGACGCTGAAGCTGCTCGGCGATGTGATGGATCGCTTCGGCGTGGCCTCGGTAGACCCGATCGAGCAACCCTTCGACCCGGAGTTTCATCAAGCCATGACGATGCAGCCGCGCTCGGATCTGCCGCCGAACACCGTGGTGGCGGTCATGCAGAAAGGCTACACGCTCAACGGGCGTTTGGTGCGCCCGGCGCTGGTCATGGTCTCTCAACAGGCATCCTGATATCGGCTTGAACGACCGGGGATTTTCCCCAACCTCCGAGGCAACTCGGAGGCCGTTCGGCCACACAAGACACATTTTTGGAGAATATGCTCATGGGTAAAATTATCGGTATCGACCTCGGGACGACCAACTCCTGCGTCGCCGTGATGGAAGGCGACAATGTAAAGGTCATTGAGAACACCGAAGGCGACCGCACCACGCCGTCCATCGTCGCCTACACGGGTGACGGGGAGGTCCTGGTCGGACAGTCCGCCAAACGCCAGTCGGTCACTAACCCGGCCAATACCCTGTTCGCGATCAAGCGTCTGATCGGACGTCGCTACGAGGACAGTGTCGTCAGCAAAGACAAGGACATGGTCGCCTATAAGATCGTCAAGGCCGACAACGGCGACGCCTGGGTCGAGGTCAACGGCAAGAAGATGGCGCCGCCGGAAATCTCGGCCAAGGTCCTTCAGAAGATGAAGAAGACCGCCGAGGACTATCTTGGGCACGCGGTCACGGAGGCCGTCATCACGGTTCCGGCCTACTTCAACGACTCGCAGCGCCAGGCGACCAAGGACGCGGGGCGGATTGCCGGTCTCGAGGTCAAGCGCATCATCAACGAGCCGACCGCGGCGGCACTCGCCTACGGGATGGACAAGAAGCGCGGGGATCAGAAGATCGCGGTCTATGATCTGGGCGGCGGCACCTTCGACGTCTCCATCATCGAGATCGCCGAGATCGAGGGCGAGCATCAGTTCGAGGTGCTCTCGACCAACGGGGACACCTTCCTCGGCGGCGAAGACTTCGACATGCGCATCATCGACTTCCTGGTGGCCGAGTTCAAAAAGAGCCAGGCCGTGGATCTGCGCAACGACCCGCTGGCCCTGCAGCGCCTGAAGGAGGCCGCCGAGAAGGCCAAGATCGAACTCTCCACGAGCCAGCAGACCGACATCAATCTACCCTACATCACGGCGGATCAGACCGGGCCGAAGCATCTCAACGTCAAGCTCACGCGCGCCAAGCTCGAGTCGCTGGTCGAGGAGCTGGTCGATCGCACCATCGAGCCCTGCCGGATCGCGTTGAAGGACGCGGGTCTCACGGCGGGCGAGGTCGACGAGGTGATCCTGGTCGGCGGTCAGACCCGGATGCCCAAGGTCCAGGCCAAGGTCGAGGAGTTCTTCGGCAAGACCCCGCGCCGCGACGTGAACCCGGACGAGGCCGTCGCCATCGGTGCGGCCATCCAGGGCGGCGTGCTCGGCGGCCAAGTCAAGGACGTGCTGCTGCTCGACGTCACCCCGCTCTCGCTCGGCATCGAGACCCTCGGCGGCGTCATGACCAAGCTGATCGAGAAGAACACCACCATTCCGACCTCGGCCCAGCAGGTCTTTTCGACCGCCGACGACAATCAGAACGCGGTGACCGTGCATGTCCTGCAAGGCGAGCGCGAGCGGGCGATCCACAACAAGTCGCTGGGTCGGTTCGATCTCAGCGACATCCCCTCTGCACCGCGCGGCGTGCCGCAGATCGAGGTCAAGTTCGACATCGACGCCAACGGTATCCTCAACGTTTCGGCCAAGGACAAGGCGACCGGCAAGGAGCAGTCGATCATCATCAAGGCGTCGTCCGGTCTGTCGGACGCCGAGATCGCGCAGATGGTTAAGGATGCCGAGGCCCATGCCGAGGAAGACCGCCAGTTCCACGCGCTGGTGGCCGCGCGCAACCATGCCGATACGATGATTCATTCGGCGCGCAAGTCCATGGAGCAGCTCGGCGAGAAGATGGAGTCCGGCGAGAAGGACTCGATCGAGTCCGCGATCAAGGAGCTCGAGGAGGTCATGAAGGGCGAGGACAAGGACCGTATCGAGGCGCTGACCAAGACGCTCGGCGACGCCTCCGCGAAGATGGCGGAGCGGCTCTATGCGCAGAGCAGTGCCGGTCCCGGCGCCGGCCCGACCGGTGCCGGCGAGCCCGAAGGTTCGGCCGGTCCGGCACGCGACGACGTGGTCGACGCCGAGTTCGAAGAGGTCAAAGACGACAAGAAGTAAATCGGGCGGCCGGACAGCTCGAAACGACCCTTCATGCGGGCCTTGATAGGGGCCCTCCATGCAAGCCGCGTGGTTTCGAACGGAAGGTCTGCTCTGTCACCGGTCACGCTGCAGCGCCCTCGACGCGGTATCGACGCGTCGAGGGCGCAGGCGCTGTTGCCGAGTCGGCTCGGCTTTGCATGAATCGGCCGAACTCCATCGCTGGCGTGGTCTGAAATCGTTATGTTTTTTCGATCGAAACCGCGTCACGTACAACGACCTCTCGGTCCTCGAGAGGCCGTCCCCGGGACACCATCGGTTACGACTCTGGACGCGGTTTAGGATTCAATGGCAAAACGCGATTATTACGAGGTCTTGGGCGTCGCGCGCAACGCGAGCGAGGCCGATCTCAAAAAGGCATTCCGTCGCCTGGCGATGAAGTATCACCCGGATCGCAACACGGGGGATGCGGATACCGAGGCGAAGTTCAAAGAGGCCAAGCTGGCCTACGATGTCCTGAGCGATCCGAAAAAACGCTCGGCCTACGATCAGTTCGGCCATGCCGGGGTGGATGCCGGCGCGGGCGGATTCGGTGGTCCGGGCGGAGACGGCGGGGCCTTCTCCGATATCTTCGGGGACGTCTTCGGGGACATCTTCGGCGGGCGCTCGGGCGCTCGACGCACCCAGCGCGGTGTGGATCTGCGCTACGACCTGTCGCTCAGTCTCGAGGACGCGGTCAGCGGCAAGGAGGTCAAGTTCCGCATCCCGGTTCAGGTCGACTGTCAGTTTTGCGGCGGCACCGGGGCCAAACCGGGCACCAAGCCCAAGACCTGCACGACCTGCGGGGGCAACGGTCAGGTGCGGATGCAGCAGGGCTTCTTCTCCATCCAGCAGACCTGTCCGACCTGTCGCGGGACGGGCAGTGTGATCGAGGAGGCCTGTGGCCATTGTCGGGGTCGCGGACGCATCCAAGAGGAGAAAACCCTCTCGGTACGGGTTCCGGCCGGCGTGGACACCGGCGACCGGATCCGTCTTGCCGGTGAAGGCGAGCGCGGCGAGCACGGGGGACCGCCCGGCGATCTCTATGTGCAGATCCAGGTCAAGGCGCACCCGATCTTCACCCGCGAGGACAGTCATCTGCACTGCGAGGTGCCGATCGGTTTCGTGACCGCAGCGCTCGGCGGCGAGCTCGAGGTCCCGACGCTCGACGGCAAGGTGATGCTCAAGATCCCGGCCGGTACCCAGACGGGCAAGATGTTTCGCGTGCGCGGCAAAGGGGTGAAACCGGTGCGCGGCGGTGTGATCGGCGATCTCATCTGTCGCGTGACGGTCGAGACGCCGGTGAATCTCACCGAGCGTCAGAAGGATCTGCTGCGGGAGTTCGAGGCCAGTATGGAGGAGGGTGGATCGCGGCACAGTCCGCAGTCGCATTCTTGGCTCGACAGCGTGAAGAGCTTCATCGACAAGATCGGGCTCTAAAGCTGAACCGCGTCCGGCGCTTCCTTGATCAAGTCGAGTCTGGTGTCGGTCGTGTCGGCATCGGTCGGCGTTGGAGTCGACGCGGTTCAGGAATTTTTTTCGGGGGCCATGTGGCGAGACTTGCCGGGTTCGAGGTGCCGAGTCGGCACGAGTGGCGCCGCGGGCTCTCGGTGACGATTCAGAACCAAAGTGAACACCTTGATAAACAGGTAGGATGGGTAGAGCGCAGCGAAACCCATCCTCCAAACCGCCGCAGTGCCGGGTTTCGGTCTGATGCCCTTGGCGCGGGTTGGATGGGTTTCGCTGCGCTCTGTCGGTGCCGGGATCGGGGCGTTGGAGTGTCTAGGATGGGTTTCGCTGCGCTCTACCCATCCTACATTTTCTGTTGTTTTTGAATCGTTTCTTATCGCGGCGGGCGGGTACGCATATTGGTTGATCGCTGTTTCCGCGATCGGTGACGGCTATATCAGGAGCTACGATGGAACTCATCAGGATCGCCGTGGCAGGGGCGGGTGGGCGTATGGGCCGCACGCTGGTGCAGGCGGTGAACGAGACCGAAGGACTTGTTTTGGGCGCGGCGACCGAGCGGGCGGGGAGCTCGTTGCTCGGGGCCGATGCCGGCGAGCTTGCGGGGGTCGGGCGTCTGGACGTGGCGGTAACGCCTGATCTGGCGGGGTGCTTGAACGACTTCGACGTCCTGATCGACTTTTCCTCGCCCGCGGCGACGCTCGCGCATCTCGAGATCTGCCGTGCTGCCGGCAAATGCATGGTGATCGGAACGACGGGGCTCGATTCAGCGCAACGCGATACGATCGCCGCGGCTGCTCGGGAGATCGGCATCGTCTTTGCGCCCAACATGAGCGTCGGCGTGAATCTCTGCTTCAAGCTGCTGGACATCGCCGCGCGGGTGCTCGGCGACGAGGTCGACATCGAGATCATCGAGGCGCACCACCGTCACAAGGTCGACGCGCCATCAGGGACCGCATTGCACATGGGCGAGGTGATCGCCTCGGCCTTGGGCCGGGATCTCGACGAGGTCGCCGTCTATGGGCGCGAAGGTCAGACCGGGCCGCGCGAGCGCTGCACCATCGGCTTCGAGACCATCCGGGCCGGGGACATCGTCGGCGAGCACAGCGTCTGGTTCGTCGCCGACGGCGAGCGGGTCGAGATCGCCCATAAGGCATCGAGCCGGATGAACTTCGCGCGTGGGGCCGTTCGGGCCGCGGGCTGGATTCCCGAGCGTGGAGCCGGGCTGTTCGACATGCAGGACGTCCTCGGGCTGCGGGGGTTCTGAGTCCTCTCCGCTTCGGAGGTTTGTCCGATGCATCTCGATGCACGAGGCCGCACGACGATTCGGCGATGGCCAGCCGCCATTGCCATCCTTCTCGCCGCGTTCATCCTGGCGGGTCCGCTCCGCGCAGCGGCCCCGCAGGACACTGCACGCGCTTCGATCGCCGACGGTTCCGCTGAATTCGTCGCCGCCGAGACACCGAACTACGGCAGTCAGGTCCAACCCATCTTCGACCGCCGCTGTATTGCCTGTCACGGCTGTTTGGGCTCGCCCTGCAACGTCAAGCTGGACTCCTACCGCGGTGTCGATCGCGGCGGCTTCGGCGAGAATCCCTACTCGACGCGTCTGACTGCCGATCCGCGCACGGATATGGACGCCGCGCAGACCACGGCCGAATGGCGCGAGCGCGGCTTCTATCCCATCCTGGCGCGCACCGAGTCGGCGCAGACCAATCTCGACGACTCCATCCTCTTTCGGATGATCGAGGCCGGCATGCGCAACAACGGCCCCGGCTTCTCACGTGCGTCCGTGGACCCGTTTCGGCTGCA
Organism: Thiocapsa roseopersicina; assembly: GCF_900106925.1. Taxonomy (GTDB): domain Bacteria; phylum Pseudomonadota; class Gammaproteobacteria; order Chromatiales; family Chromatiaceae; genus Thiocapsa; species Thiocapsa roseopersicina. The sequence goes on from NZ_FNNZ01000003.1 coordinate 220,962, forward strand.
ACGTTTCGCGGCGACGTGCCCCTCGACCGCCGAGGCGCTTGCCGCACGGCTGCAGGAGCACCCCGGTCTGGGGATGCCCTTCGGCCTGCCGGCGCTCGCCGAGGAGGACTTCGCAATCTTGCGCGACTGGATCGCGCTGGGCTCGCCCGGTCCGACCGAGGCGGAGGAGGCCCGAGCGCAAGAGGTCGGCAACCCGACGGCCGTCGCCGCTTGGGAAGCCTTCTTCAACGGCTCGGATCCCCGCCAGGCGCTGGTCAGTCGCTTCATCTTCGAGCATGTCTTCCTCGCCACCATCGTCCTGGAAGACAGTCCGGGAGACCGCTTCCGCTTGGTGCGCTCCCGAACCCCGCCGCCGCAAGTGGTGGAGGACGGTCAAGGCGGTCGCCGGGTCGAGTCGACGCCCATCGATCTCATCTCCACCGCACTGCCGTACGGCGATCCCGGCACGGAGCGGTTCTGGTACAGGCTGGAGAAACTGACCGCGGCGCCGGTGCAGAAGAGTTTCTTTGTCTGGCGTCTTGCCCCGGACGACATCGCGCGCCTGAGCGATCTTTTCCTGTCGCCGGACTGGGCCGCCGATGCGGATCTGGATCCGCCCTGGGATATCGGCAATCCCTTCCGTGTCTTCGCAGCGATCCCGGCCGAGGCGCGCTACCGCTTCCTGCTCGAGAACGCCGAGGTCATCATCGGCGGGATCACCTATGGGCCCGTCTGCAACGGCCAGATCGCGACCTATGCGGTCAAGGATCAGTTCTGGGTCTTCTTCCTGGACCCCGAGCACGATGTCTCGGTGCGGGATCCGAGCCTGGGTCTCGACGGCTGGGACCTCTTCATGGATCGCTCGCTCGTCGGCAACGCCGAGTATCTGGAGGCCTACGCCAAGACCCGGGCGCGGCTCGACCCGGATGGCTGGTCGCTCGACGCGATCTGGGACGGCGACGGCGAGAATCGCAACGCCTGGCTGACAATACTGCGCCACGAGACCAACGTCTCGGTGCTCCGGGGTGCGCAGGGAGGCATGCCGCAGACCTTCTGGCTGATGGGCTACAGCGGGCTGGAGCGTCTCTATTACGACACCGTCGCCAGCTTCGAATACTGGGCCGGCGACGGGCGGAAGCTCGAGACGCTGCTCTTCTTCAATATGCTGCGTCAGGAGTTCGAGGACGGTTTCCTCGGGCTGCTGCCGCGCCAGGAACGCGAGCGGATCCGCCACCAATGGACGCGCGGCATCGGCTCCGTGGCTCTGAGTCTGATCCCGTTCGAGACCGCGGACCAGCCCACACGGGTCGATATCCGCGGGCCGGATCCGCTCCTCGACCTGGTCGAGCAGATCGCGCAACGCCTCGGGCCGCGCATCAGCGGTCTGCCGGATCGGCTCAATCCTCGGGTCAAGCCCGAGCGCGCCGTCGATGCCCCGGTCAAGGACTTCGACGACTGGGAGGTGGCCGTCTCGATGCTGACTGCGGTTCAGGGCCAGCGCTTCGTGCCCGAGATGCCGAGCGTCCTGGTGCTGAGACTGAATCGTGCGGAGGGTCCGCCGCAGGATCGGCATCGGGTCTATTCGCTGGTGGCGAATCGGGTCTACAAGTCCCAGTACACCCTGATGTTCCAGAACGGTCAGGCGCTTCCGGACGAGGACACGCTGAGCCTCTACCCGACCTTGGTCAACGGCTTCCCGAATCTCTTCATTGATCTGGACCTGGCCGATGCGAGCCGTTTCCTCACGGATCTGCGCGCCATCCAGGGCAAAGACGACTGGAATCGGTTCGCCTCGCGCTACGGGATCCTGCGCGACAGCACGCGTTTTTGGCCCTTCTACGATTGGATCAACCGCTGGAATGTCGAGAACCGCGGCGATGCCGCCGGCTGGCTCGACCTGAGCTACTACGATGCGCCCGAGACCTGACTGGGCGCCCAAGAGCACCTGGATCGGTCGGGCCTCTGGTGTGCCGAGAGGCGTGCCCCCACGTTGCACTCATGCAAAGACAAAGCCCTAACCAAGCCTCTCGCCAAGCCCGCTCGACCCTCGGCTGGCTTGTTCCTCTGACATACCGCCGGGGCCAACCTCGCCCGAGCCCCCGCGCATCCGTGCTCGCGGTTGCCTCGCCACGATGGCATCGCCTGCTGGTCGTGTCCTTTGCGCTGTTGACGGTTGCCGGTTGCGCCACGGCACCCGAGACCGGTCGACGCCAGGTCCTGCTGATCGATAGCGCCCAAGAGGCCCAACTGGGCCTTCAATCGTTTCAGAAGATCAAGCGGGACACGCCCGTCTCGCGTGACCGCCAAGCCAATGCCCAGCTCCAGTCCGTCGGCAGGCGCATCGCGAGCGTCGTGAACATCCCGCATGCGGACTGGGAGTTCGTCCTGTTCGAGTCGGACGAGCCCAACGCCTTCGCGCTGCCCGGCGGCAAGATCGGCGTCAACACCGGCATCCTGCCGATCACGCAGACCGAGGCCGGATTGGCCACCGTCATCGCACACGAGATCGCGCATGTGAGCGCCCGCCACGGGGCGGAGCGCATGTCTCAGGACCTGCTCGTGCAGGTGGGCGGAACCGCGCTGACCGCAGCACTCGGCAGCCAATCGTCGGTCACCCGTGATCTGGCCATGCAGGCGTACGGTGTCGGCACGGAGGTCGGTGTGATGCTCCCCTATTCGCGCACTCAGGAGCTCGAGGCCGACCGAGTCGGGTTGCTCTATATGGCGCGAGCCGGTTTCGACCCGAACGAGGCGGTCGGATTCTGGGAGCGCTTTCAGGCCGAGAATCGGGGTAGCGGAACCGGGGCCCCGGCGTTTCTGAGCACGCATCCGCTCGACGATGCGCGAATCGCACAGATCCAGCGTTTCCTCGCGCAGGCGATCGCCGAATACCAAGCTGCACGCCGTTGATGCGGTCATGAAGCCGCTTTTGATCCTCGTCAGCCTGTTGGTTCTGCTCGCGGGTGTTGTATCCCTGTGGACCCTCGGCTCCCGCGGGCCTGACGCGATGCCGGGGCCTTCGGTGGACGCCCTGCTCGATTTCGATTTCGGCGCCGAGGGCTTTACCGAGGTTGTCGCGGACAGGCCAGTGCGCTTCCCGGCGGATCATGGCGCCCATCCGGACTACCGCGGGGAGCTTTGGAATCTGTTCGGGCAGCTCAACGATACGCAGGGCGGACGTTACGACTTCCAATTCAGCCTGACACGCGTGGCGCTGGCTGCGAATCCGCCCGTCCGCGCATCCGAGTGGGCGGCCAACGCGATCTACCGCGGCCGTCTCACACTCACCCGGGCCGGCGAACCCGGGGTGCGATCGGCCGAGCGATTAACGCGCGCTGCGCTGGGCCTCGCCGGAGCCGGCTCGCAGCCCATATCGGTCTGGATCGAGGATTGGTCTCTGTCCCACCCCGACGGCCAACCGGAGCTGCCGCGAATGCGCCTGGTCGCAGACGGCGAGGGGCCGGCGCTCACCTTGGATCTGATTGCGGGCAAGCCACCCATCCCGTTTGCCGATTTGGGGCTCTTGGGTGGGGATGTCGGCGGGCTGGGGTTGCAGGCGTACCTGCTCCCGCGCATGGCGGCCACCGGCACCGTGACACTGGACGGCGAGCCCCGGTCGGTGGAGGGTCAGGTCTGGCTCGATCATGCTTGGGGGACGCTTCCTAGCGGTGGGGGGCAGGTCGGTTTGAACCGATTCGCGATCCAGCTCGACCGGGACCGCGAGCTGGTGTGTGTGCAACTGCGTCGCGAAGACGGCACGGGGACACGCATCCCCGCCTGTGCCTTGATCCTCGCCGACGGGCAGGTACAGAGTTTTCGGCGCCGCGAGATCCGGCTCGAGCCGTTCGAGCGCTGGCTCAGCCCCGGCACTGGGGCACGCTACCCGGTGGCTTGGCGGTTGAGCATCCCGATCCTGGATCTGGAGCTGGAGCTCGTCCCGCTCACCCGGGATCAAGAGGCAGACGACGCGGTCCGAATTTGGAGCGGTGCCGTGCAGGCCGTCGGTCGTCTGGGCGGGGACACCATCGCCGGGCACGGGCGGATCGAGACCACGGCCGAGGCGGTTGCGCCATCGGGGACTTGATCTCGCAGGCTTTTCAATCCAACCGGATCATCACGGCCAGGTCACCACAACCGGATCATCATGCGTCTCGACATCCGTTTTCCGTTGATTTACGTCTCGCTGATCCTGCTCACGCTGTCTTTGATCGGCTGCGATCGAGGTCCGACCGAAAAGGACGGCGTCTACAAGGCCGAGGTCGGAGAGATCCCGGCATCGCCCCAGCGTCCGGGCGATCCCGACAAGGGTTACGACGCGCTCCTCAACCGCTCGGCGGTCACCTGCGGTCTGCCTTATGGGGCGTATCTCAAGACCCGGGGTGCGGCGACGGACGCGGGTCCGCAGTTTCCGGGCCGGACCGGCCGCAACGCCGAGCTTCCTTACATGCTGACCTCCCATGTGGCGACTTCCGGGGTCGAGATCGTGACCTCGAACTGTCTGGCCTGCCATGCGTCGACCTTCAACGGCGAGCTGGTCATGGGCCTGGGGAACGAATTTCTCGATCTGACCGTCGACCCCTTGATCGGGATCGAGGCAGCCGCCGCGTTGGTCGAGGACGGACCCGAAACGACTGAGTGGCGGCGCTGGGCCGATCGGGTCGGCGCCATCGCCGACTACATGATGACGGACACCGTCGGCGTGAACTCCGCGAACAACCTCACACTGGCCTTGATGGCGCACCGCGACCCGCAGACGCTGGCCTGGTCCGACACCCCGCTGATCGAGCCGCCGCCGCAGACGCCGCTCCCGGTGAGCGTTCCGCCTTGGTGGAACGTGAGCAAAAAGCACGCGATGTTCTACAACGGCGAAGGGCGCGGCGACCACGTCCGCTACATGATCCTCGCCTCGACGACCTGTACCGATTCGGTCGAGGAAGCCGCCGAGATCGACGCCTGGTTCGTCGACGTACGCGCCTATCTGGCCAGTCTGCAGCCGCCCGAGTACCCCTTCGCCGTCGATCGCGCGCTCGCCGAGCAAGGCTCCGCGGTCTTCGAGAAGACCTGCAAGGAGTGTCACGGGACCTACGGCGCGGAGCCGACCTATCCGAATCGCGTCATCGCGCTCGGCAAGGTCAAGACGGACCCCGAGGTCGCGCGCAAGGGTTTCAGCGATGCGGACCGCTTCCTGAAGTGGTTCGGACGATCCTTCTACGGCGAGCTGTCGCAGGCTGCACCGGCACTCGGCTATGTCGCACCGCCGCTCGACGGGGTCTGGGCGACCGCGCCCTATCTGCACAACGGCTCGGTGCCGACGATTGCAGCCCTACTCGACAGCCGATCGCGCCCGACCTTCTGGCGGTTCGACCGGGAAGGCGAGGACCGGCCGGTCTATGATGAGGTCGGCCTCGGTTGGGCCTATCGGGCGTTGGACCACGGCAAGGCCGGCGCCATGAGCTGGGAGGAGCGCAATCACATCTACGACACCGGCCTTCCCGGCTACGGCAATCAGGGCCACACCTTCGGCGACGATCTGACCGACCCCGAGCGCTTGGCCCTGCTCGAATATCTCAAGTCGCTTTAAACCGCGCCCGGCGCGGTATGCGAGGTTTTGGATGGTATCGGCCCCGGCAGACTTGACGATCGTTGGAGTCGGCGCGGTTTAAGATATTGAAAAATATATTATTTTAAACTGCGTCTCCGCTAAGGGTTGTGGATGCACCCAACGTCGAGCTCGCTCGAAGATGAGCATCTCGCTCTGGACGCGGTTTCGACCATCGAAAAACCTTCAACACATCATAAAAGAGGACAACACAGATGATTCGAACGACAAGCATCCCCGTGATCCTGGTTGCCGCGCTCCTGACCGCCCCGTTGCCGGTCCTTGCCGGCGACGACGAGCATGATCTCGGACTCGTGAGCTGGATGGGGCGCCTCCAGTACTACACGCACAAGCTCGGTCTCGCGGTCGATGCCGGAAACAAGCCGCTTGTCGCCTACTACATCCACGAGGTCGAAGAGGTCATCGAGAAGATAGAAGACATCGACGATGCCGACGGCGTGCCCATCGGCAAGCTCGTCAAAGAGATCCTCGTGCCGACCTTCGAGAGCCTCGAGGAATCCTCCGAATCAGGCGACGAGGCGCGCGTCGATCGCGATTACAATCGTCTGCTCGGTGCCTGCAATCAGTGTCACGAGAAAGCCAACCGTCCTTATCTCATCGTCGAGCGCCGGCACGACAATCCCTATATGCAGCGCTTCAAACCGAGCAGGGTGGCGGTCGAGCCTGTCTCCGAGTGATCGGCAGCCCGTTGCCGTATCCGGCTTCGAGTTAAACCGCGCCCAGCGCAGTATGCGGTGTTTTTGGATGGGATCGGCCCCGGCAGACTTGACGACCGTTAGAGCTGGCGCGGTTTAAGGTATTAAAAAATCTTAAATTTTAAACCGCGTCCCCACAAAAGTCGGAAAAATCCTTGAGCCCGACACTAAACGAGAACGACGCATTTCACTCTGGACGCGGTTTAATGTGCTGCTGCGCAGGAAGGGGAGGTCGGATGCGGGTCGAGCGAATAAATGATCAAAAAGCGCTTGCACTATCGGCCTTTCCCCTGTAATCTTGTTAACTCAGTTGCGGGGTGGAGCAGTCAGGCAGCTCGTCGGGCTCATAACCCGAAGGTCGTAGGTTCAAATCCTGCCCCCGCTACCAAAACGAAAAGGGCTTACGGTTAATCGCCGCAAGCCCTTTTTTTGTCTGCGAATCTTGTCCGTGACGACTTCATCGCCAAGCGGCTGCTCGATCCTCGTCGGAAGCGACAGGAGCAAGGGGACGCGGCAGCCTCTCCTCGGAGACACACCGCGGAGCGGGTATCACGAGTCGTTTGAGGTTGAGGTGGTCGACCTAATGAACGACGAGGCAGCCGGGACGTCCCGAGCCTCGATCATAAGGTGAGGGATGTTGTCTCCCGCGGTGGAACACGGACCGACGCGGAGCACCGGTCCGTGTGGGGGCGGGGTCAGTCTTCCGCGCGCTGGTAGGCGTCGGCGAGCTGTTTCTGGATGTTCGCGGGCACCGTGTCGTAGTGACTGAGCTCGATGCTGTAGGTCCCTTCACCGCCGGTCAGGGCCTTCAGGCGTGCATCGTAGCCGTCGAGCTCCGCGAGCGGGACCTCGCCCTCGATGACGATCCGGCCGCGGCTCTTGCTGTCGCTGCCGTTGATGCGGCCGCGGCGACTGGAGAGGTCGCCTGCGAGGTCGCCCATCGCGGTGCCTTGGGCCGTGATCCGGATCTTGACGATCGGCTCGAGCAGGACCGGGCGGGCCTTCTCGACCGCCTCGATGAACGCCTTGCGCCCTGCCGTCGAGAAGGCGATGTCTTTGGAGTCGACGGGGTGGAACTTGCCGTCGTAGACCGTCACGCGAATGTCGTGCATCGGATAACCGGCGATGGCGCCTTCGTCGAGCACCTGCCGCACGCCTTTCTCGATCGAGGGGATGAAGTTGTTCGGGATCACGCCGCCGACGACGGCATCGACGAACTCGAAACCGGCGCCGCGCTCCATGGGCTCGACACGCAGATAGACCTCGCCGAACTGTCCGGCACCGCCGGTTTGCTTCTTGTGCCGATGATGTCCCTCGGCGTGCGCCGTGATGGTCTCGCGGTAAGGGATGCTCGGCGGATGGGTCTCGACCTCGACATGGTATTGATCCGCGAGTCGGCGCAAGAGCACGCGCAGATGCAGCTCGCCGAGTCCGCGCATGACCGTCTCGTTCGCGGCGGCGTTGTGCTCGACGTGGAAGCAGGGGTCTTCGGATTCGAGCTTGTGCAGGGCATCGGTCAGCTTCTGCTCGTCGCCGCGTTTGGTCGGGTGGATCGCGAGGCCGAACAGCGGAACCGGGCACTCCAGGCTCGAGAGGTGGAAGTTGTCCTCCTCGTGCGAGTCATGCAGCACGGCGTCGAAATGGATGTCGTCGATGCGCGATACCGCCAGGATGTCGCCGGGAACGCCCTCGGGGACCTCGATCTGCTCGGCCCCGTGGAGACGATACAGATGGTTGACCTTGAACGGCTTGCGCGCGTCGCCGATGTAGAGCTGGCTTTGCGCCGTGATGCGTCCCTGATGGATACGGAAGATCCCGAGCTTGCCGCGGAAGGGGTCGTTGATGATCTTGAAGACATGCGCGATGGCGTGCTTGGCTGGATCGGGATCGACGCTCACCGGACTCATGGCGGCGCCTTCGCCCTTGAGGAAGGGCGGCGGATTGCCTTCCGAGGGATTCGGCATGAGGCGCGTGATGATCTCGATCAGCTCGCTCATGCCGGCCCCGGTCGCCGCCGACACGTAACAGATCGGGATCAGGTGGGCCTCGCGCAGCGCCGCCTCGAAGGGATCGTGCAGCTGCTCGGGCTTGAGCTCCTGGCCCTGCTCGAGATAGACCTCCATCAGGGCTTCGTCGACCTCGACCACCTGGTCGATGATCCGGCTGTGCGCCTCGGCAACGGATGAAAAGTCGGCACCTTCGCCGCTTGGCTGGAAGAAGCAGTCGATGACCCGCTTGCCGCCCTCTGCGGGCAGGTTGATCGGGAGGCATTCGGCGCCGAAGGTCTCGCGGATCTGATCGGTCAGTTGAGCCAGATCGGCATCGGGTGCATCGATCTGATTGACGATGATCATGCGGCAGAGGTTGCGGTTGTCGGCTGCCTTCATCATCCGCAGGGTCATCGGCTCGATCCCGGACTGCGCATTGATGACGATCGCCGCGGTCTCCACGGCCGGCAGGACCGAGATGGAGCGCCCCAGGAAATCCGGATAGCCGGGGGTGTCGATTAGGTTGACGTGCTTGTCGTGCGCGTCGAAGCTGGTGATGGAGGCGTCCAGCGAGTGGAGCAGCTCCTTTTCCATCGGATCGAAGTCGCAGACCGTGGTCCCCTTGGTCACGCTGCCGGGGGTCGAGATCACTCCGGTCGCGGCGAGCAGCGCTTCGACCAGCGTGGTCTTGCCGGATCCGGCGTGACCGACCAGGGCAAGGTTGCGGACGTCCTCGGCATTGTAATCAGACATCGGTGATCCTGTAGTGGCGTTTGGTGAGGTGCGGGCGCGTCGTCGTGCGGCTTCCCGTCGAGATTCGTTTACGGGCCGAAATTATACCGTAACTCGGGTGCGGCCCTGATCGGGGATCGATCGGAATTCGTGTCTTGGCCTGTCGCGGATCAAGTCGGAGCGGTGGCTCGGGGCTCGATATGCTCGTGGCGAGGGGGCGCGAGCGGATCCGTGTACGTGCCCGAATCGCAGGCCAAAAAAAGGCGGCCGATCGGCCGCCGAAGGACGCACAGCTATGGAGAGGAAAAACGCTATCGAGGCAATCCTGTCCGCCTGTACGGACCAATCGATTCTCGAGCTCGAATGCCTGTATTCGCGCTATCCTTGAAGGGGATGCGGCACCGCGGGTTTGATCGGCGTAGCCGCGGTGTTTCTGCTCGATGAAAACTCCGTGACCCGAATCGATGTCGAAACGGGACGACGGGGCGTTGATGCCCCATAGGTTAGCACATCTGTGGAGACGTAAAGATGTCAATGGTTCTGAAATCGGACGCTTTTGCCGACGGAGCGCACATCCCCGTGCGCTACACCTGCGAGGGAGAAGACATCTCGCCGCCTCTGACGTGGGAGAGTCTTCCCGAAGGTACGGCTAGCCTGGTCTTGATCGTCGATGATCCGGATGCCCCTGACCCCGCCGCTCCGCGGATGGTCTGGGATCATTGGATTCTTTATAACCTGCCTCCCGAGGCCATGCTCGCCGAAGGAATGACCTCCGACCGTCTACCCGTCGGGACCGGCGAAGGAATCAACACTTGGGGACGTGTCGGTTATGGCGGACCTTGTCCGCCGGTTGGTTGTCACCGCTATTTCCATCGTCTCTATGCGCTCGATATCCGCCTGCCGAGCGAGTTGGGAACCCCGACCAAGGACGAGCTCCTGCTTGCAATGGAAGACCATATCCTCGGTCGCACCGAGCTGGTCGGCATCTACGAGAAGCGTTAAGCGTTAAACCGCGTCTTGGAGCGACACGCGAGGTTATCAGGTGATGATGCGTCGCGGTGACATGCAAGGGGTGCAGCGGACGCGGTTTAAGTGAATTTTTTAATTTTCTAAACCGCGTCTACTGAGAGGTCTTTGGGTCGATACGAGGTCGAGGTCAGCCGGGACCGGCGCTTGTCGCGCCGGACGCGGTTTAGTAGGTTTAGGGCCTGATCCGGTCGATGACGACGGCGACTTGGGTCTTTCCGGCGCTGTCGATCGGCCCGCTTTCGCCCTCGAGGTCGCCGGGTTGCGGTGTCGCTTGGCCGCTTTTGGCCACGCGTGCACCGATCATGACCTGCGGGAAGGAGGAGAGGCTCATCTCGGGCATCATCGCCATACTGTCGTCGAGTGTGACGCGGGTCGGTAAGTCTTTCACCTGGACGCGCTGAACGGCGAGCGGCATCGGCGGGCCGGCGACGGCGCGTGCAAAGATGAACACGATGTCGTCCGGAGCGGCACCGGCCGAGATGGCCTGATCCAGGCTCACGTCGGCGGTGACCGATGCCCCGGCGGTAGGCGCCGGCGCGGCGGGCGATTCGGCCTGCGCCCGCTGTGCTGCGGCCGGTTCGGTAGGCTCAGCGGCGGCGGGCACGGAGGGTGCGGCTGCTGCGTTCGAGGGTGCGCCCGCGCGCGTCTGCGCCTCCGTGATCATCTCGCGCATGTCCGCGGCGTCCTCCGACGCGGGGTCCATCTCGTCGAGGATACGCTGCCAAGCCGTCGCCGCGGCGGTGAATTGCCCGCGCTGGTAATAGAGCATCCCCGAAAGCCACCGGGCGCTCACGTTGTCCGGGTCGGCCTTCAGGACCTGCTCGATCAGTGCGGCCGGCTCGCCTTCCAGGCTGTTGTTGCTGTTCGCGGCCAGGGCCTCCGCATAGGCGAGCATCACATCCGGGCGCTCCGGTGCCAAGGCATAGGCCCTCGACACGGCTTCGAGTGCCTGCTCGGGACGGCGCATGGTGAAATAGGTCCGACCGATCATCAACCAGCCGTCGACGTTGTTCGGATCCTCGGCCAGCCGCTCGGCGAGACGCTCGACCAAGACCTCGAGCGGCGGGAGCTCCTCGCCGTCGGGTCCGACCAAAGGCTGTTGTGTCTCGCCGCTCAGCGCGACGCCTTCGATCCGCTTGATGATCTCGCGGTGGCCGACCTCGTTATAGACCAGCACCGCCGCTGTCGGCACCGCCACCGCCAGCACGATCGCCATCCAGCGCCCGCCGGAAGCGCCGCGACGCTCTGATGCCGCGAGCTCGCCCGGGATGTCGCGCAGCAGATCGCGTTCCAGATCGCGTCTTGCCGCGGCGTACTGGTCTTGTTCCAGAAAGCCACCGGCAAGGTCGGCATCCAGCTCTTGGAGCCGCTGCTTGAAGACCGTGAGATTCAGCTCGTCCTGCTCGGGAGCCTCGGTCGCCTTCTCGGGCTGCAGCAGCGGCAGGGCGACAAAGAACAAGGCCAAGCCCATGAGCCCGGCGGTCAAAATCCAGAAGATGATCATTTGATGGTTTCTTGTTTGTCGCCGCCGGCGGCGAGCAGTCGTTGAAGACGGGCGCGTTCGGCCTCGGTGAGATCCTCCTCGGGCTCGTCCTTCTTGCGCCCGAGCGTGCGGAACAGCAGGTAGCCGCCCACGCCGAGGAAGATGAAGGGGCCGAACCAGAGGATGTAGGTCGATGGCTTGATCGGAGGCTCGTAGAGCACGAAGTCGCCGTAGCGATCCACCAGGAAGGTCACGATCTCCTCGTCGCTTTGACCCTCGAGCATCATGCGATAGACCTCTTCGCGCAGGTCCTGCGCCACCCCGGCCTGCGAGCCGGCGAGCGACTCGTTTTGGCAGACCAGGCAGCGTAGCTTGGCGATCAGGTCGCGAAACGCCTCGTGCTGGCCGGGTTGCTCGAACTTGAACTCTTCGAGCGTGTAGGCGGATGGATTGCCGAACGCCAGTGTGCCGGCGATCAGCGCGAGGCTTAGAGACAGCTTGCGGACGCGGTGAATCATGATGACTGAGGTCTGTACTGCTCGACGATCGGGCGGATCGTGGTCTCCCACACGTTGCGGTCGACCGGCCCGATGTGCTTGTAACGGATGATGCCTTCGCCGTCGACCACGAAGGTCTCGGGGGCGCCGTAGACGCCCCAGTGCAGACCGTAGCGGTTGTCCGGATCGTAGGCACTGACCACGTAGGGATTGCCGTAACGCCTGAGCATCTCGAGCGCCTCGGGTCGCGTGTCCTTCCAGTTGAAGCCGACGACCTGGACATCGTTCTCGCGTGCGATCTGCATCAGCTCTCCATGCTCCTGACGGCATGACGGGCACCAAGAGGCCCAGACATTCACCAACGAGACCTTCCCCATGAGGATCTCGTTGGTGACCTTTCGGTTCGGGTCGTCCAGGGACTCGAGCTCGAACACGGGTGCGGGCTTGTTCACGAGCGGCGAGGGGACCTTGCGCGGATCCAGTTGCAGCCCGTAGAACAGCAGGGCGGCCAGCGCCATGAAGATGGCGAGCGGGATGAGCGCGCGCCTCTTCGCCTTTGTTGCTGCCTTTGTCGCCGCCGTTGCCGATGGGGGGGTGATCGTCGTCATGAGCGTGCTCCCAGCGCTCCGGCCGGGACATCCGCTGTCCGCCGCACCGTGCGATAACGCCGATCGGCCATCGCCAAGAGGCCGCCGAGCGCCATCAGGATCGCCCCGAGCCAGATCCAGCGCACGAAGGGCTTATAGTAGACCCGCAGCGCCCAATCTCCGTCCGTTCCCACCGGCTCGCCGAGCGAGACATAGAGGTCGCGCAGGAAGCCGGCGTTGATAGCTGCCTCGGTCATGGGCATGCCGCCCGAGAAATAGGCGCGTTTCTCCGGGTAGAGCACGGCGATCTGTCGTTCGTCTTTGGTGACGATGAACTCGCCCTGCTGCGCCAGGTAGTTAGGCCCGGTGACCGCCTGTACGCCGTTGAACTGGAAGCGGTAGCCCGAGTCCTCGTGCACGTCGCCCGGCGACATCCGCACGTCGGTCTCCGAGCCGTGGATTGACACCATGGTCACGCCGACGATGAACATCGCGATCCCGACATGCGCGGTCCACATGCCGTAGTAGCTGAGATTGCGAGCGTTGAAGTCGGCCGCCAGCCCCCGGAAACCGCCTTTGTTCTTCAGGCGCTCGGCGAGGGCGATCAGATGGGTGCCGACCAGCCAGGCACTCATGCTCAGGCCGAAGGCCATCCCGAAACCGCCGTCCTCGAAGATCGGCTGCAGGGCCACGATGAAGACGGCGATGCCGAGCGCGAGCGCGATCCACAGCGAGCGCACCAGGCGCATCGGCTCGTCGTGCTTCCAGCGCGTCAAGGGTCCGATCCCCATCGCCACAATGAGGAAGGGCGAGAGCGACACGAACATCTTGTTGAACCAGGGGAAGCCGACCGAGATCTTGCCCCACCCGGCGGCCTCGTAGATCAGCGGGGCGAGGGTGCCGAACAGGACCAGGACCGTCAGCGTCGCGAAGAGCAGGTTGTTCACCAGCAGGAAGCTCTCGCGCGAGAGGATGTCGAACCGACCGCCGCCGGCGATGGTCGGTGCACGCCAGGCATAAAGCGCCAGGGAGCCGCCGATCACGACGCACAGGAAGACGAGGATGAAGGTGCCGCGGGCCGGATCGGTCGCAAAGGCATGCACCGATGTCAATACACCCGAGCGCACCAGGAAGGTCCCGAGCAGCGATAGGGAGAAGGCCGAGATGGCCAGCAGCACGGTCCAGCTCTTGAAGGCTGCACGCTTCTCGGTCACGGCGAGGGAATGGATCAGCGCCGTACCCACCAGCCAAGGCATAAAGGAGGCATTCTCGACCGGATCCCAGAACCACCAGCCGCCCCAACCCAGCTCGTAGTAGGCCCACCAGGAGCCCAAGGCGATACCGATGGTGAGGAAGACCCAAGCCGCGGTCGTCCAGGGTCGCGACCAGCGCGCCCAGGCCGAGTCCAGCTTGCCGCCGATGAGTGCGGCGATCGCGAAGGCGAAGGCGACCGAGAAGCCGACATAGCCCATGTAGAGCATCGGCGGGTGGATCGCCAAACCGAAGTCCTGCAGCAGCGGGTTCAGGTCACGGCCCTCGAGCGGTGCCGGGAAGAGCCGGTCGAAGGGATTGGAGGTCAGCAGCATGAACAGCAGGAAGCCGATCGCCACCATGCCGAGGACCGAGACGACGCGAGCCACCATCGGCAACGGGAGATTCTTGCTGAAGGCCGCGACCGCCGCGCCCCATCCGGCCAACATCAGGACCCACAGCAGCAAGGACCCCTCATGACCGCCCCAAATCGCCGAGACCTTGTAGAGGATCGGCATCAGGGTGTTGGAGTGACCTGCGACATATTCGACCGAGAAGTCGTCGGTCAAAAAGGCATGCAGGAGCGCCACGAAGGCGATCGCGATGAAGGTGAGCTGGCCGCGGGCGAGCGGTCGAGCCATCTCCATCCAGCGGCGGTTGCCGACGAAGCTGCCGATCAGCGGAACGGACGCCTGTGCCGCCGTGATGGCGAGGGCGAGAATCAGCGCGAAATGACCGAGCTCGGGGACCATCAGTTGGAGGCTCCGCGGGTGCCCATCGACTCGACGACGCCCTCGGCATGGGCGGTTTTGAGGGTATCGGCGACCTCGGGCGGCATGTATTCCTCGTCATGCTTGGCGAGGACCTCTTCGGCATAAAAGACGCCGTCGTCGCCAAGTCGTCCCTTGGTCACGACCCCCTGGCCCTCGCTGAAGAGGTCGGGGAGGATCCCGGTGTAGGCGACCGTCACCGTCTCGGCGTTGTCGGTCACGTCGAACTTGACCGTCAAGCCGTCCTCTTGGCGCGCCACCGTTCCCGGTGTCACCAAGCCCCCCAGACGGAAGACGTGCTCGGCCGGGGCCTCGCTGGCCATGACCTGAGACGGGCTGAAAAAATACGAGATATTGCTGTTGAGTGCACTCAAGGCCAAGGCCGAGGCCGCGCCGACACCGGCGATGGCGAGGCCGACGAACACCAAACGTTTCTGTCTTGCTTTCATTGATTCACTCCAGAGTCGCGCATCCGGATCAATCGACCAAGACGGGCCAAAATGGTTCGCCGTTGAGCGCGCAATTGCAGAATTTCCGCCACGAGCAGCACCAGCACCATGCCGTAGGCCCCCCACACGAAGAAGGCGTAACCGCCTTGAGAGAAGAACTCGCTCATGCTCGATCGCCCTTGACGAGAAGCTCCTGAACCCAGGTATTGTCGGCCTCGCGAGTCAGGATGATGCTGCGCAGCCGCATCAGGGTGGTCGCGAAGGAGTACATCCAGAACCCGAAGGTCACCGCCAGCATGGAAAAGAGGATGTTGCCCTCGATCTGCGTCAGGTTGGACCTCTGATGGAGCGCGGCACATTGGTTCGGATCCGGACAGTTCACGGACCAGAAGATGAGCGGGACCATCACCAGTCCGACGATCGCCAGCAGGGCGGCAGCCCGGTCGGCACGGCGCGTGTCGTCGATCGCCGAGTGCAGCGCGATGTAGCCGATATACATGAAGAAGAGAATCAGCTCCGTCGTGAGGCGGGGATCCCAGTCCCAGTAGGTACCCCAGCTGGGACGTCCCCAAAAGGACCCGGTCCAGAGAGCCAGGAAGGTGAAGATGGCCCCGGTCGGTGCGATCGCGTTGGCCATCATGAAGGAGAGCCGGGTATTGAACACCAGTCCGATCGCCGCCCAGCCCACCATGACCACGTACAGCCACATCGACATCCAGGCGGCGGGTACATGGATGAAGATGATGCGGTAGTATTCCTTCTGCGCGTTACTCCCGCCGAGCTGGTCGGGCGTCTGGAAAAACCCCCAGTAGAGGCCGGCCAAGAGACACACCCCGGTCAGGATCCAAAACACCGGGATCAGTCGTCCTGCGGTCGGGTAGAAGGATGCGGGAGCGGCAAATCTAAACCAGTTCGAAGCCATGGGTGAAGGGGTCATCCCTCGGATTATTCGATTGAAATCTTAAGCGCAGCCGACGATGCCAGCGGCGCGAACGTCAGTGCAGCGACCAGAAACGCCCCGAGCAGGGCAAGATAGGGGCGCGTGTCCGCCATATCGATGCCGCTTGCCGTCACCGCCCCGGCCCCGTAGACCAGCACCGGGATATAGAGCGGCAGGATCAGCAAGGATAAGAGAATACCGCCGCCGCGCAGGCCAAGGGTCAGAGCCGCGCCGATCGCCCCGATCAGACTCAGCACCGGTGTGCCGAGCAAGAGGGCAACCATCATGATCAGGATCGCGTCGTCGGATAGATGGTACTGCATGCCGACCAGCGGGGCGATGAGCACCAGCGGCAACCCGGTCAGCAACCAGTGAGCCGTGATCTTTGCCAACACCAGGAGCGACAAGGGTTGTGCGGTCAAGACCATCTGCTCGAGGGTGCCGTCCTCGTAGTCCGCAGCGAACAGGCGTTCGAGCGCCAACATCGAGGCCAGCAAGGCCGCCACCCAGACCACGCCAGGACCGAGGATCTGCAGGATCTGTCGTTCGGTGCCCACGCCCAACGGAAACAGACTGACCACGATGATGAAGAAGAAGAGTGTGGTCAAGACGTCCGTGCGTCGCCGCAGGGCCAGCGTCAGATCACGCAGCAGAACGCACCAGAAGACACGCAGCACGGCCGGTCAGCTCCCGAGGTGAAGGCGTTCGACCTGACCGGAGGTCAAACCGACCTCCTGGTGAGTCGTCAGGACGACGATGCCCCCGTGCGCCACATGCTCGGCGATGAGGGTCTCCAGCAGATCCACGGCGCCGACGTCCAATGCGGTGAAGGGCTCGTCGAGGACCCAGAGCGGCGCGGTGCTCAGGATCAGGCGCGCCAAGGCCACGCGCTTCTTCTGACCCTGCGAGAGCATCCGTGTGGGCAGATCCTCGAAACCCACCAGGCCGATCCGCGCGAGCGCGGCCCAGATCCGCGAGTCGTCGACGCGATCGCCGTCCAAGGTCGCGGCGACACGGAGATTCTCGATGCCGGTCAGGTCGGCCTTGATGCCGTTCAGATGGCCGAAGTAGAGCAGATCTCGCCGATAGTCCTCGCCGAGACGACGTGTCGACTCGCCGTTCCAGCGGATCTCGCCCGAGTCCGGCGTGAACAGCCCGCACAAGGAGCGCAGGAGCGTCGTCTTGCCGCTGCCGTTCGCGCCCCGCACGTGCAGGAGCGTGCCCCCGGCAACGGCGAAGTCCAGACCGGAGAACAGCATGCGGTCGCCCCGCCGGCATTCGAGCTGTGTCACCTCTAGCATAGAAACGAAGGGGTTCCCTGGATGAATTCGAACGCGTCGGGCGCTCGATGGCAACGCGGATCTAAACCGCTTTTTGGTCTACCGTCCGAGGCCGGCGAGCAACCTTATACGCTGGATCCGGATTCCACAACCGCCCGGTGAACCGCCCGGCGCGCCGACGCGGGGAAGGAGAGCTCCCCGCGGCCGGGCGATCACCCGGCTCGGCGCTGCCACGGCAGAAAGCGCAGCCAGTCGTTGCGGGTCGGCGTCGTCTCGGCCGTCACGCAGGGCGCCAGCGCCAAGAGATCTTCACCGTCGAGCAGACGTCGAGGATTGTCCAGCGTCAGCAGGGTCGCCGCATCCTCCCCCAGCCATGCGGCGACGCGGGTGCGGGCCGCGGACAGTGTTTCCGGACTGCGCCCCGTCGGGCGATGGGCATCCGAAGCGATCAGGTGCACCCACCCCGACTCCAGCCAGCGCCGGCTGAGCCCTTGCAGGCGCTCGCCGAAATCACCGCTGCAGCTCTGTGCGGTGAGCTGGACCTTGCAGCCCCAACCGATCCATTCAGCCAAGCGCTGTGGGCGTCGCGCCAGTACGAGATTGCGCTCGGGGTGGGCGATGACGGGCGTGATGCCGTGCCGCAGGAGCTGCCCCAGGATGACCTCGGCACCCCGCGGAACGGCGTTCTTCGGAAGCTCGACCAGTGCGGCCTTGCCGCGGTCGTTGTAGGTCAGTGCGCTGCCGTCGAGCACGCGGCTCGGCGTCTCGGGGACAAGATGGATCTCCGCGCCCGGGAAAAGGTCGAGCGGGATCTCCGCATCGGACAAGCGTCGCCGCAGGTCCGCCAATGCGTGCCGGACGAGGTCGCCGGGGTTCTTGTAGACCCCGTTCAGATGATGCGGGGTACAGACGATCCCGCGGGTTCCGCCCGCGACGGCTGCCCCGGCCATTTCGATCGCCGTCTCGAAAGTGTGCGCACCGTCGTCGAGGCCGGGGAGGATGTGGCAATGGGCGTCGAACACTGCGGGTTCCTGTCGCATGGATTCCTTGGGCGGGTGTTAGAGTCGCTTGGATTCGACCAGCTGCCTGATCGCGTCCGGGACCTTGTCGGGGCTCGCGGGCCGGCTCCCGGCGGGGCTCGAATCGGGCATCTCGCCGTCGTGTCGCCGGTAGAGCACGAGCATCTCCTCGGCGACCTGCTCCCAATGGGCGCGACCTTGATCCGCAAGTTGCGCGAGCGCGTCTGTCGAGTCGGTCTCCAGCCAGCTCGCATAGGCATCGTTCAGCGCCGGAAAGAGATGAAGACGCATGCCGGTCAAGGTGCCGATGTGGAAATGCAGCGAGGCCGGCTCGCCCGCCTCGGCCAGCGCCGGCAGGGTGACGAGACAATCGGCGAGGTGATCGCGCACCGCGCGCGCCATCAGCTCGGCCGGTGTGTTGGCGAGCGTCATCAGCATGGCGTTCCAATCCTCTCCGAGCCGCTGTCCGGCCGCGTATTCGCCCTGCTCGTGCAGCAGCAGGGTCTTGATCTCACGCTCGGTCATGGCGTCGAGTGACGCCTCGAGTGCGCCCTCGAAGTCGTAGCAGGCGAAGGCGCGCCCGAGGGCGTTGTCGGGGCGATGCCAGCGCCAGCCTTCGAGCTTCTCCCACAGATAGCGCTGCAGGGACTCGCGCCGCACGAAGATGGTTCGTCCCAGGGTCATGGCCGGCGGCGCGGTCAGGTCACGGGCATACTCGTCGGCGACCACGAAGACCGAATAGCCATCGCTGGAGCGGCGTTGTTCGAGTGCGCCGAGCACGAAGTGCGGCTTGGCCCGGTTGCCGAGCCCGCCGCTGTAGACCAGACCGAGCGGGGCGAGTCGGCTGTTGATGGCCTCCGCGTCGAAGGGGTCGTAGCGCTGGCCGTCGATCTCGATGGGCCGCATCTCCGCCTCTTCGAGCTCCTCCCACAGCTGCTCGCGCGCTTGGAGCCATTCGCCGACTTGCTCGCGCTCCAAGGACGCACCATAAGGGAGGTGCTTTTCCCAGCGAAAGTATTCCCGCATCTTCATCAGGTAGATGCAGAGCGAGTCATCGGCGCCGTGCCGCGCATCCGAGACGTGACAGTTGTACTGCACGGCCTCGGCCAGCACGCTGATTGCAGGATTCGGCATCTGTACACCTCGAGCCGGAAGGGTCTTTTTTCTGAGTAGAATGATAGGACATCAAGCTATCAGCTTCGCACCGCCTTTCCAATCTCGGGGCGGCGTCGGTCCAAACAAGTCGCGAAACAGGAGTCGGACGTGGCATTACGTATCAAGAGTCATTGGTGGAACGACGATCAGGAGCGCTCGCTTCCGGAGATCGCGAGCGCGCTGGCCTTCATCGCATGGCGCATCGCCGTGGACAAGGCGATCAATCTGCACTGCGAGCGCTTCGTCTACGAGAGCGATCGGCAGCGCCTGGACGTCATCGAGGAGTACCTGGTCTTTCTGATCCAGATCGCGGATCGCATGTCCCACGGTCCCTTGGAGGACGAGGATCGCCGCATACTGATCACCGCCTTCGCGAAGAAGGTCTTCGAGCATGTGCAGGACAACACGCAGGATCTGCTCGGTCCGGGCGACTACGGCGGCCCCTTCATCGCCCGGCTCAACGCCCGCTCGGGCGAGTATGCCGACTACCAATTCGACGACGAGGGTCCGAGCTACGCCTTCCTGCGCCACCTCGGCTTCGAGATCCAATCCCTGATGGGCCCGAGCGAGGAGAACCGCTGGGTCATCGATCAGGTCATGGACAAGGACGGATGGGATGCCTACAAGCGCTTCTCCAAGGCATTCCGCGATCTGTTCGAGTGAGGTCGACGCCGGTGGTTCGGCGCGAGGCTGACTGTCGGGTGACGCTGCGCTGACCCGCCCTACCTCGACTTACGCGGGGTCTGGGTTCGATCGGACGGGGTGCCGCGGCGCTCCAATTGGGTGACCAGGATGCCGCACAGGATCAGACCGAGTGCGTAGAGGTGGTTCGGCTCCGGCTCCTCGCCCAGGAAGAGCATCCCGACGCCCACGGCCCAGAGCGGGATCAGGTAATTGAGCTGAGAGACGAACGACGGACCAGCCGATTTCACCAGTTTGAAGTAGACGATGGTCGCGATCGCGGTCGCAAAGACGCCGAGCAGCGCGACCGCGATCAGGTGCGGTGTCTCCGGGGCGGCCTGTACCGAGACATTCACGGCGACATCCCCGGTCATGAAAAGGATCGGCACCATCATCAGCGACGCCAACGAGATGGTCGAGGCTGCACTGAAGAGCGCGTCGCTCGCCGGGCGCAGCCGCGCCAGGATCGAGGAGACGGCGTAGCTGATGGCCCCGCCCAGCACCGCCAGCATCGGCAGCAGGTGCCCTTGGCCGTTGGCGAGGTCCGCGAAGGCGTCCGGGCCGACCAGCACCACGATACCGGCAAATCCCAACAGAAAACCAGTCACGCGATAGCGTGTCAGATGCTCGCCGGGCACCAGGAAATGGGCGAGCCCCAGGGTCGCCAACGGCATCACGGCCATCAGGATGCCCGCCAAACCGCTGTCGATGAAGGTCTGGCCCCAAGCGATCAGGGAAAAGGGCAGGACATTGCCGAACACGGCGATCAGCACATAGAAGACCCAGAGCCGCGCCCCGGCGACGGGCCGAGCCGCGAGCATCCAGGCTGCGGGGACGAGCAGCACCGCGGCCACGACCAAACGTCCCGCGACCACCAGATCGGACGGCAGGCCGCCGACCGCGATCTTGGTCAGGAGAAAGGATGTGCCCCACATCAAGGTCAGCGACAGCAGCATGACCCAATCTGCGAGGCGGTGCCGTCGGGTCAGCTGCATAGGAAGGGTTGCGATCGGTCGCGTTGGGTCGGCGCGGATGGCGTCCGGGTGTCTGTCTCAAGCATCTCCATAATCTCGATCACGATCGACCGGCCCGGTCTAGGGTCACTGACGGGAGCATCCTCCAACCGATGCCGGAACTGACTCCAGATTGCATCTCCGATTCCCGACTCAAGCGTGCGGGTGCGCTCCGGTTTGACCGCAGCCGCATCGGGTCCGGACAATAGCTTGAACCTTCCATGAGTCGACTCAGCCGCCATGACCTTCGCCGTCGAACGTACCGTTTCCCCGTTGCCCACGATCCGCGAGGTGAAAGCCGGGAGCTTCATCTTCGAGCGGCCATTGGCGCTTCCGCCCGCCTTCTGCGACGCCGTGATCGAGCGCTTCGAGGCCCAGCCCGAATACCAGTATGCCGGACGGGTCGGGCAGCTTCGCACCGAGGATCCGGGTGTCAAGCGCACCACGGATCTGGTCGTGAGCAACAAGCCGGACTGGAAGGATGTCGACCGGATGTTCTTCGGCTCGCTCGCCGCCGCGATCAAGGAGTTTCGCGAGACTTACCCCTATTTCAAAGGGCCTTTCAAGGACGAAGGCTACCAGGTGCAGCGCTACCGACCCGGCGAGTATTACCATTGGCATGTCGACGGCGGCAGTCATGAGCTGAGTCAACGCCAGTTGGTGGCGCTGTGGTACTTAAACGACGTGCCGGGTCCGGGCGGAGAGACCGAGTTTCTCTATCAGGACGTCGCCGTGAGCCCCGAGCGCGGCAAGCTCGTCCTCTTCCCGCCCTTCTGGACACACGAGCACCGGGCGGCGGTCCTCCGGACCGGCGTGAAATACATCGCCACGACCTGGGTGGTCTTCGCCTGATGAGCGATGTTGCCCCGACCCTGCTGGCCATCGTCGAGCTCGGCGGCTACCCCAACCTGACCCCGCTGTATCGCAGCCTGGGATTCGAGGTCGAGGTCGTCGCCTCGCAGCGCAAGGCACAGGCGGCGCTCAAGCGCCGGATCCCGGACGTCATCGTTGCCGAATACAACTTCCAGTCCGACTTTCGCGATCGCACCAGTAACCTCGAAACCCTGATGGCGCGTCTGCAGCGCCACCCCGAGGTCAAGGTGATCTGCTTCTACCAGAGCGAATACCGACACAAGCTCGACGCCATGACCGCACGCTTTCCGGTCTTCGAGGCAATCGCCTTTCCGATCGAGCCCGCGCGGGTCGAGGCGGCCTTGCGTCGGGCCGTTACTCCGAGCGATTGAAAACCGCAAAGGCGCAACGGACGATCAGAAATCGCGCAAGAGCGCGCTGCACGCTTGAGGCATGCGTGGCTCGGGCTTCGCTGCACTGGCACCGCCTTTCGAGGGTTTGAGTGCCTCGTCGCTCAACCACCAGGCGAGGTCCGCCCCGCAGCCGTCGTCGCCTGTCAGCGCGGCCTGCGATTCGCAATCCGGGTTTCCGGCCGGGCAGCGCAGCCGCACGTGAAAGTGCGCATCGTGACTCCACCAGGGACGGATCTTGCGGAGCCAATCCCGATCGGCGCTCCCACTGTTTCGACACAGCGCTTGTTTGATCGCCGCGTTGACGAAGATCCGATCGACACGCGGATGCCGTGCGGCCGTCTCGATCAGGCTGTGCTGAGCGGGCCCCCAGGCCGCGCTTACCGAGCGCCCACCGGGTTGGACCATACTTTGCGGATCGGAGCGATTGTCCATCAGGCGCCGGGCCGCGGCGGGCGAGTCCGCCAGCGTGAACCAGATGTCGACATCCAACCCGTTCTGATGGCTGCGATGGGAAGACGACATGCGTCCGCCGCGCGGCTGACTGAGATCGCCGACCATGATGAAACGTTGGCCGCGCGACTGCTGAGCGCGCCCCATGTCCTCGACGAAACGCAGCAGCTCGGGATGACCATAGTAGCGATTGCGGTAGCGACGGATGCTCACGTAACCGGGTCCGGTTTCCGGCAGTGCGTCGGCACCTCCGATACAGCCGTTGGACACGCCCCCGATCACCTCCGGCGGTCCGGCGCTCGGCGCTGCGACCTCGGCCCAAGGCGTTGCTTGGCCGGTCTGCGCCGCAACAAGGAGCAGGGCGCCGACGATGCAGAGGGCAAGGGCGGGTCCGAGCTCGCGGACCTGGGTGATCCGGGTCATGGCTTCTCCTGTATGACTTCCAGCGAACGAGACTGCGGCGCATGATACGCGGATCGCTTCGAGGATCGAGATCCTCTTTCAGACAACGAGGTTTCGTCGCATGTCCGAATTCACCAACGTCAGCATCGTCAAGAAGGCCAACTGTTACTTCGGCGGCGGCGTGACCAGCCGCACCATCCGTTTTCCCGACGGCAGCAAGAAGACACTCGGCATCATGCAGCCCGGCGACTACGAGTTCACCACCCTCGACAGGGAGATCATGGAGATCCTCGAGGGGGATCTGGATGTCCTGCTGCCCGATGCGACGGATTGGGTGCAAGTACAGGCGGGGGAGTCATTCGAGGTTCCGGCTCAGGCGACATTCAGCATTCGCGTGCGGACGCTGACCGATTATTGCTGCTCCTTCGTAAGCTGATCGGGCCTCGCGGACCAGGCTCTAGGTTGTGTCGAGCCGTGCGAGGCACAACCAACCGCCGGCGCAAGTTGTGCCTCCTGACGTCGGCACAACCTACGGATCCGATAGGGCCGAGCCTGGCCGATCAGGGCCGTTTGTTCAGAAGGACCAGACGAGCGGCACGATTAGGACCGTCACCAATCCCACGACTAAGGTCAAGGGGACACCGATCCGCACGAAGTCGCCGAAGCGATAGCCGCCGACATTGAACACCATCAGGTTGGTCTGATAGCCGATCGGGGTCGCGAAGCTGGCGGATGCCGCGATCATCACCGTCATGATGAAGGGCACCGGCGACACTCCCATGCTCTGGGCCGCCTGCACGGCGATCGGAAACACCAGCACCGCCGCCACGTTGTTGGTCGCAAGCGAGGTGAGGAGGGCGGTCGCCGTAAAGACCAAGGCGAGCGTAACCCAGGGATCGCCGTCCGCCAGCCCGATCAGACCGCCGGCCACGACCGAGGCCGCGCCTGTCTTCTCAAGGGCGGCGCCGATGCCGAAGGATGTCGCGATCACCACCAGTACCTGCCAATCCGGAGAGCGTCGCGCAGTGCGGCTGTCGGTGCAGCGGGTCAGGATCATGAGCCCGGCGGCCAGCAGTGCGGCCTCCAGCATGCTCAGCCAACCCAGGGTCACGACCGCGATCATCCCGACCACGATGGCGATGGCAGCAGGCGCGTGCTTGTGCTTGAGCGGGTGCGAATCGCCTATCTGACTCACCAGCAGAAAATCGCGCGAGTTCTTTTGCTGCTCCACGAAATCCGGGCGTGTCTCCAGCAAGAGGGTGTCGCCCGGTGCCAGGACGATATCGCCGATCTTGCGGTCGACTCGCTCGCCGTTGCGTGCGAGGGCGATGATCACAGCGTCGTAGCGATTGCGAAACCGCCCGGCGCGCACGCTCTTGCCGATCAAGGGCGATTTATCCGACAGCACCGCCTCGACGAAACAGCGCCCGGGGCGCGGCACGTCGAGCTTGAAGACCTGATTGGTCGCGGGGATCAGGCCGCGCGTGCGCTGCAGGTCCATCACCGAATCCAGGATCCCGGCAAAGACGAGCCGGTCGTTCGCCTGCAGCACCTCCTGCGAGGACACCGCCGCCATCACTTGCTCGCCGCGCTCGATCTCGATAAGAAATAGGCCGGGGAGCTGGCGCAGACCGGCGTCCTCGATGCTTTTGCCGATCAGCGCACTCCCCGGCTCGACCAGCATCTCGGAGGTGTACTGGCGGACATCCTCGTAGCTGGCGGCCGCGGATGTGCGTTTCGGAAGCAGCCAGTGTCCCGCCGTCAGCATGAAGACCAATGTCGCGATCGTGATGGGCAGGCCGATCCAGATCGGCTCGAAGAGGCCGAGCCCCTCGCCGCCGAGGCGCTCCGTATAGAGTCCGTTGACCACCAGGTTGGTGCTGGTTCCGATCAGGGTGCAGGTGCCGCCGACGATGCTGGCGTAGGACAAGGGGATGAGCAGGCGCGAGAGCTCGAGGCCGTTGCGCTTGGCCCAGTCCTGCACGGCGGGAATGAAGATGGCGACGACCGGCGTGTTGTTCAGAAAGGCGCTCACCCCCGCGACCGGCACCATCAGGCGCAGCCGCGCATCCGTCGGGCCGCGCGGACGTCCGAGCAGACTCGGGCCGATCCAGCCGACGGCACCCGTCTGGGTGAGGCCCGTCACCACCACGTAGAGCACGCCGACGGTCAGCATGCCCGGATTGGAGAAACCGCTCAGTGCCTCCGCCGGGGTCAGGATGCCGAACAGGAGCAGCAGGGTGAGCGCACCCGCCGTGACCACGTCCGGTGCCGCGCGGCTAAAGGCGAAGAGCCCGAAGCACAGCACCACGATGCCGAGGCTGAACCAGCCCTCCCAACCGAGTTGCATGAAGGTGCTCATGTCCTCGTCAGTGATCGCGACCGCGTTGCAGGGCCTCGTAACGGGCCTTGAACGCCTCTTGGCGCATCCGCGAGGCGTCGTCCTCGGTCGGTGCGAGCGGCGAGTCCTGCCAGGCCCCGGTGGTGTGGTCGAAGACCGAGAACCGCCAGCCGCGGCCGACCTTGAAGACCTTGGTCACGTCCTTGCCGGCTTGTTCCATGGCGTCGAGCTTGCCGAGACCGCCGGGGGCCTTTGAAGCGCGCGGCGGCTCCTCGGTCGGTCGATGCTCGGCGAGGTTGAAGCGGTTGTTCTGGATCTCGCCCTGCACGTCGAGCTCGACCGACTCGACCCCCGGCAGACGCGCCAGAATGTAGCCGGCCATCATCATCCCGAGCTTCTGGTTCTCGGACTCAAGGGCGGTGAGCAGCTTGTCGGCGACGATCTGGCAACGCTGCAGCCGATCCGGTTTTTCGACCCACTCCCGGCTCATCTGCCAGCCGGCGTCCATATCCTGGTCCAGCTTCTCGAAAAAGGGTTGCGCTTGGCCGATCAGGGCATCCGGGACGTTGAGCTCGTAGATCCGATCGTCGATGATGGCTTTCAGAAGCATCGGTTGCCTCGCTCGTCGTTGGTGATGGTCTCGGATAGTACTATACGGAGCGGGCTCGACCTCGCGGAGGTCCGATGCCGAGACGCGGTTTCAGTCTATCGATCTCTTTCTGCGGCCGCGGCGACTGCAACGCGCGTCGTGTCGCCCTCGGAGCACAGCATGTTGTTGACCATCCCGGCGCTTCTCAACAGCGCACAGATCGCCAAGATCCACGAGACCCTCGCGGATGCACCCTTCGTCGACGGTAAACTGACCGCCGGATTTGCCGCGGGTCGGGTCAAGCACAACGAAGAGATGCGGCCGGAGCCCGAGCGCATGCAGCGACTCATCCGCATCATCATGGCGAGTCTCGGTCATCACGAGACCTTTCGGTTCGGTGTCCTGCCGCATCGGGTGGCGGACCCCATCGTCGCCCGCTACACCCCGGGCATGGCCTACGGGGAACATGTCGACGATCCGATCATGGGGACGACCGGCCCGCGTTTCCGCTCGGATGTCTCCATGACGATCTTTCTCAACGATCCCGCGTCCTACGACGGCGGCGAGCTGTCCATCCGCACCCCGTTCGGCGAGCAGAGGATCAAGCTCGCCGCGGGCGATGCCGTCGTCTATCCCTCTTCGAGTCTGCACCGCGTGATGGAGGTCACGCGCGGCGAGCGTCTGGTCGCCCTGACCTGGATCCAGAGCTACGTGCGCGATCCCGCACGCCGAGAGCTTCTCTACGAGTTGAATCTCGCCCGCGAGCGATTGCTCAAGACGGCACCCGAGGAGGACGCCACCGCCTATGTCGATCGCTCCTACGCCAATCTCGTGCGCATGTGGAGCGATCTTTAGTGGAGCGGTGCAGAGATTCCGAGACCGTCCGAGATCATTTTCGTGGTCGTTGTCGTAATCGACCATCGGATACGACCACGACAACGACAACGACAACGAACAGTCTCGATACATCTGCAGTGCTGCACTAGCCCCGATCCGGCCCCGACGGAGCACAAAACGCGTCGAGTCTTCTTCGCGCTCGGGGATCGCCCGGGGTATCGTTCGGCGCGGGCTGGATGGGTTTCGCTGCGCTCTACCCATCCTACGTGTTTCGGTTGTTTTTGCAGCGTTCGTTAACCGCGCAGGCGCCAGCGGTCATCAAGTCTGCCGGAGCCGATCCAATCCTAAAACGCCCTGCACCGCGCCGGGCGCGGTTTTTAAGCGGGCAAACAAGGCTGTCTTCAACAGCAAAGGGGATCGAGTATGCAACAGGGCGGCGACGGGGATCGCATCTTTTTGGATCGAGCGGTCGAGGCGTTCATCCGGATCGCGTTTATCGCGATCCTGGTCGCCTGGTGTTTCGATATCGTGAGACCCTTTATCGTGCCCTTTGCCTGGGCGATCATCATCGCCATCGGACTCTATCCGGGTTACGAGCGACTGACGCAGGTTCTGCACGGGCGTCGAATCCTCGCCGCCGTCATCATGTCCTTGCTTTGTTTTGCGCTCCTGCTGGTGCCGGCTCTGCTTCTGAGTGCCTCGCTGGTCGGAGAGGTGCACAGGGTCATCGCCGCCTTCAGCCACGAGTCGCTGACGATTCCGCCCTTGCCCGATGCCATTGCGCAGCTGCCGATGATCGGCGACGACATCGCGCGCGTGTGGTCCGAGGGCACGTCGAATTTCAGGGCGGTGCTCGTGGAGATCGAGCCCGAGCTCAAGGTTGCCCTGCATTGGACGATCGGGGTGGCCGGCGGGGCGGGTGTGGGCCTGCTGCATATCCTGGTCGCCATCCTGATCGCGGGCTTCCTGCTTGCGCAGGCCGAAGTCGGGCAACGCGCGAGCGCGGCCCTCGCGCGGCGTTTGGCGGGGGCGCGGGGCGTGGAGTTCGCCAAGCTCTCGGAGGCGACCATCCGCAGCGTGACCCGCGGCATTCTCGGTGTCGCTCTGATCCAGTCGCTCCTCGCGGGGCTGGGGTGGCTGGCGATCGGCGTGCCTGCCGCCGGGCTCTGGGCGCTGCTGGCGCTGGTGATGTGCGTGGTGCAGATCGGGATCCTCCCGATCACGGTTGCGATCCTCGTCTATGTGTTCTTCCAGGTCGGAACTTTCACCTTCCTCGCGTTTCTGGTCTGGAGCCTGTTCGTGTACAGTTTGGAGCACATCCTCAAGCCTATTCTCCTCGGGCGCGGTGTGGATGTTCCGATGGCCGTGATCTTCGTCGGTGCGATCGGCGGGTTCCTCAGTGCCGGAATCATCGGGCTGTTCGTCGGCTCGGTCGTCTTGGTGCTCGGCTACAAGCTCTTGCTCGCCTGGCTGCACGGCGGGTCCGAGTCTGCGCAGGACGCCGCCGCGGTGCCGTCGAAGGAAGGTCCCGCACGGCAGGGCTGAGCCACGCGCGTCGCCCGCCGTACCTTGCGGCCCACGCGGGCCGAATCTTTCCACCGAGACACGGAGTCTTCTTGATGTCCGATTTGATCCTCCACTTCGAGCGCCGCCCCGGTTGGGGCTCGATCGTCCGCGCCCACGTTTGGGATGCCGAACCGATCGGGCCTCGCAGCGACTGGCCCGGCGTGCCGATGGAGACGCTCGACGAGCACTGGTACCGGATCCGTCTAGCCGGAACCCGCTCGGCGCATCTGGTCTTCACCGACGGTGAAGGCCATCAGACGCACGATCACTTTCGCGATGCCGACGGCTGGCTCGACGCCAGAAGTCACTGGCACGATCATCGCCCCGGGCATCGCGTGCGGTCCGTGCAAAGCGCCGAGCCGCCACCCGCTCCCCGACCCTTGCCGAGCTTCACGACCGAGCTGCGCCCGGTTGTCGAGCGCAGCGATTTCCGCGAGGAGACCATCTATTTTCTGATCACTACGCGTTTCTACGACGGCGATCCATCGAACAATTTCTTCTGCCGCGATCGCATCCAGTTCGACGAGACCGGCAATCCGGTCGATCCCCATTGGCGCGGCGACTTCAAAGGGCTGATCCAACGTCTGGATTACATCCGCGATCTCGGCTTCACGGCCATCTGGATCACGCCGCCCGTGGAGAACCGCTCCGGTCTGGACTACCACGGCTATCATCCCTACGACTGGACGCGCATCGATCCGCGTCTGGAGTCATCGGGAGTGACCTATCAGGACCTGATCGACGCCGCCCACGCCAAGGGCATCAAGATCATCCAGGACGTCGTCGTGAACCACTCCTGCCAGTACGGCATCCGCGGGCAGGTGCACATCGACCATCTGCCGATCAAATACTACGTGCCGCAAGGCTCGGAGCAGGGGCAGGTCGATCACGGGCCTTACCAAGGCCACCTCGGCAATTACGCTTGGGCGAATCGCGACGACATCGACAACCCGGTCGCGCCCCAATGGTACCGGGAGCGCCACGGCAGAGATCCCGATGGCATCGAGCCGCTCATCGATCCCAAGACCGGCGAGACGGTACCCAAGCCGGGCTACAACCCCGGGCGTTTCTTCGGTGTCGACCCCAATGATTTGGATCCCGAGTGGTACCACCAGGAGGGCTTCATCTGCGGCGGCGATTGGGAGAGTCCGCATTCGCTCCAGCACAAACATCTGGCAGGCGACTGTATCGATCTCGCCACCGAGCGCCAAAACGTCAAGGATTATCTGATCGGGTCGATCAATCGGTATCTGGACATGGGCGTGGATGCGCTGCGCATCGATACCGTCAAGCATGTCGAGCGCGACAACCTGCTCGAGTACATCAACGCCTGGAAGGCGCACAAGCCCGGCCTCTTCGTGTTCGGCGAGAACCTGGTGAAGGGCTACGGTTGGGGCGATCTCGGTGGCGGCGACAACGGTCCCTCGCAGATCCGACCCTGGTGGTACACGCGTATCGGCCATGACCCGCAGGATCCGGAATCCGGCGGCGACTCGGGCTTCCCGCAGCTGGATTTCGGCCTCTTCTCGACCTTCCGCGACACCGTGAGCAAGGGCACCTATGCGGGTACGGCCCAGATCCTCGGCATGGACTGGATCTACGGCGACGTCACCCAGCTGGTCACCTTCCTACAGAACCACGACGTCGGTCCGGACAACGACTTCAAATACCGCTTCAAGGGCGAGCAGTGGATGGCTGCGGCCGCCTACAACCTCATCTGGACCGTGCGCGGGATCCCCTGTCTCTATTTCGGCGAGGAGATCGAGTTCATGAAGGGCGCTCCCCAGGACGTCGAAGGCGAGCGCGACACCCTACATCAGACCGGGCGCGCCTATTTCGGAGATCACCTGAGCGACGCGCGCATCGCCGAGACGCAGAGCAACCCGCTCTATCGCCACATCCAGCGTCTCAACCTGATTCGCCGTGCGATTCCTGCGCTGCAGAAGGCCGGCTTAAGCCACCTCGCCGAATGGGGCAGCGGGATGCGTTTCGTGCGCGATCACCCGGAAAGCGGGACCTATGTCGTGGTCGGGCTCGCCATCGGCTCCGATCAAGAGATCGGGATCGACGGGGTCCGGCCGGGGATCTATCGCGACGCCGTGACCGGCCAGGAGCAGGAGTGCCAGGGCCGTTTGCTGTTTCACGTCAAGGCCAACTCGGCCGGGATCTATGTCTTGGATGGCCCCGGGAAGATCGGCGAGGACGGGGTCTATCTCAAGTGAGCCGGTCGAAGCCTGGACGTCGTCAGGGCACCAAGGCGGGTGGCTCGGCGACCGGCGCAAGCGCGCGTCTCGGGCCGAGCCAGGCGACCAGCTCGGAGTCGCCCGATGGCCATTGGCCCTTCGCCTGATTGTCGGGCGCACTGCCGCTGAAGATCAGATAGCTGTATTTCCCGTAGTGCGGCAGCTTGCGCGCAAGGCCGGGGAGTGCGGCCGGCTCGCTCGCGGCGAGCCAGCCGAGCGGCTGTCGGTCGCGCCAGGCGGTGAGCACGGGGCTGACCTGAGTGCCGTCTAGCCTGTCTTCGCCGCCGAGTTGGAGTCGGCGTTGCTCGGGCTCCAGCGTGACGCCTTGCGCCAGCTGCGCGAAGCGATCGAGCCAGCGGTTCTCCCAGCCCATCAGCCAGACCGCTCGGTCCTCGGGCAGAGACTTCAGGGTGTCGTCCCAACGGATCTCCCAGCCGGGGTGGCCTGTCTTCCATGCCTCGGCGAGGCGCCGATAGCCGTCTTTGAGTGCCTCGGGTGCCCCGGCGGGCAGGACCATGAGCCCGCGCTCCGATCCGAAGAGGTTGCTCAAGGCGACGGGCGTCTCGCCCGGAAGCAGCTCGCGGAAGACGTCGACCCAGGGGTCGACCGCCACCCGGACCGGCGCGGACGGCAGGGCCGCCTCGAAGTCCGCGCTTCCTCCGGTGAGCTCGACAACGAGACTGACCGGGTCGCCCGTCTCTTGGTGGACGAGCACGGGGACGCGCACGGGGAAGGGCTCGCCGCCTTGGGTCTGCTCGATTCGGCCGGTCAGCGCGAATCCCCCGCCGTCGGGGGTCACGGCCACGTCCGTCAGTCGGAGGCTCGGCGCACCGGAGCGCGTCGTCCAGGTCTCGAAAAAGGCGGCAAGATCGCGCCCGCTCGCGCCCTCGAACGACCGGCGTAGATCATCGAAGCCGGCGACACGGAAACGGTTGTCGGTCCAGACACGCGCAAGACCGGCCTTGAACGCCTCGTCGCCGAGCTGGCGGCGCAGCATGTGGAAGAGCATGGCGCTCTTGCCGTAGCCGATCGCCTGAGAGGCCGCGCCGTGTCGGCCGCGGAATTCGACGAGCGGAAAATCGCTGCTGTCCCGGACATAATCGGCATAGCCCTTGAGCATCTCGCGCCGATAGACCCAACCCTCGCCGGCGCGCTCGCGCAGCAGGTGATCGGCCAGATAGGTGGTGAGCCCTTCGGCCCAGTTGCCCGCCGCGTAGTCGATATAGACCCCGTTCCCCCACCAGTTGTGAAGGATCTCGTGAGGGTAGGAGGTGTGGATGATGAAGGGCAGGCGGATGACTTGCGATCCGAGGAGCGTGAATGACGGCATGCCGTAGCCGGTCTCCCAGAAATTCTCGACCAGCGCGAACTTCGCGAACGGATAGTCGCCGATCAACTCGGAATAGAGGTTGATGTAGCTCTCGGTCGCGTCCAAATAGCGCTGTGCCAGGGCGGCGTCGGCCTCGCGCAGGTAGACTTGGGCCTCGAATGCGGTATCTCCGGCCCGAGCGCGATCGACATAGCGCTCGAAAGGTGCCGCGATCAGATAGATGTCGTCCTGCGGATGGGTCTCGCGCCAGGTCGAGCGTCCGCTTGCCGGATCGCCCGGCCCGTCGCCCTGCGAGACCGCGGTCCAGCCGTCCGGAAGCGTCACCGCGAGCGAGAAGGTCTGAAGGCTGTCCGGGATGCGCGGATACCAACCGCTGTTGCCGTCGAGAAAGACGCCCTCGGGTGCGATGGTGCCGCGGGACCACTCGCGGGCACGGCCCATGCCCTCGGCGATCTGCTCGCGATCATGGCGGATGGATCCGCCGTAGGCAAAGGTCACGGGGCCGGGTCCGGTGATGCGCAGCCGGTAGCCCGTCAGATGCTCGAGGCGCTCGGCGGTCTCGATCCGCGCGTTGCCGGAGGTGACTTCCGGAGCCATCCCGGCGTGCAGCAGCAGCAACCATTCGGGTCTGTCCTCCGGGAATGTCAGCGTGTCCCGAACCTGCAGGGTGCCCGCAGCGGGGTCGACACGGGCCTCGATGGCGTGCTCGACGATCGCCGCGTCTGCCGCGACCTGTGCGGAGCCGAGCAGGATGGATCCGAGAAGTATCGAGCGGCAGAGCAAGAGGCTTGAAACGAACGGGTTGCGCATCGGTCTAGGATCCAAGCGGCTGAGGGATCGGGAGCGCGAGCGAGCTGTCCGCATTGCGCCGGGTACAACTATGCGGGCCGAATCGGCTCATGACCAGAGAGGAATGTTCGTGTCCTATTTTCAATTGTCGGCCTTCGTCGTGACGGCCGTGCTGGTGTCCGGGGCCTGCGCCGGGCCCGAGTCTTCGCCTCCGCATGCCTCTTCTGCACAAGCCGGCGCGCCCGTCGGCGCTCCGGTCGGCTCGGCGCAGGCGCCCGACCCGGGCACCCGCGTATTGGATCTCGGCGCGCTCTCCGACATGAGCGATCTGCTCGATCGCATCGCCGACCGGCGTGTGGTCTTCGTCGGCGAGAGCCATGACCGCTACGAGGACCACCTCAACCAACTGGCCGTCATCGAAGGCCTGCACGTGCGCGGGAAATCGCTGGCCATCGGGATGGAGTTTTTCCAACAGCCCTATCAGGCGGCGATCGACGCCTATATCGCGGGCGAGATCGACGAGGCGGAGTTTTTGCGCCGCACGGAATATTTCGACCGCTGGCGGTTCGACTATCGGCTCTATCGTCCCATCCTGCGTTTCGCCCGCGAGCACGGCATCCCGGTCATCGCCCTGAATTTGGAAGCCGAGCTGACCCGGCGCGTGGGCGAGGTCGGCATCGCGGGTCTGACCGAGACCGAGCGCGCGCGCATACCTGTCGAGATCGATCGCAGCGACCCGACCTACCGTGAGCGCATCGAGGCGGTCTTCGCCATGCACCCGAGCGAGCGCAAGCAGGACGTGGAGAATTTCCTCGACGTCCAGCTTCTTTGGGACGAGGGGATGGCCGAGCGCGCGGCGGACTATCTCAAGGCGAACCCGGAGCGCACGCTTGTGGTCCTGGCCGGCTCGGGGCATGTCGAATACGGTCAGGGTATCCCCAGTCGGCTGACGCGCCGTGTCGATGTCCCGACGGTGACGATTCTCAACGGGACCCAGCGCAGCATGGATCCGGCCGCGGCGGATTTCTTCCTCTATCCGCAGGAGATTGCGCTGCCCGCGTCCGGTCTGCTCGGGGTCATGCTCGAATCGGGCGTCGATCGCGGCGGCGCTTTGATCCAGGGGTTCGCCGAGTCCAGCGGTGCGAAGGACGCGGGCATCCAGGAAGGGGACCGCATCGTGCAGATCGGTGATCAACCGGTGAGCGCCTACGCCGATGTGCGTATCGCCTTGCTCGACAAGGGGCCAGGGGAAAAGATGCCGGTCGAGGTCCTGCGCGAGCGCAAGCTCGGCGCAGACGAGCGGCTGAGCTTCCAGGTGGAGCTGCGTTGAGCCACATGCGACCGGAGCTGCTCTCGCCCGCGGGCTCGCCGCAGGCCATGCGTTACGCCTTCGCCTACGGGGCGGATGCCGTCTATGCAGGTCTGCCCAGATACAGTCTGCGGGTGCGCAATAACGCGTTCGACGGGGCAACGCTCGCGAGCGCCATCACCGAGGCGCACGCGAACGGCAAGGGCTTTTATCTGGCCGCCAACATCCTCTCCCACGGGGCGAAGCTCAAGAGCTTCGTCGCGGACCTCGAGCCGATCCTCGCGATGGGTCCGGATGCCCTGATCATGGCCGACCTCGGCCTGATTATGCTGGTGCGCGAGCGCTGGCCGGACCAGCCGATCCATCTCTCGGTGCAGGCGAATACCACCAATGCCGCGGCCGTGCGCTTCTGGGCGGGGCAGGGGGTCTCGCGGGTCATCCTCTCGCGCGAGCTCTCCTTGGACGAGGTGGCCGAGATCCGCGCCGCCTGTCCCGACGTGGAGCTCGAGGTCTTCGTGCACGGTGCGCTCTGTATCGCCTATTCGGGGCGATGTCTGTTGTCGGGTTACTTCAATCATCGCGACGCCAATCAAGGCGCCTGCACCAATGCGTGCCGTTGGGACTATCGGGTGGCGAGCGCGGCGTCGACCGAGCCGCTGGCGGCATCCTTGGACTTGTCCATGAACGTCGCGGGCGACAACAGGGGCGCGCCGCGGCATCCGGCCGCCGACGAGGTCTATCTGCTCGAAGAGCGCGAGCGTCCGGGTTCCTATCTGCCGATCTTCGAGGACGAGGAGGGGACCTATATCCTCAACTCGCGCGATCTGCGCGCGGTCGAGCATGTCGCGCGGTTGGTGTCGATGGGAATCGATTCGCTGAAGATCGAGGGCCGGACCAAGTCGCACTACTATGTCGCGCGCACCGCACAGGTCTACCGCGCAGCGATCGACGATGCGCTCGCCGGGCGAGCATTCCGCGGCGATTTGCTGACCGATCTGGAAGGGCTCGCCAACCGCGGCTACACCGAGGGCTTCTACCGGCGTCATGCCCCGAGCGAGCTTCAGAACTACGACGACGGTGCCTCGCGCAACCAGCGGCAGATCTTTGTCGGCGAGATCACCGGCAGTCGCGACGGCTGGGTCGATATCCGGGTCAAGAATCGGTTTGCCGTCGGCGACGCGTTGGAGCTTCTGACCCCCGCCGGGAATCATCGCTTCCGTCTGGAGTGCATGAGGAATATCGATGAGACGGAGCTTCAGGTCGCGCCGGGCGACGGCTGGGAGGTGCGCATCCCCGTCCCGGCCTCGGTTGCCTCGGCCCTAGATGGGCACGCCCTTCTGACTCGAATGCTTTC
Organism: Thiocapsa roseopersicina; assembly: GCF_900106925.1. Classification (GTDB taxonomy): domain Bacteria; phylum Pseudomonadota; class Gammaproteobacteria; order Chromatiales; family Chromatiaceae; genus Thiocapsa; species Thiocapsa roseopersicina. The sequence continues at coordinate 256,605 of NZ_FNNZ01000003.1, forward strand.
CGAGCCGCCCGGCCCCTAAACCGCGTCCAGAGCGAGATGCTCGCTTTCGAGTGAGCTCGACGTTTGGTGTAGCCACGGCTCTTAGCGGAAACGCGGTTTAAATTGATATATTTTTTAATATCTTAAACCGCGCAGTTTCCAGCGGTCGTCAAATCTGCCGGGACCGATCCCATCCAAAAACATCGCATATCGCGCCGGGCGCGGTTTAGCGGATCCAATCGATGAGATGCATCAGCGGGTCGGTCTTCGGCCCCGGCTTGATGGCCCGTCCATAAAGGCTTTGCCCGGCTTCCAAGACGGAACCCGGATCACCGGTAATCAGCGGATGCCAGCTCGGCAACGGCTTGCCCTCGGCCAACAGCCGATAGGCGCAGGTCTCCGGAAGCCATCGCGAGTATGCCAGGGCCGCAGGTGTCAGGGTGACGCAATCGGGCATGCGCCGCGCTCGATCGGCATAATCGCTGCACCGGCAGGTGTCGAGGTCCAAAAGCGCGCAGGCGACGCGCGAGTAGATGATGTCCCCGGTCTCCTCTTCCTCGAACTTCTCCAGACAGCATTTCGCGCAGCCGTCGCAGAGCGACTCCCACTGTTCGGGGGTCATGGCCGAGAGCGGGGTGGATTCCCAGAATCTCGCCATTCCTTCAACGGTGCCTTCATCGGGTTCGCTCATGTCGGGCATATCCACAAGTCACTCATTTCGCCTATCTTGACCGATCCGAACGGTCGATGCACCCCGCGTCGGTCGGGCCGTCTGTTGGACCCCATGCCGGTGAATCCGGTCGCCGCGCTTCGCGATTGGGCCTGATTCGACCGATGTTCCCCGTTGGAGACTTGACTTTTTTGCGAACCAGGATGAAGCCGCAGAGACGTTATGCACACGGACATACGTCGCCCGACGGACATTCGGGAGCGTCGGGTGTGTTCGGAGATGTTCTCGGAAAGTTGTTTAATCCACTGTTTTTGTTTTTTTCGTGCTGATCTTCTTGGTGACGGGCATTCGAAGAAACAGTGACATGGGCGTTGCCCTCATTCCCCACCGAACAACTCGCCCACAGGGTTATCCACAGGCTGGCGCTGCCTTTTCCGAGGCTGCGGTGCGGTCTAAGATGAAGCTGAAGTTGCCTCGACCTAAGATCGAATGCCGAATCACAATCAGAGGAAAACACCATGCCGCAGACTCTGATCGAGACCCCCATCGGCTCGATCGCCATCCACTGGGTCGGCGAGACCTTGACCGGCGTCGATCTGGACCCGCCGACCGCGAGCGCCGACGCGGGGTCGGAAACCATGCCTTCGGCCATCCGGCAACAGCTCACGGCCTATTTCGAGCAAACGTCGGCCGGTTTCGATCTCCCGGTCGAGCTGGTCGGCACCGATTTCCAACAACGGGTTTGGGCCGAGCTGCGTCGGATCCCCTCGGGCGAAACACGCACCTACGGCGAGATCGCGCGACAACTCGGGAGCGCCCCGCGCGCAGTAGGGCAGGCCTGTCGCGCCAACCCCTGTCCGATCGTGGTGCCCTGCCATCGGGTCGTCGCGGTCAACGGGCTCGGCGGTTTCTCCGGAGACACGAGCGGACGTAAGCTGGACGTCAAACGCTGGCTCCTTGCCCACGAAGCTCGTAAACCGCGTCCTCGGTCCGAACAGGCGATTGAGTCAGATCCGCTGCCGGAGCATCCCCGAGGACTTTTTCATGACGCGGTTTAGATTAAAAAACAACAAAAAATGAATGATTTAAACCGCGTCTGCTCCGGCGCTCGGGGGTTGCTGCAAAGTCGGCCCGGGATGATGGCCTCGCATGTTGCGGGAGACACGGTTTAATGCCAGCGGACCAAGGGGTTATCGAGGGTTTCGCCGATGCACTCTGGCTCGAACGGGGTCTGAGTCCGAATACGCTGGCAGCGTATCAGTCGGATCTGCGTGCCTTCGCTGCTTGGGTCGCGCGCGAGCGTGGTCGCTCGCTGATCGAGGCTCAGCGGCTCGATCTGCTTGATTATCTGGTCGTTCTCTCGCAGGAGGGACGCAAGCCGCGCTCGAGTGCGCGACTCCTGTCCTGTCTACGCCAGTTCTACCAATATCTGCTGCGTCGTGGGGTGATCCGCGACGATCCGAGCGCTCGTGTCGAGGCGCCGAAGCTGGGTCGACCTCTGCCGAAGAGCTTGAGCGAGCTCGAGGTGGAGGCGCTGCTCGGCGCACCGGATACCGCCGATGCGCGGGGTCACCGGGACCGGACCATGCTCGAGGTACTCTACGCGAGCGGTCTGCGGGTCACCGAGCTGGTGACCCTGACAACCGGCCAGGTCGGTCTGACCCAGGGTGTCGTGCGGATCGTCGGCAAGGGCGACAAGGAACGCTTGGTGCCGCTCGGCGAGGAGGCGGCATCCTGGCTGTTGGACTATTTGCGCGGGCCGCGCGCCGAGCTGCTCGGCGGACGTGTGACCGACTATCTCTTTCCGACCTGTCGCAGCGAGTGCATGACGCGTCAGGCGTTCTGGCTGCTGATCAAACGCTATGCGCTCGAGGCAGGTGTCTACAAACCCCTGTCGCCCCACACCCTGCGCCACGCCTTCGCGACACATCTGCTCAATCACGGCGCCGATCTGCGCGTCGTGCAGATGCTCTTGGGCCACAGCGACCTTTCAACCACGCAGATCTACACCCATGTTGCGCGTGAGCGTTTGAAGCAGCTCCATGCGCGGCATCATCCGCGAGGATGATGTGCGAGCAGTTCGCTTTTGGCGTGTTTTCTCGCACAATGGCCGACTTCGGTGATTTCAGTGCTGAGTGAGAAATTTCTATGCCATCGTTCGACATCGTCTCGGAGATCGACCTGCAGGAGGTCCGCAACGCGGTCGACCAGGCCAACCGCGAGATCGACACCCGGTTCGACTTCAAGGGCGTCAAGGCGAGCTTCGAGCTGAGCGACGGGAAGATCCTGATGATCGGCGAGCAGGAGTTTCACCTGCAGCAGATGATGGATATCCTCCGCCAGAAACTGGTCAAACGTAAGATCGACCTCTCTTCGCTCGACCCCGGCGACCCGGTCTCGAATCTCAGTGCCGCCCGCCAGGAGGTCGCGCTCAAGCAGGGTGTCGACAGCGAGACCGCCAAACGCATGGTCAAGGCCATCAAGGCCGGCAAGACCAAGGTGCAGGCCCAGATCCAGGGAGACCAGGTGCGGGTCTCCGGAAAGAAACGCGATGACCTCCAGGAAGCGATCGCCCTGCTGCGCGGCGAAGACTGGGGTCTGCCGATCCAGTTCACCAACTTCAGAGACTAAGAATCCAATGACGAAAGCCAGAGTTTTCGCGCTCGCCCTTGCCGCCTTGATGCTCGCCGCGCAGTCCGCGTGGGCGTCGCCCGAGAAGACCATCCGGGAGGCCCTGGGCAAGATCGTTCCGGGCGTCGAGATCGACAGCGTGACGGCCTCTCCCGTGGATGGGCTCTACGAGGTCATGATCGGCACTCAGCTGATGTATGTCACCGCCGACGGGCGTTATTTCGTCGACGGGCGGATCGTCGATCTCGAAACCCGCGAGGATCTGAGCGAGCCGCGTCTGGCCGGAGCGCGTAAGGGTTTGGTCGATGCGGTCGGGGAGTCTCAGATGGTCGTCTTCGGGCCGGACGACGCCAAGCACACGGTGACCGTCTTTACCGACATCGAGTGCGGCTACTGCCGCAAACTGCACGGCCAGATCGACGAGTATCTGAAAGAAGGTATCCGTGTCCGCTATCTCTTCTATCCGCGCGCCGGGCAGGGCAGCCCCGCCTACACCGAGGCCGTGTCTGTGTGGTGCGCCGGCGATGCAGCCGCCCAGCGTTCGGCCATGACCGAAGCGAAGTCCGGTAAGCCGATCCCGGAGAAGACCTGTAAGAACCCGGTCGATGCACACATGGCCTTGGGCCAGGAGCTCGGTCTGCGCGGGACCCCGGCCATCCTGACCGAGACCGGCGAGATGATTCCGGGCTACGTGGAGCCCAAGCGCCTGGCGGCCCAGCTCAACGGGGCGCCCGGATCCTGAGGCACGATCGTCGGGCGCAGGCGATGACGTCGAAGCGCTGCGCGGTGGCGTCATGACGGCTCATACACTCGAATATGCCTGGCGCACCGACCGTGGCCGCGTGCGTGCGGGCAACGAGGATGCAGTGGCCGTCGACCCCGCCCTTGGTTTCCTGATCGTAGCGGACGGCATCGGCGGCGCCCGGGCGGGCGAGGTCGCAAGCGCATTGGCGGCCGAGGTCATCGCCAAGCGTTTTCGAGAGCACATGGCCTATCAAATACCTTCGGATGCGGCGCAGGCCTTTGTCGAGACGGCGATCCAGGACGCCAATCTCGCCATCTGGACCCTGAGCAAGGCCGAGCCGGATCTCTCCGGGATGGGGACAACGGTGGTGGTGGGGTCCGTCGGCGACGCTTGGCTGGCTTTCGGCTACGTGGGTGATTCGCGATTATATCGGTTGCGCGAAGGACGACTGGAGCAGCTCTCGCGCGACCATTCCTTTATTCAAGAGGTCGTCGATCAGGGATTCTTCAGCACGCGCGAGGACGCACGCCGATACGGGATCGGAGCCAACATTTTGACCCGTGCACTCGGATCATCCTCCAAGGTCAAGGTCTCCGGCGGGGTTGCCGACCTCGCGCGCGGCGACATCTTCCTCTTCTGCACCGACGGACTCACCGGCATGGTCCCGGAGGACTGGCTGTGTCAGGTGCTGACGGCGAGCTTCGGGAACGATCTCGAGCCCGCCGCCGAGGCGCTGGTGCGGCTCGCCAACGAGCGTGGCGGTAACGACAACATCACATTGGCGCTTCTGCGGGTCGGGGGGCCGTCGACCGAATCCCGCTAAGCTGATGTCCTGGAGCTGAATCACCGGCGCGTAGGTGCGAATTGATTCGCACGCATAGTCCTCAGGTCTTCCGGGCAGCGCTCACGTGCGTCGAGAGATCCTTAAGGCGATACATCAGCTCCAAGGCCGCTCGGGGCGTCAAGCCATCCGGCTCGATCGCATCCATGGCCTCCATAAGAGGATGCGGCGGGGTTGGCTCGGGATCCGGCGGAAACAGCGAGAGTTGAACGGCATCCCGTTCCGCATGTCGCCGCGCGCCGGCTTCCAGCTCGCGTAGCCGCGCGCGTGCCCGCGTGATCACTGCCGCCGGCACACCCGCCAGCGCGGCGACCGCCAGCCCGTAGCTCTGATTGGCCGGACCCTCGCGCAAGGCGTGCATGAAGACGATGCGTGCGCCATGCTCGACCGCGTCGAGGTGGACGTTGGCGATTCCGGGATATTCCTCGGGCAGTGTCGTCAGCTCGAAGTAGTGGGTTGCGAAGAGCCCGTAGGCGCCGATGCGCGTGGCCAGCTCCACGGCGCACGACCAGGCGAGCGAGAGCCCGTCGAAGGTGCTGGTGCCGCGTCCGACCTCGTCCATCAGGACCAGACTCTGAGCGGTCGCGTTGTTCAGGATATTGGCCGTTTCCTCCATCTCCACCATGAAGGTCGAGCGCCCGCCGGCGAGGTCGTCCGAGGCGCCGATACGCGAGAAGATGCGGTCGATCGGGCCGATGGTCGCGGCGCGCGCCGGGACATAGCTTCCGCTGTAGGCCAGCAACACGATCAAGGCGTTCTGGCGCATGTAGGTCGATTTACCGCCCATGTTGGGGCCGGTGATGACCAGCATCCGACGGCGGCGATCAAGCCGCAGGCCGTTGGCGATGAAGGGGTCGTCCAGCACCGTCTCCACCACGGGATGGCGTCCGTCTTCGATCTCGATGATCGCCTCGTCGGTGAGATTCGGCCGGGACCAGTCCAGTGCGCGGGCGCGCTCGGCCAGATTGGCCAGCACGTCCAGCGTCGCGATGGCCTCCGCGCTCGCCTGCAGTGGCGCGATCGACTCGGCGAGGGTGCCGAGCAGATCCTCGTAAAGCGCCTTCTCGCGGGCCAGCGCGCGCTCGCGGCTGCTCAGCACCTCGTCCTCGAAGCGTTTGAGCTCCGGCGTGACATAGCGCTCGGCGCCCTTGAGCGTCTGGCGGCGGATGTAGTCCTCCGGGACCTGATCGGCCTGGCTGCGACCGAGCTCGATGTAATAGCCGTGGACCCGGTTGTAGCCGACCTTCAGTCCGGGGATGCCGGTGCGCTCGCGCTCGCGGGTCTCCAGGTCGAGCAGGAAGCGATCGGCATTGCTCGACAGCTCGCGCAGCCGATCGAGCTCCGCATCGAGCCCGGATGCAATCACGCCGCCGTCGCGGATCAGCATCGGCGGTTGGGCGATGATTGCGCGTCGGAGCAGGTCGAGGACCTCGGGGTGCGTGCCGACCGCCTGGGCGAGGGTCAGGAGCAGCGGATCGTCGCAGCTATCGAGCGGCGCGCGCAGATCCGGGAGCACGGCCAGCGCATCGCGCAGCGCGGCGAGATCACGCGGGCGCGCCGAGCGCAGTGCGATGCGCGAGAGGATGCGTTCCAGATCCCCGATCCCACCGAGGACCGCCTGAAGGTCGGCGTGCATGCCGGTGTCGATCAGTGCTCCGATTGCGGCATGACGCGACTGCACGTCCGATCGCGAGCGCAAAGGGCGGCCGAGCCAGCGTCGCAGCAGACGGCTGCCCATCGCGGTTGCGGTCCGATCGAGCACGCCGGCCAGCGTGTGCTCGGGCCGCCCGCCGAGGCTCTCGGTGATCTCCAGGTTGCGCCGGGTCGCCGCATCCAGGATCAGCGCCTCGTCGCGCTGCTCGGTCGTGAGCCCGCGCAGATGGGGCAGGGCGGCGAACTGGGTGTCGCGGACATACTGCAGCAGACAACCCGCAGCGCCGACGGCGAGATCCAGCCCCGCACAGCCGAAGCCGTTCAGGTCGCGGGTGCCGAACTGTTCGCAGAGCAGACGCTCGCCGGTATCGCGGTCGAAGTGCCAGCTCGGGCGGCGGGTGACGCCGCGGTCGATGCGCAGCGCATCCGGGAGCCGGCTGTCCTCGCCGACCAAGACCTCGGCTGGCTTCAGGCGTTCCAGCTCGCTGGCCAGCGCCTCGCGCGTCGCCACCTCCAGCACGGAGAACCGCCCGCTCGACAGCTCCAGGACCGCCAGGCCAAAGCCCTCGCGCCCCTCGGCGATCGCTGTAAGCAGGTTCTCGCGCCGGTCGTCGAGCAATGCCTCGTCGGTCAGGGTCCCGGGCGTGACCAGACGCACCACCTTGCGCTCGACCGGCCCTTTGCTTTTGGCCGGATCGCCGATCTGCTCGCAGATCGCCACCGAGACACCCTTGCGGACCAGACGCGCCAGATAGGCCTCGGCGGCATGATAGGGTACGCCCGCCATCGGGATCGGCCGGCCGGCCGACTGCCCCCGCTTGGTCAGGGTGATGTCCAGCAGGCGCGCGGCCCGCTCGGCGTCCTCGAAGAAGAGTTCGTAGAAATCGCCCATCCGATAGAAGAGCAGCATGTCCGGGTATTCCGCCTTGAGACGGAGGTACTGCTGCATCACCGGGGTGTGCGCACTCTGATCTGGTTTATCCATGGCCTGCAAGACGCCGAAGGGTGAGTCGCGGTTCAGACGGCCTCGACCTCGGTCGAATCGCCATACATCTCGATCCCGAGCCGCTCGCCGACCTTGCGGGCTCGGGCGTCGATCATCGGCGAGATGACGATCAGGCGATTGGCCTTACGCTCGTGGCGTCGCTCGTAGAAGCGCGCCTTGCGCTCGAAGATGTACATCCCGGCCTTGTCGATCGAAGACTTCAGCTCGCAGATCAGCAGCAGGCCGTTCTTGATGATGACATCCAGCTCGATCTGGTCCGGACGGCCGAAGACCTCGCCCGAGTCGTCGTAGTCGGTGACATTGACGACCTGTACGTCGAAGCTCTGCTCCAGGATGGCGGCCAGGGCATCGCGGAACGCCTTCTCGGATTGAAGACCCCAACGCGAGCCCAGCGCACCGATGCCGCGATCGAATTTCTGCGCTTGGGCCATGATCTCGTTGTACAGGCGCTTTAGCTCTTCCTGGTTCTCGTCCCAGCGGCGATTGCTGTCCGCTCGGCTTTCCTCCCACTTCTGCGCCTCTTCCTCGCGCATGCGCTGCAGCTCGGCCTGATTCGCCTCCCACTTCCGCACCTGCTCCTCGCGCATGAGTTTGAGCTCGGCCTGGTTTGCCTCCCATTTGCGCTCCTGCTTCTCTCGGTCGCGACGAAGCTCGCCGAGCAGCTCGTAGAACCGATCTCCGGTCTCCTTGCGGTCGGCATATTCGTCCCGTGTCAGCTCAAGCACATAGGTTCGGAACGCAGGATCCTCCCGCAACCAGGTCGGCAGCTCGCGCTTGATGGTCTCTTTCAGCGATTCCGTGGTCATGTCCGATACCGAAAAGCGGCCGTGGATCTTTGCCGGAGTCTACCAGAGCCGCGGGTGCGGTGATCGGGCGCGGACCTGTGTTACGCGGCCCGGCCCGGTCTGTCGCAGAGTGCTCCCGGTCTGCTCGTTCCAGTCCCGGGAGACGACGAAGCGGTGCGTAAGGGTGTATTGCGTCGAGCGCCGCCCGGCTACGCGCATCGCGCGCAGCCGCACGCATGGGGTGCGCAGAGGGGTTCTCAGCCCTGCCGGCTCTCCCCGATCCGGTCGCAATACTGGCTGAGGTTGTCCGGTACGCCGGGAGGACAGACGCCGCATTCCCGGTTGCCCGGAACCGCAAAGTCGATGAACTTCGGATAGGCAAGATCAAGACCGTTCATCAGCTCGACGAAGGACTCGAGCGAACGGTTGCCGCCGAGCCGCGGGTTGCGTGTCTTCTCCTGCGCGATGCTCGAGACCCAGCGTCCCTCGTAGTCGTGACCGGGGTAGACCAGCGTCTCATCGGGCAGGGCGAAGAGCTTGCCGGCCACGCTGTGATACAAGGCCGCCGGGTCACCGCTTTGGAAATCGGTGCGACCGCAGGCGTCGATCAGGAGTGCATCGCCGGTGAGAACCCGCTCCCCGATCCGGTAGGCATGATGGCCGTCGGTGTGACCGGGCGTGAAGAGCGGGTCGATACGCAGACTGCCTACCGCCAGCGGTGTCCCTTCTTCGATCGGCACATCGACGCAGGCCAAAGCATCGATTGCGGGATGGGCGATCCGGCTGCCTGCTTCGCGCTTGAGTGTGAGTGCGGAGGTGATGTGATCGGCGTGGATGTGCGTATCGAGCGTGTAGAGCAGCTTCAGTCCGAGCTTGGAGACCTCGGCTAGATCACGCTGCCAGGTAGGCAGCACTGGGTCGATCAAGATCGCCTCGCCCGTGTCTTCGCAGGCGAGCAAATACGTGTAGGTGCTGGAGATCGGCTCGAATAGTTGCTTGAACAGCATCTTGTCTTCCCTTGAGAGTGGCCTGTGCGAGAGGCTTATGGTAATACCCCGGATCTGTGTCGTGCGGTGCGATCGATCCGGGGGATGTAGATGGAAGTTGCGATGGGTATCGGTTGTGACCGCGGGGCGGCGTTCGGGACACTGGAAGCCGCGTTGGCGGCAGCCTTGGCTCTCATAGGCCCCGTGGACGTGCGCTGGCTGGCGACCATCGATCGCAAAGGCGACGAGCCCGCGATCCTGGCCTTGGCTGCAGCGCGCCGATGGCCGCTGGTCATCTATCCGGCCACGGCGCTTGCGTGCATCGAGGTGCCCAATCCGTCGGCGCAGGTGCTTCGCCATCTCGGTGTTCCTGCGGTTGCAGAGGCGGCGGCACTCTTGGCGGCCGGTGCCGACATCGTCGATCTGCTGCTCGAGAAGTATAAATATCGCGGCGAGGACGGTAAGCATGTCACCTTGTCGATCGCAGCTTGGCGACGGTGAGACGCGAGCCGTGCGCTGTCGATGCATGCGCTCGACGCGGAGCCGAACTCCGGCAACCGAACGCAGGTTATTGGGTCTCGATCTGCGCTTCCCGTTAGAATGCCGCCATGCGACACGATCTCAAGTTACCCCGTCTCTACAAGACGCTCCTCATGCTGGCGCTCGTCTTCGGCCCCTTTTACTGGTTGGCCTTCACCGAGGACGGGCAGCGGCGCACCGATCTGGCCCTCATGTTCATCCTCGGCAAGCCCGAGATGAACGCGGCCTTGGACGCCTTCACCGGCGCTCTGACCGAGGCGCAAATCCGCGAGACCTTCCCGAAGCTCGGGTTTCAGTGTGCCGACGGGGCGAATCCCTTCGGCGACCGTCTCTGCGCCGCCGAGATCGGTGCCTTCAACGGGATGCCGGCATCCTCGGTGACCCTGTTTCTGCTCGGTGACGGGCTGCGTGCGGTCAAGGTGTCGTATCGCCGGATTTACCATCCGCTGGTGCGCAATTGGGTAGAGGGGCGTGTCGGTGAGGCCGATGATGCGCGGGCATCGGAGGAGAGCGAGGAGACCGGCGACGGTGTCGCGACCTGGACGGTGACCGACGGCTTGCTGATCATGCGCGACGGCGAACTCGCGCACGAGGACGATCCGGCCTTGTTCTGGCTCTCGGGCGCCGCGCTCGCTCGACAGGCCGCCGCCCGCGCACCGGATCAGGCCCCGTTGAACTGATCCAGGAAGAGTTTGAGCGAGATCAGGACGGACGACACGACCAGGATGGGGCGCACCAGCATGGCCCCGTGCTTGAGCACCAGATGCGATCCCAACCAAGCACCGATGAGCTGGCCGAGGGCCATCGAGGCGGCGACGATCCAGACGACGTGTCCGCCGATCGTGAAGAAGATCAGCGCAGCCAGATTGCTCGTGAAGTTGAGTAGCTTGGTGTGGGCGGTGGCGCGGCGCATGTTGTAGCCGAGCAGCGCGACATAGCCCATCGCGAAGAAGGTTCCGGTGCCCGGGCCGAAGAATCCGTCGTAGAAGCCGACGCCGACTCCGACCGTCACGGCGAAGGTCGGCGTCGACAGCCGCTGGTGCGAGTCCAGATCCGAGACCCGCGGCGAGAAGAGAAAGTAGAGCGCGAACCCGACCAGCAGTAGCGGGATGAGGCGCTGCAGCGCGGCGCTGTCGATCTGCTGGACCAGGATCGCACCGAGTGCGGCGCCGACGAAGGTGCATGCGACCGTGAAGGCCGCGCTGCGCGGCTCGATCATGCCCTTGTGCATGAAGTGGATCGTCGCGCTGCCGCTGCCGAAGACCGCCTGCGCCTTGTTGGTCGCCAGGCTTTCGACCGGGCTCAGACCGGCCCAGAGCAGGGCCGGGATGGTGATGAGTCCGCCGCCGCCGGCGATGGCATCGACAAAACCCGCCACGAGGGCGAGGCCGAACAGGATCAAGGCGATCTCGGGGGAATCCACTCGGGTTTAGGTCCTCGCCGTTCAGGTTGAAATCCAAGAACCTGGTTACAATCTGCGCCCCTCACGTTCCGACATGGAAGACCCTAGCCGACACCACGATGCCCGCACTCGACGTACAGCAGCTGACCAAGACCTACAAAGGCGGTTTCCAGGCCCTGAAGGGGATCGACCTGACCGTCGAGGAGGGTGATTTCTTCGCGCTGCTGGGACCGAACGGTGCAGGCAAGTCGACCTTCATCGGGATTCTCGCCTCGCTGGTGAACAAGACCGGCGGCATCGTGAGGGTCTTCGGCGAGGACCAGGATCGCACGCCCGAGCTGGTGAAGTCATTCATCGGTCTCGTGCCGCAGGAGTTCAACTTCAATCTCTTCCTGCCGGTGGTGGAGGTGGTGGTCAATCAGGCCGGCTACTACGGCATCCCGCGACGCGAGGCGAAGGTGCGCGCCGAGCGCTATCTCAAGCAGCTCGATCTGTGGGATCGCCGCGACACCGAGATGCGCAAACTCTCCGGCGGTCTGAAGCGGCGCTTGATGATTGCGCGGGCATTGGTGCACGAGCCGCGGCTGCTGATCCTCGACGAGCCGACCGCGGGTGTGGATATCGAGATCCGCCGGTCGATGTGGACCTTCCTGCGCGAGCTCAATGCCGGCGGGACGACCATCATCCTCACGACCCATTATCTCGAAGAGGCGGAGAGTCTCTGCCGCAACATCGCCATTATCAACCACGGCGAGATTGCCGAGCGGACCAGCGTGGCGTCGTTGCTCAACCGCCTCAATACCGAGACCTTCGTGCTGAATCTGAAGGGTCGGCTCTCCGAGCTGCCTCAGCTCGGCGGCTTCGTGCTCCAGAACCTCGATGACTGCACGCTCGAGGTGGAGATGAGCCGCGAGCACACCGTGAACGGTTTATTCGAGGCCCTCTCGCGCAACGGGATCGAGGTGATCAGCCTGCGCAACAAGCAAAATCGCCTGGAGCGGCTCTTTTTGGAGATGGTCGACCGCCGTGCCGGCGCCGGGTGGTCGAGCTCGGATCCGGCAGACGCGCCCGATGCCGCGCGCGAGGTGATTGCGTGAGCAGGCAGGGTGTCGGCTGGTATCGTCACTGGATCAGCTTCCAGACGATCTTCGTCAAGGAGATCCTGCGCTTCACCCGGATCTGGGTCCAGACGATTCTGCCGTCGGTCATCACGACCACGCTCTATTTCGTCATCTTCGGGCGGCTGATCGGCGATCGGATCGGCACCATGGGCGGCTTGGATTATCTCGACTTCATCGTGCCGGGCCTGGTGCTGATGGGCGTCATCACCAACGCCTATTCCAATGTCGTGTCGTCCTTCTACAGCAGCAAGTTTTCGCGCTACATCGAGGAGCTGCTGGTCTCGCCGGCGCCCAATTGGGTGATCCTGGCGGGCTATGTCGCCGGCGGTGCCGCGCGAGGTCTGGTGGTCGGGTTGGCCGTCATGCTGGTCGCCATGATCTTCACCGAGATCCGGATTCACAGTGTTGCCGTGACCTTGTTGGTGATCACCATGACCGCGGTGCTGTTCGCGCTCGGCGGATTCATCAACGCCATTTATGCCAACAGCTTCGACGACATCTCGATCGTGCCGACCTTCGTGTTGACACCCTTGACCTATCTGGGCGGCGTCTTCTATTCGATCGAGCTGCTGCCGGGATTTTGGCAGGGTGTGTCGCTCGCCAATCCGGTCCTCTATATGGTCAACGCCTTCCGCTACGGGCTTCAGGGCGTGAGCGACATCCCCGTCGGGATTGCCTTCGGGATCATCGCGATCTTTATCCTGGTGCTCGGGGTCTTCAGTCTGCACCTCCTGCGTCGCGGGGTCGGGATCAAGACCTGATGTACGGCGATCCGCAGCGGCGGATGCAGACTACGCCTGCTGCGCAACGGCCTCGGGAAGCACCCGCGTAGCGTCCCGAGCTCGCTCCGTCGATCCCCTCAGGTTGTATCCTCATGCAGCAAGTGGGACCATAAGCATCTGAAACTTCCACAAAAGGATCGCCCATCCGATGTATCCCGGCGTTCTCTCCATCCATCCCTCGCCGATGAGCACGGCGCCGCGTCACGCGCCGGACCCGCTCGCTGTCGGCTTGGGCCCCGGCTTCGAGCGGGGGTGCTGACGTGGCCCTCCGTCCAGGACGCGCCCCCGTGCGCAGACGCCGCGGGATCGGCGGATTTCTGTTCCGCTGGACCCTGCTGATTCTGGTCGGCGTTGGCCTCGCCGGCACCCTTTACAGCATCCATCTCGACCGCGTGGTACGCGGCAAATTCGAGGGGCAACGCTGGGCACTTCCGGCCCGGGTTTTCGCGCGTCCCTTGGAGCTCTATGCGGATCGCCCGCTGCTCGGGGACCAGCTTCAGGCCGAGCTGGACCGTCTGAACTATCGGCGGACCGCCGCCCCGGATGTGCCCGGCAGCTATAGCCGCGACGGCGAGCGTTTCCTGATTCGGACACGCTCCTTTCGGTTCTGGGATGGCGAAGAGCCCGCGCACGCCTTGAAGGTCGGCCTTGTCGAGGGGCGTGTCGCCGAGCTCGAGGATGCGTCCGGCGGCACGGCCCCGGCACTGGTACGCCTGGAACCGATGTTGATCGCCAGCATCTACCCGACCCACAACGAGGACCGCGTCCTGTTGCGCCGCAAGGAGATCCCCGATCTCCTTGTCCGAACCCTCGTCGCGGTGGAAGACCGCAGCTTCTATCGGCATGTCGGCGTGGATCCGCGCGGGATCGCGCGTGCCGCCTTCAGCAACCTGCGCGCCGGGGGCGTGGTCGAGGGTGCGAGCACCCTGACCCAGCAGCTGGTCAAGAACTTTTATCTCACCGCCGATCGGACCTTCGAGCGCAAGATCAACGAGGCCCTGATGGCGCTGCTGCTCGAGCAGCGCTACAGCAAAGACGAGATCCTCGAGGCCTATGCCAACGAGATCTATCTGGGCCAAGACGGCAGTCGTGCGATCCACGGCTTCGGTCTGGCGAGCAGCTTCTTCTTCAACAAGCCGCTTGAAGAGCTCGGCATCCCGGAGACGGCGCTTCTGGTGGGCATGGTCCAAGCGCCGTCGAGCCTGGATCCGCGACGTCGTTCCGAGGCCGCGCTCAAGCGGCGCGACCTGGTGCTGGATCTGATGGCGCGCGACGGCGTCATCAGTCTCGCCGAGGCCGAGGCGGCCAAGGGCGAGCCGCTCGGGATCGCCGACGGTGGGGGCCGGCCGGTCGGTGAGTATCCCGACTTCGTCTCCCTGGTTCGGCGCCAACTGCAGCGCGACTATCGCGAGGAGGATCTCCGATCCGAGGGCTTGAACATCTTCACGACGCTTGACCCGCTGGTGCAGTCCGAGGTCGAGAAGTCGCTTCCGGCGCGCCTATCCGACCTTGAAAAGTCGCGGCGGATGAAGGCCGGCTCACTCGAGGCCGCGGCGGTGGTCACCTCGGTCGCCCAAGGCGAGGTGCTTGCGCTTGCCGGCGGTCGCGAGCCCGGCTATGCGGGATTCAACCGAGCGCTCGACTCGGTGCGCTCCATCGGCTCGCTGGTCAAGCCGGCCGTCTATCTAGCCGCTTTGTCCAAGCCCGAGCGCTGGTCCTTGACCACCAGCCTGCAGGACACGCCGGTCAGTATGCGGGTCGGCGACAAGATTTGGGCACCCAAGAACTACGACCGCCGCGTCAACGGGGCCGTGCCGCTGCATCGTGCACTCAGCAGCTCGCTCAATCTGGCGACGGTCCATCTGGGCCTCAGCGTCGGCATCACCGAGGTGACCGAGACGCTCTATCGGCTCGGCGCTCAGCGGCGGATCAGCAAGGTGCCCGCGATGCTGCTCGGTGCGGTCTCCTTGTCGCCCTTGGAGGTTGCGCAGGTTTACCAGACGATCGCCGCCGGCGGCTATCGGGCCCCGCTGCGGGCGATTCGCGAGGTCATGGACCCCAACGGCCGGCCGCTCAACCGTTATCCATTGGCCGTCGAGGCGGTCGTGGATCCGCGTGCCGCGTATCTGACGACCTGGGCGATGCAGCGCGTGGTGACGCACGGCACCGCCCGCTGGCTCGGCGACAAATTGCCGAAGGGGATGACGATGGCCGGCAAGACCGGCACCACGGACGAGATGCGCGACAGTTGGTATGCCGGATTCAGCGGCGACAAGGTTGCCGTAGTCTGGGTCGGTCGCGATGATTATCAGCCCATGGGGCTGGCCGGAGGAACCGGCGCACTGCGCGTCTGGGGCGATTTCATGCTGGCCATCCCCAACGAGCCGCTGTCGGATATCCCGCCGGACGGTGTGGTCGTGGCCGGCAAGGACGAGGCGCCCTACATCGCCGGCACGGCACCGGCCGCACGCAGCGGCGGAGGGGGCGGAAAGAAGCCCGCGCCGGCGAGCGGCAACACGCAGGATCTGGCTCAGTCCGGCGAGCAGTCCGCTGCCGAGTCGGAATCTGCGCCCGAACCCAAGGCGGCGCCCAAGGCGTCGTCCAGCAAGAATCTTTTTATGAGTGATTTTTACAACTGATGACTAGAGTACCAGCGATCTTGATGGCCGGGTTGGTGTTGACGGCCTGTGCGACAGGGCAGCGCGAGGAAGGCCCGGCGCCGGTGCTGCAGGTCACGCCCCGCGAGCCCGTCGCCGCGAAGGCCGAGCCGGCCGCAAAGCCCGAGCCGGAGCAACCCGCAGCGCCGAAGAAGCAGCAGACCAGGGTTTTTGCCTATCGGGACCCGGCCTCCGAGCCTGATCCCGCGACGCCGCCGGATCCGGCCGTCGCCGCGGATGCGGCCCAAGGATCTGGCCAGCCATCGGCTCCGGCAGCGGCAGCCCCTGCACCGAGCGTTGCGCAGACTCCGGTTAAGCCCGCGCCTGCCGCCAAGCCGGCAGTGACTCCGACTCAGGCGCCCAAGCAAGCGAGGACCACCCCGCCGGCCCCCGCTCCTGCTGCCGCGAAGCCTCCGACGCCCGCCGCTCCCGCGCAGAAGGTCGCGCAGACCCCGCCCAAACCCGAGGCCAAGGCGCCGCCGACTCCGCCTGCACCCGCCCGGGCCGAGGCGCCTCCACCGCCTCCTGCTCCCGCGCCGGCCGCGCCGCCGCCCGCTCCACCGGTGCAAGTCGCTGCGGTCCCGCCGGCACCACCGCTGGCCGCGCCGGGTCTGCCGCCGGCAGCGGATGCCTTGGCTCGCCAAGCCGAGCAGCAGCGCCAGTCGGGCGACTATGCGGGTGCGGCTGCCTCCCTCGAGCGTTCCTTGCGGATCGCCCCGCGCGAGGCGTACCTCTGGAATCGCCTCGCCAGGGTCCGCTTGGAGCAGGGGCAGGCCGGTCAGGCCGGCAATCTCGCCTCCCGCTCCAACGATCTCGCGGGCGATACGCCGAACGTCAAGCAGGACAACTGGCGGGTCATTGCGGAGTCCAAGCGTCGTTCCGGTGATATCGCCGGAGCGACCGAGGCGGAGAAGCGGGCGAGCGGGAACTGAGCGAGCCGACGGCGGCTCGATCAGGGCACCCACGCCCCGTTATGGCCGATCTCGGCGACATCTTCGGCCCCGATGGCCGGCTCTCCGAGCGTCTACCCGGTTTCGCCCATCGCGCGCAACAACAGGCGATGGCCGAGCGGATCGCAGCGCTCATGGAGGAGGGCGGCACGCTCATCTGCGAGGCGGGCACCGGCACAGGCAAGACCTTCGCCTATCTGGTGCCGGCCATCCTATCCGGGCGCAAGGTCCTGATCTCCACCGGGACGCGCAACCTCCAGGACCAGCTGTTTCATCGCGATCTGCCGCTGGTTCGGACCGCGCTCGGCGTGCCGGTGCGGGCCGCCTTGCTGAAGGGACGCGCCAATTATCTCTGCCGCCATCGTCTGAAGCTCGCAATCGACGACATCACGCACCTGGACCCCGAGTCGCGCGGCGGCCTCAAGCAGGTCCAGGAGTGGGCGAAGTCGACGACGCGCGGCGACATCGCCGAGCTGGGGATCCCGGAGGACGCACAGATCTGGCCGAGCGTGACCTCGACCGGGGACAACTGTCTCGGACAGGATTGTCCGGACTGGCAGGGCTGCCATCTGGTCGCCGCGCGCCGCGAGGCCCAGGCCGCGGATCTGGTGGTCGTGAATCACCATCTCTTCTGTGCCGACCTGGCGCTCAAGGACGAGGGGTTCGGCGAGATCCTGCCGGGCGCGGACTGCTTCGTGCTCGACGAAGCACATCAGCTGCCGGAGACGGCGACCAGCTTCTTCGGCGTGCGTGTCAGCGCTCGGCAGCTGCTTGATCTGGTCCGGGACAGCGAGCTCGAGTATCGGCGCGAGGCCGGCGACCTGCCCGAGCTGCCCAAGCGTCTGGGCGCACTGCGTCGAGCCGTTCAGGACATGCGCCTTGGTCTCGGCGAGATCGACCGCCGCGGGCCTTGGAGCGAGCTTGCGGGCGTGCCGGAGATCTTGAAGGCACTGGAGACCCTGGTGCGGCGTCTGGCATCCGTGACCGAAGGTCTGAAGGCCGTCGAGGGTCGCGGCAAGGGCCTGGATGCCTGTCTGGGTCGGGCCGAGGATCTCGGCGACGCCCTGCAGCGCTTGATCTCGGCCGAGCCGGCCGAGGCGGTGCGCTGGTTCGAGACCCAGGGACGCGGGTTTCGGCTGCACGAGACACCGCTCGAGGTGGCGGAGCCCTTTCGGGCCCAGATGGCTCGACCCCAAACCGCCTGGGTCTTTACTTCCGCAACGCTGGCAGTCGGCGAGCGCTTCGATCACTTTGCCCGTCAGCTCGGGATCGAAGAGGCCCAAACCGAACGTTGGGACAGTCCCTTCGACTACGCGAGTCAGGCGCTCTGGTTCGTCCCGCGCGGCCTGCCGCAGCCGTCCGAGCCCGCGTACAACAGCCATCTGCTCGAGCTGGCCTGCGAGGTGCTCGGCTACAGCCGCGGACGCGCGTTCCTCCTCTTCACGAGCTATCGCGCCTTGCGCGAGACAGCCGAAGGTCTGGAAGGCCGCATCCCCTACCCGATCCTGGTTCAAGGAACTGCGCCGCGCGCCGATCTGGTCGAGCGCTTTCGCGCGCTCGGCAACGCTGTCCTCTTGGGGACATCGAGCTTTTGGGAGGGAGTCGACGTCCGGGGCGAGGCGCTGTCCTGCGTGCTCATCGACCGCTTGCCCTTCGCCTCGCCCGGCGATCCGGTCCTCGCGGCGCGGATCGACGCCGTGCGGCGCCGCGGCGGCAACCCCTTCAACGATCATCAGCTCCCGCAGGCCGTGATCGCCCTCAAACAGGGTGCCGGACGCCTGATCCGCGACGGCGAGGATCGCGGCGTGCTGGTGGTCTGCGACCCGCGTCTGCTCGGTCGATCCTACGGGCATCGCTTCCTGGAGAGCCTGCCGGCGATGGCGCGCACGCGCTCGATCGACGACGTGCGGGCCTTTTTCGAGACGGCACCGCGGGCCGCTGATGACCCACCTCAGACGGTTGAGGCGGCGCAAGCCGCGCCGGTCGAGGCCCCGACCTGACCCCGAGCGCTTGATCGAGGCCGACGATGCCGGCATTTCTCCCGAGACGGATCACTGCGCGGGGTATTGTTGACGGAAACTAGCGGCAGGCGGCAGGCGGCATGCCCCGCCTCGGGAATGCTTGCCCCTCGCGCCGGTCGAATGCCCCGGATTCGCGGCGCTCGAACCCAGGTCGCCGCGGCCATGACGACGGAAACGATCTGAGATGACATCGAAACGAACCGATCTCGAATCACCCGCCAATGCGACCGATGTGAGTGCCTTCCTGCGCCAGGTTGCCGCGACGCCGCGCGTCGGCCCGCCCGGCGCGCGCGGGCGGCTCATCTTCGCGATGGATGCGACGGCGAGCCGCGAGCCGACCTGGGATCGGGCGGCGCAGATCCAGTCCGGCATGTTTATCGAGACGCGTGACCTGGGCGGGCTCGAGGTGCAGCTTTGCTACTATCGCGGCTTCCGGGATTTCTCGGCCTCGCCTTGGCTTCAGGACTCGGATGCGCTGCTCAAACGCATGAACGGAGTCTTCTGCGAGGCCGGTCTGACCCAGATCGGTCGTGTCCTGCAACATGCCTTGGACGAGGCCGAGAAAGGGCGTGTCGATGCGCTGGTGTTTGTCGGCGACTGCATGGAAGAGAGTCGCGATCGTCTCGCCGATCTGGCCGGGCGGCTCGGGCTCTCGGGCGTACCGGCGTTCGTCTTCCAGGAAGGTCGCGATCCGGCGACCGAGCGGAGCTTCCGCGAGATTGCTCGCCTAAGCGGCGGCGCTTGGTGCCCGTTCGACTCGAGCAGCCCCCGGATGCTCCACGATCTGCTTGCCGCGGTGGCCGTCTATGCCGCCGGTGGTCGGGCCGCTCTGACGCATTACGGGGAGACCCATGGCGGGGCCGTCCTTCAATTGACCCATCAGATGACGAGAAAAGGGACCTGAGGTTTGCATGGCGCGTTTGCTGATCCTGCTTGGACTCCTGGGCATAGTTCTGTGGTTTCTCTACTGGTTTCGTGCGACCCCGGCGCACCGGGTCAGCCAGGTGCTGCGCAAGGCCGCATTCTGGGGCGTCATCGGGGTCTTGGTCCTGGCTGCGGCGACCGGACGGCTGAGTCCCATCTTTGCCGCCATCGGCGCGGCAATCCCGCTGGTGCTGCGCGCGGCCGCCGTCGTGCGGCTCTTCCCCGCCATCCAGCAGGTGCTGCGCAGTCTCGGCCTGGGTGGCTTGGCCGGACCCGGCGGAGCCGGTGCAGGAAGCGGCGCCCGGGCATCGAGTATTCGCACGAAGTTCCTCGAGATGCGCCTCGATCATGCGACCGGGACGATGGACGGCGAAGTCCTCGACGGTCCCTTCAAGGATCGCCGGCTCTCGGATCTCACGCTCGACGAGCTGATCCGCATCCTCGAGCTCTATCGCGACGCCGATTCCCAATCGGCCGCGGTGCTGGAGGCTTATCTCGACCGCGAGCGCGAGGCCGACTGGCGCGCAAGCGACGAGGGAAGCGGCCGTGCCGGTCGCGCGCCGCCGCACGGCGAGCGTCTGACCAAAACCGAAGCCTGGGCGATCCTCGGACTGGAGCCGGACGCCGATGCCGATGCAATCCGCGCGGCCCATCGGCGGCTCATGCAGCGCCTGCATCCCGATCGCGGCGGGTCGGACTATCTGGCCTCGAAGATCAACGAGGCCAAGCGCTTGTTGCTGGGGGACTGAACCGCGCGTAGTGTGATTTGCGTTGTTTCGGTTTGGATCGACTTGGGGCTGAATCCACGAACCTCGGAGCTGGCGCGGTTTAGGATACGAAAGAATCATGCCGCAACGGATGACGGAGGACTCTAAATCCGCGGTGACCGGCGTCGCTCGGTCAGGATATATGAAGCCGCTGCGACGAGCAGGGCGAGTCCCAGTGCGAGTGCGATTCGGCAGGGTGCGCCGTCGCACGCGTTCGGTATCAGCCGGCCCGTCGCGACGAGCCGCAGCACGGGCTCGTGCCAAAGAAAGAGGCTGTAACTGATGATGCCGATCGATACCAGAACCGGGCCTGCGAAGATCCGATCGATCAACGGGGTCCGAAGGGCGGCGGCGAGGACGAGCAGCGTGCAGCCGACCAGGAAGAGCGGCATGCCGACGAGTCTCCACCCGACGCCCGTTAAGATTTCGCCGAGCGAGAGATGGATCAGCATCGGCGTCGCAAGCACCAGGAAGGCAAGCGCGGCCATGTCGATGGCGCGCAGCGGTTGCCGTACCGGCTCGACCGAGCGCAGACGCGTGTCGAGGTTGGCTGCCGCCATCCCGAGTGCAAAGGCGATGATCTCGCCCGGTAACTGGCGCTCCAGAAAGAACCGCATCATCTCGGGCGGAAACGGGCCGGCGCGGCCCGACACCGGATCGAAGAAGACCAATCGGGACGGGGAGACGTTCAGATAGACCCACTCCATCAGCATTCCGGGGGCGTAGGTCTTCCACAGCAGCGCGACCAGCAGGGCTGTCGGGAGCGCGATCAGGACTCGGTTGCGGACGAACAAGGGGGCCAGCAACGGCAAGAGCAAATAGAATTGGGCCTCGATGCTCAGGCTCCACAGGGCCATGTTGAGGCCGAGCGAGCTGGAGCTTCCCGGGTGCAGAAAGTGCAGCAAGGGGATGTGGAGCCAGAGGTTGGCCTGTCCGACATCGGTCCGCAAGATCGCATAGCCGCCGTGCAGGATCGGCAGAATCAGCCCGAACAAGAGGACGAGATGGACCCAGTAGGTCGGGACGATCCGTCGAGCTCGGCGGGCGAAGAAGCGCCCGACGCGTGGGTAGGGCGTGCCCGCCTCGGCCGCCTGCATCCAGGGTTGCGCCAGCAGAAAGCCGCTCAGGACGAAGAAGAGCTGCACGCCGAGCAGGCCTTTTTCGGCCAGCGATTGACCCCAACCCGGGGACGCGTCGGATGGCCAGCCAACCAACAAAGCGTTGGCGTGGAACGCGAACACCCAGAGGATCGCGAGACCGCGAATGCCGTCGAGCGCGCCGTTTCTCTCGGTTGAGGTAGGATTCAAGCTCGGGGCCTCGGCGAATCTCGGGTTTGGACAGTTACGCAAGGCCCCATTCTCTGCGAAGATCCGTGTTCGATCCTGCTTGCCTCGTTCACAGCGCGCGTCGGGGGACGTTATCACCCATGGTCAAAACCCAAGCACAGACACTGATTCGTCTCCCGCCCGCACAGGTCTTCGGGTTCGTGGTGGAAGATTTCCTCCGCAACTACCCGCGCTGGTCGCCCGAGGTGCAGAGTCTTCAGGCGGTAACGCAGGGTCCGATACGGGTCGGCTGGATCGGCCGCCAGATTCGGGTCGATCAGGGACGGCGCACCGACAGTCGGTTTCGCGTCGTCGCGCTCGAGCCGGGCCGCCGCGTCTCCTTCAAGGGGACGACCGATCCCTACCTCATCGAGTATCGGTTCGAGCCGCTCGGCGAGCATACACATCTCACCTTCATCTTCGAGCTTGCACAACTCGGACTACCGCTTCGCCCCTTCGAGAAGCTGATCCGGATCGCGGCTCAGGACGGCGCGGAGCGCGTGATCCGCAACCTGAAGGGCCTTATCGAGTCGGAGCTCGTCGGCGCCGCCTGAACACACCGGAGACCTCGCTGCCGGGGTGCCGTCGATCGCAAACCTTTGACCTGCCGGCCGGACTCCGTATAATGCGCGATTCCCTGGAATCCGGGGAACTCCTTGTCTCACCGTTTCGGCGATCTTGCCGCCTCGGGAGGCTGTCAATCCGAAAGGAGCTTCAATGCGACATTACGAAGTAGTCTTCATGGTTCATCCGAGCCAGAGCGAGCAGGTGGCGAGCATGATCGAACGCTACCAGACGAATCTGCAAAAGCGTGGCGGCGTCGTCCACCGCATGGAGGATTGGGGTCGTCGCCCGCTGGCGTACCCGATCAACAAGGTGCACAAGGCGCACTATGTCCTGATGAACGTCGAGTGCGATCAAGAGGCCATCGACGAGCTCGAAAGCGCCTTCCGGTTCAACGACGCGGTCCTGCGCAACCTCATCGTTCGCCGCGAGGATGCGGTGACGGAGCCCTCTCCGTTGGTGAAGACCGGTGAAGAGCGCGAGCGCTCGGATGCACCCGAGGGCGGCAGCCGCCGGGATGATTCCCCGCGAAGCAGCAACCCCGACAGCGACTCCCAGAGCGATTAAGACGAGAAGCCAGCCATGGAATCCAGCAACTCACGTTTTTTCCGTCGTAAGCGCTACTGCCGCTTTACCGCCGAAGGCATTACCGAGATCGATTACAAGGATCTCAACCTGCTGAAGGCCTATGTCAGCGAGTCCGGCAAGATCGTCCCGAGCCGGATCACCGGGACCTCGGCAAAGTATCAGCGTCAATTGGCCCAAGCGGTCAAGCGCGCCCGTTATTTGGCGCTGCTCCCCTATACCGACGGCCACTGAGCCGCCGGCATGAAGGCGCTTGCGGCCTTCGTGATGCGCGGCCCGTCGCAGGCGGCGCTGGTCGCCGCCGTCGCGGCCTTGTTGTCGATCCTGGTTCCGCCGTTGGGCTTGCTCAGCGCCGGCTCGATCGGTTTGGTTGCCCTGCGCGGGGGTCCCGTCTACGGCCTGATCGTGAGCGCGGTGGCGACCCTCGGAATGGGAGCCATCGCCTGGTTGGCATTGGGCTCGCCTTTGCCGGCGCTCGGCGTGCTGCTGATGCTCTGGGTGCCGATTCTGGCCCTGGCGCTGCTGCTGCGGTATAGCCGCTCTTTGGCGTTGACACTTCAAACGGCAGGTGCCTTGGGCATTCTTCTGATGCTCTCGGCCTACGCCCTGATGGGTGACCCGAGCGAGACCTGGCTTAAGATCCTCGAGCCGTTCCGGGATGCGCTGGTGAAAGACGGCGTGCTGGACGACCCGGCGAGTGCCGCCGTATTTGCCGAGCTTGCGGGTTGGATGACCGGTGCATTTGCCGCGGCCTTGGTCGCACAGTTGCTGTTCGGGCTCTTTATTGCTCGCTGGTGGCAGGCGCTGCTCTACAACCCCGGCGGATTCGGCGAGGAATTTCGGGAGCTGCGGTTGGGCCGAGCGTTCGGGGTCCTCGTTCTGCTGCTGTTGGCGCTTCTTCCCTTCAGCGACGGCGCGAGCCTGACGGCGAATCTGTTGTTGGTGCCGGGCGTCCTGCTCCTGTTTCAGGGGCTCGCGGTGGCCCATCAGGTGCGTGCGCTCAAGCAGGCACGTCAGGCGTGGTTGGTCGGGCTCTATGTCGCGGTGATCTTCTTCATGCCGCAGACCCTGCTCCTGATCGCCTGTATCGGTTTGGTGGATATCTGGGCCGACATCCGGTCCCGGGTTGCTCCGGGGGCATCGCCGCCGGGCCCCGGCCCGAGCGGGCCGGCGGTCTGATCCGCCCGGTTGGACCGAGACCCTTTAGCCGAAAAGACCTTTGTAAGGAATGGATCAGGTTCGGGCTCATGCGCCGCCCGCTCCGGGAGATTACCCGAGGATCAAGGGTACATGACCCTGATCTCGACGAACTTTTGAGAGGAATACACACGTGGAAGTCATCCTGCTGAAGAATGTCGGTCGCCTCGGTGCGCTCGGCGACAAGGTTAGTGTCCGTTCGGGCTACGGCCGGAATTATTTGATCCCGTCCGGGTTTGCGGTGTCGGCCACCGACGCCAACCTCGAAGCCTTCGAGGCTCGGCGTGCCGAGCTCGAGCAGGTCGCAGAGGAGCAGTTGGCCGAGGCCCGCGCCCGCCGCGATCGTCTCGAAGGGATGAGCGTTACGATCGCCCGCCGTGCCGGCGAGCAGGGACGGCTGTTCGGCTCGGTCGGCACCGGCGACATCGCCGATGCGGTAACCGCCGCCGGGTTCGCGCTGACCAAGCAGGAGATCAAGCTCTCGGGCGGCCCTTTCCGCGCCGCCGGCGAGTACGAGGTCACCCTGCACCTGCACCCCGAGGTCGATGCCGTCATCAAGGTCGACGTCGTTCCCGAGGACTGATACGCCCGTATCCTCATGAGTCCGGCGGCGCATGTCCGCCGGATTCACGGCTAGCCTCGCTCGGACCCACCGGGCACGTCACGCGACTCGACTCTAAGGTCTGGCGCGACACACGCCTCTGCGTGAGTCATTCGGGCCGGGGGTGATCTATGTTCGACTCGGATTCCCAAGGCCCTCCGGGCGCGGACTTCGACGAGCTCCGCATCCCGCCGCACAACATCCATGCCGAGCAATCCCTGCTCGGTGGTCTCATGCTGGACAACAGCACCTGGGACCGCATCGCCGACATGGTCACCGAGCGTGACCTCTATCGACGCGAGCACCGCCTCATCTTTCGCGCCATCGCCAAGCTGGCCGCGGAGGATCAACCCTTCGATCTGGTGACACTCGCCGAGACCCTGGAACGCACGGAGCAGCTTGAGGGCGCGGGCGGCCTTCCGTATCTCGGGACCATCGCCAACGAGACCCCGAGCGCGGCCAACATCAAGGCCTACGCCAAGATCGTCCGCCAGACCTCGGTGCTGCGCCAGATGATCGCCGCCGGCACCGACATCGCCGACAGCGGCTACAACCCCATGGGTCGCGATGCCTCCGAGCTGCTCGATGCGGCCGAGCGACGTGTCTTCGAGATCGCCGAGCAGGAGGCGCGCGGCGGTGGCGGCTTCCAGCCGATCAAGACCCTGCTCGGGCGCGCAGTCGAGCGCATCGACGCACTCTATCAGCGCGACGAGCCCATCACCGGTCTTGCGACCGGCTTCACCGACTTCGACATGATGACCTCGGGGCTGCAACCCGCGGATCTCATCATCGTGGCGGGGCGCCCGTCGATGGGAAAAACGAGCTTCGCCATGAACATGGCCGAGCATGTGGCCATCCAATCCAAGCGCCCGGTGGCGGTCTTCAGCATGGAGATGCCCGGCGACTCGCTGGCCATGCGGATGATGTCCTCGCTCGGACGCATCGACCAGCACCGCGTTCGCACCGGACGGCTGGAGGACGACGAGTGGCCTCGCCTGACCTCGGCGGTCAACATCCTCGCCGGCGCATCCATGTTCATCGACGACACGCCCGCCCTCTCGCCGACCGAGGTCCGGGCGCGTGCACGACGTCTCAAACGCGACCAGGACGACCTGGGTTTGATCGTGCTGGACTACATCCAGCTCATGCAGGCCCCGGGCGTCGGCGAGAATCGGGCGACCGAGATCTCCGCGATCTCCCGCTCGCTCAAGGCACTCGCAAAGGAGCTTAACGTCCCGGTCATCGCACTTTCGCAGCTCAATCGCAGTCTCGAGCAGCGGCCGAACAAGCGGCCCGTGATGTCGGATCTGCGCGAATCGGGCGCAATCGAGCAGGATGCAGACCTCATCGTCTTCATCTATCGCGACGAGGTGTATCACGAGGACACGAAGGACAAGGGTGTCGCGGAGATCATCATCGCCAAGCAGCGCAACGGGCCCATCGGGACGACCCGGCTGACCTTTCTCGGCAAATACACCAAGTTCGAGAACTATATCGGCAACTATTACGGCGAGGGCGGCGACTGAGCGCCGGCGCGGGAACCAAGAAGCGTGGTCGAATGCTCTACACGTTGTCGTTGTCGTAATCGGATTCCCGACGACCACGAACACGACAACGACAACGAAAATTCTGCGACGGTACTCAAGTCTTCGCCCCGCAGCCCTCACCCGATCAGGCCATCATCCCGAGCCATGCCCAGTACACCGCCAGGTTCAACAGCGTAAGCGGTGCCCCCACGGCAAAGAAGATCCAGAATCCCAGGTGTGCGCCGCGACGCTCGGCCGCTTGAACGATGATGATGTTGCTGGCGGCGCCGATCAGGGTGAGGTTGCCGGCGATGGTGGAGCCGGCGGCGAGTGCCATCAGCAGGTCCGGTCGCTCGGGCGGCAGCAGGGGCAGGGCGAGCGAGACGAGCGGGACGTTGGAGACCAGCTGACTGCCCAGCACCCCGGCGCCGAAGACTTCCCCGAGTCCGATTGGATCCGCCGGGATCCAGGATTGCAGAAGCCCGGTGTCCCAGACGCTGCGCATCAGGATGAACATGGCAGCGAAGAAGACGAGGGTATGCCAGTCGATCCCGCGCAGCAGGGCGACCCGGTGCGGGCTGAACAGAAGCAGCGGCGCGGCGGCGACCAGAGCGATCACGACCAGCGGAAAGGCGAGTTGCGGTGCGACGAAGGACAGGGCGATCCGCACCGCCACCATGAGCACCAGCAGTCCCAGCGAGAGGCTCGCCAGACGGGCCAGTTGCGGATTGTCGATGATCGCCGGCAGGTGCACCAGGGTCTCGCCGTGGATGTGGCGCCAAAAGGCCAGGCGCAAGACGGTGTAGGCGATCAGCAGGTTCAGCAGTGTCGGCGGCCCCAGGGCATGCATGAAGTCGACGAAGGGGTTTTGAATGCCCCCGTGAAGCGCGATCAGCAGGTTTTGCGGATTGCCGATCGGGCTCATGACCGAGCCGATGGTAACCCCGAAAGCGAGCGCAAGCAGCAGAAGAGCCGGCGGTAGGCGGTGATCGCGCGCCAAGGCGAGCGCGATCGGGGTGCCGATCACGGCTAGCGTATCGTTCATCAGGAAGGCCGAGCCGATCGCAGCGGCGAAGATCACGGCGATCAACAAGGTGTCGGCACCAGTGATGCGGCCGAGCAGACGCGCGCTCATCGCCCCCAGCCAACCGCTCTCCACCAGGGCGTGGCCCAGCACGAAGACCCCGAAGAGAAAGCCGATGACCTCCCAGTCGATCGCTTGCCAGGCGGTCTGCGGCGCAATAGCGCCGGTGAGGAGGACGAGCAGCGCCCCGAGCCCCATGATCTGCCAGATTGCGAGCGGGATACGCGCGAGGTTGCGCGCGGCGATCAGTGCAAGCACGCCGCCGAGTGTCCAGAGTGGCAGATGATCCAAGGCGCGCCCTTCTTAAACCGCGCCAAGCGCGGTATGCGGTTTTTTTGGATGGGATTGACCCGGCCGACTTGACGGCCGCTGGAGCTGGTGCGGTTTAAGATATTAAAAAATATATAATTTTAAACCGCGTCGCCGCTAAGGGCCGTGGATGCGCCAAACGTCGAGCTCACTCGAAAGTGAGCATCTCGCTCTGGACGCGGTTTAACGGCAAAGCCGCAGCCTCATCGCCCGCGCATGACATTGTCCAAGGCCACTCGGGCGCGGTTGCTCGGCACCGCAAATCCGATCCCGACATTTCCCCCGCTCGGGCCGATCAGTGCGGTGTTGATGCCGACGACCTCGCCGGCGAGGTTGATCAAAGGTCCGCCCGAGTTGCCCGGATTGATCGAGGCGTCGGTCTGAATCAGCTCGCCGAGCCGGTTGCCGGCGATCCCGCTGCGCCCGACCGCGCTCACGATGCCGGAGGTGACGGTCTGGCCCAAGCCGAACGGATTGCCGATGGCGATGACGAAGTCGCCGACCTCCAGTCGGTTGGAGTCGCCGAGCTTGAGCGGCCGCACGTCCACCGGCGGAATCTCGAGGATGGCGACGTCCGATGCGGCATCCGAATCCAGCCGCCGCGCGCGAAAGGTGCGCCTGTCCTTGAGCGTGACCCGGATCTCGGTCGCGTTGCGCAGCAGATGGTCGTTCGTCATCACATAGCCGCGCGCGGCATCGACGATGATCCCGGAGCCGACGCTCGAGCGTTGCTCGATCTCCGCCTCCTCGGGCGCGGGCAGACCGAAGCGATCGAGGAAGGCGCGGAATTCCGGGTCGCGCAGGAAGGGATGATCCTCCATCGGCACCTCGGACTTGACCGAGATGTTCACCACCGCAGGCGTCACTCGGCGCATCAGGGGGGCGAGCGACGGAAAACCGGACGCGGTGCCGAGGGCCGGGGCGCCTGCGATCGCGGCCGGCAGTTCCGCCTCGTGGTCTGCATCAGGCGAGACCGCGCAACCCGTCGCGAGCAGCGCGATGAAAGCCGAGGCCACGATCGAACCCGTTCGGCGCCGTGGCGCAGTCGCAGCTGTCGAACAATCCACGGTGTGCTCCCGAGGGTCGAAGGGATGGCGTGGGCAGGGCGAAGGCTCAGCGCGCCAAGCTGCTGGCTACGCGCTGTCTGATGGCGCCGTCGACCGGCTCGTTGACCATCAGGGCGAAGGGTTTCCAGCTCCCCCCGCGGCGGACATAGCCGGCGTAGGTGCTGACGCCGCGCAAGGTGCCGGTTTTGGCACGTACGGCGGGGTTCCCGTCCTGTTGGGGCATCAGATCCCGATAGGGCTCGAAGGCGTCGAGCAGCTCCACGAGCTGGCGGGCGCTGAGCCGGTTGGCGCGCGAGAGACCGGCGCCGTCGTCGATCGTGAAATCGCGCCACGCGAAGCGCTCGCGCGCGAAGTCGGTCATGGCGCGCTTCGCGCCGGTCATGGTGACCTGCCCGGTGCCTTTCGGATCGGCCAGCCGCAGGAAGAGCGCGTTGGCGATAAAGTTGTTGGAGTACTCGAGCATCGGCGAGACCATCTCGGCGAGGGTGCGGCTGTTGGCGTGGCGGTAGATACGCTTGGCGGCGCGCGGCATCGGTCCGATGCGTTGCTGCTCGCCGACCTGGACGCCGGCGCCTTCGAGCTTGGCGGCGAGCAGCTCGCCGAAATAGCGCAGTGCCTTGTCGCGCTCGCGCAGATTCACGCGCTGCTTGCCGGCGGCCCCGGCCATGCCGAAGCGCTGCGCCGAGTCGGTCAGCGGGGTCTGCGGCTCGGCACTCTTGATGCTGTCGCCGGTGCGCACCAGACTGACCGTGTTGAAGTTGGCCGCCAAGGCAGTGACGGGCGCGTCGTAGGGGTTGTCGGTCGAGGAGCGTCCGGCGATCTCGACATCCGGGCTGAAGAAGCTGTCGTCCAGACCGATGCCCGTGATCCGGCGTGGGCCTTTGGCCGCGAGCGCGCTCACGACCTTGTCGAGCTCCTCGGAGACCAGATAGGGATCGGCATAGCCTTTGACCCAGAGCCAGCCTGCGTCGTCGGTATAGAAGTCGGTCTCGAAGCGATGGTTGCGTCCCCAGGTCTCGAGCGCGGCGAATGCAGTCAGCACCTTCATGGTCGAGGCCGGGATGCGCGGCGTATCGGCGCGGGTCGCGATCAGGTCGCGGCCGTTCTCCTGGAGCAGCAGGCTCGCCTGCGGAAGGGCCTGGACCTGGGCCACCGGATCCGCACTCGCGGCCGGTGCGATCAGGGCGGCGGCGAGCGTGAGCACGAGCCCATGCGTGAGCAGGGCAACGGTCTTCGACGGGGGGCGAGCACGGCGCTGTGACGGTATCGAAAGGGCGATCATTCCGGATCCAGGATGTGTGAGCGGGACGAGAGACATCGAGGCGCAAGAATAGCCGACAATGTCCGTCTATGCGCGTCGCTTTCCGGTCCCCGCATCCGACCGAGCCTCTGTCCGAGTCTGCGTGGTGGCGAGCTTGGCGGCATGTCGCGGCTGCAGATCGATCAGCTCGGGATGAAGGTATCCGACCAGCTCGCTCGGGGTCGGCGCTTCGAGCCAGGGCAAGACGCCCAGGCAGGGCGCATCGATCAGGGCCGCGAGGGTGGCGAGGTTGGCGTCGCGAGACAGCATCGTCGGGTCGACCTGATTGGCGATCCAGCCAGCCAGGACGCCGCCCGTGCCCTGGATGCTCTCGACCGTCAGCAGTGCGTGGTTGATGCAACCAAGCTTCAGGCCGACCACCAGGATGACAGGCAGCCCGAGCGCCTTGGGGATGTCGCTGACGAAGAGGTTCGGCCCCAAGGGCACGCGCCAGCCGCCGACGCCTTCGACGATGACTTGATCCGCCTCCCCGGCGAGCGTTCGATAAGCCTGCTCGATGGTCGGAAGGCGGATCTCGACGCCGGCCTCGCCGGCGGCGATGTGCGGTGCGATCGGGGGTGCGAAGGCGTACGGATTGACCAGACCGTAAGGCGCCTTGGAGCTGCCCTGCGCGCGCAATCGCAAGGCATCGTCGTTGCGCAACCCGTCGGGGCCACGCGCGCAACCCGAGGCCACTGGCTTCATCCCGAGCACGCTCGGCCCGGTCGCCTGCACCGCAGCCATCAGCCCGAGACTGATCTCGGTCTTGCCGCAGCCGGTATCCGTTCCTGTCACGAAGAGTCCGTGCATAGCGATGCGATCCTCCCGTAAACCGCGCCCGGCGCGGTATGCGATATTTCTGGATGGGATCGGCCTCGGCAGACGTGACGACCGCCGGAACCGGCGCTGTTTAAGCGATTAAAAAATATCTTATTTTAAACCGCGTCTACGTTAAGGGCCGTGGATGCACCAAACGTCGAGCTCACTCGAAAGTCAGCATCTCGCTCTGGACGCGGTTTAGGTGGGGTCAGCCCCCGGCCTCGACGGCGCGATCCGGGGCAAGGTCACACGATTGCGGCGTCCGATGGCGCTCACGGGGACGGCGATGCCGCCCTGCGCGGGTTTCTGCTCCGGCACCCAGGCGTGGCCGTAGACGACCTCGTAGCTGGCCGGTAGCCGGCCGTCGCTGCGGTGGATCTCGTAGGCCGCATCCAAGGCCGCGAGCCGGGCACGACCGGTGAGACCACGCGGGCGATCGGCGGTTGCGTTCCCCGCACCCAGGATCTTGAGATCCTGCATCAGCTCGCGCACGGCGGGGTAGGTCAGGGTCATCCGCTCGGTGTCCATCACCGGATCGACAAAGCGGGCGCGCACCAGGGCGTCGCCGATGTCGTGCATGTCGAGGAAGGGGCTCACATGCGAGGCGCCGTCGACCCGTGCCCAGGCTTGGCGCAGCTCCTTCAGGGTATCGGGCCCGAAGGTGGTGAACATCAGGAGTCCGCCCGGACGCAGGACACGCAAACACTCGGCGAAGGCCCGGTCCAGGTCGTTGCACCACTGAAAGGCGGCGTTCGAGACGATGAGGTCGACCGCGCCGTCGACAAGCGGGAGCGATTCGGCATCCGCGCAGATGCAGAGCGGGCGCCTGAGCCAGCGACCGCGTCGGCGCGCCTGCAACAGCATGCCGTGTGCGAAGTCCAGTGCGATCACCCGCGCCTTGCGGTAACGGCGGTGCAGCGCATCGACGGCATAGCCTGTACCGGCCCCGAGATCGAGCACCCGCTCCGGCTCCAGGCGCACGTAATCGAGGCGTTCCAGCAGACGGTCGGCGATCTCGCGCTGGAGCACGGCCACGCTGTCATAGCGCTCGGCGGCCTGCTCGAAATTGCGCCGGGCGCGGCCTTTGTCGATCCCCTGGTCGATCCCCTTATCGATCGGGGTCATGGTGCGGGCCGACCCTTGTTCGGTTCTGCTGCCGGACCCTCGATCCCGGTCAGGAAGGCTCGAACGATCTCGCGGGTACGATCGGGGTGCGAAAGATGCGGCGCGTGTGCGGCACCCTGGACGATGGCCGTAACCGCACCCGGCATCAGGATCTCGACGCGCTCGGCCACGGCCGGCGGCACCAAGGCGTCGTGGGTGCCGAAGATCCACAGCGTCGGACAGCGGATGTCCGGGAGCCGGCCGCGCATGTCTTCGGCGCGCAGGATGTCCAGGCCGATCGAGAGCGCATCCGAGTCCGGCTGCGGCCGCTCGGCGATGCGCCGACGCAGGTCCCGCAGGGTCTCGCGCGCGTCGTCGCTGCCGCGTACCTGGAGCGCGAGGAAGCGCGAAAGTGTCTCGGCGGGATCCGCAAGCAGGCCGGCATGGAACTGGTCGAGCGTCTCGGGCAGCATTGCCGGCATCCAGTCCGCCGCGCGCACGAAACGCGGCGTGCCGGTCATGAGGATCAAGCCTTCGACCCGCTTGGGCGCGCGTACCGCGGCCGCCACGGCGACCAGTGCGCCGAGCGACCAGCCGAGCCAGATCGCGCGCTCCGGTGCGGCCTCCAGGCAGGCGTCGGCCCAGGCCCATAGATCATCGAGATGCGGCGAGAAGGGGCGGTCGCCGTGACCGGGCAGATCGATGGGGCAGGGGACGACGCCGGGCGGGAGATCACCGGCGAGACCGTCCCAGACGGCACTGTTCATCCCCCAGCCGTGGAGCAGAACCAGGTGGCGGTCGATGTCTTTTGCGTCGGGCATTCTGTGTCGGGTCTTCAGTGGTTGACGCGCGGGTTGGATTGGGCCCGCGTGGTGCGGCCTTTGATCTTAACCCAATGCGTCGACGGGGGCTGCAGCCCGATGCCGGCGGGCCAACGAGAGCCTGAACGTCGGATGACGCTGCGCTGATCCGACCTACGGCTTCCGGTCTCCGGTTTCATCGCTCGGCGCTGCGGGTTGCAGGGCGGCGAGTGCGTCGAGCAGGTAATCGACCATGCTCTCGGTATGAGCGGCCGACAGGCAGACCCGCAGCCGTGCACTGCCCTCCGGGACGGTGGGCGGGCGGATGGCACCGACGAGGATCCCGCGGGCTTCCAGCTCCGCTGCCCAAGCCAACGCTTGATGACTGCTCCCGGCGATCAGCGGCTGGATGGGTGTCGGCGATTCGGACAACGGCAGACCGAGCTGGTTCGCACCCGTCCGGAACCGGGCGATCAGGGCTTGCAGGTGCTCGCGTCGCCAGTCCTCGCGACGGGCGAGTGCGAGGCTCGTGCGCGTCGCCTCGGCCAGGGCCGGGGGTGTCGCCGTGGTGTAGATGTAGCTGCGCGCACGCTGGATCAGGGTCTCGATCAGGGCATCCGAGCCGGCCACGAAGGCCCCGAAGGTGCCGAATGCCTTGCCGAGGGTACCCATCAGGATCGGCACCTGATCGGCGTCGAGCCCGAAATGATCGAGCGTCCCGCGCCCCTCGCGGCCGAGCACCCCGAGCCCGTGGGCATCGTCGACCAGGAGCCAGGCGTCCGCGCGGCGCGCGATCAGGACGAGCGCGGGCAAGGGGGCGAGGTCGCCGTCCATGCTGAAGACGCCGTCGCTGGCGATCATCCGCGTGTCTCGGTCGCCGATCAGGCGGTCGAGCTCGGCCGTATCGGCATGCGGATAACGGCGCAGGGCCGCGCGCGCGAGGAGGGCGCCGTCGAGCAGCGAGGCGTGGTTGAGCCGGTCCTGCCAGACGGTGTCGCCCCGGCCGCTCAGGGCCGAGATGATCCCTAGGTTCGCCATGTAGCCGGTCGAGAAGAGGAGCGCACGGGGTCGCCCGGTGAAGTCGGCCAGCTCCTCTTCCAAGGCATGATGGGCGGCGCTGTGTCCGTTGACCAGATGGGCGGCACCGCTGCCGACGCCCCAACGCTCCGCCCCTCGCTGCAACGCGGCGATGACCTCGGGGTGATTGGCGAGCCCCAGGTAGTCGTTGCTGCAGAAGCTCAGCATCGGGCGGCCGTCCACGATGGCCTCCGGTTGCTGCGGGCGGTCCTGCACGCGACGGCGTCGATAGAGCCCCGCCGCCCGCTGCTGTTCGAGCGCTTCGTCGAGCACCTGGTCGAGGTCGGTGGTCATGGCTTACGCATCGGCTGCGTTCCAGCTGGGGCGATCAACCCGGGTCTTGCGCCTGAAGCGCCGCGCCGTTGGTTCCCCGTCCGTCCGGCCCGAGCAGGCGGACGTAGACGCCGGCAATGGTCTCGGGCAAGGGGTTGTTCAGCGCGTTCTCGCCTGGATAAAGACGGGCGCGCAAGGCGGTCCGGACCACGCCGGGGTCGATGCTGTTGACCCGAATCTTCCCGTTCTCGCGCATCTCCGCGGAAAGGACTTGCATGAGCCCTTCGATGCCGAACTTGGCCGCGGCGTATGCGCCCCAGTAGGCCAGCCCCTGACGACCGACGCGGTCCGAGGTAAAGAGCACGGAGGCGTCTTCGGAGGCCCGCAGCAGCGGCATGCAGACCTGGGTGAGAAGAAACGGCGTGGTGAGATTGATGCGAATCACGCGATCCCATTCGCTCGCGTCGTAGTCGTCGATGCGGCTCAGGAAGGGCGCGTAGGAGGCGCAATGGGCGAGTCCATCGAGACGACCGAAGGCATCCCCGAGGACATTGGCGGCGGCGAGGAAATCGTCCTCCGTCGCGGTCTCCGGGTTCAGCGGCAGGATCGCTGGCTCCGGCCCGCCGTCGGCCTCGATTTGGTCGTAGACGTCGGTGAGGTCAGACTCGTTGGATTGCGACAGGACGACGCTCGCCCCGGCGGCCGCGCAGGCGAGCGCGACGGCGCGTCCGATCCCCTCGGCGGCGCCGGTCACCAGAATCACACGCCCGTCCAGTCGATCGGCGTCGGATTGTCCTTGGTCCATTGCTTGAAATGCCTCTTGCTCGGTTGTCATGATTCGAAATTATCGCCGCGATCGCGCGCAGCGGCATTGAGGATTAAACCGCGCCCGGCGCGGTATGCGACGTTTTTGGATGGGATCGGCCCCGGCAGACTTGATCGCCGCTGGATTCGGCGCGGTTTAAGATATTGAAATACATATTATTCTAAACTGCATTCCCGCTGGTGGCCGTTGACAAACCAAACGTCGAGCTCACTCGAAAGTGAGCATCTCGCTCTGGACGCGGTTTAAACCAGTCATTCGCGTCGACTTTCGCGCCAGGCGTTCCAGAGCTTGCGGATCGGGGTCAGGGCGATCCGCTGATCGGCGACATCAAAACCGCTGGCCGCGATTTCGGCGAGAAGGCGATCCGCGAGGCGGACGCGGATGCGGATCACGGCGGGCAAGCGGGGAAGATCATGGCTCATCCCGTCGCGATGGCGCTCCAGATCTCCGGCAAGATCGGCCAGCAGCGGCGCCAGATGCTTGCGGATCTCGGTCGGCGTCTGGGCGGTGTGACTCATCCCGTGTCGACTCAGTCGATCCTCGGGCAGGAAGCCGCACCGTTCATGACGCAGCAGGCGACCGCTGTCCCGCACGAGCTCGACCAGGCCGCAATAGCTCCCGGCGGATCGGACAGCGGCCAGTCCGGCTGGCGTGGTCTCGCCGTGGGCACGGGCGATCAGTTCGCAGAGCGCGCCGAGATCCAGGTCGGCCAGGGCCGCAAGGGCGGCGACGTCCCGCACACGCCGATCCGCCAGGATCGCTTCCGTCCCCAGGACGATGTCGACGAAGGGTTGTCGCGGCAGCTTGGCCCGCGCGATCAGCGGACCGAGCGACAGCCCGATCGGATGCCGACCCGTGCCCGCAAAGATGCGCTCGAACTCGTCGTTCCACCATGCGAGCTTGCGTGCGGCCACCCCGCGGTCCGAAACCTCATCGACGACCGATCGCACCAGATGACGCCAGCCGAGCAGTGCGGCCAGATCATCGCGCAACCCGAGCGGTGCAAAGCGCACGCTGTAATACGCGGACGAGCCGGGCGGGGTTGCGGGATTCGGGAAGGCCCACTCTGTCGCTGCGGGCGCGCCCTGCATCAATCGGAATCGCGCACGCAGGTCACGAGATAGTTGACGTCGAGATCATCCGGATCGAGGTGATAGGTCCGGGTCAGCGGGTTGTAGGTCATGCCCGTCATGTCGGTCGTGCGCAGATTGGTCGGTCGGATCCAGGAGTGCAGCTCCGAGGGGCGGATGAAGCGCGCGTAGTCGTGGGTGCCCTTGGGCAGGAGACCCATCAGATACTCGGCGCCCAGAATGGCGAAGAGATAGGACTTGGGATTGCGGTTCAGGGTCGAGAAGACCACCGTCCCGCCCGGACGCACCAGACGCGCGCAGGCATCGACGATCGAGGCG
This sequence comes from Thiocapsa roseopersicina, assembly GCF_900106925.1. Lineage (GTDB taxonomy): Bacteria > Pseudomonadota > Gammaproteobacteria > Chromatiales > Chromatiaceae > Thiocapsa > Thiocapsa roseopersicina. The sequence continues at coordinate 292,931 of NZ_FNNZ01000003.1, forward strand.
GGGCTCGGCACGTGCTCGAGCATCTCCATGCAGGTGACCAGATCGAAGCTGTTCGGCTGCTCCGCTGCGAGCACCTCGACCGGCACGAGCCGATAGCTGACCTCCACACCACTCTCGAGGGTGTGGAGCTCGGCGACACGCAGCGGCATGGCTCCCATATCGATCCCGGTCACCTGCGCACCGCGCAGCGCCATCGATTCGGACAGGATGCCGCCGCCGCAGCCCACATCCAGAACGCGCTTGCCGGCCAACCCGCCAGCCGCGCGCTCGATGTAGTCCAGGCGCAGCGGATTGATCTCGTGCAGTGCCTTGAACTCGCTGTGCGGATCCCACCAGCGAGAGGCCAGCTCCTCGAACTTGCTGATCTCGGCGTGATCGACGTTGTGGATGGTTTCGGTCATCGTCTGCGGCCCCGGCGGTGTGCTGTCGACATGTCAATGATGGCCATGTCGGTCTGATCGGGCCGCAATTCTACACCGCGAAGCCCCCGCGACGGATCAGCGTCGGCCGCTCTCGGGCAAAAAGCCGGGTGCGAGGATCTGCTCGAGCGCGTAAGGACAGGTGCCGGGAAAGGCTGTTTCGGGCAGACCCGATTCACGCGCGGCATCCCGGACAGCTTTGGGATAGATCATCGCCAGCGCCGTGTCCAATGACGGACGTATGCCGGGCATGGTTCGGTCCAGCGGAAGCGGCGGCCGTGATCCCTGCCGGGGCCGGTCGGATTTGCCGCCGCCGCTTGCCGAATCTATAGTCATGCCATCTCGGCCGGTACAGGTTTCACCTTGTTCTCGATCGGCAACGCCGACACCCCCGGGAGAGTCGACTGCAAGTCGACTCTCCCGGGGCGATTTCTGCTCCGAGCGAGACCGATTCCGTTCAAACCCGTCCCTCCGCGGGATTGCCAATCCTCACGACATCCCTGACCTCCTCGGATCTGCGCGACCCAGATAGCGACGCGGGACCGAAAAATCGATATACTGTGCGGCTTTGCGCCGCCGGGGGAATGAACGATGTTCGAGAAAAGCATGCAGATCAGCGACTATGATCCTGAGCTCTGGGGTGCCATCCAGAACGAGGAGCGCCGTCAGGAGGAGCACGTCGAGCTCATCGCCTCCGAGAACTACGCGAGCCCGCGTGTCTTGGCGGCTCAGGGCAGCGTGCTGACCAACAAGTATGCCGAGGGTTATCCGGGCAAGCGCTACTACGGCGGCTGCGAGTATGTCGACGTGGCCGAGCAGTTGGCGATCGATCGCGCCAAGCAGCTGTTCGGCGCCGACTATGCCAACGTCCAGCCGCATTCCGGCTCGCAGGCCAACGCGGCGGTCTTCATGGCGCTGTGTGAGCCCGGCGACACGGTACTCGGTATGAGCCTGGCGCACGGCGGTCACCTCACCCACGGCGCTAAGCCGAACTTCTCGGGCAAGATCTACAACGCGGTTCAGTACGGACTGGATCCGGCGACCGGCGAGATCGACTACGCCGAGGTCGAGCGCTTGGCCAACGCGCATCGTCCGAAGATGATCATCGCCGGCTTCTCGGCCTACTCGCGGATTGTCGACTGGGCGCGCTTCCGGACCATCGCCGATGCCGTCGGCGCTTATTTGATGGTCGATATGGCGCATGTCGCCGGTCTGGTTGCGGGCGGCGTCTACCCGAGCCCGGTGCAGATCGCCGACGTCACCACGACGACCACCCACAAGACACTGCGCGGTCCGCGCGGCGGCTTGATCCTGGCCAAGGCCAACCCCGAGCTTGAAAAGAAGTTCAACTCGCTGGTCTTCCCGGGCACCCAGGGCGGTCCCCTGATGCATGTGATCGCCGCCAAGGCGGTGGCCTTCAAAGAGGCGTTGGAGCCGAGCTTCAAGGCCTACCAGCAGCAGGTCGTTCTGAACGCGCAGACGATGGCCGAGGTCTTTCTCTCGCGCGGTTTCGATGTGGTCTCGGGCGGGACGAACGATCATCTCTTCTTGGTCAGCTTTATCGAGCAGGGTTTGACCGGCAAGGAGGTCGACGCCTGGTTGGGCGCGGCCAACATCACCGTCAACAAGAATGCGGTGCCCAACGATCCGCAGTCGCCTTTCGTTACCAGCGGAATCCGTGTCGGCACGCCCGCGATCACCACGCGTGGTTTCGGGACCGACGAGGCGCGCGATCTGGCCGGCTGGATGTGCGATCTGATCGATGCGCGCGGCGATCAGGCGACCATCGATGCGGTCAAGACCAAGGTGCTGGCCCTCTGCAAACGCTTTCCCGTTTACGAGCGTTGAATGCGCTGCCCCTTCTGCGGCGCCCAGGATACCAAGGTGGTGGACTCGCGTCTTTCCGGTGAGGGCGACCAGGTGCGCAGGCGGCGCAAGTGCGTCGTCTGTCACGAACGCTTCACGACCTTCGAGACGGCGGAGCTGAATCTGCCGCGTGTCGTGAAGCGCGACGGCAGCCGTGCGCCCTTCGACGGACGCAAGCTGCGCTCCGGGATGATGCGGGCGCTGGAGAAGCGGCCGGTGAGCACCGACGAGATCGACAGCGCCATGTGGCGGATCCAGCGCAAGCTGATGTCGAGCGGCGAGAGCGAGGTCCCGGCCCTGCGCATCGGCGAGCTGGTGATGGAGGAGCTGCGTCAGCTCGATCAGGTCGCCTACGTGCGCTTCGCCTCCGTCTATCGCAAGTTCGAGGACGTTGCCGCCTTCCGCGAAGAGATCGAGCGGCTCGAGCAGCAGCCGACGCCCGAGGTCAAGCGTCAGCAGTTGGATCTGCTCCAGGAGCTGGAGCCCAAGCCTTGACGACCGGGTCGGATGACGCGCCGAGGAGCGGGCCGGCTCCGGGTGCCGACCATGCGTTCATGGCGCGTGCCGTTCAGCTCGCCGAGCTGGGTCGCTTTACGACCGACCCCAATCCGCGCGTCGGCTGCCTGATCGTCCGTGACGGTGTTGTCGTCGGCGAGGGTTGGCACCGGCGCGCCGGGGAGCCGCATGCCGAGCGCCACGCCCTGATCGAGGCGGGCGAGCGTGCCCGCGGCGCCACCGCCTATGTGACGCTGGAGCCCTGCTGTCACCAAGGCCGCACGCCGCCCTGCACCGACGGTCTGCTGGAGGCCGATGTCGCACGGGTGGTCTGCGCCATGGTGGACCCGAATCCGCTGGTCGCCGGGCGGGGATTGCGACTGCTCGCCGAGGCCGGTGTTGCCGTCGAGACCGGCCTGCTCGAGGCCGAGGCGCGAGCGCTCAATCCGGGCTTCATCAAACGGATGGAGCAGGGTCGTCCTTATGTGCGCTGCAAGCTTGCGGCGAGCCTGGACGGGCGCACCGCGATGGCGAGCGGCGAGAGTCAATGGATCACCGGCGAGGCGGCACGCCGCGACGTGCAGCGCCTGCGCGCCGGCAGCTCGGCGATCCTCACCGGGATCGGGACCCTGCTGGCGGATGATCCGAGCCTGAATGTTCGGCTCGGTGCGGAGGAACTGCCTGGGATGCGACCGGGCGAGGGGATTCGCCAGCCGCTGCGGGTTGTCCTCGACAGCCGCTGGCGCACGCCGCCGACCGCCCGCATCCTGACGTTGCCGGGGACGACCCTGATCGTCGGTGCGGTCGACGACCCCCGGCGGATGGCCGAGCTGAAGGGCGCAGGTGCCGAGGTCTATCTCTGCCCCGGTGACTCGGGGCGGGTCGACCTCGGTGCTCTCATGAGCGAGCTGGCCCGGCGCGAGATCAACGAGGTGCTCCTGGAGACCGGGCCGACCCTCGCCGGGGCGGCCATCTCCGAAGGGCTGGTCGACGAGATCCTGATCTACCTGGCGCCGCATCTGATGGGCGACGCGGGACGCGGCCTGTTCAGCCTGCCCGGAATCGATCGGATGCGCGATCGTATCCCGCTCGCGATCGTCGATGTTCGCGCCGTCGGCCGAGATCTGCGCGTCACAGCTCGCCCGGAGCCGACCGGTACTGCTCGTGGGTCCTAGGTCGGATTAGGCGCGCTGGTACGGCGTTCGATGGCGCGATCGACGTCGATGCGCGCCGTGATCCGACAGCAACGCGGGCGGATCGCTGCGATGGAGTCCGTCGGGTTACGCTGCGCTAACCCGACCTACACTTGGCCATTGAAACCATGTTCACCGGAATCATCCAATCCATCGGCCGGATCGAGCGGCTCGAGCCGCGCGGCGGCGACGTGCGCCTCTCGATCGATGCCGGGAAGCTTGATCTTGCGCGCGCGGCGCTCGGCGACAGCATCGCGGTCAACGGAATCTGTCTGACCGCTGTCGAGTTGACGGGGCGCGGTTTTGCCGCGGATGTCTCGCGCGAGACCCTCTCGCTCACGACGCTCGGAACACTTGCGCCCGGCAGCCCGGTCAATCTGGAGCCGGCACTCACCTTGGCGACCCCGCTCGGCGGACACCTGGTCAGCGGTCATGTCGACGGCGTCGGGCAGATTATCGAGCAGCGCGAGGATGCGCGGTCTTGGCGACTGCGCATCCAGGCCCCGGCCGAGCTGGCACGTTATATCGCGCCGAAGGGCTCCATCTGTGTCGACGGCACCAGCCTGACGGTCAACCAGGTGGACGGCGCGATCTTCGAGTTGAACATCGTGCCCCATACCCTTGAGGAGACCATCATCGGTGGCTATCGCAGCGGCACGCGGGTCAATCTCGAGGTGGACCTGATCGCTCGGTACCTCGAGCGTCTGCTGTTGGGCGATGCCGCGGCCGAGAACGGACCGGGGAAGTCGGGATTGACCATGGCGTTTCTCGCGCAGCATGGCTTCGCGAAATCCGCCGATTGACCATCGCCGTAGGATGGGTAGAGCCAAGCGAAACCCACCCTTCAAACCTCGGCATCTCGGGTCAGCTACGCGATAGCGCCGGAGTTGGAGTTACGGGTTTCGACGCCTTTTGTTCGTGGTGTTGGAGCGGGGGATGGGTTTCGCTGCACTCTACCCATCCTACGTTTAAGGTTAAACTAACCGGCTTTTCGCTCGGACGACATTTTAGTCATGGGTAATTCAGGCCTCCACAGTACCGAAGAGATCATCGAGGAGCTCCGTCAGGGACGGATGGTCGTGATCATGGACGACGAGGATCGCGAGAACGAGGGCGATCTGCTCATGGCCGCCGATCGCGTGACCCCGGAGGCCGTGAACTTCATGGCCAAGTATGGGCGCGGCCTCATTTGCCTGACCCTCAGCAAGGAGCACTGCGAGCGTCTGCGCCTGCCTATGATGGTCAGCGACAATCAGGCCGCCCATTCCACCGCCTTCACCGTTTCCATCGAGGCGGCCCGCGGCGTGACGACCGGCATCTCGGCAGCCGATCGGGCCACGACCATCCAGGCCGCGGTCGCGCCGGACGCGCAGCCGAAGGATCTGGTCCAGCCCGGCCATATCTTCCCGCTCATGGCGCAACCCGGCGGGGTTCTGGTGCGGGCCGGTCATACCGAGGCCGGATGCGACTTGGCGCGTCTCGCCGGTTATAGCCCTGCCGCCGTGATCGTCGAGATCCTGAACGAGGACGGCTCGATGGCGCGCCGGCCGGATCTCGAAGCTTTCGCCGAGACACACGGGCTGAAGATCGGCACCATCGCGGATCTCATCCACTATCGGGTTCGGCACGAGAAGGCGGTCCTGCGCGAGTGCGAGTGCGAGCTGCGTACGGATCACGGGACCTTCCGCCTGGTGGCCTACAGGGATAGTATCGATAACGAGATCCACCTGGCCTTGACCCTCGGCGAGATCAGCCCGGAACGCCCGACCCTGGTCCGGGTGCATCTGCAAAATACCCTGTGCGACCTCTTCGGCACGCGTCACAACGCCTGCGGCTGGCCGCTGCAGGACGTGATGCGGCAGGTCGCGGCCGAAGGCGAGGGCGTGATCGTGGTACTGCGCAACCGCGACAGCGCTGCCGACCTGCTGGCGCGTCTGAAGGACTTTCAGCTCCACGACGAGGACGACGTGGTCCCTGCCCGCCGCCAGGATCGCAATGCCCTGCGGACCTACGGGATCGGCGCCCAGATCCTCTCGGATATCGGCGTGCGCAAGATGCGCGTCATGAGTGCGCCCAAGGCGATGCACGCCATCTCGGGCTTCGATCTGGAGGTCGTCGAGTACACCGGCGGGAGGCCGGCGAGCGGTCCAGCGACCTGAGCCTTGGCGGACGCCGAGACGGAGAGGGCGAACCGCAAAGGCGCAAAGGACGCAAAGGATGACGAAGTGGCGATGCACGATTCGCCGACACCTCGTCGATAAGAATAGCTTCCGAGAATTCGGTTTGAACCCCTTCGCGCCCTTCGCGCCCATTGCGCCTTTGCGGTTTGAATCGAAACGAGCCAACCCATGAGTATCAAGACGATCGAGGGCGCCATGCGCGCCGACAATGCGCGCTTCTGCCTGGTGGTGTCGCGCTGGAACAGTTTCGTGGTCGAGGCGCTCGAGAAAGGCGCCATCGACACACTCAAGCGCCACGGTGCGACGGATGACGCGCTGACGATCGTGCGTGTGCCCGGCGCCTTCGAGATGCCGGTGGCCATCGAGCGGATCGCAGCCAAGGGCAGTTTCGACGCCATCCTGGCGCTGGGTGCCGTGATCCGCGGCGGCACGCCGCATTTTGAATACGTCGCCGGGGAGTGCGTCAAAGGCATGGCCCAGGTCAGCCTCAAGTACGCTATCCCGGTCGCCTTCGGCGTGCTGACCGTGGACACCATCGAGCAGGCGATTGAGCGTGCCGGCACCAAGGCCGGCAACAAGGGCGCAGAGGCGGCCATGTCCGCCATCGAGATGGTCGACCTCTTGCGGCAGCTCGATTGATGACGATCAGTCCCCGCAGTCAGTCACGCCGCTATGCCGCCTTGGCGCTCTATCAATGGCGGCTGACCGGCGAAGACCCGATGGAGATCAAACGCCATCTCCTCGATGACCCCGAGTGGCTCGATGCCGTCGCCGGCTCGCTGAATGGGTCCGAGGACGACGACGCCCCGCCCGATGCCAAGGAGCGGTTCAACTTCAACATGGAGCTGTTGGATCAACTGCTCACGGGTGTTCCGATCCATGTCGCGGAGATCGATTCCGAGCTTGACCGGGTCCTCGACCGACCCATCAGTCAGGTCGATCCGGTGGAGCTCGCGATCCTGCGTCTGGGCGCCTTCGAGATCCTCTTCTCGGACTCCATTCCGGATCGCGTCGCCATCAACGAGGCGGTCGAGCTGACCAAGCTGCTCGGCGCCCATGAGGGGCACAAGTACGTCAACGGCGTGCTCGACAAGGTCGCGCGCGCGCATGCGGCGGCGTCGGGACGGCCGGTCTAGGCTCGCGGCACTGCAGGATGGATGAAGGATCGCGATCCGAGTTCGATCTGATCGGCCGCTTCTTCGCCGATCTCGGTGCGCCGCGCGCCGACGTCCTGCTCGGCGTCGGCGACGATTGCGCCTTGCTCGAGGTCCCTGCCTGCCTGAGCCTGGCGGTCAGCATCGACACCCTGGTCGCCGGGATCCACTTCTTCCACGGTTGCGATGCCGAGGCCCTCGGACACAAGTCCCTGGCCGTCGGACTCAGCGATCTGGCCGCGATGGGCGCTGCGCCCGCCTGGGCGACGCTGGCCTTGACCCTACCCGAGCGCGACGACGACTGGCTCGCGGCATTCGCGCGTGGCTTCGGCGACCTGGCCCGAACCTACGGGGTGCGTTTGGTCGGCGGCGATACCACACGCGGCCCACTGAGCGTGACCGTGCAGGTCCATGGTCTGGTGCGCTCCGGTGCGGCGGTGCAGCGCGACGGCGCCCGCCCCGGCGACCTCGTCTGGGTGAGCGGGACGCTGGGCGATGCCGGGCTCGCGCTCCGGCTCATACGCGAGGGTGGTCCGGTCGATCCGGCATTGCGGGCGCGACTGGAACGCCCGGATCCGCGCGTCGCGCTCGGATCCGCGTTGCGCGGGATCGCCACCGCCATGATCGATCTCTCGGACGGTCTGGCCGGGGACCTTGGTCACATCCTCGCGGCGTCCGGTGTCGGGGCCGAGATCGACCTTACGGCCTTGCCATTGTCTCCCGCCGTGGTAAGCCGGATCGCATCCGAGGGCGATTGGTCGCTGCCGCTGTCGAGCGGAGACGATTACGAGCTGTGTTTCTGCGCGCCGCCCGAGCATGCAGCGCTGATTGCATCGATGGCGGCGGGTCTGGGCTGTGCGCTGAGCGCCGTCGGCTGTATCAGCGCGGAGCCCGGGTTGATCCTGACGGGGCCGGACGGCGCCCCGACAAGCCTTTCGAGTGCCGGTTATGACCACTTCTCGAACAACGCCTGACGGCATGCCCCAAAGCAGCTTCAAGTCCGGCTTCAATCCGCGACGCATCCATCACTGGATTGCCTTCGGTTTCGGCTCGGGATTGGCGCCGCGCGCGCCCGGAACAGTCGGCACGCTCGCGGCGATTCCGCTCTATCTGCTCTTGAGTCCTTTGGCCTGGCCGTCCTATGTCGGCCTGCTTGTCCTCTTCACGCTTGTCGGGATCTGGGCCTGCGACCGCACGGCACGTGATCTGGACTCCAAAGACCCCTCCGCGATCGTCTGGGACGAGTGGGTCGGCTTTCTCCTGACCATGATCGCCGCACCGGCCGGATGGCTCTGGATCCTCGCCGGTTTTGCCCTTTTCAGGCTCTTCGATATCTGGAAACCCTGGCCCGTGCGCGTGGCGGACCGGAAGGTGCCCGGCGGCCTCGGCATCATGCTCGACGACTTGGTCGCCGGGGCGATGGCCGCCATCCTCATGGCCCTAGCCGCCATGTGGATGCCGTTTTGAGACCTTTGGTTCGAATTCCTCGATTCCTAAACCGCGGCAACGCCGACGGCGCAGGTTTCAACCGATGGCCAGCTCAGCCGAGAAGCTCGCAAAGAACCTCGGCCGCGGTTTAGCCGGCCTCCTCGATCTTTACGCACAGCACGTCGCAGGTCGGGTTGCGCAGAACGGAGCGCGCCGTGGAGCCGAAAAGCCCCAAGAACCCGTGCCGTCCACGGCTTCCGATGACGACGAGGTCGACAGCCAGCTCGCCGGCAACCTCGTCGATCGTGCGACCGGTCGGACCGACACGCACCAAGCGATCGGCGATCGGCACATCCAAGCGTTCACCCAAGACATCGAGCTCGCGCCGAGCGATCGCCAGCAGCTCCTCTTCCAGATCCAGGTTCTCCGGGACGGCGACGTCGCCCGCATAACCGACCGGCATATATTCCATCGTCGGCGGGACGTGCTCGACGACATGCAGCAGAAATAGCCGCGCACCCAGCAATGATTTGAGTCGCTGTGCGCGTGCGACAACCGGCTCGCTTTCCTTCTCGAAATCCACCGCGAGCAACAGGCGTTGATAGTCGTGGTTGTCCATCGCAAACCTCGCTGGCTGTATCTGAACCTAAACCGCGTCGTGGAGTGACATGAATCGGCGCCGCTCTGTGGCCGGTTCGGCGCGCATAGGGGCGCGTCGGAGCCGACGCGGTTTAGGTGATTGAAGGTCCTCTTCAAGTGTAATCGGCTTTCGAGATGTCACCAGCCCGTCGCCGTTGAGTCTGGTTCTCGATCACGCGTGTCTGCGAGCGAGCGGCGTGCCTGGCATCGGTCCTGCCACCTGCGGATACGCACGCCAAACCACTGGATCAAGCAAAAACCTGAACCGCGTCAGCTCCAGCGCTGGTTTGTTTCCGCGACCTTGCTCACGCACGAGCCGTCTCGGATCGCACCGGACGCGGTTTAGCCGTCTTTCTTCAGGAGATCGGCCAACCCTTCGAAGGGGTTGTGTGTCGTCTGCTTTCCGGCGACGCCCGGCTTGGAGACACGGCCGCCGGCCAGAGAGGCTAAGTGCTCCTCGTACTTCTGGTGCTCGTTGTCGTGGCAGTAGACGCAGAGCAGCTCCCAGTTGCTGCCGTCGGGCGGGTTGTTGTCGTGGTTCATGTCCTTGTGATGGACGGTGAGCTCGCGCAGGTTCTCGCGGGTGAAGGTGCGCGCACACCGCCCGCAGACCCAGTCGTAGAGTTTCAGGGCCTGCTCGCGATAGCCGGCGGCGCGCTCGTCGCTGGCCTTGCGGGCGTCGGCGACCACGCGATCGAGCTTGGTGCTGTTGATGGGTTTGCCGGTCTTGGCGTGACGCGGACCGCTGCTCGAGGTCATCGAGGTGTCCTCTTGTGGATTGACGATGCCGGCAATCTTAGCCGGTCTTGCCGTCTCCAACACGATCCCGATCAGAAAACCGGCCGCGTGGGCGCTGTGCACCGGCGACCAGGCGGTGTCGCTGAAAACGGCCTCGCCCGTCAGACACTCCAGCAGGATCTTGGCTGCAACGGCGAGTGCGAAGAGGATCGCGAGCGGGTCGCGCGACTCGGCCCTCCAGGTCGCGGCCAATCCAGCCCCGACGATCAGATTGACGATGCCCGAGAGACCGCAATAGGCGGCGAGTCCGGGCTCCAGCAGCATGACCGCTCCGACGATGCTCGGCATGCCAAGCAACAGCAGCGCTGTCATCCGGCCTCGCAGCACCGGCTCGTAAAGCCAACCGACCAGCAGGAGTCCGGCGACATCCAAGAGGAGATGGGCCGGGTCGCTGTGTGCGAGATGGGCCGAGAAGGCGCGCCAGGACTCGGCCCGGAGCGGGATGGATCGGTCCAGGATGAGGGTTTCCGGGACCGGTCCGAGGATCAGATAGACGCCGACCGCCACGAGGGCGAATGCGAGTGTCCAGGGCATCTTGGACGTCATGACGGTGGCTCCGAGATGAGACTCCGTAGGTCGGGTTAGGCGAGCATCAGATGAGTTTTCAAACCCGCTCGGAGCCTTAAGCGCGCCGTAACCCGACGTTCCGCCTGGGAATGTCGGATTACGCTGCGCTAATCCGACCTACGCGCCGACGCGTCGGCCCGCCGACCGGTCCGAGCGCGGATCACGAGTATCGCGCCTAAGCCGAGGAGCATGAGCGCAACCTCCCACGGGGAGAGTGCGCCGGCACCGCCGCCCGATCCGTCCCCTGATCCGCCGCCTGCATGGGTCGCACGATTGCCCGTGAACATGGGCTCGGCTTGGTCGACGCGCGGGCTCGTCGGGGCCTGTTGAGTGCGTTGCTCGCGTGCGGCACGCTCGAGATCGCTGCGGGTTGCGTTCAGGCGCTCGATGCCGAGCTGCTCGAAGACCTCTTCGCGCAGAACGACCATGCTGGTGCGATCGGTGACCAGTCCGTAGGCGACGCCCAGGTCGCGGACGGCGTCTTCCATGTCGGCATCCGGGCCGAAGTTCTCGATCTCATGCTCCATCTCGCGGATGCGGTCGTAGGCCCAGAGGCGCTCCAGCTCCGGGTTGTCGCTCGACTGGGCCGGGAAGGCGAAGCGCCCGCGGTATTGGGTCTCGGCGCCGGAGAGGCGACCGCTCAGGGTCAGCGTGGCCTCGCCGTCGCCCCAGTAGTGGCCGAGGAACATCAGCTGCTGGCCGCGATAGAGCGATCCGGGCCGGGCCGGGGTGAGATCCGTCGTCCGCACCCCGTCGATCTCGAGCTGGATGCCGTGCAGGGCGGCATGGGTCAGCTTGCTCGATGCGGCGAGGATCTCGCCCACGATGTCGTCGGCGTTGGAAACCGAGCGGGCGAAGCCGTCGGACGCCTGCGTGAGTGCCTCCAGGAGCGGGCGGTTGGCGCTGTTGCCCATGATGAAGGTGAAGAGCCGCACATCCATCTTCTCGATCAGCCGGAGAAACTTGCGCTGCTCGGTCTCGCCGACGTTCGCGACACCGTCGGTCACCAGGATGATGCCGCTGGTGCGGTCCGCATCGACCCGATCCAGGCCGAGCTGGAGACCGGAGTAGAGGTCGGTACCGCCGTTCGGCTGCTCGGCGGCGACCCGGTCGGTCCATTCGAGCACGCTTGCGGCCGTTGCGGGGACATAGCCGCCGGTCAACTCGCGTGCGCTGTTGTTGAAGGTGACGATGCGAAAGCGGTCGTCCGGCCGGAGCTTGCCGAGCGCATGTCGGATTCCTTCGGCCAGCGTGCCGTACTTGCCCTGCATCGAGCCCGAGAGATCGAGCACGAAGACCCAGTCCGCGCCTTGGCTGATCGGCTGAAGGTCATCGCCGGGGGTGAGGGTCAGCAGGAAGGTGCCGCGACCGGCGGGGTCCGGTTTGTAGGTCACGAGATCGAGGCTGCCGGGCAGATCCTGTGCGAGGCGCCAGTAGACGACCAGATCCTTGTCCAGGCGATAGGGCTGCGTGGCGGCGCCGGGCGCACCGGGCTCGGTCGACGCGGTCGGCTCGCCGGGATCGCCGTCGGCGGCGACGGCATCCAGGACGCCGTTGCTCAGGTGCAGATCCCAGCGCTGCGCGTCGAGCTTGTCGATCCGTGCATCGCTCGCGTTCGGTATCCGCACCGCCTCGACCGGATAGCCCGAGCGCAGGCGCAGATCGAAGCGGAAGCGATCCTGCACCTCGGTGCTCGCCGTCCAAAAGGCGAGCTTCGCCTCGTCCACGCCGCCTTCTTCCAGCGGATAGACATAGCGCCCGATCCCGTGATCGATGCCGATCGGTTGCAGATAGACGAAGCGGACGCGCGTATCCTGCCCGGCCCGCACCGGTGCGACGCGGATGTCGAAGGTCCGATAGGCGTCCTTGACGGCAATCCCGGCGTCGCGTCCGGCGGCACGCTCGCTCTGGTAGACCTCTTCGGCGCGCTCCTTCGGAAGCACCTCTCCGGTCAAGGGCTTGCCGTCGATCCAGACCGTGACCTCGGCCACCGTACCTTGCTCGGGCACCGGGAAGGAGTAGGTCGCCTCGAGGTCTTGGGCGTGCGGGTTGTGGAAGACCTGCTCGACGGTTGTGACGGCATAGCCGTCCTGAACCAGGACATCGACCTGGTGATCGCGGATCGAGAGGGCGGGCAGTGAGCCGTCGCTCGGGGTCAAGAGTCCCGCGGCCTGACTGACCGACGTCGTGAGTAAGAGGACGGTGAGCGTCCGGCCGATGGCCCCAAACAGGCGAGATGCGTCGTACATGAGAGACCTCCAAAATATGAACGATGTTCAATTAAGACGCATCGAAAAGGCCGGGTCGGCCGGCCTATTTGAACGTCGTTTATTTATATAGTCGAAAAATAAGCGATGTTCAAATAATATTTTCGGGTGGTTCGGTTGCGGCTAGCTATCAGCCTCCGGCCTCCGCCTCTCCGCATCGGTGCCGGTCACCGCTTGAGAGAGGTAGAGATAGGGCTTGAGCGCCTTGTCCACCGTGCGGTTGGTGATCTTGGTCATGGCCTGACCTAACGGCTTGGAGTCGTTCGTCTTGGTCTGGTCTGCCCCGATGTTGCGGTCGACCAGGAGCAGGATGCGTTTCTTGGCACCGGATCGCCACAGCCGTCAGATGATCTGAAAGGCGGTGTAGGTCTTGCCGGTGCCGGTGGCCACGACCAGCAGGATGCGGTCCGCGGCTCTTTTCGACGCCTCAGGCGCTGCGCAGCCGGGTCACCTTCACCAGCGCCACGGCGGTAAGCGGGAGAATGAAGCCGATCGCCAGTGCGGCGATCATCAAATCGCCCAACTGGCTGTAATCCGCCGGCACGCTCACCATGCCGCTGATGGGATCCTTGACCTCGCGGGTCACGAGGAAGATCTCGTTGAGATACTTGGTCCCCAACTGACCGGCCGAGAGCGCCAGATTGCTGAAGGAGGCCATGACGGCGAAGAAGGTGGCCTTGAGGTTATCCGGGGCCGAGTTGGCGATCCAGGCGAGCATGGGCACCATGGCGACTTGGCCCAGCGGCGACTCCAGAGCCGTGTCCACGATGGCGATGAAGCGGGCATCGACGATGCCGCCGGTGACGGCGGCCGTCCAGTGGTGCAGCCCGAAATACATGCCGACGATGGGCAGGTAGAAGAGGCTGGTGAGCAGGGTCAGGAAGACCACGACATGTGCGATGGAGTGCTCGGCCATGAAGCGTCGGAAGATGAACAGCCCCGCCAGTGCGAGTGTGCTGCCGATGAGCGAGAGCACGGACAGGAACTGCTGGTCGAAGGCGAGCTCGTCGATCATCCACCAGGTCTGACCCGCGCCCGGTCCGGGCATGGCGCGAAAGACGAAGATGATGATGGCCGTACCCAAGAGATAGAGCCGCGCCTCGGCGTCCAGCACGCGCAACAGGCGCGACATGAGGAATAGGACGATCGCCATGGAGCCGACGAAGATGATCTCCTGGTTGTAGGGCACATCCGTGAGTCCCATCCCCAGCGTGAAGACCACGAAGGCCAGGCTGCCCCCGAGGATCCACCAATTCGGCTTGGTGATCTGGGCCGGTCGTTCCAGGCGCGCTCTGGCGTCGGTCTCCTCCAAGCCTTTGGCGACGAGCCGACGCAGGTCGCGGTGTTTAATGAAGCTCGCCAGGGCGACGCCGAGTACCGAGATCACCGGAATCGCCAAGGCCATCTCGTAGATCAGGATATAGGTCGCGACCTTCTCGGCCTCCGACATGGCCTCGACGCCCGCAAAGAGGTAGATGTTGGCCAGCGACACGAGCACCCCGCCGCCGATGATGGCGATCCGCCCCAGTGTTTGCATCGTGGTGTGCATCAGCTTGAGCCGCGCACGATCGATCGGCTGGCCGTCGGCGTCGACCCGCGGGACCGCCTCCACCGTCATGGCATCCGCCACCACGTCCTGAATCACGTAGCCCGTCGGTGCGAGCAGCGCGCCGAGGACATACCAAGCTTCCACCGGCATCACGGCGGCCATCGCCTCGCGTTCCGCCAGCAGGCCGAGCATGATGAGCAGGCTGCCGGTGAGCATGGACGCGCCGAGGTAGACCAGGCCCGCCTTATAGCGCCAGATCAGATCCACCAGATGCCCCAGGGGCATCTTGAGCACCCAGGGAATCCCCGCCCAGAATGCCAGTGCCGCCAAGAAGGAGGCGGGCAACCCGAGATAGTCCTTGACGAAGAAGGTGCCGACGATGGCGGTCAGGCCCTGGATGCCGTAGGCCACGTAGATCATCAAGGGGGGCAGATACGAGAGCCGCATCTCGCGCCCCATCTCGAGGATGTTGCGGTCGAGCCAATGACCCAGAGCGGCCATTGGTCCGGCGATAAAGCTGCTTTGGCCCTCTTGGGGCGTTGGGCCTCTGTGATTAGCGCTCAAGCTGGCATTCTCTTGGTCGGCACAGGCTCGCAGAGTACGCGATCGTGATTCCGTCTGCGAGCGGGAGCGAATCCAACGGGGTTGGCATGCCGCTGGTTTCTGTTCGCCTACCGACGCCGGCGCCGATGCAGGCTGTCCATACGGTGTATCCGCTTCGGCGGCGGGCGTCTCGGCAAACGCGCGAAATCTCCTATACTCGGAGCGCCGGCGCTCGTCGGTCATCTCGTGGTTCAGGTCGCCCCTGTGGCTCCCGTCTTCGCGTGCTGAGAGGAAAAGCCATGTCCCGAAAATCACGGGAGATACGCCTTGGACTCGTGCTGTACGGCGGGGTGTCGCTGGCGATCTATATCAATGGTGTCACGCGCGAATTCCATCGCGCGGTTCGGGGCGAGGGGATCTATCGCGTCATCAAGGCCCTGGTTGACTCGGATATCACGGTCGACGTCATCAGCGGAACATCCGCCGGCGGAATCAACGGTATTCTGCTCGCCCATTCTCTGGTCAACGCAGAGGATTTTGCATTGACCGCGTCACTTTGGCGCGAGCACGGCGATATCGGCGATCTCATCCACGATCCGAAGCGCTGCGCGCAGGCCAACTCGATCCTCGACGGAGAAGGCTATTTCCAGCCGAAGCTGCGCGACGCCTTCCGGCTACTCGGCTCGGGTCCGGGCGCCACGAGCGGGCCGCTCGACGATCCCTCGCCGACACCCGAGCTCGATCTCTTCATCACCGGCACCGACGTTCACGGAGACGTCTACACCTGGTTCGACGAGCTTGGACACTCCGTCGATGTGAAGGATCATCAGGTGGTGTTTCGACTCAAACACCGGGCGCCGCAAGCCGCCGTCGGCGGTACCCCGCGTTATACCGATTTCACCACCGACGCGGACACCGATCTGGCGCTGGCAAAGCTTGCGCGCGTCACCTCCTGCTTCCCCGCCGCGTTTCCGCCGGTGAAGGTCGCGAAGGCGCCGGTTCCGGACAGCACGCAAGCGGGGCAGGAAGAGCGCGCGGACGCCAAGCTGCGGACCTGGGGCCAACTTGCGGGAGACCGCGACTACTTTTTCTTGGACGGCGGTGTCCTCGACAACAAACCCTTCTCCTCCACGACCCGCCAAATCTTCTTCCGCCACGCCGACCGCCCGGTCCAACGCTGGCTCTTTTATGTCGAGCCGGACCCGGAGTCGTTCGTCCCGCCGTCCGAGCGCATGTTGACCGCCCCCGGCGTGGCCAGTGCTGCGATGGTGTCTTTGCTCGCGATTCCAAGCTACGAGAGCATCGGCGGCGACCTCAGGGAGATCGCCGAGCGGAACGCCGAGATCGAGCGTTTCGACATCCTGTGCAGCGGACTCGATGCGGCAGAGACGCCGACCCCCTTGGTCCAGGCCCTCGGCGCCCTCGAGGCGCGCGATCGGGAGAGCGCTTCGGCCGGGCAAGAGGCACGGCCCTCGAGTACCCGGGAGCGCACAGGTCGGCTCGACGGGAACCTCTACGTGCGCGCGCGCCTGCTGGCGCTCGCGCAACGTGCAATTCTCGGTGTCCTGCGACGCAACGGTCGCGACCGTTTGATCACCTCTGCCGCGGAACGCTCTGCTGCCGCGCATTTGGTGCGGGGATTCTTCGAGCACCGGGACGCCGATGCATTGGATACGCTGCACGACTTCGATGTTTATTTCCGCCTGCGCCGTTTGTTCAACCTGCTCTATCTGCCGATCTGGGACGATGCCTTGAAGGCGGCTCCCGCGTCGGACGGTCCCGACCCCGTCCGCGATCTGCACCACGCGGTGTCGAGTCAGGTCGATCTCCTTCAGGTCGTGCTCTCGGTGATGGAGCGCACGGTGGACGCCGCCGAGCTGCGATTTGCCCCGGACGGCGCGCGAGCACCCGAAGAGGTCTGGACCCTGCTGGAGGCGGTGCTCTTCTGTCTCCTCTACCCGGTGCTCGACACGCCCCTCGTGGGTGGAACTCAGGCCCCGCAGATTGCACCGACCCTGCCGTCGGTGCCTGATTCGGCGTTCCTCACGACGCTGCTGCAAACCCTGCGGGCACGTTCGGAGGTGTTGGTCCGGATTACCGGCGAGGTGCCCCGCAGTACCGACGGTGCAGCGCAGCGTCGCGAGCTGTTCCTGCGTGTCTTTACGGCCGCCCTGCCGCCCGAGCGGCGGCCGATGACCTTGCTGCGGGCGCAAGACCGCTCGGTGTGGGATCTGCTTTCGGAGGAGACTGCCGGTGCGGCTGGTCTGACGCGGACCCTGGCGGAGTCCTACACCCGCTTCGGGAGCCTCGACGAGGTGATGTTCCCGCTGCAGAAGGACCCTTTCGTCTTCGAGCGCGATGTGATCCGAGTCGTTCGCCTCAGTCCCAAGGACGCCGTGCTGGGTCTATCGCAGGTCAATGATTATCGCGATAAGGTCGCCGGAGACGTCCTCGGTCATTTCGGCGCCTTCTTCAAACGTTCCTGGCGCTCCAACGACATCCTTTGGGGCCGGCTCGACGGCCTGTCCCAGCTCGCGGAGACCTTGCTGGAGCCGGAGCGGGTACGTGCCGTCTTGGTCGCGCGTGGTGATCGACCGACGCTCTCCGAGCTGGTGGGCGTCGATCTCGCGGGGCTGTTCCCCGGCGCCGATGCGCAACGGCTCGCGCGTCTCGAGAGCGACTTCGCGGCCGTGGCGGGCGACGCACAGACCAATTCCAAGTCCGATTCACCGGCTCATCAAGCCCGGTTTGCTGCCAGCTGGACGCCCTTTCTGAAGGCCCTGATCGAGGCCGGCCAGAATGAGATCCTGGCCGATGATCTACCGACTGTAATCCGGGACGCAGCCCTCCAGGCCACAATTTGGAACAACTTTCCGGTCGATTCAAACGTGGATGCCAAAGCGGATCGCGTCGGCATTCAGGCCGAGCGTCTCGTCTTTCGGCAAGGCGATCGGCCGCTCGATCCCACGCTCGCGGGTTTGCTTGCCGAGTCGGCATGCGCGGCCAAGCTGCTCGGGCCAAGCTCTGAACAGTCGCTGGATCGGGTCGCCTTTTTCAAGGACCACTATCGCGTCGGAGCGGAGAGCGTTGGGGGCCATATTCCGGCGGAGGTGCTTGCCCGGACCGCCACCAAGGCGCTTGCGGTGGCTTATCGCGCGGTCCTCAACGGCCTCCCGGACGATGTCCGTCCTCGGTTCGAGCGTCTCGGTCCGGTCAAGGTCCTGGGGCGAACGATCACCTTGGGGCATGGTCTCTCCGGCCTCTTCGCGACAAGCCGTCAGAGCCGGCGTACGCTGTTCATCGCCGTCTGGGTCCTCGCGCTCATCGCGCTCGGTTTGATGCTCGGCGTGGCGACCGGGGCGCTGAAACCCGGCGAGGGAGTTCAGGGGCTGTTTTGGCTCATCGTTGCTGCGCCTGTCGTGACCCTCGCGCTCTGGGCGGAATTCAAAAGTCGGGGCATCGGCGCAGCCATTCGTTGGGTTTTGGGCCTTGGCGTACTCGCTTTGGCACTCTGGAAAGCGGTCGAGGTGCTGGCCGGCTGGTAGACTCGGCTGCCGCGATCGCGAACGTGCGAGCGAAGAGGCAGGCTGGTCTCCGTCCGCCGCGCCCTGCCGTTGTCGACGTCAGGGGCAAGGATCGATAGGCTCGAGACCGCTCGGTCATGCCGAGTCGCATCTGCCCAAGCTCACGATCGAGATGCGTTGCGGAGCGGCACTGATCGAGGCTCTTCTCGCGGCGGCGAACCTACCCCATCTTCCTGCTGTTGGCTGAGTCGTGCCCTTCGCGGGCGCGTGACCGGGGATAGACGCAGGGGGATGACGGGATGCTCATCGGGGTTCCACGCGAGATCAAGATCCACGAGTACCGCGTCGGTCTGTCGCCGGAGTCGGTGGCGGAGATGGTCGACCGCGGGCATCGCGTCCTGGTGGAGACGGCGGCCGGGGTCGGGATCGGCGCAAGCGACGAGGTCTATCGGGCCGCCGGCGCGCAGATCTGCACGACGGCCGAGGAGGTCTTTGCGCAGGCCGAGTTGTTGGTCAAGGTGAAAGAGCCGCAGCCGCAGGAACGGGTATGGCTGCGCCCGGGGCAGATCTTGTTCTCTTATCTGCACCTTGCTCCGGATCCCGAGCAGGCGCGGGATCTGATCGCCTCGGGTGCCGTCTGTATCGCCTACGAGACCGTCACCGATGTCTCCGGCGGACTGCCCCTCCTGCGGCCGATGAGTCAGGTCGCGGGGCGCCTGGCGGTGCAGGCCGGAGCCACGGCCTTGGAGGTCGCGCACGGCGGTCGCGGTGTGCTGCTCGGCGGCGTACCCGGCGTGACTCCGGGGCGGGTGCTGATCCTCGGCGGCGGGGTCGTCGGCTTCAACGCGGCGCAAATGGCGGTCGGTCTGCAGGCGGATGTCACCATCCTCGACCGCAGCCCGGTGGTGCTGGACCGATTGGCCGCGCATTTCGAGTCGCGCGCGCGGGTGGTCTATTCCAATCGGGCGACGCTGAGCAGTGCGCTCCGGGATGCCGATCTGGTGATCGGTGCGGTCCTGATTCCGGGTGCGATGGCGCCGCACATCGTTACGCGGGCGATGCTCGGCGACATGCGACGCGGGGCCGTCGTCGTCGATGTCTCGATCGATCAGGGCGGCTGCTTCGAGACCTCGCGCCCTACGACGCATGATCAACCGACCTATGTCGTGGACGGGATCCTTCACTACTGCGTCGCGAACATCCCCGGCGCGGTGCCGCACACCTCCACCTACGCCCTGAACAACGCGACGCTCCCCTACGTGCTGGCGTTGGCCGACAAGGGGTGGCGTACCGCCCTTCGGGATGATCCGCATCTTCGCGGCGGGCTCAACGTGTGCGAAGGGCAGGTGGTCCATCCGGCCGTTGCCGATGCGTTGGGCTATCGCGTCGTATCGGCCGCCGACGTGCTTTGATCCGGTTCCGCGACGCCTTCAGGCCCGCGGTCGCGAGGTTCGAGTGCAGGGTCTGGGTCCGCGATGACGCCTCCTCCGCAGGCGCTGGACAAGGCCCGGCGGGTGTCTTGCAGACCCTGCGTGTCGCGAGTATTGTCGGCCCGCGAAGCATGTCTTGACTCGGCGCGGTGTCCCACGGGAGCCCGGCGCCTGTCGGCCTGTTTCACTTGCGCGAGGCACTCAGGTATCGGCGTGCTCCGCTCGGCTCGAGATCGAGTGCGCGAGTCCATCCATCACGGCACCTCCGGTCGACGGATCCGAGGATGTCGATGTTTTATCGAATGTATAAGGAGATCATCGATGTTGCGTCACACCGTGCCCTCTCTAACGATTCGCCGCTCGACGGTCGCACTCTCGGTCCTGTTGCTGACGACCGGAGTCGGCTCATCGTTCGATGCGTTTGCCCGCTTCGGCGGCGGATTCGATCGAGGCGGCTATCATTTCGATGGCGGCGGCCTGGATGCGGGTTATCGCGGCTTTCACCCGATGTACGGGGAAAACGTGCGTCCGCATTGGGGCAGCACGGACGGGAGTTTTGACGGCAATCGCGTCGACCACGATACCTTCAATACCAACGTCAACGTCGATAAGAACTTCTACAACCGGCCCTACAACGGTTTCCATCCCAATTGGGCGAACGGGGGCTATTGGCACAGTCGTCCCTGGAATACGGGTTGGTATCACTGGGCGCCCGATACCTGGGGCTGGTGGGGCACAAGTGCGGCAGCTTGGGGTCTGGCGGGATTGGCCACGGGTGTGGCCATCACGGAGTTGGTGAACAACGCATCGGCCAACCAGACCACTGTCATTGTCGTGCCGCAGAGCGACTATCAGCTCAACTTCGGTTCGGTCGACGCAGTCGGGACACAAGGCGCGAGCTTCAACTACACGCTGTCCGGAGGCGCAACCCTGCATGGCGCTGCGAACTGTCGCCAAGGGTTGCTCAACGGTCAGCCCCCGCAGTCGGCTGCCGACGCGCAGCTCCTGAATGCGGTCTGCCAGGTGGCTTACGGCTCCGCGGGCTGATTGTCCTAGAGTGCAGCCCCGCAGATCGCGGGGCTTTCGTCGGTCGGGATCCGACCGGACGCGCGCATCGAGTGTGGCGCGATGATCATCCAGTGCGTCGGGCCCCCCGGTCGAGCAGGGAGGCCCGCTGATATCGGACAGAGGCCATCGGGTCGGTACGCCGCGTCATGCGTGCGACGCGAGCGTCCGCTCTATCGATCCCGTCACGCTCTTGCCGCACTCACGCGCTTGGACAGGATGGCGCCGCGCATCCCGATGAGGACCAGAGTGCTGGCCAGGAAGGCGGCCACGGCAGTGCCGATCATCATGGCCATCGGTTTGTCTTGCGCGTTGGCGATGCCGAAGGTTTCCCCGAGCGGGGCTAGGATGGCGACATTCTCCGGGGCGGCCAGGATGTAGGTGCAGAAGGCCAGGAAGGCGCCGAAGAAGACGAATTTCCAATCCATGTGCAGGCCGGCGAGCAGGGTCGCGAGGCCGAGCAGGTAGAGCAGCACCAGCAGGTATTTCTGATCGTCGAGCGCAGCGCGCACGCCGTGCGTGTGCAGCAGCCACAGCAGACCGATCACGATCCCCCAGTGCAGGACCTGCTTCAAGGTGTAGAAGAGGTAGGACTGATCCCGGACATAGGCCTGTCCGAAGCCCGAGAGCAAGGAGATGAAGGCGACCACCGGGACGAAGGTCTCCCAGTAGGGTATGGTTCCGGTCGCATCGTCGCGGGTGAGTGCGATCAGAACGATGGCCGCGGCATAGAGGATGACCGAGGGCAAGAGAGCCATCATCAGCGAGCCTTGGTCGGTACTTTTGGTTTTTTTCGCTGTCTCCGTCGAGACAGCGTCTTTGGATTTGAACATGGCGAACCCTCCTTTCGGGTCAGTGTGCGAGTGATCGACGCGACCTCCGGGGTCAGGGGTCCGTCGAATTTGTCAAGCAACCGGATATTAACCCTTACTTTCGATGAGTGTTAAGGGAATTTCAGCAGGATTTTTCGAGTACGTCCGACGGTCCTGGCTTTCTCCGAGCGCGGGCGTCGGACGGATCTGGCGCGTTGGGCAGGGTCGGAGCGGGGGGGCGAGCCGAGGCGAGAGCCGGCGCGCCGATGCCGCGCGACGACGCTCGAACCGCGCAAATTCTGGCGTCTCGGCGGTCGACAGTGTTACGGCTGCGGGCTCGACGTGCCTGCGTCGCGTCGGTGAATCGACGGCATCGCATCGCGGGCGACTCAACACCCTAACCATCCTTGGCCTTGCGGCCGCGCTCGCCGGCGGTTGCGCCTCCGCCCCTTCGCCGCCCTCCAAGCCGCTCGATGCCTGCGCCATCTTCAAAGAGCGCCCGAGCTGGTACAAGGCGACGAAGAAGGCCGAGCGCAAATGGGGGACGCCGGTTGCGGTCCAGTTGGCCATCATTCAGGCGGAATCCAGTTTCCGACACGACGCCCGGCCGCCGGGACGCGTGTCCAGCGCCTACGGCTATTCGCAGGCGATCGACGGGACCTGGGACTGGTACCGGGAGCAGACCGGTCATCGGCGTGCGAAGCGGACCAAGTTCGACCATGCCGTCGACTTCGTCGGCTGGTACACGGACGTCAGTCATCGCACGCTCGGCATCTCGAAATGGGACGGCTATAGCCAGTATCTCGCCTACCACGAGGGTCATCGCGGCTTCCAGCGCGGGACCTATCGGAAGAAGGACTGGCTGGTGCGTGTCGCGCGCCGCGTGGATCAGCAAGCAAAGACCTACGGGGCACAGCTGCGCTCCTGTCGTCGCTGAGCCATTCCCTTTACCTGCGGCGGAACGCGCACTAGAGTTGCCCGGACCCACCGGTGTCGGTGACCACGGGAGTGTCGTCATGCTCGGTTCCTTGCTTCGCTTGCCTGAAGGTCTATCGGCGGGTCTTTTGGCGGGTCTGTTGGCCGCGTCCTTCTCGACGGCTTGGCCGACCCCGAGCGAAGCGGCCGAAGGAGGCGAGCGCAGCATCCTCCTGACCCCGGGCATGGACTATTTCGGCGGAGACTACGAGACCCTCAAAGGGATCGATCTCGAATCCTGTCGCGACGCCTGTCTCGCGGACGCCCGCTGCCGCGCCTTCACCTTCAACAGCAAGGCGGGCTGGTGTTTCCTCAAGGAGTCCGCCTCGGACGCACGTCCCTTCCCGGATGCCGTTTCCGGTCGCGTTCGAATCGGTCAGGCGGCCGTGTCGCCCCCGGATCTTGCCGCCACCCGCAGTGCCGAGCTGCGCTTCCTCCCGCGCGCCGAGCTGGATGCGGCCCGTAAGCTGGCGGCGCGCATCGCCGAGGCCGCACCCCGAGATCAATCGCCCGCTTCCGTGGCCGCCGAGGCCGCGCGGGCTGCCGCGAACAACCCGGTGCGCGCTGCGGACCTCTACGCTGCGGCCCTTCGCCTTGCCCCCGACGAGCGCGCACTCTGGCTCGATCTCGCCCGCACGGCGATGGCCGCCGAGCCCTCCGATTGGCAGGTGCGGCAAAACTTCAAGCGGGACGCGACCGCCGCGGCCGTCAACGCCTATTGGCGCTCCGAGGGCACGTCGGACCGCGCCGATGCGCTGGTCGTGCTCGCTCGGACCCTCGGCGAGCGCGACGATTGGCGCCCCGCGATCCGCGCCCTGCGTGCCTCGCTCGCTCTCGTCGAGGACGCCTCCGTTCGCGACGAATACGACCGGTTGATCGGCGAGCACGGCTTCCGCGTCACCGGACACGAGGTCGACTCGGACGCCGCGAGCCCCCGCATCTGTCTCCAATTCAGCGATCCGCTGGCACGCGACCGAGGTCAGCTTGCCGACTTCGTGCGGGTGACCGACCGCACCGACCTGCCGATCGAGGTCGAGGCCCGCCAGATCTGTATCGACGGCGTCGAGCACGGCGCGCGCTACCGCATCCAGGTCCGCGCCGGCCTCCCGGCGGCGGACGGCGAGACGCTCGCCAAGGCGTCTGATCTCGACATCTTCGTGCGCGACCGCGCGCCCATGGCCCGCTTCCTCGGGCGAGCCTACGTGCTGCCCGCGGGCGGCGATCCGGCGATCCCGGTCGTCTCGGTGAACACGGATCGGATCGACGCGGCGGTCTATCGCATCGGCGACCGCGCCCTCGGCTCGGCGGTCGCGAGCGGCCGGTTCCGCCAGCAGCTCTCGACCTGGGACGCAAAGCAGATCGCCGATCGCTCCGGAGAGGCGATCTGGAACGGCCACATCGAGGTCAAACCCCCGGCCGACACCCGGCTCAATCGCGAGGTCACCACCTCGGTGCCGGTCGGGGAGTTGGTCGAGGATCTGCGGCCCGGCGTCTACGCCATGACCGCCGCCCCCCACAACGCCATGCAGGAGCCCGAGGCGCTCGCGACCCAGTGGTTCCTGGTCTCGGATCTCGGGCTTGCGAGCTTCTCGGGCAACGACGGCCTGCACGCCTTGGTGCGCTCGCTTTCGAGCGCCGATGCGGTCGCCGGCACGACGCTGCGCCTGGTCGCACTCAATGACGACATCCTCGGCGAGGCGACCACCGATGCCGATGGCCATGCCCGCTTCGAGCCCGGTCTGCTGCGCGGAACCGGCGGCAATGCCCCTTCCGTCCTGGTCGCCGAGGGTCCGGACGGCGACTACGGCTTTCTCGACCTCACCCAGACACCCTTCGATCTGAGCGATCGCGGCGTGACGGGGAGGCCCGCGCCGCAGCCGCTCGATGTCTATCTGGTCACCGAGCGCGGCGCCTATCGTCCCGGCGAGACCGTCCAGCTGACCGCCCTGGTGCGCGATGCCAAGGCCGACGCCGTCTCGGATCTGCCGATCACCTTCATCTTCAAGCGCCCCGACGGGGTCGAGCACGGCCGTCTCCTGGCGCAGGATCAGGGTCTCGGCGGCTATCGTGCGACGCTGGACCTCAGCCGCGTCGCCATGCGCGGCACCTGGCGCGCGGCGACCTACAGCGACCCCAAGGCCCCGCCCTTGGCCGAGGTCACCTTCCTGGTTGAGGACTTCGAGCCCGAACGCCTCGCCTTCGAGCTGGAGAGCCCGGTCAAGACGCTGGATCCCGAGGACCTGCCCGAGATCGCCCTTGACGCCCGCTTTCTCTTCGGCGCACCCGCCGCGGGTGTCGCCGTCGAGGGCGAGGTTCAGGTCAAGCCCGCGCAGGGCCTCGCCGCGTTTCCCGGTTTCAGATTCGGCCTGGCGAGCGAGCCGGTCGAGCCGGTCGGCCAGCCTCTGGCGACGACCCGGACCGACGACCAAGGCAAAGCCGAGATCGCCCTGCAACTGCCCGATCTTCCGCCGACCAGTCGACCGCTCGAAGCCGATCTGCGCGTGCGTCTCGTCGAGGGCAGCGGGCGCCCGGTCGAGCGCAGCCTGACCCTGCCGGTCGCGACCCGCCAACCCCGCATCGGTGTGAAACCTCTGTTCGGGGACGCGGTGGAGGAGGGCGGCAACGCCGGGTTCGAGATCATCCTGATCGATGCTGCCAACGATCCGAACGGCCAGCGGCAACCGGCCGAAGGGCTACGCTGGACGCTCTCCCGCCTGACCACCGATTTCCAATGGTACGAGTCCGACGGCAGCTGGAAGTACGAGCCGATCGTCTCGACCCAACGCATCGCCTCCGGCACCCTGGAGCCGGGCCAGATCGACGCCGCGACCGGTGTCGCGCGGATCGAGGCGCGTGTGGAGTGGGGCGGCTATCGTCTGCGTGTCGAAGGCCCGGATGCGACGGCCCTGCCCGCGGATCTCGACTTCGAGGCCGGCTGGTACGTCGCGCCGCGCGCCGTCGACACCCCGGATCTGCTCAAGGTCTCGCTCGATAAGGCCGAGTATCGGGTCGGCGAGACGCTCAAGGCGCGCATCGAGCCGCGCTTCCCGGGCGTGGCCTTGGTGATGGTCATCGACGACCGGCTGATCGAGATGCGCACCGTCGAGGTCCCGGAGGACGGCGCAACCGTCGAGTTGCCCGTCACCCGTGCCTGGGGGCCGGGCGCCTATGTGACGGCCGCCCTCTACCGGCCGATGGATCTGGAGGCCCGGCGTATGCCCGGACGCGCGATCGGGCTGACCTGGGCCGGGGTGGATCCGGCTGAGCGCCGGCTTGCTGTGACGCTCGGCCTTGATCCGGCCACAGGCGTGATCCGTCCGCGCCAACGGCTCGAAATCCCGATCCAGGTCGCCAACGCCCCGGCCGGCGAGCCGGTCTATGTCACCCTGGCCGCGGTCGATCTCGGGATCCTGAACCTCACGCGCTATCAATCGCCCGCGCCGGATCGCTGGTATTTCGGTCAGCGCCGTCTCGGGATGGAGGTCCGCGACCTCTACGGCCAGCTCATCGACCGCATGCAGGGCGTGCCCGGCACGGTGCGCTCCGGCGGCGACGGCGCCATGATCCGGCTCGAAGGCCCGCCGCCCACCGAGGATCTGGTCGCCTTCCAGTCCGAGATCATCCGTCTCGACGCCCAAGGCCGGGCGAGCGTCGCCTTCGATATCCCGGACTTCAACGGCACCTTGCGTGTGATGGCGATGGCCTGGTCCAAGCAAGGCGTCGGCCACGCGGTCGAGGACCTGCTGGTGCGCGATCCGGTCGTCATGATGGCCAGCCTGCCGCGCTTCCTCGCGCCCGAGGACCGTTCGCGCCTGCTGCTCGAGCTGACCCACGTCGACGGACCGGCGGGCGAGGTCAGCCTGACGGTGGCGACCGATGGCGGGCATGTCCGCATCCCCGCCAACCAAGCCGAGCGGACACTGACCCTGGCCCAAGGCGGACGTGCCGCCGTGCAGATCCCGATCGAAGCGGTTTCGGTCGGCGACGAGACCCTGAATCTGGTCCTTCGCACGCCCGACGGGCAGGCGTTGACGAAAACGTTGCGGATCCCGGTCCGCTCCAACGCCCCCTTGGTCTCGCGCAACTCGGTCGTGGATCTGGCCCCGGGCGGGGAGCTGCGTCTCGACGCCTCGGCCTGGTCAGAGGTGCTGCCCGGCACCGGAGCGCTCGCGGTCTCCATCTCGGGCGCCGGACCGCTCGACGTCGCCGGCCTGGTGACGGGGCTGGATCGCTACCCCTACGGCTGCACCGAGCAGCTCACCAGCCGCGCACTGCCCATGCTCTATCTCAACGAGGTCGCGACCGCCATCGGTCTCGGGACCGACACCGAGATTAAGGAACGCGTGCGCGAGGCGATCGGCGAGGTGCTGGCCAACCAGGCCTCGAACGGGAGCTTCGGCCTCTGGGGTGCGGGCGGCGACGACGGCTGGCTCGACGCCTATGTCGCGGACTTCCTCACCCGTGCCCGCGAGCAAGGCTACGAGGTGCCGGATCGCGCCTTCGACATGGCGCTGGACAACCTGCGCAACCGGCTCGCCTATGTGCCGGACTTCAGCAGCGGCGGCGAGGACATCGCCTATGCGCTCTATGTCCTCGCCCGCAACGGTCGCGCCGCCATCGGCGACCTGCGCTATTACGCCGAGACCAAGCTCGACGCCTTCTCCACACCCATGGCCAAGGCCCAGCTCGGCGCGGCGCTAGCCCTCATGGGCGACCGTCCGCGTGCCGATACGGTCTTCCATGCCGCGGTCGCGATGCTGGAGCAGGGCGACGACGACGGCGCTTGGCGCGCCGACTTCGGCTCCGGGTTGCGCGACGGCGCGGCCGTCCTGACCCTCGCCGCCGAGAGCGCGACCGGCGCGGTCGACCTACAGGCCCTCGCCCGACGTCTGGAACAGGGCTGGGTCAACGCGACCGACACCAGCACGCAGGACGACGCCTGGCTGCTGCTTGCCGCCCGAGCCCTCATGCAGGGCGCAGACAAACCGCAACTGACACTCGCGGGCGAGCCCTGGAGCGGCCCCTGGTTCAGCCGACTCGGCGCCGACACCGCCGCCGCGTTGCCCCTGATCGTCGCGAACGCGGGCCAACGCCCGCTGGAGGCGCTCGTCAGCGTCGGCGGCATCCCGCTGACACCCGAGCCCGCCGGCGGCGACGGCTACCGGATCGAGCGCGCCTACTACGACCTGGACGGCCGCCGCATCGACCCCTCCACCGTCACCCAAGGCGACCGCATGGTCGCCGTCATTACCGTCAGCGCAGACGCCCAGCGCCAAGCGCGACTCATCGTCGACGATCCGCTCCCGGCCGGCTTCGAGATCGACAACCCCAGTCTCATCAAGGCCGGCGACATCGCCGACATCGCCTGGCTGGGCCTGGAAGAAACCGCCGAGCATGTCGAGTTCCGCGCCGACCGCTTCGTCGCCGCCGTCGATCGAGGTCCGAAGGCACCGACCCGCTTCCAGCTCGCCTATCGCCTGCGCGCCGTCTCGCCGGGCGTCTTCGCCCACCCCGCCGCCACGGTCGAGGATATGTACCGCCCGCAACGGCGGGCGTGGACCGAAACGGGGAGGGTAGAGGTTGCGCTGCCGGCACGCTGACCGTTGCCGGGAGAACCAGCGATGAAATCGCACCGGGAACACAGAACAGCATTTTCAAACAAGCAGGCTGGAAGTGACATCATGCGCTATGCAATCGTCATCGAGAAAACAGCGAGTAACTTCTCTGCTTATTATGTCCCGGATCTTCCGGGCTGCATCGCCACCGGCGCCCCAGTAGAGGGGGTCGAAGCGGAAATCAAGGAGGCTATCGCTTTACACCTCGAGGGTATGAGAGCAGACGGGATCAAGCCTCCCATTCCTCAAAGTCGAGTCGAGTATGTGGAAGTCGCGGCATAACGAATACCGCGGCACAGCCAATTGCGGAACCGTCCGCCATGGCTGATTCATACCCGCAAGCCATGGAGTTTCTTACATGACCGATTACCAAGCATACGAAGACGCGTGCGAAAAGATCCGGGCCGAGAACGCAATTCTGTTGACGGAGTTCGTGGCTTGGCTCAAGGCGTCCGGCCTGTCCGAGAAGGTCGTCAAGAACCATCATGCAAATATCGATTTCTATATCAACGACTACTTGCTTTACGAGGACGCGCTCGAGGCCAAAGACGGCGTGGACGGTGTCAGCTGGTTTCTCGGCGACTGGTTTATCAGGAAGGCCATGTGGTCAAGCCAAGCCAGCATTAAGGAGAATGCAGCAAGCCTTAAAAAATTCTACGCCTTCATGCATGAAAAAGGCTTGGTCAGCAAGGACGATCTGGTCGAGTTGAAGCAGATCGTCAAGGAAGGGATGCCGGATTGGTTGGAAAGCATGAGGGACTACAACAACGCCGGGATCGACGATCCTTGGTGAGCGCGACGGAACGACAGTTTGCGGACCAAAACCACCCTGAAGCGCCTGGTGGAGTTGAGACGGGATCGCCGAGCATCTTGCGCTGGATGTATCGAGGGACGCGCCATTCGATCAGGGATGCGATTCGCGTCGTCCGATCCCCTCGGCGATGAAATCCAGCACGAGGGTATTGAGGCTGACTCCCTCTTGCTTGGCGCGCGCAGTCAACTTGCGGTGGAGCGACTTGGGCACGCGCTGCACGAACCGCCCTGATTCGCCGCCTTTGCCCGGCTCGGGCACCGGGTCGCCAAATTCGCGCGCGGTCAGAATCCAGCTCGTGACGGCATCGCGGGCACTCTCAAGCGCCTCCGGTATGGTGGCGCCGTCGGCCATGCAGCCTGGCAGATCAGGAATCGACGCGCTGCGTTTTCGCTCGCAGGCCGAGAAGCACGAGCTCTCCGCGCTCTATGAAGAAAAGATCAAGCGGATGGGGAATGCCGGGCGTAACGGCGGCGAGTATTACACCCCGCGTCCGCTCATCCGGGCGATGGTTCAAGTCGTCGCGCCCGAGGTCGGGGAACGTGTCTACGACGGCGCCTGCGGCTCGGCGGGCTTCCTGTGCGAGGCACTCGATTTCATGCAGTCCCGGCCGGGGCTCACCACCGCACAGCTCAAGACCCTGCAGGAGCGAACCTTCTACGGCAAGGAGAAGAAGTCGCTCGCCTATGTGATCGCGATCATGAACATGATCCTGCACGGTATCGACGCACCGAACATCATCCACACCAACACGCTCACCGAGAACCTCGCCGACATCCAGGAGAAGGACCGCTACGACGTCGTGCTCGCGAATCCGCCCTTCGGCGGCAAGGAACGCAAGGAGGTCCAGCAGAACTTCCCGATTCGCACCGGCGAGACCGCCTTCCTCTTTCTCCAGCACTTCATCAAGATCCTGCGCGCCGGCGGGCGAGCCGGTGTCGTCATCAAGAACACCTTCCTCTCGAACTCCGACAACGCGTCGGTCTCACTGCGAAAGCTCCTCCTCGAGTCAAGCAACCTGCATACCGTCCTCGACTGTCCGAGCGGGACCTTCCAAGGGGCGGGGGTGAAGACCGTGGTGCTCTTCTTCGAGAAGGGTGCGCCGACGCGCACCGTCTGGTACTACCAGCTCGACCCAGGTCGGACGATGGGAAAGACCACGCCCCTCAACGATGCCGACCTTGCCGAGTTCGTGGCCTTGCAGAAGGACTTTGCCGACTCGCCGAAGAGCTGGAGCCTGGATGTCGCGACGGTCGACACGGCGACCTATGACCTGTCGGTGAAGAATCCCAACGGCGGGGAGACCGTCGCCCACCGCAGCCCTCGGGACATCCTGGACGAAATCGCCGCGCTGGATGCCGAGAGTGCAGCAGTGCTGGCGGAGATCAGGGGGCTGCTATGAACCTTACCCAGTCATTCTTTGATGACATTCGTGGACTCATCACTTCCGCTCGCGCCATCGTGGCGCGTGGCGTCGATCTTGTTCAGGTACGCACCAACTATGAGATCGGGCGGCGCATTGTGGAACAAGAACAAAAGGGCGAAGAGCGCGCTGCTTATGGGCAGGAGATCCTTCGAGCGCTGGCGGACAGACTGACCGGGGAGTTCGGAAAGGGCTACTCGCTTTCCAATCTCAAATCGATGAGGCAGTTCTACCTGCTATACCAAAACCGGATTGGTCAGACGATGTCTGGCCAATCGAAAACAAAAAGCCAGACAGTGTCTGGCCAATTGCCAAGCGAGGGCGATCAAGAAAGCATCGGGGCATTCCAGATTGTCCATACAGCGCCTGGGCAATCGTCGCGCCCCTTCTCGTTGAGCTGGTCGCACTACGTCTTCCTGCTCGGCATCAAGAACGCCGACGAGCGCAGCTTTTATGAAATCGAAGCCACCGGGCAAAACTGGACGCTGCGCGAACTCAAGCGCCAGTTCGACAGCGGTCTCTACGAAAGGCTGGCCTTAAGCCGCGACAAGGAAGGCATCCGCCAACTCGCGCGCGCAGGCCAGATCGTCAGCCAGCCGCAAGACCTGCTCAAGGAACCGCTGGTGCTGGAATTCCTCGGTCTCGCCGAGAAAAGCCGCTATTCCGAATCCGATCTCGAAAGTGCCATTATCGACCGCCTCGGCCAGTTCCTTCTCGAACTCGGCAAGGGCTTCCTTTTCGAGTCCCGGCAAAAGCGCTTCAGTTTCGATGACGACCATTTCTTCGTCGACCTCGTCTTCTACAACCGCCTGCTGCGCTGCCATGTGCTGATCGACCTCAAGCTCGGTAAGCTCACGCATCAGGATCTCGGCCAGATGCAGATGTACGTCAATTACTTCGACCGCTACGTCAAACTGGAAGGCGAGAACCCCGCCATCGGCATCGTGCTGTGTAAGAAAAAGCACCAGGCGCTGGTCGAAATCACCCTGCCCAAGGACGCCAACATCCACGCCCGCGAATACCAGCTCTACCTGCCGAGCAAAGAGGAATTGCGGCAGAAGCTAGAGGAGTGGATAGCGGAGGTGGAGGGGTGAAGGAGGGGTGGGAGAAGAAGGCGGTCGGCGAAATTGCTGCCCATTCGCTCGGCAAGATGTTGGACAAGGCCAAAAACAAGGGGGAGCCAAAGCCGTATCTTCGCAATCTGAACGTCCGCTGGTTCGACTTCGATTTATCTGATGTCCTTGAAATGCGGTTCCTTCCCGAGGAAGCCACCAAATACACCGCGATTAAAGGTGACGTACTTATTTGCGAGGGTGGTTACCCTGGACGGGCCGCCATTTGGCAGCGAGACGAACCAATTTATTTCCAGAAAGCGCTCCATCGCGTGCGGTTCAATGAACCCGAGCGCAACAAGTGGTTTCTCTATTACCTGCTCTCAAAAGATCTCGATGGAACGCTGAGGAATCACTTCAATGGCGCGGGAATCCAGCACTTCACAGGCGAAGCGTTAGCGCAGTTTGAAGTTCCATTACCGCTTCTCCCCGAACAACACCGCATCGTCGGCATCCTCGACGAGGCTTTTGAGGGAATTGCGACGGCGAAGGCGAATGCCGAGAAGAATCTTGAGAACGCGCGGGCGGTTTTTGAGAGCGAGATGAACGCGTTCTTTGCGAAGAAAGGGAATGGGTGGAAGGAAACGCATATTGGAGAACAGCTAACCCTCCAGCGTGGCTTCGATATCACAAAAAGTGAGCAAGTTGATGGCGTAGTCCCTGTGGTCTCAAGCGGTGGCATTAAGAGCTACCACAGCAACGCAATAGTCTCTGCTCCAGGTGTTGTAATTGGAAGAAAGGGGACTTTAGGGAAAGTGTTTTACTTAGAGAAAGACTTCTGGCCACATGACACGACGCTTTGGGTGAAGGACTTCAAGGGCAATAACCCGAAGTTAATTTACTATTTTTTTCTTGGGCTTGATGTCAAAAAGTTCGATTCCGGCGCAGCGAATCCCGCATTGAATCGCAACAATATTCATCCCCTTTTAGTTAATTGGCCGCCTATTTCACAACAAGCGAGTATTGTGAGCACGTTAGACTCTTTAAGTGCGGAAACCGAGCGCCTCGAATCCATCTACAAACGCAAACTCTCCGCCCTCGACGCCCTGAAGAAATCACTCCTCCACGACGCCTTTACCGGTAAGCTCTAGATCGCGCTCAGAACGCTATGCACTGTTCCCGGATTGTATCGGTTTCGGTAGACTCAGCGATTGTCGGCGCTGGCGCGGGTTAGAAAGAGTAAAGAATAAACTATTAAACCGCGTCGACTCTGACGCCACAGATAAGAGCCAAACTGGTTGATGACTCAAAACGACGCATACCGTGATGGACGCGGTTTAAGATGAACGAAGCCGAAACCAGAGCCGAGCACATCGATCC
The DNA here is from genome assembly GCF_900106925.1 of Thiocapsa roseopersicina. GTDB lineage: Bacteria > Pseudomonadota > Gammaproteobacteria > Chromatiales > Chromatiaceae > Thiocapsa > Thiocapsa roseopersicina. Next base: position 326,116 of record NZ_FNNZ01000003.1, read on the forward strand.
CGCGCTCAAAGCGGCGAGTTGGGATGTCGCCGAAGGAAGTCGTAGGGTGGACAAGCGCAGCGCAGTCCACCAACACCGGTGCGGGTTCTGGTGGACTTCGCTCTCGCTCGTCCACCCTACGGCCGGGATGATGAGCAACGCCTTGCGCGCGACGAATCAGCTCAATTTCTTGAGAATGTGATTTGCCAGATACTCGTTGATCTCGACGTGCCGCGGGACGGGCTGAGATTCTCGGGTCTTCGGATTCTGATACCAATCGTGCCGATCGCCGTGACGGATCAGGACACAGCCCATTTGCTGGAGCCTGGCGATCAATTCACGCCGTTTCATGCGACCGCGAGCTCTCCGACACGGCGCACGGACGGAATGGCGCCACTCGTCAGTTCCTGATAAATGTCTCTCAGGTTATCCTGCAGCTCTTCCAGCGTTTCGCCTTGTGTCGTGTAATCCGGGTACTCTTCGAGGTACCCGAGCCACATGCCGTCATCTTGCCAATAGGTATATTTGAGCACTGTCATGGCACGCCTTCACCGGTTCGCAATTGTTGATCAGGAAAGGGCTTTAACCGCTTTGCGACCCCTTTTCTCCGCTGTCGACGCCCTGAAGATATCACCGGTCACCTCCGGCGAACACCCATGAACGAAGCCGAAACCAGAGCCGAGCACATCGATCCCGCGCTCAAAGCGGCGGGATGGGGTGTCGTGGAAGGGAGCCGGATCCTGCGTGAGTACCCGATCACGCTCGGGCGTATCGAGGGGAACGGCAAGCGCGGGAAGTCGCTCACGGCGGACTATGTGCTGGTGTATCGGAACCATAAGCTCGCGACCTTGGAAGCGAAGGCATGGGACAAGGCCCTGACCGAGGGCGTGGGGCAGTCGAAGAACTACGCGTGCAAGCTCACGATCCGCTTTGCCTTTTCGAGCAACGGGCAGGGCATCTACGAAGTCGACATGGAGACGGGCGCCGAGGGCGAAGTCGCCCGGTTCCCGACACCCGAGGAGCTGTGGAACCGCACCTTCGCCATCGAGAACGTCTGGCGCGACCGCTTCGCCCTGGTGCCGTTCGAGGACAAGGGCGGGTTCTTCCAAGGGCGCTACTACCAGGACATCGCCGTCGAGCGGATCCTCGCGGCGATCGCCGAGGGTCGCGACCGGATCCTGCTCACCCTGGCGACCGGGACCGGCAAGACCTTCATCGCCTTTCAGACGACCTGGAAGCTGTTCCAAAGTCGCTGGAACCTCTCGGACTGGAAAACGGACGGAGCGCCGACGCGGCGACCGCGGATCCTCTTCCTCGCCGATCGCAATATCCTCGCCGATCAGGGCTACAACGCCTTTTCCGCCTTTCCGGAGGATGCCCTGGTGCGGATCGCCCCCGCGGATATCCGCAAGAAAGGCAAGGTGCCGAAGAACGGCAACATCTTCTTCACCATCTTCCAGACCTTCATGAGCGGGCAGACCGATGACGGGAAGCCGGCGCCCTATTTCGGCGAGTACCCGCCGGACTTCTTCGACTTCATCGTGATCGACGAGTGTCATCGCGGGGGTGCGAACGACGAGAGCACCTGGCGGGCCATCCTGGAATACTTCGCGCCTGCGGTTCAGCTCGGGCTCACCGCAACACCCAAGCGCAAGGACAACGCGGACACCTACCGCTACTTCGGCGAGCCGGTCTTCATTTACTCGCTCAAGGAGGGCATCAACGACGGATTTCTCACCCCGTTTCGCGTGAAGCAGATCGCAACGACGCTCGACGAATACATCTACACGCCCGACGACGCCGTGGTCGAGGGCCAGATCGAAGCGGGTAAGCTCTACGAGGAGAAGGACTTCAACCGCATCATCGAGATCAAGGAGCGCGAGAAGAAGCGCGTCGAGATCTTTATGGCCGCGATCGATCAGCGCGACAAGACCCTGGTGTTCTGCGCCAACCAGACGCACGCGCTGGCGGTGCGCGACCTCGTCAACCAGGCCACGACCAGCAAAGACCCGAACTACTGCCATCGCGTCACCGCCGACGACGGCGCCTTGGGCGAGCAGTATCTGCGCGACTTTCAGGACAACGAAAAGACCATTCCGACCATCCTGACCACGTCTCAGAAGCTCTCGACCGGCGTGGACGCGCGCAACGTGCGCAACATCGTCCTGATGCGTCCGGTGAACTCCATGGTGGAATTCAAGCAGATCATCGGCCGCGGCACGCGACTCTACGACGGCAAGGACTACTTCACCATCTACGACTTCGTGAAGGCGCACCACCACTTCAGCGATCCGGAGTGGGACGGGGAGCCGATCGCCCCCGAGACCTGCGAGCGGTGCGGCGAGTCCCCGTGCGCGTGCGAGACGCCGGACCCCGACCCCTGCGAGCGCTGCGGAATGGTGCCCTGCGTCTGCATCAAGGAGCCACCACCACCCTGTCATGTCTGCGGCGAGAGCCCCTGCGTCTGTGCGAAGCGGCGGAAGGCGCGCGTGAAGCTCGCCGACGGGAAAGAGCGGGCCATCCAGCACATGACGGTGACCTCCTTCTGGCACCCCGACGGCACGCCCATGTCCGCCCAGCAGTTCATGGAGGCGCTGTTCGGACGGTTGCCCGAGTTCTTCAAGGACGAGGACGAGCTGCGCCGGCTCTGGAGCCTGCCGGACACCCGCGCGAGGCTGCTCGCGGGGCTCGCGGAGCAGGGGTTCGGAAAGGCACAGCTTGCCGAGATGCAGAAAATCATCGACGCGGAGAAAAGCGACCTCTTCGATGTGCTCGCCTATGTCGGGTACGCGGTCGCGCCGCTCTCGCGCGAGGATCGCGCGGCACGGGCGAAGGTCATCATCGATGCGCGCTTCTCCGGCACCCAACAGGCCTTCCTAGACTTCGTGCTGCTGCATTACGTGCAGGTCGGCGTCGAGGAGCTGGAGACCGAAAAACTGACACCCCTGCTTAAACTTAGGTACCGGAACTCGTTGAGCGATGCGGTCGTCGATCTCGGGGGTGCCGTCGAGGTCAAGGGTCTCTTTGTCGACTTTCAGAAGTGGCTTTACGCCGAGGCGGCCGCGTAGGGCGGGTTCGGCGATCAGGCCAAGGGCTACGCGATCATCCCGATGATGTGACCACCGATCAGCCGGGTACCCGACGCCCGGGGTTGTCCACGCAGACGCGATTTCGGCCCGCGGCCTTGGCGGTATAGAGTGCCCGGTCGGCCCGCGAGATCAACGACTCGATGGGCCTCAGGCCCGCGGCGGCGCCGTCGACGGGCGGATCGGTCGCGCTGAATTGGACAGCCGGTGGAAACGGAACCTCCCCGGCGATGCCGATACTCACCGTCACGATGGGCGCCGCGTCGGATTCGTCGTGAGGAATGGCCAGAGCGCGCACCGCGGCGCAGACCTTCTCGCCCAGCGCGACGGCGCTCTCGAGTGAATCGCCGGACACCAGCACCACGAATTCCTCGCCCCCGTAGCGGGCCACAAGGTCGCCGGATCGGTTGGCCGTCTCGGCCACTGCCCGGGCCACGCGACGCAGGCAGTCGTCGCCCTGGATGTGGCCATAGCGGTCGTTGTAGCGCTTGAAATGATCGACATCGATCATGAGCAGGCCGAGCGGTTGTCGACATCGCGCCGCCCTCCGCCACTCCAGGGCCAGACGTTCATCCAGTGCACGGCGATTGGCGATGCCCGTCAGCGGGTCGCGGTTACTCAGGCTGTGCAGCTCGACGTTCAACGCGGCCAGCTTGATGTGGACACCGACCCTGGCCCGCACGATGGGCGGCTTGATGGGTTTATGGATAAAGTCGACCGCTCCGGCCTCGAGTGCCCGGATCTCGTGCCCCTCGTCGCCGAAGGCGGTGACGAAGATCACCGGGACCTCGGGATACGTCTGCCCTAGAATCCGACAGGTCGCAAACCCGTCGAGGTCCGGCATGTCGGCATCGAGCAGGATGAGGTCGGCCGGGTCATTCGCCATGACGGCCAGGGCGTCCGTGCCGCTGACGGCAAAGTACAGCTCACCCTGACCCTCGAGGGCTTGGGCCAAGACCTCGATGGCCGAGGGATCATCGTCGACGATCAGTATTCTGGCGATGGCGGTCACGCGCTTGCCTTGTCGGTGATACTGCATGTTCAGGCGGCCTCGACAGCATCCAGGATCCCGAGCGCTTCCTCGTAGCGCAGATCTCGGATGGCGCGCTCGAGTGCCTCGATTGCGGACTCGCCCAGCTCACGTGCAAGCGCCGGACGCAGCTCTTCGAAGCGGTGCCGGGCCCGCAGGTTGCGACGACGCAAGTCTGCGCGCAGTGCCTCGAGACGATTCGCATCCAGGGTAACAGGTGTTGCCGGTGCCCGTGTGCCGGGCGTCACGGCAGCATCCCGCCAAGGCGCGCTCGCCACCAACAGCTCCGCGACCTTGTGGTCCAGGGCGGCGAGCCGATCGTCCAGCCCCGTTTCGCCTCGGTCGATGGCCATTTCCAGTTCTCCGGCCAAGGCCATCAGGTGCTGTGCGCCGAGCTGGCCCGCCCCGCCCCTTAAGGTATGCATCCGCCGTGCGGCGGTTTCCCGGTCTCCCAGGGTCAGATCCCGGATCGTGTGCTCGGCAGCGTCGACGTATTTCTCGGCGAACCGCTGCAGCAGCCAGAGGAACATCTCCCGATTATCCATCAGGATCTCGGCAGCCCGGACGCGGTCGATGCCGGCAATGTCGGGGAAGCCCTCGGTCGTGTCGTCGGCGAACGACTCAGTGGGCGTCGCCGACCGATCAGACGACACCGCCCGATCAGACGACACCGCGGCGGCGGCTCCGAGCACCGGCGCACCTGGTTTGATCCAGTTCGACAAGAGCATCGTCATCTGTTCCAGATCCAGTGGTTTGGGCAGGACGGCACTGACGCCGGCCGCGCGCGCCGCCTCCTGCTCCGCGGGCAAGACGCCCGCGGTGAGTGCGATGACCGGCAGGTCCTTGAGACCCAGCTCCTCGCGGATGAGCCGGGTCGCGGTCAGGCCGTCCATCACCGGCATGCGCACGTCCATCAGCACGGCATCGAAGGCCGCGGCGCCTGCCTTGAGCTGGTCAACGGCCTGTCGGCCGTCGGCAACCAGGGTGGCGGTCGCGCCTTCGAGCGCCAGGACTCGCTCGGCCAGGTCGCGGTTCATGGCGCTGTCGTCCACCACCAGGACGTGCGTGCCGGCCAAGCGCGGCCCGGCAGGCCGGGACAACTCGGCAGCGCCCTGGGCGCCGAACGACAAGGCCGCTTCATCGGCGCAGGCCCGTGCCAAAGACAACTCGAACCAGAAGGTGCTGCCCTGGCCCACTTGACTCTCGACACCGATCTCGCCGCCCATCAGGGTCAACAGGCGTTTGCTGATGGTCAAGCCGAGCCCGGTGCCGCCGAAGCGCCGCGTGATGCCTTCCTCGGCCTGGGTGAAGGGGGTGAACAGCCGCTCCAGGGCCTCCGGCGCGATGCCGATGCCGGTATCCTCGACAGCGAAGCGCAGGCGTATGGCGGACGCGTCGCTGCGCAGCGTCCGTACCGAGAGGGTCACTTGGCCCTCTTCGGTGAACTTGATGGCGTTGCCGAGCAGGTTGATCGCCACTTGCTCCAGGCGCAAGGCATCGCCCAGGAGCGGTCCCGGGGATGGTCCCGTCAACTCGACCCGAAAGGCGAGTCCTTTGGCCCGGGCGCCCGGCGCCATCAGGGCGTCGAGCCGCTCGAGCAGGCTCTCCAGCGTGAAGGTGCGCGGCTCCAGGCGTAACCGGTCGGCCTCGATCTTGGAGAGATCGAGGATGTCGTTGATGATGGCAAGCAGCGACTGTCCCGCGATGCGGATGCGCTCGACCATATCGCGCTGATCGGCCGTGAGCGGCTCTCGGTTGAGCACTTGGGCCAGGCCAAGCACGACATTCATCGGGGTGCGGATCTCATGACTCATCTGGGCCAGGAATTCGCTCTTGGCCCGGCTGGCGGTCTCGGCAACCGCGCGGGCCTCCTGCAGCTTCAGCTCGTAACGCTTGCGCTCGCTGATGTCGCGCGAGACCACGAGGCAGCCGCTGTATCGCTCTGCCGCGTCCACCAGCGGGGTGATCGTGACATCGGTCCAGACGGTCGTGCCGTCTTTACGGAACTGCTCCAAATCGTCGCGAAACTCGGGCAGCAGGGCACCGGTCTCGGCCGCGGCGCGGCGCTCGGCAAGATGGGCGCCGACAGATGCGGCGAACTGCGGGCGCAGTCCCTCCGCGAACCTCTGTTGCATCACCTCGTCCACGGAATAGCCGCGCAGCTTCTCCACCGAGGGGCTGACGTAGGTGTAACGGTCCTCCGGATCGACAACAGCGATGAAATCGCTTGAATTTTCGGCCAGCAGGCGGTATCGCGCCTCGCTGGCGCGCAGACTTTCCTCGGCCTGTTTGAGCTCGGTGATATCGATGCCGATGCCGACCAGGTAACGGTCGGCGTCCGTCATCAGCCGCTGGGCACTGAGCAAAAACCATTGGTATTCCGGTCCCCCGCGCACCAGCACCCGGCCTTGCAACGTCTGGTTTCGTCCGGTTTCGAAGAGGTCGTCGATGTGTCGGGCGATCCGGTCGCGGTCGTCGGGATGGAACATCTCCAGGGCATTGATTCGGTCGATGTCCCCGTCGTTCAGATGGCCCAGGACCTGACGGCGTGCCCGGTCGTTCCAGCGCAAGAAACGCCCCGTCCGGTCGAGAAGAGAGAAGATGCCGGGAATACCGTCGATGAGGGCTTGGCTGAACGCCTGCTCGCGGAGCAGCGCCGCCTCGGCCTGCTTGCGCGCGGTGATGTCCTGAACCTGGGAGATGAAATATCTGGGTTGGCTGCGGACATCGCGGACCAGTGTCGAGGCGATCTGTCCATGGATGATTCGGCCATCGCGATGGCGATACCGTTTTTCAAAGGTTGCGCTGTCGCTGCCGCCGTGTAGGGCGCGACCGATATACTCCGCGCTCAGCGCCGCGTCTTCCGGAACCGCCAGGTCGTTGACCGTCATCCCCTCCAGCTCCCGACGGCTATAGCCGAAGACGGCGCTCATCTTGTCGTTGACCTGCAGGAGTCGGCCTTGGATGTCGACCAGGCACATCCCGGTATTGGCGTTGTCGAAGGCGAGGCGGAATTTTTCCTCGCTTTCCCGTAATGCCTCCTCGGTCCGGCGGCGCTCGGTCACATCTTGGATCATCGCGATGAAATACCGGCATTCAGCATCCGGCCCACGAACGCAGGCCACGCTGAGATCCGTGGGGACCACCCGGCCATCGGCGCGAATATAGCGCTTTTCGAGCGAATAGCCGTCGATCTCGCCGCGCATCACCCGTTCGTACTCGGCGACATCCGCCGACAGATCATCGGGATGGGTCAGGTCTGCCCAGGTCTTGTTCGCGAGCTCCTCGCGCGAATAGCCCAGGATGGCGCACATCCGGTCATTGATCTCGAGCCAGCCTTTGTCCAGCGATGTGACGGCAATGCCGATCAGCGGCTGTTCGAAATAACTGCGCAGATGTGCCTCGCTCTGCCTCAGTGCCGCAGTGCGCTCCGCGACCCGCTGTTCCAGATGCCGGGTGTGGGCTGCCAGCTCACCTTCCGCGACGCGCAGGTTTTGATTGAGCTGTTGCAGCTCTGCGAACGCATCGCGCAACCGCCGAGTCATGCGGTCGAACGACTCGCCGAGCTCCCGCAACTCTCTGATGGACGAGGGCGGGAGTGGCTGATCAAACTCGCCCTCGGCCAATCGTCGGGTCGCCGCACTCAGCTCTCTCAAGGGGCGGCTGATCGCCCCGGCGGCCACCAAGCCCAGCAAGACGGCGATGAATAGCGCCAACGCGGCGAACAGGAGCGTTCGGGAGATCTGCTCTGCGATCAGGGCCGTGAAATCCCGTTGCGGCGCCACGATCAGGGTGAGCCAATCCGGGTGGCTGATACCCGAGTCGGTCAAGGTGATCTTAGCCAGGTAGCGTTGCCCGTCGAGATCGAAGTCGAAGCTCAGCGGGGCCGTCAATTGTTTGAGCTCCGGCTGCAGCATCAGCAGTCGCCGAGCCGCCTGACGTGTCACCGAATCGGTGCTGGCGATCGCCGCGAGGCGCCGGGGCTCGACCGCGACGTTCTGCGCGTGGTCGTGAAATGCCCCGCTGTCGAACGGCGTTTCGCCGGTGGAAGTGGCGACCAACAGACCTTCGCGGTCGACCACAAAGGCCTGCCCGTGGTGGCTGATCCGCAGACCCTGAAGGAGCTCGCCGATGTCCGTCAGGGTCATGCCGGCGACCAATACGCCCTGTGGTGTGCCCTGTCCATCGTCGAACGGAAGGGCGTAAAAGCTGACCAAGGCGGGGTTTTTCTGCCCCTTTGCCAGGCTCACCGACAGGCGCCAACTGCCTTGTCCGTCCTCACGCACGGACGGATACCAGGGTTTCCCCGGCGGGTCGTCGTGCGGATCGTAGTTCTCGCGCGACTCGATCAGCTCGCGCGGGTGGCCCTGCGAATCGGCCCGATAGTGATGCAGGCGGTAACCCGTCGCGGCGTCGAATCGGCGCAGGATCAGGGCGTCGCTCCCCTGTCGTGCCAGCATCCGCAATTCTCGCCGCTCGGTGACCAAACCGATGCTGTCCGCGCCGGGATAGAGTCCAAGCTGGGCTGCAAAATGCCGCTCCAACCCGTCGACATCGTCGGGATCGAGCCGGCCTTGTTGAATCAGCACCGCGTTGGTGTGGACGATATTGCGCAGCCCGGTCCGATACTCGGCCATGCGTTGGTCGGCGCGGTCGCCGATCTCCGCCAGCAACTGCTCGGCGAGAGTGGTCACGGCATTCTGGCCGGCGTGATAAGACAACAGGCCAACCGTGCCCACGGCGCCGATCACCAGTGCGGTGAATCCGGTGACCAGGAGGGTCCGCAGCGACGTGTTGGCGATGAACCGTTTGACCTGATGCAGCACCTGTTCAGACCCTCTCCCTTCGGCCCCCTCCCGCGAGGGGAGGGGAAGTCGCGAAGACCTTGTTCGGACGCAGGTTCTTTCCTCTTGCGGGCGAGGGCCGGGGATTGGGGCGCGGACCTTCGGCCGGGATCAGGCGGACCGACAGGTCGGCGTCGTTTCACCTGTATTGCGATGCGATGCCCTCCAGGCGCTGGACGATCGGGTCGACATGCTTCGCGGCCAAGTGTTCATCGATCGGAGAGCCGGCGAGGGCCGCCTTCACCAAGTCTGTCACATAGGGTACCGTTCCGGTCACCTTCTCGCTCAAGTCACCGAGCAGATCCATCATTTGATCGGACATCGCTTGGGATTCAACCTTGTTCAAGACGAACCAGGCGTTGTCGGTCCCCATCTCCGTAGTAAATCCGTGGATCCGCCGGGCGATCGAGACGGACTCGCGGGTGCAGTCGAGAACGCCGAGGATGATATCCATGCGATCGGGGATTCGGCGGCCGAAATGCTCGACCCCGGCCTTCTCGTCGATCAGGCTGACGACCTCGTCGTCGAGCATGAAGTCTCTCACAACCTTCTCGATAGGTCCGTCGCAGCCTTGGCCGTAGGTCTCGATCTTCCCCGCCTGCAGCAGGCGCAGATTGCCTCTTTCAAGTGAATACTCGGGGCCGATCTCCGTCGACAGATTGATCGGCTTTGCCGGCACCGGGTTCGACTCGCCGATCCGCGTCAGCGGCGAGGGATCGTCCACCGGGCAGGTCACGCGCTCGGTACCGCCGAAGAACTCGATCAACGGTTTGGGCTCGTTCTGAACGCCCACGCCGAATAAGAGACGAACGAGACCCTCGGGATTCGAGGCATCGCCGTCGAGCACCATCACCCGATAGTCTCTTCGCTGCAGAACGGCAGCGATCAAGGCGACCAGGGTGCTCTTGCCGCTTCCCCCTTTGCCGCAGACCAGGATGCGTTTGCGCGCGAGCGCTCTCGTTGGCTGGTCGATTCGACGCGTCTGCTCTCCGGCCATTGTTCAATACCTCTGCTTAGCGAGCCTGGATCTTTCTGCCGACCCTGATCCGGTCGGCATTCTCATGCCGACAAGGACGCCCGTCGGCTACCCGGGCGACGTCGCCCGTCCGACAAGGCCGATTTCCCGGCCAACGCCGCCATCGATGCAGCGCGCGCCGAACGCATGACGGAACGCGTCCCTTGCGGCATCTCCCGTGCAGTGGGTCGGCACCACGTAGGCGACCTCCAGATCCTGCAGCGCGCGAATCGCCCGGTCGATCCCCGCGGCGTCCGAGTACATGAGGTGAAAACCGCCGATGGCCCAATCGATCTTTTTCCGCAGAAGGCGCGAGGCGTGCTCGACGATCCGCTCCATTCCGGGATGTGCGCAGCCGCTGATGACTGCCGTGACGCCGTCGGCCTCGATCACCATCGCGTGCTCGGGAGGGTCGCTGTCGAGCATGCCGGTTGAAAAAACGCCCGGGGCGAGCGCTACAGGGTCGGTCCCGACGACAACCAACTCGCCGCACAGACCATGAAGATCATTGATCAGATGCTTCGAGAAACCCTCGTGCACGACGAGGGTCGCCTGCGGATTCATCTCCAACACGGAGTCCAATCCACCCATGTGGTCCCAATGCGGATGTGAGAGAAAGAGCAGATCGACCGATTCCGGGGCGATGTCGAGCGCGGCCATGTTCTTCAGCAGGACGCGGCCGTTGCTGCCCGTATCGAACAGGATCGTCCGGTCTGCGACCCGAATCAGGGCCGCGAAACCCCAAAGGCTCGTCAGGCCCGGGACGCCGGGATAATTGTCGAACAGGATGGTCATGCGGGAAGGGTCGGTCATCGGTCGCTTCCTCGGGCCTCCCGAGACCTGGCTCGGGTCGCCCGTGCCGGTGCGGGTCGGGGTTGCGGGAAAGCCGGCTGGTCAGGGCCCGCAGAGCGGGGCGAGACCGTCACTCGGCATCGAGGGTGCTGATGTCCACTTCGCTGAACTTTAGTGCCCGACTCAGCCGCTGCACATTGATGATTGACCATCTCCGCCAAATAATCAGCCTGCACCGACCGAGGGTGTGCGCATCGTGCGAGCCACCGAGCTCGCGGATCGTCCGGCGGCGTGTTTGGATTCACGGACGGGACAGCTCATGGTCGTTCCGAGTCGACATCTTCGAGCGCGCCGCGTCGGCGCCTGCATTCTGAATTCCCGACAGCGAGAACCAAGCACATGAGATCGATACGACCGGAGCGCATCTTGATGACCTGGGGAGTGCTGGCCCTGCTCTCGGCATCGCCCCTGCGAGCCGATACCGATCTCGCAACCGCCGCCAAGGTCGAGACCATCATCGCGCTCAACCAACACCTCAGCGGCTATTCGATCCAGGTCCTCTTGCGGGACGGGCGCCTGCGCATCGAGGGGTCGGTACCGAGCGTCATCGAGCGAACCCTGGCCGAGGATCTGGCCAAGCTGGTTGCGAACGGGATGCCGGTGGACAACGCGCTCGACTTGGACGCACCCTTCGCACGGAGCCCGGGGCCGCTCACTGCCCGGGTCGAAGACCTGGATGTGGCGACCAGGATTCGGGAGCGCCTGGAGTGGCAGAGCAGCACGAGCGGGCTGGAGGTTGCCGTCGAGATCGACGGGGGCATCGCTCGCCTCAAGGGTCGAGTCGGCTCGGCCGGAGCGTCCGATCGCGTGGCGACTCTCGTCGGAACCACCGAAGGGGTTCGCGAGGTCTTCAATTACATCAACGTCGACCCGGATGTCTTGACCGCGGAGCGCGAGCGGCAGGCTGCCCTCGCCGAGGTCAAGCGCTCCGATACCTGGATCGCCGATCGCCTCGAGGCCGTCCTGCGCTACGACACCACCGTGAACGCGGGGAGCATGGAGGTGAGCTCGAACGACGGGGTGGTGTTGCTTCGCGGCACCGTCACGTCGCTGGCCGAACGCCAGGTTGCCGAGGCGCTGGCCGGCGACATCTTGGGCGTGCGCGAGGTGGAATCGCTGCTGAGTTTCGAGAGACCCATGTGACGCTCGCGGTGCGCGTCTCTGTGCACCGCCATGATTTCCGGGAAAGCAACGACCGCCGGGAGCGGTTTAAGTTGCCCCGGGACCTGCAGGTCCGTGCGGGCGGGATGCTCACTCCCGGAAATCGCCCGAGATCCCCTTCGGTTGCGGCACACATCGATCATCAGCTATGCCACGGACGCCAATCATCGATTGGTCCGATCGCCAGTAGGTCGTTAACCTAGCTCGTCGCTGATCATGTGTGCGCACCCATCGAGTGCGTGGTTGTTCTTCTATCAGCCGGACGAGTCGTCATGATGGAACGCCTGCATCCTGTTCTGCCCTTCTTGCGCTGGTTCCCCATGTCTCGGGAGGGCTCGCGCGACGACATCATTGCCGGAATCACGGTCGCTTTGGTGTTGCTGCCCCAAGGCATGGCCTATGCCCAGTTGGCGGGTTTACCTGTCGTGTACGGGCTTTACGCCTCCTTTATCCCCGTGATGATCGCCTCGATGTGGGGCTCGTCGAGTCAACTGCACACCGGCCCGGTGGCGATGCTCTCGCTGATGTCCGCGGCGGCGATCATCCCCTTCGCGTCGCCGGGAAGCGCGAGCTTCATCGAGCTGTCGATCATGCTGGCCTTGATGGTCGGCGTGCTGCGTCTCGCACTGGGTCTGTTCAAGCTCGGGGCTATCGTCAACCTGCTGTCGAGCCCCGTGGTCGTGGGCTTCACGAATGCGGCGGCGCTGATCATCGGGCTCTCGCAGCTGAGCAAGATCATCGGTGTTCCCTTTCCGCGCTCGGACTTCTATCTTGCCGACCTTTGGCGCGTGGTGCAGCAGATCGGCGAGACGCACTGGCCGACATTGATGTTCGCGCTTGTGGCCTTTCTCCTCATCAACGGGATCAAACGAGTCTCTTCCAAGCTCCCGGGCGTCTTGATCGCCGTACTCGCAACAACTGCCGGGTCCACACTCATCGGCTTCGAGCACAAATCGACGGTCGGGATCGAGCAGATCCAGGACGTGCGGACGGTGGAGACCATCGAGTCGTACAACCAGACCGAGATGCGCATCAAAGCGCTCACCGCGTTGATCGCGGAGCGCAGCCGCGAGGCTGCCCGGCTCGAGCAGGAAGGCGGGATGGAGGCCATCAAGCGCGCCGCGGAGTTGTCGGCGTCGGTGCGTCTCTTCCAGTACGAGCTGGATCAGTCGCGGTCGCAAAACAACGCGCGCCGCATCGATCTGCACGCGATCCGCTTGGAAGGCTCGCCGATCCCGGACGGGCCGATGCTCCTCTTTGCCAAAGGCCAAGTCCCCGAGGGGCTGGCGCGCGACGGTCGGGTCTGGCATTTCGTGGAGACGCGCGACGGAACGGTGACGCTCTCCTCGGGCGGGGCCGTGGTCGGGGAGATTCCAAAGGGCCTGCCGCAGTTCGCGGTGCCCGAGGTCCACTGGGATCTCATCCTCGCGTTGCTTCCGGCCGCGATCGTGATGGCCTTGATCGGCTTCATGGAGGCGACCTCGATCTCCAAGGCCATCGCCACCACCACGGGCGAGCGCATCAACGCGGGCAAGGAGCTCGTTGGACAGGGTCTGGCGAACATCGTCGGCAGCTTCTTCAGCTCCTACACGGTCAGCGGATCCTTCTCGCGATCCGCCGTCGCGGCCAAGACAGGCGCCAAGACCGGTCTCTTTGCCGTCATCAGCGCGCTGGCGGTGATGGTCTTCCTGCTCTTCTTCACCTCCTACCTCTACAGCCTGCCGCAGGCGGTGCTGGCGGTGATCGTGATGATGGCCGTCTTCGGCCTGATCCGCGTCGCGCCGCTGGTCCACGCCTGGAAGGTCGACCGTGGCGGTGCGATCGTCGGCATCGTGACCTTTCTGGCAACCCTCCTGATGGCCCCGGCAATCGCCAACGGCATCCTCCTCGGCATCGTCCTGACGGTGCTGCTCTACCTGATCAAGAGTATGCGTCCACGCGCGGAGATCGTCGCACGCAAACCCGACGGCACGCTCGGGGGCATCAAGGCGCACAACCTCGCGCCGGTCAGCGAGACGGTGGTGCCGGTCCGCTTCGACGGCTCGCTGACCTTCTCGACCGTTGCGTACTTCGAGGACATCGTGCTGGAGGCCATCGCCGAGTTTCCGAAGACCAGGGTGATCCTGATCATCGGCAGCGGGATCAACGAGATCGACGCATCGGGCGAGGAAAAGATCAACGAAGTCGCCAAACAGCTGCGCGACGCAGGCATCGGGCTCTACTTCAGCGGATTGAAGCATCAGGTCATGTCCGTGCTCGAGAAAACGGGAATCGTCGAGAAGCTCGGACGCGATCATTTCTTTCCGAACAAGGAGTTTGCGCTGAAAGAGCTGCTCGAGCGTTATGAGGGCGCCTCCGAGCCTCAAAACAAGTGACGACCGGAGGCGGTGCGCTGTAGCGAGGCTTGTTTTCGAGGTACCGGAAGGCAACCGCCAGCATGCAGGGGCGAATGAATTCGCCCCTGCATGGCGTATTCCCGTGACTCGTCCGGGATCTCGATCAGTTGGCTTGAATGCGAATGTTCCCGGCCGTCGGGGCCTGCAGAAAGGTCCGCACCACCAGCCGCAGACTTAAGGCTTGACGCCGGTTCCAGGGCAGCAGCGAGACCATCCGTGCCATCGGACAATAGCCGAAGAGCACCATGGCGCTGGTGCCTGCGAGCTGGATGCCGTGCATCAGACCGGTGGGATCGGCCAGGCCCGCGATGAGCCAGCTCAGGTAGCCGATCCGCACCTGCACCGGGAAGGCAGCGAGACCGCGCGGGTCGAGACCGCCTTCGCGGATCCAGAAGTGCAGGGTCTGGATCAGGGTCAGGACGATGACCGGCGTGAAGCCGAGCGGGCAGCCCGAGAGTGCCTGGACGAGCAGAACGGCGCTCGCCAGCCAGTACCACCATGCCGTGTCGCGTGTTTGTTTCATTTCGTTGTCTCCGATCTGTTGAAGTCGATTACTTGACGGCGAAGAAGGTCACGCCGTGGACCTTGAGATCCCTGGCCACCTTGTCCGCCGCGCTGGTGTTGCGGAAGCAGTCGTAGCAGCCGACCAGCCGACCGCGACGCAGCCCGACCGCTTCGGCGAGCGCCGGCAGCTCGTCCTCGACCAAGGCACCGGCGATGCAGGCGGCCCAGAGGTCCGGATTGGCGCGGGCATCGAGGGTGAGCTCGCGTGCGACCACCACGTCCGCGAGATACAGGCGTCCGCCCGGTTTGAGCACGCGGTGGATCTCCCGGAACACCCGTGTCTTGTCCGGCGCCAGGTTGACCACGCCGTTGGAGATGACCACGTCGATACTGGCATCCGGGACCGGCAGGGCCTCGTAGCGTCCGTCGCGGATCTCGACCCGATCGGCGAGCCCGGCGAGCTGCGCGCCGAGCTGTGCGCATTCGCGCATCATGGGGGTCATGTCGACCCCGATGGCCCGGCCCTCCGGGCCGGTGCGGCGGGCCGCGATCAGCAGGTCTGTCCCGGCACCGCAGGCGTGGTCGAGGATCGTCTCTCCCGGATGGATGTCGCCCGCAGCGAAGGGGTTGCCGACACCGGCGAAGCGATCGACGCTGATCGGCGGCAGGGCGGCCAGCTCCGCGGGGTCATAGCCGAGGTAGTCTCTGGCGTAGTCGGGACCGCGGTGGAAGTGGTAGGTGTCGTAGGGGTCGCGGGCGACCCGGTCGTAGGTCTCGCGGACCTTGTGGCGCAGATACTCGGCGTCGAAATCGATGGGGCTCATAACGGCCATGGTGATGTCTCCTCGGGTGGTTTGGTCTCGGGTGGATGTTTAGGTCCGTCGTCTTTCGGTTGCCCCGGTCGGTGCGATCGTCGAGCCGCCGACCGGGGCTCCGCTGTCATTTCAGGTGCCGTCGCCGACCGCGGCGATGCGGCCGCCGCCGCGACCCTTGCCGCCGAGTCGGGGGATCAACATGGGCACATGCTTGCGATAGCCGGCGTACTCGGGGTGTGCCTCGAGCAGGTCGCGCTCCTCCAGCCGGATGCCGATCAGGATGTAGCCCGTGGTCAGCAGCGCGAACAGCAGGTGTGCCGCGGTCATGGTCGGGGTCGCCCAGAAGACGAAGAGCCAGCCGACATAAAGCGGGTGACGCACCAACCGATAGGGGCCGGGGGTCTTGAAGCGCAGCGGCGTGTAGGGCTTGCCGATGAGCTGCAGCCACACCTGACGCAGGCCGAACAGGTCGAAGTGGTTGATCAGGAGAGTCGCGACCAGCACCAGGGCCCAGCCGAAGCCGTAGAGACCATAGAGCACGGCTTGACCGACCGGGTCGGTCACGTTCCAGATCACCCCGCCCATGGGCTGCCACCAGACGAACAGGGCGATCAACAGCAGACTGGCCGTCAAGGTGTAGGTACTGCGCTCCGCCTCGCGCGGGATGTAACGGGTGATCCAGCGCTTGAAGGCCGGGCGGGCCATGACGCTGTGCTGCACCGCAAAGATCCCGAGCAGCAGGCTATTGATCAGCACCGCGGTCCAGAAGGGAACCGTCGGCGCCGAGTCGATCGACTTGGGCACCAGAATGTTCCCGATGAAGCCGATGGCATAAAGAAAGCTGGCAAAGAAGACGAGGTAGCTGACGACCCCGTAGGTAAAGACAGTGACACGTTTGAACATGCGGGTCTCCTCCGATCGATCTGCAACGGATCACCGCCGGGTCGGTCGCGAGGCGGTGATCGAGGTTTCCCGGTCGGGATGGCGAGGCGCCATGTCCGAGCCGGTTGCAGATGAGTCTGGACCGCCGCTGTAACGCGCCGGCTTCCAGCGCGTATCGAATTTGTTGTCGGAGGGTTTCGGTTGGTTGCAGGGGGTGGTCGAGCACCTCGAGGTCGGACGGCGACCGAAGCATCGACGACGCCGCGCTACGCTGCCGCTACGCTATATTCAAGGCCTAAGGGATGCCGAAGCGTGATGCGGAGAAAGGCGTCGGGACGGATCCCCGATCGCCACCCGGTCCGCTGGGCCCGGACGCGACCCCGGTGGCGCCTCAGGGGCTGCCGCTGACCGCGGATTAGAGAACAACGCCACATGCGGACCCTTGTCGCAATCGATCGCGGAAACCCGACTGCAATGTCCATTCATCGCTCAGGAGATCCCGAGAAATGACCTCGACTGCTCGACCAAGCGTTCTGATCTCAGACTGGCTTGTTGCCGCCGTGCTGCTCGTCCCCGGTGTCGCCATGGCGGATGACTGTTCCGATGGCCCCAATGTCGCCGATCACCCTGCGGTGCCGCGCTATGCAGGCGCCTGTCTCATCGGCTCGGAGCAGAAGTCTTTCGAGAATCTGACCCTTCCGCTCGGCAAGGCGGTCCGGCAAGTCCATGTCTGGACGGCGGAGTAGACCCTCGGCCTCGAAGGCGCCGTTCCGAAGGCCGCTGCACGCATGGTGTCCAGCCCAATGAGGTGGTGAAGTCGCCTTCTGAAAGCATGTCGGACATGCCAACGGTCTGACCTACGATGGTTTCCGAATTCCGAGACGACCCGGGAGGAGCGAATGGGCGACCGTCAGGTTTCATCGGACGACTCGCACCAGTCTTTGCCGGAAGCACCCGCCGGTGCGGCCGGGAAGGTGCGTGAGCATCTGGAGGTGATCTACCGGACCGAGTCGCGCCGCATGTTCGCGACGCTGATTCGTCTGCTCGGCGACTTCGGCCTCGCCGAGGAAGCGCTGCACGATGCTTTTCGCGCCGCGCTCGAGCAATGGCCGCATGAGGGCATGCCGGCCAACCCGCGCGCCTGGTTGGTGTCGACCGGCCGTTTCAAAGCGATCGATGCAGTGCGGCGGCGCACGCGATTCGACTTCATGGAGGACCTAGACGACCGGCCCGATCCGACGAGCGTGGACGTGGCCGACGGGCTGAGCGACGCGGATAGCGTCGAAGACGACCGCCTGCGGCTGATCTTCACGTGCTGCCATCCGGCCCTGTCGTCCGAGGCGCAGGTTGCACTCACGCTGCGCGAGGTGTGCGGCCTCACCACAGAGGAGATTGCGCACGCCTTCCTCGTCGCGCCGCCCGCGCTCGCGCAGCGCATCGTGCGCGCCAAGGCCAAGATCCGCGACGCGCGCATCCCCTATGAAGTGCCCCCGCATGCGGAGCTGCCGGCCCGGCTCGACAGCGTTTTGCGCGCAATCTACCTCGTGTTCAACGAAGGCTACTCGGCATCGGCCGGCGATTCGCTCACGCGCGCCGACCTGTCGGGCGAAGCGATCCGGCTCGGCCGGCTGCTGGCCGAGCTGCTCCCCGAACCGGAGTCGATCGGTCTGCTGGCGCTGATGCTGCTGCAGGAGTCGCGGCGCACGGCACGCACCACACCCGCGGGCGATCTCGTGCTGCTCGACGAGCAGGACCGGTCGTTGTGGAACCCCGAGCTGATCGCCGAGGGCGTGGCCTTGGTCGAGCGCGCACTAGGCTCGGGTCACGCCGGTCCCTATGCACTGCAGGCGGCAATCGCCGCAGTGCATGCCGAGGCGCCCGCCGCCGCCGCGACCGACTGGGCCGAGATCGTCGGTCTCTACGACCTGTTGCTGCGGCTCGACCCGTCTCCGGTGGTCGAGCTGAACCGCGCCGCGGCGGTGGCGATGCGCGACGGCCCCGCGGCCGGGCTGGTGGCGGTCGATGCGATCCTCGCGCGCGGCGAGCTTGCCGACTACCACCTTGCGCACGCCGCCCGCGCCGATCTGTGTCGGCGCCTGGGCAGAACCGAGGAGGCGCGGGCCGCCTACCGACGGGCGCTTGCGCTGGCCCGGCAGGAGCCCGAGCGCCGCTTCCTCGAGCGGCGACTCGCGGAATTACCGGCGTGATGTCGCCTGCGGTTTGTCGATCTCTCCGCGTGCCGTTCGACTATGAGGTATGGAAGCCGCCACCGAACCCGACCCACAAAGGAGCAACCCGATGAAATACCTGTGCCTCGTCTATCTCGACGAAGGATGCCTCGACGAGCTGCCCGACGAAGACTGCGTCGCCTACGACACGGCGATCCGGTCAAGCGGCCAGTGTCTCGCCTCGGAGGCGCTGCAGTCGGTCCGGACAGCCACCACCGTGCGCGTGCGCAGTGGCCAAGTGTCGGTCACCGACGGACCCTTCGCCGAGACCAAGGAGCAGCTTGCCGGCTTCTACATGATCGAGGCGAAAAACCTCGACGAGGCGATCCGTCTCGCGGCGGGGATCCCGCCGGCGCGGGTCGGCAGCATCGAAGTGCGGCCTATTCGGCCGATCCGCGAGACCGTTGCCGGGGTCGACGCGCTGTCGCACGCGAACGCCGAAGGCTGTTGAGCGTCGCGGGGTGCCGATGGTCGGCCTCTATCCACCATTCACCGGGAGAAGCGTCATGAAATACCTGTGCCTGATCTGTGCCGAGAAGGTGATGGAGCAGATGCCACGCGCCGATGCGGACAAGCACTTCGAGGAGTACCGAGAGTTTACCGACGGTATCCGCAAAAGCGGCCATTACCTCGGATGCAACCGGCTGCTGCCGCCCGATGCCGCCAGCACCGTCCGGGTGCGCGGCGGCCGCGTTTCGGTCACCGACGGGCCCTGGATCGAGACCAAGGAGCAGCTTGGCGGCTACTACCTCATCGAGGCTCGAGACCTGAATGACGCGATCCAGGTGGCGTCCCGCATCCCAGGGGCGAAGTTTGGCTGCGTCGAGGTGCGGCCGGTCGCGGAGGATTTGCAGACGTTGCGCGCACTGGGAGCCAACGCGCCGGAATCCGCCTGCTGAACGGACGAACCGATGTCGATTTGGCCACCTGCCGATCGACCAGCAGTTATACACAGCCGTTTCACTCACCCGAACGAGACCTGTCATGAACACCCTGTCCACCCTTGCACGCACTGAAACCGAGATCCGAAGCGAACTGGAAGACTGGGCGTGCGCCGTGCGGGCCAAAGACGTCGCCCGCGTCTTCGCCCATTACGCGCCCGACATCGTCGCCTTCGACGCCATCGCGCACCTGCAGTTCAAGGGCGCCGACGCCTACCGCACGCACTGGGAAACCTGCATGACGATGTGCAGCGGCCCGATGATCTTCGAGCTCCACGACCTTCAGATCACCGCTGGAGAGGATCTGGCGTTCGTCCACGCGCTCAACCGCTGCGGCGGCACCGGACCGGATGGCAAGGAGATGTCCGGCTGGATGCGCATGACCGCCTGCTACCGAAAGCAGCAAGACAAATGGCGGGTGGTGCACGAACACTTCTCCGCCCCGTTCGACCCGCAGAGCGACAAAATTCTGTGGCTGGAACCCTGACGTCCGCCAACCCGAGGAGCCATGTCATGAACGATGCACCGCTTCCAACCGACCCGGCCGTGATGAACGGCGTGATTCCCTATCTCGCGATGGCTGGCCGCGCAGCCGAAGCCTGCGACTTCTACGCCCGCGCCTTCGGCGCGACGGAGCTGGGCCGCATGTCCTTCCCCGACGGCAAGCCGGGGCTGATCCACGCGCAGGTCGAGATCAATCGCGGCGCGCTGATGATGACCGACTACGGCGGGATGAACGCCGACGGCAGCGAGAAGACCACGATCGAGGCCGACTTCGGACACCTGCAACTCGTTGTGGCCGACGGCCGTGCCTGGTGGGATCGCGCGGTCGCTGCCGGCTGCAAGATCCTCGCCCCTTATGAACGCCAGTTCTGGGGCGACGACTGGGGGCTGCTCGAAGACCCGTTCGGCATCAAGTGGGCAGTGTTGCAAACCGGCATGCAAACGTAAGCATCACAAGGGTACGAGGCTCGAACATGACCGATATCGATCTGATCACTCCGCACCTATGGTTCGACCTCGCCGCGTTGCAGGCGGCGTTCGACGGGCGTTGATACACCCCCCAAATCAGAGGACAACTGCCATGCCCCACACCATCCGACTGCACCGTGTGCTGAAGGCTCCGCCCGAACGCGTCTACCGCGCCTTCATCGACCCGGCTGCCGTGTCCAAGTGGAACGCGCCCGACGGTTTCACCGCCGTCGTGCATGAGATGGACGCCCGCGTCGGCGGGCACTACCGCACCTCGTTCATCAACTTCGCCAACGGCGAGACGCACAGCTTCGGCGGCGAATACCACGCGCTGGTGCCGGGCGAGCGCATCGTCGTCAGCGACCGATTCGACGATCCGAATCTGCCCGGCGAGATGGTGACCACGGTGGCGCTGCGGGCCGTTTCATGCGGCACGGAGCTGTCGATCACGCAGGAGGGCCTGCCCGATGTGGTACCGCCGGAGATGTGCTACCTGGGCTGGCAGCAGTCGCTGGAGCTGCTGGCGCGGCTGGTGGAGACGGCACCGCCTGCGGAGATGTCATGATGCGCGCGCTACACTGGTCGCCGAACGTACGATGACGGTCACCGCGCCCGCTGGCGCGGTCCGGCGGGTGCTGGCCTAGCGACACCTTCTGCGCCCGCCGGCACACGGGTGGCGACGCGGCTGCTCGACGGCCGGGTCGATGGCGTGCTCGTGCGTACCGGGACGGAGGCGACGATCTCGGTCTACGAGTCGGTCACGGCGCACACCGAGGTTGTGCTCGAAGCCGGCGCCACCTGCACCAGATGCTCAGACGCTGCGGTACGATTACGAGAAAACCCGAGCACAAATCCTTTCGCAGCCCGTCCGGAAATCACCGATGAGGAGCGATGACGAGCGATGACGATGCCGCCCCGCCACGAGAGCGCCGAGATCCACCGGCGATACCGGGCAGTCCGATTCGATCTCGCTGGGCCTTGCCGCCGGTCGCCGAGAGACGTAGTCCATACCCGATGCGCGAAGCCGTAATCATCTCCAACAGTCGCTCCGGCGAGAACCGCGGCGGCGACCTGGATCTCTCGAGTCGGGTCGCCGGGCGGCTGCGCGAGCGCGGCGTGGACGCCGGCGTCATTGGCTTCGACAACGCCCGGGGCCGGCAGGTCAACTGGCGACGGCGTCTCGACGAGGCCTTGGACGCCGGCGCCCGACACGTCTACGTCCTCGGCGGCGACGGTACGGTGCTGGCCGTGGCCAAGGCGTTGCTCGACCGCGATGCGGTGCTCGGTATCGTGCCGATGGGCACTGCGAACCTGCTGGCGCGGGATCTCGAGTTACCGCTCGATCCGATGCTGGCCGTGGACGCGCTGCTGGAGGCCCAACCGCGTCGGATCGACGTTGGTCGGGTCAATGGCGAGCTGTTCCTGTGCGCATCCATGTTGGGCATGGGGACGACACTGGCCCGGATCCGTGAATCGGGCCGCGGCCAAGGTGCGTTGCGGCTGTGGCCAAGACTGCTGAGCAAGGCACTGTGGATACTGTGGCGCTATCCCCATCGCCGGATCATTCTGGAGCTCGACGGCCAAACGCTGACATTGCGAAGCCGCGCCCTGGTCATCTCCAACAATCCGGTGCTGCCGCAGGCAGGCCTGTACCCTCGGCGCGGTCGGCTCGACGGCGGGCTGCTCGGCATCTACGGGGTGCGCGAGGGCTCGTTTGGGGAGCTGCCGCGGGTGGCACTGCGGCTGCTCAACGGCTCCTGGGCCGACGAGCCGCTGATCTTCCATCACGACGCGCCGCAACTTACGGTGCAGGCGCCATCGGCCAGCCGCAGGGGCCGGCGCATCATGGTCCTGAACGACGGGGAGCGGGTGCGTTTGGAACTGCCTTTGCGCTATGAGATCCAGCCCCGCGCGCTGTCGGTGCTGGACGCGGCGTCGCGTCCGCCGTCTGCGATGGCTCGGGAGAAGGCTGTCTAAGGATCCGCGCCAGCGATCCCCGTCAGCGATCTCCGAAGCCCCGACGAACCGCCCATATGACCCGTATCGTCCACATCTCCGACCTGCACTTCGGTACCGAGCAGCCTGTCCTGGTGACCGCGCTGGAGTCGCAGATCCACGCCCTTGCGCCGGACCTGGTGGCCGTCAGCGGCGACTTGACTCAGCGCGCGCGCCCGCGCGAACTGGCCGCCGCCGCCGCGTTCATCGGCCGGCTGCCGCAGCCGGTACTGACCGTGCCCGGCAATCACGACATCCCCGGTGTGACGCCGGCGCGCTTCGTCGACCCCTGGAGGGGCTGGCTGCGCCACTTTCCGGGTGGGCTGGAGCCGGAGGTGGAAGGCCCGGGTTTTCTCGCCGTCGGCGCCAACAGCGTGCGCGTCGGAGGCCCTTATCTGGACTGGTCCCGCGGTCGTCTCGGCGAGTCGCAGATCGCCCGCCTTGCTACGCGCCTGGACCGGTCCGGCGCCGGCCTTCGCATCCTCGTCGCACATCATCCGCTGCTGCTGACCGCGGCCGGCGCTCACCGCCGCCTCGTCGGCCGCGGTGCGCTGGCGCTCGCCAGGTTGCGCCAGACAGGTCTGGATCTGGCGCTCGGCGGCCACGTGCATCTGGGCTATGCAGGCGTCGCCGGGGGTGTCGTCGTCGCGCACGCAGGCAGTGGAGTCTCCAGTCGCTTGGTCGGCGAGCTGAACGGCTTCAACCTCATCACCGGCGACCCTGATGTCCTCTCCGTCGAGCACTGGCGCTGGCAAGGCAGCGCCTACGCGCCCGACGGTGCCGTCGGCTTCCAACGTGGCGAGGATGGCTGGCTCTCCTGCGGGGTCTGAGCGCAAGCGCGCCCCGGTGGCAGAGGGCCGGGCTGTTGGATCACTTGCCCGACGGCTCGACTCCGGTGCGGCCCTGCCCAACCCTGCTCGGCGGCGACGTTGCCGTCTCGCGACCGCTCCTGGACGCAGGCTGGATCTCGGCATATCACTAGGTCGGGCAGACCGGCAGGACTTCTCCGCGGCCTTCCTGCGCGCCTATCGCGCCAAGCTCCAGGAGAGCTTCGTGCTCAAGGATCTCAAACAGTATCGCCGCATGAACGACTTCCTCGACAGCACGCCACACTTCATCGGCACCGATGTCAATTTCATGAACGACGCCGCGCTGCGCTATTCCACGGCCCAGGGGATGCCGAAGCGTGAGATGGAAGGCGAGATCCTGGGCCTGTTGCGCAGGCGACGCTCCTTCTTCGGGATCGTCCACGACATGATGAAGCTGCTGCGAGGCATGCGAGGCTGACCATGACCAAGCGAAAACGCCAACCCCAACCCCAACCCCAACCCTTGAGTTCCGAGCTGCGGGAAAGCCTGCCGCGCGTGAATCTGGATGCCCGGATCGGATCGGTCCGATACGAGGTCGATCACGGCTAGTGGAGCGCGTTGGTCGGCCACCTTTCCATGTAGCTGCGCATCACGTCCTTGACCGCATCCGGTACGTTTTGGAAGGCCGCTTGCCGCATGCCGTCGGCAAGGAAACCCGGCATGTCGTAAGGCAGCCGTCGGCCCATGTTCTCGAACGTTCGCTCCATGAGCTCCGGGTCGAGCGATCGCGTTGCTGCAATGCCGGCGTTGAGATTGATGACGCGCCAAGGACGCCAGGCGTCACCACGGTCCTCGTCCAGTTGTAACATTATCGATGCCGCCTCGATGACCTCCTCCATGAGGCCGCACAAGGATCGCAGGTCATCGGTCGCGCTCGTCGCGTTCACGATCATGCCGAAGCCGTCGGCGGTGCCCTCCAGGTTGTCGATGGTCGTGCCGCGGCGGGCCACCCAAACCCCCATCGAGGCAAATAGGCGCGCGACCGTGTCTCTCCGGTCCATGATCTCGACCTTCCGCACGAGGAAGGCGAGACGGTCAAGCAAATTCAGCCCGTAGTCGCAGAACTCCTGCAGTTGTTCCTGATCCAGGTGCGCCGCTCCGCTTTCCAAGGCTCCGGCGATCGGGAAGAAGTCCGCCAAGGCCCGCGCCAGATCGATCGGGCCGGATGGATCCTCCATGATCGCCCGGGCTTCCTCGCTCCTGGCGAGCACCGCCTGGGTGACGTCCAACGCGAGGTCGGAGATGGCATCGTTCTCGATCACAAGGGGTTTCATCGACAAGAGGGATCACCTGCTGGATTAAACGGACGAAGTTGCAGTGTCTGCAACCCGTTGGAGTGCGACATCATCACTTGATTGACCGAGGTCGGGATGACTCGGCGCTCCTTCAAACGGGACCGGTTGCGAGAAGCCCTCGGAGGGGCGCCCGATCGGCACCCGTGCCTTGCTTCAGCGCCGGGGGCAGCTTACTCAATTCCCTGGATAAAATCCGGCGGATCGGTCGGAACAGGTGGTGCGGATTCGTTGGCGAGGGATTGACCGACCGACAGCCAGACGTCCTCACCCCGTGGCGCGCTCTTGGCCGAGCCGTTCGGATCGCTGTCGTTGGCGCGTCCTGTCGAGACCCCGCACCCCAATCGGAGGATCACAGGCCCTCATGGCCGAGCGGCCCTTGGAGCGCGGTCTCGCTCAACGCCTCAGCGAGGATCCAAAGACCCGCGCAGCCGTCGCAGACGCATCGCGGTCAGAATGGGCACGGCCGCCAGTGCCGCGGCCAAAGGCGGTGCCACGACCAGATACGGTGCCCATCCGGCTTGCTGAGGCCAACCGGTCAATCCCAGGCCGATCCGCAAAAAGGCCGCACCAGCCAGCACGGCGAAGAGAATGCCCATGAAGGTTGCCACACGGTCCGGTGCGCCCCGTTCCGCCGCCAGCGCGAAGGCGCTTCCGAGTGTCAGCCCCCAACCCAAGCCTGCGATCCCGAAGCCCAGGATCGCGGGACCAAGCCCGGCAATCGCGGTCGAGGCGAATCCGACGGCTCCCGCGAGGCAGCCGATGGCAAAGACCCGCAAGGTATCGACTCGCGCACCGAAGCCCTTTCGCCAATAGAGCGCCAGACTGAATCCGATCCAGAAGACCGGGAGCAGCCAGGGAAGCCAGAGTGGATCGACGTCGCGCAGGTAGCGCGGCGCGGCATTGATGAAAGCCGCGACCTGTACGGCACTCGCGGCCAGAAAGACCGCGAGGAGTAGGCTCAAGACCGGGACCCTGGGGGCTGAAGGCGCAGCGCTCGGCACAGCCGCGGGAACCAGTCGTCTCTCCGCCACCACCAAGGCGCCCGCCACCAGGAGCAACGAGAGGCTCGAGAGCGCGAACGGCAGCCGCGCATCCAGCCCTTTCAGCAGCGTCCCGAGGTATGGAGAGAGGGCAGCGGCAACCCCCATGCCGAGCAGGGCAATGGCCGTGAGCCGAGGCGCTTGCGGTTTGGTCGCATGCCGGGCCAGCAGTCCGAAGAGCGGTGCGCGCAGTGCAGACGAGGTCACGACCCAAAGTGCCGTGAAGCCGAGCAACATGACCGGGCCACCGCCCCAGCCAGAGATCCAGGGCAGGAGCAGGAAGGCAAGCGCGGAAACCGCTGTTGAGTACGGCCACCTTCCCTGATGGGTTTTTCCTCTTAAATCGTCAACTTGTATGAGGGAGAGCGGTGGGCCTCCCTCGGGGTGCTTGAACAACAGCACCCGTCGGGAGAGTCTCTTGTTTGCGAAGACAAAGAGACGCCATCAGTGTGCCACGCCTTCCTTGAAAGCCCCACGTTTTTCGCCGTGTTGCTGCACATCGACGAGGATCTCGCCGAGGCCGCCCGAGAGGCCGGTTGCCCTGCCTGCGGCGGCACGCTGCATCAGGCCGACTACCCCCGTAAACCCCGCGGCTGTCCGGAGCCATGGCGCGCGGCGTTCGCGACGCGTCGCAGCTTCTGCTGTGCGCAGTGTCGGCGGCGCCTGACGCCGCGCTCGGTGCGGTTCCTGGGCCGGCGGGTCTATCTGGGCGTGGTCGTCGTGGTGGCCTCCGTGCGCCATACCGGGCATCACCCCCAAGCGGACGCCTTGGCCGCGACGCTGGCGGTCCCGATCCGCACCCTGCGGCGCTGGCAGACTTGGTGGCGGGAGCAGTTGGCGCAGACCCCGCTGTGGTGCGGCGCGCAGGGGGGCTTTGTGCCGCCGGTGGATCTGCAGCAGGCGCCGGGGAGTCTGCTCGAGCGCTTCCTCGGGGATGCCGCGGACGCCCTGGTGGCGTTGCTGCGCTTTTTAAGCCCCTTGACGAGTCGTTCGTGCAGGCTGCACGAGGGCGGCTGACGCCACGCAGAGGATGCAGCTCGAAGGCGCCGGGGCACCCCGCTAGGCTGATCGCGAAGGTGCCGGAACCCCCGGCGCCGCAGCCGGGAGACCCCTATGTCGATCCCCATCGAGGTTCCGCAACGCGAGCGTTGGGCCCGCGTGCGCTTTGCGATCATTGGTCCCTTACTCGCCGCCCCGCCGCCGGACGGTGACTTGCAGGCGGCCTTGGCCACCCTGGCCGCCAAGACCTGGCGCCATCCCGTCACCGGCCTGGATGTTCGGTTCGGTGTGTCGACCCTCGAGCGCTGGTACTACGCCGCGCGCGCTGCCGCCGATCCGGTGGCGGTGCTGCGCAATCGCGTGCGCGCCGACCGCGGGGCCTTCCCGAGTGTGCTGCCCGCCGCACGCGAGGCCCTGCAGGCGCAGTACCGCGATCATCCCGGCTGGACCGCCCAGCTGCATCGCGACAACCTGGCCGCGACCCTCGCCGGCACCGCCACCCCGGTGCCGTCCTATCCGAGCGTGCGGCGCTACTTGAAGGCCCACGGGATGGTTCGCCGCGCCACCCCCAAGCGCGACACCGCCGGCGCGTTGGCCGCACGCGATCGCCTGGAGCAGCGCGAGGTGCGCAGCTTCGAGGTCGAATACGTCTCCGCGCTGTGGCACCTGGATTTCCACCACGGCTCGCGCAAGGTGCTCACGCCGTCCGGAACCTGGCTGACGCCGTTGCTGTTCGGCGTCATCGACGACCGCTCGCGCCTGGTCTGTCACCTGCAGTGGTACACCAACGAGACCGCCGAGGTGCTGGTGCACGGACTGTCGCAGGCGTTCATGAAGCGCGGCCTGCCGCGTGCCCTGATGACCGACAACGGCGCGGCGATGCTGGCCGAGGAGACCGTCGCCGGATTGGCCCGACTGGGCGTCCTGCACCAGACCACGCTGCCCTATTCACCGTACCAGAACGCCAAGCAGGAGGCCTTTTGGGGGCGCGTGGAAGGCCGTCTGATGGCGATGCTCGAAGGCGAGCCGGGGCTGACCTTGGACACCCTCAACCGCGCCACCCAAGCCTGGGT
>NZ_FNNZ01000019.1 GCF_900106925.1 Thiocapsa roseopersicina
ATTTGGCTCGGCCTGCAACGCGTCACGGACTTCGCCGCGGGGCTCAGATATGCTCGACAGGCTCATGATTCAT
The DNA here is from genome assembly GCF_900106925.1 of Thiocapsa roseopersicina. Taxonomy (GTDB): domain Bacteria; phylum Pseudomonadota; class Gammaproteobacteria; order Chromatiales; family Chromatiaceae; genus Thiocapsa; species Thiocapsa roseopersicina. The sequence goes on from NZ_FNNZ01000019.1 coordinate 74, forward strand.
GAGATGTGTGTAATGGGATGGGTTAGACGAGATTGCTCCAATTTGTAGAGCATCACCAGGCAATTTGGACTGGCACATAGTGCGGCCGATCGCGGGAGTAACAGAGACCTATACAGTGATCATCCGGTTCGATACGACGGATCACCTCAAGAGCTGGATGGCGTCGAGCGAGCGCGCGCGACTCATATCAAAGGTTGAGCCCCTGTTTGCCGGAACCGACGACTTCTACATTAGCAGCGGTTTGGATTTCTGGTTCACCCCCGCCGGTGCCAAAGCAAAAATACCAAAGCGTTGGAAGCAGTACCTGATTACTTGGTCGGCTATCTATCCACTGGCCCTTGGAGTGCCTTATTTTGTCACCCCCGTGCTTCGCCTGTTTGGGGTTTCTGAAAGCCTGTTGCTAACAACACTTGCGGTCACTGCCGTAATAGTTTTTCTTATGGTCTATGTAGTCATGCCGCGCTACACCCGCTTGATGCAGCGGTGGCTTTTCAATTGACAGTGCAGCCTAACAAAGCAATACAAAGAACAAGCCGCTGAACGCAGTGCTATCCCTGACGTGCGAGGTCCGAAACGGGCCGTATTCCGCTATTGGGAGCGAGATCGCGTGCGTCCGCTACGCGCGTTGAAGAGTCACTCGGATTGACTTGACGTGCGACGACTTGTGGCCGATTGTGTGCTTAAGGGAAGCATGTCGGCTATTCGTTCAATTCTGGTCCTGGCGCGGATTAGGGCCGATCCGGGCCTGGACTATATCAATAGTTCGCGGGTATGACCCTGAACGGGTAGTCGGGCTCACGATAGCCCTCAGCCTTCTGACGCTTGGGCAGCGTCACCTTTTCACGCTGCAGCTCCTCGTACGGAACCCGGCCCAAGAGGTGGCTGATGATGTTCAGCCGCGCCCGTTTCTTGTCGTCCGAGGGGGGACGTACCAAGGCGCCCAAGCGGTGTCGGTCGCCGCAAACATGGCGTCGCGCGCCCGTGAATAATCGTACCAGCGGCTGTAGGACTTGAGATCCATCGGCGTGAGCTTCCAGACCTTGCGACCGTCCTCGATGCGGCCCTCCAATCGGCGCGTCTGCTCCTCGGGACTGACCTCGAGCCAGTATTTGAAGAGGATGATCCCGGAATCCACCATCGCCCGCTCGACCAGCGGGGTCATCTGCAGAAAGTGGTTTGTTTGCTCCGAATTCGATCTCAAAGATAGCGCTCCGCCGCTGCGACGAAATCCTCGCGCGGTGGAATCTCGGCGGGTGTGATCATCAGTGGCAGCATCACGAGCCGCCACCCGCGCGCGTTGTGCAACTCCTTCAGGACGATGTGCCGAGCGGACGGCTCTCCTGCATCGCGCCGAATATTCATCGCATCGAGCGAGAGGTCGAGCTCTTCCGCCCAGAACTGGCGCTCGGCCTCGGCGAGCGAGTCGGCGACGATGCCGAGATGCGCCCGCAAGACACCATCATCCGCGCCCAAGACCGCGAGCTGAGCCGTGATGGCATCCAGATCGGCCGTGAGGGCAGCGGGGTCGGGAGGCGCGCCCTGTGCTTCCTCGAAGGTCCAGCCTCCGCGTTCCAGCGTCGCGCGCTTGCGGCGCAGCAGGTCGCGCTGGCGGATCAGATCCTCACGCTCCACCCGGACCTCGGCGATCCGGTTCAATGCCAAGGCGAGCAGATGATCGAAGGCTCGCCGTTCCAAGGCACGGCGCATCTCGACCTCGCCGGCCCGAGGATCCAACAGTCGATGACCGGTGAAGCTGACCGCGACCTGCGGCACATCGCGCCGCACCTGATCGCCGACCAGATCCATGCCTAGGATGTTTCGCTCCACACGCTCGGCGAGGAGCAGGCCGCTTACCCGCTCGGCGGCAGCACCCTCCGGCGTCGCCAGAAAGGCCGTCAGGGCGGGATCCCGTCCGAAGATCCCGAGCATGTCCGCGGCGGACGAGAAGACCGCAGCCAGACGAGGATCCTCGCCGTGCTCGCGACGCCCGGCCATCAGCGGTGCCGGGATGGCGTCCACCAGGGCGACGACTTGATCGATCGCATGGATGACCGGCGCCCGAAGACGCTTGCGGTAACCCGGCAGCAACCGCAGCCGCGCGTCCGTGCCCTCCACGGCGCGCTCGATAGCCGCCTCGATCAGCGATTCGGGATAGCGTCCGCGTGACTCGCCGCCGCGGAAGATGGACTGAAACAGGTTCATGCCGCTGATCTCCCCGTCTGAACCGACGTATCGAGGCTTGCCTTTCAAGAGTTCCGATCTCGCAGGCGCAAGCGTATTCTCTTGCTCTCGGCCCGTCACGCGCCGATCTGCTCGGAGGCAAGCATCCGGTCTCCGGAGACCGCTTCGATCGGCGCGAAAACGCAATCAACCTAATCTCCCGGGAGAGCACCATGACCGACACCTCTCACCAAGACGGTGTGATCGTTGCCATTCTCGATCGCTTCGAGAAGTTTCGACTGCCGCGCGCGCTCGACATCAAGGCGAAGGTCGACCGCGGCGAGAGACTCGACGACACCGACCTCGCCCATCTTCATGCGGTCTTCGAGGATGCGGAGGACATGAAGCGCTACGTGGATCAGCGCCCGGACGTGCAGGGTTTCTACACGCGTGCGATCGCGCTGTACCAGGAGATTACCAAGAAGGCATTGGAGAACGAGCAATCGGCGTAGAGATGCGCGCTCGCCGGACCCAAGCAAGGGGCTCCCGGGTGTTATCGGGCAAACAGCCGGCGATGCGCCCGTCGGCGCCTCCCGCGAGCCCACCACGAACATATTCGATCAGATCGATGGCGTTACCTCGACTCCCTTCGGGCACACGGGCCTGGTTTCGCACCGCCTGCTCTCGCGTCTCCCGGCCGTCGTGATCGGCACCACAACGAACGAAGAGGGCCAGCCCGACATGTACCCCATCCGCCTCGAAAGCCCCTCCGGCTTGACCGTGGAGGTGAATGCCAACGGCTCCATCCGCCGCTGGGATTACGAGGACCTCATGCTCAACCTCTTCCTCGGCAACGAGCTGGAAGGCGGTCCGGCAAACCTCTATCTCCGCCGGCTCGGGGAGGCCGTCGAGTCCATTCCCTTGCTCGGTCCGCGCAGTCCGGCCGAGGTGCGGTGCGACAGCCGCGGTTTAGCGCTGGCCGGCACTTGGCGGGACATTCGCTTCACCGTCTCGCTCGTCCTGGCGAAGACGGCGCCCGCCTGGTTCTGGCATCTGGCCCTGGAGAACACCGGCGACGCCGTGGCCACGCTGGATCTGGTCTATGCGCAAGACCTGGCGCTGGCCCATTACGGGGCGGTGCGCCTCAACGAGTACTACGTCAGCCAGTATCTCGACCACACTCCGTTGGCCCATCCCGAGCGGGGCCTGGTGCTGGCCTCGCGACAAAATCAATCCATGGGCGGCCGCAACCCCTGGTGTCTGATCGGCTCCCTGGGCGAAGGCGTCGGCTACGCGACCGATGCCTTGCAGGTTTACGGGCTCGCGACGCGGGCGGGTCAGAGCCCGGCGGCCTTGACCGCCGGTCTACCGAGCATTCGCCGACAGCATGAGCACGCGATGGCCGCCATCCAGGACGCGCCGGTGCAGCTCCAGCCGGGTGAACGGGTCGCGCGGGGATTCTTCGGCTGGCTCGAGGCCGATCATCCCGAGGCGACCGCGGCGACCGACCTGACCCGAGTCGAGCAGGCGCTCGCCCTGCCGGAGGCCGTGCCGGCGCCGGCCCCTGATTCGGGCGAATGGAGGAGCCCCGGCGCGAGCCTGTTCAGCACGGCGCCGCTGTTGGATGCGCAGGATCTGACGGATGCAGGGATCGCCGCCCTCTTCGGAACCCGCCTGCGGGAGGTGGAACGGGAGGACGGCCGCCCCCTGTCCTTCTTCGTGGACGAGCACTCGCACGTCGCGCTGCGGGCCAAGGAGCTGAAGGTGCTGCGCCCTCACGGACAGATCCTGCGCACCGGCGGCGGACTGACCCCGGACGAAGCGGCCCTGACCTCGACCTGTTGGATGGCGGGCGTCTTCCATTCGATGGTGACCCAGGGTCACGTCAGCATCAATCGGTTGCTCTCCACCACCCACGGCTACTTGGGCCTCTTCCGTTCGCACGGCCAAAGGCTGTTCATCGAGATCGACGGCGCTTGGCGGCTCCTCGATTGCCCCTCCGCCTTCGAGATGAACCCCCAGGGCTGCCGCTGGTACTACCGACACGCAGGCGGACTGATTCGGGTCGAGAGCCTCGCCTTCACCGACCGCCATGAGCTCCTCTTATCGGTCGAGGTCCTGGAAGGAGCCCCCCTGCGCTTCCTGCTCTCCAACCATGCGGCAATCAACGGAGACGACGGCTCGGACCCGGTGCCGGTGATCTATGAGCAGGACGACCAAGGGTTCTTTATCCGCCCCATCCCGGAGTGCGACGTCGGCCGCCGTTTTCCCGACGGCGGCTTCCGCCTCGACCTCCTGCCGGGAACCCGACTCGAACGCATCGGCGGGGACGAGTTGCTGTTTGCCGACGGGCGGTCTCGGGGCCAGCCGTTTCTCTGCCTCGTGAGCGAGCCTGCCCGCTCCATCGGTTTTCGCATCACCGGCCGCCTGGTGTCCGAGCCCGAGGCGGAGCTGCTGCCGGAGGATCGCTATTGGAGCCGAATCACGGGCGGGCTGCGCCTTCACCCGCCCCTCGGCAGCCCGCTGGCCGAGGAGACAGCGCGCCTGGCCGAGATCATCCCCTGGCTGGCGAACAACGCGCTGATCCATTATCTCAGCCCGCGGGGTCTGGAGCAGTATTCCGGCGGCGGCTGGGGCACCCGGGACGTCACCCAGGGGCCGGTGGAGATGCTGCTGGCGCTCGGCCGTCCGGAGCCTGTCCGCGATCTTCTCCTGCGTGTCTTCAAACAGCAGAATCCAGACGGGGACTGGCCCCAATGGTTCATGTTCTTCGAGCGAGAGCGCGGCATCCGGCCCGACGACTCCCACGGCGATATCGTCTTCTGGCCCCTGCTGGCGCTGGCCCAGTACCTGCTGACCTCGGGCGATGAGGCGCTTCTGGACGAGAACCTCCCCTTCTTCCATCCCGACGGCGATGAACGGGCGGAGGTCGCACCGATCCGAGCGCATCTCGAACGTGCGCTCGGGGTCATCCGCAACCGCCGCATCCCGGACACCGAGCTGGCAGCCTACGGTCACGGCGACTGGAACGACTCCCTGCAGCCGGTCGACCCCGCCATGCGGGAGCGCTTGTGCAGCGCCTGGACCGTCACGCTGCATTTCCAAATCCTCGCGACCCTGGCTGCGGCCTTCGGGTATCTGAGGTGCGACGCGGAGTCGGTGCAGTACAGGACGATGGCCGAGCAGGTCCGGGCGGACTTCCAGCGCCTGCTGATCGTCGACGACACCCTGACGGGATTCGCCGACTTCAAGGATCCGGCCGACATTCGTTACCTACTTCATCCGCGGGATCCGGACACCGGTATCGCCTACAGCCTGCTGGCGATGGTGCATGCCATCATCGACGGACTCTTCACCCCGGAGCAGGCGCGCCGCCATCTCGACCTGATCGAGACCCATCTGCTCGGCCCCGATGGAACCCGGCTGTTCGACCGGCCCATGGCCTATCGCGGGGGATTGCAGGAGCGGTTCCAGCGGGCGGAGAGCAGCTCCTTCTTCGGCCGCGAGATCGGGCTCATGTATACCCACGCGCATCTGCGCTACACGGAGGCACTGTGGCGTTACGGCGACGCCGAGCGGTTCTTTCGCGCCCTCTGCCGGACCAATCCCATCGGGATCCGCCAGCGCGTCCCCGCCGCCACGCCGCGTCAGGCCAATTGCTACTATTCGAGCTCGGACGCGGCCTTCATGGACCGCTACGAGGCCTACGCGGACTACGATCGGGCGCTGCGCGGCGAGATCCCGCTGGATGGCGGCTGGCGGGTCTATTCGAGCGGGGCCGGGATCGGCATGGGCTTGATCCTGCGCTGCCTGCTCGGGCTGCGCTTGGAGCGGGGGCGGCTGGTGATCGATCCGGTTATTCCCGCAAGCCTGGATGGACTTCAGGCTGCGCTTATGCTCGACGGCCATGCGTTCGAGGTCACCTACCGCATCCGGAGCGCCGGCTGCGGCCCGATCGCCGTGACCCTCAACGGGGTTGCCCTCAACTTTGCGCGGGGGGTCTCGCCCTACCGCACGGGAGCGGCCGAGATCCTCCTGGAGACCTTCCAGGCAGGGCTCCTTGCCGACGGCAATCGGATCGAAATCGAGATCGCCTAGTAGAATGCGCTCCCCGGGCGGCGGTATCTGCCCGAGCGGCCCGGCACCGGCTCGGGAGCCGCGCATCCAGGACGATTTTCAGTCAAACGCACCGGGGGCTTCCCAATGAACGGCGACATCTTGGACGACTTCGAGGACCTGTCCGGCTGGACCGCCATCGCCTCCGGGCAGGCCCGGTTGGCGCTCTCCCCGGAGCGAGGACGCCGTGGCGGCGCCATGCGAATGGACTTCGACTTCCAGGGCGGCGGGGGCTTCGTGGTCGCGCGCAAGCTGTTCGCTCCGAGCCTGCCCGAGAGCTACGCCTTCAGCTTCGGCATCCGCGGCAGCGGACCCGGGAACATCTTTGAATTTAAGCTGGTCGACGCATCCAACCAGAACGTCTGGCGCTGGCGGGTGGAGTCGTTCGATCTCCCTGCGGACTGGCAGACACTGCACATCAAGAGCAGCGAGATCCAATTCGCTTGGGGGCCGCTCGGCGGCGGTCCGGCGCGTGACATTGCCGCCATCGAGCTGGTGGTCGCGGCCGGACCTGGCGGGCAGGGCGATGTCTGGATCGAAGACCTGCGCTTCGCGGATACCAGCTACTACCTGACCCCGGCGCTGGAGGCCACCAGCGCGCTGCCGGGATGCGAAGCCTGCCATGTCTGGGATCCCTCCCCCTCCAACGGCTGGCGCAGCGCGGCTACGGCCGAGCCGCAACGGCTGGTCATCGATTTCCGATGCGAGCGCGAATTTGGCGGGCTGGTGATCCGGTGGGATCGGGACCGGCGGCCCCACGCCTGCACGGTCCGACTCTCCGGCGACGGGAACGCCTGGCAAACCTGCTTTGCGGCTGCGGACGGGGTGAGCGAGGAGACCTATGTCTACCTCCCCGGGGGCAGCGCGCGGTTCATCGCGCTGGAGTTGGAGGGAACCCGGCAAGGCGAGGGGTTCGGCATCGTCCATGTCGAGGTCCAGCCGTACGATTTCTCTCGATCCATCAACGATTTTTTCAGCGCCATCGCGCAGCGCACCCGGGCCGGGCTTTACCCGAAATACCTGCTGGGGCGGCAGACCTACTGGACTCCGGTCGGGACCGGAGAGGACGTCACCCAGGCCCTCTTCAACGAGGAGGGCCTGGTCGAGGTCGACAAGGGGGCCTTTTCCATCGAGCCCTTCCTCTACGTCGATGGTCGGCTCATCACCTGGGCCGACGTGTCGCCGACGCAGACCCTGGAGCAGGGCTACCTGCCGATCCCCTCCTCGCACTGGCAGGCCGGCGAACTGGCACTGAACACCACCGCCTTCGCGACCGGACCCTGCGGAGCATCCACCCTCTTCATTCGTTACCGGCTCGCGAACGACTCGGACGCGGCGCGCCGGGTTCGCTTGTTTGCCGCCATCCGACCCTTCCAGGTGACCCCGACCTGGCAACACTGGCAGCGCTTCGGCGGTGTCAGCCGGATCGGCGAGCTGGCCTTTAAGTCGGGAACCCTGTGGGTCGATGACCGCAAGCCGGTGATCCCCATCACGGCACCGAGCCAGTTCGGCGCCGCAACCTTTGACCAAGGGGCGATCACGGAGCATCTGGAAGCGGGTGACCTGCCGACCCGGGAGCTTGTGAAGGATGCCTTCGGTTACGCCTCCGGCGCGTTGCGCTTCGACCTGGAGCTGCCGCCGCATGCCGTCCGGGAGGTCTATCTCGCCATTCCCTTCGGCACCCGGGACCCGGACCAGCCGGCCAGCCCGCTCGGCGAGCTATCCGGGGCGGAGCAGTTCAGCATCGCGGTGAATCAGTGGGAAGAGCGGTTGGGGGGATTCGACATCCGCCTGCCGCCCGCGGCATCGGGCGTGGTGGACACGCTCAAGACGGCGGCCGCACATATCCTGATCAATCGCGACGGTCCGGCATTGCAACCGGGACCACGCCGGTACTCGCGCGCCTGGATTCGCGACGGCGCCCTGATGGCGGCTGCGTTGGCGCGGGTCGGACGTGCCGCAGAGGGCCGCGACTTCATTCGCTGGTACGCCGGTTATCAGACGCCGGACGGGAACCTTCCCGACTGTGCCGATCGCGACGGCTGCGAATGGCTGCCGGAGTACGATAGCTGGGGCGAGTTGATCTTCGCGGTCATGGACCATTACCGATTCACCGGCGACGGCGCCTTCCTTGCCGAGATGTGGCCGGCGGTCCTGAAATCGGTGAACTATCTGGAATCGCTGCGCAGCCGGCGACTCACCCCCGAGTACCGGAGACCGGAGAAGCGCGCCTATTACGGTCTGCTGCCGGAGTCCATGAGCCACGAGGGCTACATGGCCCACCCGGTCCACGCGTACTGGGACGATTTCTGGGCAGTCAAGGGGTTCAAGGACGCCGTCGCCATGGCCGAGATCCTCGGCGACGGCCGTCAAGCCAAGCGCATCGCGGCCCTGCGGGATGATTTCCAGGACACTTTGTACGCCTCGCTGAACCTCGTCATCCGGGAACGCGCACTGGATTTCATACCCGGCTCGGTGGAATTCGCGGACTTCGACCCGACGGCGACAGCCATCGCCATCTCGGTGGCCGATGAGCTGCACCGCCTGCCGCGCCCGGCCATCGACCAGACCTTCGCGACCTATCTGGAGGGCTTTCGCGCACGGGTTCGCGGCGATACCCCTTGGGCCAACTACAGTGCCTACGAGATCCGGATCATCGGCGCGCTGGTGCGCGTCGGAAGACGCCAAGAGGCGCATGAGCTGTTGCGGTTCTTTTTCGCCGACCGCCGCATCGGGCCCTGGAACCAATGGCCCGAGATCTCTTGGCGCGATCCGCTCGGCCCCAGTTTCATCGGCGACATGCCGCACAGCTGGATCGGCGCCGAGTACATCCTCGCCGTCCGCAGTCTGTTCGCCTACGAGCGCGAGGTCGACCACAGTCTCGTCATCGCTGCGGGAATCGCAGCGGAATGGTTGGTCGAAGGCGGGCAGATCGAGGTGCGAGACCTTCCGACCCACTACGGCCGACTCAGCTACCGCCTGCGTCGGGAGGCACCCGACACCTGGCGGATAACCCTGGAGGGAGATTTGGTCATGCCGCCCGGCGGCATCATCGTCATGCCACCGCTGCCGCACCCGCTGGCTCAGGTCCGGATCAACGGCCTGAACAGCACGGCGTTCGCGCCGGAATGGGCCAGGTGCGGGGAATGTCCCGCCGATATGGTGTTGCGGTCCTGAATGCCATTATTAAGCAACCGCTTAACTGCGATCGCTGCGGTGGTACATAAGCAACCGGCTTCAATCTCAAATCATCGACCACACGGCCACGGTCGGATCGGCCTCCGGCGCCTGTTCCTCGCTCGACGGGGCCGACAGATCAGGCGCCGCCACCATCCAGCGCGCAGGACTCGCCCGTGCCGATCCAGAAATCCAGGCTTTTGTGCAGGAAGTCGTCCCACGGCATGTAGTGCGAGCCATCGCACGAGAAGTTCAGCCCGACGATGCCGTTGTAGATGTTGAGCGACCCGGAGCGCAGATAGATGTTCTCGTCCATGAAGCGCAGCGCCCGGAAGGTGCGAAAGACCTCGGCGACCCGGTCCAACGGAATAGCCGCATCGAGCGGATAGGGGCGCTGGGGATACGCGAGACAGGTGCCCGGATCGGCGAGATCCTCGTAGTCGAGGATCCGGAACCGAAAGGGGTCGTCGACAAGCCAGAGGGTAGCCCGTGAGCTGGAGAAATGCAGCTTGCCGTGAAAGACGCCGTGCGCGGCGATCAGCTCGACGATGAGCGCGAGGATCTCGTCGATGTGTCCGTCCATCAGGCTCTCCACGCGCTGTTGATCGAACAGCCCTCCGCGGATCGCCGGATCGCCTTTGAGCTGGAGCCATTGCTCCGGCTGCTCGTAGAGCTCGCGGGTGAGCGGAAGCTCGCGCAGATCGAAGTCGGCACCGAGATAGCCCAGCAGTGCGCCCTCCTCGTCCTCGATCCGTTGGATGGCGGTGAGCGAAGGGCGTCGGGCGTTGCGGCTGATATACACGGGCGACAGCGAAAAACGCTCTCCGGCCAGTGCCTCGGCCATGTAGGGACGCTCGCGCCGATCCCGCCCCCAATGCTCCGGCAGCAGGCCCTGCGGGGAGACGTTCGCCGTCAGTTGGCGCGCATCGCGGTCGAGGACATAGAGATACTTGCCGGAGGCCAGCGTCGGCAGTGCCGTGACCAGGATCCGCTCCAACGCAGCGCGATCGGGCCAAGCCGCGCGACAGGGCTCGACAAGCCGTATCAGCGAGGTCGCAAGACGGCCCTGCAAGAGCATGCGTTGGCGTGCGACGACCGTTTTGAGCGCTGTGCTCATCGCAAGGATCTCCCGGTTCGAGTGAAGGCCGGATTCTATCCGGAATCGGACCGGATGGGCCGATGGTGCTTGAGGTCCCGATCTGGAACGTCGAGAAATCCGAACGAAATCCCGACCGAATCGGAAGGATTAGGCGTTTGGTTTCGATTCGAAATCAACGACATTACCCTCTACGAACAAAAACCCCGGAGGAGACTCAAGATGCGCATGCCAACAGCAACCGATGTGTCGAATGTCATGGATGCAGCAATTCAAGTTCGCGATCGACTCGCGTCGATGGATGCGGGAAAGGTCGCCACGCGCGCGGTCGGCGGCGCCGTCGTTCTGACCGCGTCCTTTTTGGTCGTCGCCAACCCTCACGCCACACCGACCCCCGATCCGAGCGCGGTCGTCTCGGCGCGGATCGCCCCCGTGGGCACCGTACAGATCGGCGGGCCGATCATCGCCTCGGCGATCGAGTAAGGGCACAGTTCGACGACTGAACGTCCCGGCCGACAATCCGAAACAAGTCACTCCAAAGGCGCGAAGGTCATCCACCCCTTCGCGCCTTCTTCATTGGGTCATTGCCCGAGCGCTATAGGATCTCCCCCTGCAACACCCGCTCGAAGCTGAGCTGGCCGTTCTCCAGACCCACCTCGATCAAGTCGCCGGGAGCGAACTTCCCGGACAGGATCTCTTGGGCGAGCGGGTTTTCAAGCTGCGCCCGGATCGCGCGCTTGAGCGGACGCGCGCCGTAGACCGGATCGAATCCGGCCTCGCCGAGATGATCCAAGGCGGCATCGCTGACCTCCAGCCCCATATCCCGATCGGCCAGACGTTTGCGCAGATAGTCGATCTGGATACGCGCGATCGCCCGGATCTGCGCCGGCTGCAGCGGATGGAAGACCACGATCTCGTCGAGCCGGTTGATGAACTCGGGCCGGAAGGCAACGCGCACGATCTCCATCACGGCGTCCTTCATCTCGGCATAGTTGGCCTCGCCCGCGACCTGCTGGATCACATCCGAGCCCAGGTTCGAGGTCATGACGATCACCGAGTTTCGGAAGTCGACCGTGCGCCCCTGCCCGTCCGTCAGACGCCCGTCGTCGAGCACCTGAAGCAGCACGTTGAAGACATCCGGGTGCGCCTTCTCGACCTCGTCGAGCAGGATCAGGCTGTAGGGACGGCGCCGAATCGCCTCGGTCAGATAGCCGCCCTCCTCGTAGCCGACATAACCGGGCGGCGCGCCGATGAGACGCGCGACCGAGTGTTTCTCCATGAACTCGGACATGTCGATGCGGACCATCGCCTCCTCGGTGTCGAAGAGGAAGGCCGCGAGCGCCTTGCACAACTCGGTCTTGCCCACGCCGGTCGGCCCGAGAAAGAGAAATGAGCCGATCGGCCGACCCGGATCCGAAAGCCCCGCACGCGAGCGTCGGATGGCGTCGCTCACCGCACGCACCGCCTCGGCTTGTCCGACCACGCGCTTCTCGATCTCCTGCTCCATGCGCAGCAGCTTATCGCGCTCGCCCTCGAGCATGCGCGAGACCGGGATGCCGGTCCATTTGGAGACGATCTCGGCGATCTCCTCCTCCGTGACCTTGTTGCGTAGGAGCTGGTTCTCGCCCTGTTCTGCATCGGCCGCTGCGGTGAGCTGCTTTTCCAGCTCCGGGATGCGCCCGTACTGCAGCTCGGACATGCGACCCAGATCGCCGGCGCGCCGCGCCGTTTCCATCTCGATTCGCGCGCGGTCGAGCGCCTCCTTGATGTGCGCCGTCCCCTGCACCGCCGCCTTTTCGGATTTCCAAATCTCGTCGAGATCGGAGAACTCGCGCTCGGCCCGCTCGATCTGACTTTCCAGATCGGTCAGGCGTTTCTTGGACGCCTCGTCAGACTCCTTTTTGAGTGCGACCTGCTCGATCTTGAGCTGGATCAGACGCCGATTGAGCCGGTCCATCTCCTCGGGCATGGAGTCGATCTCCATGCGGATCTGCGAGGCCGCCTCGTCGATCAGGTCGATCGCCTTGTCGGGAAGCTGCCGATCGGAGATGTAGCGATGCGAGAGCACGGCCGCGGCGACGATGGCGGGGTCGGTGATCTCAACCGCATGGTGGACCTCGTAGCGCTCCTTGAGTCCGCGCAGGATGGCGATGGTGTCCTCGACGTTGGGCTCGTCAACCAGGACCTTTTGAAAACGCCGCTCCAGCGCCGCGTCCTTCTCGACGTATTTGCGGTATTCATCCAGTGTGGTGGCACCCACGCAATGCAGCTCGCCGCGCGCCAGCGCCGGTTTGAGCATGTTGCCCGCATCCATCGAGCCCTCGGCCTTGCCGGCGCCGACCATGGTATGCAGCTCGTCGATGAAGAGGATGATGTTGCCTTCCTGCCGGCCGATATCGTTCAGGACCGCCTTGAGACGCTCCTCGAACTCGCCGCGGAACTTGGCCCCGGCGATCAAGGCGGCCATGTCGAGCGAGAGCAGGCGCCGACCTTTGAGTCCCTCGGGGACTTCGCCGTTGACGATGCGCTGCGCGAGACCCTCGACGATGGCGGTCTTGCCCACGCCCGGCTCGCCGATCAACACCGGGTTGTTCTTGGTCCGGCGTTGCAGAACCTGGATGGTGCGCCTGATCTCGTCGTCGCGCCCGATGACCGGATCGAGCTTGCCCTGCTCGGCGCGCTCGGTCATGTCGATGGTGAACTTTTCGAGCGCCTGGCGTTGCTCTTCGGCGTTGGGATCGTTCACGCTCTGGCCGCCGCGCACCCCCTCGATCGCCTTCTCGATCGCGCCCTTGCTCGCGCCCGCCTCGCGCATGGCGGAGCCCAAAGCCCCGCGATCCTCCAGCGCGGCCAACACGAAAAGCTCGGAGGAGATATACTGATCGTTGCGCTGCTGGGCGAGCTTGTCGGTCTGATTCAGGAGCCGATTCAGATCGTTGCCGACATGGACATCGCCGCCCGCGCCCTCCACGGTCGGCAGTCGGTCGAGCTGATCACCCAGCGCCGAGCGCAACCGATTCACGTTGACGTCGGCGCGCGTCAACAAATGACGCACCGAGCCGCCCTCCTGATCCAGCAAGGCGATCATCAGATGAAGCGGCTCAATGAACTGGTGATCCCGTCCCACGGCCAGGCTCTGCGCATCCGCCAATGCCATCTGAAACTTCGCGGTCAGCTTGTCCATTCTCACGGTGAATGACTCCTGAGTTTTTATAAGGTCATTGCGGAGGTGGGGAATCGGCCGGGGGCAATCAAGCGGGGGCTGCCTCCAGCCTCCAGCCTCCAGCCTCCAGCCTCCAGCCTCCAGCTTGAGGATGCCGGCATTCCCTAAGTCTGATCAAGCAGGAAACCGCGACCGAACCGAACTGACAACGGAAAGCCGGAAGCCGAGGCATGAAAGCCAAGGGCTGACGGCTGACAGCTGGAGGCAGGCGGCTGGAGGCAGGCGGCTGGAGGCTGGAGGCCAACGCCCCGCCGCTGTATCATCGCTGCGTGAACCTCCGAGACCTCAAATACATCCTCGCCGTCGCCGAGACACGCCACTTCGGGCGTGCGGCGGAGCGCTGCTTCGTGAGTCAGCCGACCTTGAGCGGGCAAATCAAGAAGCTCGAGGACGAGCTCGACGTGGTCATCTTCGAGCGGACCAACCGCTCGGTCGAGATCACGCCGGTCGGCGAGGCCATCCTGGGGCACGCGCGGCTCGCCTTGGAGCAGGCTCAGGCGATCGAGCAGGTCGCGCGCGCTCACCAAGACCCGCTTGCCGGCCCGCTGCGTATCGGGGCCATCCCGACCCTCAGCCCGTACCTGATTCCGCAGGTCTTGGTGCCGCTGAAACGCGCCTACCCGAACCTGAAGTTGATCTTGTCGGAGGAGATCACGGATCTGCTCCTCGGGCGCCTCGTGCGGCACGAGATCGACGCCGCGCTGCTCGCCACGCCGGTCGACGATACCGATCTAGACACGATGCCGCTGTTCGACGAGCCCTTCTGGCTCGCGCATCCGCGCAACGATCCTCTATACGAGAAGGACGAGATCACGGCAAAGGACCTGGAAGAGGTCGACCTTCTGCTGCTGGCCGACGGGCACTGCCTGACTCATCAGGTCATGGAGGTCTGCCGTCTTGCGGAACGGCCGACCAAGGGCGAGATGGCGGATCTGCGCGCCGCGAGCCTGGAGACACTGCTGCAGCTCGTCGGAGCCGGCTTCGGCTGCACCCTGGTCCCGGCGCTGGCGATCCGCGGGGCCTGGATGACCGACGCCGGCATCATCGCTCGTCCGCTGGGCAATCTCCCGGACGCGTTCCGCCGCATCTCGCTGGTCTACCGGCGCAGCTTTCCCAGACGTGCGGCGCTGCAGGCCTTCGCCGACGTCATCCGCCAGAACCTCCCGAACACGGTAAGGCGGCTGGGCTGATCCCGATCAGGGCATCAACCGCTTTCTTGCCGCCCGACTCGGCGTGCTTTCGCCGAGATTCCAGACGAATTCGTTGCCGTTCGATGCCCGAGTGTATTGCAAACCCCGACGTTGCACGCACCTTTGGCGCACAGCGGTGTCCCTAGATGCGTTGCGGAAAAGATCCATGATTGTTGCGATGCCGACAAAACCGCCCACATGCGCTACACTTCATGTGGGATCAACGACAAATCGTATGATTTGGTTTGTTGCAGGACGGCAACAGATTCTGTGTAGGCAGGGGCTTCGGCGGGGTGGCACGGTGTATGCGTTTGTCCACGCAAGTGGACATCGTCCGCCTTCCGACCCATCGTCAGGGGACACGCATCATGAGCACACAACGATCACTGGCCTTTTGGGAGCTCTGTCGTCAAGGACTTCCGCTGCTCGCGGATGCTGCAAACGACTGCTGGGAGCACGGCAACCGGTTCGAGCTACGCAGCGACATCGCGGTCACGAGATCGCTGAAGGTTCTCATCGACCGTTGCAACTGGGAAATCGAGCGCACGGCCCGCGCGGCCTGAGTCGAAATCCAACCCGCGGGCGCCACCGATCCTGTCGGCACAGGGACGCGCCGCGTGATCGAACGATGCCGATCGAAAAGGATGTCATGCTATTTCTGCGGCGTGCCTTTGCCCGATCGCCGGATCCGGCGCGCAGATCATACCCGAGCCACGCATGCGCGGCCGAAGCATCCACTCTCGGGGTCAAGGTTCAAGGGGCCCGCAATGGGTGAGCTCGAGGGTTATCTGATCGTCGAGACACGTGCCGACCGACCAGGTCTCGTGCGCGTGCTCGGTGCACCGCAAGCACCCTCCCCCGCGGAGATCGAGACAACCGACCCGTCCCGACCTCGTGTTTGTTATGCGGCCTTCTTCTCTGCACTCCACGTCGCCCGAATGCACGCTCAAACAGCGCTTCGGCACAGTATGGTCGATGCGGAGGCCGGCCTCTATCGAGCCGATCCCGTGACCGCGGCGGCCGCCGTCGATGCAATCGATCTCGGCCATCGACGCCTCTACCTCGCGCCCGAGATCGAATCCGATCCACGCTTCTTCGCTCAAATCGAGAAACGATGCAAACGCCGTCGCTTGGCGAACCGCATCTGGACGGCTGTCGGGATCCTGGCGATCATCCTCCTCGTCCTGTTCGCCCAGATCCCGGTCTTCTGAGTGCCGACCCATGCGCATCGTCGAAGTCGTTGCAGATCGCAAGCACGCCAAAACGCTCGCCGGCATGGCGAAGTTCTACGGCGCCGAGGATTTCTGGTGGGGCGGCGACGCAGAGGACGGGCGCTGCAGCATCCGCATGTTGGTCTCCGACGATCACCGGCAAGCACTGATCGACTCGCTGCAGGATCTGTTCACGGCCAACGACAACGCGCGCATCGTCATTCAGTCCATCGACGCCGTCTTGACCCACGAGGGACAGGACGACAAGGACCTCGAGAAGGATAAGGCCAAGTCCGTTGCAGCCACCCGCGAGGAGCTCTACAGTCAGATCGCCAAGGGCGCCCAGCTCGACAGCAATTTTGTGGTATTGACGGCACTCTCGACCCTGGTGGCCGCGATCGGTCTGATCGAGAACAACGTCGCGGTCATCATCGGCGCGATGGTTATTGCGCCCTTGCTCGGACCCAACATCGCGCTGGCGTTCGCGACATCGCTCGGCGACAAGGAGCTGACTTGGCGCGCCTTCAAGACCAACGGGGCAGGGATCGGTCTGTCGATGCTGATCTCGGTCGCGATCGCCTTGGTCCTGCCGATCGGGTTCGACAGCTCCGAGATCCTGTCCCGCACGGATGTCGATCTCGGCGGCGTCGTCTTGGGACTGGCCTCGGGTGCCGCAGCGGTCCTCTCGCTCACGACCGGCTTGTCCTCCACCCTGGTCGGCGTCATGGTCGCCGTCGCCCTGCTCCCGCCGACCGCCACCATGGGGATGATGTTGGGCGCGGGACGGTGGGAAGAGGCGCTCGGCGCCTTTCTGCTGCTGATCGTCAACATCGTCTGCGTTCTGCTCTCGGCGAAGGTCGTCTTCCTGCTCAAAGGGGTACGACCGCGCTCCTGGACGGATCGCAACCGGGCGAAACAATCCAACGCCATCTATCTCTCGCTCTGGGCGATCCTGCTTGCACTGCTGATCGGCGTCATCCTGATCCGCGCCACCGGTTGGCACATCCCCTGGTAATGCTCAATCGTCGCTGAGAGGTGCGAACAAGAGATCCAGATCGGCCGGGCTCAAGACGCCGGATGCCGCGCCGCCTCCGGCCAACATGGCGTCCGCAAGCGCCTGTTTGCGCGCTTGCAGGTCCGCGACCCGCTGCTCGACGGTCCCCTCGGTCAAGAGCTTGTAGACGAACACCGGCTTGTCCTGACCGATGCGGTGTGCGCGGTCGGTCGCCTGACGCTCGGCCGCGGGGTTCCACCAAGGGTCGTAGTGGATCACGGTGTCCGCGGCGGTGAGATTCAGCCCGGTCCCGCCCGCCTTGAGGCTGATCAGGAACAGGGGGACCTCCTCGGCCTGGAAGCGATCGACCGGACGGTCGCGATTGCGGGTGCGTCCGGTCAGCTTCACGAAGTCCTGATCCTCGCGCAGTCCGCGTTTCATCAGCTCCTCCTCGATCAGCGCCAACATGCTCGTGAACTGCGAGAAGAGCAGCACGCGCCGCCCCTCTTCGAGCAGCTCGGGCAGCAGGGTCATCAGCAGATCCAACTTGGCGGAACCTTTGACCCGGCGCGCACTCTCGAGCGACACCAGACGCGGATCGCAGCACACCTGGCGTAGCTTCAGCAGTGCGTCCAGGATGATGATCCCGCTGCGCGCAAGACCCTTGCGGGCCACTTCCTCGCGGACCTTCTCATGCAAGGCCAAGCGCAAGGTCTCGTAGAGATCGCGCTGATCATCCGCGAGCGGAACCTCGCGGATGATCTCGCTCTTGGGCGGCAGCTCGGCGGCGACCGTTTCCTTGGTGCGACGCAACAGGAAGGGGGCGACCCGCCGACGCAGCTCGTCCTGGCGCACATCGTCGCCATGGCGCTCGATCGGAACTCGAAACAGCCGCCGAAAACGGCGCTCGTCGCCGAGCAGCTCGGGCATCAGGAAGTCGAGCAGCGACCACAGCTCGCCGAGGTGGTTCTCCATCGGCGTGCCGGTCAGGCAGAGCCGATGGCGCGCGTTCAAACCGCGGGCTGCCTGAGCGGCCTTGCTGCGCGGATTCTTGATGTTCTGGGCTTCGTCGAGGATCAACAGGTGGAAATCCTGCTCCGCGAGTGCGTCCAGATCACGCGGCAGCAGCGGGTAGCTCGTCAACACCAGGTCATGATCCGGGATCGACGCAAACCGCGTGTGGCGTGTCGAGCCATGCAGCGACAGAACACGCAGCGCCGGGGCGAAACGCTCGGCCTCGCGACGCCAGTTGAAGAGGAGACTCGTCGGCGCGATCACCAAGCTGGGGCGATCGGCTCGCCCGCTCTCCTTCTCGACCAAGAGATGCGCCAGGGTCTGCACCGTCTTGCCGAGACCCATGTCGTCGGCAAGGACACCGCCGAGCCCGTATTCGCGTAAAAACTGCAGCCAATCGAGCCCTTGGCGCTGATAGGGTCGAAGCTCGACGGTCAATCCTTCCGGCGGCGCGATCGTCTCCAGCCCTTGGAAGTCACGCAGCCGCCGACCCCATTCGCGCACCGCATCCCCGCCCCGCCAGCGCAGCGCCGGAGCCGCCGCCTCCAGCTCAGCGAGCTGCGCGGCATGGACACGCGACAGACGCAAGCGGCCCTTGCTCCCATGGGATCCCAGCGGACCCTCGGGGTCGTACAGCTCGATCAAGGTCGAGAGGATGGGCCGCAGACGCTCCACCGGCATCAGGATCAGCCGCCCGTCGGGCAGACGCAGCTGCAGGCGCGTCTGCGCGTCCATCGCGGCGAGCGTCCGTGTGGAGAGGTCCACCTGATAGCGCCCGATGAGCTCCACCAGCAGCGGGAGCAGATCGACGCGCTGTCCGTCGACCTCCACGCCCAATCCCAAGTCGAGCCAGTTGCCGCCCTCGCCCTCGGCGATGTCCATCTCCCAATCGCCGATCTCGGCGATCCGAAAGTGGAAACCCTCGCCGATCTCGATCCGCCAGCCCTGCGCGACCAGATCCGCCAACGCATCCTGCATGAAATCCAGCCAGGTCTCGGGATCGACGCGCTCGAGCCAGAGGCCATCCGCATCCGAAGCCTCCGTGGCGCGTCGGAAACCCAACCTCTCGAGCAGGCCGAGCGCCGCCCGCTCGGCCTCCGGGTCACGCTCGATCTCGACGAGCACGCCCTGCTCGACGCGGCGCAGCGCGGGGGCCCGGTCGCGGGGATCGACCGAGGTGCCGCCGTAGTCGAAATCGAGCACGGCATGATGTGCCCACTCGGGCGGACGTTGGATGCCCCAGTAGCGGCCCACGCTGCTCGCCGCCAGGTCGACACTGCGCAGGCGCAAACGGGGAACGGGCCTCTCCGCGCCGCGGCGCCGCCGCTCGGGCCGCGGGGGCAAGTGAACCGAGCGACCTTTGAAGCGGTCCCGTGCGACCTCGGCCAACGCATCCGCCGTCTCCGGCGCAACCGCCGGCGCTGCGGCCAAGGCACCGGCCTCGCGGTCGGCGAGCCCGGTTCGCAGCGGCCCGCAATCGCCGCTCTGCGGATCCAGATACCAGGGCGGAGTCATCGGCAACAGCAACAGACCCTGCCGATCGGACTCCAGGACCACGCGAAATTGCGCGTCCTCTCCGAGACGCCAAACCAGCCGTCCGTCCAGCGGCCCGGCGTCTCTGAGCGCCGGGCCGTCGGTGGTCCGAAAATAGCCTCGCCCGGTCCGGGCAATGGCCTGCATGACGTCCGCGCCAGTCAGGTCGTCGAGCCGTGCCGAGGTTCCGGTGCCGCCGCCCCGCCCGACCGCAACCAACGCCATGATGCGTTGATCCTCCGGAGCGACGAATCCGGCACGGGATTGACCGAGGATGTTGAAATCCTGCGGCTTGCCGTAGTCGCCGGTGAGCAGGAGGCGCACCTTCGCGGCACGCACCGTCGTACGCGTTGTCCCGTAAACCTCTTCGAGATCGAGGATATAGACAAGCCGGTGAGCCTCCTCGCTCGGGCTGGCGGTGGCGCGCTCGACCTGATCGAGCCAGGTGCTCAATGGATGCGGCAAGACAGGCGCTCCGCCCGATGCCGCGCCCGGCGCCGCGCCGCCGGCCGGCCGAGCGCCGAGCGACAACAAGACCGCGGCAACATGCTTGCAGTTGTACCCCACCGGACAGGAGCACTGTCCGACCACCATCACGGAGCCGTCGGCGTGCTCGCCGAGCTGCACGATGCACTGATAGATCTGCCCTGCGGAGCCCCGCACCCGCCCCGTCACACGTCCGCGCGCGGTATCCTGATCCACGCTCAGCACGCGCCGCTCTCGGAGATAGCGTCTGCCCCGCTCCAGGTAGGTCGGCGGAATCGCATGTTTCAGGGTGTCGGGATCGAGGAGCAGTGGCGCAGAAGGCATCACGTATCTTGAGGGTTACGGCGAGAAAGCGGCGAGACTACAACCTCGCAGAGGGGAGTGGAAGGCGCACCGCGCAGACGCGGACGCTCGACCTCCCCTCGCACGTGCACCGGCTAAGCCGCGCGCGCCTGTCGGACCTCGCCGCGATTCAACGCCGACAGGACGGCGCCCAGCGAGGCGGCCACCGTGTCCCGATGGATGGCAGCACCGGCAATCCGCTGCGATCCGAGCTCAAGCTGGACGTAGGCGATCGCCTCGGCGTCCGTCCCCTCGCCGATCGCATGCTCCTGATAATCCAGGATGCGCACCGGCTGGCCGCTCCAGCGCGACCAGGCATCGACGAAGGCCGCCATCGCGCCCTCCCCTTCACCGCGCAGCCGCTGCTCGCCATCCGGTCCCGCGATGCGGGCCTCGATGACATCGTGCCCGTTGCGATCGAGCCGATAACCGAGCAGCCGGACCGGGCTTTGATCGACGACGAAATGGTCCATAAAGATGCGGTGGATACTCTCGGCATCCATCTCTCCGCCGCGACGCTCGCTCTGCGCCTGGACCAAACGGGCCAGCTCGACCTGCATCCAGCGGGGCAGCGTGAGCCCGAAGTCGCGCTCCATGACGAAGGCGACGCCGCCCTTCCCGGACTGGCTGTTGACCCGGATCACCGCCTGATAGCTGCGGCCCAGGTCACGCGGGTCGATCGGCAAATAGGCGACCTGCCAGGGCTCTTCTGGATCCTGGCGCATCAGACTCTTGCGGATGGCATCCTGATGACTTCCCGAGAAGGCGGTATAGACCAACTCGCCTACCCATGGGTGGCGCGGATGCAGCGCCGTGCCGGTGCATTCCTCCACCACCCGAACGATCTCGTCCGGGTCGCTCAAATCCAAACCCGGATCGATGCCCTGGCTGTACAGGTTCATCGCCAGGGTCACGATGTCCAGGTTGCCGGTGCGCTCGCCGTTGCCGAGCAGGGTCCCCTCGACCCGATCCGCGCCGGCCAAGAGGGCCAGCTCCGCCGCCGCAGCCGCGCCACCGCGATCGTTGTGGGTATGCACCGACAGGACGATCGCGTCGCGCCGCGAGATATGCGTCGCGAAATATTCGACCTGGTCGGCGAAGACATTCGGGCTCGCGACCTCGACCGTCGCGGGCAGATTGACGATGCACGGCCGTTGCGGGGTCGGCTGCCAGACGTCCAGCACCGCCTCGCAGACCTCGACCGCATAGTCCGGCTCGGTGGCCGTGAAGCTCTCGGGCGAGTACTGGAAGGTCCAGCGTGTCGCGGGCCGTCGCTGCGCCTCGCGCAGGACCCACTCGGCACCCTGACGGGCGATCGCCTTCACGCCCGCACGATCCTGGCCGAACACCCAGTCACGCTGAACCGGGGAGGTCGAGTTGTAGAGATGCACGATCGCTCGCGGGGCAGCGTCCAGGGCATCGAAGGTGCGACGGATCAGATCCTCGCGCGCCTGGACCAAGACCTGAACGGTCACGTCCTCGGGGATCTTGTCCTCCTCGATCAACCAGCGCACGAAGTCAAAGTCCGGCTGGCTCGCAGCAGGGAAGCCGATCTCGATCTCCTTGAAGCCGAGCTTCACCAGCAGTGCCCAAAGACGACGCTTCTGGGCGACCCCCATCGGCTCCAACAGCGCCTGGTTGCCGTCGCGCAGATCCACACTCGCCCAGATCGGAGCCTGCTCGACGACACGGCTCGGCCAGCGGCGGTTCGGCAGATCCACCACCGGACCGCGACGATACTTTCGGGGGTCAAAACGGGTCATGTTGTTCTCCGGAGTTTTTAGTGGGCTGCCGCCAGCCGCCAGCCGCCAGCCGCCAGCCGCCAGAAGAATCAAGGCGTTCGATGAAACGCCGTCAAATCAAAGATCATCGCCGATAGCCGATAGCCGATAGCGATCCCCGACAGATGATCGTTCACGCCCGCGCCGAGCGAACGGCGGGGCGGAACCGGTTTGCCGTGCCCCGGTAGGGGACTTGGCTGCTCACGTCCCGGTAAGGACCTGGAGCCTGGTGGGCAGGTGCCTCGTGAGCCCTTGCCCGAGTCGCGGCTGGTTGGCCGACGGGGAAAGAATAGGCTCGACAGGCACGCAGATGATTGCAAAAATGCCTCTAAATCTGAGTATCTACGCAAGGATCTGCGATTTTTTATGGATTTTAAGGCAGATTAGAAATCGCCACCCCGGAAGACACACCGAACGGAGCAACCGCAATGAAGCTGGACCGTTACGACCGCCGGATCCTCGAGGAGCTGCAACACGACGGACGCATCAGCAATCAGGAGCTGGCCGACCGCATCGGCCTCTCGCCCTCGCCCTGTCTGCGACGCGTCCGAGCACTCGAAGAGTCCGGCATCATCCGCGGCTATGCGGCCCTGCTCGACGCCAAGACGCTCGGGCTCAACCTCATGGCGCTCCTGAGCATCTCGATGGACAAGCACACCCCGGAGCGTTTCGAGCGCTTCGACGCCGCCGTTGCGGCAATCCCCGAGGTGCAGGAATGTCTCTTGATCACCGGACGCGATGCCGACTACCAGCTCAAGGTCGTCGTGCGCGACATGGATGCCTACCAGGACCTGCTGCTCAACAAGATCACCCGCATCGAGGGGGTGACCGGCGTGCACTCAAGCTTTGTTCTGCGGCGTGTGGTGGAGCGTGCCAGTCTCCCGCTGAATTGAGGGCGAGGTGATGTACGTCCGGGCTTTACGTCAAACGTAACGCGTACTATCCTCGGTCGGGTGATCAAAAGCTTTGCTGACAAGGCTACGGCCGCCCTCTTTTGCGGTCGTCGCGTGCGCCGGTTCCCGCCCGATATCCATCGCCGCGCCTATGCCAAGCTCCAAGCTTTGGATGCGGCGGACACACTCGACTTCCTGCGGATTCCGCCCTCGAACCGCCTGGAGCCGTCGTTACGTGGCGACCGAGAAGGTCAGTGGAGCATCCGCATCAACGACCAATGGCGTCTTTGCTTCCGCTGGCAAGACCACGATGCCTATGATGTCGAGGTGACTGACTATCACTGAGCACGCCGGCAACATTCCCGCGCAATCAGCCTGTTCAAGACCGACATGAGCATACGAAGAGAACACCTGGACGAGATCGACTTCTCCGACATCGCCGACGGCGCCGACCTCATGCCTCCGATCACGCCGGGCGAAATCCTGCGCGAGGACTTCATGGAACCACTGGGTCTATCGGCGAATGCCCTGGCCAAAGCGTTGCGTGTCCCGCCCAATCGGATCACCGCGATCCTGAACGGCACTCGTTCGATCACCGCCGACACGGCACTCCGGCTTGCCCGTTACTTCAGCACGACCCCTCAGTCCTGGCTGAACCTCCAGCAGAATTACGAGTTGGAGATCGCGAAACGGACAGTTGGAGCAACCGTTTCAGCCGAGGTCACTCCTCGAGCGGCTTGATGGCGAGGCAAACGTCTGCCTTGCGCGGACGCAACCCAAGCGGCCACGCACGTGGCGGTTGTCGAAGCGGCGGTCACGCCGCCTCGGGACAAGCCGTCAGAGACATCAACAAGGAGCGGGTATGTCACCAGACGAATTCATCTCACGGTGGAAAGGGGTCACCTTGACCGAGAGAGCGTCCTCTCAATCGCACTTCAATGACTTGTGCCAGATGCTCGGAGAGAAGGCGCCGGTCGAAGCGGATCCGAGCGGTATCTGGTACGCGTTCGAGAAGGGCGCAAAGAAGGCCGGCGGAGGAGACGGCTGGGCCGACGTCTGGAAGCGCAAGCACTTCGGTTGGGAGTACAAGGGGCCTGGCCGAGATCTCGACGAAGCCTTCAAACAGCTCCAGATCTACACCCCGTCGCTGGAGTATCCCCCGCTGCTGATTGTCTCGGACATCCAGACAATCCGCATCCATACCGCCTTCACCGGCCTGGTTCCGGTGATTCACGAGCTGACGCTCGAAGACCTGCGCGATCATGCCAAGCGGCGGCTCCTCAAATGGGCCTTCACGGATCCCGACCAGCTGCGCCCGCGCCAGACGCGTGCCGAGCTCACCGAGGCAGCGGCCGGCAAGCTCGGCGATCTCGCGCAGGTGTGGCGCTCGCGCGGCCATGATCCGCTGCGGGTCGCGCACTTCAGCCACCAGGTGCTCTTCTGTCTGTTCGCCGAGGATATCGGGCTTCTGCCGGACAAGTTCTTCTCGCAACTGCTTGAAGCCGGGATCGACGAGCCTGACAGCGCGCAAGGGATGCTCGAAGAGCTGTTCGGGGCAATGGCCAGCGGCGGGCGAGTCAACTACAAACGGATCGATTGGTTCAACGGCGGTCTGTTCACCGCGCGCGATGCCCTACCCCTGGAGAAGACCGATCTTCAACAGCTCCTGGCGCTGGCCGGGCTCGATTGGTCGGCGATTCAGCCGTCCATCTTCGGCACCCTGTTCGAGCGCGGGCTCGACCCGGACAAGCGCGCCCAGCTCGGCGCCCACTACACCGACGAGCCCTCGATCATGCGGATCGTCGATCCGGTTGTCCTGGATCCCTTGCGGGACGAGTGGACGGGGCTGCGCGATCCCATCGCAGCCATCATGGACAAGGCCAAGGCTGCCAAGTCCACGGCGGCCAGCACGCGGGCCAAGGGTCAGGCTCAGACCCTCCTGCAAACCTTCCTGGAGCGCCTACGGCGGTTTCGCGTGCTCGATCCGGCGTGCGGGTCCGGCAACTTCCTCCTGCTCTCGCTGCTTGGGCTGAAGGATCTGGAGCATCTGGTGTTGCTCGAAGCCGAGGGCCTTGGCTTGCCCCGCGGCTTTCCGATGGTCGGACCCGAGAACGTGCTCGGGATCGAGCTGAATCCCTACGCGGCGGAGCTGGCACGGGTCACCATCTGGATCGGCGAGATTCAGTGGATGCTCGGTCATGGATTCTCGCTTTCGAAGAATCCCATCCTGAAGCCGCTCGACACCATCCAGCAGCGCGACGCCATCGTGAATGCAGACGGGACCGAGCCGGAGTGGCCCGATGCGGATGCCATCGTAGGGAATCCGCCGTTCCTGGGTGGCAGCAAGAAGCGGTCGATTCTAGGGGATGCCTACTTCGAGACTTTGAACAAACTCTTCGGCGGGCGCGTGCCGGGCGGCGCGGATCTCGTCACCTACTGGTTCGAGAAGGCGCGGGCGCAGATCGAGGCGGGCCAGGCGAAGTGCGCGGGCTTGGTCGCGACCAACAGCATCCGTCAGCCGAGTAATCGGGGAGTTCTAGATCGAATTATTCAAACAGGAACCATCTTCAACGCTTGGTCGGATGAGCCTTGGGTCAACGAGGGAGCTGCAGTCCGCGTATCACTTGTGGCATTTGGTGTTCGTGAGTTGACTCGGCAGCCGAAACTGGATGGTCAAGTCGTCGGCGAGATCAATCGGCACCTCCAGGGGATCACCCAATTCAATGGCATCAATTCCGCCAACCTTTCACTGGCTTCAAGGCTTATCGATAATCGAATCGCTTTTCAGGGAACCAAGAAGTACGGTGATTTCGACATTGGCGGGAGCATCGCGAGGGCATGGCTTCTGCTTCCGAATCCTCACGGCCGACCCAACAGCGACGTGATCAAGCCCTGGTTGAACGGCAAAGATGTCACTGGCCGCGCTACGGATACCTGGATAATCGACTTCGGGGTGAACATGCCGGAGGCCGAAGCCGCCCTTTACGAGGCGCCTTTCGCTTATCTCATGGCCCAAGTTAAGCCTTACAGAGACACTGTCAGAAGAGAGCGAACCCGAAGACGTTGGTGGATTCACGAGGAAGCGCGGCCCGGATTGAGATCGGCAACGCGCGAATACAGTCGCGTAATCGCAACACCAATGACCGCTAAACATCGGATGTTCGTGTGGTTCGATACCAGAGTGCTTCCAGATCAGCAACTGATCGTCATCGCCCGATCGGACAACACCACCTTCGGCATCCTCCAATCGCGATTCCATGAACTCTGGTCGCTGCGACTAGGGACCAGTCTTGAGGATCGACCGCGCTACACCCCGACCACAACCTTCGAGACCTTTCCCTTCCCCGAGGGCCTGACGCCCGCCGACACGGCCGGCCCGACCGAGACCCTGGACACCGGGGTCATCCTCCCGAGCGTCTCCCACGAGCTGCGCGCGGTCGCGCTGACGATCGCCGAAGTGGCCCTCCGCCTGAACCAGCTCCGCGAGAATTGGCTGAATCCTCCCGAGTGGGTCGATCGCGTGCCTGAAGTCGTGCAGGGTTACCCGGACCGGATCATCCCCAAGCCCGAGCATGCTGCGGAGCTGAAGAAGCGCACCCTGACCAACCTCTACAACGCGCGTCCTGCTTGGCTCGACAATGCGCACAAGACGCTCGATGCCGCGGTTGCCACTGCCTATGGGTGGTCGGACTACGCACCGGACATGCCCGACGATGAGATCCTCGCGCGGTTGCTGGCGCTGAATCTGAAGCGGTCGGCGGATCCGGATATCCACCGCGATCGAACACCGCCCGAACCAGCCGTCGCCGAATGAATCCCGCACGCCCGGCACGCCGAATGCTTGAATCTCCAGCGAAAGCCTCATCGATCAGAGGCGAGGAGAAACCCATGAACGATCTACACATTCAAGCCCAGACGACGACAGGGACGACACAGGATCAGGAACGCGCACGCCGGCTCCACGGGGCTCTGACGGAAGCGTCACTTCGAAACGAAAACGTCCTTTACGCGCGGACCAGAGGCGTCAGCCAGAACAACGGATCGTTCGGATTTCGCCCCGGTTACCTCGACGGTGCGAGCGGCGAGGCGGTGCTGTCGCGCTTTGCAGACGGAACCCCGGCGCCGGTGCATCTGCTCGACGGCCTGCCCGTGTCCTGGATCCTCGACCGGGATCATGAAGGTCATGTGACCGCCATCCGTCAGGGAATCGTCTCCGGATTCATCCGCGACGGTCGGTTCTACACGCGTGAAGAGGCCATCACAGCGACCGCGCACTGAGCCCTGATATAGACCCGCAGCCCGCTCTCCGCCGGTGCAGGGACGCACCACCTCCCTGGTCGCCGCGAGTCGGCCTCGTTCGTCGGGTTCTTTCCCTCGGACTCGCGGGTTGGACATGCCCCGGATTGAAGCTCCGGCGTCGATTCATCGCCCCGCCATCGCCTCCTCCGCCAGCCGGTGCCCCAGCTCGATCAGCTCGCGTGCCCGATGAAACTCGTGCGCGGCGCAGGCGTCGCGCGGGACCTCGATCACCACATCCGGACGATAGGCGGCGAGCTTGACCGCCGCGATCGCGTTCTGCATGGTCTCGAACGAGCGGAGCGTGAGATCGAACACCCCGAGCTGCTTGTCGTCGCGTCCTCCCAAGGTCTCGCCGATCGCATCGAAAAACTGCCGGATCCGCTCCTGATAACCGAGGTCCGTCGGCGATTCCTCGCTTGCCGGCTCCGACGGCGCTGCGGGATCTCGGATCCGCTCGACACCGGTCGGCGCCGAGATCTCGGCATTGAGATTGACCGCCACGGTCAGATCGGTGAAGTCGCGGAAGGTCGGAGCAATCGGCACCGGGTTGAGCAGTCCGCCGTCGACGAGCGTCAGGCCGCGATAGGTGTAAGGCGTGAAGATGCCGGGCACGGCGATCGAGGCACGGACGGCGTCGAAGAGCGGACCCTGCGAGATCCAAACCTCGCGTTGTCGGTCGATGTCGGTTGCGACGGCGGTGAAGCTGATCGGCAGGTCTTCGATCGCATGATCGCCGACCATCGAGCGCAAGGTCTCGATGATGCGATCGCCTTTGAGCAGACCGGCCCCGCTGAAGGCGAAATCGACGAACCTCAGAACATCGCCCAGGCTCAGCGCACAGACCCACCGCTTGTACGCATCCAGCTCGCCGGCGGCATAGATGCCGCCGACCAAGGCACCCATGGATGCGCCGCTGATGGAGGTGATTCGATAGCCGCGGGCGGTCAAACACTCGATGATGCCGATATGGGCAAGACCACGCGCGCCGCCGCTGCCGAGAGCCAAGGAAAGCGTTTCGCGTGGTCGCTGTTGCGTGGTCAACCGCTGCGTCCTCCATCGATGTCGGATGCGTCTCGGAATGGAGCCCGACGCGGGTTGCGCAATCGGTTGCGCAAAGGCGCCACGAGGGCGTCAAGGTCCACGACTCGGGGCCTCGCGCGACTCGACCCCCAGGTCGACATCGGGATCGATACCGGGATCGACCACCGGCTTCGGCCCGCTCTTCTCTGCGGTGTTGCCCAGGTCGTCCAGGACCGCGTCGACATCGGGCAGGAAATCGGCGAGCTCGACCCCGTAGACCTCCCAGATCGAGATGAAGAGCGAGGCGATCAGCGGCCCGATAAAGAGCCCGTTGAAGCCGAACATGAAGATGCCGCCGAGCGTGCTCAGAAAGATCATCAGCTCGTGCATCTTGGTATCGCGTCCCACCAGGATGGGCCGCAGCACGTTGTCGAGACTGCCGACGACCAGGGCGCAGAAGACAGCCAGCCCGATCGCGCTTCCCACCTGCCCCTGCACGGCCAGCACGATGCACGCAGGCACCCAGACGAGCGCCGAGCCGACGGCCGGAATAATCGATAAAACCACCATGACGGTGCCCCAAAACACCGCGTTCTCGATCCCCGCGATGGCGAAGGCAATCCCGGCGAGTCCGCCCTGCAAGAGCCCGATCAGGAGCGTTCCCTTGAGCGTGGCACGGGTGACCGAGGTGAACTTCTGCAGCAAGACCCGCTCGTCCGCACTCTTCAGCGGCAGGTAATAGAGGATCTTGTTGATCAGCTTCTGTCCGTCGATCTGCAGGAAATACATGCTGTAGAGCATCACGAACGCCATGAAGAAGAGGTTCAGGGTGCCCATCGTGAGCGACGAGAGACCTCCGACGATGAACTTGCTGGCGATGGTGGCGGCCTCCCCGGCACGTTCGATCAGGATCGAGCGCAGGGGCAGCAGATCCTCGTAGAACGGGAGACGGCGCATGCCTTCGAGGAAGGCATCCGGATCGGCGAGCCGCTCCTTGAGCCAGGGCACGAAGGTCTGGGTGACATCGAGCGCTTGGGCCACCACGACCGCGATCAGCAACGACAGCGGGATCAAAACGACCACGGCCACCACGAGAAGCGTCGTGAGCGACGCCAGACTCGGGCTGCCGCGCAGACGCGACTGTAGCCATAGGAACAAGGGCCGCGCCATCGCACTGAAGAGCCCGGCGAGAAAGAGCGCCATCAGAAACTGCTGGATCATCGCGAGAAAGAGCGCGGAGATCCCGAGCGCCAGCAGGATGACGACCCATTTATTGACAAGATCTTGATTCATAAAAACTCACTCATCCATTGGAAAGCGGAGGTGCAATGCCTGATTCGTCCTCAGGGGCTTCCGATGCTGCGCAGAGGTCCGAAGGTGGCCTCGAGCTGCGCGGCGGGTCGCCGAATCCACGTGGACAGCCGAGCCTGACCGGTCTGCTCCAATCGACGGCAACCTTCTCCGGGCAACAGCAGCGGGATCGCCCAAGGGGCGCGGAACACCAGGGCATTCATCGGGGTTGCCCAGTCGTCGATAATCGCCATCCAAGGCCATTGCAGCGCGTAGGGCTCCTCGGGGCCGAACGGCAGGCAGGTCGTCTCGGCACTGGCCGTGGCGTTCATCAGACCGCGGGTGGCCGTCCACCAGGCGGCGGACTTGGCGGTCGCGATCAGTGTAACGGTCAGCGCGCCGACGAGCACGAGCCGGCCGAGCAAACGGATTCCGCGAGCATCCGCAACGGCCGAGGGACGCCCGGCGATCGCGACCGCGAGCCCCATCAAGAGCAGCGCGATCGGAAAGGTGAGCGCGGCCTTCAACTTGATCCCTTCGCCGGCAAGGATGTCGGCGGCGACCAGGATGCCCACGATCGGCAACAGGAGAAAGCCCGGCCACAGCAGTCGCTCGACGCCACCTCGGCGGCCCTCGCCGACGACGAGCCGCAGGGCCACCAACAGGGCCAATACCACGACCCAGGTCAACAAGACGCCTTGCGACAGCGTGTCGGGGAGCAGGTAGCGGGCAACCGAGTCGGGCTCGGTCACCGAACGCTCGTAGTCGTTGGCGCCGATCAGGGTCCAGACCAGGCGCAGCAGGGCGGAAACCCCGAAGGCCAGGGCAAGCCGGACCCAGATGCGCCTGCTCGGCCCACCGGTCCCTTCCCTCGACACCGCGACGAGACTTAAGAGCCCGGCCAGCGCGAAGTTCAGCGGATGAAGCACCAACAGCAGCGGAGCCAAGGCTGCGCCGTACATCCAGGTCGGACGTCGGTGCGGCGCGAGCGCCGCCAGGAGCACGAACGGCCAGGCGAGATACAGGCTGACCAACAGCTCGGACACCGCCGAGAAATTGATCTGGTTGGCAACCATGAACAGCAACGGCAAGAGGACAAGCTCGGGCGCACGTTTGCGGGCCACCAGCCAACACAGCAGCAGCGATGCCGCCGGAAGGCCGCCGTACGCGAAGGAGAAGATATGGCGCAGCAGCCGAGCATCCTCGATCAGCCAGCTCGCCGCCAGGGCCGGGATCTGCGGAAGAACCGCACCGACACGCAGATTGGGAACGAGCGGAACCCCGTCGAGCGCGACCTTGAAGAAGTAATAGGCCCCGTCGCCGAAGAGCGGCAGGCCGAGCAGCGCGCCCGGGACAAAGGCAAAGACGACGAGCGCGAGACCGAGATTCAGCGCGTGCCGGCCCGACAGGGCACAGACGTCGGGAACCGAGGCGACGCGCTCGGATGGGCTCGCGGCGGCGACCGCTTGGACTCTCGGCATGGGATCAACGCGACTCCGATGGGGCGATCGGGAAACCGGGGTGGATGACGACCCCGCTATCGTACCGTGAGTCGATGATCCTTTTGCGGGACGAGATTCGGATACAGATCCGGCCAGGGCGGCGGCAGCAAGGGTGGTGTCGCCCCCCATTGCGGCGGCGGCTCGAAAAGCCGGGGATCGGTGAAGCCCCGCGGCGAGCCTTGATCCTGCATCGGACGCCAAGGATCGGGCGGGGATCCCCGAGGCTCGATCGGGCGAAAACGATAGGGCGTCTCGCCCCGATCCGACGTGAAGCCATCCGGCAAGCCGCTGTCTTGACGGAAGACGGGGCCGTCTGAAGCCCGATCGTCGCGGCCCGATGCCGCCGTCGATCGGTCGTCGAGCGCATCCGTCCGCCACCCGAACCGCTTCACCTCACGCTCGTCAAGCGGGCGGAAGCGATAGCCATCGAGCACCGAGCCTCGATCCTGTTCCGACCCGTACCGAAACGCTCGATCCTCGGACCAACCCGTCGGCGGCGTGTATGGATCCGGTGCAGTGAGGGACGGCGTCCATTCCGTCTGCCGTGTCGGCCGAGGCGCGGGAGCGCCGAGCTGCTCCGCCTGGCGCCCCGGTATGCCCAGGATGACAAGGATCAGCGCGGTCACGGCGAAGATCGCAAAGAAGATCGCCCCGACGGCGAGTGCAAGATCGCGTCGTCGATTCATCGCGGAACAGCTGCCTCCCGACCGGCACGAAGGCCGAGACGACGCGCCGCAGGATCGCGACCCCTTGGAATATTCACGTCCCGACCGCCTCCCGGTTCCGGGTCTTCGCCGTTTGTCGCTTTAGGAATAGGCCGTCGCAGCCGATTAGGCAAGCGCTCCCGGTGTTTGATTTGGAGCATAATAGCGAGCCCGCACCGACGACATCGACCGGAGTACGCATGCCCCTATTGAAGCTCGGCATCCCGAAGGGAAGCTTGGAAGAGGCCACCATCGAGCTGTTTGCTCAAGCCGGCTGGAACATCACGGCGCACGCGCGCAACTACTACCCGGATATCGACGATCCGGATATCCGCTGCGCCCTGATCCGCGCCCAGGAGATGGCCCCCTACGTCGAGCGCGGCGCGCTGGATCTCGGGCTGACCGGGCTGGATTGGATTCTGGAATCCCAAGCCGAGGTCGAGCAGATCTGCACCCTCACCTATTCCAAGGTCTCCAACCGCCCGAGCCGTTGGGTCTTGGTGGTGCCTCAGGACTCGCCGATCCAGCGGATCGAGGACCTAGCCGGGAAGAAGATCGCCACCGAGCTGGTCGGCTTCACCAAGCGCTATCTCGCCGAGCGCGGGATCGAGGCGGCCGTCGAGTTCTCCTGGGGCGCCACCGAGGCCAAGGTCGTCGAGGGGCTGGTCGACGCCGTGGTGGAGATCACCGAGACGGGCAGCACCATTCGCGCCCACGGACTGCGCATCGTCGAGGATCTGCTGATCACCGAGACGCGGTTGATCGCCAACCCGCAGGCGATGCAGGATCCCTCGCGGCGGGCCAAGATCGAGCAGATCGCCTTGATGCTTCAAGCGGCGCTGCGGGCTCGCCACAAGGTCGCGCTCAAATGCAACGTCCCGGCCGAGTGCCTGGACGCCGTGGTCGCGCTGCTGCCGAGTCTGCACGCGCCGACGGTCAGCCATCTCTACGACCGCCAATGGCTGGCGCTCGAGACCATCGTCGATGCCGCCTCGGTGCGGGATCTCGTCCCGAAGCTCAGCGCGGCCGGTGCGCAGGGGATCCTCGAGTACAGGCTGAACAAGATGGTCTAGGTCGGCCGCCGGGCAACGCCGGACCTCCGGGGCATTTCACGCATCGAGCCGTGGTGCGGATGTCGCAGCCGGACCCGGCCGGCCGAACAGGTAACCCTGAAAGGCATGGCAGCCGTGTCCGGCGAGCCAGTCGCGTTGGGCCTCGGTCTCGACCCCCTCGGCAATGACATCCAGATCGAGCGTGTCCCCCAGGGCGATGATGGTGCGTGCGATCGCCGCATCCCTCTCGTTGGTCACGAGATCCTGCACGAAGGAGCGATCGATCTTGAGCTCCTTCAACGGCAGCCGCCCGAGATCGGTCAGAGAGGAATAGCCGGTTCCGAAGTCGTCCAGCGCAAAGCTGATGCCCCGCGCCTTCAGCGCCGACATCTTCGCGATCGTGCCGTCGCGGTCGTCCCGCAAGAGGTTCTCGGTGATCTCCAGTTTCAGTCGGTTGGGATCACATCCTCGATGATCCACGGCGGCAAGAACCTGATCGACGAAATCCGGGTGGTGAAACTGGAGTGCACTGATATTGACCGCCAGGATGAGGTCGGCGGTTTCGGGTCGTTCCGACCAGGTCGCCAACTGCGCGCAGGCCATGTCCAGAACCTGCCGACCAAGGGGCAGGATCGTTGCGGTCTCCTCGGCGAGACGGATGAAGGCAGCGGGCTCGAGCAGCCCGCGTTGCGGGTGTTGCCAGCGCAGGAGTCCTTCCGCACCCGTCATTCGACCGTCCGCATCGACCTGCATCTGGTAGTGGAGGAGGAACTCACCGTGCTGCAGGCCCCGACGAAGATTCGCCGCGAGCGCGGCGCGGGCGCTCACCTCGGCCTGCATCGCCGGGTCGAAGAAACGCAGGGTATCCCGTCCCGAAGCCTTCGCCCGGTACATCGCCAAGTCCGCCTGCTTCATCAGCTCCTCGACGCTGACCGCCCGCGGACCGAACAGCGTGACACCGATGCTCGCCGAGCACCGATACTCCCGATACTCAAGCCCGCAAGGCTCGCGCAATGCCATCAGCAGCTTGTTCGCGAGGATCTCCGCCTGGGCTGCGGCATCCTCCGTCTTACGGCTCAGACGCTCCAACATCACGACGAACTCGTCGCCGCCGAGCCGGGCGAGGGTGTCTGATTCACGCAAACAGGAGGAGAGACGTTTGGCGACCTGACGCAGCAAGCGGTCGCCTTGGTCATGTCCGAGGGTATCGTTGAGCGTCTTGAAATCGTCCAGATCGATGAAGATCAGGGCGCCCTGGCGATGGCTGCGTCGGCTCGCCGCGATGGCGCGTTCCAAGCGATCCATCAGGAGCCTTCGGTTGGGCAGCGCAGTGAGCGGATCCATGAACGCAAGATGCTTGATCGCCTCCTCGGCACGCCGGCGCTCCGTCGTATCCATCACCCAGGCAACAAAGCGCGGCTCCGTGCCGAGGAGCTGCAGGCGGATCTCGGCGGGATAGCAGGTTCCGTCCTTGCGCCGATGCCGCGTCTCCACGATAACCTGGCTCTTGCTGCCTCGGCGGAGCGGCTCGAGCAACCGCGAGAAGGTTTGCGGGTCGTAATCGGGCATCAGATCCAAAGGGGTCATCACGGTCAGCTCGTTCATGTCGAACCCCAGGTTGGTCCGGGCACCCTGATTGACCTGCTCGAAGTACAAGTGCTCGGGATCGAAGACGTAGACCTCGGTCTGCGCCTTCTCGACGATCTCCCCGAGACGGCTGAGCGAATTGCTCGCCGCGTGCCGGGCCGTGATATCGTGCACGCAGACCACGATCCCCTCGACCCTCCCGACCCGGTCCAGCCAAGGGATGTAGGTCACCTCTCCCCAGCCGACCCGCACACCTCGCCGCGGGAGCTGGGCCTCGTACACGACTGTGTGTCCGGCAAGGCACGCCTCCAAGCGCGGCAAGATCACCTCCGCATAGAGGTCCCGATCCAAGACCTCATCGACGCGGCGACCGATCACCTGCTCGGGCTTCAATCCCCAGGACATCAGGTAAGCCGGATTTACGGCACGATACGTGAGATCTCGATCGAGATAGGCAAAACGGTCGGCGCTGGCCGCGATCATGCGCCGGAAGAACTCGGGCTCCCCGATCTCTTCCGCCGACAGGCGTTGTCGGATCCCCGAAACGCGCCTGCTCAATGATCTCCCTCCCGGTCGGGCCACATCACGTTTCCCCCTGAATATTGGACTCCGGACAGCGGCCGCTGAAACGCCCTCGGCTCGAAGGCCAAATCGTAAGCCCGAGCCAGACTCTCGGCTATGCTCGCCGATGGCCCGGGACAGCGCAAGACCGCGCATCGGTTTCCACATCAGGAAAACACGATCCGAGCCATCCTCGAAAGATGCCATAGACGCGACCGAGCCTCCAGCCAAGCCCCGCCGAGCGTACAACGGGATCCGGGCCCCTCGGACCAAGGACGATCGCGTCAAAGCCTACAACCAGCTCCTTATAGCAGCCGGCTTTTGAATCTCATTCAGCGACGTTGGCAGCGCGATAGTGAGTTTGGATAGGACCGGATCCAGGGGTGCAAGATATTCTACGACGACGGCCGGGCTCGACGTGGTCATGATCTCGCGGCCACGCGAATCGACAATCTTCTTCTTAATGCCGTCGAATACCTTTCCGCATGAGCGTCAAACCTCCGGCGAGACCGTCCATCCCGTCGATCATATTAAAGGCATTGATCATGCCCACGATCGCGATCAGGGTCAGAGGAACTGCAAGGGCTCCGAGCACAACCGGCCCGTTCCCGAGAAGATTACCGAACGAGTCGAGTTGGACATCGGCGCCGAAGATCATGAGAAGCGCACTCATCGATTGTCCGAGAAAACGAACGCCGACGCCGAGTTTGAAACGATCGTCGAAGGCACCCAGCGCGACCAGCAAGCCTGCACCGAGCAGCATGAAGAGATGAGAAGAAGAAAGCGGAAGCCACCACAGAGATCCGGCCAGAATTCCACCGTAGATTGCAATACCTCCGATCAGCGGAACCGGCCTCTCGTGGCGTTTCCGTTTCCGGTCCGGCCTGTCCAACAGACCGATGCGATACGACAAAGGATAAAGTCCGCGAAGAAGAATCCAGGCAGCCAGCGCACTCGAAAGAATTGAAGCAACAACCAACATACAGCTTGCTCCAAGCGCGGGAGGGAACGATCTGCGCTCAAGATACGCGAAGGGGGTTGCACCGCTCCAATGAAGAAATGTAAAGAGTGCCCCATCGAACCCGGCTCGAATCAGGAGCCGACTCGGGCAGTCGCCTCCACAATCGCGGCGCGCAGCGCGCGCTGATCGATGGGCTTTCGCAGCACGGTCGGCTTGCTCGGAAGATCGTCGAGCAGAAACAGCGACGGGGCCTGTCCGGTCATCAGGATCACGGGTAGGCTCGGAAACGCCTCGGCCAGCGCACGACAAAGCGCCGCACCATCCATGACCGGCATCGCCAGATCCGACA
Organism: Thiocapsa roseopersicina; assembly: GCF_900106925.1. Taxonomy (GTDB): domain Bacteria; phylum Pseudomonadota; class Gammaproteobacteria; order Chromatiales; family Chromatiaceae; genus Thiocapsa; species Thiocapsa roseopersicina. The sequence goes on from NZ_FNNZ01000019.1 coordinate 36,615, forward strand.
GCACCAGGTCAAAGTCGGCGTCGCGGCGCAGGCACGCGAGGGCGTCCGCGCCGTTTTCGGCGAAGGCGACCAGACTGCCCTCGAGGATCAGCAGGCGCCCGACCGAGTCCCGAACACGCGGGTCGTCGTCGACGACGAGAATCCGCAGCATGGACTTGGCCGGATGCGCGTCGGCCGTGCCGAGGTCACCGCGCGTTGCAGCTCCTGCGCTCGCGCGCGGCATTAGCAGCCTAAATTCGGTCCCCTTCCCGATCCGAGATGCCACGATCAAGCCCGCACCGGAGCGCATCACGAACTCCTGAACCATGAACATTCCCAGCCCATGCCCGCGCTGCTTGGCCTTGGTCGAAAACAGCGGCTCGAAGAGTCTATCCAGAGTCGCCTCGGACATCCCGCACCCGGTATCGATGACCCGGACCTGGACATACTCGCCCTCATCCAGTCGCCCGACTGCAAGCGGGACCGAGTCATCCCATGCGACCGTCCGCACCTCGATCGCAAGATTTCCGCCGTCAGGCATGGCATCACGCGCATTCAGGACGAGATTCAACAAGGCCGCTTGGAGAAATGCGGCATTGCTTTGGGCGTCGAGCCCGGGCTGAAGATCCAAGGCGAGCTGAATCTTGGCGGGGAGGATCTGCTTCAGGATCGTCACCAGCTCGCGAATCGTCTTCTCGATCGGCACGGTCTCCAGTACGATGCCGCCGGCACGACTCAGCGACAGCATGCCCGAGGTGACGACCTTCGCTTGACCGAGCGCGCTTTGGGTTTCCTCGATGACCTGAGCCACCTCCGGATCGCCATGCTCATCGCCGAGGATAGCCTCCAGGTAATAGAGGTTGGCGTCGATCACCCCGAGCAGGTTGTTGAAGTCGTGCGCCACGCCGCTCGCCAGATGACCGATGGTCTCGCGCTCCTTCGAATGGATGAGCGCATCCTGCAATTGGTGCTCGAACTGCTGTGCGACGATGCGCTGCCCGATCAGGCGGACCAGCTCCCGATCTGGACCCGAGAGCTCCGATCGCGCCGAGCGTCCCCAAAACCGGATCATCAGGGCGCTTGCCGCGCCCTTCGGTGCCGTCCAGCGCAATATCATCGCAACGCACGACGCGTAGCCCGCTTCCCGGGCCGAGGCAGGCAACTGCTCGCCGACCAGGACACGGGGCAATCCGGGCTCTGCGTCGGCCATGTCGGCGCTCAGCATGCATTCGGACCCGGAGCCGCTTCCGGCCATCCTGTCGCACGGATACCAGGTCACCGGACGGTAGGTCGAACCCTCTTCGATCGTGCCGATGTCGGCCGCCTCCAGCAACAATCCCAAGCAGCCCAGCTCCAGCAAAGCGGGGAGCTCCTCGTCGACGGACAGGGATCGGCTCGCCAGGTCGACCAGTGTCTCCAGATTCTCGGTATAGCGCGCCATCGCTGCCTCAAGCTCGCGGCGGCGCTCGGTCGCGGCCTGAAACTCGGTGATGTCCTCGACCATGCCGAGTATGATGGGCCGGTCAACGCCTCCTCCCGGCAAGGCGACGACCCGTAGATCGCCCCAGGCAAGCGAGCCGTCACGCTTGCAGTAGCGCTTGGTGATCCGGTAGACATCCCGCTTTCCCGCCAAGAGGTCACGGAACAGGGGAAGCTCATTCATAAGATCGTCCGGGCAGCTCAGATCGTCGAAGCGCATCCCGACCAGATCCTGCGCGACATAGCCGAGAAACTCACCAAGCGCACGGTTGGCCAGATGCAGCCGCCGGTTGGGACCCGCGATCGCGATCCCGATGGGTGCATTCTCGATGACCGCGCTGAGACGTGCCTCGCTTTCCGCAAGCTGCTCCTGCACCCGATGCCGCTCGCTGACATCGACGTCGGTGCCTCGGTATCCCAGCAGCGTGCCATCCGCGGCGACGACCGGAGCGCCATTGGTCTGCACCCAAATCGTCGAACCGTCGGGCCGACGAATCGGGTTGACGTAGTCGGTCAAGCGATCCCTGTGTCCAAAGTGCTGCAAGCCCTCGGCCTTGACGCGGTCACGCACGGTCTCGGGCGCGAGGTCGTAGAAGTGTCTCCGACCGACCAGCTCCTCGGAGCGGTAACCCCAGACGGCCTCGACCGCCGGGCTGAGATAGGTGTAGGTACCGTCGGCGTCGACCTCCCAGTTGACGATTCGGCTTTGGAGCGCGAGCTCGTCGTAACGCTGATTGCTTTCGTGCAGCTCCGAGTAGGTGCGGGCACGCGCGAATGCACTCACCAGGATGCTCGCGAACACCCGCAGGAAGCGAACCTCCGCCTCCGACCAGTCGCGCGGCGCCTGGACAGCATCGAAGCCGACGAAACCGACCAGGCGTTGATCCTGCATCAGGGGCACCAGGACGACCGACTGGATCGATTGAAGCTCGAGGATCTTGCGCTCCGCCGACCAGGCGTCCGGTAGATCCGCGACACGGGGAACCACAGCCGTCAGACCGGACTCGAGCTCCCGCATCGAGGCGGAGTAATGCTCGATCGGATGGTTTTGCAGATGCTCGATCATCGGCTCGACCCCCGGGGCCACCCACTCATGGCTGTTGCTCATGGTGTCGGCTATCGGATCTATTCGGAACACATAGGCCCGATCAGATCGGGTGAAGCAGCCGAGCCGCTCGAGCGTTCGATCGATCAGCGGGTCGAGGTTCTCGTCATAGACGGCGACGAAGTCCGAGGCCAACCCGAGGAGCTCGCGCTCGAGAGCCTCGCGTTGAATCAGCTCGAGCTCGGCCTCCTTACGGTCGGTAATGTCCTCGTGGGTACCGGCCATGCGTAGAGGCCGACCATGCGCATCGCGTGCCGAGATGCGTCCCTGGTCGTGGACCCAGATCACATGCCCGGCGTTGTGCAGCATCCGCACCTCGAGGCGGTACTGCTCGGTCTCGCCGCCGAGATGTCGAGCGATCTCGGCCTCGGCTCGCGGGAGATCCTCGGGATGACAGAAGCGCCGCCAGGTCTCGATAGTGGTCGGCATCAGATCCTCGAGACGGTGTCCGAGCATCTCGGCCCAACGCCGATTCAAGGTCAGGACGTTCGTGACGAGATCCCACTCCCAGGTCCCGATCCGCGTGCCGTCGATGATGTCGGACAGACGGCGACGCTCCTCCGCCAACGCCAGCTCCGCCACCTTGCGCTCCGTGATGTCGCGTCCGATCCCGACAATCGACCCGATCCGGCCGGTCGCGTCGACAACGGCGCGATCGACCCACTGCAACCATCGCCAACCGAGCACCGTCTCGGCGCGTTGCTCGACCAGACAGGTGTAAGGAGGGTTCTGCAGTGCAGCAATCGCCTCCGCCGTGCTTTCGCGGTCGTCCGGATGGACAAGCGGCATGAAATGGCTACCGATCAGCTCGGCCTCGTTGCGATCGAAAAGACGGCAATAAGAGGGGCTGACATACTCGAATCGGCCCTGCCCATTGGTGCGGACCACCAGGTCCTCGATGTTCTCGACAACCAGTCGATACCGCTCTTCCTGCACCCGCAAGGCATCTTCGACCGCGCGCTGAGCGGTGATGTCTAGACTGGTCCCGGCAAGCCTGACCGGCGTGCCGTCGTCGGCGAGATACGCACGCCCCTCCTCGCGCAGGATCCTGAGCACGCCGTCCGGACCCAGCACCCGATGCTCGACGGCATAATGACCGTCGGGACGCGTCAGCGCGGCGTCCATCTCGGCTCGAACCCGCGCCGCATCCTCCGCGTGCACGACCGCAAAGAAGGCATCATGGCTCGGTTGCACGGCGCCCGGCGCATAGCCGAGGAGTCGAAACGCCTCGTCGGACCATTCGACTCGACCGCCGACATAATCCAGGTCCCAACTGCCGAGATGGGCGGTCGCCTGCGCCTCGCGCAACGAGGCTTCGCTGCGTGCCAGACGCTCCATGGCTTCTTGCACCGGCGTCAGATCCTGCTGGATGCCGACGTAGTGCGTCACCTCGCCCCGGGAGTCGAACAGCGGGGCGAGATTCAGGGCATTCCAGAACCGCGTTCCGTCCTTTCGGTAGTTTCGCAGCGTGGCCTGGCAGGGCTCGCCGGCAGCAAGTGCGGCCCGAATCCTCGCGCGTTCCGGCTGATCGCGGTCCTCGCCCTGAAGAAGGCGACAGTTCAGACCCATGACCTCGTCCGCTCGATAGCCGGTCAGCGTCTCGAAACCCTGATTGACATAGCTGATGCGGAAATCCGATTCGCCGACTCGGCGCGCAACGACGATCCCGGTGCCGGCCTGCGTCAGTGCCTTGATCAGAACGGCATGGCGGCGACGGGTGCGCAGGGTGTCGAATGCCAGCGCGGCGAGGTCCGCCGCCGTCTCCAGAATCTCCGGCACCGCCGCGTCGGGCTCGCGCAATCGAGACGGACCAATCGCCAGGAGGCCCGCGGGTCTGCCGTCTTGCGCGAAAAAAGGGCAGCACCACCAGAAGGCCCTGCGGACATTCGGGAGGATGACAGGCTCCTGCGTACCGGCGGCATCCGTACCGACCGCATCCGCGGCCGACTCCACGACAAAGACCCGACTCGCGGACTCCGAGAGCAACGCTTCGCCGGGATTCCCGTTGCTCAACCGGCGATCCAGGGCCGTTTGCTCGGCAGCACCAAGGCCGAACCCGGCGAAGTGCACGAGGGAGTCGGCCGAACCCTGCCTGAACAAAACACAGCGGCATGTCGGGACAAGGGCTTCAACCAGGGTACAGAGCCGCTCTGAAGCCGTGCGCTCGTCTTCCCCGGACGCCGATAAACCGGCCAGCATCTGCTCCTGCAGATCCCGAACGGAGCGCAGCCGGATTTGCGTGTCGCGCTCGCGCTCGATCGCCGCGAAGCTGTCGGCGAGACCGTCGGCCATGACACCGAAGGCTTCGGTCAGCACACGCCCCTCGGTCAGGAGCCCGGACGACGGGACGGCCACCGTCTCGCCCGTGACGATCCGAGCGGGCAATGCGGTCGCGATCTCGACGAGCTGCTTCAATGGACGCACCAGCAACAATGAGACGCGGTCGGCCAGCAGGATCGCGATCCCCGCGATCGCCAACAGGACTGTCAGCAGCCGCAGAACCACCCGGTGCAGCTCGTCGACCAGCGGGGCCGCACTGAGCTCGATCAACAGAGCCTCGCCGAATGTCGGGGCAGCAAGCGTCAGGATCATGCGATAGTGCGCTTGTCGCCAGAGCGCCATGCGCGAGGGATGCCAATCCTCCGGCAGTGAAATGACCAAATCCTCTGCAGCGGTTCGGGAAAGGCTTCTATTCGGGACACTCGCGATCGGCGCAAGGTCCCCGGGCGGACCGGTCGGGCGGACCTTGAACTCTGCATGCTCGGGCAATGTGGCGGCGAAGAGCCGGGTCATCTCCTGCACATGGGCCTGAATCTCGGACGCCCCTGTCGGCCCTTCGTGTGCATGTGTGTCGAGATCGTGGATCGCGAGCACGCCGAATGTCCTCAAACGATCGGCGAGATCCAGCTCCAAACGATCCTTGAGATCGCGATTCTCCCATGCCACGACGAGGATCGACGGCAGTAGAGACCCCGAGAGGAAGAGCGTGAACAACACCTGCCGTGCCGAGAGGCTGCCGGGGCGACGTCTGACCAAGGCGACGACGATGATGACCAACCCCGCCAAGGCCGCGTTCAGGATGCCGTTTAAGGACTGCTTGACCGCAACCACAAGGGTCTGGTGCCAGACCATCCCCATGACGACACGATAGAACAGCAGAACCAAGGGGATGCCGATCAAAGCCCAATAGAGCGTCACCGAGAGACCGAGGGCCGGCACCTCGCAACCGCGCCTGCGCGCACGATCCCGATGCCAGCCCACGAAAGCCGCCTCGGCCAAAAGAATCAACAGCGTGAAGGGATGATCCCAAAGGAGATAGGTATAGGCACCGGAGGCGGCTGCGACGATCAAGCCGGCTCGGGTCCCGAGCCAAACAATCGCCAAGAGCACGGCCACGGATCCAAAGATGATCTGCAAACCGAAGAAGAGCGAAAGGTTGAAGTGGTTGCCGGCCACGGCGAGCACGGCCAGCAAGACCGTGAGGGCGGCGATGCGAACCGGGCCCATGTCGGCACCCGGTTTCACTGCATCGACGAGACTTGACTGCTGCTTCACACCTGTCGCTCCGCACTCGAGTGTGCATGCATCGACCATTGCTGCTTGACACGACCTTCGGAGCCGGATTGCGCCGAACGTCGAGGCTCGCGAGGCGTCAGCAACATCGATCCCCTCGAAGGAAAAACCGAGCCGCCTACGTCCCCGGGACCTCGGCGCGGTCGGTGCCCTGCGGTTCCTCGACCCGCTGCGGCTCGGGCGGGCACTCGGACTCGACGGTCGCACCGCTCGACTCGATCGGGCTCGGTCCGCCGATCAGACGTTCGACCGCGGCCCGGAGTCGATCCGGGGCAATCGGCTTTTGCAGAACAGCATCCGAGCCCAAGACAAGACACATATCCAGAACGTTGGTGTGATGTCCGCGAACCACGTCGCCGCTCACGGCAATGATCCGCGTCGAGGGCGCGATCCGGCGCATCCGTTTGATCACCTCGAACCCGTCGAGCTCCGGCATGTAGATGTCGACGATGAGAAGCTGCGGTGCAGCGGTTTCGCTCACCTGCAATGCGGTGCGTGCATCGGTGAAGGTCTCGCATCGGTAGCCCCAGGCCGTCACCAGGCGTGCCGTGGCATGCAGCATGCGCTGGTCGTCGTCGACGACCATGACGGTCCTGCCAGCTCCGACCCCATCCCCTCCCCCGGCCGAAACGCTCGGCTCCGGCCCGCATTTGGACTCGCCAGCTACCCGCGATATGGAGAAGGTGCTCGCCAAATCCTCCGCTGTCATGGGTTTTCCGAACAGATAGCCTTGCGCGAGATCGACGCCTGCCTCAATCAACAATCGACTCTGCGCCTCCGTCTCCACCCCCTCGGCAACCACCTGCATCTCCAGCGTCCGGCCGAAGGCGATCATGGCACGCAGCAATCTGAGTGCCTTCGGCGAATCGAACATCTCCGAGACGAACGACAGATCGATCTTGAGCGTATCGAACGGCAGCTCCGCCAGAGCACGCATCGAGGAATAGCCGATCCCGAAATCGTCGATTGCCAGCGAGGCCCCCATGAGATGGATCTGAGCCGCCACGCTGCGCAGGATGTCGGGGTAGGCGCTGGCGGCGCTCTCGGTCATCTCGATCTTGACGGCGCAGATCCCCGCAAGCCCGTCGACGAGACGGCGCACCAAGACCAAGGCCCGTTCCTGCTGCAGGATCAGCGGCGACAGGTTCACCGAAATGAAGGTCAGGCCGGATGCCTCCAATGTCTCGGTCGACTCGATGAGGCGCTCGAACAGGGTCTCGGTGACCTCGTAGATAAGCCCGCTCGATTCGGCGAGCGGAATGAACTCGCCTGCACCGAGGATCTGTCCGCTCGGCAGCCGCAGGCGCGCGAGAACCTCCACACCCTTCAGACGCCCGTTGTCCGGCGAGACGATGGGTTGAAAATAGGGGAGGATGCCGCCGCCACGGATCTGCCATTCCAAATCCTGGCGGGTAATGGCATCCCGGGCTTGCAGGGTTTGATGCGGTCCTCGCGATGTCGCCGTGACGCGCCTCCCCAGAATTGCGGGAAGCTCCTTGACCATCCGCGACTTCGATACCGCTCCGAGAACTTGAATCCCGGTGGAGCGGGCGACGCGCCGCGCGGTATCGAGCAGATCGTGGCCATGCCCCGAGAGGAGCACGACGGGAATCCGGGGGTGAACCTCGGCCAGCCAGTGGATGACATCGATGCCGTTCTCCCGGCCCAGACCGAGATCAAGGAGGACAACATCGGGGAGATCCGACGCGAGCGCGGCCTTGAAGGAGGAGACCGACACATGGAAATCGACACCATGCCCGAACCGCTTTAGGAAACGGCCCAGAACGGCCTCGATTCGAGGATCGTCATCGAGACAGATCAAACGCATGAAGAGCCTCCAATCAAGACACCACGCAGATCCCGACCGCGTACCTGCTCGCAGGCAATGGCCGGGCCCTAGGCCGAGTCAAGCAGCTTCGAGACAATTGCGTATTGTGCAGAACCGACCTCGTTCTCTTCAAGTAAAGATTCGTAAAGGTCTGATGCGTTCGACGGTACCGTCGAGCGGCGCGGATCGACGCCGGCTTGCATAGTCTCCGAGCAGGTCGAGCGGGCCTGACCGGGTCCGCTTCGAGCCTGCCGGAATCGTGTCAGTCGCGCTCGAGCCTCATGCGGTAGCCATGGCCTCGCACCGGCCAGATCACGAGATTGCGGATACCGCCTTCACGCAGCTTGCGACGAATGTTGCCGATGTGGACATCGACCGTGCGGTCTTCCGGGTTCAGGGACTCTCGGTTCAGTAATTGTGTACGGCTCAGGGCTCGTCCGTGCTGACGCATCAAGGTTGCCAGGATGCGAGATTCCGTTTCCGTCAATCGCACGCAGGCGCCGCTGGACGCATCCCTCAGGACCATGGCGCTCGGCTCAAGCGCCACCGTGCCGAGTTGGATCGTGTCGTGAACGCTTGCCTCGAGCGCGTGTCGTCTGAGCACGGCTCGGATGCGCGCGAGCAGCTCATCGACCTCGAAGGGTTTGGTGATGTAGTCGTCGGCACCGGCATCCAGCCCGTCGATGCGATCCTGAAGATCATGGCGCCCGGTCACGATCATGACGGCCGCGGCAGTAGAGGCGACGAGCTCGCGCGCCAGGTCCATGCCGTCCTCTGCACCCAGGTTGAGGTCCAGGAGCACAAGATCTGCACCGTCACGGCGATAGAATCGGCGCATCTCGGATCCGTTGGCGGCGACCGACACCCCGTAACCCACGCGTGTCAGATGACGCATGAGGACACTGCCCATGCGCGGGTCGTCTTCGACGACGATAATGCTGGCTGGAATAGTCGTCTCTCCTTGAAGAGCTGCCCCGAGGGCGGGTACCGGTTCAACGATGATCCAGGCACCGAGCACGATCTCGACCCCATTCAGCGGAGCGGCGCGTTTTGAAACGGCAGGTTATGAACGCACCTTTGGGCGCGTTGTCTTTTGAGCACTTAACACATCTTTACCGTCTTCGTGCCAGATAAAGCACAGAAAAGAGGCTCAAGCCTCAAAATCCTCTACAGGTACTCTGCTTCGGCCGGCACGCATTCGGGCTTGAATTCGGCAGCAAGCAATTGACTGCCATGGCGCACACACCCGCCATGGCGGCTTTTTTGTCAACGACGCAGGGCATCCGACTCTGCCTCTCGATAAGGAATCGCGTCGCGCTCAAGCCGCTCGCGCAGGGCGTCCATCGCCGCTTCGAGTCCGCTGCGCCCGCGAAAGCCCAACTGAATGTGTGCGTTTTCGCCCATGTGCGGCAGGCTGAAGAGCTTGAGATCGGGGAACCGCTCGCCGAGATCGTACATCAAGGTGATCAGACGGCTTTCCGGAACATCAAGGACCTGGAGTGCCATCTCCTGGACCTTGTCCGAGATGCCGTAGTATCGATCCAAAACCCATTGCGCCATCGGCCAGGCCATTTGGGGGAAACCTGGGAGAAACCAGTGCCCCCGCAGCGAAAAGCCGGGGATCCGATTGACGGGATTCGGGATCAGATCGCAGCCTGCGGGCAGATCCGCCATGAGGATACGGTTGGGATAGGCCTCGGTGCCGAACTTCTCCTCAAGCAGCGCCTTGGCTTCGGGATGGCGTACCAGGTCCAGACCGGCCGCGGTCGCGGCGCAGGCACGTGTGTGATCGTCCGGCGTCGCGCCGATGCCGCCGCACACGAAGACCGGATCGGGGCGCGCCAGCGAGAAGCGCAGATGAGCGACCAGCACCTCCGGGTCGTCCGGGAGCAGCCAGTGCCACGCCAGCTCCTGTCCGCGCTCGCCGACCATCTCCTTGAAGGCGCTCAGATGGGCATCGACGCGGGAGCCCTTGAGGATCTCGTCGCCGATCACGATCAGACCGAAGGCTATCGGTGGGCGGAGCGGACGCGTTGACATACGGGGATGGCCTTTGTGTTCTCGACTCGTCGACGGATCGTAGCACTTCGCGCCGCTCCCCCGGGATAGACGACTTGCAGTCGTCCTCTTCTGCCGTCCCGACGGCCGGCAAGTTTGCGGTCATCTCGCGAACCGCGCTGAACCTAAGTCCGGCATCTAGGAACCGCAAAGGCGCAAAGGGCACAAAGGAAAACAAGAATTTGCCATGCGAACGACATTCACCCTTTGGGTGAATGTCGTCATTGAAGCAAGGCATTGAACACCTTTGCATCCTTTGCGCCTTTGCGGTTCAACTGCTCTTTTAGGCTGAAGGCTCTTCGGCTGGTTGTCGAAGCGGCTTGAAGCGCCGGGATGGCTTTTTCAACGACGGGCGGGGGTCAAACGCCGGCGGGAGCGCCGTGAAGCGCCTTCCTTCGGTCTCGCCTGGGAAGAGGACGACTGCAAGTCGTCTATCCCGGGGGGTGTCGGCGCTTTGCGACGACCGTTGGCCTCGCTCTCGGCCGATCGTCTGCGCAGGGCACGACTGGCGTTTCGGGGCTTCCTACCGACAGGTGCCGAGCGAGCTGAAATCCGAAAAACCGGCGTCTCTCGAAGAGACAAAAAAGGGGCCATCGGCCCCTTTTCGACATGCCATGAGACGCGGCGATTATTCGCCGGGCTCGATGGCCTTCATGCTCAGACGGATGCGGCCTTGCTTGTCGACCTCCAGGACCTTGACACGGACCTGATCGCCCTCGGAGAGCTTGTCGCTCACGCTCTGGACGCGCTCCTCGCAGATCTGCGAGATGTGCACCAGACCGTCGCGTCCCGGCAGGATGGTGACGAAGGCACCGAAGTCCATCAGACGTGCAACGCGACCCTCGTAGATCTTGCCGACCTCGACATCGGCCGTGATCAGACGAATCCGGCGCTTGGCCTCCTCGCCCGCGGCCTTCTCGACCGAGAAGATCTTGACCACGCCGTCGTCGTTGATGTCGATGGTGGCGCCGGTCTCTTCCGTGATCGCACGGATGACGGAGCCGCCCTTGCCGATGACGTCGCGGATCTTCTCGGGATGGATCTTCAGCTCGATGATGCGCGGGGCATGCTCGGACATCTCGGTGCGGTGTGCGCCGATGACCTTGTTCATCTCGCCGAGGATGTGCAGGCGGCCGGCTTTCGCCTGGCCGAGTGCGGTCTCCATGATCTCGGCGGTGATGCCCTCGATCTTGATGTCCATCTGCAGGGCATTGATGCCCTCCGCCGTTCCGGCTACCTTGAAGTCCATGTCGCCGAGATGATCCTCGTCGCCCATGATGTCGGTCAGCACGGCGAAGGCGTCGCCCTCTTTGATCAGTCCCATGGCCACGCCGGCGACCGGACCCTTCACGGGTACGCCGGCATCCATCAGCGAGAGACTGGTGCCGCAGACACTGGCCATGGAGCTCGAGCCGTTGGACTCGGTGATCTCGGAGACCACACGCACCGAATAGGGGAACTCTTCGATGCTCGGCATGACGGCGAGGACGCCGCGTTTGGCCAAGCGGCCGTGACCGATCTCGCGCCGCTTGGGACTGCCGACGCGGCCCGTCTCGCCGACGCAGAAGGGCGGGAAGTTGTAGTGGAGCATGAAGTGCTCGCGCCGCTCGCCTTCCAGGGCGTCGATGATCTGGGAATCACGCTCGGTGCCCAGGGTCGTGATGACCAGCGCCTGGGTCTCGCCGCGCGTGAAGAGCGCCGAGCCATGGGTGCGGGGCAGCACGCCGGTGCGGATCGTGATGGGACGCACGGTCACGTTGTCGCGGCCGTCGATACGCGGGTTGCCGGCGATGATCGAGCTGCGCACGGTGGTCTTCTCGAACTTCTCGATCGCGCCCATGACCTGCTGCTCATTCCAGGTCGGTGCGTCGCCGCCGCACAGATCCGCGACTACCGCTGCACGCACCGCGTCCAAGGCCGCATAACGCTCCTGCTTCTCCTTGATGCGATAGGCTTCGGCGATTCGATCGCCGCAGGCGCTCGCCACGGCATCGGCGAGTGCGTCGTCCGCCACCACAGGCGTCCACTGGATCGGGGGCTTGCCCGCTTCAGCGGCCAGCTCGCGGATCGCGGCAATCGCCGGCCTCATCTGCTCATGGCCGAACAGCACAGCGCCGAGCATGATCTCTTCCGAAAGGCCGCGCGCCTCGGACTCGACCATCAGAACGGCCTTCTCGGTACCGGCAACGATCAGATCGAGATCCGAATCCGGACCCACGCCGACGACCGCCGGATTGAGGATGTACTCGCCGTTCTTGTAGCCGACGCGCACGGCGCCGATCGGTCCGTTGAACGGGACACCCGAGATCGCCAATGCGGCGGAGACGCCGAGCATTGCCGGAACCTCGGGATTGACTGCAGGGTTGAGCGACTTGACCGTCGCAATCACCTGAATCTCTTGCCGAAAGCCCTTCGCAAACAACGGGCGGATCGGACGGTCGATCAGACGCGAGGTCAGAATCTCGACCTCGCTCGGGCGCCCCTCGCGACGGAAGAAGCCGCCGGGGATCCGGCCGGCTGCGTAGGTCTTTTCTTGATAATCGACGGTCAAGGGCAGGAAGTCGCGTACCGCGCCGGGGCGCTTGTCGACGACGACCGTGACCAGAACAACCGTATCGTCGACATTGACCATCACGGCGCCGTCGGCCTGGCGCGCAATCTCGCCGGTCTCGAGCGTCACTGTCTGGTCGCCGAGCTTGAATTGCTTAACGATAGCTTTGGGAATCACAAGTAGATCCTCGGGGTATGTGGTCCGTCGTAGCGCCGGGCCTTGGACCCCTGCACCTTAGGCGCGCCTGCAGGCGCTGTGGTGACAGGGCTGTGCGTCGGTGCCGCCGGCGGCATCCATTCCGCGGGGAGCGGGCGGATCGGGGGCATCCCGACCGCCCGATCGCCGAGTCGGGAGGCGTGTCAGCGGCGCAGGCCGAGACGCGTGATCAGCTCGCGATAGCGGTCGACATCCTTGCGCTTGAGATAATCGAGCAGCTTGCGACGGGAATTGACCATGCGCACCAGACCGCGGCGCGAGTGATGATCGTGCTTGTGCTCCTTGAAATGATCGGTGAGCTGCAGGATGCGCGCGGTCAAGAGCGCGACCTGCACTTCCGGAGACCCCGTGTCGGTATCGGCACGACGGTAGTCTTCGACAATCTGTTTCTTCTCGGCTGCGGTCATTGTCATTGGTGGTCTCCCAAGTATGTGATGGAGAAAAAAGGTCCAAGTCCGTCTCCGGTTCGGAAGAGGGATGGATCGCCCCGACAATGACATCAGGGAATCGGACCGTGGGTTTGAAACGCAAACACTTCCTTCGATCCCGCACAATGCCGTCGCACCGCAGTACCGCGGGTTGCTCGGGCCTCATCGCCTGCGGATCATGACGCGCTAAACCGCGTCCAGAACGACATGCGTCGTTTTCATTGTTCGTTTAGCTTCGGAGATATCCTTCATCCCAGTGAGACGCGGTTTAGAGTTTAAGATTCTTAATACTTTAAACCGCGCCGGCTCCGACAGTCGTCGGAGCCGGCGCGGCCAAACCATCCAACAAATGACGCATACCGCACCGGGCGCGGTTTAAATCAGCCTCTTGGGCTGAACGCGCCCGTCGTCGAGGATACTGCCGACACCGACGAAGATCTGCGACGGGTCATAAAGGCGGACCAATCCGTCCGTCGGCGCCTGCGGGATCAATACCGCCTGGCCTTGCCGCAAATAAAAGGCGGCATCGGCGGACAGACGAACCGCCGGCCAGTGGCCCAGGGCGCTGTCGAGCGGCAGGAGCAGCGCATCCAGACCGGCCATGTCGTCTTCGCCGGCCATCGCTTCGATCCGGTCCAAGCCGACGAAGGGACCGGCGGTCTCCGTATAAGGCCCCACGGCGGTGCGGCGCAGTCCGCTGACATGGGCGCCGCAGCCCAGCATGCGACCGATATCTTCGGCCAGCGTACGGACATAGGTACCCTTGGAGCAATGCACGTCCAGCTCGATCTCGGGTAGATCCATCGAGAGCAGATCGAGCGCGAAGATCTGGATCTCGCGCGGCGTGCGCTCGACCTCCAAGCCCTGCCGGGCCAGCTTGTAGAGCCGCTGCCCTTGGTGCTTCACGGCCGAGTGCATCGGCGGCAATTGCGAGATGGTGCCGAGAAAGCCGAGCAGCACCTCGCGCACGCGCACCTCGTCGATCCCGACCACCGGCTCGTCGGCGATGATGTCGCCCTCGGCATCGGCGGTCGTGGTGGTCACGCCCAGGCGCACGCGCACCCGGTAGCGTTTGTCCGCATCCAGCAGATAGGCGGAGAATTTGGTCGCATCGCCCAGACAACAGGGCAAGAGTCCGGTCGCCAGAGGATCAAGGCTCCCGGTATGGCCGGCCTTGGCTGCGCGGTAGAACCGCTTCACGCGCTGCAGGGCGTCGTTCGACGACAAACCCAGCGGTTTATCCAGCAACAGGATGCCGGTGACATCTCGGCCTGTATTACGACGGCGTCCCATCAACCTGCGGCTCCTGATCGGCATCTTGATGCGTGGATTGGTCGGACTGCCCGACCGCTTGCGAGATCAGCGCCGCGAGGCGCTCGCCCTTGCCGATCGACTCATCGAACACAAAATGCAGCTGAGGGACGGTCCGAAGACGGACGCGCTGGGCGAGCGCGTGGCGGAGGAATCCGGCGAGCCGCCCGTTGAGCAGACGCACCTGTTCGGCGGCCTCGTCGTCCGTCGGAAAGCAGGTGAAGAAGACCTTGGCGTGCGCCAAGTCCCGCGCCACCCGCACCTCGTGGACCGTGATGTTGGCCAGACGCGGATCCTTCACCTCGTCGCGCACCAACGTGGAGAGGACACGCTTCAGCTCGGCGCCGATGCGTTCCGTACGGTCGAATTCCTTCATCCGATCAGATCTCGCGGGCCCGTTCGGTCCGCTCGAAGACCTCGATCTGGTCGCCCGGCTGCACGTCGTTGTAGTTCTTTACGCCGATACCGCATTCGATGCCGTGCTTCACCTCGCTCACGTCGTCCTTGAAGCGACGCAGCGACTCGAGCGCGCCTTCGTAGACCACGACGTTGTTGCGCAGCACGCGGATCGGGCTGTTGCGACGGATCACACCCTCGGTGACCATGCAGCCGGCAACCGCGCCGAACTTCGAGGAGCGGAAGACGTCGCGCACCTGAGCCAGACCGATGATCTCCTCCGTGACGATCGGACTGAGCAGGCCCGAAATGGCCTTCTTCACGTCGTCGATCAGCTCGTAGATGATGCTGTAGTAGCGCAGGTCGAGGCCCTTGTCCTCGATCACCCGGCGTGCCGCGGCATCGGCCCGGACATTGAACCCGAGCAGGATGGCGTTGGAGGTCACAGCTAGGTTGGCGTCGGACTCGGTGATGCCGCCGACACCGACTGCGACCAGCGCGACCTTGACCTCCTCGTTCCCGAGCTTGAGCAGGCTGTCTTTGAGTGCCTCGAGACTGCCCTGCACATCGGCCTTGATGATGAGGTTGACGCTCTTCTGCTCGCCGTCCTTGATCTGCGCGAAGAGCTGATCCAGGCTGACGCCGCGCTGCTCGTCGAAGCGGCTCTGACGCGAGCGCGCCGAGCGGAACTCCGCGACCTCGCGTGCCCGGCGCTCGTCGGCGACCGTCATGACGTCGTCGCCGGCATAGGGCGTGCCCGAGAGACCGAGCACCTGCACCGGAATCGAAGGCCCGGCCGCCTCGACCGGCACGCCGGCCTCGTCGAACATGGCGCGAACGCGGCCGTGCTCGCCGCCGCTGACGATGATGTCGCCGCGCCGCAGGGTCCCGGATTGAACCAGAACGGTCGCGACCGGGCCGCGTCCCTTATCCAGACTGGACTCGACGATCGTGCCGCGGGCGGGGCCGTCGACCGCCGCCTTGAGCTCGAGGACCTCGGACTGCAGAAGGATCGCGTCCAGGAGGTCGTCGATGCCGTCGCCGGTCTTGGCCGAGACCTGCACCATCATAGTGTCGCCGCCCCACTCCTCAGCCACGACCTGGTGCTGGGTCAGCTCCTGCATCACCTTGTCCGGATGGGCGTCCGGCTTGTCGATCTTGTTGATCGCGACGATGATCGGAACCCCGGAGGCACGGGCGTGCTGGATGGCCTCGACCGTCTGCGGCATGACGCCGTCGTCGGCCGCTACCACCAGGATGACGATGTCCGTGACCTTGGCCCCGCGAGCACGCATCGCCGAGAAGGCGGCATGGCCGGGGGTATCGAGGAAGGAGACGGTACCCTTGGCCGTCTCGACATGGTAAGCGCCGATGTGCTGGGTAATCCCGCCCGCCTCGCCGGAGGCGACACGAGTGCGACGGATATAGTCGAGCAACGAGGTCTTGCCGTGGTCGACGTGACCCATGATGGTCACGACCGGGGGACGCGGCATCATCTCGGCCTGCTCGACCTGCTCCTGGACCTCTTCCATCAACACGCCTTCGGCATCGCGCTCGTCGGCACGGATTGCCGTGTGGCCGAGCTCCTCGACGACGATGGTCGCGGTATCGCGATCGAGCGTCTGGTTGATGGTGACCATCACGCCTTGCTTGAAGAGCTCGCGAATCACCTCGGATGCCTTCACCGACATGCGGCTGGCGAGCTCGCCGACCGAGATGGCCTCGGGGATCACGACCTCGCGCACGACGGGGGAGGTCGGCTTCTGGAAGACGTGCTTGTCTTGGAGCTGCGGCTTGAGCGTCTTCTTCTTGCGGCGCAGTCCGCGACCGGCAGCACCGCCCGCGGAATCGATCTCTTCGTAATCGGCGCTGGGCGCCACCGCGGCCTCGCGACCTCGCGAGCTATCCTTGCGTCCGGCCTTCTTGACCGAACGCTCCTTCTCGGAGATCTCGGCCGGTTTCTTCAGAGGTGCCTTCTTCGGCTTCGAAGCCTCGGCGCGACGCACGACGGCCGCCGCCACGGGCTCCTCTTCGTCCGCTTCGATCGCGCTCTCGATCTCGATCGCAGTACTCGCAGCCGCTCGCTCCTCCGCTTCGGCAGCAAGGCGAGCCGCCTCTTCTGCCGCACGCGCCGCCTCGGCGACGCGTCGCTCCTGCTCCTCGATCCGACGCCTCTCGTCCTGCTCGCGCGCGAGGCGCTCTTGGTCTTCCTGCTCGGCAAGCCTGCGCGCCTCCTGCTCGGCACGCAACGACTCGAGCTCGATACGGCGACGCCCGCCGTCATGCGCAGGTGCCGAGGATGCCGGGCGCTCGCGCTGCGGCCGCGCTCGTTCCACGGCCGGCCTCTGCTGGGCGCTGGCTGCGGACGGCGGCGGGACCGGCTCGTCGGCTCGTTTGACGTAGGTTCGTTTGCGCCGAACCTCGACACTCACGGTCTTGGCCCGCGCGGCGGGGGTCGGCCGAGCACTCCCGACATTTCCCCGTGGCGCCGCAGCGGGCTGGCGCAGCTCGCTGACCGACTTGCGCTTGAGCGTAACTTGACCGGGCGTGGTACCGCTGTCGGCCTCGGCTTTACCGTGGCTGCGACGCAGATAGCCGAGAAGCTGGAGTTTCTCCTGCTCCGTCAAGGTGGTCTCCGCGTTCTCCGCGGTGATGCCTGCCTCGTTCAGCTGTGTCAGGAGACGCTCAACCGGGATGCCGACCGTAGAGGCGAGTTGCTTGACCGTGACTTCACTCATGAACTGACCTTTATTCCTCTATTCCTGCGGGGCGTCCGCAAACCAGGGCTCGCGGGCCTTCATGATCAAGCGGGCCGCACGCTCGCGGTCCATCCCGTCGATGTCCAGCAGGTCGTCGACCGACTGCTCGGCGAGATCCTCGACTGTGGCCACGCCGCGTTCCGCAAGGGCATAGGCCAACGGCTCGTCCATCCCGTCCATATCCAGCAGATCCTGCGCAGGATCCCGAGATCCGTCCTCCTCGGTGGCGATCGCACGCGTCAACAAGACGTCGTTGGCTCGCTCGCGCAGCAGCTCGATCGTATCGTCGTCGAGCTCGTCGATCGCCTGCATCTCGACCAAGGGCACGTAAGCCACCTCGTCGACCGTGCTGAAACCTTCTTCGACCAGGATGGCCGCAAGGTTCTCGTCGACCCCGAGCTGATCCATGAAGGTTTGGACCGAACGAATGGCTTCCTGCTCGCCTTTGGCCGCCGCGTCCTCTTCGTTCATGACGTTGAGCTCCCAGCCGGTCAACTGACTGGCAAGGCGAACGTTCTGACCGTTGCGTCCGATCGCCTGTGCAAGGTTCTCTTCCTTGACGGCGACATCCATGCTGCGCGCCTCTTCGTCGATGACGATCGAGACGACGTCGGCCGGGGACATGGCGTTGATGACGTATTGGGCGGGATTCTCGTCCCAGAGGATGATATCGACGCGCTCGCCGTTGAGCTCGTTGGAAACGGCTTGCACGCGCGATCCGCGCATCCCGACACAAGCGCCGACGGGATCGATACGCGGGTCTGTGGTCCGCACCGCGATCTTGGCGCGGGAGCCGGGATCGCGCGCCGCACCCAGGATCTGAATCAGCCCTTCTCCGACTTCGGGCACCTCGAGCTTGAACAGCTCGATCAGCAGCTCCGGGGCGGTACGACTGACAAACAGCTGCGGACCCTTGGGCTCGGAGCGGACATCGTAGAGATAGCCGCGGAGACGATCGCCGGGGCGCACCGACTCGCGAGGAATCACGTGGTCGCGCGGCACCAGTGCCTCGGCGTTGCTGCCGAGATCCACCATGATGGTGCCGCGCTCGGCCTTCTTCACGATGCCGGTCACCAATTGACCTTTGCGCTCGCCGAACGCCTCGACGATCTTCGCACGCTCGGCCTCGCGGACTTTCTGTACGATGACCTGCTTGGCGGTCTGTGCCGCGATCCGACCGAACAGCTCCGAATCGATCTCTTCCTCGATGAAGTCGCCCGGAGCGAGCTCGGGCTCGAGAATCTGTGCTGCGGACTCGGTAATCTGCCGCGAAGGAGCATCCAGCACACCCTGCTCGGGATCGGGCACGATCTCCCAGCGCCGGAAGGAGCGATAGTCGCCGGTCTTGCGGTCGATCGTCACACGCACATCGATCTCCCCGCCGTGTTTTTTGCGGGTGGCCGACGCCAACGCGGCCTCGATGGCCTCGAAGATGACGCCTTCGGGGACGTCCTTCTCGTTCGAGACCGCCTCCACGACCAATAAGATCTCTTTACTCATTCCACCTCATCCGACTCAATAGATCCGGCTCGCAACAGGTTCGGGCCGATGCCATCGACAACCGACGTGCGACTTGACCGAATGCGGCTACGCTGGTCCGTGACTACGCTGGTCCGTTACTAAGCTGGCCCGGCGACGTCAAAAAATGGGGACGAGCCTGGCAATCTCGATCCGATTCACGGGGATCGCCCAGAGACGACCGTCCGCCTCGAGGCTGACGATGCCGTCTTCGCAACCCCGAAGAACACCTTCCAGACTGCGTCGCCCTTCGATCTTCTCGCTCAATCGAACCTTGGCACGCGAGCCTTCGAAACGCCGAAAATGCTCGGGAAACACCAGCGGCCGATCCAATCCCGGCGACGACACCTCAAGGTCGTAGCGACCCTGGAGCGGGTCTTCGACGTCCAGAACCGCACTCAACTGGTCGCTCACGGCGGCACAATCGTCGAGCCCGATGCCGCGTTCATGGTCGATGTAAACCCGCAGCGTGGCGCCGCTCGCACCGCGCTGAAACAGCTCGACACCGACGAGCTCGTAGCCCAGAGGCTCGACAACCTCGCGGGCCAACAGGTTGAGACGACTGTCCGCAGGCTCCATCGTACGCCCTTCAGAAACAAAAATTGGGCCATTGGCCCAACGACTTAAAGAATCCGTCCCATGCCCGACACGACCTAACGGAACGAAATCACCTTTCGGCAGCGATCGACGATTGCGCCGATCCGATCCCGGACCGTGGAAACGGACCGCACACGCAAGACACGGGACAGATGAAACCCGGCGGACCACCTCGCGAGTGGGGCCGCCGACCAGAAGCCCGGCAGCAACGAAAGGCCCAAGATAAAAAAACCCCATCGAAGGGGTTCTTAAGAAACGCCGACCTTCAAGGTGCTCGCAGGAGACTTCATCTACGAAGCCCTTGGAGTGTATCCGGTTCGACCTTGATCTGCAAGGTCGTTGAGGTGGTCACACGCCGCACGACACCCCGCAGGCTCGGCTTGTCGTCGGCGCCGACACCGCCGACGAGCGGACCGCCGGTTGCCGGACGAGCCATCTGCAGTGCAGTCTGCGAGCATGCAAGAACCGGATGCCACATGCGCTCCGGACGGTCGCACGAAACCGACAAAGGTCGGCTGCGCGCTAAGGACGGCACCGGCGGGGAATAGGACAACGAGGATCCGATGACACGCGAATCGATCACAGACGAGCCCGAGGCGCCCCTTTCCCCGCTCGAGCACGCCACAACCCGTACCGGAGCGCTTCTGCGCGAGGCGGAGGCTTGGCTGCACCTCGCGATGCCTCAGGTCGAGATCCGATTCGACCTTCGCGGGACCGCGGCAGGCCAGGCGCGGATGCGGAACACGTCGTTCGCACTCATCCGTTACAATGCGGCGCTTTTACGTCTGCACCCTGAGGAATTCGTCGCCGAAACCGTGCCGCACGAGGTCGCACATGTCGTGGCGTTCGCCAAGCACGGGGCGCGCATCCGGCCGCACGGCGCCGAATGGCAAGCCGTCATGCGTCATTTCGGCGTCGAGCCGTCCCGCTGCCATCGGTACGACGTGTCGAGGCTGCGCACACGATCCCTGCAGCGATTTCTTTATCGCTGCGGTTGCGGCACACACGAGATCAGCAGCATTCGCCACAACCGAATCTGCCGACAAGGAATCGTCTATCTCTGTCGCCGCTGCCGGCAACCCCTACACCACGAGGCCGAATCGCGATACTGAACGACCGCTCGCGCCTGCGTCTGCGGAGCGAATCCGCGCATCCACCCGAATGCGGATGCGACGAACCCGCTCGGCAGGAACTAGCGCTGGTAGGCCGGTGCGCCGTATGCAGGAGCGTAACCCGGACCGTAGCCGTAAGCGGGATACCCCATGGGCGCGGCCATGGGGCCCGGCACCTGCATCCGCTCCCAGTATTCGCGGGCACGCTGGTCGGCGGCACGCCGCATGTTTTCATACTCGGTCATCATGCGTGCCCGATACTGAGCGGCACTTTCCTGGCGGCGATCGAACGCGGGAGCACCGGGCGCGGGCATGGTCGGCGCAGACGCACTCTCCATCGGCGCGAACGGCTGGGGTACCACCGGAACCGGCGCGAAACCCTGCGTAATCGGGGCGGACATTGGCGCGGCGACGTCGGCCGATCCGGATGCCGCCTCGCCCCCCATCAGGGACTCGGCGAAGACGGTTGCCTCGGCGTCTTTCAGCGGAGGCGAAGTGGAGGGGGCGGTTCGTTCGAGCGTGACCTCGGAGACCTGCTCGGACATCGGCTCGGACATCGGCTCCGGGCTCGGAGTGCGAGCTGCGGCGGTCGCAGGCAAGGGGGCGGAATGGCGATTGAACGCCGAGGCGGCCGGACGGTCTTCCGCGACCTGCATCGGCATGGGGTTGGCGGCGGACTCCTGCGGGGCTGCGCTCGCCTCCACAACCGCCGGCTCGGCAGCGATCGGCTCGACCTTCGCGTCCTCGGTCGGCGCCGCGTCGGGGGCACGGATCTCAGCCGTTTCCGTCTCGGCCGAGCCGGTCAGATCCTTGACCGTATCGACGACCTTGTGGAAGCCGTCCGCCCCGGCGGCGGTCACATCGGCGATCACGGTTTCGGCCGAGGCCGTAAGATCGCCGAGCTTGTCGACGAGCTTCTGGAACCCTTCGGCTTCGACACCGCTCTCGTCGGCCACCGCCGCCTGCGTCGTATCGCCGGTGGCATCACGGTCGACCGAGCTCAGATACAAATAACCGAAGGCGATCACGACCGCCCAAAGCGAGAGCTTCGGGATCCAACCAAGACCGGAGCGTTTGGGAGCAGTATCCTCGGTGGCCATTTCGGATTCTCCTGAAATAGAGAAATTGGGGGGAAGGGACGTTTATTGTATCAGAGTTTCCTGATGTACTTAAACACCTTGCGCTCCCCCTTGCGCATCGGGCCGTCCCGCGGATGCGCCCCGACCCGCAGCGACCGGCGGATCAACCCGAGGTTGCGACGATCCCGAGCACCGTGCGCACACGCCCGACACACTCGCGCAGATGCGACTCGATCTCGGCCATCGTGATGACTCCCTCGCCTTTTCCCGCCGCCCAATTCACGACGAACGCCAGGCTCGCATAGCAGAGTCCAAGCTCCCGCGCGATCCCGGCCTCCGGCATGCCGGTCATCCCGACCAGGTCACAGCCGTCGCGCTCCAGCCGGGCAATCTCGGCCGTCGTTTCGAGACGCGGCCCCTGGGTCGCGGCGTAAACGCCCTCCTCGATCACCGGATGACCGGATTCAACGCAGGCGCGGATCAAAACCCGGCGCAGCTCCTCGCAATACGGCGAGGTCATGTCGACATGATCCAGCCCGCCCTGATCCCCGTCGTAGATGCTGTGCTCGCGTCCGTAGGTGTAGTCCACGAGGTCGTGCGGAACCGCCAGCGCGAGCGGGGCGAAGCGCGCGCCGATCCCGCCGACCGCCGCCAGGCCGACGACACGCTCGGCACCCAAGGCTCGCAGCGCCCACAGATTTGCCCGGTAGTTGATCCGGTGAGGCGGCAGCCGATGACCGGTGCCGTGACGAGGCAGGAAGAGGATCTGCGCACCGTCTAGGCGCCCGCTCGCTACCGGCGCCGAGGTCTCGCCGAAGGGGGTTTCGACGCGACGCGATGCATCGATCTCCAAGGCGGGAAAGTCCGAAAATCCAGATCCACCGATAATGGCGAGAAGACTCATGCGTTGACCACGTCCGGAAGTGACTCGAAATGGGCTGCGCAGTCTAGCGGAGGGCGGCTTGGAAGCCAAAAAAAGGCGCCTTGCGGCGCCGGATTCTCGTCGTCGAGCGATTTGACGATCGACGGTTAGACGGACGGATTGAGCAACCTCGCGCCGCGATTGCCGGGTCGATCGGTGAAGATGCCGATCTCGATCAGTTTCGGAAAGAGAACCTGCTCTTCGCGATCGATGCGCTTATCGACCATGTCGAAGATCTCATGCGTTTCCGCCAGAAATTCCTCCGTGAAATTGAAATCGCAGTTCTTCAGCCAGTGCCTATGGTAGTCGTCGAAGGTCTTGCGCAATGGCTTCTCGCCGCTGATGAAACCCCAGGCGATCGACTTGACTTTGGGATCTTCGTGGATCAGAAGGCTCGGGTAGAGACTGCGATCCTCGGCGGCAAGATGGCTGCGAACCTTCGTACCCAGATCGCACAACAGCTCGTACGCGGTTTTGGCATTGGGGCGAATACGCAGCTGCTCGGGCGTGAGGAGCGATCTGAGATCTTCGATCATCTGACGCAGCTCCGCATGTGTTTTGCGGTAGCTTTCTAGTGTCGACATACACCATCCTCCGATCGTTATGGGTTATGCGGTCGTCGCGTCCCCGCGGTGACGCGCCCCGCGGGGCGACGAAACCGCCGCCCCGGGAGGACCGATCACGCTGCAACAACACTCGGGTCAGGATGTATACCAAAGCTTAAAAGGTGTCAAAAAGCGGGCACTTATATTCCCGTTTCAACAAATACCCATAAAGCCTTCACGTCTACACGTCGTCATCGGCCACTGCATAGATCCCGGCGGCGTTTCTGAAGTAGTCCTTGTAGTCGAGCCCGTAGCCATAGAGATATCGGTCCTCGACATGCACGCCGACGACATCGGCCTCGCACGCGTGCTCGCGCTCCTTGGACACCAGCACGGCAGTGTGCACGCTTGCCGCCCCGTCTTCATGACAGGCATCGACGATCCGACGCAGCGTAATGCCCTCGTCGAGGATGTCGTCGAGCACCAAGACATGCTCGCCGCGAATGGCATCCGACGGACGGTAGCGCCAGGCGATCTCCCCGCCGCTGGTCCGGCCCTGATAGCGGCTGGCATGGATATAGTCGACCCGCAGTTGAAACTGCAGCCGCGGAAGCAGAAGACCGGCCACAAAGACCGCTCCCGTCATGACGCAAAGCACCAGCGGATCCTTTCCGGCGAGACGCTCGGTGATCGACGCGGCCATCCGGTCGAGTGCCGCATCAATCTCCTCGGGCGTGACCAGTAGTTGCGCACGTGCGGCGACGGCGGCGTAGTCTTTCGGGTCGAGCTTCATCCAGTTGCCTCCGGGTCGGTTGGATCGAGGAGCTCCAGATCGAGCGTCTCGAGCCCCTCGAGAAGAGCCACACACTGCACGCCGTGCTGCCACTCGGGCTGCTCGTGCAGGCGTGCTCGCTCATGCTGACCGCGGCCGTGCATCCTGAGCAGACGCAGCTCGGCCGCGGGGTCGTGATGATCGACGAACGCATCGAGAACCGCGAGCGCCGCCGGGCGGTTGTTGCAGACCAGCAGCATATCGCAACCGGCGTCCGAGGCGGCGCGAGCACGCTCGACCGGATCACCCTCGGATGCCGCGGCACCCATGCTGAGGTCGTCGCTGAAGATCACCCCCTGGAAACCCAGCCGACCGCGCAGAATGTCGCGCAGCCAGACCGGCGAGAATCCGGCCGGGCGGTCGTCGACCAGAGGGTAACGGACATGGGCCGGCATGATCCCTTCCAGAGCATGCGCAATCAGGCGCTCGAAGGGGATGAGATCCTCCATTAAGAGGTCCGTGTAAGGTCTTGGATCGATCGGCAGCTCAAGGTGTGAATCCACGCTCACCCCGCCATGTCCGGGAAAATGCTTGCCCACGCCCGCCATGCCGGCGCGACGCACCCCGTCGAGCCAGGCCAGCGCCAGGTCGCCCACGGCGCGCGCCCGGTTTCCGAAGGCGCGATCGCCGACCACCGGATTGAGCCCGCGGTCAAGATCGAGCACGGGTGCGAAACTGAAATCCACGCCGACCGAGCGCAGCTCCGCGGCCATGAGCCAGGCCACGGACCCGCAGCTCGCGCGGGCGTCTCTGGGATGCCGATTGTAGAGATCGGCGAAGCGTCCCGCAGGCGGCAGTCGCGTAAACCCCTCGCGAAAGCGCTGTACCCGCCCGCCTTCTTGATCGACCCCGATCAAGAGATGCGGCTCGCGCAGGCCGTGGATCTCGGCGGTCAGCTCGGCGAGCTGCGCGGGCGAGTTGAAGTTTCGCGCGAACAGGATGACCCCGCCCACGGCGGGATGGCGCAACACCTCGCGATCCTCGGCGTCGAGTGCCGTTGCGGCGATATCGAGCATGACGGGACCCAAAGACACCGACTAGCCTCCCGCCTCCGGACCGAGCACATGGCCCGGTCTGAAACCCTCGGGCCGACACAGCATCCACCGACCCGCTATTGCTCGCTTCATACGCAACACCGCTCGCTTCGCATCCGTCCGCGGCCGAGAATCGCCGCAGCACACCGACCCCAAGGATTTAGGTTCACGGCCGCCGTTGTAACACAGCAACAGCCTCGCTCCTAGGGCCGCCGCGTCTCGACCTTCCCGGGGCTGCGCGCACATGCCCGAGACCGCTATGATAGGCGCCGCCGGTGGTTCTCCGCACCAGCCGGACGACCTCGAAGCACTCGTACGACAGGCGTCCGGCGTCTCTTCCGACCGCCTCTTCCGTAAAACTCAGCAAAGGTCCGCGTCTATGTTGCCCCGCCGTTTCTCGCACCTGCTGCTCGTCGCCGTTGCCGCCTTGGCGACCGTGAGCTGTGGATCCAGTCCGACCTCCGCTCCGGTCCAGACCTCGACCAGGGTCGGAACCTCCACCGTGGTCGGGACGCCGGCACCGGCCAGGCCCAAGGCGACGGCATCCGGGGAGATCTACGACGGCCCGCCCGCCCTCGCGATTGCCCCGGTCGTCGACGGGCGCACCTCGGCGACGCCGGAGGTCTCGGCCTGGTGGATCCAAAAACTCATCGCGGAGGACTTGGACCGGAGCGACCTCTTCGCCGGCGTGATTCCGCTCGAGCACGCATCCGAGGCTCACGAGGGAGGACTGCTCGTCCAACCGGCGCTGACGGCATTGACCTGGACCCAACCCAATCAGCGTAGCGGAACCATCGCCATGCGGATCCGCGCGAGCGATACCGCAACCGGCAGGGTCCGCCTGGATCGGGTCTACACCGCATCCTGTCGCGACTGCAAGGTGCCGCCGGGCCAACCCCCTGTTGCCGGTCCCCTGGCGGTCTTGATGCAGGACGTCGCGAAGGACCTGCAGTAGAGCCCGCGCCGCCGGCAACCATGCCCGGCGGCGAGGCGAACCGCCCGATGCTCGGGGCACGCATCTTTCCCGCGAGCCGATCGCCTTGCCGGACGCGCTTCGCGAAGGCGCTCAGGGCGCGGGTCCGACCCGCGCCGAATCCAGGGTCACGCCGAGCGGACCGCGCGGGACCCAGGTCTCGATCACGCGGCCGGCGCGGCGAACCTGCACCGCGACCTGCTCCCCGTATTCGCCCTCGGTGGTCTTGTTGCGCAACTCCGAGAAATCGAACAGACGCTCGTCGGCGTAGGACTCGATCAGATCGCCCGCTTGCAGTCCCGCAATCTCAGCGACGGAGCCGGGGATGACCGAATCGACCTTCACGCGATTATCCGCACCCGTTGCGTAGAGATAGCGGTCGTAGGTGTCGTCGCCGATCTCCTCGCGAAGCGAGCGCTCGTCCGCGTTGATCCGCGAGAGCTCCTCGCGATATTGGGCGGTCCCGACCCAGCCCTCGCGAATGGCCTGATCCCGCAAAGAGAGTCGCTCGAGCGAGCGCTGCGCCTCCTTCAGGACCAAATCCTCCGCCATGACCGGATCCACGCCCGCGGCCACGAGTGCGCCGCGCCGCTCCTCGGCGGTGCGCGGGGCCGGCGGCCGTACCTCGTCGGCCGCGCCAGCGGTCGCTGTCGAGGCGCTCAGGACGCGGTTGATGGCCTGCTCCACGCTCGCCAGCCGAACGCGCAGCTCCGTCACCTGCGACTCCAGATCTCGCAGCGCCCGGGGCGCGACCGCATCGCGCGCGGACGCTCCCGACTCGGCCGGCGGCACGTCCGGGGCCGGATCGACTTCCTCGGTCACACTCAGCGCAGTCGGGAGCGGCATCGCCGAGGCCGTCTCGGCAACGCGATCGCCATCGGACGAGGCCGGCGACTGCGGTTCGGTCATTGCGAGATAGCCGGCGACAGCGGCAGCGCCGACGAGGGCACCGGCCGCAAAGCCGGCCGACAAGAGAGGAACGGCTGGGTGCATCGTAGAGAGCCTCGGTGAACAGGACGTGAGCCTGCGACCGCAATCGGTCCGCCGCGTTCCCGCCACGCCCGCACCGCCGAACGACGGCGCACAGTTGATCGCAGAGCCCTCAAAACTGGTAAGCTCCCATCGGTCATCGACCGCGGCAGCGTTTCCGTTGGTTTTCGGACCCATGCCCCGATGTACCCGCCAATGCCGCGAGGCAGAGCGTCGCGCTCCAGCCGAGCGATGGTCAACGAGGACAGCCTGAGAATGAATGCGAAAAACCTGAATCTGTTGCTGTGGGTCGCCGTCACCATCTGGTTGGTGATGATGTTCAACAGCATGACGACCTCCGACCCGATCGAGCCCCGCAGTTTGAGCTACAGCCAGTTCCTTCAAGAGCTCTCGGACGGGTCGATCCGCGAAGTCACCATCCAGGATCAAAAGGTTAAGGGACTGAGGACAGACGGATCCCGCTTCGAGACCTTCGATCCAGGTGATCCCGCGCTGGTCGGCGATCTCCTGGAGAACGGCGTGAGCATTAGCGCCGAGCCGCCCGAGCGCCCGAGCGTTCTGGCTCAGATGCTGATCGCCTGGCTGCCCTTCCTGCTCCTAATCGGCGTCTGGTTTTGGTTCATGCGCCGCAACATGGGTGGCGGTGGAGGTGGCGGCGGGATCTTCAATTTCGGCAAGAGCCGGGCGCGCCAGCATGCCGAGGGCGATATCAAGGTCACGCTGCGCGACGTCGCGGGCGTCGAAGAAGCCAAGGAAGAGGTCGGCGAGTTGGTGGATTTCCTGCGCAACCCGCAGAAATTTTCGAACCTCGGCGGCCGTATCCCGCGCGGCGTGCTGATGGTCGGCCCTCCCGGCACCGGCAAGACGCTTCTGGCACGGGCGATCGCCGGCGAGGCCAAGGTGCCCTTCTACAGCATCTCGGGCTCGGACTTCGTGGAGATGTTCGTCGGTGTCGGCGCCTCGCGCGTTCGTGATCTCTTCGAGCAAGCGAAAAAGGCCGCGCCCTGCATCATCTTCATCGACGAGATCGACGCCGTCGGTCGCAAGCGCGGTGCGGGTCTCGGCGGCGGGCACGACGAGCGCGAGCAGACCCTGAACCAGCTCCTCGTAGAAATGGACGGCTTCGCCGGCAACGAGGGCATCATCGTGATCGCGGCGACCAACCGCGCCGATGTGCTCGACCCGGCGCTGTTGCGTCCGGGCCGCTTCGACCGCCAGGTGGTCGTCGGTCTGCCCGATCTGGCCGGTCGCGCGGCAATCCTCGAGGTGCACATGCGTAAGGTACCGATCGCCGAAGACGTCGTTGCGCGCACCATCGCCCGCGGGACACCCGGCTTCTCGGGCGCCGATCTCGCCAACCTGGTCAACGAGGCCGCACTCTTTGCGGCCCGCGCCGGGCACACCGAGGTCTCGATGCAGATGTTCGAGCGCGCCAAGGACAAGATTATGATGGGTGCCGAGCGGCGCAGCATCGTGATGTCCGAGTCCGAGCGCAAGCTGACCGCCTATCACGAGGCTGGCCATGCGATCGTCGGGCGTCTGGTGCCCGAGCATGATCCTGTGCACAAGGTCAGCATCATCCCGCGCGGACGTGCCCTCGGCGTGACCCTGTTCCTGCCCGAGCGCGATCGCTACAGCATGAGCAAGCGTCAGTTGGAGAGTCAGCTCTCGACCCTGTTCGGCGGACGTCTGGCCGAGGAGATGATCTTCGGGCCCGAGCACGTGACGACCGGCGCCTCCAACGACATCGAGCGCGCGACCGATATCGCACGCAACATGGTCACGCGCTTCGGTCTGTCGGACAACCTGGGTCCGCTGGCCTATGCCGAAGACGAGGGCGAGGTCTTCCTCGGTCGCTCGGTGACGCAGCAGCGTCAGGTCTCGCCCGAGACCGCGCAGGCAATCGACAAGGAGGTACGGCAGATCATCGACCGCAACTACAAGCGCGCCAAGCAGATGCTCGAGGAGAACATCGAGAAGCTGCACACGATGGCCGAGGCGCTGCTCAAGTTCGAGACGATCGGCAAGGATCAGATCGACGACATCATGTCCGGTCAGCCGATGCGCGAGCCCGAAGACGACGCCGGCAACGCGAAGCCGACGTCCGGCAGCAGCAACGGCGACCTCCCCAAAGGAGGCGCTCCGCGCAAAGAGCCGCCCGTCGTCGGAGGTGCCGTCGGCGGGGTCTGACCTAACTCTGCGACAATCCCCGCCCGGCCATCGGCCGAGCGGATCAATTCAAGCCCTCGCAATCGATTGCGAGGGCTTTTTTGTTTTATACTTCAGCCCGACCGACCGAGCGCCCCGGCCTTGACGCAAAGGCATCGAGGCGTCCTCCGGAAACCCCATCAGGATCCCGACACAGTGCCTGCGCCCGCGCTCGTTCTTGCCTCGACCTCGCCCTACCGGCGCCAACTCCTGGAGCGCTTGGGACTGCCCTTTACGACCGCCGCCCCCGAGGTCGACGAGCGCCCGCGACCCGGTGAATCGCCTCAGGTGCTGGTCCTGCGCTTGGCGGAGGCCAAGGCCAGAGCGGTTGCGTCCACCCATCCGAACGCACTCGTCATCGGGTCGGATCAGGTCGCCTGTATCGACGAGGATATCTTGGGAAAGCCCGGAGACCGCGCCCGCGCCATCGCCCAACTGGAGCGCGCGTCCGGGCGGATCGTCGTCTTCCAGACGGGGTTGTGTTTGCTGAACACCGCGAGCGGGCGCGCTCAAACACTCGTCGAACCCTTTCGCGTCCATTTCAGACGCCTCGACCGACAACAGATCGAAGGCTACCTGGATCGCGAGCAGCCCTTTGATTGCGCCGGCAGCTTCAAGGCGGAAGGTCTCGGTATCGCGTTATTCGAGCGGCTTGAAGGTGACGATCCCAATACTTTGATCGGATTACCTCTCATCCGCTTGGTCTCATTGTTGGAATCAGAAGGCATGCATCCGCTTCACGACTGATCAAGCAGTGAATCGGGGTCGAATTCAATCACCGGACACGCCGAACGAAATAGAAATCCATTGCAATGATCAGCTCCAATAACTTACTGAAAAATATGATATTCGACAGCAAAAGCTCAAGCCGTTTCAAGAATACGAGCCCTGCAAAGCGCATCAAGAAAGAAGGCGTTTTCTCTGCAAACGCCCATTGCAAAGACGGATTTCGTGAGCCAATATCAAAACGTCGCCGAACAGATTGCACGGAGCGCGCTTGCCGAGTCGATGATGTCGCTGCGCATTCACATGGCATCGTCTTGGCCCCGAACGAGCCTGCGCACTCATTCGGGTCCTCCGCCGTCGCAGGATCTTTGACGCGCCCGGATCACGCTCGAGAGGACATGCGGACCATGCCGACCTATCCGATCAGTATCAGGTATCTGTCGTTCCTGCTGTTATCGATTGCCCTGCTCGGATTGGCGGGCTGCGGCAGCGACGGCGGCCAACGCAACACCTCTGAGGAGAGCTGGACTCGAGGCGATGTCGTAGCCGGCTCGGACACCTTTCCGGTGCCGGCCGAGATCCAGCCCAATGTCGATTTCTGGCGCCACGTCTACGGAATCTGGGGCCGCGGAGAGGTCGCCATCCACGACGAAGAGCACATGGGCGTCGTCTACGAGGTCATCAAACTGCCCTCGCCCATCAAAGAGGGCTATACGGACCCGCAACGGTCGTTGGTGCGTGACCGTACGGATTCCTACAAGGGCCAGCTGCGCCTTCTGGAAGAGCGCGTGCGAACCGGACAGAGCCTGAGCAGCAGCGACAAGGCGCTCTTGGCGAAGCTCGAGCAGGCCGGCGGTCGCGGTGCGGTCTACGGGGCTGCGGATCGCGTGCGCAGTCAACGCGGTCTGCGCGAACGCTTTCATCGCGGCGTGGAGATCAGCGGGCGGTACGACACGGCCTTTCGCGAGATCATGCGCAGCCACGGCGTCCCGGAGGATCTCGCCTATCTCCCGCACGTGGAATCCTCGTTTCAGACCAATGCCCGATCCGGCGTCGGCGCCGCAGGCGTGTGGCAGTTCATGCCCGCAACCGGTCGGATGTATATGAACGTCAACGACACCGTCGACGAGCGACTCGATCCCATCATCGCGGCGGACGGCGCCGCGCGCTATCTGTCCCAGGCCCATCGTCGCCTCGGGAGCTGGCCGCTCGCCATCACCTCCTACAATCACGGCCAAGGCGGGATGGCGAATGCAAAGGCCCAACACGGCAACGACATCGGCGACATCGTGAAGAACTATCGGGGTCAGTACTTCGGCTTCGCGTCGCGAAATTTCTATGCCGAATTCATCGCCGCCCGCGAGGTGACGCGCAACGCCGATCGCTATTTCCCGGAGGGCGTCCGCCGCGAGGAGCCTTGGCCGCACGATCGCCTGGTGCTCCAGCACAGCATGCCGGTCGACCATGTCGCGGGACATTACGGCCTGACCCCGTATCGCCTTGCCGACCTGAATATGCACTGGCGCGACCCTGCACGTGACGGTCGGGCCAATCTTCCGGCGGGCAGCACGGTCTGGCTGCCGGCCGGGACCAAGAACCGCGTCGCCGGCCATCCGCCACCCGTGTCGACGACGATGGTCGCGCGCGTTAAGCCGAAGGCCTCCCCCGTGGACCTTCAGGCGGTCGCCAAGGTCGGACGCCAGAGCGCCAAGCCGGTACCCGCGGCAGCGGCGTCGACGACACAGCGGGTGGCGAAGGTATCGCCCAAGCAAGCGGCAAAGGCGTCTACCAAACAGCAGGTTGCGAAGGCGCCCACCGCACAGACAGCAAAGAAGTCGACCACTGCCTCGCGCTACCATGTCGTCAAGCCGCAGGAGACGCTCTATCGCGTTGCAGTTCAGAACGGCATCACGGTCGCCGAGCTGCGCAAGCTGAACAAGATGCGGCCCGACGACAACAATATTCGCCCGGGGCAGAAGCTCAAAGTCAGCATTTAAACCGCGTCCTGAGGGGCATGACAGGATGCGAGCAAATCCGGCGTGTTACGAACCAATGACGGTCGGCGCGACGCAGTTTAAATGAATATTGAAAACAAAGCGCTGACGGGAAACTCTATTTCCGCTTGTCGGCTCTCGGGAGGTCGACTTTCCGCTCGCGGGCCTGGTGGGTACCGGCCGCTTGTGGTTGCGCCGGGGCGTCCGTCGCAGTGACTCTGTGGGTCGAGACCATCGGGTTCACTGCGGCGGCGCTCACCACCCTTTCCTTCGTGCCCCAGGTGGTGCGCACCTTGCGGACCCGTGACACTCGGGCCATCTCGCTTTGGATGTACGCGCTCTTCAGCGCGGGCGTCGCGCTCTGGGGCCTCTACGGACTGCTGATCGGCTCTTGGCCCGTGATCGTCGCGAACGCAATCACCCTAGTTCTCGCCTCCATCGTGCTCTGGCACAAGCTCTGCGAAACGCCGGAGAGCCCATCCGGGTAGATTGCGCTGCGTTTGTTCACCCTATCCATCTAAAATACCTCAAGATTAAAAACTTAAACCGCGTCGACGCCAACCTGACGGATGGACGCCCGAGGTGCTTCACACGTAGATCAAGGCATACCCTGCCGGACGCGGTTTAAAGCACCTTGCTTACCCATTTGACCGCCATGTCCTGCGGGTCGCTCTCGATGCGGAATCCGAGCGATTTGACCAGGGCCAGCATCCGACTGTTGGCGCTCAGCACCTCGCCGTCCATCACACGAAAACCGCGTAAGCGAGCGTTTTGCATCAAAGAACGCATCAATCTGGCGCCGATACCGAGGTTGCGCCAGGTGTCGGAGACCACGATCGCGAACTCGCAGGCCTCCCCACCCGGTCGAGCCATATAGCGCGCCACGCCGACTTGGACGTCGGATCCGTCGTGCTCGACCACGCCGATCAGGGCCATCTCGCGGTCGTAGTCGATCTGGGTGAAGCGCACCAACATCTCGGGCGTCAACTCCTTGATCGCCTGCATGAACCGGAAATACTTGGTCTGCTCCGAAAGCCCCCGAACGAACTCCTGCTCCATCTCGGCATCTTCCGGGCGAATCGGTCGGATTACCAGATCCTTGCCGTCCGGCAGTTGGACGCGCTCGATGAGGTGGCTCGGATAGGGGTGGATCGCCATGTGTCCGTAGGTCGTCTGCTGGGGCGGACGATAATCGACCTTGATGCGCGCATCTACGGCGACGACATCTTTGTCGTTTCCAATCAATGGATTGATGTCCATCGAGATGATTTCCGGCAACTCGCAGACCATCTCCGAAACCCGTTGAAGAATCTTTGCCAAGGCCACGCGATTCATTGGCGGCATATGCTGGAAGGCGCCCATGAGACGCACGATCCGGGTGTGATCGATCATGGTCTGGATGATGAAAGCGTTGAGCGGCGGCAGACCGAGCGCGCGATCCTCGAGGACCTCCACCTTGGTACCGCCGGCGCCGAAGCTGATCACCGGACCGAAGATCCGATCCCGGGTCACGCCGATCATCAGCTCGCGTGCGGCGCGCGTCGAGGCCATGTGCTCGACCGTGATGCCCTCCATACGCGCATCCGGGCGCAGCCGCTTGGCACGCTCGACGATCTCGGTGAAGGTCCGGCGCACCGATTGGGCATCGTCGATATTCAGACGCACGCCGTCGACATCGGACTTGTGCTCCAGATCCGGCGAGTTGATCTTCATCACGACCGGGAAGCCGAGGGCCTGGGCGGCCATCAGGGCCTCGTTCGGCGTGCGGGTCAACACCGCCTGCATCGTCGGAATGCGGAACGCCGAAAGGATCGCCTTCGCCTCGACCGTCCCGAGCGTCTTGCGTCCCTCGGCCATGACGCCCTCGATGATGAGGCGTGCGCCCTCCACGTCCGGCGCGTCTTCCTGCGAGAGCGGACCCGGCGACTGCATCAGCAGCTTCTGGTTGCGCTGGTGGGTGGCGAGGAAAGAGAAGGCGTCGATCGCCACCTCGGGGCTGTCGAAGTGCGGCACGTCGTGCTCGGCCAGGAGCTCTTGGGCCTCGGCGACCCGCTTCCCGCCCATCCAACAGGCGAGCACCGGTTTGCGGCTGTCCTTGGCTGACGCGATGACCTGCTCAGCCGTGGCGACCGGATCGCCGAACACCAAGGGGGCCAGGATACAGAGCACGCCGTCGACCTCCGGATCGGCGAGACAGGCGTCCAGGGCAATCCGATAGCGCTCGGGCGGGGCATCGCCGATGATATCGATCGGGTTGCCGTGCGACCAATGGTCCGGCAACGCCTTTTCCAGCGTCTGGCGTGTTGTATCGCTGATCTGCGCGAGCGAGAGCCCCAACTCGATGATGCGATCCGCGGCCAGCACGCCCGGCCCGCCGCCGTTGGTGATGACGGCGATGCGGTCGCCCGCCAGACGCCGACGCGTGCCGAAGACCTGGGCGGCCGCGAACAACTGATCGAGGCTGGAGACCTGCACCACACCGGCGCGCTCGGTGACGGCGCGGAACACGTCCGCCGAGCCCACATAGGCACCGGTGTGCGACTTGACCGCGCGGGTCCCGGCCGGATGCCGCCCCGCCTTGACCACCACCACGGGTTTCAACCGCGCCGCCGCGCGCAGCCCGCTCATGAAATGGCGTGCGTTGCGGATCCCCTCGACGTAGAGCAGGATACATTGCGTCTGGCTGTCCAAGGCGAGATAGTCGAGCACATCCCCGAAGTCGACATCCGCCGCCGCGCCCAGCGACACCATCGCCGAGAAACCGATTCGGCGGCGCTCGGACCAATCGATCATCGCCGTGCAGATCGCCCCGGATTGCGAGACCAGAGCGACGTTGCCGCGACGCGGAAGATCCTGTCCGACGCTGGCATTCAGGCCGTGTTGCGGGCGCATCGCCCCGATGCAGTTGGGTCCGAGGACGCGGATACGGTTGCTGCGGGCCGCCTCGACCATTCGTTCCTGAAGGTTGATCCCGCGTTCGCCGTACTCGCCGAAACCGGCGGAATGGACCACCGCCACCTTGACCCCGTAGCCGCCGCACTGATTGAGGATCGCCGGAACTCGATCGGCGGGCGTGGCGATCAGCGCCAGGTCCACATGCTTGTCGAGCTGACCCAGGTCGCGGTAGCAGGGCTCCCCGGCCACCTCCTTGTATTTGGGATTGATTGCATAGGCATTGCCTTTGAAGCCGCCGGCCAGCAGATTGCGAAACACCATGCCGCCGATGGACCCCTCGCTGTCGCTGGCCCCGAAGACCGCAACGGCGGTGGGCGTGAAGAGTTGTTCGATATCGGATACGCGCATGGAATCGCCCTCCCGGGCAATAAAAAGGATTAAGCTAAACCGCGTTCGAAACGCGTCGGGCGCGACATGCCGCATCGCTGCATCGACTCGGCCTCGGATGCATCGACGGGCGTCGGCGTAGACGCGTTTCGAAGATGAAAAAATTGGATCCAGGGATTCGACACCGGCGCGAACGCGCGCCGAACGACAACGAGAATTGCCCGGGCGCCGTCAGGGTCCCGCGTGCGATCAATGCATCGAGGACCTTCGCATGAACCTCGCCTTTATCTCTCACCCATTTTGTCAGCAGCACAAGATGGGCGCGCACCATCCCGAGTGTCCGGAGCGGCTCTACGCCATCCAGGACCGCATGATCGCCTCGGGCATGGAGATGCTGGTGACCCACTACGACGCACCCGAGGCGAGCGTGGCGCAGTTGAACCGCGTGCATGATGCTGACTATGTCCAGGGGCTGATCGACGCCGCCCCGGAGGTCGACGACGTCTTGGTCTGGGTCGACGGCGACACCGCCATGAACAGCCACACCCTGCCGGCTGCCCTGCGCGCGGCCGGCGGCGCCATCCTCGGGGTCGACCTGGTGATGAGCACAAAACATCACGCCGCCTTTTGTTGCGTGCGCCCGCCCGGCCATCATGCCGGACGGCGCTCGGCCGGGGGCTTTTGTCTCTTCAACAACGTCGCCGTCGGCGCCGCACATGCGATGGCCGAGCACGGCATCGAGCGAATCGCCATCGTCGATTTCGACGTCCACCACGGCAACGGCACCGAGGAGATCTTCAGCGGCGACGAGCGGGTGCTCTTCTGCTCGAGCTTCCAGCACCCCTTCTATCCCGGGTGCGGCGCAGACACGAATGCGCCGAACATCCTCAACCTGCCGCTGCCCAAGCTGACCGACGGGGCCGCCTTTCGGGCCGCTGTCGAGGCCGCCTGGCTGCCCAAGCTCGACACCTTCGAGCCCCAGTTGATCATGATTTCCGCGGGGTTCGACGGCCACGCCGAGGACGACATGGCGCATTTCAATCTGCGCGAGCCCGATTATGCCTGGATCACCCGCGAGCTCCATCTGCTGGCGAGCCGGCATGCGCAAGAGCGTGTCGTGTCCTGCCTGGAAGGCGGCTACAGCCTGTCCGCGCTCGGACGCAGCGTCAGTGCCCATGTCGATGAATTGATCGGGCCCGCGTGACGCCTTCTGGCCGAAACGGACCGGGATCGCGAGGGGAGTCCCGACACGCTGTTGCATTGCAGCATTAGGATAGAGAGGTCCCGCCCCTGTCGCAATGCCGATCACGCGCCGATCACACTTGCGGCACGCTGCTCCGGACCGATGGCACCGGGCTTGTCATCCGGACCGAATGGCCTGACCTTTCGAGAACTGCGGCGCTCGCCCGCATTCCGAGGCACTCGACCGCGGCGCGTGACCTGTTACAAAGCTCAGTCAACCACCGGATCGGAGAGACTCATGAGAAGACCATCGACCCACATGGCCGCATTGCTCCTCTGCGCCCCGCTCGTTGCAGGCGCAGCCATCCAGACCGAGCGCGTCGAATACCGCGACGGCGACACCGTGCTGACCGGCTACCTGAGCTACGACGATGCCCTCGAGGGCAAGCGCCCCGGCGTGCTCGTCATCCATGAGTGGTGGGGGCTCAACGACTACGCGAAGAAACGCGCGGAGATGCTCGCCGAGCTGGGTTACGTCGCTTTCGCCGCGGACATGTACGGCGACAACAAGGTGACCGAGCATGCGCCCGACGCCCAGGGCTGGATGCAGCAGATTACCGCCAATCAAGCGGCCTGGCAGAAGCGCGCTATGGCCGGACTCGACACCCTGAAGGCCAGCGACCGTGTCGATACCGAGAAGCTCGCCGCCATCGGCTACTGCTTCGGCGGTGCTACCGTGATGCAGATGGCCTATGGCGGGGCGGATCTGGACGGCGTCGCCAGCTTCCACGGCTCCCTGCCGCCGGCGAGCAATGTGCAGCCCGGCACGATCAAGCCCAGCATCCTGATTGCTCACGGCGAGGCCGACAGCTTCGTCCCGCCCGAGCGCATCGCCGCCTTCAAAGAGGGGCTCGACGCCGCCGGGGCGGATTGGCAGATGATCGTCTACTCGGGCGCGCGCCACGGCTTCACCAACCCCGGTGCAGCCGCCTACGGGATGGACGCACTCGTCTACGACCCCAAGGCCGATGCGCGGTCTTGGGCGCTGATGCAGGGGTTCTTCGACGAGGTCTTCGCGGACTGAATCGCGTTCGGCTGGACATGCTCGCGCCTCAGTCCAGTCCCACCTTGCGCAATTCATGACCGTCGGCGGTGACGCGGTTCAGGATGGTGAAGTCCTAAAATCGGGAAAGCCTTTTCCGTAGGTTGGGCCGAGCGAAAGCGAGGCCCGACATCCCCGGCGGTCGTTCCGACCGGGAGCAAGAGACCCAGCGGCTTACTCTCGAACATCCCGCAACCCGATCCAAATCGACCCGAGACCGCACCCCTCAATGCCGAGCACCGTCATACTCTGGCTCCGTCGAGACCTTCGTCTCGACGACAATCCGGCGCTCCAAGCGGCCTTGGTCGACTGCGACAGACTCGTCCCCGTCTACGTCCACGACCCGGACTCGGAAGCGCCCTGGACACCCGGTGCAGCGAGTCAGTGGTGGCTTCACGGCAGCCTGGCGAGCCTGGACGGAGCACTTCGGATCCTCGGCAATCGGCTCCTGATCGCACGCGGGGACAGTCTCGCCGAGCTGCGGCGGATCGTCGCGACGACCGGCGCCACCCGGATCCACTGGAATCGCCTCTACGACCCGACGACACGCGAGCGTGACGGCCGGATCAAACAAGCCCTGCGGGCCGACGGCCTGCGGGTGGACAGCCACAACGCATCCCTTCTGTTCGAGCCTTGGGAGATCGCCACCGGCAACGGCGAGCCCTACCGGGTCTTCACCGCCTTCTGGCGTCGCTGCGCCGCTCGGCTTTCCGATGTCACCCCCCTGCCCGCTCCGGCCGCATTGCCGCCGCCTCCCGAGTCTCTCGTCTCGCTGCCCCTCGAACGCCTCGGGCTGCAGCCGAGCATCCCCTGGGACGCGGGACTTCGCGAGACCTGGACACCCGGCGAGACCAGCGCGCTGGAGCTCGCACGCACCTTCCTGCAGGACCGCGTCCGGGGCTACGCGACCGAGCGCGACCTGCCGGCCCAAACCGGGACATCCGAGCTCTCGCCGCACCTGCACTTCGGCGAGATCGGTCCGCGTCGAATCCTCACCATGGTCAAAGAGCGCTGGGGCGACCCGACCGCGGATCCAGTCGAGCCCTTCGTGCGAGAGATCGGCTGGCGCGAATTCGCTCACCATCTGATCTATCACTACCCGCACACCACGGACGAACCGCTGGATCCACGCTTCGCCGCTCTGCCCTGGCGTGAGGAGGACGCCGAACGCATGCTGCTGGCCTGGCAGCGCGGCGAGACCGGCATCCCGCTGGTCGATGCCGGCATGCGCCAGCTCTGGCACACCGGCTGGATGCACAATCGGGTGCGCATGGTCGTCGCCTCTTTCCTGACCAAGAACCTGCGCCTGCCCTGGCAGGCCGGCGCACGTTGGTTCTGGGACACCCTGGTCGACGCGGATCTCGCCGCCAACAGCCTCGGCTGGCAGTGGAGCGCCGGCTGCGGTGCGGACGCAGCCCCCTATTTCCGCATCTTCAACCCGATCCTGCAGGGCGAGCGTTTCGACAAGAGCGGGGCCTATGTTCGACGCTGGTGCCCGGAGCTGGCCCGACTCCCGGACAGATACATCCATCAACCCTGGACCGCCCCGACCGCCCTGCTCGATCACGCGGGCATCCGAATCGGGCGCGACTACCCGGCCCCGATCGTAGATCTCAAGGCATCGCGCGAGGCGGCCCTAGCCGCCTACGAGGTCGTCAAATCGGCGGGGCGCTGACTCGGCCAGAACCGGAGCGATCGATCCCGTCGAGGCCCGGCAAGACCGCGCCCGCATTCTCCGTCGTGAGGGCCGCCAAGACATCGGGCGACTCGCCCCTGACCTCGGCCAACGCCTGCAGAACATCGGGTAGATACTCGGGACTGTTGCGCTCGCCCCGATGCGCGGCGACCGTCATGTCCGGCGCATCCGTCTCGAGCACGATCGCCTCGACCGGCAGCTCGGCCGCGAGACGGCGCAAACGCGAGGAGCGGGTGAAGGTCAACATCCCTCCGAAGCCGAGCCGGAAGCCCAGATCCAGATATTGCTGCGCCTGCTGGAGGCTGCCGTTGAAGGCATGCGCGATACCGCCCTTCACCCGCGCACGCCGTAGGGCCGCCAACATCTCCTCATGCGCCTTGCGCACATGCAAGAGGACCGGCAGATCCGCGTCCCGAGCGATCGACAACTGCGCTTCGAGCAGGGTCTGCTGACGTGCCCGATCCAGCTCGGGCAGGTAATGGTCCAGACCGATCTCGCCGACCGCGAGCGGGCGATGCCCGGCGATTGCCCGCTCCAGCCCATCGAGATCGGAGGCACTGTGTCGGTCAAGATAAACCGGATGAAGACCCAGCGCCGGATAGAGATCCTCCGCCGAGTCACAGAGCGCGAGCAGACCGTTCCAACCCTCCGCATGGATGGCCGGGACCACGATAGCGGCCACACCCGCAGCACGCGCCCGAGCCAACACCGCGGCCCGATCGGCATCGAACTCGGCGACATCCAAATGACAGTGTGTATCGATCATGAGTCGCATCCCGGACGGCATCGCCGTATCGCGAGGCAAGTGCGCCGCCACCACCCGGGCTGTGCGAATAAATTCGCACCTACGGCCCTTTCATGGCAGCGCAGTCGGGATGAGCATTCCCGGAAATCACCTTAAACCGCGTCCGCTCAAACGCCGTAGATACGCGCAACACAGCCCCACTCGCAGCCCGCGCATACCCCACCGGACGCGGTTTAAGCAGGTGACTTCTGATCCCGCACGAACAACGCCTTGTGCGGCCCGCGCCCGACCTGCCGCTCCTCGATGTCGAAGAGTTGGATCGCCTTGAGCAGTCCGCTGAGCTTGGCATAGCCGTAGTTGCGCGAGTCGAACTCGGGGCTGCGTTTGGCGATCGCCGAGCCGACGGCGCCGAGTCCGGCCCAACCGGTATCGTCCGCGGCACCGTCCAAGGCGGCGCGCAGCAGGTTGACCAACTTGGCGTCGCGCTGCAGATCCTTGCCGCTCTTGCGCGTCGTCGAGTCGCCGCCCGCACCCTCGCGCAGCACCTCGGTGAAGACGAACTTGTCGCAGGCCGCGACAAAGGGCTCCGGGGTTTTCTGCTCGCCGAAGCCGTAGACCGTCATGCCCGATTCGCGCAGACGCGATGCCAGGCGGGTGAAATCGCTGTCGCTCGAGACGATGCAGAAGCCGTCGAAGTTGCGCGAGTACAGCAGATCCATGGCATCGATCATCATGGCTCCGTCGGTCGCATTCTTGCCCTTGGTGTAGCGGAACTGCTGCATCGGCTGGATCGAGTGACGCAGCAGGGTGTCCTTCCAGGAGCCCAGATTGGGCAGGGTCCAATCCCCGTAGATTCGCTTGACGTGGGCCGTGCCGTATTTGGCGACCTCGGCGAGAAGCCCCTCGACGATACTCGCCTGGGCATTATCGGCATCGATGAGCACAGCGAGCTTGAGGTTGGCGATGTCGGACATCCGTGGTTTCCTATCAATCGGTCTTTGAATTCAGTGGATTCCGATCAAGGCGGAGCATTCTTCAACGAATGCGGCGCCTGATCGCATCACCGGCCGGCATTACCGGCGCCCGTCACCAGATGAGGTCGTCCGGGACCTGATAGTCGGCGTACGGATCGTCCGCGTCCTTCTCCTCGGTGGCCTTGTTGTGGACCAGGACCAGGCTCGCATCGCGCGCCGCCACCCGCACGGCGATCTCCGCGGGCACGACCTCGTAGAAGGCATCCTGTCGCACCACGGCCAGGCTTCCCCCGACCAGCTTCGCGTGCTGCTCCTTGTTGACGTAGATGCGCTTGAGCGTCGTGCCGTCGGTGAAATTGAACGCCAGATCGCCGCGATCCCGCACCACGCGGTGGGTGTGCACGAGCTGGCGAATCTCGTTCTCCGCGGCACGCAACGCCGCCTCTTCCTGACGGCGCAGATTGAGCTCGCGGTCGCGCTCGAGCTTCTCGCGACGGGCACGCTCGGCGGCCAGCCGGGCCTCGTTGTCGACGGCCGTACTGCGCGGACCGGCGTGCTGCTTGGTCTTCTTGTGCTTGGTGGTACGTGCCTGCTTGAGCTTCTGCTCGTCGACCAAGCCGGCCTTGAGCAATTGGTCCTGCAACGAGTTGCCCACGGTGTGGATCTCCGAAAAAGATGTCGCCGATCGCCGAGCCGGTCCAAGTCCGCGAACCATCGGTGAATACCCGAACGCCCGAGCCGGGCGACAGGATCCGACAGGCACGCCCGCGACGCAAGCATGCGAGTTGTTTCCGCGAGTGGTTTCCACGGGCCGAGAGCGAGGGTTAGAATCGCGCGCGCCGCCGTTCCGCGATCGGCCCAGCCGCTGTATGCTCGCGGACCACGTATGGCCTCACCCCACTCTATCGACCCCCGGAGTCCTGCTCATGTCCCGTTCCGCCCTCCTTGTCGCCCTTGCCCTGTTCATCATCGTGCCGACCCATGCCTTGGCCGCCGAGGTGCTGGGCTATGTCGACATGCAAAAAGTCCTCGAGGAAAGCAAGTTGGGCAAGCGGCTTCAAGACCAGTTGCGTGAAGAGTTCGAGCCGCGAGGCCAGGAGATGGCCGCCGAGGAGCAGGAGATCCGCAAGCTCCAGCAGTCGCTCGAGCGTGATGCACCGCTGATGAGCGCCGACCAGGTCAGCAAGCAGGAGGCCGACGTGCAGAAGCGCATCGCGGCATTCCAGGAGAAGGCGAACGGCATCCAGCAGGAGATCATGAAGGTCCAGCAGGCCAAGAGCCGCGAGATTATCGGCCCGGCGCGCGACTCCATCAGCGCCGTCGCCAAGAAGAACAAGATCGGCATGGTCGTCGAGCCCGGGATGTCCGGGGTCCTCTATCTCGACGAAAAGCTTGATCTGACCGCCGAAGTCGTCAAGCACCTGGACGCGAACACCAAGTAAGGCGTCAGTCAAGCAGACCGTTCGGCGTGAACGGGCTATGTCCGACCCATGACGCTGCGGTATCATTTTCGAGCATCGAGCCGGGATCGCCGCTGCGCCTGCACCCGGCGAGCCAGACCCGCCCCGACCACACACGAGCGCCGGCGCGACGACTGCGCGGGTTACTGCACCTTTATTGAGGAACGGACACAATGCTTGGCGAATCACACGACCTGCTTCACGAGTTCCCCGATCTCGAAACGAAGATCTCGGCCCTGCGCTCGAACAACGCCGAGTTCGCGCGACTGATGGACGACTACGACACACTCGACGCCCGGGTGCGCGACCTCGAAGAACTGGGGACACCCGTCGCCGACGAGACCATCGAGGAGCTCAAAAAGGAACGTCTTGTTCTGAAGGACACGCTCTACGCCATTTTGCGTTCCTGAGGGCAGAGCGGGTTGCCGACATCGCCCCTTGATCCGGGCTTCTCGCGCGCCGGCAACCCGACCCGAGAGGCCCCGTCGCCGGTACGAAGAACGTCTCGCGCTTACCCCTAGTCCCTGCATGGATCGGCCGACCATCGCGGCCGGGATCTCGTCCGAGCTTCTCGATCGGGTCTCTATCGAATCCTGGACAACCCCGACACCAGATGAAACCATGCGCGGACATCGAGCCCCGACCGCGTGATCCAGACCCCCGTGCAATTTCGAATCATCCCCGTCACCGCCTTTCAGCAGAATACCACCCTGCTCTGGTGCGAGCGCACCCGAGCCGCCGTCATCGTCGATCCGGGTGGCGAGGCCGAGCGCATCCTCGAGCAGGTCGCAGCGCTCGAGCTGAAACCCGAATACGTTCTGCTCACCCACGGCCACCTCGACCACGTCGGCGCCAGCGCCGAGGTCTCGCGCCGACTCGGCATCCCGATCTGGGGTCCGCACGCCGATGACGCCTTCTGGCTCAACGCCTTGGCCGAGCAGTGCGAGATGTTCGGCTTTCCGCCCGTGACCGCCTTCGAGCCCGACCGCTGGCTCCGCGCGGGCGAGCGTATCGCCGTCGGCGAGGAGACCCTCGAGGTTCTGCATTGCCCCGGTCACACGCCGGGCCATCTCGTCTTCTTCGACGCAAACGACAAGCTCGCACAGGTCGGCGACGTCCTCTTCAAGGGCTCGATCGGTCGCACGGACTTTCCGCGCGGAAACCATCGCCAGCTCCTCGACTCCATCCGGGAGCGCCTGTTTCCGCTCG
The DNA here is from genome assembly GCF_900106925.1 of Thiocapsa roseopersicina. Classification (GTDB taxonomy): domain Bacteria; phylum Pseudomonadota; class Gammaproteobacteria; order Chromatiales; family Chromatiaceae; genus Thiocapsa; species Thiocapsa roseopersicina. The sequence continues at coordinate 80,478 of NZ_FNNZ01000019.1, forward strand.
GAGACGATGTACGCTTCATCCCCGGACACGGCCCGATGTCGACCTTGGGCGAGGAGCGACGCACCAACCCTTTCGTTCGCGAATAAGCGTTCGCCGAGCAACGTCCGCAACCGGGCAACCGCCCGCGGAAGGAACGGCATCATGCGAAAATCAAGCATCCCGACGCCGACACCGGGCCGGAAAAGTAGTCCGCCGCGCAGCCTCTCGCTGCGTAACCCGCAGGCCGAGCCGCCGGATGCGCCGCCGCAGAACGCGCTCAAGCGCGCCAAGAAGGCCCATTTTCTCGAACCCTACCGACTCTCCGAGCCAGGGCGCGCCGCACTGCTCGCGTGCCTGACCGAGCAGGCCGTCGGCGATCCGGAAAGCCGCGAGTTGTTCGCCGCCGCCGTCGAGTACGGCATCGCGAGCTGTCGTGCGCCCACGAAGGAAACCCGCGCCGCCGCGCAACCTGCCATCGCATCCGCGCCGGACGCACGCCCGACCGCGCAGCCGTCTGCAAATCCGGCCGCCGAGCCGACCCCGAACCCGAGCGCCCCGCACTCGGCCCTCGCGGAGACGGCGCGTCTGCTCGTCCGGGAGATCGGAGCGCTCGACGACCGATCCCGCGAAGCGATCACCGGCCGGCTGCGCGCATCCGACCCCTTCGACCGAGTCCATGACCAAGCCTATCTGGACGCGCTCTGTCGCGAGGTCGAGCGCATCGCCGAGGCCGCCTCATTCCTCCTCGACGCACAGCTCGGCTCCCCCCCTGTCGCTTCTTCGGCCGCCACATCCGCACCGGCGGCGGCCGCGCATCCGGACGACCCGATCGGCGAGACGGCGCGTCGCCTCGTTCGGCGCATCGCCGACGCCTACGAGGCATGCTTCGAGACCAAGGCCGAGACCGGGACGGGATACCCGTTCATCCCGGTGCTGCGGCTCATCGCCGAGGACGCCGGGATTGCACTGCCTGCAGAGGACGCCCGACTCCTCGCGGTCCTGCCGCAGCGCTGACTCCTAGTGGAGCAGTGCAGAGATTCCGAGACCGTCCGAGATCATTTTCGTTGTCGTTGTCTTAATCGTGCTCGTAGTCGTATCGATGGTCGATCACGACAGCGACAACGAATGGTCTCGACTCATCTGCGTGCTGCACTAGTCGCTTCGCGTCGGTCGTCTCGCCGTTCACAGTCGTCGGGCCGTTCGGCCGCGTTTCTGAGTACAATGGTCGGTCCGTGGGCAACGGTTGGCGAGTATCACATGCTATTCGAGCGCTTTCTCAAGAAAAAACGACAAGATACACACAAAGAGGAAGACCAGGAGGTTCTGGCCGAACGCGCCCGCAATCATGAAGACCCTGCGGTGCGGCGCGAGGCGACCCGCAAACTGGTCGGGCTGTCCCATCTTCGCCTCATCGTCGCCGACGACACCGACGCCGGCGTGCGCGAGATCGCCGCCGCCCGCTATCGACATCTTCTGTGCGGGACCCAGCCGGCCGAGCTCACCCCTGACGGTGTGAGCGTCGATGCGCGGGTCGCGGAGCTGTCGCACGTCGACGACGCGCGCATCCTCGAGCAGGTCGCCATCCAAGGGCTGGCCCCCGAGGTGCGTCGCGCCGCGATCGAGCGGCTGCAGTCTCCCGAGGTGCTCGCGCTCTGCGCGGTCCAGGATCCGCTCGCGGCCAACCGCGGCGCCGCCGTCGAGCGCATCGAAACCAAGGACGCGCTCGAGCAGGTGGTGCGCCAGATCGGCAAGCGCGACAAGAACGTCTACCGCAGCGCACGCGAGAAGCTGCGCCTGATCGCCGAGCGCGAAGAGCGCCCGCTGCGGGTGCGTGCCCTGTCCGAAGAGCTCTGCCAAAAGGCCGAGCGTCTCGGTCGGCTCGAGCAATGGAATCAGGATCGCGCCATTCTCGATCATCTCGACCGCCAATGGGCCGAGATCCGGGATGAGGCCGAACCGGACTGGCGCATGCGCTACGAGACCGCCAGAGACCGCTTCATCCAGGCTTACGGCGGTCACGCCCGCGAGACCGCTGCCCGGGTCGCCGCAGAAGAGGCGCACGACTCGTTGCACGCCGAACGCCTCGCCCTCCTCGATGCCCTGTCCGAGGCACCGGCGTTGGCCGCCGAGCCGGAGATTCGTGCCCTTTGCGAGCGCGTTTCCGCCACCTGGGACGCCCTCGACGCCCTCCCGCCGCAGCGCCAGAGACCGCTAGACCAGCGCTATCGCACGCTCATGGACGCGGCCGAAGCCGCGCGCACCGCCCTGGGCGATCAGCGCAAACGCCTATCGCAGCTGCACAAGTCGAGCAATCGGGCCCAGAAGCTCCTCGACGAGCCCAAGCCGCTCGACCTTCGCGCGACCAAGACCTTCATCGAGCAGGCGCGCGCACTCGCCGCCGAGCTCCCCGCGACCGCCGAGACCGAGGCCTTCCTGGCCCTCGTCGAGCGCGTCGAATTACGCACCAAGACACAGCGCAAGAACGCCGAGCATCGCCTGAAGCAGCTTCCCGAGAAACTCGCCGAGCTGGAGAAACACCTCGCCGACGGCGAGCTGAAGAAGGCCGACCCGCTCTTTCAAAGCCTGCGTGCCGGACTGGATCTGGTCGAGGCCAGCGCCCTGCCCAAGGGCGCAGCCGAGGAGATAGCCGCCCGCCTGCATCTGCTCGCGCCGCGCCTGCGCGACCTTCAACACTGGCGCCGCTGGGGTGCCGATCAGCATCGCGACGGACTCTGCGAGGAGATGGAGCAGCTCATCGAAGCCGACCTGCCCCTACAAGCCCTGAGCGAGCGACTGCACACGATGCGCCTGGACTGGAAGGGCCTGGAGAAGACCGGGCCGCGCGCCAGCCCCGCCGTCGCCGAGAGGTTCCACAAGGCGTGCGACGCCGTCCAAGAGCGCTGTCGCCCCTACCTCGACGCCCAAGCGGCCGAGCGCGAGGCCAACCGCGCCGCGCGCGAGTCCGTCTGCAACCAGATCGAAGACTTCCTCTCCAAGGTCGACTGGGAGCGCATCGACTGGAAACGCGTCCTGCGCGCCGAGCGCGAGACCCGCCACACCTGGGCCTCCATCGGACCGGTGGACCCGCGCCACTTCAAGGCGCTCGAAGGGCGCTTCCGCCAAGCGCTCAAACAGCTCGATCGCCGCCTGGACGGGGAGCGCAAACGCAATCAAGCGATGAAGCACGCGCTGATCGCCAAGGTCGAAGCCTTGGTCGAGGAGCCTGATCTGGACGCCGCCATCGAGCAGACCAAGGCACTCCAACGCGAGTGGCACACCACCGTGCCGGCGCGCCACAAGGACGAGAACAAGCTCTGGCAGACCTTCCGCAGCGCTTGCGACGCCATCTTCGAGCGTCGCGCCGCATTGCACCAGGCGCATGCCAACGAGATGAAGGAGCATCTCGCCACACGCGAGACCATCTGCACCGACGCAACCGCACTCGCCCGCGCCGAGCAGGATCCGAAACGACTGCGCGCCGAGCTGCGCGAGCTCGAGCGGCGCTGGGACGATGCCCAGTCCCTGCCCATCCCGCGCCAGAGCGCCGGCCCGCTCAACGAACGCTGGCGCGAGACCCGCGAGGCGCTCAAGCTGCATCTGCGCGACTGCGAGGACCAACAGCGTCGAGGTGCATTCGATCTGCTGCAACGCCAAGCCGAGCTGTGCGAGCGCCTCGAGCTCGGACTCCTCGGAGAAACCGACGCCCCGCTCGACCCCGAAGCGGCCGAGCAGGCCTGGGCGGATCTCCCGCAGCAACAAGACAGCGATATCCAGCAGGCCATCGCAGCGCGCTTCTCGTCCGCACTCGCCGCCGCACGCGACCCCGAGCAGATCGCCACGCTGCGCCGCCGCTACGACGCCAACGCCGCACGCCTGAGCCAACTCTGTCTACAGCTCGAAATCCTCACCGGTGTCGAAACCCCGCCCGAGCTCGCCCAACAGCGCCTGGAGTTCCAAGTCGCACGCCTGACGGAGCGCATGGTCGACGGCGAGGAGGACCCCCTGCAAGGCAGTGCCCGACTCCTCAAAGAGTGGTATCTCTGCGGGCCCGCACCGCGTTCCGCCGGCCTCGACAGCCGCTTCGAGCGCATCCGCCAAGCCCTCGCCCGAGAGCCCGGCGCGGCGACGGCGTGACACGACCGCGCAGCGGCCAAGACGCAGAATCCGCCCCGGATGCCCTCGATGGATGACTCCGATTCCCGACTCTACAAACGCCGGCACCGCACCTGGAATCCGGCGCTCGACCCGCGCAATCCGAGCGAAGACCCCGGAGTGGAGCTGCCCTTGCTCGGCTGCGTCAGCGCCGGAGCGCCGATCGAGTATCTCGAAGACCCCGAAACCATCGTCGTCCCCACGGACCTGACCCGCCCCGGGGCCTACGCCTTGAGCGTGCGCGGCGAATCCATGGTCGAAGACGGCATCCACGACGGCGACATCGTCATCGTCGACCCTCGCCCTACAGCCGAAACCGGCACAACCGTCGTGGCACGCATCGACGGCGAACGCGTCACCCTCAAACGCTTCTACGCCGAGATCGACCGCATCCGCCTCCAGCCCGCCAATCCCGACATGGCTCCGCTGATCATGCACGACGGCGACATCGAGATCCTCGGCGTCGTCTCGGGCGTGGTGCTCATGTCCGCGTGACGGCGACCGCGTCCGTGCGGCTTCGGGCGCATCAAGCTGTCATCAGAGGATCAAGGCGATGGCGAGCAATAGACCGATGTACGCGATGAGCGCCCAGAACGCCAAATTGGTCAGATAGCGCAACAAACCCAACATCGAGTTTCTCCCAAGCTCAAGCCCTCAAAAGGGTGACCTAGGCTGTCTGTCGCACTGGAGACGATCCGCGATAACCAGGACGACAAACCTCGAGCCCCAGCGAGGATGTTGTGCCTCGTTCTCGCTCGGCACAACCGCGCGATGGATCATTCATCTGAATGCGATGGCAAAGATACGGAGCATCCGCGGCTCAGCGGTTTCTAAGCAGACGTTGCTCCGAGCCGTAGTCGGGTGTGTTGGTCCCGGGGATAGCGTTGTAGACCTTGCCGTCGCGGATGATCAGGCGATCGGATGAGACGTAGTCCGGGGTTCGGGTGCCTTTGATTGCCGGGTAGACGATGCCGTCGCGCTCGATCAGGAGCGGACCACCGTAGTCGGGGGTCCGGGTGCCCGGAATTGGCGTCCAAATCTCGGTGTCGGCGTACGCGAGCGGGGCCAGGGTCACGGCGACGATCAGCAACGCCATGCGCCACGCGGTTCCTGCAATTCGGTTCATAGGCTTCCTCCATCCCGCGTCGGTTTCATCGACCGTCAGGAGCGCGACATCCGGCGATGCCGCGCGAAACACTGGTTTGGCTGGATCGACTGCTGGCCCGCCGATCTCCCAGTCCGCGTGAGGATAAGCCGAGACGGGCGGCATCGGATCGCCGGCAAGCTTGCGGAGAAATCGCCGCGAGCCGGCGGACAGGGCCGGTCCACTCGACTCAGCCGCCGGCCTCCGGGCGCATGTGCGGAAAGAGCAGGACATCGCGGATCGAGGGCGAGTCGGTGAAGAGCATGACCAGGCGGTCGATGCCGATGCCCTCGCCTGCCGTCGGCGGCATGCCGTGCTCCAAGGCGCGGATATAGTCCGCATCGAAATACATGGCCTCGAGATCCCCGGCTTCCTTCTCGGCGACCTGCTGGCGGAAGCGATCGGCTTGATCCTCGGCGTCGTTCAGCTCCGAGAAGCCGTTGGCGATCTCGCGCCCGCCCACGAAAAACTCGAAGCGGTCGGTGACGAAGGGATTGTCGTCGTTGCGCCGCGCCAGCGGGGAGACCTCGGTCGGGTACTGGGTGATGAAGGTCGGGGCCATCAGCCGGTGCTCGGCGGTGTGCTCGAACAGCTCGATCTGGAGCTTGCCGAGACCCCAGCCGGGCTTGGCCGCACTCCCCAGCCGGGCGGCCACGGCGCGAGCGCGGTCGAGGTCGTCGACATCCGCCGGTTCGAGGTCCGGATTGAAATGCAGGATCGCCTCGCGGACCGTCATGCGCGCGAAGGGTTGGCCGAAGTCGTAGTCCTCGCCTTGATAGTGGATCAGCGTGCGACCGAGAACCTGCTCGGCCATCTCGCGGAGCATGTTCTCGGTCAGGTCCATGAGATCGCGATAGTCCGCGTACGCCTCGTAGAACTCGAGCATGGTGAACTCGGGGTTGTGACGCGTGGAGAGCCCCTCGTTGCGGAAGTTGCGGTTGATCTCGTAGACCTTCTCCAGACCGCCGACCACCAGGCGCTTGAGAAACAGCTCGGGTGCGATGCGCAGAAAGAGCTGCATGTCCAAGGCGTTGTGATGGGTGATGAAGGGACGCGCGACCGCACCGCCCGGGATCACCTGCATCATGGGGGTCTCGACCTCCAGATAACCGCGGGCGTTCAGATAGTCGCGGATGAACTGGATGACCCGGGTGCGGATGCGGAAGGTCTCGCGCGTGCCGCCGTTCATGATGAGATCGAGATAGCGCTGGCGGTAGCGGCTCTCCATGTCGGTCAGACCATGGAACTTCTCGGGAAGCGGACGCAACGCTTTGGTTAACAAGCGAATGCTGTCGCACTTGATCGACAGCTCGCCGGTCTTGGTCTTGAACAGCAGACCCTCGGCGCCGAGGATGTCGCCCAGATCGTAGTCGCGCTTGAAGACGGCGTAGGCGTCCTCGCCGATCAGGTCGCGCTGGACGAAGAGCTGGATGCGCCCGGACATGTCCTGCACATGCGCAAAGCTCGCCTTGCCCATGACCCGCCGGCTCATTAGCCGGCCGGCGACCTTCACGCGCAACCCGAGCGCTTCGATCGCCTCGGGCTCATGCTCGCCGTATTCGGCCAGCAGCTCACCCGCAACCACATCGCGGCGAAAATCGTTGGGAAACGCAGGGCCTTGGGCGCGCAACTGCGAGAGCTTCTCGCGGCGCTGTGCGATCAGCTTGTGCTCGTCGACTGCGTCCTCGTTCGACGCCGCCGTAGTGGTGTTCCGATCTTGCTCGCTCATCGCCCTGCTCCCCTTAAAACCGCTTCCTTCGCAACACGCTCATGTCGTCGCATCGTTGAGTGCTCCACACGCCAACGCGCGTCGCAGAAGCGGTTTAAGTTCTTAAGTGTTTAATATCTTGAACCGCGTCAGCTCGGAGCCCCCTGGAGACCACGACGCCACGGCCGCCACCAAGGCTTCAGAATGCACTTGGACGCGGTTCAATCTCGGACTCGGTTCAAAGGCCGCTCTTCAGACTGGCCTCAATAAAGGGATCCAGATTCCCGTCCAGCACCGATTGAGTGTTGGCGATCTCCACGTTGGTCCGTAGATCCTTGATACGTGATTGGTCCAGGACATAGGAGCGAATCTGACTGCCCCACCCGATGTCCGACTTGGTGTCTTCGATCGCTTGCTGACTGGCACGCCGATTCTGCATCTCGAGCTCGTAGAGTTTGGCCTTGAGCTGCTTCATCGCGTGGTCTTTGTTCTTGTGCTGAGAGCGATCGGTCTGGCACTGGACCACGATCCCGGTCGGATTGTGGGTGATGCGCACGGCGGACTCGGTCCGGTTGACGTGCTGACCGCCCGCGCCGCTCGCGCGATAGACGTCGATGCGCAGATCCGCCGGGTTGATCTCGATATTGACGGTGTCGTCGACCTCGGGCGAGACAAAGACGGCGGCAAAGGAGGTATGGCGCCGGTTGCCCGAGTCGAACGGCGACTTGCGCACCAAGCGATGCACGCCGGTCTCGGTGCGCAGCCAGCCGAAGGCGTAGTCGCCCGAGAATTGGATGGTCGCCGACTTGATGCCCGCGACCTCGCCGGGCGAGACCTCGAGCAGCTCGGTCTTGAAGCCGCGGCGCTCGCCCCAGCGCAGATACATGCGCAACAGCATTTCGGCCCAGTCCTGCGCCTCCGTCCCGCCCGATCCGGCCTGGACGTCGACATAGGCGTTCTTCGCGTCCATCTCGCCGGCGAACATGCGGCGAAACTCAAGCTCGGCGACTTGGGATTCCTGGCGTTCCAGATCCTTCGCGACTGCAGCAAGCGTGTCCTCGTCCTGCTCCTCGGCGGCCATCGCCAGCAGATCGTCGGCATCGACGAGGCCGGTCGTGAGTTCGTCGATCGTGAGCACGATGGCTTCGAGCGTCGCACGCTCGCGCCCGAGGGCCTGCGCGCGCTCGGGATCGTTCCAGATCTTGGGGTCTTCCAGCTCGCGCAGGACTTCCGTCAAACGCTCTTTGCGTTCCGGGTAGTCAAAGATACCCCCTAAGGGACTCGACACGTCCCTTGAGGTCACTGATTTGGTAAGCGATCGGGTTGATGTCGAGCATCTTCGACTCCGTCCGGAAAAATCTGCAAGTATACGCCCGCCCCGAGGCGAGCGTGTCGCCATCTTCCGCCCGGCCTCCGCCCCGGACCATCGATCGGCCGAGGCGCTCGGACCCGCAGCATTTCCAAAACGGTTCTATACTTGGAATCAGGTCAACCAACCGGCTCCGACCCTAACCATGGCACGCTTGCCCAGATTCGTCCTCCCCGGCTATCCGCAGCATGTCATCCAGCGCGGCAACAACCACGAGCGCATCCTGTACGAGGAAGAAGACTATTGGTTCCTCTGGGAAAAGATCGGGGCTGCCGCCGAGAAGTTCGGATGCGAATTACATGCCTACGTGCTGATGCCGAACCACTTCCACCTCTTGCTCACGCCGCACCTGGACAATGGCGTCGGCAAATTGATGCAATACGTGGGGCGTTACTATGTCCAGCATTTCAACGCCCGTTACCAGCGTACCGGTACCCTCTGGGAAGGACGCTACCGTGCGACATTGCTTGATCCCAAACACTTTCTGCTGCCGGTCTGCCACTACGTGGAAGCCAACCCGGTGCGTGCCGGGCTGGTGAAGAGCGTCGGCGACTACGGGTGGTCGAGCTACGGGGCCAACGCGCGGGGCGACGACGACCCATTGGTCACGGCGCACGCGGAATACGAGCGCCTCGGGCGCAGTGCGAAGGCGCGCCGCGCCGCCTATGCGGCGCAGGCCGAGCAACCCCTGGACGAGGCCCTCCTGACCCGGATCCGGGATGCCACCAACAAGGCCTGGGTACTCGGGGATCAAGCCTACTGCGAGTCGATCGAGACGGCGCTGAACCGGCGCGCCCTGCCGCGTCAACGCGGCGGCGACCGACGCTCTGCCGCCTATCGACGAGCGACGGGGCGCGCATGACGCGGACACTCGGACTGATCCACTCGCCACGCGAGGCGGACGAATACTTCACGGACGAAGGCTGCTTCATCCTCGAGACCTGGAATCGCGCGGACGACCCGGCCGTGTCCGTCGCCCGCGCGAGGGTCGAGCCCGGCGTCACGACACGCCTGCATCGTCTCGCCGGAATCGCGGAGCGCTATCTCATCCTCTCGGGCACGGGACGCGTCGAGGTGGAAGGGATCACGCCGCGAGTCGTCGGACCGGGCGACCTCGTCTACATCCCCGCCGATCAGGGCCAACGCATCGCCAACACCGGCGCAGCAGACCTCGTCTTCATGGCCATTTGTACGCCTCGCTTCGTGCCCGAAGCCTATCTGGACATCGAGACCGACGTGCCGCGTTGACCTGACCTTGACCGACTCCCGACGCGGACCAACAATAGCGGCATGGCCGACATCTTCATTGAACGCACGCACACACTGGGCCTGGATCAGGCGCTCGACCAGGTCGAGGCCCTCGCCTATCTGCTCGTCGACGAGCTCGATGCCCGGTGCGCGTGGGACGGCAATCGGCTCGATTTCACGCGGCCGGGCGCAAGCGGTTGTGTCGAGGTGACCGAGACACTGCTGATCCTCGAGGTCTCGCTCGGATTCCTGCTCAGGCCCTTCAAAGATCGGATCGAGCAGAGCATTACCGAGAAGCTCGACAGCCTGGTTCCGTGCCTCCCGTCGGTCTGACGTGTCCCTGCGTAGCGGCCGGCTGACGTGACATGAGACCCGAGGTACACGACCAAAGCCCAGCCCAGCTCAACGCGATCAACGAGGTCTTTCATCTCTACGATCCGCCCCTCTGGCTCGTCACCGCGTGCGACGGAGCGCGTCGAGGCGGCTTCATCGCCACCGCCGCAACCCGCGCATCCATCGTTTACGAGATCCCGCGCATGCTCGTCGCGGTCGCCCAGCACCATCACACCTGGGGCCTGATCGAGGCAAGCGGCTCCTTCGCGCTGCATCTGCTCGCAGCGGACGACATCGCGAGCGTTCGCCGCTTCGGGCTCGCCTCGGGACACCGGGTCGACAAGCTCGCCGACCTGCCGCCGCGCCAAACACCCGCGGGCGCGCCATTGATCGAGGGGGCCATGTCCTGGATGGACTGTCGGGTCGAAGCGCGCATGGACATCGGCGACCGCACCACCTACCTCGCCGAGGTCACCGCAGGCGCGGTGTTGCGCCGCGGCCCACTGCTGACGGTTGCCGGTCTCCTGCGGGACGCGCCCGAGGCCGATCGGTCCGAGCTCAAACGCCTCTATGCGCAGGATCAAGAGACCGACCGAGCGGCGATCCTCGCCTGGCGTCGGTCTTGTGAATACGCGTAAGGCGGCGTCGTTCAGACACACAAACATCACAGTGCGTCGGTATAACGACATCCGCCGCGGGTAATCACGTGCTCGACCATCGGCGTCGCGTCCAGCCCGCCTGACCCCATGAGCAGCCCGCGCACGAGTAGCCATCCCAACCGGATCGCGATCTGACATCTGGCGCAGGTTATGCTTATATGACGACCATCCGGCCATGCTCGGCTCGGGCGCGCCCGAAGCCTCGACCGAACCGCCCGAGCACGAATCCCTCCAGCAGTACGAGACCCAGACATGCAACTGCCCAACCACAAGACCAAGATCGTCGCGACGATCGGCCCGGCGTCGGATTCGCCCGAGATGCTCCGCGCCTTGATCGAGGCCGGCATGAACGTCGCCCGATTGAACTTCTCGCACGGCGACCCGCTCTATCATAGTGCCCTGATCGGCCGCATTCGCGAAGCCGCGGAAGCCACCGGGCGTCGCGTCGCCATCATGGGCGATCTGCCCGGCCCCAAGATGCGCATCGGCGATTTGGCCGAGGAGCCGGTCGAGCTGCTGCGCGACGATATCCTCACCCTGACGACCGAGGACATCATCGGCGACAAGTCGCGTGTTTCCATGAGCTTTCTCGACCTCCCGGCGGCGGTGCAGCCGGGCGACAGGCTCTTCCTCAACGACGGCTTCATCCTGCTGAAGGTGCTCGAGGTCGAGGGCTCGGAGATCCGCTGCAGCGTGCGTGTCGGCGGTGAGCTGCGCTCGCGCAAGGGGCTCAACTTTCCGGGTATCGATCTCGGCATCAGCGCCTTCACCGCCGACGACCACGGCTGGCTTCACTTCGCCGCCGAGCACGGGCTGGATGCCGTCAGTCAGTCCTTCGTGGCCACGGACGACGATATCCTTGCCGTGCGCCGCGCGGCGGACGCCATCGGCTATGCGCCTTTCATTATCGCCAAGATCGAGCGCGCCGATGCGCTCGACAACCTCGAGGCCATCCTGCGCGCCGCCGACGGCATCATGGTCGCGCGCGGGGATCTAGGCGTGGAGATCCCGATCGAGCGGATCGCCGTGGTACAGAAGCAGATCACGGAGCTCGCCAATCGCTTCGGCAAGCCCGTGATCACGGCGACGCAGATGCTCGAATCCATGGTGACCTTCCGCCGCCCAACCCGCGCCGAGGCAACCGATGTCGCCAACGCGATCCTGGGCGGGACCGACTGCGTGATGCTCTCCGCGGAATCGGCGATGGGGCGCTACCCGGTCGAGTCCGTCGCCATGCTGGCGAGCATCGCCACCCACGTCGAGCCGGAGCGCAGCAAGCAGCCCTTCGTTCGCACCATGGACGGTTTTCACGGCTCCGGGCGGATGCGCGCCGTCGATCTGATCGCCGCGAGCGTCTACCACACCATCAAGGACAGCGCCCCGCAGGCGGTCGTAGTCCCCACCCAAACGGGCAGCACGCCCCGCAATGTCGCGCGCTTCCGGCTCCCGGTCTGGATCATCGCCTTCAGCCCGAATACGGCCACCTGTCAGGCGCTGCAGTTCTCCTACGGCATTCACCCGATCCAGGTCGAGGCCGACCGCTCAGACTGGTCGAGCTTCGTGCGTCACTGGCTTTACGAGCGCGGGATCCGCGAGGGGTTGGTCTTGCTGACCCAGGGTCCGACCATCGAAAACCCGTGCGGAAACTATCGCATGGAGATCCTGGAACTGGAGGCGCCGTCCGGACAGCGCTGTGATTGAGCACCGCCGGGAACAGACAACAACAAGATCGACCGGGTAAGGCGATTTCCGGGAAAGTATCTCCCGATATGTCGGGGCTTGTAGGGGCGGCTTCAGTCGCCCCGTCTCACCCTCGACCCATACGCCATCAAGACCGAGCCCGCACTGCGTCGCCCCATCCCGCAACCCAAGCAAGCTCCCTCCGAAACTCGCTTCAGCGCCCCATCTGATTGAGATGAAACCGGCTTCGCAAGAACCCCTGAAAGTGGCCCACCTCCTCGAGCGCAAGCTTCAGGCGTCCTTCTTCGATCCGATTCAGCCGCTCGAGCGGTAGATAGTTGTTCGGCTCGCGGCCTTCCTCGAGCGCGAGCAGCTGCGCGCGCAGCCGCAGGGTCACCAGAAAATCCAGAGCGGCGATCAGACTCTCGGCTTGCTCGGCACGCAGGATTCCGGCTTCGCGCAAGCCGAACACCCGGCCGCGGGTACCGCCGTCGCCGACGCCCGCCTGCAGGGCCATCGCCTTGACCCCTTCGGTGATCGGAAAGATACCGGCCTTCTTCAGCTCGATGCTGCCGCGGTGCGGCCCATGCCGTTCCGGCTTGATCCCCCCGAAAAACCCCAACGGCGGCTTGAACCCGACCGCATTGGCGGCGCTGTGTGCCAAAAACAGATTATTCGCACGCAACTGCGCCGTGATGTGGGCCTTCAGGTCGGCCTCGAAGCTCGCGTCTCCGTAAAGGGTACGAAGATCGAAGAACATGCTGCCCGAGAGGATATTCTCGGGCGACGGGGTCCGCAGCCATCTCTCGAGAACACGCTTCCACTCGGACAGACTACGCCGCCATGCCTCGTTCTTCGCCATGATGCCGCCGTGGCACGCCGGCACGCCGATCCCGATGAGATGGTCGATGAGGTCGACACTGAAGGCCGCCAGGCGCTCGCGCTCGTCCGCCGTCAGATCGTCTGCATAGACGATCGCATTGTCCTGATCGGTCGAGAGCGTCTGCTCCTGCCGGCCCTCGCTCCCCAGCGCGAGGAAGGCGAAGCGGTCAGTAAGATCGGGGTAGCGCTCGGTGCGCACCAGCTCGATCAGACGGATCAGGATGCGGTCGTTCAGATGCGCGACCGTCTGTACCAGATCCTTGGTCGCCACCCCCGTGCCCGCCAAGTGTACGACGAGCTTCTCCAGCTTCGCGTGCAGAACCTTGAGATCATCGATCCCCGCCGCTTCCTCGATCTCCTTCATCAACTGCTGGGGCGAGCGACTTTGCAGCCGCAACGCGTCGGAATCCGTGACGATCCCGCAGAGCGCACCGTCCCCATCCACCACGCACAGCCGGTGGATTCGCCGCCGACTCATCAGATGGAGCGCCTCGAAGAGGTAATCGTCCTCGCCGATCGTCACCAGCGGGCTGTTCATGATGTCGCTTACACGCAGCTCGCCGGGATCCCGACCCCGTGCCACGACCTTGTTGCGAAGGTCGCGATCCGTCACCATGCCGACCGGAACCTGGTCCAAGCACACGACGATACTCGAGATGTTTCGCTCGCTCATCATCCCCGCGGCGACGACCAGCGACTCATCCTGCTCGCAGGTCACGACATCGCGTTGACACAAATCCCTGACGGGAACGAAAAACACATTATCAGCGGACATTGGGCCTCGATAGCGAGTGATTTTGACGACTGCATCGACGGTGGAGGTGTGCGTTGGATCGCAAAGCGCTCCATCCGCGATCCGATGCATTCGTGAGATGGATCGATCCCACGGGACGGGACCGAATCCGCACACGCCACTTTAGCCCGGGGAACCCGATCACGCGAGACCGCGCGAGCGACACCGGCGACTCGCGCCACCTCGGCGGCGTTGACCGCGCCAACCTTGCCTGGTAAATTGCTCCGCTGAGTCGGGCGCATAGCTCAGCGGGAGAGCACTGCCTTCACACGGCAGGGGTCGGTGGTTCGATCCCACCTGCGCCCACCAATACAATCAAAAACTTAGAAGCCGGCCTCGTGCCGGCTTTTTTGTCCGGGCCCAAATCGGGCCCAGATCGAACAACCCAAAGACAGGGTCGGTCCGAACGACGACCACTGCCTGCCCATGGGGTTCTTCGACCGCTATCTGACCCTCTGGGTGTTCCTCTACATCCTGATCGATATCTGGCTGGGTCACCTGACGCCCGGCGCCTTCCAGGCCGTCGGAGCGATCGAGGTCGCACAGATCAACCTGCCGGTGGCGGTGCTCATCTGGCCGGTGATCATCCCGATGCTGCTGAAGATCGACCTGAAGGCGCTCAAGGGCGTGACCGAGCCCTGACGCGGGGCCGGGGTCACACTCTTCATCAACTGGGCGGTGAAGCCGTTCTCGATCGCCCTGCTCGCCTGGCTCTTCATCGGCGGGCTGTTGCGGCCCTGGTTGCCGGCCGAGCAAATCGACTCCTTCATCGCGGGGCTGACCCTGCTGGACGCCCCGTCCTGCACGGCGATGGTCTTCGTCTGGGGCAATCTTTCGCGCGGGGAGCCGCACTTCACGCTCACTCAAGTCGCGCTCAACAACGTCATCATGGTGTTCGCCTTCGCGCCGATCGTCAGACTCCTGCTCGGGTTGGCCGCGATTACGGTGCCCTGGGACACCCTGCTGCTCTCGGGTTGACCTACCTGCTCAACCGCGCGGTGCGCTCCCTGCATTGCGTGGCCGGACCCTCCGCCCTGATCGGCGCGAGCAACTTCTTCGAGCTCGCCGTGGTGACCGCCATCACACTCTTCGGCTTCAACTCCGGGGCGGCGCTCGCCACCGTCGTCGGAGTGCTGATCGAGGTACCGGTGATGCTGCTGGTGGTGGATCTGGTGATACGCACGCAAGGCCGGTACGAGACGCGACCGGGGATTCCGACCTACGCGCGCGGACCTGGCAGCGTTCGGAAAGACGGCGGACAATGGCGCGACCACGGGGCTGGACCGAGGCGAATCATGGGCGAGGAGATCAGAGGACATTGCTGGAATTGCGGACAGGGACTGACTAAGCTCGAATACGGGCGCGAGCTGCGCTGCCCGAGATGCGACAAGCCGACCCATTGCTGTCGCAACTGTCGGCATTACGCGCCGGGACGCCCCAACGAGTGTCGGGAGCCGATGGTGGATCGCGTCATTGCGAAGGATCGGGCCAATTTCTGCGACTGGTTCCAGCCCCTGCTGCGATCCCACTCGCCGCAAGCCGGCGAGACGCAGAGCACTGCGACCGACCCGGAGTCGCTGAAACGAGCCGCGGAGGATCTGTTCAAATGACCGACCGCCGAGGCCCGTTCCGTTCACTCGACGGGTTACTCCTCGCCGTCGGACTCTGTCTGGTCGCGACGGTCAACGCCTGCGCATCGGATGACGACATGACCGCGGAACGTCAACGACTCGTCGAGAAGATCGAGGCCGAGGTCCGCATGACCGGCCCGGAGCTGGGTTTCGCGCGACTCGATCCTCGGGTGGCCGAGGCCATGCTTCGGGTGCCTCGCCACGCCTTCGTGCCAAGTGCCCAACGCGCCTTGGCGTACGCCAATCACCCCCTGCCGATCGGCGGCGGGCAAACGATCTCTCAGCCCTACATCGTCGCCATCATGAGCCAGCTGCTCAATGTCGGCCCGGGCGACCGGGTTTTCGAGCTGGGCACCGGGTCCGGGTATCAGGCCGCCGTGCTGGCCGATATGGGCGTCGAGGTCTATTCGGTCGAGATCGTCCCGGAGCTGGCAGAGCGAGCCGTCGCGAACTTGGAGGCCGCCGGCTATCCACAGGTTCAGGTCCGCGCCGGCGACGGCTGGCTCGGATGGCCCGAGGCCGCTCCGTTCGACGGCATCATCCTGACCGCTGCCGCGCCAACGATTCCAGACCATCTGATCGCTCAGCTCAAACCCGGTGGCCGTCTGGTGATGCCGATCGGCGAGACAAGCAGCGTTCAGCAGCTCGCCATCTTCGACAAGGACGAGGACGGCGGCCTACGCCGCCGCGACCTCCTGCCGGTGCGTTTCGTGCCGGTGACCGGGCCCTTGGGCGACTGAGGCACCGCAGGCCTCTCCGGCAGGCGATCGACTGCTCCGACGCGAAAAGGTCCGTTATGGCTGAACGATTGGTAATCCGCAACGCGACAGACCGGCGGGCACGCCGACATGCGCCCGCGTGGCGTGCGCGTGAGGGATGATGTTTTGCTCATGCGCGGGGCTTGGCTTGATCGGCGCCATCGCCGACGGCGTGGGCGAGGTCCGACGCGCCGTGCGCGAGCAGGTGCTTAACGATGCAAACCAGATCAAGATCATGGCGGGGGCGGTATCGCTAGCCCGAGCGACCCGCTCGAAGGCACACAGTTCTCGGTCGACGAGCTTCGCGCCGCCTGCGAGGAGGCCGAGGCTGCCAACCTCTATTTATGGCACACGCCTACTCGCCGCGCGCGGTGACACGGGCGGTGCAGGCCGGCGTGCGCTCGATCGAGCACGGCAACCTTATCGACGAGGCCACTGCAAGGCTGATGAAGAGCCGTGGTGCCTTTCTGGTTCCGACGCTCTCGACCTACGCGGCGCTGGCGGCGCAAGGCAGTGGGCTGGGCTGGTCACCGGCGATGCTGGAGAAGCTGGCGGTCGTGCAGCGCCGCGGCACCGAGTCGCTGGCAATCGCGCGTGCCGAAGGGGTGCCCATCGTGCTCGGCAGCGACCTCCTCGGACAGATGCACGCCAACCAGTCCGGCGAATTCAACCTGCGACTCGGCGTCATGTCACCCGAAGAGGTGCTGCAAAGCGCCACTATCGAGGCCGCTCGCCTGTTGCGCCTTGAAGGTAGTCTCGGCGAGCTGGTTCCGGGCGCGTGGGCAGACCTGCTCGTGGTCGAGGGCGACCCGACCCGTGACTTGTCGATGCTGACCGAACCTCAGCACGGGTTGCGGTTGATCATGAAGGCCGGCCGAGTTTATCGAAACACCCTGCCGGGAGCGTCAGATTCTCCCTGATCCTCAAGCCTCCGAATGAGCCTACCTCGGCCGAGGTGCAAGACCGGCGAGGCCGAGATCATGGCCTTGCCGGCCCCGACCTCGGCTCATCGACGGCAATTCCCGATCGGCCGAGGCCGACGACACCGAATCCGTCGGTTGCCCCTATTCAATTCAGGCACTCGCACGACAAGCCGGTTCGCGACCTCGAGCGGCAGCTCCTCTGCGGTCGTCTGAATCTGGCCAGGAATGAATCCCGGTTGGGCCCGGTCATCGAATGTGCGGTAAGGCAACCGAAATTCACGGCAACGCCGATTGCGGTTTTCGTCGCATCCAAGCTCCCTTCTCCACCGGGAAAAACCGATCCGGCGACATTCAAGGTATCGCTCGTATGCGATAGCTGGTGGAGCTGTTGTTGTCGATATCGAACGACGTGCGCTGACAATAGCCTTTCACCTTGCCCTGTCAAGGCGCCAGAGAATCGTCGCTCTCGGCGCCGGAGCCGAGTTATCCTGCGGGTTCAGGTGCCTGTGGTTGGCCCCGAGAACGCCAGAGCCAAGCCCCGATGGCGCTCCAACCGCCTTTCGTCCAGTCAAAGACGACGTCGGCCATCGGAGAGATCAGTCCCGAAAGCGCGAACACCAAAAACGCGGGCGACAGATTCTCATCCTGATCCGGGAGTGCCGCGAGGATCGCCAGATCCGTCGGATGGCCTGAATCTGCGAGTAGATCGCGACCGCATCGGCCTCCGTACCGGCATACGTCTGAAAGACCGGAAAGCGTGCCGGCTTCGCGCGATGGGCAATCCAGGCCAAGGACCTCCGAGGACCGCCCGATGCTTGGCAGGAATCGAGCGACCTCATCGAGGATTCCGCACCGATACCCGGTGATCCGGTAAG
The DNA here is from genome assembly GCF_900106925.1 of Thiocapsa roseopersicina. Taxonomy (GTDB): domain Bacteria; phylum Pseudomonadota; class Gammaproteobacteria; order Chromatiales; family Chromatiaceae; genus Thiocapsa; species Thiocapsa roseopersicina. The sequence continues at coordinate 98,612 of NZ_FNNZ01000019.1, forward strand.
ATGTGCTTGCCCGTTCGTCCTGTCGGCAGGGACATGCGCGGCGATCTTTGAGGGAGTTTCTTCAGTGTGCACCGTCGATCTCCGAATCGAAGTCATCGCCCGCTCCCTGCAAGGACAAGCGCAAGAGGCCGGGCAACGCAGGACTTTGCTGTTGAGCGGATGTGCGGAATGGACCGCCACACATGCACTGCGCGCCGTCGCAGCATTGCCTGAGCTCGTTCCGACCTGGCTCACAGAGCGACAGCTGTCGGATACCGCTCTAACACTTCAGTGCGCGAACCGCCTGCTCGGCAGCGATCTCGATCTCTTGGTCTACGACGCCCATTGCGGCTTCGACCCCGATGGTTTCGGCGCGGCGACCGGGGCGATTCGCGGAGGCGGTCTCCTGCTGTTGTTGACCCCGCCATTGGCCGACTGGCCCGATCTCGTCGACCCGCAGGCCGAGCGCATCGCCGTTTGGCCGAATACGGCAGCATCGGTCGGCGGCCGCTTCCTGCGCCGGCTCGCGAGGCTTCTCGGCTCCGGCCCAGGTCTGATCCATCTTGCGCAAGCTGCTGCAGGCAGCATCTCGAGCGCGCAGAGCTTCGTCTCGGACAGCTCAGGCGTCACGCGGGAGTCGAACGACTCCGGGCGGACCTCCGCAGAGAGCGACCCAGACCCCGCCGAACCCGCCGAACCCGCCACATCGGACCAGGATCGCGCCATCGCGGCCGTCCTCGCGGTCGCGCATGGCCGTGCACGCCGCCCGCTCGTCATCCGAGCGCACCGCGGGCGCGGCAAGAGTGCCGCCTTGGGCCTCGCCGCCGGCCGCCTTTTAGGCGAGCGACCGCTCCGCATCCTCGTGACCGCACCGCGCCGCTTGGCGGCCGACGCGCTCTTCAAGCACGCCGCTGCCGTGCTGGGCGGCCATATTGGGACCTCCGCCCCGGACGCGGAGACCGGGACGACGCCGCACAAGACGACGCCACCTAAGGCAGATCGAGCCGGTCAGGGTCGTGCAGCGGGCTCACTCGCATTCGTCTCCCCTGCCGATCTCGCCGCGGAAACACCGACGGCTGATCTGCTCCTGATCGACGAGGCCGCCGGCATCCCCGCACCCATCCTCGAGACCCTGCTCGCCCGTTACCCGCGCGTCGTCTTCGCGACCACGGTCCACGGCTACGAGGGGACGGGGCGCGGCTTCGACGTGCGGTTCCGCGACACCCTGGATCGGCTCACTCCGAGTTGGCGCGAGGTCTCGCTGGAGACACCCATCCGCTGGGCGCCCGGGGATCCGCTCGAAGCCCTGACCTTCCGTGCCCTGCTGCTCGACGCCGCCCCCGCCACGGCGGAGGACCTGAGCGAAGCCGACCCCGCCGATATCCGCTGCGAGCGCCTCGACCGCGACGCATTGGTCCGTGACGAGAAGACCCTGCGCGAGCTCTTCGGCCTGCTCGTTCTCGCGCATTACCAGACCCGGCCGATGGACCTGCGCATGCTGCTGGACGGCCCGAACGTCCGCATCTACGCGCTGCGATGGCGCCATCAGGTCGTCGCCACCCTGCTCGCCGCGGAGGAAGGCGGCTTCGCCGATCCCGCCTTGTGCGAGGCGATCTTCATGGGGCGACGCCGTCCGCGCGGCCACCTGCTCCCACAGACACTGTCGACGCATGCCGGACTTGCCGAGGCCCCTGCCCTGCGCTACCTGCGCGTGATCAGGATCGCCGTCCATCCGGCGCTCGCGCGCCGCGGTCTCGGCCGCAGACTGCTGCGCCGGCTCGCGCGCGACGGTCGCGCCGAGGGCGTGGACCTCCTCGGTGCGAGCTTCGGCGCAACCCCCGGCCTGATCCGCTTCTGGGACCGCTGTGGATTTCGTCCGGTCCAGATGGGCACAAGCAGGAATGCCGCGAGCGGCGAGCACGCACTTGTCGTGCTGCGCCGTCTCAACGCGCACGGTCGGCGCTTTGCGGCAGGGGCCGAGGCACGCCTGGAATCACGGCTCCCGGTGCTGCTGGCCGGTCCGCTGCGCACACTTGACCCCGTCACCGTCGTCGCGCTCGTCGCCGCGATCCGCACCGAGCCCGACCCACCCGGGGCTCAATCCCAAGACACGATCGCAGATCATGAGCTTTGCGGCTTCATCAACGGCCATCGCTCGCTGGACGCCACCCTCCCGCTGTTGGCGGAGCTCGTCCGGCGCCGACTCGGATCCAGTTTCCGAGCCGGACGCATCGCCGCCGCAGACGCCGCGCTTTTGATCGCAGCCGCCCGCCAGCTCCACTGCCCGAACGAGTTGGCGGGCCGCTTCGGCGCGAGCGGTCAGGACGCAATCCTGACCCGCATCCGACGCGCAGCCGACGCGCTGCGCTCCGATCCGACCGAAACCCTGCCCCTCGCGACAGCCAACCAAGACGCCGCGTCGCCATCAATCGCGATCAAACCCGCAATGCGCGAGCGTGCCGAATGAAACGCCGACAGATCCTCTCCGCCGGCGTCGTTCCGGTCCGTCGCGTCGGATCCGAGATGCGCTTCCTGATTCTGCGCTGCTACAGTTACTGGGATTTCCCCAAGGGCGAGACCGAGCCCGGCGAGGACCCGTTGAACGCCGCACGGCGCGAGGTCACCGAGGAAACGGGGCTGCTCGACCTGGATTTCCGATGGGGAACTCCTTTCGTGGAAACGCCGCCCTACGGTCGCGGCAAGATCGCGCGTTATTATCTGGCTGAGTCACCGCGCGGTGACGTAGCGCTCGGGATCAACCCGCAGCTGGGATTTCCCGAGCACCAAGAGTTTCGCTGGGTCACCCTAGAGGAGGCGAATACGCTCCTGAACGATCGCGTACGCGCCGTCCTGGACTGGGCCGCACAACGCATCGGCGAATCGCCCGAGGCCTCGGCCGCCGGGTCCGTCAACCGACCACCAGAGAGCCGCCTACCATGACGATCGAGCTCGAATCCGAAACCTCCGATGCCATGCTGACCCCGGCGGAAGCACGCGTCCTCGGCTGCCTCATGGAGAAGCAGCGCACCACGCCCGACCAATACCCCTTGACCCTCAACAGCCTCGTCAGCGCATGCAATCAGAAGAGCGCCCGCCATCCCGTCATGAACATGACCCCCGGCGAGGTCGGCCACGTGGTCAACCAATTGCGCGACCGCGGCCTCATCTACGCCAGTCTTTCGGGGCGCACCGAGCGCTACGACCACAAGATCGTCGGCACCTTCCTGCTGAGCCGAGAAGAGCATGCGCTGCTGTGTGCCCTGATGTTGCGCGGCCCTCAGACGACCGGCGAGCTGCGGACCAATACCGCACGTCTGGCTGACTTCAAAGATCTCGAGCAGGTCACCAGGACGCTGCACGGCATGGCCGAGCGCGACCGCCCGCTCGTCGTCGAGCTGCCGCGCCAGCCCGGAAAACGTGAGGAGCGTTTTGCCCACCTCCTCTGCGGTCGACCCAAGATCGAGGACATACCGGAGTCCGCTCACGCAGCGAGCGGCGAGCCGACCCGCAGCGCCCGCATCGAGGCGCTGGAGGCCGAGGTCGCAGAGCTGCGTGCCGAGATCGACCGACTCTGGTCCCTGACGGGTCTTGAAGATCAGCGCTGAGCGAAGATGCGAAGCAGCGACCGCGAATCTCGATCGGGAGATCGGCGTCCTTCGCGCGCAGCAATCGGGTTTCGGTTTTTAGCCCGAATTGTTCGAATATATCGAGGCTTCACGCCATGCCGCGCACCGCACGTAAAACGGCCACACAGACAAGGAGGGGAATGATGGCGCGTAGCGAGAGGTTCCGGGACGGACAAAGCCGCAGCCGGTCGAACGACGACTTTGAGCAACGGATAACCGCCTGAAAAATCTGGCGGAGAGGGTGTCCGCTGATAGGTAGTTCGCATGGGTCCGCATGGGTCACAAGCAGCCTAATCCATCAAGGGTTTAAGTCTCACGTCTTCCG